>NZ_JABAEF010000006.1 GCF_023701945.1 Rhizobium sp. CG5
CCGGATGTGAGGTTGTATAGGCCCGAGAACCGGGCCGGTAATTGCTATGGGCTCAGACCGTGGATCCGCCGACGAAGGAGAAATTCGATGCCACGCGATTGAACAATTGACAAAAATCCTGATGTGAACGGGATATGGCAGATCCCCGCATCGCGACATTCGTCTCTTTCGACCTGGGATTGGCGCGGGGCTTTTTGCCGAAGAGCCTAGCGGACATTCATTCGCCCTTTCTGGTGATCGGCGCCGGGACGGATATAGGTGACATGCCGGCAAGGCTCGAATCCGGTTACCTCGCGCAACACCTGCCGAAAGCCTCCTCGACCTCTGTTGAGATTCCAGACGCCATGCACTTCAGTTTCATGCAGCTTTGCAAGCCTGATGCGGCGGCGCTGATCGAGGCGGAAACACCGGGCGACGGAATTGTCTGCAAGGAAGGTGGAACGCGGCGCCGCGAAGAGATCCATCGGGAGGTCGCCTTTCTGGTGATCGGCTTCCTGGCCACAGCCATTCCGGCCAATCCGTAGAGCCCGAGCGCTTGCGGGCATGGGGCAATCGCGTGGCGAGGACGGGGCAAGATCCATCAGCGCGGTGAATCGGTGCAGGCTCATCGATTCAGATTAGTCGTTGGACGGCGGGATCTCACTCGCCGAGACTCCGGCGCATGCCAAAACCGATCCATAGTCTCCAAATGACGCGTGTCGATGCCAGCCGAAACATGGCACGCTTTTATCAACTGGGCCTGCAGCCGACCCTGTTCGGCGAGGTCTCGCTGGTGCGCGCCTGGGGGCGGATCGGCACGATCGGCCGCTGCAAGGTGGAAACCTTTGCGGCCACCGAACAGGCCGAGGCGGCCTTTGCGCGACTTGAGCGCATCAAGCGTCGCCGCGGCTACCGCTGAAACGAAAGGGCCCAGCGATCGAGGCCGGTTATTGCCGGCCGACAGAATGGTGAGGCCGGAGCCGGTGAAGGTTATGGAGATGCTGATATTGTCCGAGACGCGCCATTGCGTCTCGGACAGAAACTCTTCGAACGCTACGCCCGTGCCAGCCGAAAACCCGTCCAACGTCACTTCCACTTCTTTGCGGGACGGTGTTGATCCCAGGTCAATTGTCCAGCTTGCTGTTGCGGCCGGCTAGGTTTTGGCCCGCTCCAGGGCCTGCAGCATCGGGTAGATACTGAACGCCCCCTTCTCGGCCTTGTCGGTGAGATTGCGAAGATAACCGCCGGCCGAGCGAATGGTCTCGGCCCGCTCCAGCATGACGGCGATGGTCACGGCTGCCGCCTGCGGACCCATGGCCTGTTTGGCTTTCGCCCAGGCATCGGCCGATATGCCGAGCATCGAGCGGACCAGCTCAGCGGTTTTCATCACGTCGACCCAGCTGGAAATGCCGTCCTTGGCATAATCCTTCATTTGCGGGCAGAGCTTTTGCAGCTTGGTCAGGCTGATCGCCATCTTGCGTTCCGGGGCAGGACCGGTGTCTTGGGCACTCCCGCCGGTATTATGGTCCAAGCCGTTAGATTCAGATGGAAGGTCTGTATTTGAATTCTGAATATGGCGCTCGTAATGGTGATCATTGGCGCTCATTTCTTGTTCAGAGAGTGAATTGAGGTAGGCTGTTTCCACCGTATCGCGCAGAATTCTGAGGTCGGCGAGAAGCGGGGACATGTCGGCGAGGCGCGCGCGGCGCGGCAGGCGTCCGGAAAGGGCCGCAAGCCGCAGGGCGAAATCCACCCAGTCGCCCGCACGGCTTTCTTCCATGGCCGTCGCCACCACCTTGGAAATGTCGCGTAAGTGGACGGTGATCTCGCCGCGCAGCACGCGGATCGCCTTGGCTTCTGCCCTTGCCGCCTCTGCCGCGGCATAGATCTCGTCTGCCTTGAGGGCCAGGGGTGCCAGGTCGAAGCCGAAGGCCTCCTCCACCTCGCCGGTATCGTCGCGGCGGCAGAAGCGCTTGCCATTGGCGCTATCACGCCGAAAGATCATGCCGGCATCCACCAGGGCTGCCAGGTGACGGCGGATGGTGGCCGGCGCCATGCCGCGGGCTCGCATGGCAAGCTCGCGATTGGACGGGAAGACGATGAGCGGCTGCTTGCCGTCCAGTTCCCGCTCGCTGTAAAAGCTCACCAGCGCCTCAAGCAGGCAAATGGTGCGGTCGCCGAGGCCAAAGACCTCGCGGGCCTCGGTCAAGGCCCGCAGCAATTGCCACTTGTCGGCGCGCCCGGTCTCGTTGCCGCCAGCGCCGTTGCGCAGCTCTTCCTGTCGGGCGCCGACCTTGGCCTGGCGGGCAAAAAGCCGCGCAGACATCCGGCCGCCGCCAAATGGCGTCGTTGCAAGTCTGTCCATCATGTCAGGTCCCCTTATCAAAGAGGCAAGAAGGACCCGTCGACGGCAGACCATTGGACAAAATAACGCGTTTCGGACCAGCTATTCGCCGCCGACTCTTGACTTTGTCCTGTGGAAGTGATTCTCTCAAATTGCTACATAAGAAGAGGGCTTCCGAAATGGTGACGTTTTGGGGGCCTTTTTTCTTGTCTCTGAGCTTCCTTTCCTAAAATCTCTTTATCCGTATGTCGGAGCGCTCACGCGACCCGCAATTACCCGTGTTTAATCGGATGCGGCCACAAAGGCCGCGTAATCCGCTGCCAGCCGCTCGCCGTAGCGATCGACGAAGCCTGGATCGACATCGCCAAGGAATTCGATCTTGACGCCCCGTCCCTGCTGGCTGATCCGTGCAAACACCTTGCCGTCCGGACCCTTCAATTGCTCGGCCTCGGCCTTTTCCGGCTTTGCCCGGCGTGACAGCCGGTCGAACAGCATCTGGAAGCGCTCGTCGCTGGAGGCCGACTTGAACCGTTCGGCCTGCACCTCATCGGCGGCCTTCTCGACGCCGGCTCCCGTCGACAACAACTGTCCAAGCGCGATCCAGCGATCCCGCCCGGCCTTCGGTGCAGGACCGATGGCCCGCACAAAGCGGATCGGCACGCTGTCGGCCACCTGGATCAGCCGCGACAGCTCGCTTTTCTGCACGGCGAGCGCCTCGCCGGTCAGCTTGCGATCAAAACCACGCTCGGTCAGCGCCTTGGCAAACAGCGCCCGCTCGATGAAGGTCAGGTTGCGCCGCTCGGCATTTTCCTTGCCCTGGGCCAGAACCAGTTCGTCATCCGACAGCGTCCGCACGATCGCCTTGACGGCAATGCCGACGCGCCGGGCCGCCTTCAGCCGCCGGTGGCCATAGGCCACCTGGTAGCGCCCGACGATATCCGGGTGACGCCGCACGAGGATCGGCACCTGCTGGCCGCTATCCCGGATGCTGTCGACCAGCGCCAGGAAATCCGGGTCGTCACGCTCCTCTTCGCTCAGCCGATCCGAGACGAAAGAGGAATCGATCTTGTCGGTATCCAGCGCGATAATCCGCTCGCCGTCTTCCAGCGCCTGGCGTAGCGCCTTGGCCTCCTCGGCCTCGCGGGTAATCGAGGTGAGCGACAGGCCCATGGCCTTCACGGCGCCGGAGGCGACGCGCGGACCGGGCGTTCGCGACGCAAAGCCGGACGGTGTAGAGGGTCCGCTCGCATCGCCGATTGCCGTTTCCGGCCCGGCATGGTCGGTCGAGGCCGGCGGATCCGCCTTGATCTCCGGCGTCGGGGCTGCCGGGGCCGGGCCGCTCGGGATCGGGTCGGAGAAAAGCGCCTTGAGTTCGGATTTGCGGTTCTTTCCTGCCATGAACTACCGCCCCCAGGCCGTGTGGATCAGTTGCTCGATTTCGGCATTGACCGCGTCGAGCGATTCCATGGCGCGGTCATAGGTGCCGCGGCTGAAATTCTCCCGTCCGACCTCGTAAAGCGTCTGCTTCGTCAATCCGGCGTCGGAGACGGCCGTCGATTTCAGCATGGGCGCCGTCAGCACGCGCGACCCGAACAGCGAGCGCAGGAAGCCGACGATCTGGGTCTGCGGGCCGTCATGCGGCTCGAAACGGGTGACCAGATAGCGCAGGAAGTCGAAATTCAGCGTGCCGCCGGCCTCACGAACCACGCCAAGCAGATCCGAGGTCATGAACAGGAACTGGCTCATCGACGCCACGTCGAGCATCTGTGGGTGGACGGTGACGATCACCGACGTGGAGGCGCACAGCGCCGATAGCGTCAGGTAACCCAGCTGCGGCGGGCAATCGAGCACCACCACATCGTAATTGTCGGCAACGCTTTGCAAGGCCGACTGGACGCGCGTGAAAAACAGCCCGTCCGCCTGGCCGCCGCGCCGCTCGGCCAGGGCCCGTGGCGTGGTATGTTCGAATTCCTGCAGCTCGAGATTGCCCGGCAGCAGGTCGAGATTGTGGAAATAGGTCTTGCGGATGATCTCTTTCAGCGGACGCACATCGCCGTCATAGCGAATGGCGCCGTACAGGGTATCATTGCCGACGAGATCGAGCTCAGGCTGATAGCCGAACAGAGCGGAGAGCGAAGCCTGCGGGTCGAGATCGACCGCCAGAACCCGGTGACCGGTCATGGCAAGATACTGCGCCAGATGCACGGCCGACGTCGTCTTGCCCGAGCCACCCTTGAAATTTGTGACCGAAATGACCTGCAGATGCTCGCCACGTTCGGGATCGCGCCATTTCACGTAAGCTCGTGCCTTGGCGCCATTGCCCTTGGCGAGCGCCTGCTCGGCCAGGAAATGCCGCAGCGCATCGATATCGGCCAGCGTATAATAGCGCCGCCCGCCCGTCCCGACCACGGGTTGCGGTCCGTCGCCGGCCAACGACAGCTGTCGGAGATAGCCGTCCGATACGCCGATCAACCGCGCCGCCTCACCAGAGGTGAAGCTGCGCAACGTCTTTCTCGATGCCGGCGGGAACAGCCGTTCCCGCATGGCCTTCAATTGCGCCGACAGCGCCTGAGCATCTTCCGCAATCGTTTCATCGGCCGAGCGCAAGGGAGCCACCTCTGTTACCGTGCTGGACGGAATTGCCATCCTATTCTCCAAAAACCTGATGCCCGCTGTCGTGCGCCCCAGCCTTCATGGCCGAAATCGAAAAACGCGGCTAGCATCCATCAATCTGCTCGATTCGTCTTCGCGAAGATATACGCGATCGGGAGACGTTAACAGCAGACTTCTCTATTTACGGCGCAGACATACAAATCTACCTTGCGCCGTAACAGGGTGTTTGAAAGCCTGAGTCGCGTCAAGTCCTTTTTTGTCAACGATTTCTGAGCGTTTCGCGTCTTTGCGGGTGTCCGGCGTAAGATCAGGCGCGCCGTTAGGGTTGACGGCTGTCAACATAATCACGCGCAAACGGATTTTAGGCCGTTGCCGGCGCATCGCGATGACGCTCTGAGCGGTGATGAGATGGAGCATGCCCTTGACGGGGCGCTGCAGATTCGCCATCGAATTGGGCGAGCTCGACCGGCGATTGTCTTGCCGAGTCGGACGCCAAGAGGATCATTCGAGATGGCCCATACGCCCCGCCGGCCGGTTAACCCCAAAGATGCCGCTGAAGCGCTGTTTAAGCCGGTCAAACGGCCACCCGCTCCTGCGGTCGAGAGAGCCGCTCCGCCGAACACGCGAGAACTCGTCTCCCTCAAGATCGACAGCGCCATATTGGAGCATTTTCAGAAGGATGGTCCAGGCTGGCAGGACCGGATCAACGAGACCCTGGCAAGCGCGATCCGCGACAACAAGGCCTGAGCATCAGGTTCCCGCACTGCGGCGGGGATGGACAAGCGGCTGTGGTTCGTCATCGCGCGGGCTCTGTCCGAACCGTTTCAGAAGCATGACTGCCGCCTCGCGGTCGACTGCCTTTGAATAATAATATCCCTGCCCGAGCCGGCAGCCGAGCGCCAGCAATTGGTGGACTTGAGCATTTGTTTCGATACCCTCGGCGACCACCCGGATGCCGAGTTTCTCGGCAATGCCGAGAAGCCCTTCGACGATGGCGCTGCCGCCGTCGCCCGGGACCAGCCGATCAATGAAGGACTTGTCGATCTTGATGATGTCGACCGGAACGGTCAGCAGATGGGTCAGCGAGGCAAAGCCGGTTCCGAAATCGTCCAGCGCCACCCGCAAGCCGTGTTGCCGCAGGGCCTTGATCTCGTCTGCCACTACGTGATCGCGCTGGCCAAGATAGACCGATTCCGTCACCTCCAAGATAAGGTGTTTCAGCGGCACACCGGCTTTGCCGAACGTCTCGCTCAGGCGCTCCAGCAGACTGCCGTTATGGAAATCGGCGGCCGACAGGTTGACGCCCACATGCTGGAGCGGCAGATCCAGATCCAGCCAGCGCCGCATGTCGGTGGCGACGCGCTGCAGCATCTGAAAGGTCAGTTGCGCTGCCACGTGAGCATCCTTCATGGCTTCCTGGAAATGGGCCGCAGAAACGATGTCACCGGTCTTCGTGATCATCCGGCACAAGGCCTCGAAGCCGACAACCTCGCCGGTCTCAAGACGCACGATGGGCTGATAATGGGCGTCGATGCGACCCTCGCTCAAGGCCAGGCTGACGTCGTGGATCGCCCGGAACCGGCGCGTTATGGCTGTTCCAAGACCAGGCACAAATTCAATATATTGGCCACGGTTGCGCTCTTTTGCATGGTACAGCGCATAATCGGCATTCTGCCGGACCTGATCGGGCGCCTCGTCGGCCGACGCCACCGCGCCGCCCAGCGTTGCGGCGGGAAAGACCACATGTCCGCCGCAGACGCTTTGTTCTTTCAGCGCCTGCAGGATGTCGGCGGCGACCGAAGCCAGCTTTGAGGTATCGGTGTTTTTGACGATGATGGCGAATTCGTCACCGCCCAGCCGGAAGGTCAAGCCGGATCCGCCAACCGACGCGATGCGATGGGCAACAGCCTTGATCAGATCATCGCCGGCGCCATGGCCGAAGGTGTCGTTGACGAGCTTCAGATTGTCCATGTCGGCCAGCAGGATGCCCCAGCGGCATCGGACACCCTGCTCCGCGAGGACCAGATTGAAATGGGCGCGGTTCGGCAAACCGGTCAGCACGTCCGTATAGGCCAGACGCTGGCGCTCGTTGACCCGTTCGTTGCGCTCAAGCGCAATGGCACAGAGATGCACGCAGGCCGCAACCATACGCTCTTCGATTTCGCTCGGGCCCCGCTTCTCCTTGAAATAGAAGGCAAATGTTCCGGTCACCCGGCCAGAGCTGATGATCGGCGTCGACCAGCAGGCTCGAAAGCCAAGCGGCAGCGCGAAGCTTTTGTAATCGGCCCAGAGCGGATCGTTCTCGATATCGGTGACAATGACCGGACGACCACGATAGGCGGCAGTGCCGCAGGAGCCTGCGCACGGACCGATCCGAATACCATCCAGCGCTGCGCTGTAATGGGCGGGAAGGGACGGAGCTGACAGTGGATGCAGCAGTCCTTGCGCATCCACGGACAACACCGAGCAGACAATCCCGGCCACGGTCTCTTCCACCGTATTGCAAAGCCGATCGATGGTCGCGTTCAGGGGTTCGCCCCTGGCGATCATTTCAAGGATAGAATTCTGCAACGTCAGGAGCATAGCGATCAATTCATTGGTGATGACGCAGATTAGCGTTAGTGGATTTAATTAGTTGTTACGCAGTCACTAAATTTATAACGGCCGCACGTCTCGGAAACGTCCGCCCATTCCTATTGTTCCCGCGTGAGCCGTGGGGGCGGACGTGAGGTCTGGACAGCGTGCAACCTGTCTGGACTGTTCTTCAACGGTGAGCATCCTGCCTCGAGAAGGCCCTGACGGACCGTAATGGCTCTGGACATGGGCGGTAATCGCCTGAAGCTCTTGACGGACGGTCAGACTTCAGCGAAAACGACCGTGTTCTGCGGTTGTCGACACGATGACCCGCGAGCAACCACAGGTGCCGGGCCCCTCTGGCGAGAGTTTACGGCGCTCTCGTGATGTCGGTACCGCCAGCAAATGAGCCGGCGGATTCAAGAATATGATCATTCTGACCATGCCTCACGCGCATGCCCTTCAGGGTCGGCGCGATTCGATGATTTCAACATGCCCCGCAAGACGTCCGGAGGTGCGCTCGTGAGCACGCCATCCGTCAACAACAGCAGCCTTGGCTATTTCAAATGGGCCTTCATTGTCACGGCCGTCGGCCTTCTTCTCGGCGCCTGGCTCGGCTGGCAGTCGACCGGCACGCTCGGCGGCATGGCGACGGTCTTCTTCATCTGTGCGGTTCTGGCCGTGTTGGAAATCTCGCTGTCCTTCGACAACGCCATCGTCAACGCCAATAAGCTGAAAGACATGACCCCCGTCTGGCAGCAACGCTTCCTGACATGGGGTATCATCATCGCCGTGTTCGGCATGCGCATCGTCTTCCCGCTGCTGATCGTCGTGATCGCGGCCGGCATCGGCCCGATCGACGCGCTGCTGCTGGCGGCCCGCGAGCCGGCCGAATATGCCCGCATCATGAACGAAGCGCATCTGCCGATCGCCGCCTTCGGCGGCACCTTCCTGATGATGGTCGGCCTCACCTATTTCTTCAACCATGAGAAGGAAGTGCACTGGATCAGCTTCATCGAGAAGCATATGGCCCGTTCGGCGACCATCAAGGGCATCGAGATCGCCTTCGTTCTAGCCCTCATCCTGGTATTCTCGAACTTCCTCGACGGCGAGGAATCCACCACCTTCGTCTATTCGGCGATCTACGGCCTCTTGACCTTCCTGGCGGTCGAAGTGCTGGGCGGCCTGCTCGATGCCTCGCAGAAGACCATGTCGGAAGCGGCAAAGGGTGGTCTTGGCGCCTTCATCTATCTCGAAGTGCTCGATGCCAGCTTCTCGTTCGACGGTGTCATCGGCGCCTTCGCGCTGACGCAGAACCTCTTCGTCATCGCCATAGGCCTTGGCATCGGCGCCATGTACGTCCGCTCCATGACCATCATGCTGGTCGACAAGGGAACGCTTGCCGAATATCGCTACCTGGAACACGGCGCCTTCTACGCCATCCTGATCCTCTCGGTGATCATGTATTTCCAGACGCTCGTGCATATCCCGGAAGTGATCACCGGCCTTGGCGGGGCTGGCCTGATCGGCATCTCGCTGTGGTCGTCGATCCGCTACAATCGCAAGGAGCGCGAGGAAGAAAAGGCCCGCGCCCAAGAGGCGATCGCCGAGAATATCTGATTTCGCATTCTTCGGCTTCATTAAGGGCCTGCCAGTCGAAAGACCGGCGGGCCTTTTCATGCGGTGGGCGCGCGTATCACGAACTCAGCGCATCGCGCAGCGCCAGGCCTTCCTTGACGCGCAGGTCGAGATCGGCTTCGATATGATCGATATGGTGCAGCATCAGCTCGCTCGCCCGCGGCACATCCTTGTTGGCCAGCGCATCGAGAATGGCGGAATGTTCGTTGTGGCCGCAGCTCGACACCCCGGATCGCCCGTAAAGCGCGACCACCAGCGAGGAGCGGGCCACCAGCTCATCCATGAAACGCTGCAGGATACCGTTGCCGGCGACCGCAGCGAGCATCAGGTGGAAATCGCCGGAGGCCTTGATCTCGGCGCGTCGGGCGACCGGTCCCCGCTCGTTCATGAAGCGCACTTCCTCGTCAAGCTGCTTGCGGAAAGCCTCGATATCGTCGGGCGTCAGCCGCTCCACGGCAGCCGCCACGATGCCCGGCTCGATCAGCCGGCGCGAGGCGAAAATCTGGCGCGCTTCCTCCGGCGTCGGAATGGAGACGAAGGCGCCGCGATTGCGCTCGGTGCGGACCAGCCCTTCGAAGGCCAGCATCTGCAGGGCGTAACGAACCACGGTACGGCTGACGTCGAACAGCGTTCCGACTTCTGCCTCCGACAGCTTGGTGCCGGGCGTCAGCCTTCGGTCGACGATCGCATCGCGCAGGGAATCGCGAATGGCCTGGGCGCGGTCTTCCTGGTTGGCATCCAGATTGGCTGGGGTCTTGTGTGCGATATTCATGGCTATGTCCCGTGTGCATGCCTTTCTATCCGCATCGCAGCCGGATGGAAATATGAACCTTGAAAAACATGCAAATCGATTGTCCACAATTTGACCATCAGATTGAATGCAAAACTGATTTTTTGTGCATTCATTTTACGCAAGCCCATGACTGACATTAGCCTTCTTTGGATAGCCCGGCGATTCCAACAGCTTAGGTCTCCAGTCCGAAACTGGCACACAACATGCATCCCTTTCGCTCAGGATTGGGAGCGCTGAATGACCAAAGCAGCAGAAATCGATATCGCCGCCGTATCGAAGATCTACGGCCATACCGTCGCCGTGGACAAGATCAGCCTGAAAATCCCGGCGGGCAGCTATTGCTGCCTGCTGGGGCCCTCCGGCTGCGGCAAGACCTCCACCCTGCGGATGATTGCCGGGCACGAGAGCATTTCGTCCGGCGACGTGCGTCTCGGCAACACGGTGGTCACCGATCTGCCGCCTGCCAAGCGCGGCACGGCGATGATGTTCCAGTCCTATGCGCTGTTTCCGCACCTCGATCTTGTCGACAATGTTGCCTTCAGCCTGAAGATGAAAGGCGTCGAGAAAGAAGAGCGCCGCGCCAAGGCGATGGAGATGCTGACGCTGATGCAGATGGAAGGCTATGCCAACCGCCGGCCGGCGCAGCTTTCCGGCGGCCAGCAGCAGCGCGTGGCGCTTGCGCGCGCCCTGATCACCGACCCCGAGGCCTTGCTTCTCGACGAACCACTGTCGGCCCTCGATCCGTTCCTGAAAATCCGCATGCGCGCCGAGCTGAAGAAACTGCAGAAGACGCTCGGCATTACCTTCGTGCATGTCACCCATAGCCAGGAAGAGGCGATGGCGCTCGCCGATCTGATCGTCGTGATGAATGACGGGCGCATCGAGCAGGCCGCCCATCCGCGTGAGGTTTTTGAGACGCCGGCCACCGCCTTCGTCGCCCGGTTCATGGGCGACCACAACGTCATTTCCGGCCGCGTCGTCGACAATAGCCCGACCGGCATTGTCCTGGAGGTCCTCGGTGGCGGTCGTTTTTCAGCCCTCGGGCGGCAGGTCGAGGCAGGCGAGCCTGTCGATATCGCCATCAGGACCGACCATGTGCGCATCGGCGAGACGCCGGCCGCCGGCCTCGGCTTCACCGGCATCGTCTCGAATGTCGAATATCTCGGATCGACCGTCAAACTCGTGGTCGCCGGCGGCGGCATCGAGGATTTCACCGTCATTCTCGACGACACCGCCTTCTTTGCAAATCCGGTCAGTGTCGGCGAAGCCATCCCGCTTTCATGGGAGGCGCCGGACGCGATCGTGCTCGGCCGCATGGAAACGTAAAAACACAAACAATAGGAGAACAGCGCATGACTGAGAATTCCAAGACGGCAAAGGGCGTCACCCGCCGCTCGCTTCTGAAAACCGCCTCCGCGGCGGCCGGCCTTGCCGCCGGCTCCGGCGCGATCACCGGTTTCCCGACCATCTGGGCGCAGAACCCGATCACGCTGCGCCAGTTCGGCACCGGTGTGTCGAACCTCAACGCCATTGCCGAGAAGTGCAAGGCCGACCTCGGCATCACGCTGGAGATGACCGCGACGGATTCCGACGCCGCCGCCCAGCGCGCCGTCACCCAGCCCAATTCCTACGACATCGCCGACATCGAATACTGGATCCTGAAAAAGGTCTATCCGGCCAGCGTGATCCAGCCGATGGACGTCAAGAAGCTGAAATATTACGACAAGATCGTGCCGCTGTTCAAAAACGGCAAGCTGACGCCGGACAGCGTCATCGCCCAGGGCACGGCGCCGCACACGGTCGGCTATGTCGAAAAGCCCGGCGACAAGACGTTTGCCAAGGAAGAGACCCAGTGGTTCACGATGGTTCCGACCATCTACAACGCCGATACGCTCGGCATCCGCCCCGACCTGGTCGGCCGCGAGATCACCACCTGGGCCGATATCATGGACCCGGCCTTCAAGGGCAAGACCTCGATCCTCAACATCCCGTCGATCGGCATCATGGATGCCGCGATGATCTGCGAAGCCATGGGCATCATCAAATATGCCGACAAGGGCAACATGACCAAGGCGGAGATCGACACCACGATCGAATTCCTGATCAAGGCCAAGAAGGACGGCCAGTTCCGCGCCTTCTGGAAGTCCTTCGACGAGAGCGTCAACCTGATGGCCTCGGGCGAAGTGGTCATCCAGTCGATGTGGTCGCCGGCGGTTGCTGCCGTGCGCTCCAAGGGCATCGCCTGCAAATACCAGCCGCTCAAGGAAGGCTATCGCTCGTGGGGCGGCGGTCTCGGCCTTGCAGCCCATCTGACAGGCGCGCAGCTCGATGCGGCCTATGAATATATCAACTGGTACACGTCGGGTTGGGTCGGTGCCTATCTCAACCGCCAGGGCTACTATTCCGCCGCCATGGACACCGCCAAGGAACATATGTCGGCCGACGAATGGGGCTACTGGATCGAAGGCAAGGCAGCCCAGGGCGATATCGTCGCTCCGGACGGCAAGGTCATGGAAAAGGCCGGCGCGGTGCGCGATGGCGGCTCCTTCGTCGAGCGCATGGGCAAGGTCGCCTGCTGGAACTCGGTCATGGACGAAGACCGCTACATGGTCCGCCGCTGGAACGAGTTCATCGCGGCTTGAGGCGAACGAGGCCCCTCATCCGGCTGCCGCCACCTTCTCCCCGTGAACGGGGAGAAGGCCGATACGGTGGCCGCCCTGCGCCTTCGCCCCGCTTGCGGGGAGAAGGTCCCGGCAGGGGGATGAGGGGCAGTTTCCAACTGCGGTATGAAGGGAGAGACGAAATCATGGCGACAGTGCGGTTCATAGGCGTCGGAGAGCCGAAGCCGAAGCGCGTGCTTCAGGTGCCGCTGCGGCTGGTCTCCTATCTCCAGGCCGCGCCGCTTGCCGTGATTCTCGGCGCCTTCCTGCTGCTGCCGATCCTGATGATCGGCGTCGTCAGCTTCTGGGACTACGACTTTGCCCAGATGTATCCCGATTTCGTGACCTTCAACTACGAGGAAACGCTCGGCTCCTGGGTGACCTGGAAGATCTATCTCAACACGCTGAAATTCGCCCTGATCGTCTGGACGATCACGCTGTTCATCGGTTTCTGGGTGGCTTACTTTCTCGCCTTCCACATTCGCACCGCCACCATGCAGATGGTGCTGTTTCTGGTCTGCACCGTGCCGTTTCTGACCTCCAACATCATCCGCATGATCTCGTGGATCCCGGTTCTGGGGCGAAACGGGCTGATCAACACGACGCTGGTCAATGCCGGGATCATTCCGGCGCCCATCGAATGGCTGCTCTATTCGGATTTCGCGGTGGTGCTGGCCATGGTGCATCTCTACACGCTGTTCATGGTGACGCCGATCTTCAACACGCTGATGCGCATCGACAAATCGCTGATCGAGGCGGCGCGCGATGCCGGCGCCAGCGGCTTGCAGATCCTCACCAATGTCATCATTCCGCTGGCCAAGCCCGGCATGGCGATCGGCACGATCTTCGTCGTGACGCTGGTCATGGCGGATTTCTCCACCGTGCAGGTGATGTCGGGCGGCCAGAGCGCTTCCGTTGCGCTGATGATGAAGAACCAGATGTCGCTGCTGCAATATCCGGCGGCCGCCGCCAATGCCGTGGTGCTGCTGATCCTCGTTCTCCTGATGGTCGCGGGCATCCTGCGCATCGTCGACATCCGCAAGGAGCTCTAAAGCCATGCATGCAGACAAGCGCGGCCGCGAATTCTACATCCTTGCCATCTTCTTCGGCCTCTTCGTGCTGTTTCTCTACGGCCCCCTCTCGGCCATCCTGATCCTGTCCTTCCAGGGACCGAACGGCGGATTGACCTTTCCGCTCAACGGCGTGTCGCTCCACTGGTTCGTCAATCTGTTTGAAAAACAGGCGGTCGGCGATTTCGGCGGCTCGTTCCGCCGCTCGCTGTTCCTCGGCATCGCCGTCATGGCGGTGACCGTGGTGGTGGCGCTTTTGGCCGGTCTTGCCTTCCGGCGGAAATTTGCCGGCGCCACGGCGCTGTTCTATCTGTCGGTTGCAAGCCTCGTCGTGCCGTCGATCATCATCTCGCTGGGCATCGGCGTGCTATTTCAGCAGGTCGGGCTGCAGCCGGCCTGGTATTCCTCGGCCTTCGGCGCGCACCTCACCTGGACCCTGCCCTTCGGCGTGCTGATCATGTTCGCCGTCTTCAACCGTTTTTCGCCGGCCTACGAGGAAGCCGCGCGCGATCTCGGCGCCTCGTCATGGCAAACCTTTGCCCATGTCGTGCTGCCGATGATCGCGCCGAGCTTGATCGGCGTCGGCCTGTTCGGCTTCACGCTGTCTTATGACGAATTCGCCCGCACGCTGATGACCTCCGGCACCTACAATACCCTGCCGCTGGAGATCTACGGCATGACCACCAATGTCACCACGCCGGTGCTTTACGCGCTTGGCACGGTCACCACGGTCTTCTCCTTCCTCGTCATCGCCGGAACGCTCGGGCTGATCGTCATGATGAACCGGCGCAGGGCCCGCGGCTGATGCGCCTTCTCATCGTCAATCCCAACACCACCGCCAGCATGACGGCGACCATCGCCGATGCGGCCGGCCGTGTCGCCAATCCCGGAACGAGCATCATGCCGGTCACCTCCTCGATGGGACCGGCATCGATCGAAGGCTATTACGACGAGGCTCTGGCCGTGCCCGGCCTGCTGCTCGAGCTTTCCAAGGGCCAGAGTCTCGGCGCCGACGCCGCGATCATCGCCTGTTTCGACGATACCGGGCTCGATGCGGCAAGGGCGCTCTGTGGTATTCCGGTGATCGGCATCTGCGAGGCGGCCATGGCAACCGCCTCCTTCATCGCCCAGCGTTTCACCGTGGTGACCACCATGGAGCGCTCGCGCCTGCCGGTCGAGGCACTGGTCCATCGCTATGGCATGGATTCGCGGGCCAAGGTTAGGGCCGCCGATATCCCGGTTCTGTCCTTGGAAGATCCGCAATCGAATGCCCGCGACCGGCTGCGCAACGAGATTACAGCTGCGCTGCGCGACGACAGAGCCGAGGCGATCGTTCTCGGCTGTGCCGGCATGGCCGACCTGACGCTGGAGCTTAGCCGCGAATTCGGCGTGCCGGTGATCGACGGTGTTGCCGCCGCCGTCAAGCAGGCCGAGGCGTTGGTGGCGCTCGGCCTGTCGACCGCCAAGCGCGGCGCCTATGCCTTCCCGGTTGGGAAGACCTATATCGGCCTGCTGGAACCCTTCGCCCCGGCGCGGATGATCCCGGCATGATCGGCAGCATCGTCATCCGGCCGCTGGCACTTGCCGAGGTGCAACAGCTTCTCTGCTGGGCAAAACACGAGGGCTGGAATCCCGGGCTCGACGATGCCGCGGCCTTTTATGCCGCCGACCCCGAGGGTTTCCTCGGCTGTTTTGTCGATGACAAGCTGGCGGCGGGCATCTCCGCCGTGCGTTACGGTTCGAATTTCGGGTTCACCGGCCTCTATATCACGCGCCCCGGCAGCCGGGGCAAAGGCTATGGCCGCCGGGTCTGGGATGCCGGCATGGCCTTGCTCGACGGTCGAACGATTGGCCTCGACGGCGTTCCGGAACAGCAGGCCAATTACCGCCGCATGGGCTTTGCCGCGGTGTCCGAGACCTTTCGCTGGAGCGGCGTCCATGCCGGCACCGCCACGTCCGACACTGACGTCATCGATGTGATGCCGTCGCTGCTGCCGGCGATCGCAGCTTTCGACAGGAATTTCTTCGCCGAGGCGCGCGATGCCTTCCTGAACGCCTGGCTTGCGCCTCCGCGCGTGGCCCGTGCCATCGTGCGCAACGGTGAAATCCAGGGCTATGCCGTGGCGCGTGCCTGTCACGACGGCGTCAAGATCGGCCCGCTGTTTGCGCAAACCCCGGCCGATGCAAAACTGCTGCTGGATACACTGGCCGCAACATCAGACGGCCAGACCCTGCATATCGACGTGCCCGCCGGGCAGACGGCATTTTCCGATGATCTGCAGGCCCTCGGCTTTGTCAGGGGATTTGCCACGGCGCGCATGTACAAGGGGCCGCCGCCGGCCTTGAACCAGGCCGGCATTTTTGGCATCACCAGCCTGGAACTTGGCTGACGCTTTTGACGATCACCACCGCCAGCCTTCCAAGACAGCCGCCCTTCCTTTATGAGGGATCGCGCTGCCGAAGACTGACGCAGGCGCTAGGGACATCATTTGGAAACGACGCTATACCTGCCGATCAAGCGCTTCCTGGAGGCTGCCGGCTACGAAGTGAAGGGCGAAATCGGCGGTTGCGACATCGTCGCGCTGGGTGACGGCGAGCCGCCGCTGGTGGTCATCTGCGAGTTGAAGCTGACCTTCACTCTGGAACTGGTGCTGCAGGCGGTCGACCGGGCCAATGCCGGCGACGAAATCTGGCTGGCCGCCCGCGTCTCCAAGAAGGGCAGGGGCCGCGAGGGCGACCGGCGGTTCCGCGATCTGTGCCGCAGGCTGGGTTTCGGCATGCTGGCCGTTTCCGACAGCGGCATTGTTGACGTTCTGATCAGCCCCGATTCGGCCCTGCCCCGCAAGAACAACCGCAAGCGCTCACGCCTCATCAGCGAACACCGCCGCCGCAAGGGCGACACGACCCTTGGCGGCGGCAACCGGGTGCCGATCATGACCGCCTATCGCCAGCAGGCACTGGCTTGCGCGGCAGCCCTGCAGAACGGCCCCTTGCGGCCGCGCGATCTTCGCCCTCTGGTACCGGAGGTCGCCAAGATCCTGCAGGGTAATGTCTATGGCTGGTTCGAGCGGATCGACCGCGGCATCTATGGGCTGACCGAGCCGGGCCTGGAAGCCTTGCGGCGCTGGCCGACGGCACTGTCGCCCGCGGAAACAGACTTCACGACTGCGCCAGTGTCAGCGGATAGCGTTCCGGGTGATGGATGAGCGTCGTCATGTTGATCGGCCGATTGCGGCGGTCGAAGACGATCTGATCGACGGTCAGCACCGCCGCAGGTGATACCAGTCCGAGCTTCTCGCATTCCCAATCGGTCGCAAGCCGAGCGCTGAGCGTCGTATGGCCGCGTCCCGGCTGGATATGATAGCGGTTGCGCAACTCGTCATAGAGCGAGCGGTTCGGACCGGTCCAGTCGAGATCCGCCAGTCCCGGAACCTGGGCGGCCGGCAGCCAGTCGGTCTGGATCGCCACCGGCACGCCATCGATCAGGCGCAGGCGCCGAAGGATCACCACTTCCGCACCGGCCGGCAGAAACAGCGGCCGCGTCACCTCGGGCGGCGGCTTGTAGGCCTTCACCTCGACCAGTTCGCTGCCCGGCTCGCGATTGTTGGACAGCGCCGTGGCGGTAAAGCTTTCCAGCACCTGCAACTCATAGCCGCGCTGGGCGGTCATTACGTAAAAACCCTTGCCCGGCTGGCTTTTCAGCATGCCTTGGCGCACCAGATCCTGGATCGCGTGGCGCACGGTGATCCGGCTGACGCCGAAGATTTCCACCAGTTCGCGCTCGGAGGGCAGCTTGCCATTGTGCGGCAGCCGCCCATCCTCGATCGCCTGCAGCAGCGCCTCGTGCACCTGGCGATGCAGGGGCCTGGGATCGTCGTGGCGCATCAGCGGCACGAGGGAGCCTGTCGTCAAACTTTGCGCTGCCGAATTCTTCAAGGACCACCCCTCCGCGAGATCGGATAACTATAAGCCATCGGTTGCAGAGTTCCAGCCGGGTCTGGAATTCTTCCACGGAGGCCGATTGACATAACTGGTTATATCCAGTTCTATAAATGAAAGCGATCAGAATAAAAATATCGAATACGCTCGCTCCAGAGGTTTCAGATCAACAGGGGAACGACCATATGCTGAACCGTACATTTGCCTTAAGCCTCTCCGTGCTGGCGCTTTTCGCCGGCGGGGCGGCCCGCGCTGAAACCGTTTCGGTGTTCTGCGCCTCGACCGAATATGACCTCTGCATGAAGGCGGCCGACGCTTGGAAAACCAAGACCGGCAATGAGGCCAAGATCAACAAGATGCCGGCTTTGCTCGACGATGCGATCCCGCTTTACCAGCAACTGCTGGCCGCCAAGTCGACCGATGTCGACGTGCTGTTCCTCGACGTGATCTGGCTCGGCATGTTCAAGGCCAACCTGCTCGACCTGTCGACGCTGGTGCCGAAGGCAAGCCAGGACATGCATTTCGAATCGACCCTTGGCGCCGCCAAGCTCGACGACAAGCTGGTCGCCATGCCGGCCTATATGGATGTCGGCCTGATGTTCTACCGCAAGGATCTGCTGGAGAAATACGGCAAGACGCCGCCGAAGACCTGGGCCGAGCTGACGGCGACCGCCAAGGAAATCCAGGACGCCGAACGCGGTGCCGGCAAACCGGACATGTGGGGCTATGCCTGGCAGGCCAAGAGCTTCGAGGGCCTGACCTGCGACGCGATCGAACTGATCAGCTCGAATGGCGGCGGCAATATCATCGCCGACGACGGCAAGGTGACGATCGACAATCCGGCCGCCGCCGAAGCGATCACCATGGCCAAGGGCTGGATCGGCACCATCAGCCCGGAGGGCGTGCTGAACTATGACGAGGAAGCCTCGCGCGCCGTCTTCGAATCCGGCAATGCCGTCTTCCACCGCAACTGGCCTTACGTCTGGGCGACATCCCATGCCGAGGGCAGCGCCGTCGTCGACAAGGTCGGCATGATGCCGCTGCCGGTCGGCAAGGCTGGCGAAAAATCGTCCGGCTGCCTCGGCCCGATGTATTATGGCGTGTCGAAATACAGCAGCAAGCCGGAAGCCGCCGCCAGCTTCGTCGATTTCGTCACCGGTCCTGAGATGCAGAAGATGCGCGCCGTGGATGCCGCCTACAATCCGTCGATCCCGGCGCTTTACAGCGATGCCGACGTGCTGACCAAGATCCCGTTCCTCAAGGACAACCGCCAGGCCTTCTCCGACAGCGCCAGCCGCCCGTCCGGTTATACCGGCACCAGCTATAACCGCGTCTCGCAGGCCTTCTACCGCACCGTCCACGACATGCTGTCGGGCGGCACCGAGGTGGAACCAGGCCTGAAGGACCTCGCCGCCAAGCTCGAAAAACTCAAAGAAAGCCGCTGATCCCAAGCCGAAGCGGCAGCCTCTCAATGGTTGCCGCCGCCTCTATCCCATCCGACATGTCTTTGTCGGATGGGACTTTTGCAGTCTTACAAGATCCGGGATCCCCATGGCATCGGTCACGCTTTCCTCCGTCTCCAAGAGCTACGGACACCACGACGTCATCCGTGAGGTCGATCTGCACATTGATGACGGAGAATTCGTCGTGTTCGTCGGCCCGTCCGGTTGCGGAAAATCGACGCTGCTGCGCATCATCGCCGGCCTGGTTCCCGCTTCCAAAGGCCAAGTGCAGATCGATGGCGAGGAGGTCACCGACGTGCCCGCCTCCAAGCGCGGCGTCGCCTTCGTCTTCCAGTCCTATGCGCTCTATCCCCATATGAGCGTCGCCCGCAATATCGGCTTTGCGCTGGAAACCATGCGGCTTGGCAAACAGGCGATCACCGACAAGGTCGGCGCGGTGGCGCGCATGCTGAAGGTCGACCACCTGCTCGATCGCCGCCCCAAGGAATTGTCCGGCGGCCAGCGCCAGCGGGTCGCCATCGGCCGGGCGCTGGTGCGCGAGCCGGAGCTTTTCCTGTTCGACGAGCCGCTGTCGAACCTCGATTCCGACCTGCGCATGGAAATGCGCATCGAAATCGCCCGCCTGCATGAGGACATCAAGACCACCATGGTCTATGTCACCCACGACCAGGCCGAAGCCATGACGCTGGCCGACCGCATCGTCGTCCTCAACCACGGCCGCATCGAGCAGGTCGGCACACCGCTGGAGCTTTATCACCGACCCGTCAACCGCTTCGTCGCCGGCTTCATCGGCAGCCCGCGCATGAATTTCGCCGAGCTTGACCCTGTCGTCTCCGGCCAGGCGCTGCAAGGTCCGGGCAGCCTCGATCTGCCCTTCGACCTGATTTCCGGCGCGCAGACACCCGCCTCCGTTGGCGTTCGCCCGGAGGCGTTGACCATCGTGCCGGAGGGCCAGGGCCGCATGACCGGCATCCTGGAGCGCATCGAGGATCTCGGCCACGAACATTTCGCCTATATCCGCTTTGATCCGACAACCATCTGGGTTGTTCGCGTTGCCGGCCGGCCGCCTTACGACCGCAAGAACCATGCGGTGGGCCTTGCCTTTGCCGATGCCGATATCTTCCTGTTCGACACGGACAGCCGGCGCATCGACACGGTGGCGCGGGAGATCGGCGCATGAGTGTCCGGCTCGCCCGGCGCGAGCATCGTGCCGCCTGGCTGTTTCTGACGCCGCTGATCATCGTATTGCTGATGGTCGCCGTCTGGCCGCTCGGTCGCACCTTCTTCTTCAGCTTCACCGACGCCTATCTCGATGATCCCTCCGTCTACGATCTGATCGGCTTTGCCAATTTCGTTGAGGTGTTGCGCGACCCCAACTGGTGGGCTGCGGTCCGGAACACGCTGGTCTTTGCCGTCATCTCGGTTGTCATCGAAACGCTGCTCGGCCTCGGCATCGCCCTTTTGCTGAACGAGGCCATTCCCGGCCGCGGCATGCTGCGCGCCGCCATTCTTGTGCCCTGGGCCATTCCGGTGGTGGTGGCCACCAAGATCTGGGAATGGATGCTCAACGACCAGTTCGGCGTGTTCAACAAGATGCTGATGTCGCTCGGGCTCATCGATCACGGCATCGCCTGGACGGCCAGCAGTTCGCTGATCATGGGCGTGGTGATCTTCATCGACGTCTGGATGACGACGCCGTTCATGGTGCTGCTGATCCTGGCCGGCCTTCAGACCATTCCCGGCGAGATGATGGAAGCCGCCGAAGTCGACGGCATTCCAGCCTGGAAACGGTTCTGGTCGATCACCCTTCCCCTGTTACGGCCGGCGATCGGCGTTGCGGTTCTGTTTCGGGCGCTCGATGCCGTGCGCATGTTCGACCTTGCCTATGTGCTGGCCGCCAGCAACCAGAATGTCATGACGGTGTCGATCTATGCCCGCGACCGGCTGATCAGCTTCCAGGAACTGGGCGTCGGTTCGGCCGCCTCGACCTGGGTCTTCCTGCTGGTCGCCCTGGTCGCCATCGTCCTCATCGGCGCGCTGCGCCTTGATCGCTCGACGGGAGAATGACCATGGCAACCGTCGTCTCCGCCCGTCCCAAGCGCCGCACGTCTGCCAGCTACCGGCTGCAGCGCCGCGTGCGCAAGGGCCTGCTCGGCCTGCTCATTCTGGTCGTGTTGGGCTACACGCTGTTTCCCTATTACTGGGCGATCGTCTCCTCCACCAAGCAGGGGGCGGAGCTTTACACCACCGCCTTCCTGCCGGCGCTGAATTTCACCTATTACCGGCAGCTGCTCGACAATCCGGTGTTCATGGGTTCGCTGCTGAACTCGGCCTTCGTCGCCACCTCGACCACGGCCCTGTCGCTGATCCTCGGCATCAGCGCGGCCTATGCGCTCGGCCGCATCGAGTTTCCGCAGCGCCGGCTGGTGCTGATGGCGATCCTGATGATCTCGATCTTCCCGCAGGTGGCGGTGCTGTCCGGCATGTTCGAGCTGGTCAACTGGCTTGGCCTCTACAACCGGCCAAGCGCCCTGGTGCTAACCTATCTGCTGTCGACGGTACCCTTCACCACCTGGATCCTCACCACCTTCATCCGGGAGTTTCCGAAAGAGTTGGAGGAAGCGGCGCTGATCGACGGCTGCTCGCATTTCCGCATTCTCACCCATATCCTGCTGCCGCTCATGGGGCCGTCGCTGGCCAGCACCGGCATTCTCGCCTTCATCCTCGCCTGGAACGAGTTTCTGTTTGCGCTGACCTTCATGCTGACGGATGAGAACAAGACCGTGCCGGTGGCGATCGGCCTGATTGCCGGCACCAGCCGTTACGAATATCCATTCGGGCAGATCATGGCGGCCTCCGTCACCGTGACGCTGCCGCTGATCGTCATCGTGCTGATCTTTCAGCGCCGGATCGTCGCGGGCCTCACGGCCGGCGCGGTCAAAGGATAAGATTCAAGGGAGTTTTCACCATGGACATGCTCGTCAACCTCTACGACCTCGCGCCCGACGCCGCTCTCGACCAGAAGATGGCCGATGAAGGCGTCACCATCCGCCGCGCCCTGCCGCCGGAACTGCACACCATTGCCAATTGGATCGGCCCGCGCTTCGGCCAGGGCTGGGTGAGCGAGGCGACCGTTGCGATGATGCGCCAGCCGGTGTCGCTGCTGGTGGCGGTCAAGAACGGCGAAGTGCTGGGTTTTGCCTGCTACGATGCGACGGCGCGCGGCTTTTTCGGCCCGACCGGCGTCGATGAGGCCATGCGCGGCAAGGGCATCGGCCATGCGCTGCTGCTGAAGACGATGCTTGCCATGTACGACCAAGGCTACGGCTACGGCGTGATCGGCGGCGCCGGCCCGACCGGCTTCTACAAGCGCGCCGTCGGTGCCGTTGTCATCGAAGGCTCAGAAGAAGGCATCTACAAGGGCATGCTGAACGCCGCCCACGCCACCGGCATCACCTATAGTTGACGGATCGAGTCATGAGGCCGCAACTTTCATTGCGGCCTTGAAGGCCTGCACGGTTTCCCTATCCGTCTGCCGCGCATCGGCGGAGAGAAACCCCAGCTCGACCAGTCGCGCCTCGGCCGCATGCACAGGCGCGCCGCACGAGGCATGCAGTTCGGTAATGCCGGGCACCGACAGAAACGTGCCCGCCATGTCCGGCTTCAGCCCGCCGCCGGGCATGACCGACAGCCGGGAGCCGGCCGCAGCTGCGACGGCGCGCAGCGTGTCCAACCCGGCAAATGCGGTCTTCTGGCCACCCGATGTGAGGATGCGGCGGAAGCCGAGACCGATCGCCACCTCCAGCGCCTCCAGCGGCTCCGGCACCAGATCGAAGGCGCGGTGCAGGGTTAGCCCCAGGCCATCCGCTGCGCTAATCAGCTCGCCCAGCACTGCCTCGTCCAATCTTCCGTCCTGCCGCGAGGCGCCGATGACGACGCCGGCGAGACCCTCTTGGCGGGCGGCGGCAATATCGTCGCGCATGATGGCGACATCGCTGGCGTCGAAGACAAAACTGCCGGCGCGCGGCCGGATCAGCGCATAGACCGGAATGCGGGCACGGGCCGCCAGCGCCATGAAACCGCGGGTCGGGGTCAGCCCGCCGACCGAGAGCGCCGAGCAAAGCTCGATCCGATCGGCGCCGCCTTCGATGGCGGCGGCAAGGCCTGCCGCATCGTCGACGCAGACTTCCAGCAGCGTTGTCTTGTCCGATCCGGAAGTGTCCATGGTCGCCTTCCTTTAAGTCTACATGCGGCGTTTCAGCGGGCCATCCAGGGCCAGCACGAGCAGCGTGCCGGAGAGACCGGCGAGCGCGCCGAGGATCGCCGTGCCGGAATAATCGCTTATTCCCGTCCCGAGTGCAAAAAGCAACGAACTGAGGCCACCGGACAGGAAGATATTGACGGCAATCAGCGAACTGCCAAGGCCTGCCCGCTCGGCGATCAGGTCCTGCAGATAGGTGATCGGCACGCTAATGATGGCAGCCGCTCCAAGGCCGGAGACCAGCGTCAACGCATAGACATGGGCCGGCGTCTGGGCAAAGCCGAGCAATAGCAGATAGACCGCATAGATGCCGCCGCCGCAGGCGAGCGTAATGACCGGCGTCGACCGGCGCTCGAACCATCCCCAGAACAGGATGAAGACGATTTCGAGCAGCGCGACGATGCCGACCACCACGCCGACATCGGCGACCGTGCCGCCGGCATTGCCGGTGATGACCAGCGGCAGGACCGCGCTGTTGACATGCAGCATCGCGGAAATCAGCGCGATGGCGAAGACACGGACCAGCACGGCGCGTGAGCCGATTTCCTTCAGCGAGGCGAGAAACGCGTAATTGCCACGGTTTTCGGGAGGCACTTCCGTCTTCGGCAGAAAGAAGAAGAACAGCAGGAAGCAGACGCAAGCCGAGAGACTTGCCAGCAGGAAGGCCGGCAGCATGCTGGTGCGGCTGGCGAGGAAAAAGCCGACGAGGCCCGGCACCAGCACCCAGGACAGCGATATGGTGGCCCGCACGGCGGAATTGACCGCGATCAGGTCGCGCACCGCCATGCCCTTGGAACTGGCGCGGACATTGGCAAAGATCAGCGAGTTCAGCGCGCCGAAGACCGGGATCAGCAGCAGCGTCGAGGCCACGAAAACGCCGGCAGTCGGAACCGCATAGGTCAGGCCAAAGCCGGTGATCCCGAACAGGCTGGCAAACAGCATGGGGGCGCGATAGCTGCCGAGCCGGTCGGAAAAAATGCCGATCAGGACGCTCGCCGACACGTTGATCACGGCCGATGCCAGGATCAGCGCCGAATAGAGGGCGTCGCTGAGGCCCAGTTCGGTGATGCCGATGATCGACAGATAGGGCGATGTCGCAGCGCCGGAAAACCCGAAAAAGAAGATCGCAATCGCACTGACCCGGATCGGCGGGTTTCGATAGACGGTCGAGAGCGTGGACAACATGGGGCTACGGCTTGAAAAAGAGAAAGGCGCCTCTCGGTCGAGAAGCGCCGGTCGCGGAAATAGGAGCTGCGGATCAGTCCGCCTTCCAGCGGCTGGAAAGATAGGCAGTCGGTGTATAGCCGAAATCCTTTGCAAAAGGATAGATCGGTTGCAGGCGGCGTTTGCTCGGCAATGCCTCGATATCCTGGTTGATGACGCCATCGGTCAGCGCCATCAGGTTCGGATTGGCGATCGGCTGCAATTCCGGCGAAAGATAACCGGACTTGACCACCAGCAGACGGACCTTTGCCGGATCGATGCCGAGCCGGGTGAAATCGGCCACGGCGTGATAGGGACGGCGTTTGGCGGCGAGAATGACGATCACCTCGCCAATGCCGATCACGGCCTGCCGGTCGGCAGGCAGGCCTGGATCGTCGAGCCGAATGACGGTTGCCATCACCTCGACAGAAGGGCTGGCCGGATCGAGACCGCCGCCGACCTTGAGCGGCAGAACCGCACCCTCGCCGGCCTCGAAACACCGGTCCACCGCCGCCGGATCGGTAATGCCGCCCAGCACCGCATCGTGCCAATCCCGCGCGATCAGAGCCTTCAGCACATCGGCCCGGTCGCCCACGCCGCCACCGGTCGGATTGTCGCCGGAATCGGCCAGGATCACCGGCCGGGTCTCGGTCTTCTCGGCAATGTCGAGCATCGCCTCGAGCGGCCCTGTCACCGGACCGAACAGGAAGTCGGCCCGCGCCTCCCAATAGGACTGCGCAATGGTTTCGGCGGCCCGACGCGCGGCGGACGCGTCCGTGCCCGTGACGACGGCGCAGGCCGTCCCACGCGGCTCATCGGCCCAGACATAGCCGACCATCAGATTGGCATCCCAGATGCCGGGCAGCTGATCGTGCTGCGGCAGTCGGAGATAGAGGCTTTTCGCCGGCTCGTCCTCGGTCGAGGTCCGCTCGCCCGGCAGCAGCACCGGGATCGGCGCCCAGGCGACAACAGGTTTTTCGCCGGTCCTCAAAGTCTTCAGCAGCATCTCCCAGGCGCGCACCATGGTGTCGCGCACGTCGATATGGGGCGCGGTGCGATAGCCGGCAAAAATGTCGAGCTGGTCGACGATGCGCTGCGTTACGTTGCCATGCAGGTCATAGCTGGCGGCCACCGGGCAATCGGGGCCGACCACGGCGCGGGCGGCGGAAATCCAGTCGCCCTCGGCATCGTCCATGCCCTCGACATTCATCGCGCCATGCATGGCGAGATAGAGCCCGTCAATCGGCAGGCTGGCCTTCAGCAGTTGTAGGAACTCTTCCTTGAAGCCTTCATAGGCGACACGCGACACCGGACCGCCCGGCACGGCGCGCGCATGCAGCAATGGCAGCGGCTCGACGTCGGCGGCGCCGAGAAAGCTGAAATAGTCGGCACCGAGCAGAGCGGCGCCGCGCAGGACGCGGAAGTCTTCGGTTTTCATCAGCACCGGCGACGAGGTGCTGCATTCGGTGTGGATGCCACCGACAGCGATGCGGAAGGTCATGGTGCCCTCCTCAAAAACGCGGGTTGAGGCCGACGATGGCGGCAAAGCGCAGCCAGTCCTTATCGGCCCTGGGCGTCCAGGCAGCCTCGGCGATGGCTGGAAGACGCGGGAAGACCAGATGGTTGAAATAGTCGCGATTGAGGAAATGCTCGGTCCAGATACAGGCCTGGACGCCTTTCATGCGATCTTTCAGTTCCTCCGGGAAATCGCCAACCGCCTCATAGGCATAGGTATGAGCCGGCGGCACGGTGCCTGCCCAGCTGGCGCCGGGTTCCTGCCATTCGGTGGCCTGCACCATGTCGAGGTAATAGGCCTGGCCGGGAGTCATCACCACGTCATAGCCCTGTTTCGCAAGTTCAAGGCCGACTTCCGGCTTCTGCCAGGCCATCAGCAGCGTGCCGTCCGGATCGACACCACCGCCATGGGAGACTTCGTCCCAGCCGGCGAGGCTGCGGCCGCGCTCGGCCAGCATCTGCTGGATGCGCTTCATGAAATAGCTCTGCAGCCCGAAGGTGCCCTCGATACCCTGCTCCTCCATCAGCTTGCGCGCCAGCGGCGAGGCCATCCAGGTATTGCCGGCCACTTCGTCGCCGCCGATATGCAGCAACTTCGACGGGAACAGCTCGACCATTTCATCGAAGACCTTGCCGAGGAATTCATAGGTGCGTTCGATGGCCGGGTTGAGCGCATTGTTGGGAAATCCCTGCACGGAGCGATAGCTGTCGGGCGCTTCCTGGCCATCGACCAGATCGGGCAATGCCACCAGCGCTGCCGTGCTGTGGCCGGGAATGTCGATTTCGGGAACGATCTCGACGCTGAGCGCCGTCGCATGGGCAACGATCGCCCGAACCTCATCCTGGCTGTAAAAGCCGGTGACGAGTTCGGCGCCATTGCCCAGCTGCGGCAGAAGCGGTCCGTCCGGTCCGCGGGTCGCACCAATGCTGGTCAGTTGCGGATAGGCCTTGATTTCCAGGCGCCAGGCCTCGTCATCGGTCAGGTGCCAATGGAAGGTGTTGAGGCGCAGCCAGGCCATGATGTCGATCAGCCGGGTGACGTCGTTGACCGGATAGAACTGCCGCGACACATCGAGATGGCAACCGCGCCAGCCATAGCGCGGCGCATCGCTGATGCTGCCGGAGATCGGGAAGCGGAATTTGGCCGCATCGATCCGCGCGCCGTACAGCAGCTGCGCCAGCACCGTCAGCGCATATTGGCGGCCGGCAGCGGCACTATAGTGGACGACAATGTCGTCCGCGGAAAAGTCCAGGCGATAGGCTTCCGTGGCAAGGACAGCATCCCGAACGAAGCGCAAGGCCCGGCCCTCATGCACCGGTACCAGCGAAAACGGCACATGGCCGACCATGAACAGGCGACGGAACAGCGAGATCACGGCATCGAGTGCCTTCAGATCTTCGGCAGACGTGCCGGCGACGGGATAGAGTGCCACGGGAAAGGTATCGCCGGCCACCAGTGACAGCTCGGCCGGCCAGGGCTGAATGGCGAAGGGCTGGTCGAGCCGGCCTTCCGGCAACAGATCAGGCGCCGGCTCGCTATGACGGCCGTCCAGCATCAGGTCGCCGACCGCGGCATCCCGGTGGCTGCCGTCGGACAGCGTCACATAGGCCGATTTGGCGCCATCGGTGCGGTGCTTGGCCGGGCGCAGCAACCCATCGACCGTAAAGCGCCAGCTGCCGCCCGGCGCCAGCTCGAAACCGGCCGGCGGGGCAAATTCGTGGAAATTGGCATTGCGCCTGAGATAGACGGCATTGCCGCAGACCGGGCTGTCATTGGTGCGGGTCAGCGAGGTGTAGACCAGTTTGAAGCCCTTGATCGGCGCGTTCGACAGATTGATCAGCGTGAAGATAAAACCGCCATTGGCATCACCCTCGATCGGGTGCCATGCGTTTTCGAGACGGAAATCAAGTGGTGCCATGATGGTTCCCCTGGCTTATCGTTGGATCAATAATGGTCGGATTGCGAAAAGGTATGGGCGAGCTCGGCCTGCCCGGCCGTCAGCCCGCAATCGACCGGCAGGCAGACGCCGGTGATGGCGGCGGCCTGGTCGCCGGATAGAAAGAAGACGGCATTGGCGACGTCATTGGCCGTGGCGATGCGGCGCAGCGCGTACCAGCGCTTGACCTCTTCAAAGACCTGCGGATTGGCCGCCGCCCGCGCTTCCCAGGCCTGGGTGCGCACCGTGCCCGGCGCCACCGCATTGCAGCGAATGCCGAACTTGCCGTATTCCACAGCGATGAGCTTCGTCAGATGCACGAGACCGGCTTTGGCGGCGCTATAGGCCGGATGGCCGAACACCGCCATGCCATTGACGGAGGCGATATTGATCACCGAGCCTTGCACGGCCTTGAGGCTGCCTTCGAGCGCCCGGAAGCACAGGAATGCCGCCTCGAGATTGAGCGCCGTGTCGGCCCGCCAGATCTCCGGCGTCGTATCGTGAAGACTGACGGCCCGCGCCGCGCCGGCATTGTTGACCAGCGTCGTGACGGCGCCTTGCGCCATGGCAAATGCCGCCATGGCCGTGACGCTGGCCGCATCGGTGACGTCGCATTGCACGGCGATAAACCGCTCGGTATCGCCCAGACCGGCCGCAGCCGTCTGCGCCGCCGCAAGATCGATGTCGACCAGCAGCACAAGATCATGGCTGTCGGCCAACCGGGCGGCAATCGCCCGGCCGATATCCCCGGCAGCGCCGGTCACCACCGCCACCGAGCGGCTCATCGGACGTTGATCCGGAAAGGGGTTGGGCGCGGCGCCAAGGTCAGTCTCCCAGCAGCTGTCGGTCGTCACCGTCGCGGTGCTCGACCAGTTGTTGTTTGATATGGCGAAGGGTCACGGTCGATTGGGTGCGGTTGCGATAGGCGACCAGGCTTGCCACCACATCGACCAGGGCCAGATAGGCAAAGCGCGTCGAGGTCGGACGGAAGATATTGTCGCCTTCGGGAAGATCGATGCCGATCACCAGTTCGGCGGCCTTTGCCACGATGCTATCGCTCTGGGTGAGCGCCACCGTGGTGATGCCGGCCTCGCGCGCCAGGTTGAAACTGCGCACCAGTTCGGCATTGCGGCCCGAAAAGGACGAGCCGATGATGACATCCTTGGGCCGGGCGGCGGCCGTCATCATCAGTTGCATGCTGTGGTCGCTGCTGACGGTCACCCTTGAGCCGAGCCGAAACAGCCGGTTCTGGATTTCCGACGCGATCATCGAGGAATTGCCGCCCGAGCCAAAGGCATAGATCATCTCGGCTTTCGACAGCTTTTCGGCAACCCGGTCGAGCATGCCGGGATCGATGGCCCGGTGCATCAGGAACAGCGCGTTCTGCGCCTTGGTGATGATGTCGCTGGCCACATCGGCCGGCTCGGTGCTCTTGGCCTCCGGATTGAGATAGCGCACGCCGACATAGGCGGTTTTCGCCAGTTGCACCTTGAAATCGGAAAAGCTCTGGCAGCCGACCCGGCGGCAGAAGCGTGTCACGGTCGGCGGCGACACCTCGGCCCGCTCGGCTAGCTCGATGATCGAGGCATTGACCGCGAAATCGAAGTCGTTGAGCAGGATATCGGCAATGCGCTGCTCGGAGGGCGAGAGCTGTGCCCGCTCTTCCTGTAAGGTCGCAAAGATATCCATGCCCGCCTCCTTAGCCGACCCTCAAGCCTTGGGTTTGTAGGCGATGCAGTCGATCTCGACCTTGCAATCGACCATCATCGAGGCCTGGACGCAGGCGCGGGCCGGCGGATGCTCGCCGAAATAGCCCTGATAGATGCGGTTGAAGCTCCAGAAATCGCGGGGATCATCGATCCATACGCCGCAGCGCACGACATGCTCGACGCCGTAGCCGGCTTCGTGCAGAATGGCGATCAGATTGCCGATGGCCTTGTGGCTCTGCTCGACAATGCCACCTGCAATGATCTCGCCATCCTCCATGGCGACCTGACCTGAAACGTGGAGCCAGCCATCGGCTTCCACAGCCCGTGCGAACGGCAATCTCTGTCCACCCGCACCCGCCTTTTCGGCACCATATCGCTTGATCGTCATCGGCCATCCATGCAAATTATTTTCTTTATTCGTTGACAGATCACCATGGAAAAGCGATTTTGACCAGCGAAAAACCGCTTTCATGAAAAGAATTTAAATATCGGCGAGGTTTGATGCGCGATCCCTTCCAGAATCCCTTCCCGTCCAGCGACAGCGCGCGCCATGCCATCTGGGAGATGCTGGTGCCGCGCGATATCGATGCCTTCCTGGCTGCAGACTGGTCGATGGTCGAGGACGATTTCGTGGCCGACGGCTTTATCGGCGTGAGCGGCAACCGCGATCCGAACCCCGACAACTGGCGCCTCGCCTTTCCCAATCTGACCGCCTATCGCGACGAATGGCTGACCCAGGCCCGGGATTTTGCCGCCGGCAGCTATGGCGAGGATCCGCGCAACGCCATCTTCACCACGACAACGCTGGAAGAGATCGAGATCTCCGGTGAGACCGCCCTGGTGCGCAAGAAGTTCATGGGCGGCATCAAAAAGGCCGATGGCAGCCTCGACCCCATGCAATGGCAGACGCTCTATTACTGCCGCCTGCACGAGGGGCGATGGAAGATCGCCGGCTTCACCGGCTATCTGCCCAATCCGATGGGGCAGGCCTGAGGAATAGCTGGAGCCTGACGAATCGGGCAAAGTCGAATGGACTTAAGAATCAAGGCGAAGCCATTGCGCATTTTTACAGCCGCTCTTGCGACGGAAACCAACACCTTCTCGCCGATCTGCATCGACCGGCGGGGTTTCGAAGGCTCGCTGTATGCGCCGCCGGGAGAACATCCGGCAACGCCGACACTCTGCACGGCGCCGATCACCGTCGGGCGCAAAGTGGCGGCCCAGAAGGGTTGGACGCTGATCGAGGGTACCGCAGCCTGGGCCGATCCGGCCGGCCTCGTCAACCGCCAGGCCTATGAGGGCCTGCGCGACGAGATCCTCGACCAGTTGCGGGCCGCCCTTCCCGTCAATGCCGTGGTGCTTGGCCTGCATGGCGCCATGGTGGCCGACGGCTACGAGGATGCCGAAGGCGATTTCCTGACCCGTGTGCGCGACATCATCGGTCCCGACGTGCTGCTGTGCGCCGAACTCGATCCCCATAGCCATCTGACCGAAAAGCGGGTTGCGGTGACCGATTTCTTCGTGGTGTTCAAGGAATTCCCGCATACCGACTTCGTCGACCGCGCCGAAGACCTCTGGCGCATCGCCGTCGACACGCTCGAGGGCCGCATCACACCGGTCATGTCGGTGTTCGATTGCCGGATGATCGACGTCTTCCCGACCTCGCGCGAGCCGATGCGGTCTTTCGTCGACAGGTTGATGACGATCGAGGCCAGCGATCCCGACGTGCTGTCCCTGTCGGTCATTCATGGCTTCATGGCCGGCGACGTGCCGGAGCTTGGCACCAAGATGATCGCCATCACCAATGGCAAGCCGGAAAAAGGCGCGCATCTGGCCCGCGAACTGGGGCTTGAGCTCTATTCCAAGCGGGGCACGTTCCGCATGCCGGAGATCGACGAGAAAGAGGCGGTTGCCCGCGCCATGAGGGCGACAGCCGGCCCGGTCGTCATCGCCGACATGTGGGACAATCCCGGCGGCGGAACGGCGGGTGACGCCACCGTGGTGCTGGCCGAGCTGATGGCCCGCGGCGCCACCCATGTCGCGGTCGGCACAATCTGGGATCCGATTGCCGTGCAGATCTGCATGGCCGCCGGCGAAGGCGCCGAGATCGCCCTGCGCTTCGGCGCCAAATCGGCGCCCGGCACCGGCAATCCGATCGATGCGCGGGTTAAGATCATCCGTGTCGTCCCCGATGCCACGATGCAGTTCGGCGAGAGCTTTGCCGAATTCGGCCCGGCCGCCCATATCCGCTTCGACGGCATCGACGTCATCCTCAACACGATCCGCGTGCAGAGCTATGACCCATCGCTGTTCAGCGTCATGGGCATCGATCCAACCGCCAAGCATATCCTGGTGGTCAAATCGACCAACCATTTCCACGCGGCCTTTTCGAAGATCGCCTCGGACATCCTTTACTGTTCGGCGGGATCGCCTTATCCGAACGATCCGGCCACCAATCCCTATCGTCGCGCTCGGCGGGATATCTGGCCGATGATGGAAAATCCCCATGGCAGCGAGGCAGCATAATGGAACGACCAATCGTTAAACCTGGCGACACGATCCTGTCGCTGTCGACGCCCCTGCCGCTGATCGACGAGGCCCGCATGGCGGCCAATATCGCCCGTGTCCAGACCTATATGGACGGCCATGGCCTTGCCTTCCGGCCGCATATCAAGACCCACAAGATCCCGGCACTGGCAGCACAACAGGTGGCAGCCGGTGCAAAAGGCATCAACTGCCAGAAGATCACCGAAGCGGACGTCTTTGCCGATGCCGGCTTCGAAGACCTGCTGATCACCTTCAATATTCTGGGGCCGGAAAAACTCGAACGGCTCGTGGCCCTCAACGAGCGGATCTCGGGCCTGAAAGTCGTGGCCGACAGCGCGGCGACCGTCAGCGGCCTTTCCGCACAGTTCGCCAGCCACAAGCCGCTGACCGTGCTGGTCGAATGCGACACCGGCGGCGGGCGTTGCGGCGTACAGACGCCGGATGCCGCCGTCACGCTGGCGCAGAGTATTGTCGCGGCCGACGGGCTCGTCTTCGGCGGATTGCTGACTTATCCGAAGGCCAATTCCGAAGCCGCCGTCGAGGCCTTCTTTGCCGGCACAATCGCCGCGCTGGCGGACAAAGGCATCGCCTGCCCGATCGTCAGCAATGGCGGAACCCCCAGCCTGTTTTCGGCCCATCTCGTGCCGTCCGCCACCGAACACCGGGCCGGCACCTATATCTACAACGACCGTTCCATGGAGCGGGCCGGCCATTGCTCACTTGACGATTGCGCCATGCATATCCTGGCGACCGTCGTCTCCCGCCCGACCGCCGACCGCGCCATTCTCGACGCCGGCTCGAAGGCGCTGACCTCCGACCTGCTCGGCTTCAGCGACCATGGCATGATCGTCGATTATCCCGATGCCGTGATCACCGGGCTCTCGGAAGAGCATGGCACGGTGGACCTGTCGAAATGCAGAGGATCGCGGCCGGAGATCGGCGAAAAGGTGCGCATCGTCCCCAACCATACCTGCGTCGTGTCCAACCTGTTCGACACGATGACCTTCCATCGCGACGGCATCGTCACCCGCGTCGAGAGCGTGGCAGCCCGCGGGTTGGTGTGGTGAACTGAAGGAGCGCTCGCGTCCCGAGAACAGGCTGTCGATCGGACGGCTTAGGACCCCTGCCCTCGTCACCCCACCAAAGCCGCCAGCGGTTCGATGGCGGTCAGTTCGACGCGGCGCTCAAGTGCGATGCCTTGTGCATCGAACAGGTGGCAGTCGGAGGCCTTGACGCCGGTCACCAGTGCCGTATCGACCTTGGCAGGCGCCGAGCCTGACAGCAGCGCGCAATAAGGCTCGCCGGTCGGTAGGGCGGCATAGGCGATGGTGTTGATCCCCAGACGCTCGATCACCGAGGGAATGACGGTGATGTTAAGATCGCCGCTGCCAAGCACCGTATGTTCCGGGCGGATGCCGAGCGTCAAGGGCTGGCCGACGAGATCGGCGCGCGGCTCGACGGGGATCAGCACGGACTGGCCGTCGAAGCTGATGGTCACGCCCTCGGGACCGGCGGCCGTGCAGGTCACGGGCAGGAAATTCATCTTCGGATTGCCGATGAAGCCGGCCACGAACAGATTGGCAGGCTTGTGATAAAGCTCCAGCGGCGCCCCGACCTGGGCGATATCGCCGCCATTCAGCACGACGATGCGGTCGGCCATGGTCATGGCCTCGACCTGGTCATGGGTGACGTAGATCATCGTCGCTTCGAGATCGCGGTGCAGCTTGGTCAGCTCGATACGCATGTCGGCGCGCAGCGCCGCATCGAGGTTGGACAGCGGTTCATCGAACAGGAAGATTTCCGGTTCGCGCACGATGGCCCGGCCAATGGCGACGCGCTGGCGCTGGCCGCCCGACAGCATGCCGGGACGCTGCTCCAGGCGCTGGTCGAGCTTCAGGATTTTGGCGACCCCTTCGACCTTCTCCTTCAGTCTGTCTTCCGGCATCTTTTCGACGCGCAGCGGAAAGGCGATGTTCTCGAACACCGTCATATGCGGATAAAGGGCATAGGACTGGAAGACCATGGCAATGCCGCGCTTGACCGGCGGCAAATGATTGACCCGGTTGCCGTCGATGACGATGTCGCCTTCGGACACATCGTCGAGACCGGCGATCATCCTCAGAAGCGTCGACTTGCCGCAACCGGACGGGCCGACGAAGACGATGAATTCGCCATCCTTGATGTCGAGCGTCACACCTTTGATGACCTCGAAATGTCCGTAGAACTTGCGGACCTTGTTGAGATAGAGCTGACCCAAGACGTCTGTCTCCCGGCAATCGCGGCAACGATCGGCCTCACTGGAATGATGGAAAAAGGGCCGCGGACCCGATAAGGTCCGCGGCTGCAATTTAAAGGCCTACTTGTATTCTTCGATGGCGGCAGATGCCTTCTTCAGGGCCTCCTCCGGTGTCGCCTTGTCGGTGACGACCGACTGCACCATCTCGATCATGGCATTCTGGAAGCCCTTGTAGTCCTTGAACAGGGGTTCCGGACCACCAAAGGCGATCCCGTCGATGAACGGCTTCCACGACGGATCGGCTTTCACGAATTCGTCGACCTTGGCAGACGGACGCAGCGGGGTCAGGCCGGCGCCGCCCTGCAGCTCATATTCGCCCTGCGGACCCGGCGAGGTGATGTACTTGGCGAATTCTGCCGCCTTTTCCTCGACGCCGGTGCCCTTGAAGATCGCCAGGCTGTCGGTGATCAGCAGCGTGCCTTCACCCTTGGCCGAAGGGCCGAGCGGCAGGGCTGCGACACCCCAGTTGATCTTGGTATCCTTCAGGCGGGCAGCGGCACCCGAACCGGCCTGGATCATGCCGACCTTGCCGTCGAGGAAGATGGCGCGGATTTCGTTCTGCTCATAAGCGGTCGCCCCTTCGACGGAATAAGGCGTGATGTCTTTATAGGCCTGCAGGGCGGCCAGCACTTCCGGGCTGTCCATGACGATCTTGTCGCCATCGATGACCTTGCCATTGTTGGTGTAAACCCAGTGCATGAACTGGTGCATGGTATTGTCGAAGGTCTTGGCCGGCAGGCCGTAACCGGCAATGCCGGTCTTTTCCTTGATCGCCTTGGCATAGGCGATTTCGTCAGCCCAGGTCTTCGGCGGGGTTTCCGGGTCGAGGCCGGCCTGCTTGAACAGGTCCTTGTTCCAGTAAAGGGCCTTGGTCGAGAAAGCGACCGGAACGCCCCACTGGTTGTCGTCGAAGGTGACGGTATCGACGATGTTCGGATAATAGCTCGCCTTCTCTTCCTCGGTCATCGGCACGGGACCGATCAGGTCGTTCTCGGCGAATTCCTTCAGGGTACGCGAGCCGACATAGGCCATGCCGACCGGATTGCCGGCGGCGGCAAGGGTGGTCGCCTTGTCCTGGCACTGTTCCCAGCCGACGACTTCAGGCTTGATCTTCCAGCCGGCGTTCTGGCCTTCCCATTCCTTGATGTATTTCTCGTGGATCGGGTCGATCTTGTCGCCGCAATAGATCCAGCTGATTTCCTGGTCGGCGGCGGCAGCAACCGTGGCGGTCATCGTGCCGAGGGCGGTAGAGCCGAGCAAGGCCAGGGCGAAAAGCCCCGTCTTGAAATGAATGGTCATGTTTAAGCTCCCGTTTTTTCTCTGGTGGTTGACGTTTATTGTTTCACCGCGCCGGCGGTGAGCCCGCTGACGAGATAGCGTTGCAGGAAGAAGATCGCGATCACGGCCGGCGCGATGCCGACGAAGCTGGCGGCCATGAGTTCGTTCCAGATCACTTCCTGGCGGCCGAAATACGCAAACAGCCCGACCGGCAGCGGCGCATATTCGGTTTTGGAATTGAAGGTCAGCGCATAGATGAATTGCTGGGCATAGGACTCGATGAAGGACGAGATGGCCACCACCACGATGCCGGGCATGGCAATCGGAATGATGACCCGGCGCAGCGTGTAGAAATAGCTGGCGCCATCGACATGGGCCGCCTCGTCGAGTTCGCGCGGGATGCGCCGCATATAGGCCAGCAGCAGCCAGATCCCGGTCGGAATGATGAAGGCGACGCCCGGCACGATCATCGCCAGATAGGTGTTGAGCACGCCCATCGAACGCATCAGCCGGAAGAGCGGGATCAAAAGCACGGCACCGGAAAACATCTTGACCGCCAGAAAGGCCCCCAACAGCAGGCCCGCGCCGCGAAACTCGAAGCGGGCAAAGGCATAGGCGGCGGGAACGACGAGCACCAGCACGATGATCGTCACGATCGACGAGATGAAGAACGAGTTGAAGATGTAGCGCGCAAAGCCCGGCACGCTCACCCACATGGTGCGATAGGCCTCGAAGGAGCCGTTTTGCGGAATGAAGCGATAGGGCGAGGAAAACAGTTGGGCGAGCGGTTTCAACGACACCAGGAATCCTTCGACGAAGGGCGCCAGAATGAAGGTCAGGAACACCAGGATGCCGGCATAGATGCCGATCAGTTCGTACCAGGTGTAGCGGTTGATCAGAACGGCGGGTTCTCTCATCACTTGTCTCCGGCGGAAAGGCGGCTGGTCACGCGGAAGTAGCAGACGCAGAAGATCGACAGGAAGATGCAGATCAGCACGGCGCGGGCGGCCCCTTCGCCATATTTGTTGGAGCCGATCGCGGTCCGGTAGGTGTCGATGATCATCGTCGTCGTCTCGCCGGTCGGACCGCCGCGGGTGAGGATCCAGATGATGTCGAAGGAATTGAAGGTCGAGATCAGCGACAGCATCGACATGGTGATCATCGACGGCAGAAGAAGCGGCAGCGTGATGCGGCGGAAGCGGTAGAAACGGCCGGCGCCATCCGTCCAGGCAGCCTCATAGAGATCCTGCGGGATCGCCTGCATGGCGGCCAGAAGATAGAGCGTCACCATCGGCACGCCGATCCACACATCGGTGATGACCGTCGCCCAGAAGGCCGTCGAGCCCTGCGCCAAGAAGGCGATCGGACTGTCGACCATGCCGAGGCGCTGCATCATGCCGGAAATCATGCCGAACTGGCCGTTGTACATCCAGCCCCACATGAAGATGCCGATCGCCATGGGCACGATCCACGGCGGCATGGTCAGCACGCGAAACAGCGCCCGGCCCGGGACGGCGGCATTGAGCATCGTCGCCCCAAATGTGCCGACCAGCATTTTGATGGAGACCGAGAAGAAGGTCCAGACGAAGGTGCGGATGATGACTTCGGCGAAGGTGGCGTTGAAGATTTTTGAGTAATTGGCCCAGCCGACCCAGTTCGTGGTCTTCTTCAGCGACGCATCGGTGAAGGAGAGAATGAAGGTATCGACCAGCGGATAGGCAACGATCGCCACGACATAGAGGAGGGCTGGCGCCAGCAGGATCCAGGCAAAGATGATGGCGCTTCTGCTGCCTCGCATCGCCCGCCCCCTTACGCGGATTTCGCCTGCGGGACGACGGCCGTCCCGTGCAGAGCGGCATCATACTGTTCCCAGACCGGCTTAAGGTCGACGACCTTGCGGCCGTGGCGGGCCTGGTCCATGGCCAGCGCCAGAATGCCCGCCTCCAGCGCATCGAGCGCCGAGACCGGCAGCGGCGCGCCCTTCATCACATGGGCCAGAACGTCTTCCGCCATCTGCTCGTCGGCCCCGTAATGGTGGGACAGCGCTGACGGGGCCGAATAGGTATTGGAGATCACCTTCTCATTGGTGCGGGCATTGTGCACGTCCATGAAGCCGCGCACGAAATCGCCTTCCGCCATGCCCTTGGAGCCGACGACGCAGAAGCGGCGGAACTGGTCGGGTACGTTCAGGTTGGTGTGGAAGGTCATTGACACGCCGTTGTCGTATTCGACGATCGCGGTCTGGTAGTCGATGATGTCGCCGTCGCTGTCGAACACCTTGTCGGAGCCCATCCAGCCGCTCGGCTTGCGATGGTAGACCTCCATGTCGTTGATGCCGTCATTGACCGGCGCGTTGGACGGCACGAAGCTCTTGCGGCCGCCGAAGCTTGCGACATAGCGCGGCCGCGTGCCGACGACGCCATTGTAGAGGTCGAGATCGTGGCAGCATTTCTCCAGCATGAAACTGCCGGAATAGTGCTCGTAGCGCCGCCAGTCGCGCATGAAGAAGGCGCCGTGATAGGGCTCGATATGCTCGGACGCCTCGATCGAGACGATTTCGCCGAGTTGGCCCTCGGCCTGCGCCTTCTTGAGGTCGCGATAGAGCGGCGAATAGCGCAGGACCAGGCCGACCAGCAGGCGGTCGTGGCCATGCTGGTGCAGCAAGGCGGCAAGGGCGAAACTTTCCTCGATCGACACGACGATCGGCTTCTCGGTAAACACCGTCAGACCGGCCTCCAGGCCGATGCGGATATGCTCGAGATGCAGGTGATTGGGAGAGCCGATCATCAAGAGATCGAAGGTCTCGCCGGTAATGAGCTCTTGCGGCGTGGCATAGGCCTTGCCAGCAGAGATACCGAGTTCGGTCAGGCCCGGCAGGCCGGCCGGCGCCGGATCGACATAGCCGACAATTTCGAAATCAGGATCGATGTCCTTCAGCACGCGACCAAGATAGCCGAGACGGAATCCGAGTCCGATAATGCCGACTTTCATTCTGCCAGTTCCCCATTTTTCGTAATTTATTTTCGCAGACTGTTGGAATTTTCAAACTTCGTCAACCGAAAATCCGAAATCAGCCGCACGCATGAAAACCATTTTCATAACTTCACGCAGATCGACCCAACATCAAGACCGAACGACCGGCATACGGCCTAAACCTTCAGCCACACCCAGAAACAATACCAAAAAAATGCCAATCGTCCAGAAAGATTCGTTAACACTCTAAAATTTTTTCAGACTGCGCCACAAACGTCCGGTTCGCAGCCGCTTACAGTTAAATCCGATCGCTTTTCCTGAAAAATATTTGCCTTTTTGGTATCGTGTTGGTATTGTCGAAAAAAATCAAACGCGGAGGATCCGGATATGGAAGGCAGGCAGAACCGACCATTCGTTAACGATTCCGGGCCGATAGCCGGCATGGTCGATGACGCCCTCCCCTGCACGGCCGACCGGAGATGCCGGTGAGCGATGCGCTGCTTCTGTCCCGTCTCCAAACCGCAGGCGGCGGGCCGCTTTACGTCAAACTGAAACATGCGATCGAAGATGCGGTGCGCTGCGGCCGACTGCAGCATGGCGATGCCCTGCCGGCCGAGCGGGACATTGCCGACGAGGCCGCCATCAGCCGCGTCACGGTGCGCAAGGCGATCGACGACCTGGTGCAGGACGGCTTGCTGGTGCGCCGTCGCGGCTCCGGCACCTTCGTCGTCAGGCCCGTACCCCGCATGCAGCAGCCGCTGACGCAATTGACCTCGTTTACCGAGGACATGCGCCGTCGCGGCATGGTGGCGAGTTCCCGCTGGCTGGAGCGCGGCCTGTTCTATCCGACGCCGGAAGAAACCATGATGCTGGGGCTTGGCGGCACGGCGCAGGTGGCGCGCATCCTGCGCGTGCGGCTGGCCAACGACCTGCCGATCGCGCTGGAGCGCACCAGCCTGCCGGACGATATCCTCAGCGATCCGCAGATCATCGAGGATTCGCTCTATCAGGCGCTGGATGCCCAGGGCACCCGGCCGGTCCGCGCCAATCAGCGCATTTCCGCCTGCCTTCTGACAGAGGAGGAAACCGTACTGCTCGGCGTTCCGCCGGGCTCGGCGGCCCTGTCGGTGCAACGCATCGCCTATCTCGACACCGGCCGGGTGATGGAAGTGTCGCGGGCCCTTTATCGCAGCGATGCCTATGACCTTGTCGCCGAACTGACCCTCGGATCTCCGTAACGCTCTCCGTCCTCCCAGAAAGCCTTTTCAATGCCCACAACCATGCGCCAGGAAATCGACGAGATCCCGCAGGCCGCGGCCCGTCTGCTCGATCAATCGGCGGCCGCCATCCGCCAAGCCGGTGCAGCACTCCGGGCGCGCGATCCGAATGTCGTCGTCACGGTCGCCCGCGGCTCCTCCGATCACGCCGCGCATTTCCTCAAATACGCGATAGAGCTGCAGTTCGGCATTCCCGTCGCCTCGCTCGGTCCGTCGCTCGCCTCGATCTACGAGACGCCGCTTAGGCTCGAACGGGCCGCGGCCTTTGCCGTCTCGCAGTCGGGCGCGAGCCCCGATATCGTCGCCATGACCCATGCAGCCCGGGACGGCGGCGCCCTGACGCTGGCCCTGGTCAACACCCTGCCCTCGCCGCTCGGCAATGCCGCAACCCTTGCGATCGACATCAAGGCCGGACCGGAAATCGCTGTTGCCGCCACCAAGAGCTTCGTCAATTCTGCCGCCGCCGGGCTTGCGATCCTTGCCGAATGGAGCGACGACAAGGCGCTGCTGGCCGCCGTCGCCGCCCTGCCCGATCATCTGGCCGCAGCGCTAAAGCTGGACTGGAGTGCCTTGATCGGTCCTCTGAGCTCAGCCCGATCGCTCTATATGCTGGGCCGCGGTCCGGCGCTGGCGATTGCCGCCGAAGCGGCGCTGAAATGCAAGGAAACCTGCGAACTGCATGCCGAGGCCTATTCCTCGGCGGAAGTGCTGCATGGCCCGGTGTCGCTGGTGGCGCCGGCCTTCCCGGTTCTGGCTTTCGCGGCCCGCGACAAGGCGGAAGCCTCGGTCGCGGACATGGCCTCGAGCCTCGCCGCCAAGAATGCCGATATCTACATCACCTCGGATAAAGGCGCAGGCGTCACCCACCTGCCGCATATCGCCACCGGCCATGCCTTTACCGATGCGCTGGCGCTGATCGTGCCCTATTACGGCATGGTCGAACAGCTGTCGCGGGCCCGCGGATTCAATCCGGATGCGCCGGTGGCTTTGAAGAAGGTAACAGAGACAAAATGACTGCCCCGCTTGCCCTGACCGGCGCCCGCATTTTCACCGGCGAGACCTTTCTGGAGGGCCATGCCCTGGTGATCGAGGATGGCCGCGTCCTGGCCCTCCAGCCACTCGGAGAGCTTGCGCCTGATGTGCCGCGCCTGCCGGTCGATGGCCAGATCATCGTGCCGGGCTTTATCGACCTGCAGGTCAATGGCGGCGGTGGCGTGCTGCTCAACAACGACCCGAGCGAAGAGGGCATCCGCCGCATCTGCGCGGCCCATGCCCGTTTCGGCACGACAGCCCTGCTGCCGACACTGATCACCGACGGGCCTGACATCAAGACGCAGGCCATCGAGGCCGGCACGGCCGCCTTTGCTCATCGCATGCCCGGCTATCTCGGCTTGCATCTGGAAGGCCCGCATCTGTCGAAAGCCCGCAAGGGCACCCATGATCCGGACCTGATCCGCCCGATGGAAGAAGCCGATCTCGAGCGGCTGATCGGCAGTTTCGGCCGCTTCGGCAAGGCGCTGATCACCGTTGCGCCCGAAAGCGTGACACAGGCGCAGGTAACCGCGCTCGCCACAGCGGGCTATATCGTCAGCCTCGGCCATAGCGATGTGACATGCGACATAGCGCTGTCCTATGCAGAGGCCGGGGCTTCGATGCTCACCCATCTGTTCAACGCCATGAGCCCGCTGACCCATCGCGAGCCTGGCATGGTCGGCGCCGGGCTTTCGAGCGGCAGCCTGCATTGCGGCCTGATCGCCGACGGTTTCCATGTCGATCCGGTCGCCATGGGCATCGCGCTGCGCGCCAAGACGGGTCCTGCCCATATTTTCCTGGTCACCGACGCCATGTCGACGATCGGCACGGACGACACCGGGCTTATCCTGAACGGCCGGCAGATCTACCGCCACGGCGGACGCCTGACGCTTGCCGACGGAACGCTGGCCGGCGCCGATATCGACATGCTGTCCTGCGTTCGCTATGTGCACGAGACACTGGGCCTGCCGCTGGAAGAAGCGCTGCGCATGGCCTCCGCCTATCCGGCCGAGGCGATCGGCGCGATGACCAAGGGGCATTTGAGCGCGGGTTACGACGCCGATTTCGTGCTGCTGTCGCCCGATTTGACCCTTCACTCGACCTGGATCGGCGGTGTCTCCGTCCATCAAGCCTAGTTTACAGCCGGAGCCGGACACTATGATCGTTTGTTTCGATATCGGCGGCACGGCCATCAAGGGCGCGGTGGCCTACGCCCCCGACGATATCCGCGCCTTTCCGCGCCGCCCGACCCCCGGCGATGATTTCGACGCCTTTGTCGAGACACTGAGGGCGGTGATTGCCGAGAGTGGCGGGACGCCGGCCTGCGTGTCGATCTCGATCGCCGGCGTCATCGATCCCGACACGCACCGGGCGATCGTCGCCAATATTCCCTGCATCCATGGCCGGACGCTGTCCGCCGACCTCGCGCAAGCGCTCGACCTGCCGGTGATCGTCGCCAACGATGCCGATTGTTTCGCCATTGCCGAGGCCAGCATCGGTGCCGGACAAGGTCATCGCGTCGTCTTCGGCGCCATCATGGGCTCCGGCGTCGGCGGCGGCCTGGTTATCGACGGCAGACTGATCAATTCCGACGGCGGCTTTGCCGGCGAATGGGGCCACGGACCGGTTGCCGCGACCACGGCCGGCCACCCGCCGGTCGCCATTCCGCCGATTCCATGCGGTTGTGGCCTGAAAGGCTGCATCGATGCCACCTGCAGCGCGCGCGGCATGGAAAAACTGCACAGCTTCCTGCACGGCGAGACCTTGACCAGCGAGGAAATCATCTCGGCCTGGCAGGACGGCGATCCGATGGCGGCGCGCACCATCGAAATCCTGGTCGATATCATCGCCTCGCCGTTGGCCCTGGTCATCAACGTCACCGGCGCCACGATCGTCCCGGTCGGCGGCGGTTTGTCCAACTCCCCGGAATTGCTGGAGGCTATCGACGTGGCCGTCAAAGCCCGCATTCTCCGTCGCTTCGATCGGCCCCTGGTCGTGCCTGCCACCTGCCGGGTCGAGCCAGGACTGATCGGCGCGGCATTGCTCGGTCTTCGCGTCAGCGGCGAGACATCCTGACATTCAAAACAATTTCACGACAGCGCGTGTGCAGCCCGATTTTAACGTGCTAGACTTTTAGCAACTGCAGCATTGCAGCCACCACGTCACCACACACGCCCGATCAGACCATCGACGCGGCGCAGTTTTCTTGCGACGCGGAGCCGCATCATCTATGACGATCTTCTCGGTCAGACATATCACGGCCTATCAGTACCGGCGCCCGGTGGAATTCGGCGAGCACCGGATGATGTTTCGCCCGCGCGACAGCTTCGACCAGCGCCTGCTCGACGTCTCCATCAAGGTCGATCCGGAGCCGAGCTATATCCGCTGGATCCACGACGTCTTCGGCAATTGCGTGGCACTTGTCGGCCTTTCGAAACCCGCCAAGGAGCTCCGCTTCGAGACCCATATCCGTCTCGACCATACCCCGCATCTGGCGCTCGACCTGCAGATCGACGAAGACGCCAAGACCTATCCCTTTGCCTATGATCCCGACGAGATCGCCGATCTCGAACAGACGATCAAGCGCCATTGCCCCGACCCGGACGACGCCGTCGGCCGCTGGGTGCGCCAGTTTGTGCTGATCGGCCAGCCGACGGAAACCGGCCGTCTGCTGATGACCCTGTGCAACGGCATTCACGAGAGCTTTGCCTATGCGCGGCGGCTGGAGCGCGGCACGCAGCTGCCGCTGGAGACATTGAAACTGCGCCGCGGCACCTGTCGCGACTTTGCCCTTCTGATGATGGAAGCCGCCCGTGCCCTCGGTCTCGCCGCCCGCTTCGTCACCGGCTATATCTACGTTCCGGATCGCGATGGCTCCACGACTTTGGGCGGCGGATCGACCCATGCCTGGTGCCAGATCTATCTGCCGGGCGCCGGCTGGGTCGAGTTCGATCCGACCAATGGCATCGTCGGCAATCGCGACCTGATCCGCGTCGCGGTCGCCCGCACGCCCCACCAGGCCATTCCGCTCTACGGCAGCTATGACGGCGAGGCGAAGGATTTTAAAGACATGTCCGTACAGGTCAACGTGACGACGGAGCGGACGATCGAAGAATTATTATGAGACCATGGTCCGGCGGCGGAACCGCCGGCCCATCAGTGCGTTCCCGATAAACCCTTGCCGATTTGGCCGGCACCTTTCTCAACTTAAAAGGATATACGATGAAGATTCGCGCCGGGTTCACATTGCAATATGAATGCCCCCAGCCGACCGCCATGCTGCTCGTGCTGAACATTCACCCCTCTCGGCGCATCGACCTCCTGAGCGACCAGGTTCTGACCTTCGACCAGCCCATCGAGGCGGTCGGCTATATCGACGGTTTCGGCAATGCCTGCTCGCGGATCGTCGCGCCGCGCGGCCTGACGACCATCAAGACGGATTTCGAGATCTACGACAGCGGCCAGCCGGACGTGCTGCCGGAAAATGCGGTCCAGCACGATATCAAGGACCTGCCCGACGACGTGCTGGTCTTCCTGCTCGGTAGCCGATACTGCGACACCGACCGTCTGGCCGACTTTGCCTGGAGCCAGTTTTCCGAAACGCCGCTCGGCTGGCCGCGGGTCAAGGCCATTTTGAATTTCGTGCATCAGCACATCGCTTTCGATTACCAGAAGGCCGATTCGACCCGCAGTGCGTTTGGCGGCTTCACCGACCAGACCGGCGTCTGCCGTGACTTTGCGCATCTCGCCATCACCCTGTGCCGCTGCATGAACATCCCGGCCCGCTATTGCACCGGCTATCTCGGCGATATCGGCGTGCCGGTCGATGTCAATCCGATGGATTTCAGCGCCTGGTTCCAGGTCTATCTTGGCGGCAACTGGCACACGGTCGACGCCCGGCACAACAAGCCGCGGATCGGCCGCATCCTGATGGCAACCGGTCGCGACGCGACCGACGTGGCGCTGTCGACCACCTTCGGCCCGACCACGCTGGCCCATTTCGAAGTGGTCACCGACGAAATCCCGGTGAACTGAACAACCACCAAGATCTGACCATAAAATCTGGCATGCGGCGCTTAAAGAGCGCCGCATGCCTTTTTATTGCGCTCTTTTCAGTTTGCACAAAAAACCATCTTGACGTCAGCAAGGATTTGCCTTTCACTGAACCAATCACAAATTGGTTCGGACCATTCAGCGTCATGCCCGACAACCTGCCCACCGAAAATTCCAATTATGCACTGGAGCGGCTGCGCGATCTGTTGCGCCACGGCGAGATCGGCGACGATGGCAAGCTGCCGACCGAGCGCATGCTGTCGGAGAAGCTGGGCTTAAGCCGCCGCGCCATCCGCCGGGCGCTGGAGGTACTTGAGGCCGAAGGTGCCATCTGGCGCAAACAGGGCTCCGGCACCTATGTCGGCCAGAAGCCGGACGAATGGAGCGGCCAGGTGGAGACGATCGTCGCCGGCACCAATGTCATGGAGATCATGGAGGTGCGCCTGCGCATCGAGCCGCAGCTGGCGCAACTGGCAGCCCTTCGCGCCAAGGGCAGCGATATCGACCGGATGCGCGAACTCGCGCAAAAAATCCATGGCAGCGAGGATGCCGATGCCAAGGAGCTTTGGGACGGCGCGTTGCACCGGCAGATCGCCCAGGCCGCCGGCAACCAGCTGTTCCTGTCGATCTTCGACGTCATCAACCGGGTGCGCCAGGACGATGCCTGGCAGGCGATCCGCGAGCGGGCCCGCAGCAGCGCCAATGCCATGGGGATTTCCAATGCCCAGCATGCCGCCATCATCGACGCCATTGCGGCGCGCGATCCGGCCAAGGCCGGCGAAGCGATGCGCCAGCATCTGCTGATACTGCAGGAACGGCTGATCCGCCAGACATCCATGGACCACTTGGAGGGCGAGCCGCTCGGCCATGTGTCCTGAGACCTGAATTCCGGCTGTGGCCGGACGAAGACCTACGTCGGGGAAACAACCGGCGAGACCCCTAAGAGAACAGAGAACCAGACCAGAGGATTCCATCACCATGACCATACTGTCCCGTTTTTCCACCCTGCTGCTGGCAAGCGCTTTGCTCGCGAGCCCCGCTTTGTCGACCGAGCTTCGCATTGGCTTGCAGGACGATGCCGACGTGCTGGACCCGGCCCAGTCCCGCACCTTCGTCGGCCGCATCGTCTATACTGCCATGTGCGACAAGCTGGTCGACGTGTCCCCGGACCTGAAGATCGTTCCGCAGCTCGCCACCGAATGGGCCTGGTCGGCCGACGGCAAGGAACTGACCATGAAACTGCGCGAAGGCGTCAAGTTTCATGACGACACGCCGATGAACGCCGCCGCCGTCGTCGCCACCATCGAGCGCAACATGACGCTGCCGGAATCGCGCCGCAAGAGCGAGCTGAGCTCGGTCGCCAAGGTCGAAGCCACCAGCGACTACGAGGTGAAGTTCACGCTGAAGGCGCCTGACGTCACGCTGCTCGCCCAGCTCTCCGACCGCGCCGGCATGATCGTCTCGCCGAAGGCTGCCGCCGAACTCGGCGCCAATTTCGGCTCCAAACCGGTCTGCGCCGGCCCGTTCAAATTCGTCGAACGCGTCCAGCAGGACCGCATTGTTCTGGAGAAATTCGCCGACTACTGGGACAAGGACAAGGTGTTTATCGACAAGGTCACCTATCTGCCGATCCCCGACACGACAGTGCGTCTTGCCAACCTGCGCTCCGGCGAACTCGACATGATCGAGCGCCTCGCCGCCACCGATGCCACGTCCGTCAAGGAAGATGCCAGCCTCACCTATTCCGACGTCGTCAATATCGGCTACATGGCGCTCTATGTGAACATCGCCAATGGCCCGCGCGCCGACAATCCGCTTGGCAAGGACAAGCGTCTGCGCCAGGCCTTTTCGCTGGCCATCGACCGCGAAGCGCTGAACCAGGTGGTCTATGAAGGCACGGCCGTCGGCGGCAACCAGCCCTTCCCGCCGAACAGCCCGTGGTTCAACAAGGACCTGCCGGTACCGACCCGCGATCTTGAGAAGGCCAAGGCGCTGATCAAGGAAGCCGGCTTCGAGCGGGTGCCGATCGAGATGCAGATCCCCAACAATCCGGTTGCCGCCCAGATGATGCAGATCGTTCAGGCCATGGTGGCCGAGGCCGGCTTCGATGTCAGCCTGAAGACCACCGAGTTTGCGACATTGCTCAGCGAGCAAACCGCCGGCAATTATCAGCTCAGCCGCTCCGATTGGTCCGGCCGCGTCGATCCCGACGGCAACCTGCACCAGTTCGTCACCTGCAAGGGCGGCATCAACGACAGCAAATACTGCAATCCCGAAGTGGATACGCTGCTGAACGAGGCCCGCGCCTCCACCGACCAGGCGGTGCGCAAGCAGAAATACGATGCCGCCGGCAAGATCCTCAACGACGACCTGCCGATCATCTATCTTGGCCACCAGTCGTGGATCTGGGCGACCAAAAAAGAGGTCACCGGCTTCACACCTTCGCCGGACGGCATGATCCGCCTGCTCGGCGTCAAGAAAGGCTGATCAGTCCTCCATCATCCTACGGCGTGCCGCGGCGCTCCGTAGGACGTCCCGCAATCAGGACCGTAACCCCATGCATATCTACATCGGAAAACGGCTGCTGGTCGCCATCCCGACATTGCTGATCGTGTCGATCTTCGTGTTCTCCCTGCAGAAACTGCTCCCAGGCGACCCGATCCTCGCCATGGCCGGCGAAGAGCGCGATCCGCAGGTCATCGAATTCCTGCGCGAGAAATACCGCCTCAACGATCCCGTCGTCTATCAATACGGCTACTGGATCGCCAATGTGCTGCAGGGCGATTTCGGCATGTCGTTGCGTACCAACCAGCCGGTGCTGGAACTGATCGGTGAAAAACTGCCAGTCACCATCCAGCTCGCCGTGATGTCGATGATCTTCGCCTTTGTCATCGGCGTGCCGATCGGCATCCTGGCCGCCGTCAAGAAGAATACGATGATCGATTATATCGCCAACATCGTTGCGCTGTCCGGTCTCTCCATCCCGAATTTCTGGCTCGGCATCATGCTGATCCTGCTGGTCTCGGTAAAGCTCGGCTGGCTGCCGGCCTCCGGGTACGAATCGATCTTCGTCGATCCCGTACGCTCCATCGAAACCATGATCATGCCCGCCTTCGTGCTGGGCAATGCACTGGCGGCCACCTTGATGCGCCACACCCGCTCGGCCATGCTCAGCGTCATGAAGGCCGACTATATCCGCACGGCGCGCGCCAAGGGCCTGTCGGAACGGGTCGTCATCCTCAGCCACACCTTCCGCAATGCGCTTCTGCCGATCGTGACGCTCAGCGCCCTGCTGTTCGGCGAACTGCTGGCCGGCGCCGTGCTGACCGAGCAGATCTTCACCATTCCCGGCTTCGGCAAGCTGATCGTCGATGCCGTGTTCAACCGCGATTATGCCGTCGTGCAGGGCGTGGTTCTGTGCACCGCCATCGGCTTCATCCTGATGAACCTCATCGCCGACGTGCTCTATGTCCTCCTCAATCCGCGCATGAGGGCCAGCCTATGACCACCCTTCAACCAACGGCGGGCGTGGTATCACCGCCTAAAAGCGGCAACCGCGCCTGGCGCAAGCTGAAAGCCAATCGCAGCGCCCTGGTTGGCCTCTGCATCATCCTGTTCTTCGTGCTTCTGGCCCTGTCCGCACCTTTGCTGCCGATCGCCGATCCGCTGGCCACCAGCTGGACCGCCATCCGCAAGGCACCGTCGGCCGCCCATTGGATGGGCACCGACGATATCGGCCGCGATATCCTGTCGCGCATGATCTGGGGCGCCCAGGCTTCGCTGATGGCCGGCATCTTCTCGGTCGCCATCTCCATCGTCATCGGCGTGCCCTTCGGCCTGATCGCCGGCTATTTCGGCGGCTGGGTCGACCAGGTGATCTCGCGCATCACGGAAGCCTGTCTCGCCCTTCCCTTTCTGATCATGGCGATCGCGCTGGCAGCCTTTCTGGGCCCGAGCCTCACCAATGCGATGATCGCCATCGGCCTGTCGGCCATGCCGGTCTTCGTGCGGCTGACCCGCGGCCAGGTGCTGGCGGTCAAGACCGAGGATTATGTCGAAGGCGCCCGCTCGATCGGCCTTGGCCATCTCGACATCATGCTGCGTTACATCTGCCCAATATCACCGCGCCGATCATCGTCCAGGCGACCCTGACGGTGGCGACCGCCATCATCGCCGAGGCCAGCCTCTCCTTCCTCGGTCTCGGCCAGCAGCCGCCGTCGCCCAGCTGGGGCTCGATGCTCAACGTGGCGAAGAATTTCCTCGACCAGGCCCCGTGGATGGCCATGTGGCCGGGGGCGGCGATCTTCCTGGTGGTGATCGGTTTCAATCTGCTCGGCGACGGTCTGCGCGATGCGCTCGACCCCCGGGAATCCTAAGAAAATAGAGAGTGAAGGAACAGTCGATGACTGAGTTTACCACCCGCCCGGAGATCCTTGGCACGTTCGGCGTCGTGACCTCCACCCACTGGATCGCCTCGGCCGTCGGCATGAGCATCCTGGAAAAGGGCGGCAATGCCTTTGACGCCGCGGTCGCGGCCGGTTTCGTGCTGCAGATTCTCGAGCCGCATCTGGTTGGCCCCGGCGGCGACATGCCGGCGCTGATCTATTCGGCCAAAACCGGCAAGGTCGAGGTGATCTGCGCGCAAGGAACCGCACCGGCCGGCGCGACGATCGAGCATTACACAAAAGAGGGTCTGTCGATCATCCCCGGCGACGGATTGCTCGCCACCGTCATTCCCGGCGCCTTCGACGGCTGGATGCTGATGCTGCGCGATTATGGCACGATGACCGTGCGCGACGTGCTGGAGCCTGCCATCCATTATGCCGAACACGGCCATCCCATGCTGCCGCGCGTTTCGGCCACCATCAAGGGTCTGGCCGATTTCTTCGAGAAGGAATGGCCGACATCCTATGAAACCTGGCTGCCGGGCGGCGTGGCGCCCGAGCCGCATGCGCTGTTTCGCAATCCGGTCCTCGCCGCCACCTATACCCGTATCGTCAAGGAGTCCGAAAGCGCCACCGGCCGCGAAAACCAGATCGAGGCGGCCCGTGATGCCTTCTACCGCGGCTTCGTTGCCGAGGCGATCGAGGACTATCTGAAAACAGCCGAGGTGACGGATGCCAGCGGCAGCCGCCACAAGGGCGTCCTGACCGCGCAGGACATGGCCGGCTGGTCGGCGACGGTGGAAGCGCCGCAGACCTATGACTATCACGGCTGGACCGTCGCCAAGACGGGTCCTTGGGGCCAGGGGCCGGTGCTGCTGCAATCGCTGGCACTGCTGAACGGCATCGACGTCGCGGCCATGGACCCGCTCGGTGCCGATTTCGTGCACACCGTCGTCGAGACGATGAAGCTCGCCTATGCCGACCGCGAGGTCTATTACGGCGACCCGGCCTTTGCCACCATACCGATGGAGCAATTGCTGTCGGATGGCTATAACGACCAGCGCCGCAAGCTGATCGGCACGACCGCCTCGATGGATCTGCGTCCGGGCCGATTGCCGGGCTTCGAGACCCAGCACGACCTGACCATGGAGATGCTGGCTTCCATGTCGGGCACCGGTGCCGTCTACGAGCCGACCATGTCGCATCTGACGGAAAAGCGCGGCGACACCGTGCATATCGACGTCATCGACCGCGACGGCAACATGGTCTCCGTCACGCCGTCCGGCGGCTGGCTGCAGTCCTCGCCGATCGTGCCCGGCCTCGGCTTCTGCCTCAATTCGCGTGCCCAGATGTTCTGGCTGAAGCCGGGCCTGCCGACCTCGCTCTCGCCGGGCAAGCGGCCGCGCACCACGCTGACGCCGTCGATCGCCTTTTACGAAGGCCGCCCGACGCTCGCCTTCGGCACGCCCGGCGGCGACCAGCAGGATCAGTGGCAGCTGTCCTTCTTCCTGCGCTATGTGCATCACAAGCAGAACCTGCAGGCGGCGATCGACATGCCGCTGTTCCACACCGCCCATTTCCCCGGCTCCTTTTATCCGCGCACCAGCCAGCCGGGCAATGTGATGATCGAACGCACTATCGGCACCGACGTGCTCACGGCGCTCCGAGCCATGGGCCACGACATCACCGAGGCCGATCCCTGGAGCATCGGTCGCCTGACCGCGGCACGGCGCGATGCCGACGGCCTGCTGCGGGCCGCCGCCACGCCGCGGCTGATGCAAGCCTATGCGATCGGGAGATAATCGATGACCTGGTCCATTGTTGCGCGCGATCCTGACACCGGCCATCTCGGCATTGCCGTCGCCAGCCGCTTCTTTGCGGTCGGCGCCGCCGTTCCCCACATCCGCGGCCGCATTGGCGCCATTGCTACCCAGGCTTTCGTCAGCCCGATCTATGGCACGGACGGCCTGGCGCTGCTGTCCGAGGGCCATTCTCCCGACGAGATCATCGCGATCCTGACCGGTCGCGACGACGGCGCCCAGCAGCGGCAGATGCACCTGATCGACGCGGAAGGCCGCAATGGCGCCTTTACCGGCGCAAAATGCATCGACTGGGCAGGCCATCTGGTCGACGACAATGTCTCGGTGGCCGGCAATATGCTGGCCGGACCCGAGGTCATTGCCGAGACCTTGCGGGTCTACAAAGAGACCGCAGGCGCACCGCTGGCCGAGCGCCTGCTGGCCGCCATGGATGCCGGCGAGGCGGCCGGTGGCGACAAGCGCGGCCGGCAATCGGCGGCGCTGAAGATTTACCGCGACCAGGACTATGCCTGGCTCGATATCCGCGCCGACGACCATCTCGATCCGCTGTCCGAACTGCGCCGGCTCTATGCCGTGGCGCAGGAGCGTTTCCTGCATGTCGCAGAGACCATGCCGACCCGCGACAATCCGCATGGCCTGATCGACCGCCGGCTGATCGACGAGAAGATTGCAGCCCTTGAGGCCGCCCGCATCGCTGAGGGCCGCCCCTCGCCCTCCTTTGCCACGCCGCTGAAGCCCGCATGAGCCAGAACCGCAGCCCCAGGATCGGATCCGCAAAGCCATGAACCCCATGACCACAGCTGCCGCTCAAACCGAGACACCCGCCGTTCTCTCCGTCGAGGGGCTGACGACCTCCTTCCTGGTCGACGGTCAGTGGCGGCCGGTGGTGCGCAACATTTCCTTCGATGTGAAGCCCGGCGAGACAGTGGCGATCGTCGGCGAATCCGGTTCCGGCAAGAGCGTCACTTCCCTGTCGATCATGCGGCTTCTGGCCCGCGACCAGTCCAAAGTCGAAGGCCGGGTCTGGCTGAACGGCCGCGATATTCTGGCGCTGTCGGAAAAGGACATGCAGAAGGTGCGCGGCAACGAGGCCTCGATGATCTTCCAGGAGCCGATGACCAGCCTCAACCCGATTTTCACGATCGGACGGCAGATCTCCGAAGTGCTGACCCGCCACAAGGGCCTGTCGAAGGCAGAGGCGCGCGGTGAGACCATCCGGCTGCTGGAAAAGGTCCGCATTCCCAATGCCGGCGACCGCTTCGACGAATATCCGCACCAGTTTTCCGGCGGCATGCGCCAGCGCGTGATGATCGCCATGGCGCTCGCCTCACGGCCGAAACTGCTGATCGCCGACGAGCCGACCACGGCGCTCGACGTGACGATCCAGGGCCAGATCCTCGATCTGATCAAGGTTCTGCAGGAAGAGGAAGGCATGTCCGTCCTCTTTATCACCCATGACATGGGCGTGGTGGCCGAAATCGCCGACCGCACCATCGTCATGCTGCGCGGCGATGTTGTCGAGCAGGGGTCGACCGCCGACGTCTTCCACCGCGGCCAGCATCCCTATACCCGCGCGCTGCTGTCCGCCGTGCCGAAGCTCGGCTCCATGCATGGCCATGCCTGGCCGCTGCGCTTCCCCGTCGTCGATATCGGCTCGGGCGAGGTGAGCGTGCCGAAGGAAGTGGCCGATACGGTCGATACCCGCAAGACGCCGGTGCTGTCGGTCAAAAACCTGGTGACGCGCTTTCCGATCCGCAGCGGCCTGTTCGGCCGCCAGACCGGCGCCGTGCATGCGGTCGAGGATATTTCCTTCGAACTTTTCCAGGGCGAGACCCTGTCGATCGTCGGCGAAAGCGGCTGCGGCAAGTCGACCACCGGGCGCTCGATCACCCGGCTGGTCGAGCCCGACAGCGGCGAGGTGCATCTTGACGGCTACAATGTGCTGACGCTGGACCAGCCGAGCCTGCGCGCCATGCGCCGCAGCGTGCAGATGATCTTCCAGGACCCGTTCTCCAGCCTCAATCCGCGCATGACGGTCGGGGCAGCGATTGCCGAACCCTATCTGAAACACCGGCTCGGCACCCGGCAAGAGGCAGAGGACAAGGTTGCCGATCTCCTGCGCAAGGTTGGCCTCGACCCGCAGATGATCGATCGTTATCCGCACGAATTCTCCGGTGGCCAGCGCCAGCGTATCGCCATCGCCCGTGCCCTGTCGCTCAACCCGAAAGTCATCGTCGCCGATGAAAGCGTCTCGGCGCTGGATGTGTCGATCAAGGCGCAGGTCTGCAATCTGCTGATGGACCTGCAGGAAGAGTTCAACCTCGCCTTCCTGTTCATCAGCCACGACATGGCGGTGGTCGAACGCATCAGCCACCGGGTCGCGGTGATGTATCTCGGCGAGATCGTCGAAATCGGCCCGCGCGCCGCGATCTTCGACAATCCGCAGCATGCCTATACGAAAAAGCTGATGGCCGCCGTGCCCGTGCCGGATCCGGCGCGCCGCGGCCTCAGGCGCAATGCGGCGATCGAGGAGCTGAAAAGCCCCGTCCGCCCCAGCGGCTACATGCCGCCCAAGCGCGTCTACCGCGAAGTCTCGAAAGGGCATTTCGTGCAGGCGGGCTGACGGAAAGGTCAGATCCTCACCAGGTCGACGCCGTCGCCCAGTTCCCGGACGGCGATGTCGACGACACTTTGCTGGTGGGTGAAGAGGATCGTCTGGAATGTGCCCGACGTGCCGGCCAGCGCCTTCAGGCCCGAGGCCGTGCGGTCGTCGTCGAAGGTCTGGAAGATGTCGTCGACGATCAGCGGTGCCGGCTCGTTGCGGCTGCAATAGTCCTCGAGGAAGGCCAGCCTGAGGGCGAGATAGAGTTGGTCGGCGGTGCCTTCGCTGAGACCGCTGAGCGGCACCCGTTCGCCGGTCGATCGTTCCGCCTTCAGATGCAGGGCGTCATCCGTGCCATAGTCCTGCACCAGTCGCGCAAACCTTCCGCCGGTCAGCACCGAGAACAGATCGCCCGCCCGCGTCATCATCGGATCGGCCTGCGCCTCGCGATAGGCTTCCATCGACGTGCCCAGCAGATGGGCGGCCAGCTTCAGCACCACCCATTGCCGGGCAAGCTCGCGCGCTTCCTGTTCGGCCGCCAGCTTCTCGAACACCGCATATTCGGCACTCTTGCCCGTCTCCAGCGCCCGGCGCTGCCGCTCGTTCTCAGCCAGCACGGCCGTCAGTTGGCCAAAGCGTTCGACATGGGCGTGATCCTCGGCCTCCAGCCGTTCGATGTCGAGATCGGCGGCCACCCGGTCGAAACCCGACAGATCAGAGCGAACCTCGTCTTCGCTACGGCCTTCGGACTGCAGATCGAAGCGCCGGCGCGATTGCATGAGCCGGGCCTCGATCTCGCGCCGCTGCTGCAGGCGCTGCAACAGCGCCGCGAGATCGTCGCCGACCGGCATGGCACTCGCCAGGGTCGACAGCACGGTTTCGGCCTCTTCGGCCTCCAGCCGGGCGCGGGCCAGGATCTGCTGCGCCCGTTCCAGCGACCGGGTGAGGCCCAGGCGCCGCTGATGATCGGCATTGGCGGCGACCACCCGTTCATGCAGGATGTCGACCACGGCATCGGCCGACAGCGTCGCCAGCTCCGGGGCGATCTCGACGGCAAGCCCGCGGGCATCGTCCTCGAACGCTTCAATGTCGCGCTCCATGCCGCGCACCCGCCGGCGGCGGTTTTCGCGCTCGGACAGCGTCGCCGGCACATCCTTCCAGACCAGGATCGAGGCCTCGGCCATTTCAACGGACGCCGTCGGAGAAAGGCCGATGGCGGCAACCGCCTCGGCAAAGACCCGGCCCCAACGCTCCGCCTCGTCGCGAAGCTCGGCCCGTCGGGCTTCCAGCTTTTCGATCGTATCGATCGACGACTGTCGCTTGCCTTCGGCCGCGCGGCTTTCCGTCCAGCGCTGGCCGATATCGCCGACATGGCGAGCAAGCGCCCGGCCGAGGGCGGAGACCGGCAGGGCGTCGTATCCCGCCAAGCCACAGGCATCGGAGAGCGCCTGGAGGACCGGAGCGATGCGCTGCTCGATCCGCTGCAACTCCGCAAGTTCGTCTTCCAGCGTGTGCAGGGCATCGCGCTGCTTGGCGAGCCCCTCGACGGCGCGGCGCCACTCGATCATCCGTTCGGCGGTGTCCGGCTGCAGATCGAGCCCGGCAAACAGCGCCTGATAATCGACGCGGACCGCCTCCAGATCGGTAGCAGCGGCCGCAGAATCCCGGTCCGCCTGCCGAACGGCCTCGTTCAGTTCTATGAGACGCAATCTGAGCTGCTGGTGGCGTGCCACGCGCTCGGCATCGGTCAGTGCGCTGTCAGCCAGCCGGTCGGCCTCGGCGATCGACCAGGCGACCTCCTGCTCCGGGACCGCCGATCCCTTGCCCGCAAAGGCCTGGAACAGCCCGTCGCGCCGCGACCGGGCCGTGGTGATATCGTCCCGCGTGACGATCGTGCCATCATGCTGCAGCCCGGCGATGTCCCGGTCGACCGTTACTTTTTCCGAAAGCAGGCCACCGAGCACCGAGGAAGCCTGCCGGGCGACAGTCGTGGCCTCGTCGATGCGCCGGCGATGCTCGGCAAGCGTGGCGAGATCCGGCAGCGGGGTGGCGAGCAGCCGGTCGAGATCGATGACCGGCGGCGACAATCTTGCAGCGGCCTCGGTCAGTTCAGACCGGGCGCGTGACATCCGCACCGCGAGGGCATCAAGCCGGGTCAACTCGGCCAGGTCCGGCTGCAGGGCGGCCAGTTGGTCGGCATAGGGTTTTGGGTCGATCAGCCGGCCGCCAGCCTTGACGCTGTCGAGATGGCTCAAATAGTCGCGCTCTTCGTCGAGCCGTTTGGCAATATCGTCGAGCTGACGCCGGATCTCCCGGCCTTCGCCGGACAGCACGCCGAGACGGGCGAGATCGGCATCGGCCGGCTGGCTCTGTTCCAGCTCGTCCGGATCGGCCGGCAGGCCGAGCTTGCGGGCCAGACCGGCGAGCCTCTGATCAAAAGCCTCGACTTCGCCCCGCACCCGCGACAGGTCCTCGCGGGCCTTCAGGTAGGAGCCTTTTTCGGCATAACCCGCCACGACACGATCGGCTGCGGCAAACACCGCCTCGTCGACCGCTGCCAGGCGAAGCTCGTCACCCAGCCGGACTGCTTCGTCCTCGGCGCTCTCAAGCGCGTCCTGCGCCTTGGTGCGCGACCGCAGCGCCTCATCCAGTTGGGCCTCAAACGAGGACGGCACCGCCTGCAGATCGGCAAAATGCAGCAGCGAGGTCTGATCGGCGTCGATCTCGCGGATCAGCGGCTCCAGCCTTTTCAGGGCGGTGAGATGCCCCAGCGCGTGGCGTGTCTGCTGCCGCGCCTGCTGCAGCGCCTTCATGTCCCGTTCGGCGTCTGCGGCGTCGGCCAGCAGTTTCTTCCAGTCGCCGGACCGCAGTTCAAGCTCCCGCTCCGCCTTGCGGGCCTCGTCATGGCGATCGAGCGCCTGATAGAACAGCCGGTCCTTGGAGCGGCGCGTGGCGAAAATTCCTTCCGCCTCGCTCTCCAGCGACTGGCGCAGCTTGCTGAGGCCCGTCAGGCCGGAGGCAGCGGAAAACAACAGGCTGCCGATTTCGCCGCCGCTGTGCAGCATTTCCAGCGCCCCCTGGCGCAAGCGGTGCGAGTTGAGGCCAAAGGCTCGCTCGAAAACATCCCGGCCGAGACTGCCGAGAAATGGCGCCAGGGCATCGTCGGCCAGCGGCGTTTCGGCCTCGCAATGGTCGATCAGCGTATTCTTGCGACCGCGCCGCCGGCGGAAGGCGAGCTGGTCCCTGTCCCGACCGGACAGAACCGCGCCGATGCGAAGGCTCGACGGTTCATGCAGAAAACTGTCCTCGGCCGCGCTCGGAAAGCCGAACAGCAGGTCGGAAATGGCTTTGAGCGCCGACGATTTTCCCGCCTCGTTCGCCCCATAGACGACATGCAGCGCGGCGCCGGGCCTGAACTCCAGCACGCGATCGGTCAGCGCGCCGTAACGCAGGATGTCGAGACGATCAAAGCGCATGGCTAGCCGCCTCCGCCGCGGGCGAGCAGCAATTGCCGGGCTTCCTCGACCAGCGCCTCGGCCGTCACCTCAAGCGGCCGGTCGCCGGCACCAATGCCGCCCGGCAGCCGGAGCGCGATCGTCGAGACCAGGTCCTGCGCCTGGGCCAAAGTATCGCCCGGCAGTGCGTCGGCGGCAAACAGGTGCTGCAGGTCGAAGGCGGCACCGGTTGCTGTGCCTTCGGAGAGCGCTGGGGCGGTCAGCCGCAGTTCGAGTTTTTCCAGCCAGATATCGGCATGGCAGCGATGGCAGGCCGCCTGCACTTCGTCATGCCATTGCCGGCGATTGGTGGCGAAATCCCTGTAGAGCGGCGTCACGCCGGAAAGCCGCACCCGCAGCGCCAGCATGCGCCCCTCGATATCGTGCGCAAGCGGCAAGACGGCCCGCTCGACGGCCGCTAGAATCGAGTTTGCATCGTCTTCTGCACCGATCACCACCTCGACGGCACCGAAGCGCGCCTCATCAACAATCACCCGTTCATGGCGGGCGCGGCCATCCTTGACGGTGACCAGCACGGCGCCCTTGGCGCCCTGTTCGCGAATGCTGCGGCCCTGCAGGTTGCCGGGAAAGATCACCAGCGGATCGGCGGCGACCTCTTCGAACTCATGCACATGGCCGAGCGCCCAGTAGTCGTAGCCGCGCGAGCGCAGGTCCTCGACCGAACAGGGAGCGTAGGGGGCATGGGGTTCTCGGCCGGTCAGCGACGTGTGCAGCACGCCGATATTGAACCATCCGGCCACCGGCGGCGGATAGGCAATCGCCAGATTGTCGGTCGCCGAGCGGTCGGCAAAACCCTGGCCATGCAGGGCCACCTGGATGGCCCCCAGGCGAAAGCTGCCCGGCGCATTGGTCGGAAATTCGTGCACATTGGCCGGCAGCGTGATGGTCTTGGTGATGACGCTCATGGCATCGTGATTGCCACGCAGCAGGAAGACCGGAATCGCGGCCCGCTCCAGCCGCGCCATTTCGCGGTTGAAGAACAGGCCGATTTTGTTGTCCTTCCAGTCGCCGTCATAGACGTCGCCGGCAATCAGGAAGAAGTCGACCTTCCCGTCGATCGCCTGGCTCACCAGCGTCGAGAAGGCCTTGCGGCTCGCCTCCACGAAAACGGCGGCAATCTCGGCATCCTTCAGGGCAAGGCCCTGAAACGGACTGCCCAGATGCAGGTCGGCCGCGTGGATAAACCGGAAAGAAGACATGAACTCGAATCGTCAGGTGCCGTTGGCCCCTGTTTTAGGAAAATGCTGACCCGATTGATAGTCTTCTGCCCGGCTTATCACGCTCTGTGTCAGAGGCGGTGCATGCGCGCGACATCAAGCTCCGGAAAGGCGGCCAGCAGATCCTCGCGCGACGCCATCGTTTCTGGCTCGGCATGCAGGACGACGCTGAGGGGATCTCCGACCTGCACCGCCTTATCGGCGCGCACCGAAATGCTGTCGCCATTGCCGCGCAACAGTGTAGCCTCCTTTTCAAATCCCTGCGTCAGCAGCCAGTCACGCGATGCGTTCAGGCTGATCTGCACTTCATAGGAACTGTTCTCCCGCACGACCTTGACCAGATAGGGCACCGGCGCACGGTTGCCGTCGATCAGAATTTCGCCCTGGCCATCGGCATTTTCAATGTGTTCACTCATATCCTTTTGTCCTCTTGCAGTGCCATCCGCCTCTCCAGCCGACAGCATGTTGCCCCGGCAAAGACAACCGAAGCAGCCTGCGATTTGTTCCCGGTGGGCGCTCCGACCGCGCCATCGTGCGCCCTTCCGACAGGACATTTGCATTTTCTACCTTTGTCAGATCGGACCTCCTCTGCTATTGCGGGACCATGAACCGGGTGGCGGCGACGTGACCTCAAGGCAGATCAAACGAAGCTCGCCAAGCCACGCCAAGCGGCATGGGAGAGATCAACGGACCCGCAGATGGACAGTGTCGAAATCACCACGCGCAGCGAATTTGCCATGTGGGCCATACAAAGGGCGCAGGAAATCGTGATGAACGAGGGGTCGGCGCTGGCCCTGGCAGCCCGCGACATGGACGAGACCGCCCTGCAGGACAACGGCGTGGCGCTGGGCAAGGCAATTGCCGATGCCATGCTCGAAGTGTTCGACGGGCTGATCTCCGAATAAGGTGGTGTCCGAACAAGGAGGATCCGTGTGATCGATCCCTATGAGATCCTGGGCGTCGCGCAGGATGCCGACGACGAGCAGATCCGGGCGGCCTACCGCCTGCTGGCCAAGGCCACCCATCCGGATTCGGGCGGTGATACCGAGACCTTCATTCGCGGCCAGAAGGCGTGCGAACTTCTGCTCGATCCCGCCCGGCGCAAATTCTTCGACGAGACCGGCTACGATCTGGAATTGACCGAGGCGATGGATCTGCAGGGCCTGCTGGTCATCGAAAAGCTCGTCAACGAGATCGTGCTCGACGACCGCGAGCCCGGCACCTTCGACCCGATTGCCGGCATGCGGGCCAAGCTGACCGACGAAATCAGCAAGACCCGGTTCCAGATCCGCGAAATGCAGGGCCATAGCAGCCGGCTGCAAAACCACCTGGGCCGGCTCGGCGACCGGCCGGGCAAGGATGTGCTGGGCTATATGCTGCGGGCCCGCATGGAGACGATCGGCAAGCTGGTGGCCGAAGCCGCCGCCCGCATCGAGGCGACCGAGCGGGCTTTCGACATGCTCGACGCCTATTCCTACACAATCGACCTTGCCGACGAGGAAGAGGCGGCCCCAGACAGCCTCCGGGCGGACGAACCACCGGTCAAGGCCAGCGGCCGAGCATAGACGGTTTAATCGACTTTGTTCCCCATCTCCTCCAATCGGAAGGAGGGTAATGCAACGCTACAAACCGTCATGCTCATCGAATATCATTTTTACGTCCTTGCGGCGTTCCGTGTTTTGGTCTGTGTGCACTGAGATATAACTTTCCTTGATGAGCGGCGGCGGCAAACGTTCCAACGCGCGCTCCCGTCTGGTTTTTCTAGCCCAGACGAGAAATGCAATGAAAGCCAAGACGCCTACAAACGCGACACAAGAGAGGGCTGCGTTAAATATGAATCGAACTGGAGCCTCTTCGTAAGTTCTCCAGCCACTTCGCTTCACATAGATCAGTCCATGGAACAGTACGCTGTAAAACGGATATCCGAATACGACGATCAGAAATGCGGCTAGAGCGACAACCTTGGCTTTCGCGAACATGCGCAACATTCGTTAGTAGAACATCGCGATAGTGTTTCACAGATTTATTAACTGGAAACTGCCAGTAGCTTTAATTCGCGCGTGAGGTTGGATGACAGCCTTTCAGCTCCGCCGACCGCCGGTGTGTCTGTAGAGCCACGGCCGATATTCGTTCGGTCCAGCCAGGACGATTTCGCCCTTTCGCCTTGTCCGCCGTCACAATACGCTTAAAAACAACGTGTTGAGTGCACAGAGCAGGAATGGGACAGTCCATGAGCAAAACGATTTTCATCACCGGAGCCACGTCGGGTTTCGGCGAAGCCACCGCCCGCCGGTTCATCGCCGATGGCTGGCAGGTGATCGGCACCGGCCGACGCATGGACCGGCTCGCCAAGCTCAACGCAGAATTCGGCGTCAAATTCCAGCCGGCCTGTTTCGATATTACCGATGAGGGCGAGATGCTGACAGCCCTTGCCGGCCTGCCGCCTGAGTTTTCTGAGATCGACGTGCTGGTCAACAATGCCGGACTGGCGCTCGGCACCGCCGCTGCGCCGCAGACCAAGCTGTCGGACTGGAAACAGATGATCGACACCAATGTGACAGGCCTCGTCACCTTGACCCATCACCTGCTCGAGGGCCTGATTGCCCGACGCGGCGTGATCGTCAACCTGTCATCGGTGGCGGCCCACTGGCCCTATCCCGGCGGCAATGTCTATGGCGGCACGAAAGCCTTCCTGCGCCAGTTCTCGCTTGGCCTGCGCTCCGACCTGCATGGCAAGGGGGTGCGCGTCACCTCGATCGAGCCGGGCCTCTGCGAAAGCGAATTCACGCTGGTGCGCACCGGCGGCGACCAGGAAGCCTATGACAGGCTCTACAAGGGCGCCAATGCGCTGCAGCCGGAAGATATCGCCAACACCATTCACTGGGTGGCGACCCAGCCGGCCCATATCAACATCAACAGCCTGGAAGTCATGCCGGTCAGCCAGTCCTGGGCCGGATTCCAGGTGCACAAGGATCTCTGATGGCCGTCTATGATCTGGCCGTCGTCGGTGCCGGCATCATCGGCCTTGCCCATGCCTTTGCCGCCGCCAAACGCGGCAAGCGCGTCGTAGTCATCGACCGCGACGCCCAGGCCAACGGCGCGTCGGTGCGCAATTTCGGCTTCGTCACGGTCACCGGCCAGGGTGCCGGCGATTGCTGGACCATGGCGCGGCGGGCCCGCACTGTGTGGGCCGAAACGGTGGCAGAGGCCGGAATTGAGGTGCTGCAGCAGGGACTGGTGGTCGCCGCCCGCCTGCCGGAATCGCAAGATGTCATCGACGCTTTTCTCAAGACCGAAATGGGCGAAGGCTGCACGCGGATCACCGCATCGAAGGCACAAGAGTTTGTGCCGGCGATCCGCACCGATGCCGCCATCGCCGCCCTGCACAGCCCCCATGAACTGCGTGTGGAATCCCGCACCGCCATTCCGCTACTGACCCGCTATCTGCAACAGACGCACGGCGTCACCTTCCTGTGGCAGACGACTGTCACGGCCGTGGACGCCCCGCGGGTCGAGACGTCGAAGGGTCCGGTCGAGGCGGAGACCGTGATCCTCTGCCCCGGCGACGACTATACCGGCCTGTTTGCCGAGCGGATCGCCGCCTATGGCCTGACCCGCTGCAAGCTGCAGATGCTGCGCGTCAAGCCGGCCTCGCCCGTCACCTTCCGCACTGCCGTGATGTCCGATCTCGGCCTCGGCCGTTATCTCGGCTATGCCGATCTGCCGGAGGCGGCCGCCTTGAAGGCCCGGCTCGATGCCGAGATGGCGGCGCACCGCGCCAACGGCATCCACCTGATCGTCACCCAGTCGGCCGATGGCTCGCTGGTGGTCGGCGACAGCCATCATTACGCTGCAACGCCCGATCCCTTTGCCCACGAAGATGTCGATGCGCTGATCCTCGACGAATTCGACCGAGTGCTCGACCTGCCCGGCCGCATGATCACGGAACGCTGGATCGGCACCTATGCCTCGGCACCCGACCGCTGGCGGCTCACCGACAGACCGTCCGACGCCGTGCGCCTCGTCATCGTCACCAGCGGCTGCGGCGCCTCGACGGCGTTCGGCATCGGCGAGGAAACCATCAACGATCTCTATGGGAGGCTCGCATGAGCAAGTTCAAGGCCGTCGTCTTCGACTGGGCCGGCACGATGATCGATTTCGGTTCGTTCGCGCCGATGGGCGCCTTTGTCGAGACCTTTGCCAAATTCGGCGTCGCGGTGACGATCGGCGATGCCCGCAAGCCGATGGGCCTGCCGAAGCGCGCCCATATCGCCGCCATGCTGGCCGAGCCGCATATTGCCGAGCGCTGGCGGAAAGCGCAGGGCGAGATGCCGGGCGAAGCGGCGATCGACAAGGTCTATGCGCTGTTCGTGCCGCTCAACGAAGAGGTGGTGACGGATTACTGCACGCTGATCCCCGGCGCGCTGGACGCGGTCGCCTATCTGCGCGGCAAAGGCATCAAGATCGGCTCGACCACCGGCTATACCCGCTCGATCATGGAGCGCGTGCTGCCGCTGGCCGCCGAGCAGGGCTATGTCGCCGACAACCTGATCTGCGCCGACGACCTGGCATTGGGCCGCCCGACGCCGATCGGCATGTACAAATGTTTCGTCGACCTGATGGTCTATCCGGCCTCGGCCGTGATCAAGGTCGACGATACCGAACCGGGCATAGCCGAAGGCGTGGCCGCCGGCTGCATCACCGTCGGGCTGACCCTGTCGGGCAACGAGGCGGGATTGACGGTCGAGCAACTGGCAGACCTCTCACCCTCCGAACGCCAGGCCCTGCATGCCCGCGTCGGTGCAAAACTCAAAGCCGCCGGCGCCACCTATGTCATCGAGACGGTCGCCGATCTGCCGAAACTGATCGACACGCTCGACGCCTGACAAAGCTATACGGCGGGCGTGATCCGGCGTCACCGCCGGCCCATTCTCGGGTGATGCTGAACTGGCTCGCCCGAACGCGCGTTGAATTGCGCGGCCATCCCCCGCACTTACCACCCGATTTCAAGCCTGACATGCCTGAAACGGAGCAGCGATAGCGCTCCGGAGAAATCTGCTGTGCGAAAACCGCAGACCGGTTGACGAGCGCCGGCGTTTGAGAAATGCTAGGATGTCAGACCAATTTTCAAAGGCCCATCCATGGCGACACAGTTGCAGGACCGACCGGTGATCGCGCCGCTGCCGCCGATGGACCGGGCGCGCCAGGTGACGGAAGCGCTGGCCGCCTATATCGACCAGGCCAATCTGAGGGCCGGCGAGCGGCTGCCGGCGGAGCGCGAGTTGATGGCAGCGCTGGGCGTCGGCCGCTCGACGATCCGCGAGGTGATGCGGCATTTCCAGGCGCTCGGTGTCATGGAAACCCGCAAGGGCAGCGGCACCTATCTGTTGAAGCCGATCACCTCGGCAACGATCCACATGCCGCTGTCGCTCGAGACGGCCAGCCTGCGCGAGGCCTTGCTGCAGACGCTCGAAGTCCGGCGCGGCATCGAGTGTGAGGCCGGCATGGTCGCCGCCCGCAGGCGCACGCCGGCCGATCTTGCCACGATCGAACAGAAGCTCGACGAGATGGAACGGGTTCACCTGGCCAAGGGCACGTCGGGCCCGGAGGACCTCGCCTTCCATCTGGCGATCTACGATGCCACGCACAATCCGCTGTTTAAACAATTGCTGGAGCAGATGCGCGAGGCCTTCGAGCGGTTCTGGGAAAAACCTTTCAACCGGCCGGATTTCGCCCGGCGTTCCTTTCCCTATCACCGCACCCTCTTCAACGCGATCGCCGCGCAGGACACCGAAGCGGCCCGTCGCGAAACGCTCAAGATCCTCGACGTCGTCGAGGAAGACATCAAGGAAATGTCCAAATGATCAACGGGTCCGATCCGTTCGACTATGCCTCCCTCGTGGTTGCCCATGACGAAGCCCATGCCTTCGAGGCCGTCGTGCCGCCCATCGTGCAGACCTCGCTGTTCACCTTTTCGAGCTATGACGAAATGGTCGAGACCTATCGCGGCGAAAAGGTCCGTCCGGTCTATTCGCGCGGCCTCAACCCGACGGTCCGCTTCTTCGAGGAGATGCTGGCCAAGCTCGAGGGGGGCGAGGATGCACTGGGTTTTGCCAGCGGCATGGCGGCGATTTCCTCGACCGTGCTGTCCTTCGTCGAGCCCGGCGACCGTATCGTCGCGGTCCGGCACGTCTATCCCGATGCCTTCCGGCTGTTTGGAACCCTGCTGAAACGCATGCGGGTCGAGGTGACCTATGTCGACGGCCTCGACGAGGATGCGGTCGCCAAGGCGCTGCCCGGCGCCAAGCTGTTCTACATGGAAAGCCCGACCAGCTGGGTCATGGAGGCCCATGATGTCGGCGCCCTGGCGGCGCTCGCCCGCCAGCATGGCGTGATCAGCGTCATCGACAACAGCTGGGCAAGCCCCGTCTTCCAGCGGCCGCTGACGCTGGGCGTCGATCTTGTGCTGCATTCCGCCTCGAAATATCTCGGCGGCCATAGCGATGTGGTGGCGGGCGTCGTGGCCGGCCCCAAACAGCTGATCGACCGCATCCGCGCCGAGGCGCAGCCCTATCTCGGCGGCAAGCTGTCGCCCTTCGACGCCTGGCTGCTGATCCGCGGCATGCGCACGCTGCCGATCCGCATGAAGGCGCATGAAGCCTCTGCCATGACCATCGCCCGGCGTCTGCAGGCCCTCGATATCGTCGAACGCGTCCATCATCCGGCCCTTGCCAATCACCTGCCGCCGGGGCTGACGGGCACATCGGGCCTGTTTTCGTTCATCTTCCGCGACGGTATCGACATCCGCGCCTTTGCCGACCGGCTGACGCTGTTCAAGCTGGGCGTCAGCTGGGGCGGGCACGAGAGCCTGATCGTGCCCGGCGAAGTGGTGCTGCAGCAGAAAGCCCAACCCAATTCCGCGCATGCCTTCGGGATCCATGCGCGGTCCGTGCGTCTCCATGTCGGCCTCGAAGGAACCGAGGCCCTGTGGAGTGATCTGGAAACGGCGATATCGGCCGCTTCCCAAGCCTGAAGCTCTGATTGAAACCCAACACAATAATGAGGGGGAATAGCATGAAAAGACTTCTGACTGCAGCGCTGATGAGCGCCCTGATGGCCGGAACGGCACTGGCCGACACGACTTTGAAACTTGTCGAAGTGATCACCAGCCCGGAACGGACCGAGACGTTGAAATCGATCGTCGCGACCTTCGAGGCCGCCAATCCCGGCACCAAGGTGGAGATCATCTCGCTGCCCTGGGGCGAGGCCTTCCAGAAATTCGCCACCATGGTCTCGGCCGGTGAAATCCCCGACGTGATGGAAATGCCCGACACCTGGCTGTCGCTCTATGCCAACAACAAGCTGCTCGAAAACCTTGAGCCGTATCTGGCCAAATGGGACAAGACCTCCGACCTGTCCGACCGGGCGCTGGAGCTTGGCCGCGATATCGACGACACGGCCTATATGCTGCCTTACGGCTTCTACCTGCGCGCCATGTTCTACAACAAGAAACTGCTCGCCGAGGCCGGCGTGTCCGAGCCACCGAAGACGCTGGAGGCGTTCGCCGAGGCCTCCAAGAAGGTCTCCGCCCTGCCCGGCAAATACGGCTACTGCCTGCGCGGCGGTCCGGGCGGCCTCAACGGCTGGGTGATGTTCGGCGCCACCATGGCCGGCTCCAACAAGTTCTTCGAGGAAGACGGCACCTCGACCATGAACAGCGAGGGCTGGGTCAAGGGCCTGACCTGGCTGATCGACCTCTACAAGAACGGCTATGCGCCGAAAGACAGCGTCAACTGGGGCTTCAACGAAATCGTCGCCGGTTTCTACAGCGGCACCTGCGCCTTCCTCGACCAGGACCCCGACGCCCTGATCGCCATCGCCGAGCGCATGAAGGCGGAAGACTACGGCGTCATGACCATGCCCAAGGGACCGGACGGCAAGACCTTCCCGACCATCGGCTATGCCGGCTGGTCGATGATGGCGGCCAGCGCCAACAAGGACCTGTCCTGGAAGCTGATCGAAACCCTGGAAGGGCCGGAGGGCAATATCGCCTGGAACAAGCGCACCGGCGCCCTGCCGGCCCTGAAGTCCGCCGAGAAAGACCCGTTCTACGCCAGCGCGCAGTTCAAGGGCTGGTTCGAAGAGCTTTCCGACAAGAACGCCATCCCGACCGTCATGCCGACGCATCTCGAAGAATTCGCCTTCTTCAAGGATTCGCTGGTCATCAAGACCTCGCAGCAGGCCCTGCTCGGCGACATCACGCCGGAGGAGCTTGCCAATCAGTGGGCCGACTACCTGACCAAGGCGCAGAAGAAATTCCTCGCCAAGTAAGGCATTGGCCGGGCGGACCTTGTCGGTCCGCCCGCAGACGTCCCATCGTGATTGCCCGCAACGGAACCGTGCCTGATGATCTCGTCCACCCACCGCCAAGACCGGCGGCCGCTGATGCAGCGGCTCGCCCATGTCGCGGAGCCCTATCTCTACAGCGCTCCGGCGCTGATCCTGATCGTCGCCGTCATGCTGGTGCCGCTGGTGCTCGGCATTTCCTACGCCTTCCGTGATATCCAGCTGCTCAATCCCTTTTCCGGCGGTTTCATCGGCCTCGATCATTTCCGCGCGCTCGGCCAGGACCAGGACTTTTTCCGGGCGCTGAAGAACACGTTGTGGTGGACCGGCGCCTCGGTGCTGCTGCAATTCGTCTTCGGCCTGATCCTGGCTCTTCTTCTAGACAAGCCGTTTCGCGGCCGCGGCCTGGTGCAGGCGCTGGTCTTCCTGCCCTGGGCGGTGCCAAGCTTCCTGGCCGGCCTCAACTGGGCCTGGCTGTTCAATCCGGTGATCGGCCCGCTGCCCCATTGGCTCTACGCCCTGGGCCTGCTCGACCAGCCGAACAACATCCTGTCCGATCCACACCTGGCCATGTGGGGGCCGATCGTCGCCAATGTCTGGTGGGGCATTCCGTTCTTTGCGATCACGCTGTTGGCCGCCCTGCAGGCCATCCCGCGCGACCTCTATGAGGCGGCCTCGATCGACGGCGCCGGCCCGGTGCAGCGCTTCCTGTCGATCACCCTGCCCTTCCTGGCGCCGACGATTGCCATCACCGTGCTACTGCGCACCGTCTGGGTCTCCAACTTTGCCGACCTGATCATCGTCATGACCAATGGCGGACCGGCCGACCGCACCCAGATCGTCGCCAGCTACATCTTCACCCAGGCTTTCAAGCGGCTGGATTTCGGCTATGCCTCGGCGATCGCGCTGGTGCTGCTGGTGCTGCTGCTGGCCTATTCCATGCTGATCGTCTTCCTGCGTCAGACGCTGCTGAACAAGGATTGAGACCATGCGGCCCACCAAGATCCTGATGATCGGCGCCCATCGCCTGGCCATCCTCGCCTATGTCGTCGTCGCGCTGTTTCCGCTGTTCTGGCTCCTGAAAGTGTCGGTGACGCCGAACGACCTGCTCTATAGCGAGGGCGTGCGGATGTGGCCGTCGCGCACCACCTTCGAGCATTTCGAATTCGTCATCGCCCACAGCGCCTTCCCGACCTTTTTCCGCAACAGCCTGATCGTCGCCGGCTCGACGGCGGTGATCGTCACGGTGCTGGCCTCCCTGTCGGGCTATGCGCTGTCGCGCTTTTCCTTCCGGGCAAAATACTGGATCGTCGGACTGATGCTGCTGACCCAGATGTTTCCGCTGGTCATGCTGGTGGCGCCGATCTTCAAGATCCTGTCGCCGCTCGGCCTCACCAACAGCCTGACCGGCCTGGTCATCGTCTATTCGGCCTTCAACGTGCCGTTCGCCACCTTCCTGATGCAGTCCTTCTTCGACGGCATTCCGAAGGACCTGGAAGAAGCGGCGATGATCGACGGCGCGACACAGTTCATCGCCTTCCGGCAGATCATCCTGCCGCTGACGCTGCCGGGCATCGCTGCAACGCTCGGCTTCGTCTTCACGGCGGCGTGGAGCGAGTTGCTGTTTGCCCTGATGCTGATCTCCGGCAACGACGCGGCCACCTTCCCGGTCGGTCTCCTCTCTTTCGTGTCAAAATTTTCCGTCGATTTCGGGCAGATGATGGCAGCCGGTGTCATGGCGCTCATCCCCGCCTGCCTGTTCTTCCTCGCGATCCAGCGCTACCTCGTGCAGGGCCTGACGGCCGGCGCGGTCAAAGGCTGAAAGGGTTTCCCATGGCTTCCATCGATATTTCAGGCATCCGCAAGAGCTACGGCCATTTCCCCGTTCTGCATGGCGTCGATCTCACCATCGGCGATGGCGAATTCATCGTGCTCGTCGGGCCGTCCGGCTGCGGCAAGTCGACTTTGCTGCGCATGATCGCCGGCCTCGAGGAGGTGACCTCCGGCGAGATCCGCATCGCCGGCCGGCGCGTCAACGAGCTGAAGCCGAAAGACCGCGACATCGCCATGGTCTTCCAGTCCTACGCGCTCTATCCGCATATGAGCGTCGCCAACAACATGAGCTACAGCCTCCGCCTGCGCCGGACGGCCAAGGACAAGATCGCCAGCATCGTCGCCGCGGCTGCCGGAAAGCTTGGCCTGGAGCCGCTGCTGGAGCGCCGCCCGAAGGCGCTCTCCGGCGGACAGCGCCAGCGTGTCGCCATGGGCCGCGCCATCGTCCGCCAGCCGAAGGCCTTCCTGTTCGACGAGCCGCTCTCCAATCTCGACGCCCGGCTGCGCGAACAGATGCGCGCCGAAATCAAGAAGCTGCATGCCGATCTCGGCGCGACGTCGATCTATGTCACCCACGACCAGATCGAGGCCATGACGCTTGCCGACCGCATCGTCGCCATGCATGGCGGCGTGGTGCAGCAGGTCGGAACCCCGCTCGATCTCTACGACCGCCCAGCCAATCTTTTCGTCGCCGGCTTCATCGGCTCGCCGGGCATGAATTTTTTCGAGGGCCGCTATCTGGTCAGCGGCGACCAGGCTGACATTCGCCTTGTCGACGGCACGATGATCCCGGCCCCAATCCTGGCCGGCTTCGAATCCGGTTCCACCGCCACGCTCGGCATCCGTCCGGAGCATGTCGTCATCAGCGATGCGGGCAAGACGGCGGCCGAGGTCGAGTTGATCGAGCCGACCGGCTTCGGCATCATCCTGCACCTCAAAGTGCATGGATTGCCGTTCAAGGTCTTCACGCTGGACCGCGACGTCTTGAAAGCCGGGCCGACCATCCGCGTCGATTTCCCGGTCAGCCATCTCCATCTGTTCGACGAAGCAGGCCGCCGCGTCGAGTAGACCATCGCCGGCCTTGTCGATAGCACCGAACGGGTCCTGCCTGCGCGCCGCTCAGTTGTCGTCGTCCAGCTCGTCCATGTCTGCATCCGAGGCGTCGACATCGCCGCCCGACTCGGCTGGCATCTGACGGTTGAGCAGGCCGGCATCCTCCAGCATTTCGATATCCGGCAGGTCGCGCAGCGTGTCGAAGCCGAAGGTCGAGAGAAAATGCGGGGTCGTCACATAGGTATAGGGTGCGCCCGGCGTCGGGCTGCGCGGCCCGGAGGTCAAGAAGCCGCCGTCGCGCAGGCTGGCAATCGTGTCGCGGCTGACCTCCTTGCCGAAGATTTTTGTCAGATCAGACCGGGTCACCGGCTGCATATAGGCCACCGCCATCAGGACGGTCGCTTCGTGCTGGGTGATGCCGGCGGTCGGCGCCGTGGGCGCCCCGGAGGCGCGGATGACATTGGCATAGGCGCTTTTGGTGCGATGCTGCCAGCCGCCGGCCACTGCCACGAGTTCATAGGGCCTGGAGCGCAACTCCTCGCCGATGTCGTCGATGATCAGGTCGATATTGCAGTCGCGCCCGACGATGCGCGCCAGCGTCTCGCGGCTGACCGGCGTCGCCGAGGCAAAAATCACCGCCTCGACCCTGGCCATCCACTCGCGCCAGCGCAGCTCCGGCGGCAGATCGGAAAGCTCGGTGTCGACCACGGTCTTTATTTGCTGTGCCCGGCGCGCCATCGCTACAACCCGTACAGACGAAAGGTCGAGCGACCGGACAGTTCGCGCACCGCGTCGAACTCCACCAGCCGGTCGAACAGCCGGCGTGAAGCCCAGCGCGACAGTTTCGCGGTCTGCAGCGAGCCGGAGACCGCGTCGTCCTCCAACAGCAGCCGGATCGCCTCGCCGGCGCCCTTGGCCCGCAGTTTCGGCGTGACAGCAGATAGACGATCGGCGCGGCGCGCCATGTCGCCGGCCAGCCGGCAGGCCTCGGTTGCCGCCTGCGCCAAGGCCAGGCAGACGGCGCGGCGGAAGTTGTCCTCGCCGGGGCGAATACGCCCGCGGCCGCCCTCGGTGCGAAAGGCGGAGATCTGTCGTTGCGCCATCAGCAGCGGCACGGCGACCGGCCAGCGCAGGGCCCTTGCCAGGCCAAGATCCGCCAGCCACCAGCCCAACAATTCGGCGTCCGGTCTCAGACCATGGACCGCAGCCGCAATCTCCGCGGCGGCAAAGGGTGCACCGATGGCCGATCGGGCAATGTCATCAAGACGCTCCGGCAACACAATGAGGTCGTCGCTCCAGCGGATGCCAAAAAGCTCGGCGGTCTCCTGCAAAGCCGCGGCATCGACCACGGTGCCACGCGAGGCGAGCCGACGCCATGCCGACAGGATGCTGCCGGCCGGGCCTGGATCGTCGCCGGCGCTGCGGAGCAGCCAGACATCGCGAAGGGCCGCCTCGTCCTCGCTGCGCCCGGCCAGTCGCACTGCCGAAATCGCGGCCTTCAGCGCCAGCCGCTGGCGCCAGGCGCCACCCCAATCCGGCTGGGCCCGAACGAGACCGTCGAGCGAATTCAAGGCGGAACCGGCGAGGAACGCTGCCTCCTCTGCGTCAAGGACCACGCCCCGCGGCACTGCCCAGGCCGGGACCACCGGAGGGGCATAACGACGGTCTGCAGAGGGAATCGGCCTTGGACTCATGTCGCAACCATAGACCGGGCGGGCGCTTGTCGCCATGGTGGCGCCGTCAAACCGCACGGCTCATCCCCTGCTAATGACGAAGATGGTCAGCCCCGACTGACTATCCCGCCGCGGCGATTCCCGCGCCGGCCAGGCAATGGGCCTGCCATTCGGTCAGCAATTCCATGATCTCCAGCGAATCGGCCAGCTGTGGCGACGGCCGCGGCGCCTCGACCCGGCCTTCCCGCAGGCAGCGTTCGACCACGAAGACCTGGTGCTGGAAGGCATCATAGCCCGACGACACCCGGATCTCTTCCGGCGCATGGCCATACTCCAGGATCTCGATCACGTTCTCCTGCGGGGTCGGCAGCCAGGGATTGGTGACGAACCGCAACTGGCCGCGCTCGCCATAAACGGTGAAGCCATGGGACATGCCGTAGCTGTCGGTCGACTGCAATGTCGCCAGGACGCCATTGGCAAAGCGCACCGACAGCACCGCGTCGCAGAGATTGCCGTCATGGGGCGAGACATTGCCGAAGCCGCTGCTGGTCCTCTCGCGAAACGCCTGCGGACCGCAGGCCGTCTGCACCACATAATGCAGCAGCGATGCCGGATAACAGCCGAGATTGAAGAGCGTGCCGCCGCCCTGCGGATTGACCAGCTTCCAGATATCGGCGGCATAAAAGCCGTTGACGGCGCGTAAGCGGCCCAGCCGCCCGGAGCGCAGGGTCGCGCCCAGCTCGGCGATCAGCGGATGGTTCAGATACATCAGCCCTTCCATGAAAAAGACATTGCCGGCGCGCACAGCGTCGGCCAGGGCCGCGGCCTCCGCCATGGTCGTGGTCAGCGATTTTTCCGACACCACCGCCTTGCCGCGCGCCGCCGCGCGGATCACAGCGTCATGATGCAGACTGTTGGGCAGGCCGACATAGACGACGTCGACCTGCGGGTCGGCCAGCAGCGCATCCTGGTCGCCATAGGCTTTGGCAATGCCGTGACGTGCCGCAAAGTCTGCCAGGCGATCGGGCGCGCGGCCGGACACGGCAGTGATCACCGATCCGTGGCTGGAGGCAATCGCCGCCGCCATGGTCTCCGATATGAAGCTCGTCCCGAGCAGTCCCCAGCGCAGCATGCCGTCTTCCTTGCTGATTGCAGATGATATCGAGAAGGCGCCAGAGGGCACCAAGCCGGGCGTCTACCAGGCGGCCTCATAGATCGCCAGAGCGTCGGCCCTGCTGACCGGTCGCGGATTGTTGACCAGCAGCCGCGTCTGCTCCATCGCATCGTCGGCCAGCAGGGAGAGTTTGTCCCGGGGGATGCCGACATCGCGCAGGCGTTGCGGCAGGTTCAGGCGACCAGGAAGCGCCGAAAGGCCGTCGATGAAGCCTGTCAGGCGCTGCTCAGGCGTGCTGCCGCCCAGATGCGCAAAGAGACAAGGCGCCAGTTCGGCATAGGCCGCACTGCAGGCCGGTGCGTTGAAGCGCAGGACATGCGGCAGGACGAGGCTGTTGGAAAGGCCGTGCGGAACATGATAGCGGCCGCCGATCGGATAGGCGAGCGCGTGCACGGCGGCAACCGGCGCGTTGGCAAAGGCCTGGCCCGCCAGCATCGAGCCGATCAGCATCGCCTGTCGCGCCTCAAGGTCCGTGCCTTGCAGGACGGCCGTTTCGATATGGGCGCCGAGCAGCCGCAGGGCTTCCTTGGCCAGCGAACGCGACACGGGATTGTTGTTCGGACTTGCCGAGGTGAAGGCTTCGATGGCATGCACCATGGCATCGATCCCGGTTGCCGCCGTGACAGCCGGCGGCAGGCCCAGCGTCAGCGCCGCATCAAGCAGGGCGATATCGGGCAACAGGACCGGTGAGACCACGCCCTTCTTTTCGTGCTCGCCGGTGGTAATGATGGCAATCGGCGTCACTTCGGATCCCGTCCCGGCCGTGGTCGGCACCAGAACCAGCGGCAGACGCTGTCCCTGCACCTTGCCCACACCATAGATATCGGCCAATTGCTCCTCGCTTCGACAAAGCAGAGCCACCAACTTGGCGACATCGAGCGACGAGCCGCCGCCGATGCCCAGCACGCCCGTTGCGCCAAAGGCCCTGGCCTGCGCCACCGCTGCCTCAACGATCGCCTCCGGCGGATCGGCAACCACGCCGGTATAGAGCGACACCTCGGCCCCACCGGCCCGAAGTGCTGCAAGGGCCGGTTCCACGAGGCCCGCCCGCACCAGCCCGTCATCCGAGATGACAGCGACGCGGGCACCAAGCCGGGCACCCGCCGCATCACCGAGCCGCGCAATCGATCCGGGTCCGGCGATGATGGTCGGCACTGTAGCAAATGTGAACACGCTCATGATTTTCCCTCCCGGAAGCTCCATCCGTCGCGGCGATAATGGTGATCGCGGCATAAGAGGACAAGGAGATTTCGACGGGACGAGCGGCAGGTTCAGCCGAGAACACTGTGCAAATTCTGTCCGATGTCGTTCCCGGAATGGAAAACCGGCGGCCGGCCGTGCTACATCTCGGGCCAATCCCGCCTAGATGCTTTCACAACACAAGGGTTTGACACATGGCCACGATCCGTCTGGACGCCCCGCTTTCATGGCCGGATGTCGCCGCGATTGCCACCGGCAAGGCAAGCCTTGAGCTTTCTGCCAACGCCTGGTCGCGGATCGAGGCGGCGCACGCCATAGTCCAGTCGATCGTCGATCGCAACATGCGCGGCTATGGCATCACCACCGGGGTCGGCGCGCTTTCGGATGTCGCGGTCACCCGCGAGCAACAGGCGGCCCTGTCGCGCAATATCCTGATGAGCCATGCCGTCGGCGTCGGCGCGCCGCTCTCCATCGTCGAGTCCCGCGCCATCATGGTGGCGGCGATCAACAATTTCGCCCATGGCTATTCCGGCCTGCGGCCGGTGATCATCCGGTATCTGCTGGCGCTGCTCGACGTCGGCTTTACGCCGGAAGTCCCCCGTCAGGGTTCGGTCGGTTATCTCAGCCATATCGCCCATGTCCATCTGGTGCTGATCGGCCATGGCTTTATCCGGATCGGCGGCGAACGGCTGCCGGCGCGCGACGCCCTGGCGCGCCTCGGTCTGGAGCCGCTGGCGCTGGAGGCCAAGGAGGGGCTTTGCCTGGTCAACGGCACGCCCTGCGTGAGCGGGCTTGCGAGCCTGGCCCTCATCCAGACCCGGCAGCTGCTCGACTGGGCCGATGCGATTGCCGCTATGACCTTCGAGACGCAGCGTTGCCAATTGCGGGCGATCGCGCCGGAAGCGATGGCGGTGCGCACCGCCCCCGGCCTTCTCCGGGTCGCCGAGCGCATGAACAGCTTGCTGCAGGGGTCTGATATCCTTGTCGAATCTGCCGGCCGGCGTGTGCAGGATGCCTTGAGCCTGCGCAGCATTCCTCATGTGCACGGCGCCGTTCACGACGGCGTCGAAAGTGTGTCATTGGTCGTCGATCGCGAGCTGTCCTCGGTGACCGACAATCCGATCGTCATGGGCACGCCGGAGGCCCCTGAGGTCTATTCGCAGGCCCATGCCGTCGGCGCATCGATGGGACTTGCCATGGATCAACTGGCCGTCGCCATGGCAGAACTCGGCGCCATGTCCGAGCGCCGCATCGACCGCATGGTCAATCCGCTGGTGAGCGGACTGCCGGCCTTTCTGGCCGAAGACAGCGGCGTCGCCTCGGGCTTCATGATCGCCCAATATACAGCGGTCTCGCTGGTCGGCGAAAACCGGCGGCTGGCGGCACCGGCGAGCCTCGACGGCGGCATCACCTCCGGCCTGCAGGAGGATATGCTTTGCCACGCCACGCCGGCCGCCCTAAAGGCCCTCGATATCCTCGCCAATCTGCGCCGCATCCTGGCCATCGAACTGCTGGCCGCCTGCCAGAGCTACGACATCGGCGGATTGAAAGATCAGGCAGCACCGCGCACGCGCGCCCTGTTCGATGCGCTGCGCCAGAGGATCGTGATCTATGCCGACGATCGGCCGCTCGGCGAGGATATCGAAGCCGCGGCCGATTTTCTCGGGGCGACGACGGTTGATGATATCATGGTGGCGGCGGGCTTCTGATCAGCCGGCGGACAGATCAAGCCGCCGGGCCTGGACCAGAGGCAGCCCCTTGCGACGCGCTGTCCAGCCGATGACCTGCAGCTCGCCAGCCGCGGCATCGAAACGCTGCGCCAGCGCCCAGGATTTGCAGTCGATCGCCGCGACATCGGCCGAGCCATCGGCCACCGCCAGAACCGAAGCGCGGTGGCTGCCGGTCTCGACCGTTTCGGAAAACAGCGAAAGCCCTTCTCCCAGGGCGCCCAGATCGGCCTGCAGCGCCAGGTAACCGGACAGCGATCGCGTTTCGTTGAACGCCAGCCGCCGACCACGCAGGTCGGCAAGGGGAAGCACCGCCGCGCCATCGGCCGGGGCCTGCACCGGCGACCCGCCATCGGCCTTTCGCGCAACGATCACGCTCGAATAGAACTCGCCCTGCCCGCCGGTGATGCCATCATAGCGGCTCTGGCCGATCACCGTGACATGCGGTTCGAGAAACAGCGTCATCGGCCCCCAGCAGGTTTCAGAGACCAACAGATCCGGATGCAGCCACAAGGTGCGCAGATCGAATTCACCGGCAGGCAGGCTGGCCGGATCGGCGGCGATCACGGCGCCGAAGGCATCGCGGATGCCACCCGGCACCGGCGGCAGATCGGCATTGCGCCTTGCAAGGCTTTGCGGCGCATCGATACCGCGCCTGCGAAAATCATCGCGCATGTCAGCCCAGCGCTGATCGGTCTCGCCGCGCAGTTCCGGCCAGTCATACATCGGCAGGGCGGCCACCAGCGTCATGGCGCGGTCTCGGTAGCCAGCATGGCAGGTTCGCCGAGATCGAAGGCCGGTTCGGCGCCCTGCGCGATCAGCACCCTATCGTCACGGCGCAGGACCGGATGCACGACCGGTTCCTTGGCGCGAAACGCATAGGCTTTGATGACATCGAGATAGGACGCAAAGACATAGTGGTCGTTGAGCGCCAGCCATTCGGCGCGGCGTTCCTTGTAGAGCGCCGGCAGGCGATACCAGGCGGCCGTTGGCAGCTTGTGATGCACCAGATGCAGGTTGTTGTAGAGAAACAGCGGTGCCAGGATCGATTTCTCCACGATGATGGTGCGGCCGTCGGCCCGCTCCGCCCATTGGTGCTCGCAGAACGACCGCACGGCAATCAGCGCCACGCCCAGATAGGCCGAGGTCACGGCATAAAGCCAGAGGGGAATGCCGAAGCCAAGTTCGATGACCAGACCGACCGGCAGAAGGCCTGCCGCATGCAGCAGCCAGGCGAAGATCACCTTGTCGTCGCGGCGGGCAATGCGTTTCCATTCGCTCACCGTGAAGCCGACCACCATCAGCGCCGGGCCGATCAGCACGCGACCGATCAGCGTATTGTTGAAGGCCAGCAGGCGCTTCAGCAGAGACGGCAGGCGCTGCCAGTCGCCCATCGCTCGGTAATAGCTTTCCGGATCGTCATAGGGATCCGTCAGGCGCTCGTCGGCATGGTGCTGCAGATGACTGTGCTTGTAGCTGCGATAGGGATAAAAAAGACCGATCGGCAGGAAGACCAGCGCCTCGTTGACCACGGCACTGCGGGTCGGGTGCCCATGCAGGACCTCATGCTGCAGCGACGAATGCAGCGCCACCGCCACGCCCATCAGCAAAAGGCCTACAAGCGGCACGGCGGCGTAGACGAAGAAACCGGCCCCCAGCCAGAGCAGATGGCAGGCGATCAGCAGGAAAAAGGTGGGCCATTCGATGGGGAAAAGACGGTGGCGCTTTCGACGCGAGGTCGCGCTCTTGCCGGAGGTCATTTCGGTCGTCATGCGAGGGGAAAGCTCCTGCCATGCTGATATCACTCGACCAGCTGCCCATTGCGACGCCGGGCCATCCACCTGGCCATCTCTGATTCGCATGCTGGTCTTGACGTGATGCTCTCACCTCCCCTGATCGCCAGCAACGCGACAGTGATGACCATGTGTTGATTTTGAGACGCATTCAAGCAATGTTGTGACTATAGTCAACATATGAGACTCCAATGGATAAGCGCCTGCTTGCGGATCTGTTTCGCGAACGCCTGATGCAGCTGCTGGACCGTAGCGGCGAGAACCAGTCGGCGTTTGCCCGGCAGATCGGCATCGACCGGTCGGCGCTGTCGCAATTGCTGGCCGACAAGGCGGCGCGGCTGCCGCGGGTCGAGACGCTGCTCAACATTGCCGAGCGGCATTCCGTGTCACTCGACTGGCTGATGGGCCTGTCGCAGGACCAGGGATTGATGGGCGAACTGCATCCGAGCGTCGAACTTGAGGAGCGGCCCGATGGCGAGGACAACACGACGCTCTTGATGAAATGGCATGCCGAGGCGGCCGGATCAAAAATCCGCTATGTGCCGGCCCGCATCCCCGACCTGCTGCGCACGCCGGATATCATCGCCTACGAGGCGACCGGCACCCACCAGAGCGTCGCCGGCCAGGCCAACGAGACCGTCTTTCGGCTCGATTACAACCGCCAGCCCGGCACCGACATGGAAGTCTGCATGCCGAAGCAGACGCTGGAAGCCTTTGCCAATGGCGAGGGGATGTGGGCGGGCTTGAGTGCCGCAACACGCGCCCAGCAGCTACGCTATATGGCAGCGCTGATCCGCGAGCTCTATCCGTCGTTCCGGCTGTTCCTGTTCGACGAGCGGGAGAAATTTTCCGTGCCCTACACGATCTTCGGATCGAAGCGGGCCGCGCTCTTCGTCGGCGGCATGTATCTGGTGCTCAACAATGCCGATGCCATCCTCAAGATGCAGCGGCATTTCGAGGGACTGATCCGCGCCACCCGAATCCACGCCCACGAGGCCGCCGATTTCGTCGACGGCCTGCCGGTTCCGTGAGACTTGGGGCTGCGCCGCAGGTCTTGCGACGCAGCTGTCGTGATTGCCGATCAAGGCGTGATCGCCACCTTCAGCACGCCGTCGCGCTGATGGGAGAACAGGTCATAGGCCTCCTCGATCTGGTCGAGCTTGAAGCGATGGGTGACCAGCGGCCCCAGATCGGCGCGGCCGGAACTGACCACATCCATCAGCCGGCGCATGCGCTCCTTGCCGCCTGGGCAAAGCGTGGTGACGATCTTCAGATCTCCGAGGCCCGCCGCAAAGGCGCCGAGCGGAATTCTGAGATCGCTGGAATAGACGCCGAGGCTCGACAGGGTGCCGCCGGGCCGCAGGACCTTGAGGGCGGATTCGAACGTGCCTTGCGTTCCCAGCGCCTCGATCGCCACATCGACACCGCGTCCGTCGGTCAGCGCCATGATCTGCTCGACCGGATCGCCGGCCTTGAAGTCGATCACATGATCGGCACCCAATTGCCGCGCCACGGCCAGACGGGCCGGCACCGTGTCGACGCCGATGATCGTGGTGGCGCCCATCAGCTTGGCACCGGCCACTGCGCAGAGGCCGATCGGCCCGAGCGCAAAGACCACGACCGTATCGCCGATCTTTACGCCGCCGCTCTCGGCGCCGGAAAAGCCGGTCGACATGATATCGGGGCACATCAGCACCTGCTCGTCGCTGAGCCCTTCCGGAATGGGGCTGAGATTGGCCATGGCATCCTTGACCAGCACGTAATCGGCCTGGCATCCATCGATCGTGTTGCCGAACTTCCAGCCGCCCATCGCCTTGAAACCGTGCTTGGTACCGACGCCATCCTGCGAGCCGCAGCCGCACAGGCAGGCATAGCTATGCCCGCTCGGCGTGATCGCGCCGGCGATGACCCGCTGGCCTTCGCGATAGCCCGAAACCGAAGACCCTAGCTTTTCGATGACGCCGACCGGCTCATGGCCGATCGTCAAACCCTTGGCGACCGGATATTCGCCTTTCAGGATATGAACATCGGTTCCACAGATCGTCGTGGTCGTCACCCGCATCAAAGCGTCGAGTGGACCGACATCCGGGATTGGCTTGTCATCGAGCACGATACGCCCGTTTTCAACAAAGATCGCGGCTCTCATTTTCGGCATGATCACATCTCCTCCTGACCGGGAACCCTCACGGAACCCTCTTTCGCCGCGTGGACGCTAGCGCATCTCTGCGACATCTGCGTTGACGGAGGTCAAAGCGTTAAGCGGGAGGCGGCGTCGTGATCGCGCCCAGCTTGGCAATCATCAAGAAAAGAAACAGAACTACTATTTAGTTATAGCTTATTTAGATATACTTTACTTGCAGAACAAGGTTGCGACCGACGCACACAAACAGCCACGCGATTCAACCTTCTCGCGCAAAAACCAGTGCTCCTGGCCGCCAATTAGATCTCTCTTTATTTGAATTTAACACATTACAGCCAGCTTTATTGGCAATTCACCTATCGTTGCTGGAGCAGACAGATGAAAACACTCAAGATATCCCTCAGACTTTACATGCTGGTCGGATTGGCATTGGTGATTTTTTCCGCGACACTTGTCTATACGCTCAATCATTTTCAGGGCGCCATGGTCGCCGAGCGCAAGGCGAAATTGAGCGCCATGGACCAGAGCATGATCACTCTGTTCAAATTCTATTATGGGCTGGAAACTTCCGGCGCGCTGACCCGCGACGAGGCCCAGACCCGCGCCAAGGATGCGGTGCGGGCGCTGCGTTATGAGGACAGCGGCTATTTCTGGATCAACGACATGAAGAGCGGCATCATCATGCATCCGATCAAGCCGGCACTTGATGGCACGGACCAGTCCGGCATGAAGGACCCGACCGGCAAGTTCATCTTCCAGGAATTTGTGAAGGCCGTTCAGGCCAGCCCGACCCGGGAAGGTTTCGTCGATTATCTCTGGCCGAAGCCGGGCTTTGAAGAGCCGGTTCTCAAATATTCCCATGTCGCCGGCTTCGAACCCTGGGGCTGGGTGGTCGGGACCGGCGTCTACGCCGACGACCTGGCCGCCCTGTTCCGCCGCAATGCCATGGAAACCGCCGCCATCGTGCTGGTCGGCACATTGCTGATCGTCGCTGCCGCCTTTGCCATCGTGCGCAGCGTCGTCGGGCCAATCCATCGCCTCAAGGCCGTCATGCGGGCCATTTCGCAAGAGAATGTCACTGACGAGGTCCCTGAGACGGACCGCAAGGACGAGATCGGCGAGATGGCCGGCGTCGTCTCGATCCTGCGCGATTCCGTGCGCGAGCGCATCGACTTGCGCAAACGCGAGAGCGACCAGCAGCAGCGGCTCGAAGAGGAACGCCGCAGCACCGAGCATCGCCAGCGCACCATCAGCCAGACCCAGGCCGATGCGATGCAGACGGTCGGCATGGCCCTGGAGCGTCTTGCCAATGGCGATCTGACAGCCTCGATCGGCGAGATTTCGCCGGAATACGGCAAGCTGCGCGATGACTTCAACCGCGCCGTCGAAGCCCTCAACGATGTCATCAATGCCATCAGCCATTCCACCGACATCGTGCATGGCAGCGCTGGCGGGATTGCCGAGGCCGCCAACAATCTCTCCCAGCGCACCGAACAGCAGGCAGCCTCGCTCGAAGAGACCGCCGCCGCCCTTGACGAGATCACCGCAACGGTCCGCAGCGCGTCTGAACGGGCGGCCGAAGCAAGCCGCATGGTCAGCGAAACCAAGCAGAGCGCCGGCAAGTCGGGCGCCATCGTGCGCGACGCGGTCTCGGCCATGAGCCGCATCGAGGACGCCTCCAACCGCATCGGCCAGATCATCGGCGTGATTGACGAGATTGCCTTCCAGACCAACCTGCTGGCGCTGAACGCCGGCGTCGAGGCGGCGCGGGCCGGAGAAGCCGGTCGCGGCTTTGCGGTCGTGGCGCAGGAAGTCCGAGAACTGGCCCAGCGTTCGGCCAAGGCCGCCAAAGAGATCAAGGGGCTGATCGGCAATTCCACCGCCGAGGTCGAAACCGGCGTGTCACTGGTCCGCTCGACCGGAGAGGCCCTGACCGAGATCGAGACCCTGGTAAACCGCGTCAATGATCAGGTGGTCTCCATCGCAACCTCCTCGAAGGAACAGGCCGTCGGCCTTGCCGAAGTCAATACGGCCGTCAACCAGATGGACCAGATGACCCAGCGGAACGCTGCCATGGTCGAGGAGACCAATGCGGCGAGCCAGACCCTGACGGAGGAAAGCAACCAGCTGAAGGCACTGCTCCAGAATTTCCGCCTGTCGCCATCGACGCAGCGACAGATCGGACGGCGCGCCGCCTGAGACGCGACCGCCATCCTCGACAAGGCGACCGCGCGGGCCTCCCCGCCGGCCGCCTTGTGCGACTTCAAGCGCCAGGTTTTCGTCGTCCCTATTGTCATTTGCCAATTCTGGCCAAGGGGCCGCATCGACGCGGCGCGCCGCTCGCTGTATGCAATGCCCGTAGACGTAATTTTCAAATCTGCCGGACGCGGCAGGTGATTTTTCGAACGGGAGTGATTGCGGCATGAGCAGGGTGCGTATTCTGGATGGCGGCATGAGCCGGGAACTGATCCGGCTTGGGGCAGAGTTAAGACAGCCGGAATGGTCGGCTCTGGCGCTGCTCGAAACGCCACAGATCGTCTACCAGGTCCATGCCGATTTCATCGAGGCCGGGGCAAACGTCATCACCACCAACAGCTATGCGCTCGTGCCCTTCCACATCGGCGAAGAGCGCTTCCAGACACAGGGCCCGGCGCTGGCCGCCTTGTCCGGCAGGCTCGCCCGCCAGGCGGCCGACGCCTATCCCGACCGCCAGGTTCTCGTGGCCGGCTCGCTGCCACCGATCTTCGGCTCCTACGAACCGCAGCGCTTCGATCCCTCCCGCGTCCAGGTCTACCTGAGCGTTCTGGTGACGGAGCTTTTACCCTATATCGATGTCTGGCTTGGCGAAACGCTCAGCCTGATTGCCGAAGGCGAGGCCGTACGCACGGCCGTCGAGCCAACTGGCAAACCGTTCTGGATCTCCTTCACCCTGGCCGATGACAATGCGGCGCTGGCCTCCGACACGCCGCGCCTGCGCTCCGGCGAGACCGTCGCCGATGCGGCCCGCTGGGCCGCGGGATCCGGCGCTGCCGCCCTTCTGTTCAACTGCAGCCGACCCGAGGTCATGGCCAACGCCGTAAAGACCGCCGCTGCGGTGCTGAGCGACCTCGGCTCATCCCTGGAGATCGGCGTCTATGCCAATGCCTTCGAGACCGACAGCGACGATGGCGGCGCCAACGAGACGCTGCACGGCACCCGCGACGACCTGACAGCCGACCGCTACTCGTCCTTCGCCTGCGACTGGGTGGAAAACGGCGCCACGCTGGTCGGCGGCTGCTGCGGCATCGGCGCCCGGCATATCCACCGGCTGGCCGAACAGCTCCGGGCATCGCCTCAGGCTTGAACTGCCGCAGCTTGGGGCCGACCGATCAGGGCCGGCCGTCGAGCAGGTTCAGGCCATTGTCGTCACCCCAGACCTCGGCGATCGATACCGGCACGCCGGTTCTGCTGCTTTGCAGGGCCGCGATACCACACAGAACCGACATGGCGCCGGCCCGCGCGCCGGCCCGCTGCCGCAGCTCGTCGTTGAGCCCCGGCTTCAGCAGCATATTGCGCAACCGGTCGTCGCCGCCGTAATGGCCTCCGGAGGAATGCGGCACCCAGATGCGCTCGACATCGCCGAAATTCTTCATCAGCACGATTTCGTCGGCCGGCGGCTCGGTCCAGGGCTGCTTTTCATATTGCCGCAATTCGATCCGCCCCTTGTGGCCGTTGAAGGCGATGTGGTGGCCTTCGATCGGCATATAGGTGTTCAGCGAATAGGACACGTCGACGCCGTTCTTGTAGTGGATCGCCGTCACCATCGTGTCGGGAATGTCGATCTCCTCGCGAAACACGCAGGCGTCGCGCACATAACCATCGACCTCCGACGGCGCCTCATAGAGGCTTTCGAGCAGCGGCTCCTTACTGATGTCGAAGAAATAGTCGCATTGGTGCTTGTGCGGACAGGTGCGACACCGTGTGCCGCGGAACGGTCCCTTGCGGCCGTAATGCTTGAGGTCGGCAAAGGCCGAGACGGTCTGCGGATCCGAATCGAGATACCAGTTGAGCAGGTCGAAGTGATGGGTCGCCTTGTGCACGAACAGGCTGCCGGAATTTTCCGCGAAGGCGTGCCAGCGGCGGAAATAGTCGGCGCCATGGCTGGTGTTCAGATACCAGTGGAAATCGACCGAGGTCACATCGCCGATCACGCCGGAATTGAGCAGTTCCTTGATTTTGGCGGCCGTCGGCGCGAAGCGATAGTTGAACGACACGTCGAGGCGCTTGCCGGTGCGTTTCTCGGCATCGAGGATTCGCTTGATCTTCTCTGCCGTCGTCGTCATCGGCTTTTCGCTGATGACATTGGCACCGGCCTCCATGGCCTTGACGATCAGGTCGTCATGGGTGTTGTCGCGGGTACAGACGATGACGAGATCCGGGCGCTCGACCCGCAGCAACTCGTCGAAATCCGTATAGATCGGCACCGACACACCCATATGGGCGCTGGAACGCTCGGCCCGCAGGGCATTCAGATCGCAGACCGCGATCAGTTCGACATGCTCACCCCAGCGCTCGACCAGATCGCGGCCCCACATCGTCGAGCCGCGATGGCCCGTGCCGACCAGCGCAAAGCGTGTTTTCGTCTTCATCCTCGTCCTCCTCCCGATCGATCCGCTCAACACACCGTTGCGAAGCGCTCGATCACCGTATCCAGAACCACCGAGCCCGGCTTCTTCCACCAGTTCTCGGCCGAAAAGATTTCCACTTCCTGCGGCCCATGAAAGCCGGCCGCCTCGATCATGCGGCGGAAGGCCGGCAGGTCGATGATGCCATCCCCCATCATGCCGCGATCAAGCAGCAGGTCGCGCGTCGGCACCAGCCAGTCGCAGATATGATGGGCAAAGATCCGGTTGTCGCGGCCGGCACGGGCGATCTGCTCGGCGAGATCGGGATCCCACCAGACATGATAGGCGTCGATCGCCACTCCGACCTCAGGCCCCAGCACGTCCGCCAGATCCAGCGCCTGCTTCAGCGTGTTCACGCAGGAGCGGTCGGCGGCATACATCGGATGCAGCGGCTCGATGGCAAGTGGCACTTTGGAGGAGCGCGCATAGGGCAGGATCGCCTCGAAACCGTCCCGCACCATCTGCCTTGCGCCGTCAATGTCGCGCGAGCCCTGCGGCAGACCGCCGACCACGAAGACCAGGCAATCGGCGCCAAGCGCTGCCGCCTCGTCGATGGCGCGGCGGTTGTCGTCGATGGCGGCCTTTCGACCTTCCGCTGTCTCGGCGGGAAACATGCCGCCGCGGCACAGGCCGGTGACGCGCAAGCCGTTGGAATGCACGATGCGCGCGGCTTCTTCGAGGCCGATCGCCTGCACCTGGTCGCGCCATGGCGAAATGGCGGTGATGCCGCGCTCAAGGCAGCCGTCGACCGCTTCGGCAAAGCCCCAGCTGCCGCGTGTCGTGGCTAGATTGATCGAGAGATTTTCGAGTGCCATTCTGTCCTCCCTGACGGCATGGTTTCCATCGAGTCCCAATCGGGCATAACAGACGATCCGAGCCCGACTGCGTCGATCACCGAGCCGATGGCGATCCGTCCGTTTTCTATTCTCAGGCGGGCGCGGCCGTCGACGGATGAATAAAGATCGGCATGGGCTTGGATGAAGCCGGCCTGTTCGCCCGACGGCGCTCCCGCCATGCCGTCAACATAGTGGTGGCCGTTGCGCTCGACATGGTGCATGCCGATCAGCGCCGCGAGCGCCAGATCCTGCTGGACGCCCAGCCCGCCCTGCGTCGTCAGATCCTCGGCCGACATGAAATAGGCGCGACCGTCTTCGGCCTGCCATTTTGCCATTCGGGCGCGATTGAGCAGCGAGCGATAAAAGCCCTTGCAGGATTTCGAGGAGATACCGGTATAGCCGAGCCGACGCGCCGTGGCGAAAGCCTCGATATCGGCATCGGACTCGTCGATCTCGATCGGCTTGAAACGGCCAAGCGAGGTCACCGGTCTGTCAAAGGCATGGGCGCGGGCAATCGGCTGCTCGATGAACAGGATGGCGCTGGCAAAGCGATTTAGATGTGGCTCTTCACTGATGCGGGCCAGCAGAGCCTCGACCGCTTCGGCGGAGGCGAATTGTTCGTTGCCGTCCAGCGTCAGGGCATAGTCGGGAACGCGGGCATCGAGCAGCGCTGCGATCCGGCACAGCCGATCGAGATCGGCATCGATATCGCCGGATACCTTGATCTTGAAATAGGTGTGGCCATAGGTGTCGATCGCCTCTTCCAGGCTTTCCGGCAGCCCGTCATTCAGCCGGTCAGCCGACGCGATCTCGCTGCCTACAATAGCGTCAACGAGCCCGACCGTGTGCCGCGCCGCAATGCTGCGCGCGGGTTTCAGCGTTTGCAGGAAGGCCGGCAGGTCGAAACCGTCGAGATCGGGCGTTGTCGACAGGTCGAGGCCGGCAAGACTGCTCTGCACGGCCTTGATGACTGTCACGCCCTGCAGGCGGCAAAGCCCATCGAGAATGGCGCGGTCAAGCAGCGCCAGACCGAACGAGGCGATCAGGCCATTCAGGCCCTCCGCCGCAGCGCGGGCGTGGTGCTCTGCTTCGACGCTTGCGTGCAGCCGGAAGGCAGAACCGGAACCGGCCGACGTCAGCGCATCCGCCGCCAGCCTAAGCGCGCGGCGCAACTGGTCGTCATTGTCGAGGTTGGACAGATCAGGCGACTTGTCGAACCATTTCGGCACCATCAACTCGGCCGCCATGCCGATCGCCGAGCGGCCGCTGGCGTCTTCGATGCGCACCCGCACGAAGGCCTGTCTGGCCTCGCGCAGGGTCGCCGCGCCGAAGCGGAACGGCAGGCGAAGGCGGACCTGCCGTTCGAAGAGATCCGTCTCGACCAGTCGGATTACCGGGGCATTGTCCATCGGTCAGGCTATCCCTTGTGCTGCCAGCAGCCGGCGCATGCGGGCGGCCGCGTCGTCGGGATCGGCCAGCACGCCGGCTCTGTCGGCAAGCCGGAACAGGTCGGCCAGATGCACCAGCGAGCGGGCGCTTTCCTGCCCGCCGATCATGCGGAAATGATCCTGCAGACCGTTGAGATAGGCCATGAAAACCACGCCGGTCTTGTAGAAGCGGGTCGGCGCCTTGAAGATATGGCGCGACAGCGGCACGGTCGGCTCCAGAAGTTTGAAGAACGTCTCGGTCTGGCCGCTACCCAACGCCGCCAGGGCCGCCGAGGCCGCCGGGGCGATCGCGTCGAAAATGCCGAGCAGCGCATCGGAATGACCATCGGCATCGCCGGCGATCAGTTCGGCATAGTTGAAATCGTCGCCGGTATACATGCGCACGCCGTTCGGTAGCCGGGCGCGCATGGCGATCTCCTTTTCCTTCGACAGCAGCGACACCTTGATGCCGTCCACCTTATCTGGATGGGCTTCGATCGCCTTGAGGCAGGTGTCCATCGCCGCCCAATGGTCGTTTGAGCCCCAATAGCCCTCCAGCGCCGGATCGAACATTTCGCCAAGCCAGTGGATGATCACCGGCTGGCGCACCTGGCCGAGAATGCGGTCATAGACCTTGAGATAGTCGTCCGGCCCAGCAGCACAGGCGGCAAGCGCCCGCGAGGCCATCAGGATGATGCGTCCGCCAAGCCCCTCGACAAAGCCGATTTGTTCCTCATAGGCCGCGATCACGGCATCGAGCGTCAGGCCGGGTGCCGGAGCCAGATGGTCGGTGCCGGCACCGCAGGCGATCAGCGCCTCCGGCCGGCTTTTTGCATCCGTCAGCGCCCGGCGGATCAGCTCCTGCGCCTCGGGCCAGGCAAGCCCCATGCCGCGTTGCGCGGTGTCCATGGCTTCGGCCACGCCAAGACCCAGATCCCAGAGGCGGTGGCGGAAGGCCAAGGTCCGGTCCCAGTCGATGGCCGGCGTCAGCCAGGGATCGTTGTCGGCATACGGATCGGCGACGACATGGGCGGCGGCAAAGGCGACGCGCGGAAAGTCGGCCGCCGAGCGCCGGGCCAGCGGGATCGGCGTGCCGGTCGTCTCATAGGTCTCGATGCGGCGGTCGCCGGTTGGAAGTAGCAGCTTGGCCATGGTCAGAGATCCAGCGGTTCGACGTCGAGCCAGCGCCGCTCGGCCCAGCTTTTGAGGCCAAGGGCCGCCAGCTGCACGCCCTTGGCGCCTTCGTCGAGCGTATGCTCCCAAGGTCCGTCCTCGACCACATGGCGCAGGAACATTTCCCACTGCACCTTGAAGCCATTGTCATAGACCTGATTGTCCGGCACCTCGTCCCAGGTCTTGTAGAAATCCATGGTCTGCGGCTGGTCGGGGTTCCAGACCGGCTTCGGCGTATTGACCCGATGCTGGGTCCAGCAGCGCGTCAGCCCGGCCACCGCCGAACCATGGGTGCCGTCGACCTGGAAGGTGACCAGATCGTCGCGGCGCACGCGGACCGCCCAGGACGAGTTGATATGGGCGATCGCCCCGCCCTCAAGCTCGAAGGTCGCATAGGCCGCGTCGTCGGCATCGGCCTTGTAGCGCTTGCCGGCTTCGTCGACGCGTTCCGGGATATGGGTGGCGCCGAGGCAGCTGACCGACTTGACGGCGCCGAACAGGTTGTCCAGCACGTAGCGCCAATGGCAGAGCATATCGAGGATGATGCCGCCGCCGTCGGCGGAGCGGTAGTTCCAGGACGGGCGCTGCGCCGTCTGCCAGTCGCCTTCGAACACCCAATAGCCGAACTCGCCGCGCACCGAGAGGATCTTTCCGAAAAAGCCGCTGTCGCGCAGCATGGCGATCTTGCGCAGGCCGGGCAGGAACAGCTTGTCCTGCACCACGCCGTTCTTGAGGCCCGAAGCCTTGGCCTTGCGGGCGAGAGCCACAGCCACGTCGAGATCGTCCGAGATCGGCTTCTCGCAATAGACGTGCTTGCCGGCATCGAGCGCCCGGCTGATCAGATCGGCGCGCATCAGTGTCGTGCCGGCATCGAAGAACACCGTGTCGTCCGGATTGGCCAGTGCCGCGTCGATATCCGTCGACCAGCGATCGATGCCATGGGTCTTGGCCAGCTCCTCGAGCTTGGCGCCGTTGCGCCCGACGATGATCGGGTCCGGCATCAGCCTTTCGCCACTCGACAGCACAATACCGCCCTGCTTGCGGATGGCGACGATCGAGCGGATGAGATGCTGGTTCAGCCCCATGCGCCCCGTCACGCCATGCATGATGATCCCGATATGTTTCATGATTTTCCTCCCGAATCTCATTCTGTCCGGCTGCCTCCACGGCCTCTCGGCCCGGTCCGGACAGTGCAATAGTTGTAACTATCTGGTTACAAGATCGCGCAGGAAAAATGGTTTTGTCAATCACCCCGGATGATATTTTGGGCACCGCGAGCGATATTTTTGGATCCGCTCAGAGTTTGATCGATGCCAGCGTGACGGAAACGATATGCTCGCCCCAGGCCTTGATCGCCGCCGGCGCCGTCAGTTCACGGCCAAAAATCGTCGACAGCGTATGGCGGTTCTGCAGGTAGAAAAAACCGAGGGCGGCAATCGTCATATAGACCGAAACGGGATCGATCGCCGGCCGGAACAGGCCGGCTTTCTCGCCGCGCCGCAGCACGTCGGACAGTTCGTCGATGAAATGCGAATGCAATTCGGCAATCCGGCTCGACCGCTTCAGATATTGCGCCTGCATCAGGTTTTCGGTGGCGAGCAGGCTGAGGAATTCGGGATGCTTGAGGAAATAGGTCCAGGTGAACAGCGCCAGGTCGCGAAGGCCCTCCTCCGGCTCGCGATGGGTGAGGTCGAGGCTCTTTTCGGCGCTGCGGATCGACACATAGGTCGCCTCCAAAACGGCGAGATAGAGCGCCTCCTTGTCGCCGAAATAGTGGTAAAGCATGCGCTTGTTGGTTTTGGCCCGAGCCGCAATCGCGTCTATCCGGGCGCCGCCGAACCCGTGTTCGGTGAACTCCGCCGTGGCCGCTTCGAGAATTTGGGCATGGGTGCGCTTGGGATTGCGCGAGGCGCGCTTCGGCGCTTGCGTCTCCGGCTGATCGCGCGGCGTGCCCTCGGCTCCGAGGTCCTTGCCCGGTCTGCTCTCTCCATCTTCACGTTTCATGCCCGCCTCCACGTCCCGCGACGTTGCCATTGAAAATAAATCACTTTTCGGAGCGTTTCGGAAGCTCTTCGAAAAGGTCGACGATTGACGCTTGACAGTCGTCGGATTTCTCGCCAACTTGTAACCAATTAGTTATTTGCTGCAAAGTAAATTCGGAAGTTCATCTGGAAAACTGGGGAGGAGACCAGGATGACGTTGACGATCGACAGGCGCAGTGTGCTTTCGGGCATGGCCGCCACACTGGCATTTGGTGCATTGGGAGTGAGAGGTGCGATGGCGGCAACGTCCATGCGCTTCCTGTGGTGGGGTTCGAAAGACCGCACAGAGAGAACGTTCGCGGCGATCAAGGCCTATTCCGGCAAGGCCGCGGACGTGACCATCGAAGGGGAATCCTTCGGCTGGGACAATTACTGGACGCGTCTTGCGACCCAGACCGCCGGCGGCAATTCGCCGGATCTGATCCAGATGGACTACCGCTATATTTTTGAGTATGCGCGCCGCGGCTCGCTGCTCGATTTCACGCCCTATATGGGCAAGGGTCTCGATATCGAGGCCTTCGGTGAAGCCAATATCAATTCCGGCAAGGTCGACGGCAAGCTCTATGGCGTCAATCTCGGCGTCAATTCCGGCATCACCATCCTCAACAAAGATGGCTGGGCGGAATCAGGGGTCGAAGAGCCCAGGGACGACATGACCTGGGAGCAGTTCGCCGACAGCTGCGCCAAGCTGACGGCTGTCAAGAAGCGCCGCAGCTTCTACGGCACGCAGGATGCCAGCGGCCTGGAGCCGGCGCTGGAATGCTGGCTGCGCCAGCGGGGCAAGGCCCTCTACGAGGCCGATGGCGCTCTTGCCTTCACCGCTGCCGACCTGACCGACTGGTTCAAGTTCTGGGGCGAACTGCGCGACAGCGGCGCCTGCGTCCCGGCCGATATCCAGGCCCTCGATCAGCTGACGATCGAAACCAGCATGGTATCGCTCGGCAAGGCGGCGGCCTCCTTCGCCCATTCCAACCAGTTCATCGGCTATCAGGCGATCAGCAAGGAAAATCTCGGCATCGTCAGCTATCCTATCAACGGCACCGACGGCAAGCCGGGCCAATTCCTCAAACCCTCGATGCTGATCTCGGTCTCTGCCGCCTCGCCCAACAAGGACGCAGCGGTGGCCTTCGTCAACTATCTCGTCGGCGATGAGGATGCGGCCAAGGCGCTCGGTGTCGAGCGTGGCGTGCCGGCCTCCTCCAAGATCCGCGATTTCATGGCGCCGACCCTCAATGAGGACGCCAAGACCGTTGTGGATTACATCGCCCGCCTGACGCCGAAGGTCGGTGCCCTGCCGCCGCCGCCGCCGAACGGCGCTGGTGAAAACCAGTTCCTGTTGAAGAAGATCGCCGAAGAGGTGGCCTTCAAAAAGACGACGGCTGAAGACGCCGGTGCCAAGTTCGCGGAACAGGCAGCCGCAAACATCAAGCGAGGCTAAGCCGTGACCCATGTCCGAAACGAGGGAGCTGGCGCGACAAGCGCCAGCCAACGAGCCCTTGCGTCCGAAAAAACCGCCTATGCGCCGCCGAGTGCGCTGGCCCGCAATGCACCGGGCTATCTCTTTCTGCTGCCCTGGTTCATCGGCTTCTTCGGCCTGACGCTCGGCCCGGCCATCGTTTCGCTCTATCTGTCCTTTACCAACTACAATCTCTTGGAAGCGCCCGATTTCGTGGGCATCGCCAACTATGTGCGTATCGCCACCGATGACGAGAAGTTCATGTCGTCGATGCGCGTCACGCTGTTTTATGTGCTGTGCTCGGTACCGCTCAAGCTGACCTTCGCCCTGATGGTGGCGCTGCTGCTCAACCGCGGCCTGCGCGGCCTGCCGGTCTATCGCGCCATCTTCTACCTGCCCTCCCTGCTTGGCTCCAGCGTCGCCATCGCCGTGTTGTGGCGTCAGCTGTTCGATGGCGACGGCGTGGTCAATGTGCTGCTGTGGAACCTGTTCGGCATCGAGGGGCCGAGCTGGATCTCCAATCCGGACTATTCGCTTTATACACTGGTGGTGCTGGCCATCTGGCAGTTCGGTTCGCCGATGATCATCTTCCTGGCCGGCCTGCGCCAGATCCCGGTTGACATGTATGAGGCGGCCAGTCTCGACGGCGCCTCCAAGGTGCGGATGTTCTTCAAGATCACCCTGCCGCTGCTGACGCCGGTCATTTTCTTCAACGGCGTCGTGCAGACCATCGATGCCTTCAAGGCCTTCACGCCGGCCTATGTGATCTCGTCGGGGACCGGCGGGCCGATCGACTCGACGCTGTTCTATACGCTCTACCTCTACCAGGAAGCGTTCGGTTATTTCCGCATGGGTTATGCGGCGGCGCTTGCCTGGATCCTGGTGATCATCATCGCGCTGTTCACCGCCTTCTCGTTCCTGTCTTCACGCTACTGGGTTCACTACGATGACTGACATGGCTACACCGCTCACCAACGACATCAACCCGCCGCTCGAGCGCTCGCGCCTTGCCTCGCTTGGCATCCACGCCATCCTGTTCGTCGCCTCCATCGTCATGCTCTATCCGCTGTTGTGGATGCTGTCGGGCTCGATGAAGGACCAGAGCGAGATCTTTGGCCAGGCGACGCTGATCCCGCAGAATTTCGACCTCAGCGCCTATGCGCGCGGCTGGTTCGATGGACAGGTGACCTTCGGCACCTATTTCTGGAATTCGCTGGTCATTGCCGTGCTCTCGGTGATCGGCAATGTCATGTCATGCTCGCTGGCGGCCTATGCTTTTGCACGGCTGAAATTCTGGGGCCGCGATTTCTGGTTCGCGCTGATGCTCGGCACGCTGATGCTGCCCTATCACGTCACCCTGATCCCGCAATATATCCTCTTTCTTGAACTTGGCTGGGTGAAGACCATCCTGCCGCTGGTCGTGCCGAAATTTCTGGCGGTCGATGCCTTCTTCATTTTCCTGATGGTGCAATTCTTTCGCGGCATCCCGCGCGAACTCGACGAGGCGGCGATGATGGACGGCTGCAGCCCCTGGCGGATCTACTGGCGGATCATGCTGCCGCTGTCGACGCCGGTGCTGGCGACCGCCGCGATCTTCTCGTTCATCTGGACCTGGGACGATTTCTTCGGGCCGCTGATCTATCTGAGCGACATGAACACCTACACGGTGCAGCTTGGCCTCCGGTCTTTCGTGGACTCCACCGGCAATTCGGACTGGAGCGGGCTGTTTGCCATGTCGAGCCTGTCGCTCATCCCGGTCTTCCTGATCTTCCTGTTTTTCCAGCGCCTGCTGATCGATGGTATCGCGACGGCCGGCCTCAAACGTTGAACTTTGTTAGTCAGAAGGAATCATTGCATGAGCGCCTTGCGCTTCGCCGTCATCGGCATCAATCACGACCATATCTATGGCCAGGTCAACGTCATGCTCAGGGCCGGCGCCGAACTGGTGGCCTTCCATGCCATCGAGGACGATCTGGCCAAGGTCTTCACTGAGCACTATCCGCAGGCGGTCCGCGTCGACGACAGCCGGCGCATCCTGGAGGATGGCTCGATCGCGCTGGTCCTCAGTTCGGCGATCTGCGCCGAACGGGCCGGCATCGCAGTGGCCGCCATGCGCCACGGCAAGGATGTGATGCTGGACAAACCTGGAATGACGACCTTCGAACAGCTCGCCGAAGTGCGCAAGGTGCAGGCCGAGACCGGCCGCATCGTCTCGATCCTTTATTCCGAGCATTTCGAAACCGCCTCGACCGTCAAGGCCGGCGAACTGGTCAAGGCCGGCGCGATCGGCGAGGTCATCCACACCACCGGGCTCGGGCCGCACCGGCTGCGCAAGCCCACCCGGCCCGACTGGTTCTTCGAGCGCAACCGCTATGGCGGTATCCTCTGCGATATCGCCTCCCATCAATGCGAGCAGTTCCTGTTCTTCACCGGTTCGCTGGAGGCCGAAGTGCTGTCGGCAACCGTCGCCAACCGCGCCAATCCGCAGACGCCGGGTCTGCAGGACTATGGTGACATCCACCTGCGCACCCCGAAGGCGACCGGCTATATTCGCGTCGACTGGTTCACGCCCGAAGGCCTGCCGACCTGGGGTGATGGCCGGCTGTTCATCGTCGGCACCGAAGGCACGATCGAGCTGCGCAAATATCTCGACGTGGCCGGTCGCCCCGGCACCGATCATCTGTTCCTGAGCGACAAGAAGGGCGTCCAGCACATCGACTGCTCCGGTTTCGAACTGCCCTATGGCCGGCAATTTGCCGCCGATATCCGTGATCGCACCGAGACCGCCATGGGGCAGGAACACTGCTTCAAGGCGATGGAACTGGCATTGAAGGCCCAGCAGGTCGCCGAAGCGACGCCGGCCGCAAAGATGGAAGGCTGACGCCATGAGCAATCCCATGAAAGTCGCCATCATCGGCCTCGGCATCGGCCGTTCGCATATCATCGAGGGCTATCTGCCCAATGCCGACCGTTACGAACTGGCCGTGCTTTGTGATCTCAACGAAGACCGATTGAACGCTGTCGGCGATGAGTTCGGCGTCACCCGCCGCGTCACCAGCTTCGACGAGGTGCTGGCGATGCCGGATATCGATATCGTCGATATCTGCACCCCGCCGGGATCCCATTTCGAGCTGGTCCAGCAGGCGCTGGCTTCCGGCAAGCATGTGGTCTGCGAAAAGCCGCTGGTCGGCTCGCTGGCCGATATCGACGTGCTGATGGAGGTCGAGAAGTCGGCCCGCGGCCGGCTGATGCCGATCTTCCAGTATCGCTATGGCGACGGCGTGCAGAAGGCCAAGCGCATCATCGACGCAGGCCTGGCTGGCAAGGCCTATGTGGCAACGGTCGAGACCCATTGGGTGCGGACACCCGAATACTATGCCGTGCCCTGGCGCGGCAAATGGGCAACCGAACTTGGCGGCGTGCTGATGACCCATGCCATCCATCTGCATGATATGCTGACATTCCTGATGGGGCCGATCGGCGGGCTGTTCGGCCGGGTTGCCACCCGCGTCAACGATATCGAGGTCGAAGACTGCGTCAGCGCCAGCCTCATCATGGAGAACGGCGCGCTGGCGACGATCAGCGCGACGCTCGGCTGCCCGGAAGAGATCAGCCGGCTGCGCCTGTGCTTCGAAAATGTCACCTTCGAAAGCAATAACGCGCCCTACAATCCCGGCAGCGATCCCTGGAAGATCCATGCCAACAACCCGGACACCGCCGAGAAGATCGATGCGCTACTTCAAGACTGGACGCCGGTGCCGATCCGCTTTGCCGGGCAGATGCGCGATTTCCACGATGCGCTGATCACCGGCACGCCGCTGCCGGTGACGACAGCCGATGCCCGCCAGGCCCTGGAACTGGTGACGGCCTTTTACCAGTCCTCCGAGACGCGGCAGGAGGTGCGCTTTCCGGTCGGTCGGGAAAGCCCTAAATACAAGAGCTGGAGGCCGGCGTGAATATGCGTGCAGCAGTACCGCCACGGGAGGAGACAGTCATGGCAACCAGCGTTTCGCTACAAAAGGTCGTCAAGCGCTACGGCGCGCTCGAAGTGGTGCATGGCGTCGATCTGGAGATCAAGCCGGGCGAATTCGTGGTGTTCGTCGGCCCGTCGGGCTGCGGCAAGTCGACACTGCTCAGAATGATCGCCGGTCTCGAGCCGATATCGGGCGGCAACCTGCTGCTGGACGGCGAACGGATGAACGATGTGCCCTCGTCCAAGCGCGGCATCGCCATGGTGTTCCAGTCCTATGCGCTCTATCCGCATATGTCGGTCTACAAGAACTTGGCCTTCGGACTTGAGACGGCCGGCATGAAGAAACACGAGATCGAGCCGCGGGTGCAGCGCGCCGCCGATATCCTGCGCATCGGGCCGCTGCTGCAGCGCAAGCCCAAGGCATTGTCCGGCGGCCAGCGCCAGCGTGTCGCGATCGGCCGGGCGATCGTGCGCGAGCCGAATATCTTCCTGTTCGACGAACCGCTCTCCAACCTCGATGCCGAACTGCGCGTGCAGATGCGCGTCGAGATCGCCAAGCTGCACCAGAGCCTCGGCAATACGATGATCTATGTCACCCATGACCAGATCGAAGCCATGACCATGGCCGACACCATCGTCGTTTTGAATTCGGGCCGCATCGAGCAGGTCGGTGCGCCGCTGGAGCTCTATAACAATCCGAAGAACAAGTTCGTCGCCGGCTTCATCGGCTCGCCGCGCATGAACTTCATCGAAAGCCATTTTGTCAGCACCGGCGCGGAAACCGCCATCGAGATCAACGGCCGCAACGTGCCGCTGCAGCGCCAGGTGACGACGGCGAAACCCGGCGACAAGGTGACGTTCGGCGCCCGGCCGGAACACCTGACCGTGCAGCCGCGCGGCGTGGCTTTGGGCGAGGCCCATGTCGACCTGGTGGAACATCTCGGCGGCCAGACGATCCTCTATGTCTCGATGCAGGATGGTCAGGCGCTGGCCCTCGTTCTGGAGGACCAGCAGCCGGTCAAGGCTGGCGACAAGGTCGGGATCCATATCGATCCGGAACGCTGCCACCTGTTCGGCGCCGACGGCAATGTTCTCTAAAAGACCACCACTGCCATCGGCATTTTAGGTATCAGTGCGACGGAGCGGCGGGAGCGACCGCCGTTACCGGGGGGGCCGACTCTTCGCCGATATGGCCGACCGCACCGTTTTTGCGCAAGGGTCGATAGCCCGTCATAGCCCGCACCAGCATGTAGAAGACCGGTGTCAGGAACAGGCCGAACAGCGTGACGCCGATCATCCCGGAGAATACCGCCACGCCCATGGCACTGCGCATTTCCGCGCCGGCGCCGGTGGAGATGACCAGCGGCACGACGCCCATGATGAAGGCAAGCGAGGTCATCAGGATCGGCCGCAGGCGCAACCGGCTGGCCTTGATCACGGCATCAAACGGCTTTTCCCCCTCGAATTCGAGCTCGCGGGCGAACTCGACGATCAGGATGGCGTTCTTGGCCGACAGGCCGACCAGCACGATCAGGCCGATCTGCGTGAAGACATTGTTGTCGCCCGCCGTCAGCCAGACGCCGGTCAGTGCTGCGAGAATGCCGAGCGGCACGATCATGATGATCGCCAGCGGCAGGGTCAGGCTTTCATACTGGGCGGCCAGCACGAGGAACACCAGCAGGATCGCCAGCGGGAAGATCAGCACGCCGGAATTGCCGGCAATGATCTCCTGATAGGTCAGCTCGGTCCATTCGAAACTGATGCCGGCCGGCAGGGTTTCGGCTGCAATCCGCTCCACCGCGGCGCGTGCCTGTCCGGATGAGACGCCGGGGGCCGCATTGCCGTTGATGTCGGCGGACAGGAAGCCGTTGTAGCGCATCGCCCGTTCCGGCCCGGCACTGGAATTGACCGTCAGCAGGGCCGAAAGCGGGATCATCTCGCCCGTGGAGGAGCGGACCTCAAGCTTGCCGATATCCTCGGCCTGGGCCCGAAATGCCGCATCGGCCTGCACGCGGACCGAATAGGTCCGGCCGAACTTGTTGAAGTCGTTGACATAGACCGATCCGAGATAGATCTGCAGCGTCTCGAAGATATCCGTCAGCGGCACGTTCAACTGCCGGGCCTTGGCGCGATCGACATCGGCATAGAGCTGCGGCACGTTGACCTGGTAGCTGGAGAACATCCCGACCAGTTCCGGCGTCGCATAGGCCTTGGCCAGGAACCCCTTAACTGCGGCGTCGAGCGCCTCATAGCCAAGCCCGTTGCGGTCCTCGATCTGCAGCTTGAAACCGCCGATCGCGCCGAGACCCTGAACGGGCGGTGGCGGGAAGATGGCGCTGAAGCTTTCCTGGATGGCGCCGAGTTCTATATTGAGCTTCCCGGCGATGGCACCGGCCGAAAGCTCGGGCGTCGTGCGCTCTTCGAAGGGCTTCAGAGACAGGAAGACGATGCCGGCATTGGACGAGTTGGTAAAGCCGTTGATCGACAGACCTGGGAAGGCGATGGCGCTTTCAACGCCCGGTACCTTCAACGCGATGTCGCTGATACGGCGCACGACGTCCTCGGTGCGGTCCAGCGACGCCCCGTCCGGCAATTGCGTGAAGCCGACGAGATACTGCTTGTCCTGCGGCGGCACGAAGCCGCCCGGAACCGCCTTGAACAGAAAGAAGGTCGAGCCGAGCAGCACCAGATAGATGCCCATCATGATCGTCTTGCGCGAAATGAAGGTTCGTACACCCCGCCCATAGGCGTTCGAGCCGCGGGCAAAGACCGCGTTGAAGCCACGGAACAGCCAGCCGAGCAGTCTGTCCATGATCCGCGTCAGCCGATCCTTCGGGGCATCATGGCCGCGCAGCAGCAGGGCAGCCAGGGCCGGCGACAGGGTCAGCGAGTTGAAGGCGGAAATAACCGTCGAAATGGCGATCGTCAGCGCGAACTGCTTGTAGAACTGGCCGGTCAGACCCGAGATGAAGGCCAGCGGCACGAAAACGGCAACCAGCACCAGCGCGATGGCAATGATCGGGCCGGACACTTCGCGCATCGCCTTATAGGTCGCCTCCCGCGGCGGCAGCCCCTCCTCGATATTGCGCTCGACATTTTCCACCACGACGATCGCATCGTCGACGACGATACCGATGGCCAGCACCAGGCCAAACAGGCTGAGCGCATTGATGGAGAAGCCGAAAAGATGCATGACCGCAAACGTGCCGACGATGGAGACCGGAACGGCGATCAGCGGGATGATCGAGGCGCGCCAGGTCTGCAGGAAGAGGATAACCACGACCACCACGAGAGCGATGGCTTCCAGCAACGTGTGGATGACGGCCTCGATGGAGGCACGCACGAATTGCGTGGTATCATAGACGATCTCGTAGCTGACATCGTCAGGCATGGACGTCTTGATCTCGTCCATCACGGCGCGCACCTGATCGGCGATCTCGATGGCGTTGGAGCCCGGCGCCTGGAAGACCGGGATCGCCACGGCCTGCTTGTTGTTGAGCAGGGAGCGCAGGGAATATTCGGCCGAACCCAGCTCGATGCGGGCAACGTCGCTGAGCCGCGTGATGGCGCCGGACGAGCTGGTCTTGATGATGATCTCGCCGAACTCCTCCTCGCTCTGCAAGCGGCCTTGCGCGTTGACCGACAGCTGCAGGTCCACCCCTCCCAGATTGGGAGATGCACCGATGACGCCGGCGGCGGCCTGGACGTTCTGGGCGCCGATTTCGTCGACGATGTCGGAAGCGGACAGGCCGAGCTGCGCCATTTTCTGCGGGTCGAGCCAGATGCGCATCGAATAGTCGCCCGAGCCGAACAATTGCACCTGACCGACGCCATCGATGCGGGCCAGCCGGTCCTTGACGTTAATCAGCGCATAGTTGCGCAGATAGGTCATGTCGTAACGGCCTTCGGGCGAGGTCAGGTGCACCACCATCATCAGGTCGGGGGAGCTCTTGATGGTGGTCACGCCGAGACGGCGAACTTCTTCCGGCAGGCGCGGTTCGGCCTGGCCGACACGGTTCTGCACGAGCTGCTGGGCCTGGTCCGGATCGGTACCAAGCTTGAAGGTGACGGTCAGCGTCATCAGGCCGTCGGTGGTCGCCTGGCTGCTCATATAGAGCATGTCCTCGACCCCGTTGATCGATTCCTCCAGCGGCGTCGCCACTGTTTCGGCAATCACCTTGGGATTGGCGCCCGGATAGTTGGCACGCACCACGATCTGCGGCGGGACGACATCGGGATATTCGGAAATCGGCATGATCGTCAGCGAGATCAGGCCACCGAGAAAGATCAGGAAGGAAAGAACGCCCGCGAAAACGGGGCGATCGATGAAGAAGTTGGAGATGTTCATGTCACGTCCGCCGTTTCGCGTTATTGGCCGAGGAGATCGCTTAGCGATCAGATGTGCCAGAGATGGAGGCCTGCAGCTGCGGACCGGCGCCGCCATTCATGGACACCATCTGCGGTTCCACGAGGGCACCCGGCCGAATGCGCTGCAGCCCGTTGACGACGATGCGTTCCTTGGCCGAGAGGCCGCTGGTCACGATCCGCAAGCCGTCCGACTTGGCGCCGACAGAAATCTCGCGATATTCCGTCGTGTTGTCGGGCTTCACCACCATGACGAATTTCTTGTTCTGGTCGGTGCCGATCGAGCGCTCGTGGATCAGCACGGCCTCGGTCGTCTTGGAGCGGCCCATCTTCAGCCGCGCGAACTGACCCGGCATCAGCGAACCATCGGCATTGTCAAAGACCGCACGGACGCGCACGGTGCCGCTCTGCGGATCGACGCTGCTATCGACCAGCTGCAGCTTTCCCTTGACGTCGGACCTACCGGCAATGTCCATCTGCACGGGCACGCGGTCGATGAAATTGCGGGCATGCACGCCTTCCGGCAGATCGGAGAGCACGCCGGACACGACGCGTTCATCCGCCTCGAAGCTGGCATAGATCGGGTTGAGCGAAACCAGCTGGGTGAGGATCGGCGACGACGAGCCGGCGGCGATCAGATTGCCGGCGGTGACCTCGATCTTGCCGATGCGGCCCGAGATCGGGGCGCGAATCTCGGTATAGCCGAGATTAAGCTCGGCCGTTTGCAGACCGGCGCGGGCCGCCTCGAGATCGGCGATCGCCCCGGCTTCGGCATTGACACGCTGGTCATAGTCGCTCTGCGACACGGCACTGGAGCCGACCAGCTGCTTGCCGCGCTTCAGCTCGGTGCGCGCCAGGGCGGCCTTCGCTTCGGCCGCGGCAACTTCGGCGCGGGCCCGCGCCACGTCGGCCTGGTATGGGGCCGGATCGATCGTCACCAGCAGGTCGCCCTTTTCGACAAGCGCACCTTCCTGGAAATGCAGCTTTTCGATCGCACCGGCCACCCGCGAGCGCAGCTCGACCCGGTCGACGGCTTCCAGACGGCCGGAAAACTCCTGCCATTGATTGATCGGCCGCGCCTCGACGACCGCCACCGAGACGGGCACGGCGGCCGGGACCGCCGGCGTTTCGGCCGCAATACCGACACCGGCCTTGCTGCCGAGCATATCGAAATAGAGGGTCGGAACGACGGTTGCGACAGCCAGCACCAGACCGGCAGCGAGAAGGTTCCGCTTGGAATTTTCAATCGACATCGGGATGATCCTTGTTTCTGACGCTTTGTTATGGTTGTTGAAGACAACCATTAGCATGATCCGTTGACGTTTATTACCGATCGGTATACAAATAGACGTGAGGATTGATGACTGTCAATAGACTTTTATACCGATCGGTATATTAGCGTCGGGAGGAATAGAAAATGGGTCGGCCCCGCGAGTTCGACGTCGATGACGCCCTGCAGACCGCGATGGAACTGTTCTGGCGCAAAGGCTACGAAGCCACGTCTCTGGCCGATCTGACCGAGGGCATGGGCATTACCAAACCCAGCCTCTACGGCTATTTCGGAAACAAGGAAGAGCTGTTTCGCAAGGCGCTTGAGCGCTACGAGCGGACAAAACTGTGTTTTCTGGACAGCGCCCTGGCGGAACCCAAGGCCCGCGACGTTGCCGAAAAAGTCTTGAAGGGCTTTGCCGACATCCAGACGGAATGTTCCTCGCCCGGCGGCTGCATGGCGGTGAGCGGGGCGCTTGCCGGCGGCGAGGCCGCAGCCCATGTCCAGAAATTCCTGCTTGAGAGCCGCCAGAAGCCGGAACGTCTGCTGACCCAGCGGTTTCAGCGGGCCGCGGATGAAGGCGACCTGCCGGCCGGCCAGGATCCGGCCGAACTGGCGCAATATATCATGACGATTTGCCAGGGCACAGCCGTGCAGGCCTCTTCCGGGGCCGACCGCGAGGCGCTTTACCGCGTCATCGACACCTCCCTGAAATGCTGGCCGAAAGACGCCGATAAACCGTCAGCCTAACAGCTCTTATGTCTCGGCATCAGCCGAACGCATTGGCCGGATAGGGTTTACTGACCACCGGCAGCTGACGCGCACCCGATGCCAGCAGAAACTGTTCGAACGCCTGCATGGCGGGCGTCGTCTTCCGGTCGAGGCGCGAGACGCTGAACCATTGCCGGCGGATCGGCGTATCGACGACGTCGAGAATGACCAGCCGGCCGAGCTTGATTTCCTGTTCGATCGTATGCGCTGAAATAAACGCTACCCCCAGCCCTGCAATCACTGCCTGCTTGATCGTTTCGTTCGAGCCCATTTCCGTGCCGAGGTCTTCCAGCTTGCGGGGCGTATCGCTCAAGAAGATCTCCAGCGATATCCGGGTTCCCGAGCCCCGCTCGCGCAGGAGAAACTGTTCGCGCGCAATGCGTTCCCGTGAAATGTCCAGGACACCGGCCAGCGGGTGATGCGCCGGCGCGATGAAAACCAGCGGATGATCGCCAAAGACCTGCGAGCGCACCTCGAAATCGCGCGGCGGCCGGCCCATCAGCGCGATATCGAACTCGTGATCGCGCAGCTTGGCAATAATTTCGGCGCGGTTGCCGATGAAAAGATTGATCTCGATGGCCGGGAGCTGCTTGCGGAAGGCGGCAATCAGCTGCGGCGCGAAATATTTGCCGGTCGACACGACGCCAAGGCGCAATCGCCCGCTCCGCAACCCTTTCATGGCGTTGATCGAATCTTCGAGACTGTTCAGGCTCTCCTCGATCTCGCGGGCAGCGTCCAGAAAGGCAAGACCAAAAGCGGTCGGCACCATGCCGCCCCGCGTCCTGTCGAACAGCTGCACCTCGGCGTCCCGCTCCAGCTGCTGGATCTGCAGGGTCAGCGCCGGCCCGGTCAGGCCAAGATCCTCGGCGGCAAGGTTGATCTTGCCCAACCGGCAAATGGCCTGAACGGTACGAAGCTGGCGAAGAGAGAGGTTGCGCATGGATAGAAGTAAGTATTTCTAACTTAAAAAGTCAATTTAATAAATTTTACAAACTCTTGGTTTGCGCCATTCTGCACGGGACATCGTGGGAGGAGACATCATGTCAGGCGCAACTCTTCAGGCATATCTTGCCTCATGCACGGCCAATCGCGACGACATGATGCGCGAGGTGGCGGCGGTTATTCAAAGACTGGCGACGGCCGCCCTCGACGTCCGCAAGCTCGTCAACCAGGGAACGCTCGGCACGGCGTTCAACGGCACCCGCGGCAGCAATACCGACGGCGACCTGCAAAAAGATCTGGATGTCGTCTGCGACGACCTTTTCCTGTCCTGCCTGCAGGGCGCGCCGGTGGCGTGTTACGCCTCGGAAGAGCTGGAAAACCCGGTCCTGCTCGATCCCAATGCTCGCCTTGCGGTCGCCATCGACCCGCTCGACGGCTCGTCGAACATCGACACCAATGTCTCGATCGGCACGGTGTTTTCCATATTGCCCGCGATCAAGGGACCGGGCCTCGATCCCGCACAGACTTTCCTGCAACCCGGCAATTGCCAGCTGGCCGCCGGCTTCTTTATCTACGGACCGCAGACCGCCCTGGTGCTGACCGTCGGCAAGGGCACGGAAATCTTCATTTTCTCCAGCCGGCTCGGCTGTTTCGTACAGGGCTACAAGTCGGTCAACATCGCCGAGCGCGCCAGCGAGTTCGCCATCAACATGTCGAACTACCGTCATTGGGAAGAAGCGATCCGGCTCTATGTTGACGATTGCCTGGCGGGATCGGAAGGGCCGCGCGAGCGTGACTTCAACATGCGCTGGATCGCCTCGCTGGTGGCCGACACCTATCGCATCCTGATCCGCGGCGGCATCTTCCTCTACCCAGCCGACAGCCGCAAGGGCTACAGCCAAGGCCGGTTGCGGCTGGTCTACGAGGCCAATCCGATCGCCTTGATCGTCGAGAATGCCGGCGGATCCGCCACCAATTCCGTGACCCGCATTCTCGATCTCGTGCCGGAAAACCTGCACCAGCGCGTGCCGCTGATCTTCGGCTCGCGCCGGGAAGTGGCACGCATTGCCCGCTATCACGTCGACCCGAACATGATCGGCGAACGCGCACCGCTGTTCGGCAAGCGCGGCCTGTTTCGGGCCTGAGGAGAGATCAATGTCAGCAAAATACCCGATCATATCGATCACCGGCTCGTCCGGCGCCGGTACCACCACCGTCAAGGACACGTTCGAGAAGATCTTCAAGCGCGAGAACGTTTCGGCCTCCTTCATCGAAGGCGACGCCTTCCACCGCTTCGACCGGGAAACCATGCGTCGCAAGATCGCCGAGGCTAAGGCCAAGGGCGTCGATTTCACCCATTTCGCCGCCGAGGCCAACGAGCTGGAGATCCTCGAAGGCGTCTTTGCCGAATATGGCCGGCGCGGCGTCGGGCGAACCCGCCACTATGTGCATGACGACGCAGAGGCGGCAAAATACGGCGCTGAGCCCGGCACCTTCACGGACTGGGAGGAGTTTCGTGGCAGCGATCTGCTGTTCTACGAGGGCCTGCACGGCTGCGCCGTCACCGACACGCTCAATCTCGCCCAGCATTGCGACCTGAAGATCGGCGTCGTGCCGGTGATCAATCTCGAATGGATCCAGAAGATCCATCGCGACAAGGCGACGCGCGGCTATTCCACCGAGGCCGTGACCGACACCATCCTGCGGCGCATGCCCGATTACGTGCACTATATCTGCCCGCAATTCTCGCTGACGGACATCAATTTCCAGCGCGTGCCGATCGTCGATACGTCCAATCCGTTCATTGCCCGCTGGATCCCGACGCCGGCCGAATCGATCCTGGTCATCCGCTTTGCCAATCCGCGCAGCATTGATTTTCCCTACCTGCTGTCGATGCTGCACAACAGTTACATGTCGCGCGCCAATTCCATCGTGGTGCCGGGCGACAAGCTGGATCTGGCCATGCAGCTGATTTTCACGCCGCTGATCCACAAACTGCTCGAACGCAAACACCGCATGTCGTGAGGAGGACACCATGAATGTTTCGCTGAAGATTGAGGCCCATGCCGCGGCATCGGAAACCCAAATGGCCGATGCCATCCGGTTTCTCGCCATGGATGCCGTGCAGAAGGCCAATTCCGGCCATCCCGGCATGCCGATGGGCATGGCCGATGCGGTCACCGTGCTGTTCAACCGCTTCATCAAGATCGATCCGTCTGAGCCCGACTGGCCGGATCGCGACCGCTTTATCCTGTCGGCCGGCCACGGCTCGATGCTGCTCTATGCCGTGCATCACCTGATCGGCTTTGCCGACATGCCGATGTCGGAACTGTCCAACTTCCGCCAGCTCGGCGCGAAAACGGCAGGCCATCCCGAATACGGCCATGCGCTGGGCATCGAGACCACCACCGGGCCGCTTGGCCAGGGCATCGCCACCGCCGTCGGCATGGCAATCGCCGAGCAGATGATGGCCGCCCGCTTCGGCAGCTCGCTCTGCAACCACTTCACCTATGTGGTGGCCGGCGACGGTTGCCTGCAGGAAGGCATCAGCCACGAGGCGATCGACCTGGCCGGACATCTGAAGCTGCGCAAGCTGGTGGTGCTGTGGGACGACAACCAGATCTCGATCGACGGGGCGACATCGCTCTCCCCCTCCACCGACCAGCTGGCGCGCTCCCGCGCCGCCGGCTGGGATGCGCAAGGCGTCGACGGCCACGATCCTGAAGCCGTCGCCAAGGCGATCGAGCGGGCCCGCCGCAGCCGCAAGCCGTCACTGATTGCCTGCCGCACCCGCATCGGCAAGGGGGCGGCCAGCATGGAGGGCTCGCACAAGACCCATGGGGCGGCCCTTGGCGACAACGAGATCGCGGCCACCCGTCAAAAGCTCGCCTGGTCCCATCCCCCCTTCTTCGTGCCACCGAAGATCAAGTCGGCCTGGGAAACCGTCGCCATGCGCGGCCGCACGGCGCGCGAAGCCTGGGACCTGCGCCGCGACGCGTCGCGCTCGAAGAAGCGCTACGAGCAGACCATCGGCCGGCGCCTCGGTGCCAACGTCGCCTACCGGCTGGCCAATTTCCGCGCCGAGCATCGCAAGAAGGCCTCCAAGGTCGCCACCCGTCAGGCCTCGCAGATGGCGCTGGAGGTCATCAATGCGGCAACCACGCTGACCATCGGCGGCTCTGCCGACCTGACCGGCTCGAACCTGACGATGACCTCGCAGACGCCGGCCATCACACCCGGCAATTTTCGCGGCCGCTACCTGCATTACGGCATCCGCGAGCACGGCATGGCGGCGGCCATGAACGGCATCGCCCTGCACGGTGGCTTCATTCCCTATGGCGGGACCTTCCTGGTGTTTTCCGATTATGCCAAGGGCGGCATGCGGCTGTCGGCGCTGATGGGCCTGCCGGTCGTCTATGTGCTGACCCATGATTCGATCGGGCTTGGCGAAGACGGCCCGACCCACCAGCCGGTCGAGCATCTGGCCATGCTGCGCGCCACACCCAATCTCAACGTGTTCCGGCCGGCCGACATCATCGAGACGGCGGAATGCTGGGAGATCGCGCTTGGCGAGAAGCACCGGCCAAGCGTGCTGGCCCTGTCGCGCCAGGCCCTGCCGATGCTGCGCCAGACCGATGGCGACCAGAACCTGTCGGCGCTTGGCGCCTATGTCGTGAAGGACGCGCGCGGCCCGCGCGACATCACCCTTCTGGCCACCGGATCCGAGGTCGAGATTGCCCTTGCCGCAGCAGACCAGTTGCGCAGCGAGGCCGGCATGGAGGCCGCCGTGGTGTCCATGCCGTGCTGGGAGAAGTTCGAGGTCCAGGACGCCGCCTACCAGAAGAAGGTTCTGGGCGACGCACCGCGCATTGCCATTGAGGCTGCCGGCCGTCTCGGCTGGGACCGCTGGATGGGACCGCGCAGCGCCTTTGTCGGCATGCTGGGCTTCGGCGCCTCGGCGCCGGCCGGCGATCTCTACCGCCATTTCGGCATCACCGCCGAGCATATCGTTGCCGAAGCCCTGAAGCTTGTCGGCAAACACGCCAGAAGGCGCTCCGCATGACCACCGCGACCGGCCCGCAGGCGGGCAAGACCATCACAAGATCAACAAGGGAGGATTGACCCATGGCCCGCATCACGCTCCGTCAATTGCTGGATCACGCCGCCGAGCGCAGCTATGGCGTTCCGGCCTTCAACATCAACAACATGGAACAGGGACTGGCGATCATGGAGGCGGCGCGCGCCTGCGATGCGCCGGTGATCCTGCAGGTGTCGCGCGGGGCTCGGACCTACGCCAACGACATCATGCTCGCCAAGATGATGGAGGCGCTGGAGCAGATGTATCCCGACATTCCGCTCTGCATCCACCAGGACCATGGCAACAATGTCGCGACCTGCCTCTCGGCGATCCAGCACGGCTTCACCTCGGTGATGATGGATGGCTCCTTGAAGGAGGACGCCAAGACCCCGGCCGACTACGCCTATAACGTCGCGATCACCGCGGAGGTGAGCCGGCTTGCCCATATGGTCGGCGCGTCGGTCGAAGGCGAACTCGGCTGCCTCGGATCGCTGGAGACCGGCCATGGCGAGGCCGAGGACGGCCACGGCTTCGAAGGGGCGCTGGACCGCTCGCAATTGCTGACAGACCCGGACGAAGCCGCCCGCTTCGTCGACGAGACCGGCGTCGATGCCCTGGCGGTCGCCATCGGCACCTCGCACGGCGCCTACAAGTTCACCCGCAAGCCGACCGGCGACGTGCTCGCCATGGATGTCATCGAGAAGATCCATCGCCGGCTGCCCCATACCCATATCGTCATGCACGGTTCCTCGTCGGTGCCGCAGGAATGGCAGGACGTGTTCAATGCCCATGGCGGCGAGATGCGCGAGACCTATGGGGTGCCGGTCGAGGAGATCGTCCGGGGCATCCGCTTCGGGGTGCGCAAGGTCAATATCGACACCGACCTGCGCCTGGCGGCCGCCGCCGCCTTTCGCCGCGTCGCCGATACCAGCCGCTCCGAATTCGATCCACGCAAATTCCTGAAACCCGCCATGGATGCCATGTCGGCGGTCTGCAAGGCGCGCTTTGAAGTCTTCGGCACGGCGGGCAATGCGTCGCGCATCAAGGTCATGCCGATGTCGGATATGGCGCGCCGCTATGCCAGCGGCTCCCTGAAACCCCAGACGGCGCGGTCGCAAGCCGCCTGACTGCATCCCTCCAGAGGAAAGGACTTAAGTCATGAACGCCGATGCAAAAACCGAGATCAGAGGCAAGGAACGCTACAAGGCCGGCGTGCTCAAATATGCCCAGATGGGCTATTGGGACCGTGACTACGAGCCGAAGGACACCGATCTGATCGCCCTGTTCCGGATCACCCCGCAGGACGGCGTCGACGCCATCGAGGCCGCCGCAGCGGTGGCCGGCGAAAGCTCCACCGCCACCTGGACGGTGGTCTGGACCGACCGCCTGACGGCCTGCGACCAGTACCGCGCCAAGGCCTACCGGGTCGATCCGGTGCCGGGCATCCCGGGGCAGTATTTCTGCTACGTCGCCTACGACCTCATCCTGTTCGAAGAAGGCTCGATCGCCAACCTGACCGCATCGATCATCGGCAATGTCTTCTCGTTCAAGCCGCTGAAAGCCGCGCGGCTTGAGGACATGCGCTTGCCCGTTGCCTATGTGAAGACCTTCAAGGGGCCGCCGACCGGCATCGTTGGTGAGCGCGAGAGGCTCGACAAGTTCGGCAAGCCGCTGCTCGGCGCCACCACCAAGCCAAAGCTCGGCCTGTCCGGCAAAAACTACGGCCGCGTCGTCTACGAAGGCCTGAAGGGCGGCCTCGACTTCATGAAGGACGACGAGAACATCAACTCGCAGCCCTTCATGCACTGGCGCGACCGCTTCCTCTACTGCATGGAGGCCGTCAACCTCGCGTCCGCCAAGACAGGCGAGGTCAAGGGCCATTACTTGAACATCACCGCCGGCACGATGGAGGAGATGTACCGCCGCGCCGAATTCGCCAAGGAACTCGGCTCGGTCATCGTCATGGTCGATCTGATCATCGGCTGGACGGCGATCCAGTCGATCTCGGAATGGTGCCGGCAGAACGACATGATCCTGCACATGCACCGCGCCGGCCACGGCACCTACACGCGCCAGAAGAACCACGGCATCTCGTTCCGCGTCATCGCCAAATGGCTGCGGCTGGCCGGCGTCGACCATCTGCATGCCGGCACCGCCGTCGGCAAGCTCGAAGGCGATCCGATGACCGTGCAGGGCTATTACAACGTCCTGCGCGAAACCAGGAACGAGGTCGACCTGCAACGCGGCCTGTTCTTCGAACAGGACTGGGGCGACATCAAGAAGGTCATGCCGGTCGCCTCGGGCGGCATTCATGCCGGCCAGATGCACCAACTGCTCGACCTGTTCGGCGATGACGTCGTGCTGCAGTTCGGCGGCGGCACGATCGGCCATCCGATGGGCATCCAGGCGGGTGCTGCCGCCAACCGGGTGGCTCTGGAAGCCATGGTGCTGGCCCGCAACGAGGGCCGCGACATTGCCCATGAGGGGCCTGAAATCCTGCGGGCTGCGGCCAAATGGTGCAAGCCGCTCGAAGCCGCCCTCGATACCTGGGGCAATATCAGCTTCAACTACACCTCGACCGACACGTCGGATTTCGTGCCGAGCGTCAGCGTCGCCTGACAACGGACAACAAGAAGGAGAGACGACATGCGTATCACCCAAGGATGCTTCTCGTTCCTGCCGGATCTGACGGACGAGCAGATCACCGCCCAGGTGGAATACTGCCTGCGCAAGGGCTGGGCGATCGGCGTCGAATATACCGACGATCCGCACCCGCGAAACACCTATTGGGAAATGTGGGGCAATCCGATGTTCGACCTGAAGGACGCCAAGGGCGTGATGATGGAGCTGGACGACTGCCGCAAGACCCATCCCCAGGACTATATCCGCCTCAATGCCTTCGATTCCAGCCGCGGCTTCGAGACGGTGACGATGTCCTTCATCGTCAATCGGCCCGCCAAGGAACCGAGCCTGCGGCTGAGCCGAACCGAGTGCCATGGCCGTAACCAGCAGTATGGCTTCGAAACGCAGCGATAAAGCATGTCGCCCGAAAGTGGTCACCGGTTTCGGGGCGACGACATGCGACAAAACAAAGAGGAGTTACGGACATGGACATGCCGGACGCCGTATCACCCGCCGACAGCCTGCCGACTTCGGTCGATCTTGCCGAGGAATACAAGGCGTCCGGCGTGGCGGACATCCTTGCCGAACTGGACCGCGAGCTGATCGGGCTCAAACCCGTCAAGCAGCGGATCCGCGAGACGGCAGCCCTGCTGCTCGTCGAGCGGGCGCGTCGTGCCATGGGCCTCACCCACGAGGCGCCGTCGCTGCACATGAGCTTTACCGGCAATCCCGGCACCGGCAAGACGACGGTCGCCCTGCGCATGGCCAATCTGCTGCACCGGCTCGGCTATGTGCGCAAGGGCCATCTCGTGTCGGTTACGCGCGACGACCTGGTCGGGCAATATATCGGCCACACCGCGCCGAAGACCAAGGAGATCCTGAAACGGGCCATGGGCGGCGTGCTGTTCATCGACGAGGCCTATTATCTCTACCGCCCGGACAATGAGCGCGACTATGGCCAGGAGGCGATCGAGATCTTGCTGCAGGTGATGGAGAACAACCGCGACGATCTGGTGGTCATCCTCGCCGGCTATTCCGACCGTATGGATCGCTTCTTCGAAAGCAATCCCGGCTTCCGCTCGCGCATCGCCCATCATATTGACTTCCCCGACTATGACGACGGCGAGCTCCTGTCGATCGCCGAAAGCATGCTGGAGCGGCAGGGCTATCATTTCGACGCCAAGGCCACGGATATCATGGGCGACTATATCGCGAAGCGCCGCCGCCAGCCGCATTTCGCCAATGCCCGCTCCATCCGCAATGCGCTCGACCGGGCGCGGCTGCGCCAGGCCAACCGGCTGTTTGAAGAAAGCGTGGGCCCGGTCGATGTCGAGCAGCTGTCGACCATCACGGCCCGCGACATTTCCGGCAGCCGCGTCTTCACCATGGTCCCGCCCCAGCCTCAGGAGACAATGCCATGAGCCCCAAAACCATCATCGCCCCGTCCGTTCTCTCGGCCGATTTCTCGCGGCTCGGCGAAGAGGTCGAAACCATCTGCGAGGCCGGCGCCGACTGGATCCATCTCGACGTGATGGACGGCCATTTCGTGCCCAACATCACCTTCGGGCCGCCGGTCATCAAGGCGATTCGCAACCGTACCGACAAGGTGTTCGACTGCCATCTGATGATCGCCCCGGTCGATCCCTTTCTCGGAGCCTTCGCCGATGCCGGCTGCGACATCATCACCGTGCATGCCGAGGCGACCACCCATCTCGACCGGTCGCTGCAGGCGATCCGCGACCTCGGCTGCAAGGCCGGTGTGTCGCTCAATCCCTCGACGCCGGAAAGCGTCCTCGAATATGTGCTGGACCGCCTCGACCTCATCCTGCTGATGACGGTCAATCCAGGTTTCGGCGGACAGGCCTTCATTACCGCTGTTGTGGAGAAGGTCGCCCGCGTCAAGGCGATGATCGGCGCAAGACCGATCCTCATCGAAATCGACGGTGGCGTGACGCCCGAGACCGCGCCGCTGGTCGCCCGAGCCGGCGCCGATGTCCTGGTCGCCGGCTCGGCTGTCTTTAAAGGCGGCCGCGAGGCCTATGCCGGCAATATCGCAGCCCTGCGCGCCGCTGCCGACGATCCGGGACTGGCCGCCCTTCGGTTGGCGAGGTGACCCGGCATGGCGGCGGTCCCTCCCCTTTGCGATTTTGGCTGGAAGGCCTTGGATGCCCGACTGCCAGGCACGGAAGGGCGGGCCCATTCGATCCTGGATCTCTCCGGGCCGAACGGGCTCGTCGTCGCCTTCATCTGCAATCACTGCCCCTATGTGCAGGCGGTGATTTCCCGCATCGTGCGCGACGCGATCGACCTGGAGCGCCATGGCATCGGCTTCGTGGCGATCAGTTCCAACGATGTCGAGGCCTATCCGCAGGATTCCTTCGACAACATGAAGCGTTTCGCCGCCGACCACACCCTGCCCTTCCCCTATCTGTTCGACGCAGACCAGTCCGTGGCGCGGGCCTATGGCGCCGTCTGCACGCCGGATTTCTTCGGTTTAAACCGGGAGGGCGAATTGCAATATCGCGGCCGGCTGGATGCCTCGCGCAAGGAAGCCGGGCCGCCGGATCTCCGGCGCGATCTCTACGAGGCGATGGTCATGGTCGCGCGAACCGGCAAGGGTCCACTGGACCAGCTGGCGTCGATCGGCTGCGGCATCAAATGGAAAACCATGCCGGAGGTGGCTGCAAGGCCCGCGTAAGCCAACATTGTCGGCTGACCTTCACAGAAAAACGCCTCAGACCCCGCCCGTTCGGAGGCTTCCGGAAAAATCGGAAGCAACGGGCGAGGTCTAAGGGAGGAAGGTTTAACCTCGCTAGACGTTGGCTTTGCGCCGCAGGCGGCGCAACTCCTCAGGCCGCGAGCGCGCCAGATTGTTTGGCCACATGGGTGGCAATCGCATCCATCAGCGCCGGAGACAAGGCGTCATAGGGCGGCAAGCCGAGCTCATTCAGGCGGGCGCGGATTTCGTCCATCTTGTCGGGGCTGACGCCGCCTTCGATCACCGAGGAGACGAAGGCTGCGAACTGCGGCGGCGACCAGCCGGTCTCATCGCTGAGTTCCGTATGCACGAAATCAAGACCGTAGAACGGATGGTTCTTGTTCTCGATCCGGCCGTACATATGCGTGCCGCAATCCTTGCAGGCGTAGCGCTGGATGGTGGCGCTCGGATCGACGATCTGCAGCTTGTCCTGGCCGGAAGTGACCTTCACATGGTCGCGGCCGACAACGGCGATCTGCGCGAAGATGGCGCCCTTCGGCTTCCAGCATTTGGTGCAGCCGCAGGCATGGTTATGCGCCGTCTGGGCGCTGATTTCGACGGTGACCGGATTGCTGGCGCAATGGCACTTCAGCGTCCCGCCATGGAAATGCGCCCCGGCCGGCGGAAAGCCGTTGTCAATCGATGGATGCAGTTTGATCATTGATTCCTCCTCGGTTTTCGACGTCTGTGCGTCATCGTTCGCAAGCAGGATCAGCGCAAATCAAGGGAACGGCAATATAGCGGAAAGTGGCGGTTTTCGGCGTCGGACTGCGACGCCAGCCGCCCGCATCAGCCCTTCGAGCGCAGCATGGCGCGGGCCGGATCATAGCCCCAGAGCGCGGCCAGCATGAAGACGACGAAGCAGCCGCAGACCCAGGCGAGCGCCACGAGATTGAGCTCACCATAAAGCGCAAAACGGATCAGTTCCACCGCATGGGTGAACGGGTTGAAGGCACAGATATCGCGCAGCAGCGGCGAGCTCTCGGCCATCTTCCACAGGGGATAGAGCGCCGAGGACAGGAAGAACATCGGGAAGATCACGAAGTTCATCACCCCGGCGAAATTCTCCAGCTGCCGGACGGTCGAGGAGATCAAAAGCCCCATTGCGCCGAGCATCAGGCCGCTGATGAGCAGAGCCGGCAGCACCGCGAGATAGCCGATCGGCGGCATGGTGATGCCGGTTGCCGCGGCAATCGCCAGGAAAACCGCGACCTGCAGGATGGAGACGATCACCCCGGCCAGCAGTTTGGAAAACAGCAGCCACCAGCGCGGCAGCGGCGACGTCAGAAGCAGCCGCATCGATCCCATCTCCTGGTCATAGACCAGCGACAGCGACGACTGCATGCCGTTGAACAACTGGATCATGCCGCACAGGCCTGGCACGATATAGACCTCATAGGTGATATAGGTCTGATAGGGCGGGATGATCGATACGCCAAGGGCTGCGCGAAAGCCGGCGGCAAAGACCACCAGCCAGACGAGCGGGCGAACGAGCGCGGCCAGAAACCGGCCGCGCTGGCGAATGAAGCGCAGGTTCTCGCGGGTGACGATGGCAATGAGCGCGATCCACCAGGCTTTCATGTCGCAACCTCCCGGCCCTCGGCCGTCATCGACAGAAAAGCCTTGGCGAGGCCCTCGTCGCCGGAAAGCGCTGCAGCGCTGCCATCGCTCAGGACCTTGCCCCGATGCAGCACGACGACCTGGTCGCTCGGCCGGATCTCGTCGACCAGATGGGTGGCCCAGAGCACGGCAAGACCGCTGTCGGCCAAGAGATGGACATGATCGGTGATGGCCTGCCGGGACGCTGCATCCAGGCCGACGGTCGGCTCGTCGAGCAAAAGGACGTCCGGCGCATGGATCAGCGCCCGGGCGATCTCCATGCGCCGGCGATGACCGCCGTTCAGCGCCCGCACCTGTTCGTCGGCCCGCTCGGCCATGCCGAGCTGCGCGAGCGCCGCGTCGATCGCCAGGGCGGCCGGTCGGCCCGACAGACCATGCAGGCCGGCGAAATAGCGCAGATTGCGGCGCACCGACATGTCGAGGTCCAGCGTCGGCTGCTGGAAGACCACACCGATGCGCGCCAGTGCTGCCCTGGGCGTGCGGGCAATGTCGAAGCCGGCAACGCCGATCTGTCCCTCTCGCGTCACGATCAACCGGGTCAGCAGCGCAAACAGCGTCGACTTGCCAGCGCCGTTCGGCCCGAGCAACGCGCAGAACCGGCCCGCCGCGACGCTGAAGCTGACATCGTCGAGCGCCCGGCGCTGTCCGTAGGCGTAAGCGACATGGCTGATCTCAAGCCCTATCATGGCGCACCCTCCCGGCTGGCGCTGCCGATGTCCGGCGCCGCATCGTCGACAAGCCTCGCCGGACGGCCGGAGAGGCGAAGAATGCGCCGCGCCAGCCGATCGGCCTCACCTTGCGAATGGGTGACGAGAATGACGGCCGGCCTTGTGTCGGCGATCAGCGCCTCGGTCAGCTCGAGCATTTCCTCGGCGGTGCCGGGATCGAGCGAGACATAGGGCTCGTCCATCACCAGCAGCTCAGGTTGGCCGGCAAAGGCGCGCGCCAAGGCCAGCCGGCGCTGCTGGCCAAGCGACAGCTGACCCGGAAACAGCCGTGCCTTGTCGGCAATACCGATCCGCTCCAGGGCAGACAGTGCTGCATCCTTGCCCAATTGCGGATGGACCAGCGTCAAATTCTGCAGCACGCTGCGCCATGGCAGAAGAACCGGCTCCTGAAACACCATGGCGATCCTGTCGGGGCGAATAATCTCACCGTCGAAATCGGCATCGATGCCGGCAATCAGCCGCAGCAGGGTCGACTTGCCGATGCCCGAGGGGCCGAGAATGGCAATGGTCTCGCCGATCGCCATCTCGAAACGGATGTCGCGCAGGATCTCCTGCTCGCCGAACGCCTTGCGCCTGACATCGACCTTGATCATGCCGTCCTCCAGCGCCGCACCCGGCGTTCGGCCGGCTGCAGGATCAGCGCCTCGACCAGCAGCATGACGCCGATGAAAGACAGCGCATAGACCAGGACCATGGCGACATCGAAAAGCTGGAAATAGAAATGGATCTGGAAACCGATGCCGCTGGAGCGGCCGAGAAACTCGACGACCAGCACGATCTTCCAGATCACCGCGATACCCGAACGGGCAGCCCCCGCGATGAACGGCGCCAGTTGCGGCAGGACCACATGGCGCAGCCGGGCCATCGGGCGCATGCGATAGACCTGCGCCATGGCATCGAGGTTCGGATCGAGCGCCCGCGCGCCCTCGCGCAGGATTGTGGCGACATTGGGGATCTTGTTGAGCACCACGGCCAGGATCGCCGCGGTCTCGTTGAGGCCGATCCACAGATAGCACAGCACGATCAGCACCAGGGCCGGCAGGTTGAGAAACACGACCAGCCACGGATCAAGCCATCGATCGACCGCGGGAAACCGCCCCATCAGGAAGCCCAGCGCCACGCCGATCGCCATGGCCGGCACGAAGGCGCAGACGACGCGCCACAGCGTCATCCACAGATGATACGGCAGGGCGCCGGAGCTGAGGGCCTTGACGAACGGCGCCCACAGTGCCCAGGGCTGCGGCAGCACGGAGGCATCCGCCGTCAGCTCAGCCGCCACGATCCACAGCGCAAGCAACAGCCCGAGCGACAGGATGCGCACCAGCGCCGGATTTTTCAGGGTTTTAGTCAAGATGCAGGAACAGTCCGTCGGGCAGGCTGGTCGCCTTGCCGACGAGTTCCTCTCCGCCAAGCTCCGCCATCAGCCGCAGGAACCGGTCGGCGGCCGCCTCGTCGATCGGCTTGCCGCTGGGGATGCCAGCGCGATAACCATCGCGCAGCGCCATGAATTCGGCTTCGTCGCCGGCGTTCATCTTGTCGCGCAATCCGGTCCACACCGCGTCGTCGCTGCGCAGCAGATCCTTGGCAGCCCGCGATGCGGCATACAGCCCCTTGGCCATCTCCGGATGGGCGGTGACATAGTCGCCCTTCAGCACATAGCCGAGCAGCGGCGTGTCGGGATCGAGCTTGAGAGCTGCGGCGGCGTCTGACACCGAGACCAGCTCATGCATGCCCTTGGCCTTCATCTTGGCCAGGAAATGCCAGAAATTGATGGCCCCGGCCGTCTCGCCGGATAGCGCCGACTTGAAGATCAGCGGCGGCGCGCCAAACACCTGCTCGGTCTCGCCGGCCAGGTCCATGCCGTATTGCTGCTTGGCATAGGCCTGCAGGATCAGCCAGCTCTTGTCGAGCGGTCCACCGGCAATGCCGATCTTCTTGCCGGCAAGATCGGGCAGCGCCTTGATGCCGCTGTCGTCCTTGACCACCAGTCCGCCGACCGCCAGCGAATAGGGAATGAAGACATAGTCCTTGCCTGCGGCACGCTGATAGGCGACCCAGATCCAGTCGGCCACCATGGTGTCGGCCTCGCCGCCCTCGAAGGCGACGCGCGTCGCGCCGTTGTCGGCATAGTCCTGAACCACCAGCTCGAAGCCGTTCTTGCGGTCGAACTCGCTCTGCTTGATGGTCGAGATTTCCCAATTGACCGTGCCCGAGGCCAGCATCGCCGCCCGCAGTTTTGGCAGGTCCTGCGCCATGGCCGGCATTGCCGCGATCGCAAACAGGCATCCCGTTAAAAATCGTTTCAGAACACCCATTGCTTTTCCTCCTCACAACCGCCGCCTCTGCCTTTTCGGCTCGCTGGTCAGCGGAACTTTTATATGATTCGTCGCCCGGCGCGGCGCCCGGCCCTGACTTATTCCTTGCGCTTTTCGGCCACCGTCAGGTCGGCGTTCAGATCCATGTCGTATTGGCCATCGGCGCAGAACACATCGTCGAGTTCATAACCGGCACCACTCGCCTCGATATTGGCGACATCCACCTCGCATTTCATGGTGGCCAGCATGTCGACAATCGCCTTCTGCTTGTCGGCGGGAACCTCCTGTGCCTGCAGGCCTAGTGGCGCGCCGAGCAGGACGGCAAAGACAACGGTGCTGATCAAACGGATTTTCATTGGAATTCTCCCCTTTTCAAAACGGTTCACTGAATGGAAATTGTCATCTTCTGGCTGTCGCTGATGGTGTTCGGAATCCGCACCTCGTAGGTTCCCGGCTTGATAGCGATGAACGACAGGGTCGCCTTGCCGGCTTCGTCGAATTCCAGGCTGTCGATTGCCATCGGCCGGACCTCGATGCCGTTGATGACGATCTCGTTCATCCAGATCGCCCGGAAGAACGGCGCGCCTGATATGGCCAGTTCCGCCGAGCCATCCGCCGTGATGCGCATTTCGTAATAGGCGCCGGATTGCAGTTCGACGGAGCCCGTGCCCAGCGGCTTGCCGGAGGCAAGCGTAATCTCGATCGGCTGACCCCTGTTGCATTTGGCCAGCAGTCCGGCAAAGCCGAGTTCGGTGCAGAGCGGCGCGGCCACGACAGGACTTGCCAGAAAAACTGCGGCCAAGGCCGCAGAGATCGATTTATGCATGCTGAAAATCCTCCCAATATGAGCGTTTTTGTTTGCGTTGACTTCAGTTCGGCGCGACCACGACCCCCCAGGGCTGCTCGCCGACCGGAACCGAGCGGATCACCTTCTCGGCCTTGACGTCGATGATGCTGACATCGTTGGAATTGCCATTGGTGGTGATCAGGAATTCCTCGCCGGGCGTGAACGCCATCTGCCAGACCCGCTGGCCGACCAGCAGGTAATCGAGAACCTCATCGGTCTTGCCGTCGATCACGGCCACCCGGTTGGCCGGGCCGAGCGCCACGAAAATGCGCGAACCGTCCTTGGTGGCCCGGATGCCGACCGGCTGCAGCCATTCCGGCAAAACGCCCGGCACGGCGAAGCTGATCTTCTTGGTGATCTTCGGCTCGGCGGCCGTCACGTCGATGACCGAGACCGTGCCGCCGATTTCGGCGCTGACATAGAGCTTCTTGCCGTCGGCGGTGAATTCGGCATAGCGCGGCCGCTGATCGACCAGAACATTGTGGACGATCTTGTAGGTCGCGGTATCGATGAAATGCGCCATGTTGGTGGTCTCGGAGGTGTTGATCAGCGTCTTGGCATCAGGACTGACCGCCACGCCTTCCGGCTCGACGCCAACCGGCACTTCGGCCAGCACCTGGTGGGTCTTCACGTCGACCACGGTCACCAGGTTGTCATCCTCGTTGGCGACATAGAGCGGATTGCCGGACGGATTGAGCGCAAAGAGTTCCGGATCGGGACCGGACGGCAGCGTATGCAGCTCCTTGTAGGTTTCCGGATCGAAGACCCGCACCGTGTCATCATCCGAGGCGCAGACATAGAGTTCCTTGCCATCCGGGCTGATGGTGATGCCGCGCGGCCGGTTGCCGGCGGGGAAGGTGGCGATCACCTCCCAGGTCTTGCTATCGAGCACGGTCACGCTATTGCCGCGCTCGTTGCTGACAAAAACCTTGTTGGCCGCGGCCGGGCCGGCCAGCATCAAAACGGCCGGCAAAAATATCGAAATCAATTTCAGCATTCTATCCTCCAAAGGCGTGGCAGGCGGTTTCGGGCGCATCGGTGCCCAGGGTGTCGAGGGGCGAATGCTGGTGCAGGTAGCCCTCTTGCGGCGAAACGGACACGGTCACCCGGCCTTCGGTCAAAAGGATCGGCTGGCGCAGCTGGCCGTTCCACGGACGAAATGTCAGTTTCTGGCCCTTGAAGGCGGCCAGCTCGAATTCCGGAGACAGCAGATAGCTGCGCACAGAGACCGGATCGACCTTGCCGGATCGCGTCACCGCCTCGCCGATCACCCGCATGGCAAGCCAGGCCTGGTAGTCCTCCTCGCGCATGTTGCGGCCGGTCAGTTTTTCAAAACGGCTCTGGATCTGGGTGGCGCCCCAGGATTCGTGCGCCGCCTGCCAGGAGACCGGGCGCAAGCCTGCAGATCCGGCAACGGGGCGCGGATCCCAGGTGTGATACGGCAGAAAGGGTGCGAACACTCCGGCCTCGTCGGCGGCGATCACCACGTCGTGTTCCTCGGCATCCTGTGTGAACACCGGGATCTGCCGCTGCACCATGACATGGCCGGTATCGGTGCGCCGCGCGCCGCCGGTATCGGCAAACTCGCGTTCCTCGACGATCTTTGCGCCGAATTTGGCCGCCGATTTGCGGTAGCTGTCGGCCAGCAGTCTGTCCTCGGGGTGGGAGCCGTAGATCAGCAGGATACGCGACCATTTCTTCCACATCAGAAACTGGATGAGGCTGTCGGTGAGCATGGCGCGGCTGGGCGAGACATGCAGCACATTGGCGCGGCAATCGGCATCGCGCAGCGCCTCATCGCGGGCACCGGCATTCAGCAGCAACACGCCGGGTTCTGCCCTGTCGGCAAGCTTCTTCAGGACATCCCCCTCGGCGATCACCGCGATCAGGCCGATCCCTTCGGCCTGCAGGGCATCGAAGGCGGCTTCGGCCTGCTCCGGCGGCACGGCCTCGGTCTTCAGGGTATAGTCCATGCCGGTAAAGGCACCGGTCGTGCGGTTGTCCTCATTGCCCAGGATGCCGCCGGCAAAGCCCAGATCGGCTGGCGGCACGTCGAGCCGCGAGATCGGCGGGCCGACGACGCGATCAACGCGCAGCAGGGCCGTCTTGACCTCGGCCGCCTTCATCGGCAATGCGGCAATAGCCGCTGCCGCGAAAACGGCAAACGCAAGCGTCAGGTTAGACATGCCGGAACGACCTCCCAATCATCCTGCTTCTCCCTAAAGTGGAGACTAGCAGTAGAGGTTGTGTCGCGAAACCGATACTTATGGAGCGTGGTATCGCAAAATGCCTGTGCTAGGCTCGGCCGTATGCAACGTATTCTGATCGCGCTTATCCTGGCTCTCTTGCCGACGCTTGCCCTGGCAGCGCTGGACAAGCCGCTGATGCCCGGCGCGAAAATTGCCTTTCTCGGCGTGCATTTCATCGATACCTCGACGGAGGGCGCCTATAATGGCGTGCGCGCCGATGAAACCGCGCGGCTGAAACTGCTGGAGAGTGCGGCGCGCGACCGTTTTATCGAGGAAGGGTTCGTCCTTCTCTCCAACGATCCGGTGGCCGCCGAACTCGCCAATACCAGCAACCCGGCCGACTGCAACGGCTGCGAGGTGGGCATGGCCGAAAAGCTCGGCGCCGATTATGTGCTGGTCGGCGAAGTCCAGAAGGTCTCCAACCTCATCCTGTCGATGAACCTCGTGCTGCGCGACGCCCGCTCCGGCGAGATGCTGCGGGGTATTTCCGTCGATATCCGTTCGAACACCGACGACAGCTGGCTGCGCGGCATTCGCTACATCCTGAAAAACCACTTCTTCAAATCGTGAGGCCCATCATGCGGTATTTCGGTCGTTTCCTACTGGCAATCCTGCTTCTTCTGCCAAGCTTTGCCATGGCCCACGGCCCGACGCGGCAGAAGCTGGTGCTCTCGGTCGATGTCGCTGCGGCGCCGGACGCGGTCTGGGCGGTGATCGGCAATTTCCAGGACATGAGCTGGCACCCCGCCGTGTTTTCCTCCACCGGCAAGGGCGACAACACAATCGATGCGACCCGCGTGCTGACGCTGGGTGCTGCCGGCGGGCCGACCATTTCCGAAGTGCTCTACAAATATGACGCGGCGAAGATGACCTACTCCTATCGCATCACCGATGTCGACGTGAAGGTTCTGCCGGTGACCAACTATTCCAGCCACCTGACGGTCACGCCGACTGCGTCCGGCGGTTCGCATATCGAATGGAAGGGCGCCTTCTACCGCGGTTATCCCAACAATGATCCGCCCGCCAACATGAACGACGAGGCAGCCCTTGCCGCTGTCGGCGGCGTGTACAAGGCAGGCCTCGATGCGCTTGAGAAGAAATTTGGCAAATAGAAGCTGCATTGTCGGCGCAGTCCTGCTCGGCCTTTTGCCGGCGGGCAGCGCTCTTGCCGACTATGCCTATGTCACCAATCAGTCCTCCAGTGACCTGAGCGTCATCGATCTCGACCGAATGGTCGAGGTCGAACGCGTGCCCGTGCCGGGCGCGCCGGCCGGCATTGCTGTCGCGCCAAAGCTCGGCGCCGTCTTCACGGTCAGCCCGGACAGCAAGGTGCTGCGCCGCTATGGCATGCCCGTCGGCAAGCCCTTGGCCGAACGCACACTCGACGGCGGGCCAATCGGTGTGGCCGTGGACGAGCGCCGCGGCCGGGTCTTCGTATCCGACTGGTACAATGCGCGTGTCTGGGTCCTCGCCGCCGACGACCTCAGCACGTCACAGATGCTGTCGACCGGTAGTGCGCCGGCCGGGCTGGCGCTTTCGCCGGACGGCCAATGGCTGGCAACGGCGGACCGGGATGCCAACCAGGTGTCGATCTTCGATGCGCAGACGCTGGAGCTCCGCCACCGCGTCACCGTGGGCCAACGGCCGTTCGGCATCACGTTTTCACCGGACGGACGGTTGTTTTCCGCCGATGTCGGCAGCAATACGGTGACGGCGGTCGATCCAGTCAACGGGCAGGTCCTCGGCCATGTGGCGACCCGCGAGCGACCCTATGCGGTCGCCTTTGCCGGCGGCCGGGGTTTCGTCACCAACCAGTACGACGACAGCGTCAGCGTCTTCGAGGCGCAAAGCCTTGCCGCCATCGCCACTATCGATACCGGCGAATATCCGGAAGGCATCGACACGACGGCCGACGGCCGGCGGATCGTCGTGGCCAACTGGTTTTCCAACAGTGTTATGGTGATCGATCCGGTCAGCCTGGAGATTGTCGGAGAGATCTCGACCGGTGACGGGCCGCGCGCGTTCGGACGTTTTCTGTCGGCAGCGCCGATGCCGTCACCGGGCCTTGCCGAGCAAACCGGCGCGCCGGCCCTACGGCCGTGACCGGCTCATTTTCCGCCCGGTTCGGGGTCGAGGCGCGCCGTCGAGTAGCCGGCCGCCGTCCAGCCGTCGGTTCCTTTCGGATACCAGAAGACATGGGTATAGCCGTATTCCACGGCGCGCTTGGCGGCATTCCACGACATCCAGCAGCCGTCCAGACAGAAGAACAGGACCGGCCGATCCTTGTCGCCCGATGATGCCTTTTCCAGTCCGGCACGAAAGTAGTCCGCCATGACATCGGCCAGTTTGCCGTAGCCGACATTGGGCAGCCAGAGGGCACCGGGCACGGAGATCCGCGGCTTCTCGTTCCAGATGGTGCCGGCCGGGAGGTTGTCGGGTTTTGGCGGGCGCGGCAGGACGTCGACGAAGGCGACCTGGCCGGTCTTCCACAAGGCATAGGCGGTTTCGGTCGAGACAACCGTCGCCCCCTTCAGGGTGGCCGGCACGTCCGAGCGATATTCGCCGTCGCGGTAGCCGGCGGGTTCGTCGACCGCCCCGGCCGACGAGGCAACCAGCAGGATGAGGGCGGCCAATCGCCAGCGGATCATTTCATCGCCTCCAGCGGACCGGTTCCCATGTCGTTCATCAGCGGTACGCCGGCCTCCATGAGGATCGCGTTGATCTCGGCTTGGTTGCGGCGGATCAGCGAATTGAGCTTGCGCTCCCAGACCTTCTCGCCCTGCCGCACACCCATGGTGATCCGGTAGAACAGTCTGGGCGGCGTCGCCTCCGACAGCAGCGGCGTCACTTTCAGATCGGGATGGCTGGCCTTGACGATCGGGGCGCCGATCGGCCCCCACAGCACGGCCGCATCGATCACGCCGGATTCCAGATCGGCCAGCATGTCATCGGCTGGATCCTCGTAACGCCGGTCGACCATCAGATGGTAGCCCTTGGCTTTCGCCATCAGCCCGTTTCTGGCCATCTGCGTCGCCGGCGGCACGCCGGCCACGACACCGACCCTTTTGTCCTTGAGCAGAGGATCGGCCAGGGTGGTGACGCCGGCCAAAGGCCCGGTCGACGGGACGATCAGCACGAAAGCCGAGGTGTAATAGTGGTTGGTGTTCAGCACCAGTTCGTCGCCCTGGGCATAGCCGATCACCACATCGCAGGCATTGGCCTGCAAGGTCTTGCGGATGAAGCCGGTCGCCATCGGAAACCAGGTATATTCGAGCGGCAGGCCGAGCTTGGCCGCCATCAGTTCGGCGATCTTGTTCTCGAAGCCAGCGCCGGAGCGATCCGACATCGGCATGTTGGCCGGATCGGCGCAGACCCTAAACGCCGTCTTCGACACCAGATCCGAGGTCTGGGCCAGAGCCGGCGTGATGCCGGAGAGGCCCAGCATCACAGCGCCGATGGCGGCAGCCCAACTAGCGGCCGAGACAGTCGTTTTCAGCATCCCTGATCGCATCGGATTTCGCTTCCTTCTTGCCGGGGCGTCCACGCGGCACGGCATCGGCGCCGCGCGCCTTCAGATAGGTATAGATATCATCGAGATAACACATCACGTTGACGTTCTGCCCGAAGGCCGGCATCACCGAGTTTTCCGAGGCGTTGACCTTCTTGCGGCCATTGGTGACGACATTGACGAAGTCGTAATAATCCATGGCGATCGCCGACTTCTTCAGGGCCGGCGCATAACTCGACCCCTCGCCTTCAGGGCCGTGACAGACATGACATTCCGAGTGATAGCGTCTAAAGCCCGAATAGGTCATCCAGTCGATCGTGCCGTCCTCGGCGACCTTGAAGGTCGGAATATCGTCGGCGGTGTAATAGCGTCCGTTTTCCTCGCGCACCGCGGTAATATTGTCAGCAGCCGCGGGAGCCGCAGGTGTCGCGTCCTGAGCAACAGCGGTGCCGGCAGCAAGCATCAACGCAGCAAGGATCATCGGCAGGGCAGGTCGTGTTCTGGTCATCTTGTGTCCTTTTAGGCCTTGAGAACGAACCGGCGCGGGCTTTCGCTACCCGCGCCAGTCCCCTGGGCGAAGACTGCCGTTTACTTCGGCAGCGAGAACACGGTGAGCGTGCCACCGAGTGCGGTATAGTCGCTGAGGGCTGCATAGCCGCCAACAGCACCCAGACCGTCATTCGGATTGGTCAGACCAGCTGCCAGACCGATACCAGCCCAGCCGCCGACGCCCGAAAGCACGGCCACATACTGCTTGTCGGCATGGGTGTAGGTCATGACGTTGCCGATCACGCCGGACGGCGTCTTGAAGCGATAGAGTTCCTTGCCCGTCGTGGCATCGACTGCCTTCAGATACCCTTCCAGCGTCCCGTAGAAGACCACGTCGCCGGCTGTTGCCAGAGCGCCCGACCAGACGGAGAACTGTTCCGGCAGCGACCACTTGATCTTGCCTTCCTTGCCGTCCCAAGCAATGAAGTTGCCCATGCCGCCATGGCTGCCTTCCGGCGGATACATCGACAGCGTTGCCCCGACATAGGGCTGGCCGGCGGTATAGCTGACACGGAACGGCTCGTAGTCCATGCAGACATGGTTGGTCGGCACATAGAACAGCTCGGTCTTCGGCGAATAGGCCCCGGGCTGCTGGTCCTTGCTGCCGAGCGCTGCCGGGCAGATGCCTGTCGAGTTGGTGTCCTCGCCATTCTGCTGGGTCGAATACTGCGCGACCACCTGCGGCCGGCCATATTGCTCGGACTTCGGATCCATGACCACTTCGGTCGCCCAGTTGACGGTGGGGTCGTATTTCTCGGCCACCAACAGTTCGCCGGTGACGCGGTCCATCGTATAGCCGAAGCCGTTACGGTCGAAATGGGTCAGCAGCTTGCGATCCTTGCCGTCGATCTTCTGCTGCGTCAGGATCATTTCGTTGACGCCGTCATAGTCCCATTCGTCATGGGGCGTCATCTGGTAGACCCACTTGGCCTCGCCGGTGTCGACATCGCGAGCCCAGATGGTCATCGACCAACGGTTATCGCCAGGCCGCTGGGACGGGTTCCAGGTCGAAGGGTTGCCCGATCCGTAATACATCAGGTTTTCTTCGGCATCATAGGAATACCAGCCCCAGGTCGTGCCGCCACCGATCTTCCACTGATCGCCTTCCCAGGTCGTCAGACCGGAATCCGGACCGACCGGCTTGCCGAGATGGGTGGTCTTTTCCGGATTCATCAGCGTGTCGCTGTCCGGACCCATGGAATAACCGCGCCACAGGAGTTTGCCATCGGCCATCGAATAGGCCGTGACGGAACCGCGAACCCCGAACTCGCCGCCGGAGATGCCGACGATGACCTTGTCCTTGACCGGCAGAACGGTGGCGGTATTGGTCTCGCCCTTGGCCGGATCGCCGTTCTTGACGCTCCAGATCACCTTGCCGGTCTTGGCGTCCAGCGCCACGACCGTGGTATCGGCCTGGTGCAGGAAGATCTTGTTGTCGGCATAGGCCACGCCGCGATTGACGGTATCGCAGCACATCACCGGAATGACTTCCGAATCCTGTTTCGGCTCGTAGCGCCAGACGATCCGGCCTTCCTTGCTGAGATCCAGTGCATAGACGGTGTTGGGGAACGGCGTATGAACATACATCATGTCACCGATCACCAGCGGCGATCCTTCGTGACCGCGCAGAACCCCGGTCGAGAAGCTCCAGGCAACCTGCAGCTTGTCGACATTGTCCTTGTTGATCTGATCCAGCTTGGAATAACGCTGGTTGGCATAGTCGCCGGTCTGGATGGCCCATTGGTTGGGGTCATCGATTTGCTTTTGCAATTCCGGATTGGCGAGGGCGACCTGCGCGCCGCCTATCGACAAGAAGGCAAGCATTGTAAGAAGTCGTTTCATTTCATCCTCCCGTTGAGTGGTACCGATAAGGGCCTTCACCCTCCTCGCCCCGGGAAAACCTTGCGGTCTCCTCTTCCCCGGCATCGGCTCGCGAATTCACTATCCCCCATGGCCTCGGCAACCATTCCTCCGCTGCCGCGGCCGCTTTCTCCTGCTCGTCTCTGCCCTCCTCCTTGGTTTTTAAGGAAACGTCGCCAGATATGCGATCAGGTCGGCCCGTTCCTGATCCTTGCGCAATCCCGCAAAGGCCATCTTGGTACCGGGCAGGAACTCTTTCGGGCTGGTCACGAAGGCGCCGATCTTGTCCGGCGTCCAGACCAGCCCCGCCTCGGCCTGCTTGCTCATGGCCGCGGAATAGGCAAATCCCTCGCTCTTGCCGGCCGGCCGGCCAACGACGCCGGTCAGAACCGGGCCGACCTTGGCTTTGGCTTCCGGACCGATCGCGTGGCAGGCCTGACATTTGCGAAAGACCTTTTCGCCCGCCGCCGCATCGCCTGCTGCAGGGTCCATGGCATGGACCGGCGCAAAACCGCCGCAGAGCGCGCCACCCAACAGAACGGCAACCGTCAGCAAAGTATCCAGTCTCAAGGCCATGCGTTCCTCTCCCTCAGGCAGCGTTCAGCCGCTCTGCATGCCAGCGCACGTGGTCTTCGCCGAAGCTCGCCACGAAGTAATAGCTATGATCGTATCCCGCCTGCATGCGCAGCACGCCGGCCTGTCGCCGCTCGGCCAGCAGCCGTGCCATGGATTCGGGCTGCAATTGCCCTAGGAACTGGTCCGTCACGCCCTGGTCGATCAGGATATCACCCGGCCAGCCGAGTTCGCTCAGCAGCAGGCAGGCGTCATAATGGACCCAATGGGCCTCGTCCTCGCCGAGATAGGCGGAAAACTGCTTGCGCCCCCAGTCCGATCGGGTCGGATTGACGATGGGCGCAAAGGCCGAAACCGAGCGGAACAGCTGCGGATTGCGAAAGGCGATCGTCAGTGCTCCATGGCCGCCCATCGAATGGCCGGTAATGCCGTTGACCCCGTTCAACGGCAAGTGCTTTTCCAGCAGGGCCGGCAGTTCGGTGACGATATAATCGTACATGCGGTAGTGCCGCGACCAGGGTTTCTGCGTCGCGTTGACATAGAAGCCTGCGCCCTGCCCCAGATCATAGGCCTGATCGTCGGCCACGCCTTCGCCGCGCGGCGAGGTGTCGGGGAAAACCAGCGCCAGCCCCTGCTCGGCCGCATGCCGCTGCAGGCCCGCCTTGGTCATGGCATTCTCATGGGTGCAGGTCAGCCCCGAGAGATACCACAGCAGCGGCACCGGACGGGTCCGCGCCTGCGGCGGCAAAAAGAGGCCGAATGTCATCTCGACACCGCAAACCTCCGACGCATGCCGGTAAACCGACTGCGTGCCGCCGAAACACTGGTTTTGCGAGACGAGTTCCATTGTCATGCTCAATAGATCACGACGCCGCGGATGCTTTCGCCCTTGTGCATCATGTCGAAACCCTTGTTGATATCCTCGAGCGGCATGGTGTGGGTGATCATCGGGTCGATCTGGATCTTGCCCTGCATATACCAGTCGACGATCTTCGGCACGTCGGTGCGGCCGCGCGCGCCACCGAAGGCCGTGCCCATCCAGTTGCGTCCGGTGACCAGCTGGAACGGACGCGTCGAGATTTCCTGGCCGGCGCCGGCAACGCCAATGATCACCGACTTGCCCCAGCCGCGATGCGAGGCTTCCAGCGCCTGGCGCATGACCTTGGTATTGCCGGTGCAGTCGAAGGTATAGTCGGCGCCGCCGATCAGGTCGCCATTGCGCTTGGTCAGGTTGACCAGATAGGGCACGATGTCGTCGCCGACTTCCTTCGGATTGACGAAATGCGTCATGCCGAATTTTTCGCCCCATTCCTTGCGGTCATTGTTGATGTCGACGCCTATGATCATGTCGGCACCGGCAAGGCGAAGCCCCTGCAGCACGTTCAGCCCGATGCCGCCGAGCCCGAAGACGATGGCCGTGGCGCCGATCTCGACCTTGGCGGTGTTGATGACAGCGCCGATGCCGGTCGTCACGCCGCAGCCGATATAGCAGATCTTGTCGAACGGGGCGTCGGGGTTGACCTTGGCGACCGCGATCTCCGGCAGCACCGTGAAATTCGAAAAGGTCGAGCAGCCCATGTAATGGTGGATCTTGTCCTTACCGATCGAGAACCGCGACGTGCCGTCCGGCATCAGGCCCTGGCCTTGCGTCGAGCGGATGGCGGTGCAGAGATTGGTCTTGCGGCTGAGGCACGAATAACATTCGCGGCATTCGGGCGTATAGAGCGGGATGACATGGTCGCCCTTCTTCACCGAGGTCACGCCGGGGCCGACATCGACGACGATGCCGGCGCCCTCATGGCCGAGAATGGCCGGGAACAGGCCTTCGGGGTCGGCACCCGACAGGGTGAAATCATCGGTATGGCAGATACCGGTCGCCTTGACCTCGATCAGCACCTCGCCGGCGCGTGGGCCTTCGAGCTCGACTTCGGTAACAACAAGGGGTTTTCCGGCTTGAACCGCCAGAGCCGCGCGTGTGCGCATGAAATGCCTCCCGGTGACTTTAAGATCTCTATCGACCGCCTGTTGCGGCCTTGTCTGCAGATTACAGACCGGCCAAGCGCAAACACAATTGCGACCTTAGTGTGTAAATCGGCACCTTTGGTATCGCCCCTCGCCCGCCTATACTGAGCATCGATCGAACACGGAGACACGATGATGAGAGCCGCCGGTCATTCCCTTGGGTATTCCTTTGGTCCGGCACTCGGCCTGGCCCTTTGCCTGACGCTTGCGCCCGGCAAAACAGGGGCTGCGGACTTTTCCGACCCCGACTGGCCGTGCATCCAGCGCAAAGTCGAGAACCTCTCGGCGAGCCTGATGTGGCCGGAACCCGTGACCCGCATGCCGTTGTCGCCCGCCGCCACCGATCTGGTGGCCAAGCTGTCGCTTCGCCGCGTGACGTTGAAAGAGGCCGAAGCCGAAGTCGGCGCCTTCGTCGACAAGCAAGGCCCGGTCGATGGCCAAATGCTCGGCAATATCTTCTATGGTGTGTTCGAGGCGATTGCCGGCAATCGGCAAAGGCTGATCTCAGGCATTGCCCGCTATTCCCGCAGCCAGATCGCGCTGTCCTCGCGGATCGACGGAAGCCGGGTCGAAATGGCGAAACTGTCCGGCGAGACGCAACCGGATTTCGACCGCATCGACAGACTGGAGGAACAGATCGACTGGGACGAACGCATCTACCGCGATCGCTCGCAGGCGCTCACCTATGTCTGCGAAACGCCGGTGCTTCTGGAAAAGCGCGCCTATGCGATCGCCCAGATCCTGCTGAAACACATGCCGAAATGAGCGCCGCCTCTCAAGGATCCCATTCGAGTTCCGTATAGGCGACGGTGGCATTGCGCGGGTTGAACAGGTCGAACAGTTGCCAATGGCCGGCTTCGCTCCGGCCGATGGTCTCGGTGGCCACCCCCAGTGCCAGTCCGTCGTCGATCGCCTTTCGCGCGTCGGTCTCCAGCACGCCGAGATAGCGCTCCAGCGGCGCGGCTGCCTGCGGCCAGTCGAGCAGCGGCCCGCCGTGACCGGGCACGACATGCCGGGCCGGCAGGCCCTTCATCTGCGCCAGAACGGTTTGCCAACCGCGCAGCGACCCGTCAAGCGCCGGGATATACTCGTCAAACAGCAGGTCACCCGCAAAGAGGATTCCGGACCTCCGGTCGAGCACCGTCAGATCGGAAGCGCTATGGGCGGTTTGCCAGGCCTTGAGATCCAGGATCCGTCCACCAAGATCGATTGCCTCCTCCTGCACCACCACCCGATCCGGCACGGGGACGCGGCTGCCGAGGAAGGCCGCGCCGCCGATCAGCCGGGAGAAACTCGCCTGGTAGCTCTCGGCGCGATCCAGAAGAGCGCGCGGCAGGTTGGCCTGGCCGAGGATCGTGGCGCCTGCCTCTTTCAGCGGACCTGCGCCGAAAACATGATCGGGATGCATGTGGGTGAGGATCAGGTGAGAAATCGGCAGGGCACTGCGCTCGCGGATCGCCAGATAGAGCTCTTCGCCGACCTGGCGTGAGCCACCGGCATCGATCACCGCGATGCTGCCCGATCCAATGACAAAAGCAATGTTGGCGACGTCGCCGGCATTGGCCGGATCCGGCTCCGCCACGACGCCGCGATGCACGAAGACGCCGGGTGCCGCCTCGCTGAAGACAAGCGTCGAGGGCCTTCGCGGCGCGCAGAACGGCAGATCCTCCCTGGTTCCATCCGCCGGCTGGCGCGCGACGAGACGCACCGCCTGCTCGCAGGAGGCTTTCGTCGCGGCCGCAAAACCCGGCAGCAGCGCCGTCCGGCAGGTCTCACCGGCCGCGCCCGCATCCGGGCTGCCGACAGCGATCAGGCACATGGTCACGAATGCTTCGAACATGGCCGCCCTCCCCTCGCCTGCGCCGGCAGAACCTGCGTCCGCCGAAGTGCACCGGCAACCCATCCGAAAGGCTCGGTTCTGCGACAGGTTATTTCGGTCTATACTGATATTTGGCTCGACCCGCTGTCGTGCGCTGTCCTTGAAACGGGGACCTTGAACCATGCGACTGATGCTAACAGCGATGTCCGTCATGCTGGCGGCAGGCCTTGCCGCCGCGCAGCAGGATACCGCCGACAATCCGCTGGTCGAAGGACCGACCTGGAGCGCGCTGAAGGAGGATATCGTCGGCACGACGGACCTTCGCGATGGCGCCGCCCTGTTTACCCTCACCGCCCCCTATCGCGCCAACGATGCCGCGACGGTTCCGGTCACGATCGAGCAGACGGATTTGACCGGCGGGCCGATTCGGTCGTTGAAACTGGTGATCGATGAGAACCCTTCGCCGCTGGCCGCCGAAATCCGCTTCGGCCCGGCGATGACGCCGCTGAAATTCGAGACCCGGGTTCGGGTCAACCAGTATTCCAATATCCGGGCGATTGCCGAGACACCGCAAGGCAGCTTCATGACCGGTCGTTTCGTCAAGGCCTCCGGCGGCTGCTCGGCGCCGGCCACCAAGGATCCGGCGGCGGCCCTCAACGGCATGGGTGAAATGCGGCTGAAACTGTTCGACGGCACGGCGGCGATGTCAAATACCCGTCGTGAGGCGCAGATCATGATCCGCCATCCGAATTATTCCGGCCTGCAGCGCGACCAGATCACGCAATTGTTCATCGGCGCCCATTTCATCACCAAACTGGAAGTCAAACAGGGGGACGATCTGCTGTTTGCGCTGGACGGTGGAATTTCGGTCAGCGAGAACCCGGTGTTCCGCTTCAGCTATATCGACAACGGCGCGCCCGAGCTCACCATCCATGCCGTCGACACCGACGGCAACGCCTTCGATCAAATCCTGCCGAAGATGCCACCGGCCTGAAAACACTTTTAAAAGCACAGGATTTCCGCTTCCGCCTGGGCGCGGCGAAGATCGGCCACCATGGTGCGCGGCACGACGGCCGATTTGAACATCGCGGTCTGTTCGCCTCCGGCCTGCTGCAGCGACAGAACGGTCTCGGCCTCGATATATTTATCGTAAGGCAGGATCGAGGCGATCACGTCGATCGAACAGGAACATTGGCGCAGCGCCGTGCGGCTCTGGCCATTGGCCGCCATGCAGCCGAACACATAATCGGCCCTCGCCTCTGTCGGATAGTCGTTGAGGCGATCGGACATGCTCTGGCCGCCGGCCGGCAGGGCCGCGGCCAGCACGACCACCAGTGCGGCGAGCGGCGCGCGCATCATGGCTGTGCCTCCGCGGTTTTGAACGTGATGGCGTTGGAATAGCCGACGGCAGCGCCCGGGGCTGCGGGAACGGTGGCGACCAGCGAATAGTACAAGCCGGGAATGTCTTCCGATATGGTCACGGCCAGCGCCAGTTCGGCAAACCGCCCCATCCGGTCGCGCGCCTTGTCGTTGGTGAACGGCCGGATCGTCACCTCCCGCGCCTTGATCTCGCGGTTTTGATAATGGAGCGACACCGGCACGATCTGCGCGTCGCGCAGCAGGGCATCCTTGATGCGGTTGCGCAAATAGAAAGGGCTGCCGCCCGATTGCGCGGCGATATCGCCCAGGGCACTTTCGAGGAAATACATGATGACCGGATTGCCGACCGAAACGGGGTAGCTGCCAAGCCCGCGGGACTTTGTGCCCTGGTAGAGCGTCAGGGCGACATTGTCGTCCGGTTTGATCGTCAGGCCGATGCGGAAACTGCCGTCCAACTGTTCCTGACCGACGCCGGAGATGACTCTATCATAGACGAGCGTGCTCCGATCGGCGTCCTGGCTCGGCGCCGCTTCCAGTCCCTTCAGCGCCGTCGAGGGAAAGAGCATGTCATAGGTGCCGGTTCCGGCAGCAGACAGTGGCCCATGACCGATCCCGAGCAGCACCAGGGCAAGCAGAACAACGCGCATGAAAGACCCTCCCGTTGCGGACCTGTTTTTCAGGTCCCCGTTTGTTGGCGATCAGCCTATCGACAGCTGCGGCCATGTCATCGGAGACCTTGGTCTGTGTTTGTTTCATGCAACCCGCGCCCTGGTCTTCCAGTCGATCAGCGCCCGCAGCCGCACCAGTTGCACCGGTTTGGTCAGCACGGCGAACGACATTTCAGTACCGAGCCGCAGGAATTCCCGCTGCCGGTTGGCCGAAATGATCACCGCCGGGATTTCGACCCCTGACAATGCCCGCAGCGTGCGGATCGTCTCAATGCCGTTGTCGCCCTCGTCCAGATGGTAGTCGGCCAGCAGAATGTCGGGCGCCGTGCCGATCTCCTGCATCAGCGCCGCTGCATCGGCGGTGGAGCCTGCCGCCAGCACGCTGGCACCCCAGCTCTCCAGCATCTGCGTCATGGCGTGCAGTTCGGCAGCATCGTTCTCGACCACCATGACGATCAGATCGAGGCTGCCCTCGGGCACCCGTTCCATCAGCGGATTTTCGCAGACATTGCCATGGCCGGCTGCAGCCAGCGGCACCTCGATCGAAAAGACCGAGCCGCAGCCCGGCTGCGACACCAGCCGCACCGGATGTTCCAGATGCCGGCAGGCCCGCTCGACGATCGACAGGCCAAGCCCCATGCCGGTGCCTTTGCCCGCCCCGCCGACCCGCGTGAACTCGTTGAAGATCCGCGTCTGGTCCTCCTCCGAAATGCCGACGCCGGTATCCCAGACTTCGATCCTGAGCTTTGTGCCGTGCAGGCGGCAACCGACCAGTACCCGGCCGCGTTCGGTGTATTGAATGGCATTGACCACGAGATTCTGGACGCAGCGCATCAGATACCGCTGATCGCTGGTCACCCAGCGCGTCGAGGGCACGATCTGCAACTGGATGCCCTTTTCCGCCGCCAGCGGCGCCAGATCCTCGGCCAGGCCCTGCAGCAGACTGCCGAGGCTGAAGGAGGTGATGTTGAACTCGGCGCCGGAACTGTCGAGGCGCGAGATATCGAGAAGGGCCTGCAGCAGGGACTCAATTGAGGTGAAGGACCGGTTGAGCCGGTTGACGACATCCCTGGCGCCCGGCTCAACGGTGTCCGTCAGCATCGAGAGATAGAGCTTGGCGGCATTGATCGGCTGCAGAAGGTCGTGGCTGGCGGCCGCCAGAAAGCGGGTCTTGGAGGTATGGGCCGCCTCGGCGGCCTCCTTGGCCAGCCGCAGCGCCCCTTCGATCTGGTTCTGCTCCTCGGCATGGATCTGCAGCTGGCGGTTGGCCTCGGTCAGCTCGATGGTCCGCTCCTGGACCCGCTGCTCCAGAAGCGCTGCCGCCTCGCTTTCCGTCGTCACGTCCATGATCGAGACGATGAAGCCATCGTCGGGTAAGGAATGGATGCGGATGTCGAGGCGCATGCCGTCGCGGCGCCGGAACCGTTCCTGCACCGTTTCGCCCCGCCGCATGGCCTTGAACCAGCGGGCAAACTGCGGGCGCGCGCTGCGGCGATCGAGAATCTCGTGGCGCTCGACATGATCGACGATGCGCTGGAACCGGCTACCCTTCTTCAGAAGAGACAGCGGCACGCCGAGCAGCTCGCTGAAGCGCTCGTTGCGCACCAGCAGGTCGCCTCGCGACGAAAACGTACAGATCCCGAGCGACATATGGTCGAAGGCCGCCTGCAGGAAATGCGCCTGCTGGTCGATCAGCCGGTTCTTCTCGCGGCGGTTTTCCCGGACGATGTCGGTGATCTCGGTCTGCAACACTGTGATGTTGTCGGAACTGGTCTGCCGGTAGGAGATCTGGAACCACCGGTCGTTTCGAAGCGCCATGACGAAAGACGAAAAACGCTGGCCGGCCCGCTGCGCCCTGACAACCGGCTGGGCGCGGCCCGTCACGCCGTTTTCGTCCTGGTTCAGGTATTTGCTGGCATTGACCGCTGCCAGGTAATCCTCGAAACCGAGGCCCGGCTTGATCAGCGGTTCGACATCGGGCAGCAGATGGCGGAATTGGGCATTGCAGACCTGGAGCCGGTCCTCGAAGAACAGCGCGAAGCCGCCTTCCATGGCGACCATGGCATCGGCGAGGTTTCGCTGGATACGCTCCTGCGCCTGATAGGCGATCTCCAGTTCGCTGGATGCCCTGCCGAGCGTGTCGAGCGCCTTTTCCAGGTCCTTGGTCTTTTCCCAGACCTCGGTCTGCAGGGCAATCGCCGATTCGAACAGCGAATAGGCCGATCCGCCGACGTCATGGCCGCGCTCGGCGCGGTTGATCAGCGCCTCGATGATCTTGGCCTGCTTGGCCAGTTGCATCTCGTAGGGTTCATCGGGATTGATCATAGCGGCGCCCCTCCCTTTGGCCGGAAGAAGGCGACGCCGACGAAGGTCTGGTTCACATGCACGCCGAGATGCTGTTCGCCATAGGTGCTGAAGCCAACCACCCGGCGCTGCCGGAACCGATCCGACGCCTCCATGTCGAGACCCTTGCGCTCGATTTCCAGCTTGCGCAGATAACAGTCGAAACCCAGGATGAAATCGGGTGCATCGCCGTCCTTGTCGCAGACCGAAAGCCCGGTATCCAGCGTGCGGATGATCTCCTTGCCGCGGCCGAGCGTCAGCAGCAGGCCGTCGTCGATCGCCGACAGGAAGGTCAGACCGTTTGTGCCGTGGATCTGCTGGATGGCCCTGACATGGTAGAGATTGCGATTGCGCACCAGGACCGGGTTCTCGGCGAAGATCTTCGGCGAAAGGTCTTCAACCGGCACCTGGATCATCCGGGCATATTCCTGGGCTGCGGGCGAGCCGTTGATCTCCAGCACCAGCCGTTCCTCCGGAATGGCGCGGGTGACGACCATGCGCTTTTCGGTGGGCTGGAAATGATCGAAACCGAGACCGCTGAAGGCCAGATCGGTTTCCAACAGCAGCAGCAGGGCGGCATTGCTGTGGAACTCGCCATTGCGCAGCACCTGCGTTTTCTCAAACCGCAGCCCATCGCCGGCCGAACCGCCGAACACCGGAATATCCTTCAGTCCGGCTTCAAGCGCCGCCACCAGAATATCCTCCTGTTTGGACAGGCCGTCGGCAAAGATCAAGGCCAGGCGCTTGCGGCCGGGAGTGGCGCGGAACTGCGATGCGAGCCGCTCGGTTTGCGAGACGACATCGGCGATCGACACCGGCGAGATCGGCGAAAACAGGGTTGAGGCGACCCGGAAGTGCTTGCGCTCGAAGGCGATCGCCAGCAGCGCGTCGTCCTCATAGCCGCGCGAGGTGATCTGACCGGCCGTCGTGCAGCCAAAGACAACCGTGTCCGCCAAGGCCCCGTGCAGGGCCTTGGCAAGGGCTTCGGGCTGCAACCTGTTCGGCACGAACAGAAGGATGAAGCTCGGCCGTGCACTGGCGAGTTGCCGGCTGATCTCGGCCAGCGCAACGGCGGCATCCTCGGCATGCGACACGGCAAGCCGCACCGCCACTGCCGGATTGCGGTCAAGATCGTCGACAGCCGTCATGTGCCGTCATCCCCTGTTGTCCAGAACCGCGCCTGCTTCGGTATGGCTCATTGCAGGCTGTGGCGGATCGACACTTCACGCACCAGCATCGCCGCCTGCGTCCGGTTATGAACCCCCAGCCGCCGCAGAAGCGCTGTGATATGCGCCTTCACGGTTGCCTCGGCGAGTTGCATTTCATAGGCGATCAGCTTGTTCGGCATGCCTTCGCAGATCAACCCGAGGATGCGGGTCTGCTGCTGCGACAGATGGGCGATCTTGCGCGAGATGGTTTCCGCCGACCGATCGGTGGCCGTGGCCCGGCTTGGCATGGTGTAGCCGGGCGGCACATAGGTCTTGCCGTTCCAGATATCCTGCATGGCATCCTGAAAACTCTGGCGACCGATGTCCTTGGGAATGAACCCCGCGGCTCCGGCGGCAATCACCGACTGGATGACGCCCTCCGTGGTGATCGCCGAAATGACGATCACCGGTATATCCGGGGTCTTTTCCTTGATCTTTAGAAAGCCGCTCAGGCCCGACGCATCGGGCAGGTTCAGGTCCAGCATGATCAGATCGGGTGAAAACCGCAGCCGTAATTGCTGCAGCGCCTCACCCAGCGACGTCGCTGTTCGAATACGGCGCGTATTGAAGATGCTTTCCATCGTCGTGGCCAAGGCATCGCAATACAGCGGGTGATCATCGATCACCAGCGCCGACTTTATCGAAAGCGAGTGGACGGACAAATCGGTCCGCGACATGGCTCTCCTCCCAAAAATATTTCCTAGTCGAAAATCAGGGAGCAGCCTTAAACGACTCCATATAACACTGGATAATATCTCTGCTCCCATTTGCGGCCATGCTCTCCCCAGCACAACCACACCCCAAGTTGTTGCACAGTTTGAGAGGTCATGCAATTGCCGCGTGCCGCTCGACGGGGATTGGATACATGCCGATCTCACGGGGTTCCGGAGAGAATTCAGGTGTCCTGTCGATGAAGTGCCATGTCGACAACAACAGATCTTTGGACGGACAATGCGCTGATCTTCACCGGTCGAACCCCATCGGCGCTGACATGCGGGAGCTTCGGGCGGTGTCCCGTTGCCATCGTCATCGCCAGAATCATGACGACAAGCGCCGCGACAAACAGCGTACCGGGGGTCACTAGCTTGGAAATCATGCAGGCTCTCGCGTTTCGATAGCACCCAGTATCGAGGAGCAACCTGACAGCGTGCTGAATGGCCGGCACGTCATTCAGGCTGTTGTCAGGAAAACCGCCGATCTAGCCGGTGTCGCGACCTCGCAGACGCAGCGCTCCCCATGGCGTGGCGTTTTTGATCCGGCGCGATACGCAGATCGAAAGGAACTTCCGTGAGCACGATCGTCGCTCCTCCACGGCACCTCTGTCTGACACGGCCAGCCATCGGCAGCGCCACGCTCAGCATTGTCACCGCCCTCTATCTTCTGCTGCTGGCCAACCAGACATTCTGGTCCAAGGGCTTTGCCTACATGACCGGTCAGCCGCTGGCCACCGGCTTGCTGGTCCTTGGCCTGGCAGCGATCTTCATTGCCGTTTGCGTGACCTTCTCCGTCAAATACGTGACGAAGCCGCTGTTCATCGGGCTCATTCTGGCCAGCGCCGCCAGCTCGTGGTTCATGGATCATTTCGGCGTCATCATCGACGTCGAGATGATCCGCAACGCCGCGGAAACCACGCCGGCGGAAGCCGGACACCTGGTGACGCCGGCCTTTCTCCTGCATATGGCGCTTTACGGTTTTCTGCCGTCTGCCCTGATCGCCCTGGTGCGCATCGTGCACCGTCCCATCCTTCAGAAGGTGAAATGGAACCTCGCCGTCATTCTGCCCTGCCTGGTCGTCTTCGCCGCCTCAGGTCTCTCCCATGCCAGCACCTACGCCTCCGTCACGCGCGAACATCGCGACTGGTTCGCGACCCTCAATCCCTTGATCCCGCTTGCCAGCACCGTGGGTTACGCCATCGGTCGCGGTTCGGAGCGCGATATCGTCGCCCAGCCGATCGGCCAGGACGCCCATGTGGCAGGCCCTCCTGTCAGCGCCCGAAAGCCGCGGCTCACGATCATCGTCGCCGGCGAAACCGCACGGGCGGAAAACTTCTCGCTGAACGGCTATGCCCGCCAGACCAATCCGGAACTGGCCAGGCGGGATATCACCTATTTCACCGACACCAGCAGCTGCGGCACGGCGACGGCGGTGTCGCTACCGTGCATGTTCTCGGTCTATCCCAAGGCGACCTACAGCCACACCCGGGGACTGGACACCGAAAACCTTTTGGATGTGCTGACCCATGCCGGCATCAGGGCCGAATGGTGGGATAACAATACCGGCAGCAAGCAGATCGCCAACCGGGTCGCGCAGCAGTCGATGCCGGACACCAAGGATCCCCGCTTCTGCAAGGACGGCGAATGCGAGGACGGCGTCATGCTCGCCCGCCTCGACGCCTTTATGGACACGGTCGATCGCGATACGGTCCTGGTCCTGCACCAGATCGGCAGTCACGGCCCGGCCTATTACCAGCGCTACCCCGAGAGCTTCCGCAAATTCACCCCCGACTGCCGCACCGCGGAATTCGCCGATTGCACTCAGCCGGAAATCGTCAACGCCTATGACAACACGATCCTTTATACCGATCATGTCCTGGCAACGATCATCGACAAGCTGGCAGCGCGGCAGGACCGCCTGTCGCCGGCGATGATCTACATGTCCGATCACGGCGAATCGCTCGGCGAATTCGGCCTTTATCTGCACGGCGCACCCTATATGATCGCGCCGTCGCAGCAGACCCATGTGCCTTTCGTTCTCTGGCAGGGCCGGCAAGAAAAGAAGCAGATGGATCAGGCCTGCCTGAAGGCCGAAGCCGTCAAGCCGACCTCCCATGACAACCTGTTCCACACCGTGCTCGGCATGATGCATGTCGAGACATCGGTGCGCGACCAGGCGCTCGACCTGGTCGCGGCCTGCCGGACGACAGCTCCATCATAGTTGGTCCCGTTTCGAGGGGTCGAAACAATGCCGGCCGTCTGTCTACCGGGCCAGCCTTTCGCCTTTCAGCCGCAGAACAACGATGACCCCCTCGATCGACCAGTCATAGGTGATCGTCCCGCCGAGTTGACCGGTTACGCTTCGGTTGAGCAGCTTGCTGCCATAGCCCTCGGCGCCATCGGGAGGCTCGACCTCCGGTCCGCCGCGCTCGGTCCATGTCAGCGTCACATCGTTGTCTTCCGTGGAGCCGGAAAGATCGAGAATGCCTGTGTCCACGGAGAGTGCGCCGTATTTCAGGGAGTTCGTCGCCAGTTCGTGGAAGATCAGCGACAGCGCTGTTGCCGCTGCCTCGCCCACCCCCATGCGCGGCACAGCCACCCGGATGCGGCCCTTGAAGGCGCCGAGATCTTCGTAAGGCGACAGCAGGACCGACAGGAGATCACCCAGAAGGGCCGCGTGACCCTGGCTGCCGGGAAGCGGACGCACCAGATCATGGGCCCGGCCAAGGGCCGACAATCGGCCCGTCAGCTCGACTGCCATTTCCTTGGCGGTCGTCGTCGACTGCGAGGTGATATTGGTCAGCCCCACGGCAATCGCCAGCAGATTCTTGACCCGATGGCTCATTTCGCCGGCAAGCAACTCGTTGCCTTCTTCCGCCTGCTTGCGCCCGGTTACATCGAGAAAGACGCCGAACATCTGTCCCTCGTGCAGCGCCAAGTCGTCGCCGATCCCGCGCGCCGAAATCCAACGGATATCCTCTTCCACCAGAATGCGAAAGTCGATCTCGTAAGGTCCGACGATGCCGCGCGTCGCCGTAAAGGCAGCCCGCACGCGATCGCGGTCGGCCGGGTGGATATGCGCCGACAGATCCTCGAATTTGACTTCGGCGCTTTTGACAAGTCCCCAGAGTTTGAAAGCCTGGTCGTCCATCGCAAAATGGTCATTGGCGACATTCCACGACCAGAGCGCCACGCCGGCTGCATTGATGGCACGGCGCAGGTTATCTGGCTTCCAAAGGGGATGGTGAGGGTCGCTAAAGGGCATCGACTCATCTTTCCGAGAAAAATCTTTAAAAAAGGAACTTTACTCGTATCGCAAAACACCACCCTTTGTGCGAATTCCATCGCATCATTGTGCAGCGCCGGCAAATCAGCTTATGCGCTGGATTCATGGGGCAACCGCAAAAGACACCGCGACGTTGCCGCCGCGGTGTCTTTATCGTTCTAGGCGCCGGTGATCCCCGGGCGATCAGGCGATGTCGTCGGGCATGGGCGCACGCTTGCGACCGGTCAGCATGGCTTTCACCAGATTTTCGTGATGCCGCAGGCTTTCCACCAGCACGCCGGCCAGATGCAGACCGACGCAGAGCAGCAGTAGATCGGCGAGCGTTTCATGCACATCCTCGACCCATTCGACGCCCCAATAGGCATCCGTGGTCTGCATCCAGCCGGTCAAGGCAATCGCCGCCATGCCGGCCATCAGGATCAGCACCATGACGGCACCGAGCGGATTGTGACCGAGATAACGACGGTCGCGGTTGCCGATCATGTCGCGGGCATAGGAGAGCACCGCGGCCGGGCTTCTGACGAACTGGCTGAAGCGGGCATAGCGGCTACCCGCAAAGCCCATGACCAGCCGGCAGGCGACGAGTGCGCCGGCGGCATAGCCGGCGAACTCATGCACGTCCTTCAACTCGTCCGCCGTCAGCCAGGCGACCGCGAAACTTGCCGCCAGCGCCCAGTGAAAGACCCTGACATAGGGGTCCCACACGTTCACGGTGGCGCTCATCGATCAGTTCTCGATCTTCATGTCGACGGCAGCAAGGCTCTTCGGATCGAAAAGGGCTTCGACCTTTTCACCCTTGGCGTTCATCGCATAGGCCTCGTAACAGCCATCCTCGGTCTTGATCGTGCGAACCTTCCAGCCGTCGCCTTCAAGCTTGGTCTTGAGGGCTTCGCGCGGCTGCCAGTCGGTCATCGGCACATTGCATTTGTCGGCCGCGAAAGCGGCTCCGGCCAGGACGACATTGACGGCGGCGGCAGCAAGCAAAATCTTCATTGGGTTTCTCCATGGGGTTAGAAGACATGGATGGTTCTGGACGTGAAACCTGACGAGCGGCTGAACGCGCGCCATGTATATTTTTCAGAGGCTTGCGCAAAATTCAGGTCGCTGTCAGCTTGACAGACAAGAGCGTGCGCACACGTCCGGCGGCACGCGCACACCCGGACGGGCCGCAATCGCATGAGGGAGCATAAGGTGTGAGAGTTCTGTTGATCGAAGACGACGCCATTCTCGGGGAGGCGGTTCGCGACCATGTGACCAACGGCGGTCATGCGGTCGACTGGATGCAGACGCTGGACGATGCGCGCGGTTCGCTGCGGGCCGTCAGTTACGGCCTCATCCTGCTCGACCTTCGCCTGCCGGATGGCTCCGGCATCGGCCTGCTGAAGACCTTGCGCCAGAATGGCGATACCACGCCGGTGATCATCCTGACGGCTCACGACCAGATCTCCGACCGGATCGAGGGGCTGAATTGCGGCGCCGACGACTATCTGGTCAAACCCTTCAATCTGGGCGAACTGACGGCGCGCATGCTGGCCGTCGCAAGGCGCTATGGCGGTAGCGCAGTACCGCTCGTGCATGTCGGAAATCTTGTCATCAATGCCGGCGACCGCCGCGTGCTGGCCGATGGCCAGGAGGTCGTGCTGTCCGGCCGGGAATGGGCCGTGCTGGACGCACTGATCGCCCGCCCCGGCGCCGTCATTTCCAAGGCGCGCATCGAGGAAGCCCTCTATGCCTTCGGCTCGGAAATCGAAAGCAATACGGTCGAGGTCTATGTCAGCCGGCTGCGCAAGAAACTCGGCAAGGACAATGTCGTGACCGTTCGTGGCGTCGGCTACAAGGTGGAGGAGCGCTGATGGCCCCGATACGCAGCAAGGCACGCAGCATGACGCGGCGACTGATCCTCTGGCTCACCGGCGCCATCACCGCCTTCTGGCTGCTGGCTGCCGGGCTTGGCGTCATGGTCATGCAGGACGAGTTCGGCGAGATCTTCGACAGCGCCCTGCAGGAAACCGCCGAACGCCTGATGCCGCTGGTGGTCGACGACCTGTTCCAGCGCGCCGAGGTGAGCGGTCCCCGGCAGCTTCAGGGCACGACCAAGCCCAAGGATGAAGAATATCTGACATACCAGGTGCGCGATGCCTCGGGCCGCGTTCTCCTGCACTCCCACGACGTGTCCGCCACCCCCTTCGAGGCGCCGCTCAAGCAGGGTTTCTGGCAGGGCGAGGTTTATCGCATCTATACCGCGGCCTCGGTCAGCGACACCGTCTTCGTGCAGGTGGCGGATTTCATGGGCCATCGACGCGAGGCGGCCATGGAGGGCGGCATGGCCCTGCTGCTGCCAGTGCTGCTGCTCGTTCCTCTCAGTGTCCTTGTGGTCTGGCTGATCGTCCGGCGGATGATCGCTCCGGTCAATGATCTTCGCCAGGCGATCGCCGGCAAGGACAGCGGCAATCTTGCAGACATGGAGCTTCCGGCACTGCCGACCGAACTGCAGCCGATCGCCCATTCTGTCAATCTGCTGCTGTCACGCCTGCGGGCAGCGCTCGATGCCGAGCGGGAATTCACCGCCAACAGCGCCCACGAGCTTCGAACGCCGATTGCCGGCGCCCTGGCGCAGACGCAGATGCTGATCGGCGAGTTGCGCGAGGGGCCGACCAAGAGCCGCGCCCGACAGATCGAGACCTCCCTGTCGAAACTGGCAAGACTTGCCGAAAAACTGCTGCAACTGGCGCGGGCCGAAGCCGGGATCGGCGCCACCGAAGCGCCGATCGATCTCGCAGGGGTGCTGGACCTGGTGGTCACCGATTTCCAGAGGGCATCTTCCACGCCCGACCGCGTGCGCTATCAGCACCAGCCCGGTGCAGCACTGGTTCGACCTGTCAGCGAGGATGCCTTTGCCATCGTCATGCGCAACCTGATCGAAAATGCCCTGGTGCATGGCACGCCGGACGAGCCGGTCGAGATCCGCCTCGATCCCGACGGTGCCGTTTACGTGACCAACGGCGCAAAGCCGCTGTCCCAAAGCGACCTCGCCAGCATCCGCACCCGCTTCGGTCGTGGTACGACGACCAGACCCGGTTCCGGCCTCGGCCTGTCGATCATCGATCGTTTGCTGCCCCAGATGAACGGGCGGCTCGACATCCGCTCCCCCGCCGAAGGACGGTCCGATGGCTTCGAGGCGCGGCTGACATTTTCCGGCTGAGCGTCCCCTCCTTCGCGATGCGACGGGACTGGATCCGCAGGTTTTGCCCTGCCTCGGCACCGCCCATTGCCATCCTGAGTTTAGTCTTGCCAGAATGCACGTCGCGGCGCATTGTTGCTCCATTAGATATGCCCAGGATATGCAGGTTCCAGGGGGATGCGGATCATGCCGCACGTGTTGAAGGGCCGCGAATACAAGCTTCTCCTGAACCCCGCACGGTTTCAGGGAGAGACATTGCGCAAAGCCGCAAACGGCTTCTGGCGCGACCAGGTGAAACCCGTTATCGAGCGACGGCTGGACCATCGCGATGGCGGTCTTGACCGCGCCGAGCGGCAGTTTGGTCCAGCCGAGGAACGCAGCGTCCGCTTCTGGGACACCAAGCATTGTACCTTGTCGATGGCCGATCTTGCCCTGCGCGAGCGGGCGACGGTCAAGGACGGGCATGGGGCCGCCAAGTCCGCGGAACTCACCTTGAAACTGCGCATGCCGGACTTCTTCGTCGTCGCGTCAACCCGGCTGACGGGCAGCGGTGACGCGGTCGAGACGAAGTTCGAGGAAGATATAGGGCCGCTCGAAATCGAGAGCCCCGACCCTTCCTCCGTCCTGCTGCCCGCTAGGCGATCCATTCGCAGCCGCTATTCCCTCTCCACATGCCTGACCGCCGATTGGGACCTGGCCAGCCATAGCCTTGGCGATCTGCAAACACGCTTCCCGACACTGGCGGACGTCATTGGCCGCTCCCATCAGGTGTTTGATCCCGGTTTGGCACTCGTCGGAGGCCCGATCATCCGCGAAGTGGTGTTCAAGGGCGCCCGCGTCCGGCTCGGCGAGGGTATCACCGGCGCCTTTACGCTGACCCGGTGGTTCTTCGAGGCATCCCAGACGAGCGGTGACATCGCCGAGATCTCCTTCACATGCGCGATCAACAAGGGGATCATGCCGGGTCGCGCAGCAAGACGGGCGCTGGCTTTGTTTGTCGGCCTACAGACCGATCTGGATGGATGGGTGGAGACCCGTCATTCCAGCAAGACGTCCCTGGCCCTGCCGGGATCGTGTGCCTAGCAACGGCTGAGCAAGCCGGCAGTATCGCCAGCGCCGTGCACGCCGCAGCTGTCATGAAAGCTTGAACACGCGGCAATAGAGTGCCGACCACAGGAGCCATTTCACGGAGACACGATCATGCGGTTCCAATCGGATGAGATAGGCGGCTACCGGGTCTATGCGGTGACCGGCACCAACACGGTGTCGTTTGCCATCGATTTCCGGCAGGCCGATACATCAGGCCTGCTCGGCTTTGCCATCGAACGCACCGACCCTACGGAAGATCAGCGCTATTTCCTCTACGGTTTCAAAGTGTTCGAGGAGGTCGTGCCCCATCCGGACGAGACAACCTCGGTGACGACCTTCAACCACCCTGTGCAGAGCTTCGTCCACGACGATTTTACCGCCAAACCGGGACGAAGTTATGAATACCGCTTCTTCCCGCTGAAGGGAAAGCCGAAGAACATCGACCGCTCGGCGCCGCCCATCTTGATCGCCGTTGAGACCGAGCCGCTGTTTTCCAATCAGGAGCACGACGTGTTCTTCAATCGCGGCGTCGCCAGCAGCCAGGCCTACCGGCGGGAATTCGAGAATAAACGGCCGGACGATCTGGAAGAACCGAAGCGCCAGAGGGCGCTCGACTGGCTGAGCCGCGACCTCGACGAGGCTATGCTGCGCTTCATCGCCCAGGCGAAGACGGGCGACACGCTGCTGTGCTGCTTCTACGAATTCCGCTTTGAGCCCGTCGTCAAGGCGCTCAAGCAGGCGCTCGACAATGGCGTCGATGTCCGCATCATCATCGATGCCAAGAACAATGAGACCCGCGACAAGGTCACTGGCAAGATCGTCAAGGAGAGCTTTCCTCGCACCGAAAACCTCGACCTGATCGACAAAACCGGCTTTCCCGCCGCCGCAATCATTCACCGCGAGGCACAGCCGGGCGATATCCAGCATAACAAGTTCATGGTCTGGCGGAACAAGGCGGGCACCGAGGAGGCGGTATGGACCGGCTCGACCAATCTTTCGGTCGGCGGTATCCATGGCCAGACCAATGTCGGCCATTGGCTGCGCAACAGCGATGCTGCGGCGGCCTTTAAGGCCTATTGGCATGTCCTGTCGAGCGATCCAGGAAGCATGGGCAAGGACGATCCTGACGGTCGAAAGAAGACCAAGGAATTGCGGCGCCAGGTGATGGCGATCGGCCGGGCCCCGACGACCATCGCCGACATCGCCCAAGGTGTGACGCCGGTCTTCAGCCCGCGCTCCGGCCTCGACATGCTCGACCTCTATGCGGAACTGTTGGACAGTGCCGACCATCTCGCCTGCATCACGCTGGCCTTCGGGATCAGCGCCGTGTTCAAGGAGCGCCTCTCGGACAATCATGCCGGCAGCCATCTGGCCTTTTTCCTGCTGGAGAAAGAGGACAAGCCCAACCCGCGCAGCACGACACCCTTCGTGGCGCTGAATGCCCGCAACAATGTCTACAAGGCCTGGGGTTCCTATCTCCGCGAACCGCTCCACCAATGGGCCAGGGAAACCTCGGCCGGCCGCCTCGGCCTCAACCAGCATGTGAGCTTCATCCATTCGAAATTCCTGCTGCGCGATCCGCTCGGCGCCGATCCGATCGTCGTCACCGGCTCGGCCAATTTCAGTGAACCGTCAACCACCAGCAATGACGAGAACATGCTGATCATCCGCGGCAATCTGCGGGTCGCAGATATCTATTTCACCGAATTCAACCGGCTGTTCTTCCACTATTATTTCCGCTCGGTGCAAGAGGCGACCAGCCGCCGCAGCGCGGGCGCCGCAGCGCCGCCGGCCGGCTTCAGCGCCTTCCTGGAACCCGATGACAGCTGGATCGCCAAATACGCGCCGGGCAGCCTGCGTCGCAAACGCGTCGAGACCTTCACCCACATGGCAGGCTTCGAAACATGAACGGAATCCGATGGCAGCTGTCAATTTCGCGATCGTTTTATGAACAATGCGTTCTCGTCGCATGGCTTTAAACCTTGGCGGAACAGCGCGATATAGAGCCCACACAACAAAGGGCCCGCCGCACTCATGGGGTTTGGCCCAAGGAGGCTTGAGCCATGACATTGCAGCTGACCGGAATTCATCATCTGACCGCCATCACCGCCAATGCGCCGGAGAACCTGCGGTTCTACACCCAGACGCTCGGCCTGCGGCTGGTCAAGAAGACCGTCAACCAGGACGATACCAGCGCCTACCATCTGTTCTATGCCGATGGCGAAGCAACGCCCGGCACGGACCTTACCTTCTTCGACTGGCCGGTCGGCCGCGAACGCCGCGGCACCCACAGCATTTCCCGCACCGCCCTTCGGGTCGCAGGTGCCGAGACGCTTGCCTGGTGGAAGGCGCGTTTCGAGACGCTGAAGGTCACGGCCGGCGAGATCGCCACCATCGGCGACCGCCTGTCGCTCGATTTCGAGGATGGCGAAGGCCAGCGTTTCCGGCTGATCGATGACGGCGGCGTGGGCTCGTCGCAGCCCTGGGCCAAGAGCCCGGTGCCGGCCGAGCACCAGATCCGCGGCCTTGGCCCGATCACCATCAGCGTGCCGGATATCGCCAATACGGAAGCGGTTCTGACCAGCGTCATGAACATGACGGAAACCGGTTCTTACGCCGATCCGGATGGCGAGAGCATCGTGCATATCTTCTCGATGGGCGAAGGCGGACCGGCGGCCGAACTGCATATTGCCGTTCAGCCCAACCTGCCGGTGGCCCACCAGGGCGCGGGTGCCGTGCATCACGTCGCCTTCCGCACGCCGAATGTCGAGCAATTGACCCAGTGGGCCGAGCGCCTGCGCGGTTTCCGCCTGCCGTCGAGCGGAGAAGTCGAGCGCTACTATTTCCGGTCGCTCTATTTCCGCGAACCCAATGGCGTGCTGTTCGAAATCGCCACGGACGGTCCGGGCTTTGCCGTCGACGAGCCGATGGAGACGCTGGGCGAAAGCCTGTCGCTGCCGCCTTTCCTGGAGCCGCGCCGCCAGTCGATCGAAGCCAAGCTCAAGCCGCTGGTCTGACCACCGAGGCTTTCAAACCAACCCACTGCCGGGAGCACTTCTCCCGGCAGTTAAATGCCAAACCGTGTCGCCTCCGCGCGTCATCCTCGGGCTTGAGCCACTGCTGTGCGGTTTAAATTTGCGACGATTGGAAGGCCAGCTGGTTTTGGGTTTGTCTGGCGGCGGTTTGAGAAGCCGATCCGTGCGTCGACGGTGCATGAGGTTGGCGCGTACCAGACGGGCGAAGGCGAGTGGGCTTGGCACGGTCTTCTGGTCGGCATGCGCCAATCGCAGGAGCAGGTAAGCGATCAGGGCGACAGCGATCTGGATGCGTACGGCATTTTCTGACGTGCCGAGGAAATGGCCGATCTTCAGCGTCTGCTTGACCCAGCGGAAGAACAGTTCGATCGCCCAGCGGCGCTTGTAGAGATCGGCGATCTCGTGAGCCGGTGCATCGAGATCACTGCCGAGCGATCGTCGGCAGATTATTTCAGAAAGTCGGCATCCTCGCGAAGAAGGATAACAGTCGGGCCGTCTGCCGAATGGGCGGCTGTCACAGCCGTCTCGAGTTCGGCAAAGCTCTTGGGCTCGGCGGTCCTGCAGCCATAGGCGTCAGCGAGTTTGATGAAATCCGGATTATGCTGGTTGACGCCGATGGTCGGAATGTCACGGGCGATCATGCCGTCGCGGATCTGGGCAAGGCTGTCGTTGTTCCAAAGGATGATGGCGAGCGGCAGCTTCTGTTCGACCGCCGTGCCGAGTTCCTGCAGGGTGAACTGGAAACCACCATCGCCGACGATCACAGCCACCGGCGTTTCGGGGCTAGCCAGCTTGCCGCCGATCGCGGCGGGCAGCGCATACCCGAGCGTGCCGTATCCGGCCGGGAAATGCCAGGTACGGGGCAGCATGCTACGGAAGAAAGCGTAGCCGGTATAAGCGAGTTGGGTCATGTCGGTATAGACGACAGCCTCATCGGGCATGGCGTTGCGAAGGCTGTCGAGGACGCGCACATGCTTCTTTTCAAGTGGGCTCAGACCCTCGCGCTCGGTGGCCCGGAGTTCGGCGATGGCGTTGGTATTCGAAAAACCCTTGGCGGGGGCGACCTTTTCGGTGATCGCGGCAACGGCGAGCCTTGAGTCCGATTCCATCGCGATTTCGGCGTCGTAATCGCGCACCAGCACAGCGGGGTCTATGTCAATGCGGATCATCTTGCCCATCATCGGCAGTGGCCCGTCGAGCCAGATATCGGGTTCGGCCAGTTCGGTGCCGATGCACAGCACGACATCGGCGGCTTCGACAAAGCCCTGGGTGGCACCGCGATCGATGGTGACTTCGAGTGCCAGCGGATGATTGTCAGGCAATATGCCCTTTGCAGCGATCGTCGGGACCACGGCGGCGCCGATCTTTTCGGCCAGTGCCCTGATTTCGGCGCTTGCGCGAACAGCACCTCCACCGGCAATGATCACGGGGCGTTTCGCACTATCGAGAAGTTTTGCCGCTTCCTCGACTTGCGCCAGATCGGGGCCGCGACGATGGGCGGTGGAACGGCGCGTTGCGGGCTTGCTGTCGGGAGCCTTGAACACGTCGAGCGGGATCGACAGATGCACCGGCCGGGCGCGGCCGCTTTCGAACAGGGCAAAGGCGCGGGCGATGTATTCGCGCACCTGTTCAGGGTCGGTCGCGGTTTCGGAAAAGGCGGTGATCGGGCGCGTGACTGCGGATTGGTCGGTAATCTCGTGCAGGCGACCCCGGCCCATGCCGAGATCCTTGTTGGCGGCCACCGAGGTGATGACCAGCATCGGAATGCTGTCGGAATAGGCCTGGCCGATCGGAGTCGCGGCGTTGGTGACGCCTGGGCCGGATATCAGGATGCAGACGCCGGGCTTGCCGGACATACGGGCATAGCCATCGGCCATGAAGCCGGCGCCCTGTTCATGGCGCACGCCGATATGGCGGATACCCGCCGCATCCATGCCGCGATAGGCTTCGAGCGTGTGAACGCCCGGCATGCCGAACACAGTATCAACGCCATAGGCTTTGAGGATCTGCATCAGGCGGCTGCCGCTGGACATTGTGTCGGTCATTTTGATATTCCATTCCCGGTGTCTTAAATATCTGTTCAGGGCTTCGCGGCGTCTTCGAGGCCCATCCAGATCGAGCCGTATTCGTCGGCCACGACCATCAGGCTCGCACCCAGTTCCTGTGCGAAGGCACGTTCCTTGCGCGACCATGCAGGCATGATCCAGGGTTTGCCCGCCTTGGCAGCGGCAACGGCAATCTTCCTGAGATCGGCCTTGTCCTCGTCGGTATTTCTATAGGCGCCACGGCCGGAGTCGAGTGAGAGATCGCTCGGGCCCACGAACAGGCCGTCGACGGTGGGAAGCGCCAGGATCGCATCCACATCGCGCAGCGCGGCAGCGGACTCGATCATCGGATAGCAGCGCGTCTGAGCATTTTCGTTGTCGTAATACTCTGGCTTCACACCGCCATAGCGGGCAGGACGCGTGCCGGAAAAGCTGCGGGTACCGAGCGTGGGATACTTGGCCGAGGCGGTCACCTTACGCGCATGTTGCACATCGCCGATATGGGGAATGATGACGCTGTCGGCCCCCATATCGAGCGCCTGCTGGATTGGAATCGCTTCCGGGCCAAGCACCTTGCAATGCATCTTCATGCCCAGTGCCTTGCCGAGTGCGAGGATGCGGTCGAGTGCTTCGAGATCGAACAGGCCGTGTTCAATGTCGAGCACGATGTTGCGGTAGCCGATGTCATTGGCGATCTCGATCATCGCCTGATGCGGCGTGGAGAGCCAGATGGCTAGGTTTTCGATTCCGTCAGCCATGGGCGTTTTCATCCTTCTTCTGGCGCTCGGCGATCATGCCGGCAATGTCCACGAGATCCTGCAGCTTTTTGCCGGCCCGAATGGCGGCAATCCAGCTGCCTTCGTCTTGCTGATCGAACAGGGCGACATCGGTAACGCCGGCCACCTGATCTGGCGGCAAGACGAGGATACCGCAATCGTCGGCGAGGATCGCGTCACCGGGATTGATACTGACGCCGCCGCAGGAGATCGGAATATTGTAGCCTCCCCCCATGTTGAGCAGTTTGGTGGTGACGGGCGAGACGCCGCGTGCCCATGTTGGCACGCCGGCCTCGATGATTGCGGCAGGGTCGGTGATCACGCCATCAATGATGACTCCAGCCAGGCCACGCACCTTGGCTACAGCGGCCATGAATCCGCCCCAGGGGGCATGCCGCTCGTCGCCGGCGCGGTCGATGACAAGAATGTCACCGGGACGCACCCTATCCATGGCGTGATAGAGGAGTGTGGAATCGGCGCCGGGGATGGAGATTGTCTGCGCCGTGCCTGCAATACGGACGCCATCGATCAGCGGTCTTATATCGCTGCGCATGAACCGGTCGTGCAGATAATGACCAACGGTAGCAGCCTCGACCTTGGCGAATCTGGCAAGCAGCGTCGGGTCAAGCTGCGGGGCGGGCTCTTCGATCCGGTATGATTTGATCGACATGATGAAATGGCATCCTATTGGGTGAGAATTCTGATCGCTGATGGGTCGCAGGCAAGCGTGGCCATCTGGCCTGTCTCCGGTCTGGATTGAGTGTTGCGGATCCGTGCTTGCAGTTTGATGCCACCAGGCAAGATGAGACTGCAGACACTGTCGGTACCGATATAAATCGCTTCGCCGACAGTGCCGGAAAAACTGACCTGGTGGCGCGTATCGGGCGTGACGAAATGCAGGGCTTCCGGCCGGATGGCCAATGTACAGGTTTGGCCGCGGGTGAGTGGCAGAGTACAATCGAAATCGAATTGCGAACCCGTCGCCTCGACCACCACGGTTTTGCCGGACTTGGTCACCACCGCGGCATTGATCATGTTCATGTCGCCGATGAAGCCGGCAGTGAAACGATTGGCAGGTCGCTCATAGATGCCGACAGGCCCATCGACCTGTTGAATGACACCGCTGCTCATGACCGCGATGCGGTCCGACATGGTCAGCGCCTCTTCCTGGTCATGGGTGACGAAGATGAAGGTGATGCCGAGCCGGCGCTGCATTTCCTTGACTTCCAGCTGCATTTCCCGGCGAAGTTTCAGATCGAGCGCGCCAAACGGTTCATCAAGTAGCAGTACCGATGGTTCGTTGACCAGCGCACGGGCAAGCGCAATGCGCTGCTGCTGGCCGCCGGAGAGCTCGGACGGCTTGCGATGCACCGCATGGGCCATATGCACGCTTTCCAGTGCTGCCATGACGCGGGCCTTCCGTTCGGACTTGGCCACGCCTTTCACAGACAGGCCGAAGCCGACATTTCGTTCGACATCGAGATGGGGAAACAAGGCGTAGTTCTGAAACACGGTGTTGATGTTGCGCTGGTGCGCGGGAACGCCGGTCACTTCCTTGTTGTCGAGCAGAAGCTGGCCGCTGGTCGGCTCTTCAAAGCCGGCAATCATCCGCAGCGTCGTGGTCTTGCCGCAGCCCGAGGGACCGAGAAAGGTGAAGAATTCACCGGCACGGATCTTCAGGTTCATATGGTCCACGGCATAGGTGGCTTTTTCGCCTGTTGTGCCGAATATCTTGCAGACATCGATAAGTTCGATGGCAATACGATCGGCTCTGGTCGGAGCTGTCTTATCGTTGGGAGGCATATCTTGGTTTTGATCTCACGAGAAATGGGCGGCAGCCGAAACCCTGGAACGGCCGCCGTTGGATCGGATCGGCGGTTTACTGAGCCGTCTTCACCTTGGTCCAGCCATCCTGGTAGAGCTTGGTCGCATCGCCGACGTCGAGAATGAAGTCGGCCTTCATCAGCTTGTCCTGCGGCGGATAGATCGCGGTATTGCCCGAGACTTCCTTCGGCAACAGCGGCATTGCCTTGTCGATGACGGTTGCCGACTTGGAGAGATTGGCCGCCTTGGCCGCAACCTCCGGACGCATGATATAGTCGATGAACTTGTAAGCTTCCTCGACATTCTTGGCGGCTTTCGGGATTGCGAGGCCATCGATCCACATCGAACCACCTTCATCGGGGATCACATATTTGACCTTGGGATTGGTGGCCATGACCTGTGCGATGGAGCCGTTCCAGCCCTGCACGAGGCAGGCTTCGCCGGATGCGACGAGATCGCCGAAATTGGTGCTGTTGTAGCCGCCCAATACCTTCTTCTGTTCGATGAGCGACTGGGTCGCCTTTTCGATTTCCGCCGGATTGGTGGAACCGGCATGGAAGCCGTTGACCTGCAGGCCGGCAATATAGGCGGCCAGCATATTGTCGAGCATGTAGATACGGCCTTCATACTGCGGATCCCAGAGCACTTTCCAGCTGGTCGGCGGGGTCTTTACGCAGTCTTCGTTGTAGGCAAGGCCGGTCGTGCCCCAGACATAGGGAACCGAGTGTTTCTGGCCCGGATCGAAGGAGACGTTCTTGAAAGGGGCGCCGAGATTACTGAGATTGGGGATCTTGGCATGGTCGAGTTCAAGGATCAGGCCCTGCTTGACGAGCACCTGAACCGTGTACTGGCTTGGCTCAATGAGGTCATAGCCACCGGCACCGGCTGAGAGCTTGGCCATCATGGTTTCGTTGGAATCATAGGTATCGAAGGTTACCGTGATGCCGGTTTCCTTGGAGAAGTCATCAACGATTTCCTGCGGCAGTTCGCCCGCCCAGGCATAGATGTTGAGTTCGGCGGCCGAGGCGCCGGTCGCGAATGCGACCATGCTGACCGTGCTGATCGTGGCGAGAAGGCTTTTCCAGTTCTTCATGCTCGTTCCCTTTTATCGTTGGTGGTTGGTTTTACCTCGAGGTCCGTACCGTCTTTATGTAGCGGCTTAGGACCAGGAGAATGGCGAGGATGTTGACGGCGATCAGCATGGTGCCGAGCGCATTGATCTTGGGCGTCAGCCCGGTTTTCAGCATGGCGTAGATCTGTATCGGCAGCGGTGTGGTGCCGACACCGGAGACGAAGGTCGAGATGACGAAATTGTCGAAGGAGATCACGGCGCACAGCAACAGAGCGGACAGAATGGCCGGCAACAGCAGCGGCAGTGTGACACGCATGAAGACCTGGCCGCCATTGGCGCCGAGATCGGCGGCTGCCTCATCGAGGCGAGGGTCGAGGCCGGCTGCAGCTGCGCGGACGATGAGGAAGCTGAACGGCACCGAAACGAGGACGTGGCCGGCGATCAGCGTGCCGTAGCCGAGTGGCACGCCGGTCCACACCGTGGCCACCAGCAGGCCGACGGCGAGCACGATTTCCGGCAGGACCAGTGGCGCGGTGACCAGCGTCGAGAACAGGTTCTTGCCGGGAAAGGAGCGCTTGACAACCGCGAGCGCCGCACTCGTGCCAATCGCCGTGGCGATGAGCGCTGACAGAACGGCAACGATGGCGCTCACCCTGAGACCGGCCTTCAGTCCACGGTCGTTGAGCGCCTGGGCGAACCAATCGAGCGAAAAGCCTTCCCAGATCACCGTCGAGCGGCCGGCATTGAAGGCATAGAGAACCAGGACCACCAGCGGCGCGAACAGAAAGACATAGCCCACCACGGTCATGACAGGCACATAGTAGCTGAGGATGCGGATCGGCCTCATGCCCTTGCCTCCTCGACGCCACGTAGAATACGCATGTAGACAACGATGATGATCGAAGAAATTGCCAGCAGCACCACCGAAACAGCGGCACCCAGCGGAATGTTGCGGAAATCGAGAAAGAGCTGAACGATCAGGTTGCCGAGAATGATGCTCTTGCCACCGCCCAGCAATACGGGGATTGCATAGACGCCCATCGCGGGCACGAAGACGAACAGGATCGCAGCCATGACACCTGGCAGCGACAGCGGAAATGTTACCCGCCAAAAGGATTGCAAGGCGTTGGCACCGAGATCATCGGCAGCTTCCAGTAGCCGTTTGTCCATGCCGTTGAGCGCGGCGTAGATCGGCAGCACCGTGGTCGGCAAAAAGGCATAGAGCATGCCGACCATGACGGCGGGATAAGTACCGATCATTCGTACAGGCTGTTCGAATATGCCCAGGCCGACCAGCGCGCTGTTGATGGTGCCATTGCGGCCGAGCAGTACCATCCAGGCCGACATGCGCACGATGAAATCGATCCAGAAGGGAATGAGCAGCAGCGCCAGCAGCAGCGCAGCATAGCGGCCGGCGCGGAAGGCCAGGAAATAGGCGATCGGGTAGCCGACCAACAGACAAACCAGCGTCGAGATTGCGGAGAGCTGAATCGAATTGAAGAAAATCGGCAGGTAGATGGCCTGGAACAACTCCTCGTAGCTTGCGAACGTGAAACCGAATTTGGCGCCGCCATAGGTATCCTGCTCCGCAAAGGAAAAGGCGATGACGATCAGGACCGGGATCACAAGAAGCAGTGTGGCGCTCAGCAGCGAGGGCGCCAGCAGCGCCAAGGTGACCAGATTGCCTCGGCGCTGCGTCGTCATTTTTTTACCTCCGCCCGGACTTGCCGTGTTGGCGCCTCGACGGAGCGGATGAGGTTGGTTGCGCTCACTCGGAGATGACCTCGCATTGCCGCCTCGGCAATATTGGGGTCGCGGCTCTCGAGCGCCGCATGGATCTCAACCATGTCCTTGAGGTCTTCGAAGAGCAGTGCGACGGGCAGGCGCGACACATAGAGGCTACGGACCGACAGGGCGTAGAGCCGGGTCAGCGCCTGGGCAAGATAGGTATTGCCGCTGGCCTCGGCGATCAGCCGGTGCATCTGCTCGTCGATACCAAGATGCCATTCGATGTCCATGCGCTCGGCCTCGACACCGATGCGTGCCTCTTCGATCAGCGACGCAAAGGCATCGAGCTGACCGCTGCTGATGCGGACAGCGGCCATGCGCGCGGCCATTACTTCAGCCTGAAGCCGAAATTCCTGGAGCTGGAAAAAGTCGGAGGCCGAGGTCGATGAGACAAAATAGCCGCGCTGCGGAACAGCGAGGACAAGGTCTTCTTGTGCAAGACGTTGCAAGGCCTCGCGCAGAGGCGTGCGACCGACCCCGAGCATGTCCATGCAGTTCTTTTCGTCGATCGGCAATCCAGGCAGTAGCTCCGCCTTGATGATAGCATTTCGGAGCCCGTGATAGGCCACGTCGCTCAGGCGCATTTTCTTGTTCGATAGAGGCAGCAAGACGATCGCTCCAAAAATATATTTTTAAAATATCGAATGGATATTCAATGTCAATTGCCATTTCATCGCCCGTAACGACATGTTCACTGGCCTGAACCCTTCTTGCGTCGCAGACCAGGTAGGGGCTACATCGCCAGTTGGGTGCGAGGGTACGGGATCATGGCAAAGGGCCGCTATGGCTGCACCAACCGCAAGACGTGGCTCCCGATCGCGGATCTCGATGGCGCCCGCTGTCCGAACTCCAAGACGACCATGCGCGAAGAGCTGGAGGACAGGGTTCTCTCTAGCCTGCCCGTGGCATTCTTCTCGATGAACCTCTTCAACAAGATCTCGGAGCAACTAATTCGCCACGAGATCAAGAAGCTCAATACCGCACCCTCTCGTCGGGACGACTTGCAGAACCAGTTGGATCGGCTCGGCCGTGACCAACGCGCTATTATCAGTCAGGTTCGGGAACGTGCGGACGAGGGCCGGCCCCGGTTATCGCAGCTTGATGATACGCTCGACGAACTGGAGTTGAAGAAGGCGGCCCTGAGCAACGAGCTTGAACAGGTGCCGACGGAAGCCGTAGAACTGTCAGCAAGGATCGCGCAAGTCCGCGCGCATTAGATCCGACGAAGATGGCGATGTTCTACAAAAGCCTGCTCAACCGCGCCCGCCTGCGAAGTGACGTTCGGCCATTCTTCGATACGGAATCCATACTCACTCCCGCCTGGCCGAGCATCGCGGCATCCCGCTCCAGATCGCGCGGATATTTGCTCAGATCTTCCGCTGGTCTAAACTGCAGCGGATTGCCGAAAATCGAGGCGGCGACGATCCGGTTGTCGACCCACGCTCGCGAAACCACTTCCATGTGTCCGGCATGCAAATAGCCCATCGTTGGCACGAAACCGGTGCTGGCGTCCGTTGCTTTCGCATCGGCGAACGCGACGCGCATCTCGTTGATACCCGTTGGAATCTGCAATGCATCCTCCTCATTGCGGACAAGCAAACCGGCTTCAACCGGCGTCGAAATCCAGCCCGATATCCAGCGTCGGCGCGCTATGCGTGATCCAGCCGACCGATAGAAGATCGACGCCGGACGCTGCAATCTCCAATGCCGTCGCCGGGGTAATGCCGCCGGACGCTTCGGTCATCGCCCGGCCGGCGACGATGCCAACCGCTTCCCGCAACTCATCGGGCGTCATGTTGTCAAGCAGCACCGCATCGACGCCGATCTCCATGGCCTCAAGAAGCTGATCGAGCGTATCGACCTCCACCTCGATCTTCACCATATGGCCGACGCCCGCCTTGGCGCGGCGGATGGCCTCGGTCACTCCACCGGCAATGGCAACGTGATTATCCTTGATCAGGACGGCGTCGTGAAGCGCAAAGCGATGGTTCATGCCGCCGCCGGCGCGAACCGCGTATTTCTCCAGCGCCCTCAGTCCCGGCGTGGTCTTGCGAGTGCAGACAACGAAGGCTTTGGTATCCTTAATTGCGGCGACGATTCCAGCCGTCACGGTGGCGATACCCGAAAGGTGGCCGAGGAAATTTAGCGCCGTGCGCTCCCCGGTCAGAAGTGCGCGGGAAGCGCCTTCGATGGTTGCGATGACATCACCGGGTTTCACCGCCGCGCCGTCATCGATATGGCGGGAGAGGCATATCGCGGGGTCGACCAGCTGGAATGCGAGTTGGGCAGCATCGAGGCCAGCGATCACACCGGGTTTGCGGGCGACCATGAACAGACGTGAACGATGGTCGGCCGGGATGACGGCAATCGACGTGACATCCCCGGCCATGCCGAGGTCTTCAAGCAGTCCGGCTCGCACGGCGGGCTCGATGATGAGCCGCGGAAGAGGGGCGATGATCATGTCGGGAACTCCTATGCACTTTGGGCAGGCGAATGGGACGCGATGCCCTGGGCGACGTCCAGAATTGCGTCGATCGTCAGTTTGCGTCTCTCCGTCGACGCAAGCCTCAGGGGAAAATCCGTTCGGGCGTGGGCGCCGCGGGATTCCCGGCGCAGCCAGGCAAAGACCGCGATCGACAGCGCCACGATGGCCGGATCGGCAGAGGGGCCCTCGCCTTCGACATGGGGCAACAGGCCAGCGATGGCGCTTTGAATGGAGTCCGCGTTGCGCAGGACACCCAAGTGCCGGGAGACGATCGGGCGGATCATCGACAGATCGGCCGGTGGCAGCGCGCAAGCCGGCAGGGATGAGCCGGCCGTTCCGGCAGACGTGCCCGCAATATCCTGCGCCGCCCACATCCCTGTCACTGCCGCTTCGAGCAGCGAGTTGCTGGCGAGCCGATTGGCGCCATGCAGGCCTGTCGACGCCGCCTCGCCCACGACCCACAATCCCTCCACGGAGGTTCTGCCCTGCAGATCGGCGGCGACGCCGCCCATATGATAATGGGCCGCCGGGCGGACGGGAATGCATTCGCGCGCCGCATCGATGCCTTCGTTGCGGCAGAGGTTGGCGATCGTCGGAAAACGGCGGGCGAAATCCTCTCCCAAAGCATTGCGGGCATCCAGGAAAACCCTGCCGCCACGGGCAATTTCGGCGCTGACGGCGCGGGCGACCATATCCCGCGGCGCGAGTTCCGCACCGGGCTGACTGGCAAGAAAGCGCTCACCCTTCTCGTTGACCAGAATGGCGCCGTCGCCGCGCACGGCTTCGCTGACGAGCGCCAATGGACGGCGAGCAGTGTCGAGGGCCGTGGGATGGAACTGCACGAATTCCATATCCGCCAGGTCCGCGCCCGCCCGGGCGGCCAGCATCACGCCCTGGCCGTAATTCCCGGTCGGGTTGGTCGTCGCATCATAAAGTCCGCCGAGGCCACCGGTCGCCAGGACCACGCGATGGGTGGCCAGAAACGCTGCGCCGCCGCCGGTTGCGCAGACAAGACCGGAAAGCGTGCCGTCAGTCATCAGCAAACGTCGCACCTCGACGCCTTCCAGCACGGTGATCGACGGCGTTTCAAGAACCGCGGCGACGAGCGCGCGGACGATGGCCGCACCTGACCCGTCACCTTCCACATGCACGATCCGGCGGCGGCTATGGGCCGCTTCCAGTCCGAGCAATAGCAAACCATCCGGTCCGCGATCAAAACGGACACCAAGCGTCTCCAGCATGACGATGACCGCCGGCGCCTCATCGATGATCGAGGCGGCCGTCCTTCTGTCGGAAAGACCATCTCCGGCAGCGAGCGTATCGGCAAGATGGAGATCGGGGGTATCGTCTGCGCCAAGGCAGGCGGCGATGCCGCCCTGCGCCCAGCCGCTGGAGCTTTCGGCCCCGAGGCCGGCGCGCGTCAGAAGCACGACCGGTTGCGGCGAAAGCCTGAGCGCCGTCACCAATCCGGCAAGCCCGCTGCCCACGACCGCAACACGGCCAGCCAGGCGATCGAGGCGGCCGGTCATACCGCCAACATCCTTTCCACGGCGCGGCGTGCGGCGACTGCGAGGGCGAGATCGACTGTCACCTCGTGACGGTCCTCTTCCAAGGCCTTGCGAATATTCGAAAGCGTGATGCGCTTCATATGCGGGCAGAGATTGCAGGGCCGGATGAATTCCACATCCGGGTGATGCACGGCGACATTGTCACTCATCGAGCATTCCGTCAGGAGCACGACGCGGGCGGGCTTCTTCTCTCCCACATAGTCAGCCATGACAGCCGTGGATCCGGCGAAGTCCGCCTCTGCGACGACGTCCGGCGGGCACTCGGGATGGGCGAGCACAATCACACCCGGATGGGCCTCGCGCAGATCGCGGACATCCTGCACGTTGAACAGCTCGTGAACTTCGCAATGGCCATGCCAGGCGATGATCTCCACGTCGGTCTCGCGGGCCACGTTCTGGGCCAGATATTCGTCGGGTATCATCAGTACCTTCGGCACGCCCAGCGATTCCACGACCTTCTTCGCATTGCCCGAGGTGCAACAGATGTCCGAAGCAGCCTTCACGGCAGCTGAAGTGTTGACATAGGTGATGATCGGCACGCCCGGGTGTGCCAGCCGCAGCAGCGCCACATCGTCCGGCGTGATCGAGTCCGCCAGGGAACAGCCGGCCTGCATGTCCGGGATCAGAACCCTTTTCGACGGGTTCAGCAGTTTTGCCGTCTCCGCCATGAAGTGCACCCCGGCAAGCACGATGATATCCGCTTCGACATCGACGGCCTTGCGTGCGAGCGCCAGACTGTCGCCGACGATATCCGCCACGCCGTGAAATATCTCCGGCGTCTGGTAATTATGTGCGAGGATGACCGCATTGCGGCGGCGCTTCAATTCGAGAATCGCCGCAACATCGTCTTCATGGGACAACCACTCGGCCTCGGGCATGACGCGGCTCACGCGATCATAAAGCAAAGGCAGCGACAGCCGGGAATTCATGGCACCCCTCCTCTCATATACTCCGTATGAGTATATTCCGCGCAAATGAATATTCTCGATTCGAGTTTATGTCAATTGCGTGAGAGCGGGAGTTTCGATCCGGACAGCGCGCGCTCTTCGAGGACGGCGTGGCGGTACCGGAAGAGCTTGGCTGGGCGTCCGCCCGTTTCGGTGGCCATGTCGCCGGTTTCCTCGATCAGCTCCTGCTGGTCGATGAGGCGGCGGAAATTCGGCTTGTGCAATGTAAGCCCGGCGAGGGCCTCCACGGTGCGCTGCAACTGTAGAAGCGTGAATTTTTCCGGCATCAGTTCGAAGACCACCGGACGGTATTTGATCTTCGCCCGCAGGCGGGCGATGCCGGTTGCAAGGATCCGGCGATGATCGGCAACCATCGGCCGGCCGGTCGTGCTGTTCGGTGAAGTCGCCGCCTCGGTCACCAATCCCGCCTCGTATATCAACTCGTACCGCTGCAGGGTTAGGTCCTCATTCCACGGCGCACCGTCCAGACCGAAAGCGAAATTGATGCGTCGCTGGCGGTGCTCGCGCCGCGAGGGTTCCGTCTCCGCCCAGGCGTGCAGGCGTTCCGCGATGGCAAGTAGGCTGCCTGACGCGCCCTTTCTCTGGTCCTCCCAGGGAAAGTATTCGTACCAGCAGTGCCAACCCGGCTTGCCGACGCCCGGAGCCGCCTGCTCGCGCACCAGTCCGAGATAGCTGATCGAAATCGTCCGTCCTTCGGCTTCATCGTTGGTTCGGTCGCGATCCGCAAAAGTGTAGAGCTGTTCGAGATATCCCAGAGGATGGCCCGTCTGCTCGCCCACCCATTCGCGCAGCCCAGCCTGGAGACTGCGGTGGCCAAGTTCGAAAGGGCCAGACGGAAGTGCATCGCCAGAGCGCACGGTCATGACGCGCGGCTCCTCGCCTGTGACGGCGGTCAGCACGGCAATCAGTTCCGCATGGGCGGGGCTAGCATTCACTTTTGGCATGATCCTTCGCAGCGATTTGAGTCCCGTTATATTGCAAGCCATGGAACCAACAAGCTCTGACCCAAGGCAAACTTGGCGACGCTACAGTTCTGGCTTTTCTTATCGACCGACAAGACAAGGGCGTGGGCTGACCGAAGAAACGGGTCGTGTTGCCTGTGTCAAATGGGTTCTGGATCATAATCTCGTCGCTGGCACGCCCGGCTGTAGCTGTCGAGGACATGCTGCACCGCTGTGACAAGCACTTGGCGCGGATCGAGCGGACGGGTCGACCAGCTCTCGAAACGCGGCAGATGCTGCCGCAACAGGGGGGCGGGAACGACTGCCCCATCAAGCGCGGTCATCAGTTGCGCCACGGCCTGCTCGGCCTCGGGCCGGTTCCAGTAATAGCGGATGCGGTCCGAATAGGAATAATGCCGCTGGGCGCGCTGCTGGGCCTGCGAGCCATGGTAATGGCCCTGCCAATGGCCGGGATGCGCCAGCATCAGCTGTTCCATGACCACCATCAGGTTGCGCGGCGGATAGTGGGGCAGAAGATCGCTGGCGATCAGGTCGAGGCCGTAAAGCGCCTCGCGCAGCGCAAAGGTCAGCTCCGGCCCGACTTTCAGGACGGCAAAGCCATCGTCGACCAACTGAGCGAGAGGTGCCGTGCCCTGATAATCGGTGGAATGCGCCTCGAAAACCAGGTCAGGCTCGCTGTCCAGAAGGGCACACAGCGCCTGCGCCCTGCCCCGGTCATAGGCCACGACATTCTCGTTGCCGAACTCGACGCCCGGCTGCACCACAACGGCGATGACCCGCGACAGCGCATCCTTAAGCCCCGCATCCGCGAAAATCCGGCGGTGGACCTCGATCGTGCGGGCGGCGGCCTCAGGGCTGGTCGGCTCGAGCGCGGTGATGGCATGGTGGGCGCCGCCCGGCGGGGGCACCTCGGTGCCGATGATATAGACCGGCCTTTCGCCACCCGCCGCGTCCGCTGCCCGTTCGGCAGCTTTTGCCAAGCGCGCGGCGCGTGTCGCGGTCATCGCGTCGTCGAGCGCTTCGGGTTCGCCGGCACAGCCCATCGACGTGTCGAGATGAAGCTTGCGGAAACCGGCCTCGACATAGGCGGCGATCATAGCCTCGGCCTTGGCCATGGCGGTGTCGGCCGGCTCTCCGCGCCAGGGATTGGGGCCGAGATGGTCGCCACCCAGGATGATATTCTCCCACCCCAGCCCCTCTTCCGCAGCGATCGTGGCGATCAGCTCGACAAAATCCTGCGGGCGCATGCCGGTGTAGCCGCCGAACTGGTTGACCTGGTTGCAGGTTGCCTCGATCAGCACCGGCCCGCCATGCAGCACCGCGTTGCGGAGAGCCGCGCGGATGACCAGCGGATGGGCCGAGCAGACCGACGCGATACCAAAGGGCTCACCCGCGCGCCGCGACCGGGCGAGGTCCTGGAGAATGGATGTCATGGCGTGCACCTCGGTGTGGCGGCAATGAAGGCATCGAGTTCGGCCCTGGTGCCCGCCCCCTCCATGGGACCCCGGACGGTGACGTTGCGGGCGCCGGCGGCATTGGCGTAGAGAAGCGCCTGCTCCACCGGCATGCCGAGCCTGCGACACGTCACATAGGCGCCGCCGAAACAATCTCCGGCGCCGGTCGGATCCACCTCCGCGACGACGAAGGCGGGGCAGTCGACCCGCCGCCCGTCGGAGCCGAAATAGGTCGAGCCAAGTGCGCCACGCTTCACGACAACTTCCGGCGTCTTGCGGGCAAGCAGCGCCTGGACAGCCGCGGCTTCGCCCTCCCAGCCAGCCGCCACGAACAGTTCCTCACCGGACGGCAAGATCAGGTCGGCGATATCGACCAGCCGTTGAAAGCGCTGCAGGGTCAGAGCGTGTCCGAGCAATTCCTTGCGCAGGTTGGGATCGAACGACACCGTGCCGCCGCGCGGCCGGATCACGCCGATCGCATGGTCGATGATATCAAAGGCGCCCGGAATGGCAAAGGCGGTGCCCATCACATGCAGGTGGCCGGCACGGGCAATCAGCGTCCGGGCCTGTGCGTCGAGACCGATCCGGGCTGCTGCCGACTGGGCAATGTTGAAGACGAAATCCCGTGAGCCGTCATTGCGATAGCGTACGAAGGCGCTGCCGGTCGGAAAGTCCGGGCTGACGGATATTGCCGATACGTCCGCCCCGTCCTTACGCAGGCGCTCGACATTGATGCGGCCGAAATCATCGTCGCCGACGCTGGCGATGATGCCGGCAGCCCCGCCGAGGCGGGCGCACTGGTCGATAAAGATCGCCGGCGCGCCGCTCGGATAGGGACCGGTCAGCGCGATCGGCTCGAGAAACCCATTGCCGGGAAAATCGGCCATGATCTCCACGAGGATCTCGCCGATGGTGATCGTCGGCCCGAGCGCATCGGGGGCAAGGTGTGGGGAATGAGTCATGTAGCCTCCTCTACAAGCCGCGAACTGTCCGCCGACAGAAAAAGCTGATGTAGGATACAGGCCGCCCCGAACGCCGGGCCGACGGTCTCGTCGTCATTGGTCTCGATGACGGGCATGGGAAAACTCGCCTCCTGCATGCAGCGGATATGATGCAGCACGCGCGCCGCCATCAACGGATAGAGGGCCGCGACCGAACCACCGAGCACGACGCGGTCGGCATCGATGACCCGGCACGTCTGGATCAGTCCGAAGGCCAGCGCCCGTGCCCACTCCTCGGCAATCGCCACCGCACCCGGCACGCGATCGCGAACATCGGCGAGGAAGGCCGCGAGGTTCGGCTCCGGCTGCGTCGACACCGCCCGGTAGGCGGCCAGGATACAGTCCAGTCCCAGCACGTTCTCAAGGCTGCGGTCTGGCTCGTCCACGCCGTTGACGCGCAGATGACCGATCTCGCCGGCAAGGCCGCGGCCTCCGCGAAACAAGGCGCCGTCGACGACGATGCCGCCGCCGACGCCGCTTTCCATGACCAGGTAAAGCGTGACGCCCGCATGGGCTTCGCGCTCCCTGTGGCTTGCGCCGATGGCAAAGGCATTGGCGTCGTTTTCGGCGATCACCGGCATCGGCGCCGGCAGGGCCGCGCGCACACGATCGGCCAGGGGAACGTCTTCCCAGCCGAGCAAAGGTGCGATGCGGATCAGTCCATGGCGGTCCATCTGCGCCGGAACCGCAACGCCGATGCCCATGCAACGTTCAATGCGCTCCGGCGGCAGGGTGTCGAAGGCAAACCGCATGGCGCAGGACACAGCCTCGTCAGCATCCACGGCCTTTCCGTCGAAGGGTTCCGTTCTGCGGGCCAGGATCTGCGACGACAGATCGATTTCGACAACGGTGATATGCTCGACCCCGATCTCCACCCCCAGGAACGAGGCGGCGGTCGGCACCAGTTCGAGCAGAATTCCCGGTCGCCCGGCATGCACATGGGCTGCCTGAGCCTGCCCCGCCATGCCCACTTCGCGCACCAGGCCATCGGCTGTCAGGCCGGCGATGATATGGCCGGACGACGACCGGTTGAGGCCGAGAATACGGGCAAGCTCCGCCCGGCTCAACTGGCCGAACTGATGCAAGGCGCGCATGGCCGCCAGTTCGTTGCGCTGGCGGATGCCGCGTGCCGCGCCGATCGCCCCGCCGTCACCCATGCGCCTGTCCCTCTGGTCGATCACCGCGTTGCATCGTTCAGGGCCGCGAATTCGTTGCCCGACGCCGGCGCGCCTCGGCCATCTTGAGATCGATATAGGCCTTGGCATGCTCGGCAAGCGGCATGTTTTCCGTCCAGGTGTCGCGCCAGATCGCACAGGCCAGCGAAAGCCCCTCGTCCACCACCGCGCTGGAGAAGGATTCAAACGTAATGTCGCGCTGGTAGTCGATGTCCAGCAGGGCGTCGAAGATCAGGTCGAAATTGACGACGCCATCGCCGAGATAGCCGCGGTTGCTTTCGCCGATGTGGAAATAGCCAATATTGTCGCCGGCCAGCCGGATGGCCGCCGCCGGATTGGCCTCCTCGATATTCATATGAAAGGTATCGAGATGCAGCCGCACATGATCGGACCCGGTCTGCGCGATGAAGGCAAGGCCCTGCGCCGTGGTGTTGAGAAGATTGGTCTCGAACCGGTTGACCACTTCCAATACCAGATCGACGCCGGCGGCCCTGGCAATGTCAGCGGTTTTGGCGATCGCCGCCACGCTGTTGTCCCAGCCCTTCTGCGTGGGCATGCGTGCATATTTCGCATGCGCCGAATAGAGAATGCCGCCGAGCTTGCTGCCTCCGACATCGCGCACGGCCGCGACCGCATCGGCCAGCATCCTCTCGCCGGCCTTGACCGCCTCGGGCTCTTCGCTCGAGACATCATGGCTGAAGGGCAGCCCCATAGTGACGGCAATGTCGAGATCGAGCGCCGCTGCCCGCTTCGACAGGGCGTCGAGATCGAATTTTTCCGGCCGCAGATAGGCGAATTCGATCATCCGGTAGCCGCAGGCTGCCGACTTCTCCATCGCCTCCTCCAGCATCGCCTGGGTCTGACCGCCCGTCCACACAAAGGAATGAATGCCAAGCCGTCCCATGATGTCCTCCCGAAGACATGACGATTTATTATGTTGTTATGTGCAACAAAATATCCAATCCTCGCCCCTGTCAAGGGACCTCTCGCCAAATCGAAATGGGCAATTGTTCAGCGGATGCGACAGGTCTTTTATGATGCATTGCAAAATGACAATTATTGCGGATGCGAGACACCCTTTCTCCGCTGCCGGAGCGCCGCTCAAATCGAGATTGACAGAATTGGTAAATGAACTAATTTGTCACTTCAAACAACATATAGAGCAGCATCCGTCGTGTGGTGAGGAGATCGATCGGCAAAATGCCTGGGAGAGGCAGGCCGGTCAGCACGGGGATGTACGGTATGGAGGACCAGGCGACGGTACGGCTGACGGGATAACCGCAGCCTGCTGAAGACTGCATCATGTTGGGAGGCAGCCATTCCATGAAGCCCGATCTGAAAATCGTTCCGGATTTCGAGAAGATCATCTGCGCACCGGCAGAGTCGTTTCGATGGCACATGCACGACTATCCCTATTTCGGCGCCAAATGGCACTACCATCCGGAATACGAACTGCACCTCACACGCACCACATCCGGCGTGATGATGGTCGGCGACTATATCGGCGAGTTCAAGCCGGGCTGCCTGGTGCTGACCGGTCCGAACGTGCCGCACAACTGGGTGAGCGACATCGAGCCCGGCAAGCTGATCCGCAACCGCGACATGCTCATCCAGTTCAGTGCCGAATGGGCCGACCGCAGCACCGGCCTCTGCCCGGAATTTGCCGGCATAAGGCCGCTCTATGAGGACGCGGTGTATGGCGTCGAGTTCTCCGGTGCCACGGCTCTCGCCGGACAAAGGCTGTTGGCCCAGATGGGCGCCGTGCACGGCGCCGAGCGGGTGCTGCTGTTCATGCAATTGATGGTGGCTCTTGCCCGCAATCCCGCCGAGCGCCGCAAGCTGTCGCGGCTGGCGCCGACATCGGCCCATGTCGAACTGCCTGTCGAACTGGATGTGGCCATGGGCTATGTCATGGAACATTACAGCGACGATATCGATCTCGCTTCGGTCTCAAAGCTGTGCGGGCTGGAACCGCAGGCGTTTTCGCGTTTCTTCAAGCGCCAGACGGGCCATACCTTTGCCCGCTACGTGATCCTGGCGCGGGTCTATGCGGCGTGCTCGCTGCTGACCCAGACCTATCGGCCGATCACCGATATCTGCTTCGAGGTCGGCTTCAACAACATTGCCAACTTCAACCGGCAGTTCTTCAAGATTTGCGGCCGCACGCCCTCGGACTATCGCCGCAATGCCCACAAGATCGGCACCGAGGCACGCACCGATCCGTTTCGCGAGATCCGCGCCTTTTCCGCCGGCCTCGCGGCCGTCGGCCAAAAAGTATAGGTCGCCCGCAAAGCACGCGTGGCAGCCAATCCTGACCGCCACTAAGCTCCACGGACGCACTTGGTGAGCAAGCCGCAAAAAGCAGCGGACAACAACATCATGATCGCGAAACGAAATTCGACCGCCGGGAGGAGCCGGGGCGTCGCGTTTCGAGGCGCCGGCCTTTGCCGGGCGCGGGAGGCGCTTGTCGGCCGTCGGCTGCAGGCGACAAGAAACACTCTAGGAGGAGAGAGTTAGATGATCAGAAAAAGTGGAATTGGGCTTGCCGCACTGACACTCGCGCTGATGACGACCGTATTGCCGGCGCATGCCGACTTCTGGTCGGATGCCGGCGCGAAATACAAGGGCGTCGTGCTGCATGGCGTTACCGAAAGCACGCCGCCGTCCAACTACATCAAGGACGTGCTGGCGCCGGAATTCGAAAAGAAGACCGGCATCAAGGTCGAGATCGAAACGACCTCCTGGGACCAGATGTATGACAAGGCGATTAAGGACATGGAAGCCAAGACTGGCATCTATGACATGATCTATATCGAGCAGGACATCATCTACGCCTATCTGGCGCGCAACTTCCTCGTCGACATCACCAAGTCGCTGAAGGACGATCCGTCGCTGAAGGCGCCGGACTACGATGAGTCTCACTACACGACCTTCGCCAACTATTTCAAGAATGCCGACGGCGACATTTTCGGCACGCCGATGGAAGCCTTCATCAAGGTCTATCTCTACCGCACCGACCTGTTCAACGATCCGAAGATCCAGGAAGCCTTCAAGAAGGAAACCGGCAAGGATCTGAAGCCCGCCGTCACCCACGAAGAATACACCCAGATTGCCGAGTTCTTCACCAAATACGGCAAGGACAACGGCCTTGATCTCTGGGGCACGACGGCGCAGGCTCATACCGGCCACCCGGCTTCCTGGTACGAATTCTTCGAATCCATCGCACCGACCTTCGGCGTGTTCAACTGGGGCATCGATGCCTCGAAGAACTATGCCGCCTCGGTTGAAAACGGCGGCACGATGAACAGCGCCGAATCCAAGGCTGCGATGAAGTACTGGCTGCACCTGCGCGACATCGCACCGCCGGAATCGGCCGCCAGCACCTGGACCGAAGTCGGCACGACCTTTGCGGCCGGCCGCGTTGCCCAGGGCCTGGTCTATGGCGAAAATGCCGCCTGGATCGCGAGCGATGCGGAAAAGTCGAAGGTCGTCGGCAATGTCGGCGTGGCACTTCCCCCGACCGAGCCGGCCGTTCTGGCCGAAGTCAAGGCAGGCAAGGGCTATCTCGGCTATTACGACGGCGGCGCCTTCGGCCTGCCGGTGACATCGAAGAACAAGGAAGCTTCGCTGCTGTTCCTGCAGTATATCGGCCAGGATTCGGTGCAGCCCGACTGGGCGGTTGCCGCCCCGCGTATCACCAATACGGCGACCTACGACGATCCGAAGATCATCGAGATGGATAAGAAACTCAACGGTTACTATTCCATGCTGAAAAACGACGGCAAGCTGTTCGCGGGTGCACCGCCCTACCCGTTCCATGCCCAGGTGCGTGAAGCCACAGCCCCGATCTTCTACAAGATCCTGCTCGGTGAAGTGCCCTCCGACGAAGGTCTCGACCAGATGGCGGCGGCGGCTGAAGCGGAAATGAAGAACCTCGGCTATCGCAAGTAAGCCGACGCAAGTCTGCTCCGGGCGGCCGTTTGATACGGCCACCCGGATGCACATTCTGCGCTCCGCCGCGAGGGTGATCGCGCGGACATCGACTTCCGGGAGACAGGTTCATGCGTTCAAACACTGTGGGCTGGCTGATGCTCGCCCCGACCATTGCGATACTCGGGATTTTCGGCATAGCGCCCTTCCTCTACGTGCTCTACGTGGCCTTCCATCAATGGAACCCGTTCGGCGCCAGTCCGATGATGATCTATAACGGCGCCGACAATTTCCGGCGCCTGGTCTTCGATCCGGAATTCCTGCGCTCGGTCGCCGTCACCGCCAAATTCGCCTTCTTCGCGGTGGTGAGCGAGATTGCGCTCGGATACCTGCTCGCCCAGCTGTTCATGCGGGAATTTCCCGGCCGCGGCTTTTTCCGCACCATCCATACGCTGCCGCTGATCGTCGCGCCGATCGTTGTCGGTTCCGTCTGGCGGCTGATGACCACGCCCTCGATCGGCATCATTCCCTATCTGCTGAAGCAATGGTTCGGCTACGACATGAACATCGGCCGCGACGCCGGAACCGCCTTCGCGCTCACCGTAATCATGGACATCTGGCACTGGACGCCGCTGGTCACCCTGACCCTGCTGGCCGCCTTGCTGGCCCTGCCCAAGGAGCCATTCGAACAGGCCCAGATCGACGGCGCCAATCGCTGGCAAATCTTCTGGCACGTCACCCTGCCGATGATCCGCCCGGCAATCCTCGCCACCGTCTTCATCCGCCTGATGGATGCGCTGCGCACCGTCGATGAAGTGTGGATGCTGACCTCCGGCGGCCCGGGCGATGCCACCCGCTATGTCGGCCTGCATATCTGGAAAATCGTCTTTCCCAAGACCGACTACGGCTATGGCGCTGCCATCTCGGTGATCGTTCTCTACCTGACGCTGGTGATGTGCTGGATACTTTATGTGTCACTCGTCGCCCGCCGCGAACGCAAGAGGGTGGCATGATGCGCCAGCAACGTCCCTATATCTACCTGCTGCTCTGGCTGGGGCTCAGCCTCATGACGCTGTTTCCGATCTACTGGCTGTTCGTCATCTCGGTGAAGCCGGCGGTCGAGCTGTTCACCACGCCGAGCCTCATCCTCGATACAGTCTACTGGAAGAACTATATCAACGTCATCGGCAACGCGACGCTGCGCGGCTACATGATCAATTCGCTGATCATCTCGACCAGCAATGCGGCCCTGGTCACGGTCCTTGCCTTTCTCGCCTGCTATGCGCTGTCGCGCTTCGATCTCGCCGGCAAGGAAAACATCTTCTTCTGGACGATCACCAACCGCATGGCGCCGGCCGCCGTCTTCCTGCTGCCCTTCTATCTCCTGTTCACCCAGGTCTTCACCTGGGGCGACTGGAAGCTCTACGACACCAAGATCGGCATGATCCTGCTCTATTGCACCTTCAACCTGCCGTTTGCCATCTGGACGCTGAGGCCAACCATCGACGGCATTCCCAAGGAGCTTGATGAGGCGGCCACGGTCGACGGGGCCAGCACCTGGCAGGTGATTTCCGAAGTGGTGTTTCCGTTGGCGCGTCCCGGCCTTGCCGTCACCTTCATCCTCACCTGGGTGTTCGCCTGGAACGAATTCCTGCTGGCCGCGACGCTCACCAGCTTCAACGCCCGCACCATCACCACCGGCCTGTCCGAATACGTCACGACGACCGGAACCGAATGGGGAACGATGGCCGCCATTGCCGTCATCACCCTTATCCCGGCCCTGATCATCTTCTCGATGGTCCAGCGCCACATTGTCGCCGGCCTGACCTTCGGCGCGGTCAAGGAGTGAACGATGCACCATGAAATCGATCTCGACGAAACCGACGAAACGCCTGCCACCGTCGTGGCCGGCAAGGCCGAACGGGTCGGCTTCCTGCCGATCGTCACCAACTGGTTCGACCGTGTCTTCGTCGGCATCTACCTGTTTGTCGCCCTGGAACTGATCTGGATGCGGTTCCTCGAACAATCGATCCCGCTGACCGTCTGCCACGTCCTGGCGATCGCGCTTGGCGCCCTGATCGTCTGGCGCGGCTGAAATCTCAAGCGGCATCCGAATATGAGAAATGGAATGAGACCATGAAAGCACTGGTTCTGGAAGAAAGAATGAAGCTGTCGCTCAGGGACTTTCCCATCGAGCGCGAAGAGCATCTGGGCCCCCGCGACGTGCGCATCAAGCTGCACACGGTCGGCATCTGCGGCTCGGATGTGCACTATTACACCCATGGCGGCACGGGCGTCTTCCAGGTGAAGGCGCCGATGATCCTCGGCCACGAAGCGTCGGGCACGGTGATCGAGGCCGGCGCTGACGTGACCTCGCTGAAAGTCGGCGACCGGGTCTGCATGGAGCCGGGCATTCCCGACCCCAACAGCCGCGCCACCCGCATGGGCATGTACAATGTCGATCCCGCCGTGCGCTTCTGGGCGACGCCGCCGATCCACGGGATCTTGCGCCCGACCGTGGTGCATCCCGCCGATTTCACCTTCAAGCTGCCCGATAATGTCTCGTTCGCCGAAGCCGCGATGGTCGAGCCGCTGGCCGTCGGCGTCCATGCCGCCACCAAGGCGCAGGTCAAGCCCGGTGACATCGCCCTGGTCATCGGCGCCGGCCCGATCGGTCTGGTCACCGCCCTTTCAGCGCTTGCCGCCGGCTGCGCCCGGGTCTTCGTCAGCGATGTCGACGACGCCAAGCTGGAGATCGCCGCAAAACTGGGCGCCATCATCCCGATCAATGTAAAGCGCCAGGATCTCGCCAAGACGGTGCTCGCCGGCACCGACGGCTGGGGTGTCGAGATCGTCTTCGAATGCTCCGGCCATCCCTCGGGCGCCGAAGGCGTGTTCGATCCGCTGTCGCCCGGCGGCCGCGTCGTGTTCATCGGCAGCCAAGTCCATCCGATCCATTACGACGTCGGCAAGGCGATGGTGCGCGAGGCGCGTGTCGAACATGTCTTCCGCTACGCCCATGTGTTTCCGCGCTGCGTCGCCATGCTGTCTTCGGGCGCCATCGACGTCAAGCCGCTCATCACCCGCACATTCGACTTCGACGACAGTGTCGGCGCGTTTGAAACCGCTGCATCCGCGCCCAAGGGCGAAGTGAAGATGCAGATCATCCTGCCGCAATAGAGGAACTGGTATGGCTCAGGTCGCCGTCAAGGACGTCATCAAGAAATACGGAAGTCTCCAGGTCATCCATGGGGTCAGCATCGACATATCAGATGGCGAATTCGTCGTGCTGGTCGGCCCGTCGGGCTGCGGCAAGTCGACCTTGCTGCGCATGATCGCCGGGCTGGAATCGATCTCCGGCGGAACCGTTTCGATCGGCGCACGCGTCGTCAACGACGTGCTGCCCAAGGATCGCGACATCGCCATGGTGTTCCAGAATTACGCGCTCTATCCGCACAAGAATGTCGCCGACAATATGGGCTTTCCGCTCAAGCTGAAGGGCGCACCGAAAAGCGAGATCGAGGCCAAGGTCAAGAAAGCCGCCGATATCCTCGATCTCGGCAAGCTGCTCGACCGCTATCCCAAGCAACTCTCCGGCGGCCAGCGCCAGCGCGTTGCCATGGGCCGCGCCATCGTTCGCGATCCGCAGGTCTTCCTGTTCGATGAGCCGCTCTCCAATCTCGACGCCAAGCTGCGCGTCACCATGCGTGTCGAGATCAAGGAACTGCATCAGCGCCTGAAGACCACGACGATCTACGTGACCCATGACCAGATCGAGGCGATGACCATGGCCGACAAGATCGTCGTCATGCGCGACGGCCTGGTCGAGCAGATCGGCGCGCCGCTCGATCTCTATGACGAGCCGGCCAATGTCTTCGTCGCCGGCTTCATCGGTTCGCCCTCAATGAATTTCGTGCGCGGCAAGCTTGCCGCCGTCAACGGCGAAACCGCCTTCGTCAGCGACAACGGCACGGTGCTGCCGGTGCCCGTCGGCACGCCGTTGCGCGAGGCGCCGGTGGTCTACGGTATCCGCCCGGAGCATATCGAGCACCACGATGCCGGGCTTGCTGCCACCATCTCGGTGCTCGAGCCGACCGGTTCGGAAACCCAGATCTTTGCCCATATCGGCGGCGATCCGCTCAATGCCGTGGTCAAGGACCGGATCGCGCTGAAGCCCGGCGAAACCATTGCGCTGCGGATCCACCGCGAACGCGTGCATCTCTTCGACAAGAAGAGCGGTCAGCGCATCTGAGCCTCTGGAAAGGATTATAAGTATGTTCCTCGAAAAATTCCGGATGGACGGACAGGTCGCCGTCATCACCGGCGGCGGCCGCGGCATCGGGCTCGCCTGCTGCGAGGCGCTCGCCGAGGCCGGCGCCCAGGTGGTGATCATCGACCGCGAACAGGCACTAGCCCATTCCGGCCAGCAGGCGCTGGCGGATCTCGGCTACGAGGCGGATGCCCATGTGCTCGACGTCACGGACTCTGGCGCCGTCGAGCGGGCCGCCGTCGCCATTGCCGAAAAATACGGCCGGATCGATGTGCTGGTGGCCAATGCCGGCATCGCCCGCAGCGGCACGGCGGCCGAGGATACGCCGGACGAGCTGTGGCTCAATGTCAACGACGTCAACTACAACGGCGTCTTTTGGTGTAACCGCGCTTTCGGCCGGCAGATGCTGAAAGCCGGACGCGGCGCCATCGTCAATATCGGCTCCATGTCCGGCTATATCGTCAACCGGCCGCAGATGCAGACCTATTACAACGCCTCCAAGGCGGCCGTGCACCATCTCACCACCTCGCTTGCCGCTGAATGGGCGGACCGCGGTGTGCGCGTCAATGCGGTGGCGCCGACCTATATCGAGTCGGAAATGACCAAGGTGGTCAATATCGACCCCGGTGTCACCGACATCTGGCTGCGCGACACGCCGATGGGGCGGGTCGGCCAGCCCCATGAGATCGCCTCCGTCGTGCATTTTCTCGCCTGCGATGCCTCCAGCCTGATGACCGGCACCACGGTCAAGGCGGATGCGGGCTTCACCTGCTGGTAAATAAGGAACGGACCCATGGATTTCACTGGAAAACGCGTCATCGTCACCGGCGCCGGCAAGGGCATCGGCAGAGCGACGGCCTTGATGCTAGCTGCCCGCGGCGCAAAGGTCATCGCCCTCACCCGCACCGCAGCCGATCTTGACAGCCTGAAACAGGAGATCGACTGCGTGGCGATCACCGTCGATCTCGCCGATCCCGTTGCGACCAGGGCGGCGGCCCTCAGGGCGCTGCCGGCCGACCTCCTGGTCAACTGCGCCGGCACCACCGAGCTCGAATCCTTCCTCGATGTCTCGGTGGAAAATTTCGACCTGCTCTATGCGGTCAATACGCGGGCGCCGATGATCGTTGCCCAGGAATATGCCCGCGACATGGTGAAGTCGGGCCGCAAGGGCGCGATCGTCAATGTCTCAAGCGTCGCCGCCTTTGTCGGTATTCCCGACCATGCCGCCTATTGCGCCTCCAAGTCCGGCCTCGACGGGCTGACGCGGGTGATGGCCAAGGAACTGGCGCCGCAGGGCATTCGGGTCAACGGCGTGCACCCGACCGTGACGCTGACGCCGATGGCGATCAAAGCCTGGAGCGATCCGCAGAAGGCGGCCGGCATGCTGGGCCGCATCCCCGTTGGCCGTTTCGCCGATCCCGACGATGTGGCTGAGGTCATCCTCTTCCTGCTGTCGGATGAGGCCGGCATGGTCAACGGCCTGTCGATGCCGGTCGACGGCGGCTACATGATCGCCTGAAGCATCGGCGATCGTCACAAAATACACACTACGAGGACTTTTGCCATGACGCGTTACGATACCAAACTTGCCCGGATCAAGGCCGGAAACTATCGCCGCGGCGACTTCATCATTGCCGATGCCAAGGACGGCGACATGGGCCCGAGCATCCGCTCCTGCGGCCCGAAGCTTGGAAAAGACGGCACGTTCACGCACTATCGGACGCGAGCGGAATTCCTCGACCAGGTGCGCGCCGTCATCGCCCAGGACGTGGTCGACATCCTGCTGGCATCGGCGTCCAGTCTTGAAATCCTCAACGAAACCGGCGCCTTCGACGGCACCAGCGTCAAATCAGCCTTCCGTGCCAATGACGCGACCGACATCTGGGTCGGCCGCGGCGCCAGCTATGCCAAACAGCCGTCGCGGCCCTATCGGACGGCCTCGATCGAGGCATCGCGGCGCCAGAGCGATCTCGGCCTCTATTCGATCACCTTCAACAACGATCTCGATGCCGATTACGAGTCGCAGCTCGCCTTCCTCGATTTCGTCGACGAGGCCAGCGACCACGAATTTCAGTATTTCCTCGAAGTCTTCAATCCGAATGTCGAGACCGGCATCGATCCGGAGCAGCTGCCTTATTACATCAACGACTGCATCTGCCGGGCGCTCGCTGGCCTCACGCGCGCGCAGCGGCCGCAATTCCTGAAGATTGCCTATAACGGACCGAAGGCGCTGGAAGAGCTGGCCTCCTATGATCCCGACCTGGTGGTCGGCGTGCTCGGCGGCGGTGCCGGCACGGCCCGCGATACGTTCGAGCTCATCCATCAGGCCGAAAAATACGGCGCCCGCATCGCTTTGTTCGGCCGCAAGATCAATCTCGCCGAAGATCCGCTCGCCATGGTCAAGCTGATGCGCGCCGTCGCGGATGGCGAGGTCAGCCCGCTGGAGGCGGTCAAGGCCTATCACGGCACCCTGCAGGCCTCTGGGCAGACGCCGCTGCGCAGCATCGAGGATGACTCAAAAATCACCGAAAAGGTCCTGATGGGCTGACCAGGGCGGATGGGGAGGACGATATGGCGGACACGCAAAGGCGCGGCTTCATTGCCGGCGGCACCTGGTGCCTCGACCGCAATCGCAAGATTGAATCCTGGCCGCGCGAGGACAGTGTCGGCATTGCCTGGGGACTGGAGGAGCGCGGCGGCGGACCTGCCTGCAATCTCGCCATCGACATCAAACGGCTCGACCCATCCCTTCCGGTCGAAACCATCGGCCTGGTGGGCGATGATGAGGCGGGCCGCAAGCTGATCGCCGAAGCCGACCGGGCCGGTCTCGATCGGCGGCAGATGCATGTGAGCCGTGCCGGCCCGACCCATACCACCGAGGCCTTCATCTCCCAGCAGAGCGGTCAGCGCACCCATATCTCCGATCTGGGTGTTGCTGGCCTGCTTTCGCCGGATCATTTCGACTTCTCCAGCACAACGGCCCGCTTCCTGCATCTGGGTCTGCCCGGCATCCATCCAACCCTGGACGGGCGTTTTGGCGAGGATGCCAATGGCTGGGTGACGGTGCTGAAGGCCGCGCGCCGGGTGGGACTGATGACCAATCTGGAACTCTGCACGGTCACGCCGGAGCGGCTGCGCGGCCTGATCCTGCCCTGCCTGCCGTTTCTCGATACGCTTATCGTCAACGACAGCGAGATCGGCGCCCTGGCGCAGATGCCGACCCTGTCGGGCGGGCATACCGATATCGCCGCCTGTGCGGCGGCCGCAGCCAGCCTGCTCGACCATGGCGCCATGCATCTGGTGACCGTGCATTTTCCGCAAGGCGCAATCACGGTGCCGCGCGACGGGCCGCCGGTTTTCGTTGCCTCCGTCACCGTGCCGACGGAAGCGATCGTCGGTCCGAACGGCGCCGGCGACGCCTTTGCCGCCGGCTTCCTGTACGGCCTGCATGAAGACTGGCGGCTGGAAGACAGCCTGTGGCTCGGCCACGCCGCGGCTGCCTGTTCGCTGCGGACTGCAGGAACCACGGATGGCATCGTGGGCTGGCGCGAGTGCCTGGAAATTGCCGCGCGCTGGGGGCGAAGACAATCGCCGGACCAGGCCAGCAGCCGATACAAATCAATCTGACATGAGAGGTGGAACGCAGATGGCACATGAACTGGACGGCAAGATCGCAGCGGTAACGGGGGCGGCCTCGGGCATCGGCCTTGCCAGCACAAGGGCGATGATCAAAGCGGGGGCGCGGGTCGTGCTGGTCGACCGCGACCAGGCGGCCCTGACGAAAATCAGTGCCGAACTCGGCGAAGCCGCCATACCGCTGGTGATCGACCTGCTCGACGCAAAAAGCTGCGCCTCGATGATGCCGTCGATTCTGGAAAAAACCGGCCGCCTCGATATATTTCACGCCAATGCCGGCACCTATATCGGCGGCGATCTCGTCGATGCCCAGACCGCCACGATCGACATGATGCTCAATCTCAACGTCAACGCCGTGATGAAGAATGTCCATGACGTGCTGCCGCACATGATCGAACGCGGGTCGGGCGACATCATCGTCACCAGTTCGGTGGCGGGGCATTATCCGCTGCCGTGGGAACCGGTCTATTCGGCCTCGAAATGGGCCATCACCTGCTTCGTGCAGACCGTTCGCCGCCAGGTCAACAAGAAGGGCGTGCGGGTCGGATCGGTGTCTCCCGGACCGGTGATCAGCGCGCTTTTGGCCGACTGGCCGGAGGAAAACCTGAAGAAGGCCAAGGAATCCGGCAGCCTGATCGAGCCTGAGGAAGTGGCAGACGCCATTCTGTTTATGCTGACCAGACCGCGAAACGTCACCATCCGCGATATCGTCGTGCTGCCGACGAATTTCGATATCTGACGGTCGAGAGAATGCCACAGGTGCCCGCGAATTGCTGGAGCAGACCGGCTGTCCATGTCATGAAATCAGCTGTCGCCATGGCAAGACGCCTGGCCTCGTGATCAGGCGTCATCGCTTGGGCGGTGTCTCCTGCTCTTCAATTCCCATGGTGACGCTCGCACCGATGATCATGCCGGAGCTCTCCCACGCCTTCACCTCCGCGTTTCCGTCGACCAAGGTCATGCAAGTCGTCAGCGACCACGACACGCTGCTGCATAAACTGGCCAATGCCGAAATCGACGTCGCGATCGGCTACGATTTGCAGGTGCCCGAAGGTTTCGATTTCATACCGCTGGCAAGCCTTCCGCCCCATGTCCTGGTGGGCGAGATACACCCCTTCGCCCGCCTGTCGGCGGTCTCGATCAAGGATATCGCGCCCGAACCGCTGCTGCTTCTCGATCTGCCCATCAGCAGCGAATATTTCCTGGCCATCTTCATGCAGGAGGGGCTGACACCGCATATCGCAGCGCACGCGGCTTGACTGAAACTTCCCGCCTTTGCGACGTACCGGCCCCGAGCGCCCGAGCCTAATTTATAGGCAGCGACCAATGATTAGGCAGGGGCTAAGCACTGGGCCAGAATTTCATAATTTACACCCCCCAGCCTGTCCGGCTTACTCACCGTCAAGACGCTCCAGCCTGGCGTGAAAATGCATCTGGGCCGGAACCATTGGACAAAACAATCCTATGAAGAACAGCGTGATCGACCTGACACCATCAAAGCCGATCGGCTTTCCGGGCGAACCGGCCAAATTGAAGCTCCATACACAAGGACTCTGCAAGTTCTATGACGGTTTCGCGGCACTCAATCCAACGGACCTGAAGGTCAACGCCGGCGAACTCCTCACCCTTCTCGGCCCCTCTGGCTCGGGCAAGACAACACTGCTGCAGCTGATTTGCGGCCTGTTGAAACCGAGCGATGGCCGTCTCTACATCGATGGCCGCGACCGCACCGACAGTCCGGCCAGCGAACGCGACGTCGGTGTGGTCTTCCAGAACTACGCACTCTTCCCGCATTTGACGGTACACGAGAATATTGCCTTCCCCCTGGAAATGCGCAGCGTCGGCAAGGTCGACGCCAAAAAACGCATCGCCGAAGTGCTTGAAATGGTCGGGCTCGCCGATTTCGAAAAGCGGTTTCCCTCAGAGCTTTCCGGCGGACAGCAACAGCGCGTGGCGCTTGCACGCTGCCTCGTCTACGGCCCCTCGCTGATCCTGATGGACGAGTCACTGTCGGCCCTTGATCGCAAGCTGCGCGAGGCGATGCAGATCGAGATCCGCCGCATTCACCGAGAAACGGGCACGACGATCATTTTTGTCACGCATGACCAGGAGGAGGCGTTGGCGCTCTCCGACCGCATCTGCCTCATGAATGCGGGCCGCATCGAACAGATCTGCAGCCCTCAGGAGATGTATGAGCGCCCGGCCAGCCGTTTCGCCGCTGACTTCATCGGCATCTCGAACATCTTCGAGGGCAAGGTTTTGAACGGATATTTGCAGACGTCCGACGGCGCCATGCCGGTATCGCAAGTAACCCACGCCGATCGCGGCTATCTCGTCCTGCGTCCGGAACATATCCGTATCGACGCCTCGGAAAGCGCCATGCTTTCCGGCCGCCTGATCGAGACGATTTATGCCGGCGCGGAATGCTCGCTGATGATCCGGCTCGAAAGCGGCTTCACGGTCACGGCGCGGCGCTCCTCGAGCCTGCCGCATCTTCAGATCGGCGACATCGTCGGCCTGACCTGGAAACCGGAGGATGCCCGCTTCCTCGACAATGGCGGCTAGCCAGTGATCGCATGCCTCAAACCATAGCAAAGAAGGGAATACAGATGTCGTCGTTTCTTATGCCTACGCGCCGTCGCGTTTTGAAGACCGCTGGCCTTGCTGCCGGTGCGCTTGCCACACCTGCGCTGATACGCTCCTCCTTCGCCGCCGGTCAGCTGACCGTCGCCGATGTCGGCGGAGCCCCGGGCGAAGCCATCAAGAAGGCCTTCTACGAGCCATTCGAAAAGGCGACCGGCATCAAGGTCGTCGGCGTCGCCCATGATCCGGATCCCGTCACGCAGTTCAAGCTGCAGGTCGACACCAAGTCCTATCTCTGGGATGTCTGCATGGTCACACCCGACCACGTCATGCGCCTGTCGGAAGACAAGCAGTATATCGCGCCGCTGGAGATCGACAGCCCCGACGAGGCCGATATCCTGCCGGGCATGCTGACTGACAACTGGCTGGGCTTTTCCGTCTTCGGGGCCGTCATGGCCTATCGCACGGACAAGTTCGGCGAGGCGGGTCCGTCGAACTGGTCTGAGTTCTGGGACGTCGAAAAATTCCCGGGCCGCCGCGGCTTCTACAAGGGCGCATGGGCGGCGCTCGAATTCGCACTGCTCGCCGATGGTGTCGCGCCGAAGGACCTTTACCCGCTCGACATGGACCGCGCCTTCAAGAAGCTCGAGGAGCTGAAGCCGCATGTTGCCGTCTGGTGGACCAGCGGCGCGCATAACACGCAGATCCTGCAGAACGGCGAAGTAGATGCCACCGATACCTGGTCGGCCCGCGCCTATGCGGCAACCGCTTCGGGCGCTCCGGTCAAGACCGTCTGGCAGGGCGGCTACAGCGTCGACGGCTGGTCGATCGTCCAAGGCGCGCCGAACACCGCAGCAGCCCAGGACTTCATCAAGTTCTGCATGAAGCCCGAGCAGCAGGCCGCCTATACCAGCATCGTCGCCAACGGCCCGACCAACAAGAAATCTTTCGACTTCATGCCGGCCGAACGCCGCGCGGTACTGCCGACCGCACCGGAAAACTTCGGCAACCTCTACGAAATCAACTCGAAATGGTGGTCGACAAATTACGATGAGGCCGTCGAGCGCATGCAGGAGTTCCTGCTTCTCTAGTTTCCCCGGTGCCCGGGTTCCCCAACCTGCCCGGGCATCCTCTTCGTCGGACGCCTGCGATGTCGCCACGACTTAGGGCGTCCGGCCCTCTTTTTTTTAATTTCGCCCACTCCCGGTCGGCGCACGACGTTTTTGCAAGAGCACGAAAATGAGCAAGAAGAAAATCGTACTGAGCTGCCTTTTCCAGGCCAACGGCTACCACAAGGCCGGCTGGCGCCTACCGGAAGCCGAAGCCGGCGCCGACACCAATATTGACTACTACATTCGCACGGCAAAGCGGCTTGAGGAGGGACTATTCGACCTGTTCTTTATCGCCGACACGCCGGCGACCCGTACCGAATATCTCGAGACTTGGACGAAGTCCCCAATCTATCAGAACGGCCTGGAACCGATCACCGTGCTGACTGCGCTCGCGCTCAATACCCGGCATATCGGTCTCGGCGGCACGGTCTCGACGAGCTTCTTCGAGCCCTTCAACATTGCCCGCCAGTTCGCCGCCCTCGACCATATCTCAAAGGGCCGCATTGCCTGGAACGTGGTCACGTCGGCAAACGACTATGCAGCGCGCAATTTCGGCCTCGATCGGCTGCCACCCCATGGCGAGCGCTACGAGAAGGCAAAGGAATGCGTCGCCCTGGTCAAGGCCTATTGGGATACCTGGGAAGACGATGCCTTTATCTTCGACAAGGCCAATGCCATGCAATTCGACCCGAAGAAGTACCACGTGGTCGATCATCAGGGGAAGTTTTTCAAGGTTTACGGTGGCCTGAACGTCGCTCGCTCACCGCAGGGTCACCCCGTCATCATCCAGGCCGGCGCTTCGGATGCGGGCAAGGAACTGGCGGCCGAAACGGCCGAGATCGTCTTTGGCACGGGGTCCAGCATGGAATCGGCCAAGGCATTCTACGACGACCTCAAGGGGCGCATGTCGAAATATGGCCGCGATACCAGCCAGCTCAACATCCTCTCCGGCTTCGATGCCGTCATCGGCGATACCGAGAAAGATGCCGAAGACAAGTTCCAGTATCTCCAGTCTCTGGTGCCGCCGGAACTGGCTGTCCTCTATCTGAGCATGGATCTCGAGACCAGCCTGCTCGACCTGCCGCTCGACGAACCGGTGCCGCTCGACCGAATTCCCAAGACCTCCAACAACCACACGGTCTATTTCAACCAGATCTCCGAGCTCATCCATTCGGGCAAGACCCTGCGCGAGATCAGCACCACCTATCGCCGCGGCAATCGCGTCATGCGCGGCACAGCCGAACAGGTCGCCGACTTCATGGAGAAATGGGTCGAGGCGGGCTGCGGTGACGGCTTCATGATGCCGATCGGCTACTATCCGGGCAATCTCGACGACTACATCGACAAGGTCATACCGATCCTGCAGGAGCGCGGCTCCTACAAGACCGAGTATACCGGAATGACGCTACGCGAAAACCTTGGCCTCATCCGCCCGGCCAACCGCTACGCGGCCGGCTGAGCGGCACGAACAGGCGGCCGCGCCAAACGGTCCGTCTGCCCCGAAATAGAGACTTTCACATGACAGCGGTTGAGACATCCCTTTCTTCCAAGCGCTCCGGGGCAGAAGGCCGCTTGCGCCAGTGGCTGAAGCCATCGCCTTTCTGGCTGGCGATACCCGGCCTGCTGTTCATCCTCGTCTTCTTCCTGGGGCCGACGATCCAGCTGATTTCCGTCAGTTTCTATGACAAGACAGGCGAGTTCTCGCTCGCCACCTATTCCAGACTGATCTCTTCGACGGTTTATCTCCGGGTGCTGAGCACGACCTTCGGCATCGCGTTACAGGTGACGCTCTGGTGCCTGCTGCTCGGCTATCCGCTTGCCTACTGGCTATCCGGCATGCCAGGCAGACGCCAGCGGATCATGCTGATGTTCGTCCTTCTACCCTTCTGGACCAGCGCACTGGTGAAGAACTTCGCCTGGCTTGTCCTGCTCGGCCGAAACGGCATCGTTGCCGCCATCCTCGAGAAGATCGGACTGCCCGGCGGCGATCAGCTGCTGTTCAGCCGTGGCACCGTGATCTTCGCCATGGTACACACCATGCTGCCGCTCGCCGTTGTCACCATGATGCCGATCATGAACCAGTTCGACCGGCGTCTGACCATGGCCGCCGAAACCCTCGGAGCAACCGGCGCCCAGGCCTTCTGGCAGATTTTCTTCCACCTCTCCGGTCGCGGCATCGCGACCGCCGGTCTCCTTGTCTTCGTCTCCTCACTCGGATTCTTCATCACGCCTTCGCTGGTCGGCGGCCGCACTGAGACGATGATCAGCCAGTTGATCATCACCCAGATCAACACGTTGCAGAACTGGTCCTTCGGCAGTGCGCTGGCTGTGCTTCTGGTGGTCGCCTCGCTGATCACTATTTTCATCTATGACCGGCTGTTCGGCCTCTCCTCGATCGCGGGCGAGGGCAAAAAGGGCCATGCCGACGGCAAGCTGCGTCGCTTCGGCCTTTTCGCCACCGGCTGGCTCGGCCGGATTTGCGCACGCGTCGAGCGATTCGTGGCCCGCAACTTCAAGGGCATTTCCGGCCAGGGCCTCTTGGCGACTTATGGCTGGATCGTGCTGATCGTCCTGCTGTTCCCGATCATCGGCGTCGTGCCCATGGCCTTTACCGAGGCGGACTATCTGACCTTCCCGCCGCAGGGCTTCAGCCTGCGCTGGTTCGAGGCCTATCTCTCATCGCCGGTCTGGGTGTCGGCGACCTTGCGCTCATTCGGCATCGGTTTGGCGACTGCAGTCATCACGGTAGTCGTGGCAGGTCTCGCAGCCCTCGGCCTTGCCCGTTCGAAGAGTCGGTTCGCCGCCAGCGCCTTCCTGCTGTTCATGGCACCGATGGTGGTCCCGCCGATCGTGATCGCCATCTCACTTTTCTATCTGTTCGCGAGCCTGTCGATGATCGCGACCGATAACGCGATCGCCATCGGCCACAGCGTCATTGCCCTGCCGATCGTCTTTGTCATCCTGCTTGCAGCCTTCAAGGAACATGACTGGCGGCTGGACCAGGCGGCCGCCACACTGGGCGCATCCCGTTTCAGGACCGCCCTCCGGATCACCATGCCGCTCGTCAAGCCCGGTCTCATCGTTGGCTTCGTCACCGGCTTCCTACAGTCCTTCGAGGAGCTGACTGTCGCCCTTTTCATCGGCGGCGGATTGAAGTCCACCTTGCCGAAGCAGATGTGGGACGACATTACGCTGTCCGTCAATCCGCGCATTGCGGCAGCCTCGGTTGTGGTCCTGCTGGTCGTCGTCATCCTGTTTTGCGCCATAGAATATTTCCAGCGGCCGGCGCAGACGCGCCGATAGCCCAGGCGATACCGACCTGAGACGAGATGTCGAATGCCCGCTGCGGTATCGTCGCGCCCAGCTCCAGAAAGTAGCGGTGTCGGGCGAGATTGTCCCAGCGGGCTTCCAACGCGTCAAGAACACGGCCCGCTGCAGAAATGTTGAACGGCCTTGTGGGGAAACATGTTTGGGTTGGCGGTCGGGTTTGCCGCCTTGGCGGCGGCTGTGTCCTCGCGGACTTGCCGATGGACGCTCACCCCCTCGCCCTGCTTCGCTCGCTCAGCGCATTGAACAGCCGGTCGGCGATGATGCCGATGAAGGCGATTGCCAGGCCCGCGACAATGCCGCGGCCGGCATCGGCCTTGGATAGGGCGATGAAAACCTCCTGGCCGAGATCGCGCGTTCCGATCATCGCGCAGATGATGATCATGGCCAGTGCCATCAGGATCGTCTGGTTGATGCCGAGCATGATTTCCGGCAGGGCGAGCGGCAGTTGCACGCGCCAGAACATCTGCCGCCGGGTGCAACCAGACACCAGGGCGGCCTCAATCAGCGACGGAGGTACCTGCCGGATGCCGTGATTGGTGTAGCGGATCGCCGGGACGACGGCAAACAGCACGGTGGCGATCATGGCCGTCACATCTCCGACGCGAAACAGCATGACGACCGGAATGATGAAGCAGAAGGATGGCAAGACCTGCAGCGTATCGATGATGGGCGTCACGATGCGGGCCACCCGATCGCTGCGCGATGCCATCAGACCGATCGGAACGCCGATCAGACAGGCGATGAAGGCGGAGATGCCGCAGAGATACACCGTCGACATGGTCTTTTCCCACAGGCCCGTCACGGCGCAGAACAGGGTGAGCAGGACGATGGTGAGGCTTAACCGCGGTCCGCCCAGCTGGAACCCGGCGAGGCCCAGCAGCAAAACGGCGCCCGCCCAGGGAAAGTTCTCGCAGAAGGCGCGGACGGGGTTGAGCACGTAGAGGATCAGGCTGACCCGGAAGACCTCGATCACGTCGAACAGGTTGACGGTCGCCCAGTCCAGCGCGGCCTTCCACATCGGCGCGGTGCTGAGCGTCATGGATTTCGGCAGCTGCGTGAAGGCCGGCACCCAGACGCTGACGGCGGTGGTGACGACCATAATGACGATGGCCAGCGTCAGGTTGGGATAGCGCCGCCAGAACGGGCCCGTCTTATCCGTCTCTGCGCTCGTCTTGGACTGGCGCGCCGCCATCGCCTGGCTGAGGCGGTCGAGCGCGATGGCGAGCGCCACGATGGCGAGGCCCGCCTCCATGGCCTCGCCGACCTTCAGCGCCCTGAGCGCCAGTAGCACGTCATAGCCAAGCCCACCCGCACCGATCATCGAGGCGATGATGACCATGTTGAGGGCCAGCATGATGACCTGGTTGACCCCGACCATCAGGGTCGGGCGGGCCGAAGGAATGAGCACCCGCCACAGCTTCTGCCGCTTGGTGCAGCCGGCCATCTCGCTGAAGTCTACGATGTCGGATGGCACGCGCGACAGTCCGAGAATGGTGGCCCGCACCATCGGCGGCGTGGCGAAGATGGCGGTCGCGATCATGGCCGAGACCGGGCTGTTTCCGAACAGCAGCAGCATAGGGATGAGATAGGCGAAGGTTGGAATGGTCTGCATCAGGTCCAGCGCCGGCGAGATCACCATCTGGTTCAACCACGGTCGACGCCAGGCGGCGACACCCACGAGCAGGCCGGTCAGGATGCAAAACGGCACCGCGATCGAGATGAGGCCGAGGGTGAGCATGGCGCTCGTCCACTTGCCAAACAGCGCGATATAGACGAAGCAACCACCGACGATCAGGGCCAGCTTGTCGCCGCCGAAGGCGCGACCTGCGAGATAGGCCGAGGCGCAGATGCCGAGCCAGGACAGACGCGGCAGGGTGATCGCCTCAGGCCCGTGGCCGATCTTGAAATTCTTGGCAAACAGATCGAGCGCGAATTCCAGCGGCACGCCGAGCGTGGCGGTGATGAGGCGGGTAAAGGTGCTGATATTGGTCTTCAGCCATTTCATGATCGCCGAAACCCAATCGGCGGCGGGGATGACCGCCTCGACCGGATATCTCACCGCGAAGGAAAGCGTGTCGCGCAGCAGGAAGAGGACGAGCACGGCGGTCAGTGCGGCAGCCCAGATCACCAGCCATTTCTGCACCGGCCGACCACCGGTTGCGTGAGCATCAGATGCGAGCAGCGCCATGGCCATGCTCCCCCTCGTCCAAGCCGGCGAGAAGGCCGATCACGGCATCCGGCGTGACTTCGCCCAGCAACAGCCCCCGCTCGTCGACAACGGAGAAGGGCTTGCCGGAATGAACGATGCGCGCGGCGAAACTGGAAATGCGGGCATTGGCGGCCACGCTGCCGCCGTGGTCGCCGTGGCTCACCGGGCGCATCAGGCTGCGGGCCGAGACCACCTTGGCGCGCTGCACGTCGCGGGTGAATTCGGCGACATAATCGGTGGCCGGCTGGATCACCAGTTCTTCCGGCGTGCCGATCTGGATGACTTCGCCATCCTTCATGATGGCGACGCGATCGGCAAGTCGGATCGCCTCGTCGAAATCGTGGGTAATGAAGACGATGGTCTTGTTCAGCACCGATTGCAGGCGCATCAACTCGTCCTGCATTTCCCGGCGGATCAGCGGATCGAGCGCGGAAAAGGGTTCGTCAAGAAACCAGATTTCCGGCTTGGTGGCGAGGCTCCTGGCAATGCCGACGCGCTGCTGCTGGCCGCCGGACAATTCCCGCGGATAGAAATGCGCGCGGCCGTTCAGCCCGACCAGTTCGATCACCTCGCGGGCGCGCTTTTCGCGCTCCGCCTTGCCCATGCCCTGGATGGAGAGCGGGAAGGCGATGTTTTCCAACACGTTGAGATGCGGCAGGAGGGCGAAATTCTGGAACACCATGCCCATGCGGTGGCGCCTGAGTTCGATCAGTTCGGCGTCGGAGATTTTCAAGAGGTCCTTGCCCTCGAACTCCACCTTGCCGAAGGTCGGCTCGATCAGCCGCGACATGCAGCGCACGAGTGTCGATTTTCCCGAGCCCGACAGCCCCATGATGATGAAGATCTCGCCCTGGCGGATTTCCAGGTCGACCTTGCGGACAGCGCCCACAAGGCCAGCCTTGGCAAGGTCTTCGGCGCTGGCCCGTCCATCGCGGGTTTCGATGAAGTGTTGCGCGTCGTTGCCGAACACTTTCCAGACGTTGCGGCAGGCCAGCTTGATCGGCCGCTGTTCACGTGTCACGCCGAGAGGCGTTGCGACGCTCGCATCAGCAATACTGTTCATGCGTATTCCTCGAAACCGTTGCTCACCAAGCCGGCCCCGGCCCTTTCGGACCGGAGCCGATGCCGTTTCAGACGGGAAGCCTATTCGGCCCAGGACTTCCAGGTCGCTTCATTGGCAGCGATCCATTCGGCCGCGACATCTTCGGGCGCCTTGCCGTCGAGGTCGATCTCGCCGCTCATCTTGTTGAGCACGTCGGTTTCGATCGTGTAGGCCTTGGCGACCTTGTAGGCGACGGGCCATTTTTCCTTCATGCCGGCCCACGAATATTTGAAGATATCGCCATGCGGCTTGCCGCAGTCATACTTGGCGTCGGGGTTCGATCCCCATTTCGGATCGGTGTAGCATTCCTTGGTATATTCGGGGAATTCGACCCATTCGCCCTTGTATTTGGCAGGAGCCCAGTGGGGAGAATAGACCCAGAGCATGATGGGTGCCTGGCGCTGATAGGCGGAGTCAAGCTCGGCGAACATCGCCGCATCGGTGCCGGCATGGATGACGGTGAACGGCAGGTCAAGGGAGACGACGCGCTCGTCGTCAAAGCCTTCCCAGGTGACCGGACCGCCAAGGTAACGGCCCTTGGGAGCGGTCTCGGCTGTCGAAAAAGCCTCGGCGCAGGCGGGTGCCTTCAGGGCCTCCCAGTTCGGCAGGCCGGGGCATTTGGCCTTCATATATTCCGGAAACCACCATTCTTCCTTGGCCTTGGGGCCAAGCGGGCCCAGGTTTTCGGTCTCCTTGGTCGCGTCGGAGGCAGCCATGGCTTCGCCCGCCGTGGTCGCCCAGAATTCCATGCCGATCGTCAGGTCACCGTTCGTGAGGCCGGTGGTCAGGCTGGAGAGATAGTCGGCCGTGGGATATTCCACGGTGTAGCCGAGTTTTTCCAGGATCCCGCCATAAATCTTGGCATTGAGATTGACGCTGGTCCAATCGAACAAGGCGACCTTGATGGGATCGCTCGATTCCGGCGCCTGCGCGAAGGCGATCGGCGCCATCAACGATGCCAGCGCCAGAGCGACGACCCCAGAACCCACCTTGGAAACCATTCTGCTTCTCACCATGCTAAATTCTCCCGTTAACTGCTGAAATTCCCCGAATTTTTCTATTGGACGACGTGATGCGTCCATATCGACGCACCTGCCCCTGCGATCCTGGCGGCGCCGCGCGGGCATGCATAGTCAAACGCTCCTGGAGACGCGGAGGTGTCATTGACGACATGAGACCTGCAGGTCCCAAAAGCGCCGCCTCTTCTTTCGTCAGAAGAATACTATTACACTCTCAGTAACATTTCACAACGCTGAAAACGGTGAAAAGGGCGGATTTCGCCCGGATTTGGCGGCCTTCACCGACCTCCGATGCGTTCTGCCGCAATGATCGGCGGATTGCCTTCAACAGGGCAGAGTCTGCCTTGTCTTTATGCAACTCGATCGCGATCGGATCGCGATGGTACGGCAAAAGAAACAGGCCTGGCGGTTGGCAATCGCCGCCATGTCGGTGATACTCGCGGCAATCAGAACCGTTTGAGGAGGAAGGGGCATGCGCCCAGTCGATCCGGCAGACCGCAGGGTTGCCAATATCTATTCGGCCGATTTCGAACCGTTCGTCTTCGAGGATGGCACTGTTCTCGGAGACAGCGTGCTGCAGTTGGACGATCAGTTCCCGCTCGGCGTCGGCTTCCATGTCTATCGCATGCCGCCCGGAATGACGACGCGGCCGCATCGGCACAATGGCACCGAGCAATTCCTGATCCTGGACGGTGAATTGGTGGACAATGACGGGACCGTCTTCCGCAAGGGGGATCTGGTCTGGTTTCGTGACGGGACGGAACACAGTTCACATACTGCGACAGGCTGTCTTCTCGCCGTTCACATCACCGAGCTGGAAACCACGGTGGAATAAAGCCCACACTGAAGGGAAATAAATATTCCTATCGGTTTAAATTGGCGTTTGCGACGCTACGGGCGGATGGTATAGCATTGCCGGATTGGATGACGTCCTGGGCGCATGGAGGCTCCGATGCCCATACTGCAAAGAGACCCCGCAGGGCTTCCTACGGGTTTGCTGCCACCGCAACCGAGCCGGATTCTCAGACCCGGAATGCCGTCTTTGCCAGCCGGACTTGAGCGCTATCGCGTGCGCGGCTGCGGCTCGGTGGTGATCCGGGTATCGGCCGGCGACCGGGTGACATTGGTGGATGTCGAGGGCCAGCAACCCTGCGAGGTGAGCTTCATCGGCCCCGACGGTCGCTTCGACGCGTCTGGACTTGGCTGCGCCTTCACCAACCAGGCCGAAGGCATCAAGGCCATCCTTGGCTCCGCCGACGACAGCGCCCTGCGCACCTTGGGAGCATTGACGCGCCGCGGCGCCGATCTTGCAAAGGCCGGCGCGCTTCGGCTGTTCGGCAGCCAATCCACGCCTGGAAGCCGCGCAGAGCTGACAATCGCCCGCGATGGCCTGCTGATCGTGGCAGCCCCTGGTGACGCCATGCAGCCGGGCAACCAGGATACGGCCACGCCGATCGAACTGCGGGTCCAGCGCGTCAGTCTTGAACGCTCCTATGCGCAGATGCTGCCGGAACCGATGGCGGATTCCGTGCAGGAAATCCGGGTCCGGGCGGCCACAGCATCGGCCTATTTCGTCCGGGCCGGCGAGTTCATCCAGATCATCGACGTGTCAGGCCGGCAATGCACCGATTTCCAGGCCTTTTCCGCCCGCAAGGTCGACAAGGGACTGGATCTGGCGCTTGACTCGACCGTGACGCGCACCCTGCTCGGCCGCAGCTATCCGACGCCCGGCCTGCCATCCAAGGCCTTCGACCGGGATTTTGAACCGCTGGTGGAGATCGTGCAGGACACGGTGGGTCGCCACGACGCCTTCGCGACCGCCTGCAATTCCCGCTACTATGACGACATGGGCTATCCCGGCCACGTGAACTGCACGGACAATTTCAACGCGGTTCTCAAGCCCTATGGCATCCCGCCGCGCAAGGGCTGGGAGGCGATCAACTATTTCTACAACACCCATATCGACCACAATAACCAACTCTATCTCGACGAGCCCTGGTCGCGGCCGGGGGACTATGTGCTGATGCGGGCGGTCACCGACCTTGTCTGCGTTTCCTCCTCCTGTCCCGACGATATCGACGCCGCCAATGCCTGGAACCCGACGGATATCCATGTCCGCACCTATTCCGGTGCAGAAAAATTCTCACGAGCCGTGGCCTATCGCATGACCCCAGATTCCGATGCCGAACTGACCCGAGAAACCGCCTTCCATGCACGGTTGTCGGCCATGACCCGCGATGTCACCGAATATCGCGGCTACTGGCTGCCCAACAGTTTTGCCGACCATGGCCCGACCGCGGAATACTGGGCCTGCCGCGAGGCGGCCGTGCTCATCGATCTTTCGCCGCTGCGCAAATTCGAGGTGACGGGCCCCGATGCCGAGGCCCTGCTGCAATATTGCCTAACGCGTGACGTGCGCAAGCTCTCAACCGGCCAGGTCGTCTATTCGGCGATGTGCTACGAGCATGGCGGCATGATCGACGACGGCACGCTGTTCAAGCTCGGCGACAGCAATTTCCGCTGGATCGGCGGCGACGACCAGAGCGGCATCTGGCTGCGCGAACAGGCAGAAAAGATGGGCTATCAGGCCTGGGTGCGCTCCTCGACCGACCAGATGCACAATATCGCCATCCAGGGACCGAAGAGCCGCGAGATTCTGAAAGACATCATCTGGACGCCGGCCAAGCAGGCTCCGATCGCCGACCTCGAATGGTTCCGCTTTTCCGTCGGCCGCATCGGTGATTTCAACGGCGCGCCTGTCGTCGTGTCGCGCACCGGCTATACCGGCGAACTCGGCTATGAAATCTTCTGCCACCCGAAGGATGCCGGCGCGGTGTTCGACGCGGTCTGGAAGGCAGGCGAGCCCCATGGCCTGAAGCCGATGGGCCTTGCGGCACTCGACATGGTGCGCATCGAGGCCGGGCTGATCTTCGCCAATCACGAATTCACCGACCAGACCGATCCTTTCGAGGCCGGCATCGGCTTTACCGTGCCGCTGAAATCCAAGGGCGACGACTTTATCGGCCGCGACGCGCTGATCCGGCGCAAGGACACTCCACGCCAGGTTCTGGTCGGCCTCGACATCGACGGCAACGACGCCGTCGGCCATGGCGACTGCATCCATATCGGCCGGGCGCAAGTGGGTGTCGTAACCTCCGCCACGCGCTCGCCGATCCTGAAGAAATCGATCGCCCTGGCGCGGCTAGATACCCTCTACGCAGCCCCCGGAACGCAGGTCGAAATCGGCAAGCTCGACGGCCAGCAGAAGCGCCTGCCGGCCATGGTGGTGCCGCTGTCGCATTATGATCCGCAGAAGAGCCGCGCGAGGTCCTAAAGCGTGTCGCCGCCGAAGGCGCAAAGCCTTCGGCTAGCCGAGCGGGTCGTCGCCAAGGCCACCGTTTTCGACGATCGAACGGAGACGATCGGCCACGGCGCCGTCCACAGGGTTGTAAACGACCAGAAAGAGGTCGGGCCTGCCGTCAACGGCGAAGCCTGAATATTCCAGCTCGACGTCACCGAGGACAGGGTGTTTGATTCGCTTGGTTCCCTCGCCAAGCGCCGCAACTTCATTTTCGCGCCATAACGCGTCGAATTCGGGGCTGGCGCGGCAGAGTTCGTCGACGAGGTCGGCGATCTGCGATGTCGCGCCCGCCCGCGCCGCATCCGCTCTGAACGAGCCGACAACGAAGCGTGCCATGGCCTCCCAATCGTGCTGGTGCCTGCGGACCGCCGGGTTGCAAAACAGCAGACGGAGAATGTTTCGCTCGCTAGGCGCCAGACGGCCATAGTCGGTCATCACCACCGCGGCGGCGCGATTCCAGGCCATGACATCCCAGGCGGCCGTTCGGACCAGGGCCGGGCTCGTAACCAGGCTGTCCAGAATGCGCTGCAGCCGCGGGCTAATGCCTTCGACGGGATGAAACCGGACTTCAGGTGGGCGGCCGAGGCCGAGAATGAACAGGTGCTCGCGCTCAGGCTCGGTCAGCATGAGACCGTTGGCGATCCGATTGAGGACATCCGCCGACGGTGCGCCACCGCGCCCCTGCTCAAGCCAGGTGTACCAGGCCGGACTGATGTTGGAGCGTTGCGCGACCTCTTCGCGGCGAAGGCCGGGTGTGCGTCTGCGGCCCGAGAAGCCGAAGCTCGCGGGATCGAGCTTTGATCGACGATCCCTCAGGAAATTGCCCAGGGCGTTGGTCTCGGTCACGCTATCCTACCAGTTATTATAATACGATAAGGTCACTACTTTAACACCATAAATTCTAGCGCGATAGAGGGAGCTGTTCAACAAGGAGATCATGACATGCGTATCTTTCTCACCGGTGCCACTGGCTTCATCGGCTCGACCGTGCTTGGGCAACTGCTAAAGGCAGGCCACCAGGTCACCGGCATGACCCGCTCCGACGCAGGCGCGCGCGCGTTGCAGCAAGCGGGCGCAGACGTCCACCGTGCGACGCTGGAAGAGCCAGACACCATAAGGAGCGGTTTGGAAAAGGCCGATGCCGTCATCCATACGGCATTCGACCACGACTTTTCCCGGTTCGTGGAAAATTGCGAGAAGGATGGTCGCGTGATTCAGGCGATCGGCGAAGCGCTGAAAGGCTCAAATCGGCCATTGCTGATCACGTCAGGCACCGGGCTCGGCAATGCAGACCTGGGGGAACTGGCCGTGGAGGACATCGCCAACTTCGAACACCCCAATCCGCGCGTTGCCTCGGAACTGGCAGGCCGTGCGCTTCTCGATGCCGGGGTCAATGTTTCGGTCATGCGCCTTCCGCAGGTCCATAACACCGTCAAGCAGGGCCTGGTCTCGCCGCTGATTGAGATTTCCAAGGCCAAGGGCGCCTGCGCCTATATCGGCGAGGGGAAAAACCGCTTTCCCGCCGGCCATCTCGACGACGTTGCCCTGCTCTACAGGCTTGCGATTGAACGGGGCGAGCCGGGCGCCCGCTATCACGCCGTCGGCGAAGAGGGGGTCACGACGCGCGAGATTGCAGAAGCGCTCGGACGGGGCCTGAAACTGCCAGTCGTTTCGCTGTCACAAGAAAAGGCTGCCGACCATTTCGGTTGGATGTCGATGTTCGCGGCACTGGATTTTCCCGCGTCCAGCGCCAAGACGCGCCGGATTCTCGGGTGGAACCCCGTCGGCCCCGGCCTGATCGCTGACCTTGACGCCATGGACTATCAAAACCTGGCGGCTTGATTTTGCGCCGCCGCTGTCGTTTTGGGCTGGGCCGGCCGTCCGGCCCAGCTTCCAGATAGGACCGCGAATCTTCAGTTCCGGAGATACGCCTCAAGCGAATCGTCGAGCTCTTCCAGCCACGGCGTATGGTGCGTCGGCGACAGGGTTCCGGTCATCAGCGAGCGGTAGGCATTGTTGCGGAAGCCCATGATGTCCTCGGCCTTGTGGTGTTCCCACTCCATGAAGGTCTTGTTGGTGGCCTCGATATCGAACGAAGGATAGTCCGTCGCATCGATCAGTTCCTGGACATAATCGCCCTGGAACCAGATCATCTGCTCGGCATCCTCGAGCGTTTCCTCGCGAGCCCGCCATGTGTCGAAATCGGCCTGGAGTTCGGCTTGCGGAGGCAACGTGATGCGGCCCATAATGATGTCCCTGACATACCAGGCCTGGGCGTCGAACATATTGAACGTGTAGAACTGGTCCTGCATGCCGATGTAGAACAGTTTCGGGTTCTTCTCGAACTGCACGCCCTTGTAGAGCATGTCGGCCCACATGCGGTTGGCGGTGATCAGCCGCAGGCTGTCGGGCAGGAACGGGAAATAATGCTGGTAGCCGGTGCAGAGAATGATGGCATCGACCTCTTTTGTCGTGCCGTCCTTGAAGAAGGCCGTCTTGCCCTCGACCTTCATGAGCAGCGGCCGTTCCTCGAAACGTTCCGGCCAATTAAAGCCCATCGGCTTGGAGCGATAGGAGGTGGTGACGGATTTCGCACCGTATTTCCAGCATTGCGAGCCGATGTCCTCGGCGGAGTAGGAGCGGCCGACCAGCAGCACATCCTTGTCCTTGAATTCCAGCGCGTCGCGGAAATCATGGGCATGCAGGACACGGCCGCCAAAGCTTTCGAAGCCTTGAAAGTAAGGCACCTGCGGCGTGGAGAAATGGCCGCTGCAGACCACGACATAATCGAACTCCTCGTCATAGACGACGTCCTTGACCCGGTCATGGGCGCGCACGGTGAATTTTTGGGTCGCCTCGTCGAAGTCGACCATGCGGACGGGCGTGTTGAACCGCACCCACTTCTTCACGTCGGCCTTTTCAACGCGGCCCTTGATATAGTCCCACAGCACGGCGCGCGGCGGATAGGAGGCGATCGGCTTGCCGAAATGTTCCTCGAAGGTGTAGTCGGCGAATTCGAGGCATTCCTTCGGGCCGTTCGACCAGAGATAGCGATACATGCTGCCGTGGACCGGCTCGCCGAATTCGTCGAGGCCGGTGCGCCAGGTATAGTTCCACAGTCCGCCCCAGTCCGCCTGTTTCTCGAAGCACACCACTTCCGGGATTTCGGCGCCCTTTTGCGCCGCCGACTGGAAGGCCCGCAATTGCGCCGTTCCCGATGGTCCGGCGCCGATGACTGCAACTCTGGTCATGTCTTGTTCCCTCATTTCTTGTTGTATCGTCAATTGTAAGGGTGGCCCCTCACCCTAGCCCTCTCCCCGTAAGGACGGGGAGAGGGAACCTGCTTGAGCGGGCCACGAGTCCCTTCTCCCCGTTGAAACGGGGAGAAGGTGGCCGGCAGGCCGGATGAGGGGCCGCGACGTCTCCCCTTTGTGAGGCCTTCCTTGCTAATCCGGCCAGAAACCCGGACTGGTCGGCGCGCCGTCGTCGTATGTCGACAACCACTCCACCGTCGTATCCCGAAACCGCGTCAGGCCCTTGTAGTCGACCAGTTCCGGCGGCAGGTTTTTCAGCACCCGCGGGAAGCGGCGTGCCCATTTCGGCACGGTCACCAGTTCGTCCATGCTGATCAGGTAGCAGCGGATCACGAACAGGATGGCGTTGGAGCGCGGCAGTCGCCACAGGCTCTGCAATTCCACCCGCAGATGCACTTTCGAGCCGACATTGTCCGGCGTCACGGTCGTGCGGTCTGTGCCCCATTTGGGATAGTTTTCCGGGCTGGTGTCGAGCCGCGGATTGATCGTCATGGTCCAGTTGAACCGCCGCGTCGGCTTGCCCTGCTGCAGGTTCAGAAGGAATTTCAGCGCCCGGTCGAACACGCCAATCTGGTGGGCGAGCGGTACGGGGCCGTGCCATTCCATGAAGTTCATGCCGATGTCGAAATCCAGCGACCAGTCCGCCTGGGTGGTCACCATGCCGGCATCCATCCACAGATTGTCGTTGCGTTGATCGACAATGCAGAAATCGCCTTGGGCCTGGCGGGTGATGTATTCCATCGGCGGATACGGCAGCGTCGACGCATCACCGAAGGTGAAGGTATCATCAATGCCCATGGGACGGTTGATCCATCGCCACTGATCGCCCTTGCGGATCAGGGTGAAATGATCGGGATAGCCCGCCGCCTGCTGCTCCATCAGCAGTTCCAGCGTATCCCATTGCGCCAGCATCATGTGCGGCAGGGCCTGACAGCGCAGTGGATCTTCCTTCAGCACCAGCGCGCGATCGTGCATTTCGGCGAGATAGTGCTCGTCGACGTCGATCAGGCTCTCGTAGATCGTGCCAGCCTTGCCGAGCACATGCGGCTCCATGTTGACCGAATACATGTAGTCGTCGCGGTCGAACGGAAAGGGAAAACGCCGGATATTGTCCGGGCTGTTGCGATAGGTGAAGTCGTCGCGAAACGTTTCCTGCTTGAAGGTGATGGTCATCTGTCCGGCTCCTTGAAACTCAAGCGCTGCGTAAGCGCTCCGCGATGTGGCACTACAGTTGAAGAACGAGTTGCTGTCCTTTGAAGCGAGAGACGCAGATCATGACCTTGTTGCCCGCCCGCTTCTCTTCGTCGGAAAGATAGATGTCATTGTGCTGCAACTCACCGTCGCAATGCGATACGCCGGTCTCGCACTGGCCGCAGGCGCCGCCGCGGCACATGTAGGGCGCATCGATCCCGGCGGCTTCGATCGCCTCCAGCACGCTCTGATGCTCGCCGACGGTGATCGAGATCTGCGATTTTTCGAGGAAGATCTTGAACGGCTGGCCGGTCGGCGGGGCCAGAAAGCGTTCGGAATGCAGGTTTTCGCGCGGCCATCCGGCCTGCGACCCGCTCAACAGCACGGCATCAATCATGCCGGCGGGGCCGCAGACATAGAGATGCGTGCCAAGCGGCTGGTTGTCCAGCAGTTGCGGCAGCGGGATCTGGTCGCCCTCGGCGTCGAAATAGACCTTGACCCGGTGCCCGCCGTAGCGCGTGAGCAGGTCCTGCCAATAGGCACCCGCCTGGCGCGAGCGCATGGCGTAGTGCAGTTCGAATGGAGTATTGTCCCGCTCGAATTGGGCCGCCATGGCCAGGAAGGGCGTAATGCCGATGCCGCCGGCGACAAGCAGATGCTTGCGGCCGCGATGATCCGCCGGAAACAGGTTTACCGGCTGGCTGACAATGAGTTCATCGCCTTCGCGGACCCGATGCATGAAGGCCGAGCCGCCGCGGGAGTTCTCGACCGCCAGCACGCTGATCTCGTAGCCGGATGTGTCATGGGGCGCCGACATCAGCGAATAGGGATTGCGCCTGAGCAAGCCGCCATCCTGCATCGACACCACGACATGGGCGCCGGCGGAAAAGACCGGCAGGGGGGCTCCATCGCGCCGCTCCAGCCGGATGCGCCTGATCTTTTCGGCCACGTCGGTGGCAGCGACGACGCGGACCGGAATTTCCGTATTGATACTCACGAAAAAAGCTCCTCAGGCTCGGGCGCCGTGCCGGGGTCCTCGGCGTCGATATTGACACCCTGGAAGGCGGCCAGCCGGCGGGAGTAATGGTCGCGCACCAAAAGCGGCAAATGGCAGTGGCTGCATTTGAACGGGCTGGCCGTGACGTTTTCCGTTATCCCCTTGCAATGCACGCATTGCACGCGTCGGGCCCGCGAACCGCGGTGTTCGGTCGGGATCGAATGGAAATCCATGCCGAGATCAAGCGCGATCTGCATCGCCTGCCCGATGAAGCCCTCGGTGCCGGCAATATACAGCCGTGTGCCCATGGTCGCATTGGCCAGCGAGCCCTTGAGGCGAAACAACAGCGTGGCGATCGTCGGGCCCAGCCAGATCATATCGGGCTTCAGCGCAGCGAGGCCAACGTGGTGATCCTGCCCCTGGGATCCGCCAGCCGTATAGAGCACCTCGCTGCGGGCGAGGATCGTGGCGGTGAGTGCCTCGCCCTGTTCGATCAGCGCCAGGGCGCCCTCCCCTTCCAGCGCGAAGACATGCCGCCTGGCATGGGGATCAATGGCGATCCCGGGATAGGTAGGGCGGCTCTTGATACCTGCAACCAGCATGACGGCGCCCCCTAGCCCACCGCCGTCCGCTTGGTCTTCTTCGGATCGTCGAAGGAGATGGTATGGGTCATGGCCGCGGCCTTGACATTGGCGCCGCGTACTTCGACAGGCAGGCCCTGCTGGGCGTAATCGACATCGAGACGGGCGATTGCCATGGAGCGGTTGGTAAGCTTGGAATAGCTGGGGCAGGTGATAACCCCGACCTTCTTCCCGTCGGCCCAGACCTCGTCGCCGAGATCGGTCGGGCCGTCGGCCTCGATCAGCAAGCCAAAGATCTTGAAGCGCTCCTTGCCCTTGAGGCGGGCATGTTCCTCAGCGCCGCGAAAACCCGTCTTGCCGGGGCTGACGGTGAAGTCGAGGCCGAGTTCCCACAGGCTGTCGCCAGGCTGTTCATCGGCAAAGGGATACATCTGCGAATTGTCATAGGGATAGAACAGCAGGTAGCTTTCGACCCGAAGCATGTCGAGAACGCTGAAGCAGACCGGGATGATGCCGATCTCCTTGCCTTCCTCGACGATCCGGTCCCAGACCATGCCGGCATCCTGGCCGCGCACGAAGATCTCGTAGCCGCGCTCGCCGGTATAGCCGGTGCGCGAGATCATCACGGGCGCGCCAAACAGCGTCGTCTGTATATGATGGAAATATTTGAGATCGCGGATGCCGGGCACGTATTTGTCGAGATAATCGACGGCCAGCGGACCCTGCAGCGACAGGTCGTGCAGGTCGTCATCGAACAGGACGGCGCAGTTGCGGCCGACGGCCTGCTTGGCGATTTCTTCCGAGCCTGTGCCGGACCCATGCACCAGCATCCAGGCATTCGGCCCGGTGCGGTAGACGATGCAGTCGTCGGTGAAATGGCCGCGATCGTTGAGCATGCAGGCATAGACCGACTTGCCGGGATAGACCTTGGTCATGTCGCGGGTGGTGATGTATTCCAGCACGGCAATGGCATGCGGACCGACGAGATGGACCTTCTTCAGGCCCGAGACATCCATGATGCCGGCCTTGGTGCGCACGGCGATATGCTCGTCATAGATATCCTTGTCATAGGTCCAGGCGGTGCCCATGCCGCTCCAGTCCTCCAGTTTCGAGCCGAGTGCCCGATGCCTGTCCGCCAACGCAGAAAACCGCCATGAAAGAGCCATATCCGTTTCCCTCTTATTTCCTGTATGGAATAATTATTTCCTCGACTATATGGGTTTGTTGAGCGGACACAAGCGATGCTCTGCCTGTCCTGCAAAAAATATCTGGACGGCCCGCCTGCACGACTTGCTTCCCGGGGAGCGGAAAAGCCTCCGGCAGATTGACAACCCTGTTTCTCTGCAGGCTGCCTGACGGCGAAAGAGATCACCGAATGGGATATAGAGACGCAACTCTCCATACGCTGAATTCGTGGCCAAAATGCTCGATGAAGATGAGGAACTGAACCGCCCGGTTTTGCCGGAGGCCATTTCGTTGAAGTTGTGCGGCCATGGCCGGCGCGTCCAGCATGGCGTCGTATCGCTCTTCGACCTCTGCAGGCGGAATATTTCCGGTGGGTTCTGGAAGACGCCGTGGTTGAACCGGGCGGCCCATTCGGGTGCGGCGAACTTACAGCTTGAAAGTTGCGCCACGGTCCTCTCGGATGGATGACCTCGGCCTTGTGGAGACCGTTTTCCGTTTCCGCGAGAGCATCATCAAACAGCGCATCGAGCAGAATCAAAGCCGAGGTTCGCCAGATCGCGCATCGCCGGACGTGAGGCCTTTTCGGCACGTTTGCCGGTCGATCGACGTCGTAAAAAAGTTGAGATCACCGATCATCCGCGCCACGCCTCGGCCTACGGCGGCGTCAGACGGCGCCGGATCCTTCCGGCGCCGTCCGTTATCATCTCAGAACACCTTGGTGATGGAGATCGCGAAGGTGCGGCCGCGGCCGTGATAGTCGAAGACGGACTCGTCGACGAGATAGCCATAAAGCGCCTTGGCGCGCGAGCCCCAGACGGTGGTGTAATCCGTGTCGAACAGGTTCTGGATGCCGAAATTGATCGTGGTTGCCTGTTCGGCGAAGGTGTAGCGACCGCCGAGATTGAAGAGGTTGTATCCCTCGATCTCGTAGCCATCGTCATCCTTGAGGCTGAAGACATGTTCGCCGGTCAGGCGGACGGAAAAGGCTCCGTTGCCCCAGCCGATGTGACCGCCGGCCTTCGACGTGCTCGCCGTGCCGACCGATTCCTGGTACCAGCCGTCGGCCCCCTTCTTCTCCGACTTCACCCAGTGGCCGAGCAGGCCGACGTCGAAGCCGTTGTCGAACTTGTAACCCGCCTCGGCCTCGATGCCGTAGACGCGGCGCTTCTCGTCGTTCATCTCGATCGTCAGGGTCGAGCGATTGAGGCTGATCGAGCGGTCGGAGGTCGAGTAATAGGCCGCGGTCTGGAGGTTGAACGTGCCGTCGTCATGGCGGAAGCCGACTTCGAAGCTGTCGGTCTTGATCGCTTCGAGCGCCGAACTGTCGACATTGACGCTGTCGGTCAAGGTATAGTGGCCATTTGATAGGGTGTAGGTGCCGACACCGTAATACTTGGCCGGGTCGGGCAGTTCGAAGCCCTGCGAGAAATTCGCATAGACCTGCTGGTCAGGGGTGATGTCATAGGTCGCACCGGCATTGAACAGCAAGGCGTCGTAATCGACCTCGCCGCCGGGGATGGCATCGGCCGAGGTGGCCGTGCCGTTGAGGATCGCCACCTGCTGCGCGGCACCGACAAAATCGCTGATCTCGGTCTTGGCATACTGGTAGCGCAGGCCGCCGCTGACGGTCAGCCGGTCGGTGGCCTCCCAGGCGGCTTCGGCGAAACCGGCAACCGTGCTGACGTCGATGTCGGGATAGAGACCGGTCACGCCGATCGCGTCGAAATCCATGCCACCGGACGAAGCCGCCGTGGCCAGGTCGAAGATCGTCTGGTCGGCCGAGAAACTGTCACGGTCGGCATCCACGCCATAGGTCAGCTTCACCGTGTCGGTCAGCTCCGACACCAGGGCGGCCTTGAAGCTGTAATAGTCCGTGGACTGCTGGCTGGCGCCGAAATAGGTGCCGGCTGCGGTGCCGGTCGAGGGGAAGGGATTGAAGACGATTTCTTCGGTGCGCACGGCCCCCTGCAGCAGCAATTGCTGGCCGAGGAAATCGGCGTCGGTATAGTTCAGGGCGAGCATCTTGCGGCGCGTTTGCGGCTCGACGTCCGACTCATAGCCGGAGCGAGCCTCGAACAGGCTCGGATCGGAAAAACCGGCCAGATTGGCGCCGTAATACAGGCCGTAATCGCTGTCCTGGGCGCTGTCGAAATACTGCATGGTCGCCTCGAGCCGGCGGTCATCGTCGATCTGCACGCCGACCGAGCCCATGACGTCGATGCGCTCATTGAAGGCGGTCGAGGTCTGGGTGATATCCGGCGTGACCATTTCGCCGGAGCCGTCGTAATAGGCGCCGGTGCGATTGCCGGCGACCGAGAGCCGGGCGTCCCAGTTTTCGCTGTTGTAGGTGACTGCGCCGGCGGCGTTGCGGTCGAAATCCTCATCGCCCTGGAAGCCGCTTGCGACGCCGACCTGGGTTTCGGCATGCAGGCCTTCGGCCGCATCGCTGCCCTTCTTGGTGATGATGTTGATGATGCCGCCCGTGGCATTGCCGCCGTAAAGGGCGGTGGCACCGGAGAGAACCTCGACCCGGGCGATATTGAAGGGATCGATGGAGTCAAACTGGCGGCTGAGGCCACGGGCCGAATTGAGCGAGACGCCGTCGATCAGGACGAGCGCCGTGCGACCGCGAAGATTCTGGCCGTAGCTGGTGCGCGCACCGTCACTCGCGGCATCGAAGCTCGGCACGGTCTCGGCGAGAATCTGCTGCAGGCTCTTGCCCTGGAGGGCGGCATCCCGGATTTCCGCCTCGTCGACGACCTTGATGGTGCGGGCGATCTCGGAGATCTTCTGGGGCGCGCGGCTGCCGGTGACGACGATGTCGCCGAGAACGGTTTCACCGGATGCCTCGGCGGTCGTCACGGCTTCTTCACCGGCTGCGTCCTGGGCGCGGCCAGTACCCGCCGTCCCCAGAAACGCCACGACGGCGAGCGCCGTCAGCGCCGTGGTCGAGCGCGCCCTGGCGCAGGTCCCGCTGCGTCCATGCCTCTGTTCCCCAATCAATTCCATAGTGCCCCTCATCGACTGCGTTTTCACGACGCCCAAGGCTTGAGTGGCGCGCGAGTAAACATTACTAATACGCTCATGTTTAGGATATAACCGTGCAGCCCGCTTGGATGGAGACGAACGCGACTTGGACGAGCGCGAATGTCCCCGAGGAAAGTTGACCATCGACATGAGCTTGATCCGCCCCTTGAAATTCGGCTCCGCAGCCCTTTCGGACGCCGAGGCACGCGTGCTGTGCGGCAGCATCCTGATCGACATGATGGGCGGCCTCAGCGTCACGCTGGGGGCCGGCGACATGAGCGGGCTCACCGGGCTTTACTGGCACGACCCGTCCCTGTCGCTGGCGACCGTCTATTTCCCGAAGAGTGTGCTTAGCCTCACCTGCGAGGGTAGCGGCGACCGGGGCGTCGTGCTGCTGCGGTCGGTCGGCCAGTCGATGGAGGTGGAACATAGGTCCGCCCGGATCGCGGCGATCAGCGGCGACGTGGTCTTCGTTCCGGCGCAGAGCGGCTTGCGCATCACCCTGCCCGAGGGCGGCCGCCTGGACTGCGCGCACCTGCCCGAGCACGCCGTCGAACGCCACCGAGGGACCATTGAGGCGCTGATGCTGAAGGCGGTGCCGGCCGCCTGCCTGCCACTGCACATGTTGACCAGCTATGCCGGCTATCTCTTGCAACGCGACCAGCAGACGGCCGAGGATGTGGCGATGATGGTCAGCCATTTCTACGATTTCCTGCCGCTGCTTTCGCAAGCGGTGGGCGGGGCCGCGCAGCAGAGTGCACCGGATAGCCGGATGGCCCGTATCCGGGCGCTGGTCGACGCGCGGCTCGGCGATGGCGGCTTTTCGATCAAGGACGTGGCGAGTGCCGAGCGGATCACTCCGAGGGCGATCCAGAAAATGTTCTCCCGCGAGGGCACGACCTTTTCCCGCCACTTGCTGGAGCGCCGGCTGGAACGGGCCAAGGCAGCGATGATGGCCGCCGGGGCGCGCATGTCTATTGCCGAAGTCGCCTATCAGTGCGGCTTCAACGACCTGTCCTACTTCAACCGCTCGTTCCGCGCCCGCTACCAGATCCGGCCGTCGGATCTCAAGCGGCAGGTTCGTCCCTCGGCCTGAGGCGGCGCAACATCGAGAGCGACAGCGCGATGCCGAGGACCGAGATCACCGTCGCCAGCGAGAAAAGCCAGGCATAGCCGACCTGGTCGGCGATGATGCCGGCGAGCGAGGTGCCGATGATGTAGATCACCAGTTCGGCACAGGCGAGCAGGGTGAAATCGGTGCCGGGCTGATCGTCCGAGGCGGATTTCATGAAGAAGGAATAGATCGCCACCAGTTCCATATAGCGGATCAGCGTCTGGAAGCCGGAGGCGGCCAGCGCCACCGCAATGCCGGGGGCAAAGCCGAAGGCATTGAGCGAGAAGGCGAGGAAACACAGGCTGCGCAGGCCACCCAGCAGCAGTAGCGTGGGGCCAAGCCCAAGGCGGCGAATGACGACGGCGGCCAGCAGCGCACCGGCCAGACCGGCAGTCGCCGCCGCCGTGCCGGAGAGATAGCCGATCCAGGCGGTCGGAACCTCGATGTCGACGAGATAGGCGCCCTCCATGCCGCGCACCAGGCCTTCGCTCGCCCGGTAGCTGAGCGCAAAGCCAAGAATCAGCCAGGCCTGCGGGCGGCGGAAGAAGGCGCCGAGACTGGGGCTCGGCGGACGGGCACCGGTCTTCGGCCGCTCCGCTTCCTCCTGCATGAACAGCGTGGCGACGAGCGGCAGGAGCGACAGGAACGCGACGAGCAGGATGGTCGGCACCCAGCCGATCCGGTGGACCAGGACCAGCACCAGCGTGCCGCCGATGATGACCCCCAGCGCCACCGCACCCGCCTGAACGGCATTGCCGATCGCCCGCGCCTCGCCTTTCAGGTGACGAACCGCATAACCGTCAGTGGCGATGTCCTGCAGCGACGAGAGCAGCGTGATGAGTAGGCCGAGGCCGAACAACGGCAGCGCGTCGGACGGATCGAAGAAGGCCATGCCGGCGATGGCGAGAGCGACCAGCGCCTGGGTCGGGGCGATCCAGCCGCGACGATGACCGAGTCTCGGCAGAAGCCGATGACGGTCGACAAAGGGGGCCACGGCGAATTTCAGGACCAGCGGCAGCATCAGCAGCGAAAACAGGCCGATGGCCGTGCGCGAGGCGCCGGCTTCGCGCATCAGCGGCGGCAGGGCGACGAGCAGCAGATAGGTGGGAACGCCCTGGGCGAGATAAAGGCCGGCCAGCACTGCGTACAGCCGCATCATGCCACGGCGCGGATCCTGCGTCGCTGCGATCGCTGCGGACGGGTTTGACGGCGGGGAGGCGGAGAATGACATGGCGGCTTCCGGCGGTCTGGGCCTTGCGGCAAAGCGGAGTTACTTACTCTTCTTTACGCGGCGACGGAGGATCACGCTTGGACGCAGGCGAACCGGTTCCGGACTAGGGCGAACCGCTGTGCGAAAATTATGGCCGGCCCAGCCGTGTTGCAGGGATCAGATTCCGCTCGAGATCACCGTCCCCCTTGGGATTCTTCATCGGCGCAGGAAGCTGTGGCCTTTGCCAAGCTCAAGGCTGTCTTGCGCGCCAAAGCCGAGCGGACAGTCGAAGGCTTATGGAACACGGTCGGCCAGATCGTTACACTTGCTCGAGCTGCAGGAGTGCGCTAACGATTTCAAATCCTGCGGATAGGACCCCGAGTCAAGCGGACGCGCTCTAGAAGCTGCGACACGCCGCAGCGTGCGAAGTCCGACGGCCCCGAGACAGCGAGCGGCCGGTTTTTGACCGGACGCCAGAAACACACCCCCGTCAGATGGGAGCAGTACTTGTATTATGCAGGAACGGGTTGCGGGGGCTGCCTTCATATCTCTACGGTCAGAAAATGTCGGTCTCGGTCAAAACCTGCCCGACCATGACGAAGGAGAGATAGGCGCACGTCTTCAGCAATCTGCCGGGAGCCAACCTCCCGGCTTTTTTGCGTCTTTGGGCTGGCACGGCAGTGAAGACTTGCTAGGCTCAGTCACCGATCACGTCAAAGAGGAAAACATCATGGTGAAACTGCTCGGCATTTCGGGGAGCCTGCGCAAGGGGTCCTATAATACGGCCTTGCTGAACGCCGCCATTGCCCGGAGCAATGGCACCCTGTCGGCCGGCACCATCCAGGGGATTCCGCTTTATGACGGCGACCTGGAAGCCGCCGAGGGCATTCCGGCGGCCGTGCAGGCGCTGAAGGACCAGATCGAGGCGGCCGATGGCGTGATCCTGTTCACGCCGGAATACAACAATTCCATTCCCGGCGTGTTCAAGAATGCCATCGACTGGCTGTCGCGGCCGTCGTCCGACATATCGAAGGTCTTCGGCAACCGGCCCTTTGCCATTGCCGGCACCTCGCCCGGCAATTTCGGCACCCAGCTCAGCCAGAATGCCTGGCTACCGGTGCTTCACACGCTCGGCGCCCGCACATGGTCGGGCAAACGGCTGATGATCCCGCGGGCCGGCGAAGTCTTCGATGCCGAAGGCCGGCTGGTCGATGAGGCGACCGCCAAGCGGCTCGATGCCTTCGTCGCCGGCTTTGCGGAATTCGTCAGCCCTTAAGACAAAAAAAGCGCCGCCCGGCACGATGACGGGCGGCGCTTTTGTCGTTCAGGCCTTGCGGCAGTTCAGAGCTTCAAGGTCGCAAGCCAATCCGCGGCCATCTGCACATCCGGCATGCCGATCTCGTGGCCGGCCGAAATCACATGGGATGTCAGCGTTGCATGGGCCTTTTCCAGCTGCGTCTGCAGTTCCGGAGCATGGACGCCGTAGGGATCGTGCGCACCGCTGATCATCAGCGCCCGGGTTCCGGTGAGATCAACGGCGGGCGGCTGTTCCAGCACATTCATGGCCCGCAGCAGGATGGCGTTGTTCACCAGGCCTGGATGCAGAAGCATCATGGCCCCCAGCATGTTGGCGCCGTTCGAATAGCCGAGAAAGGCCGTGCGGGCCGGATCGATGTCATAGGCTTCGCGTGCACCGTCGATGAAGGCGGCAAAGGCATCGGCTTCCGAGGCGATGTCCTTCTGATCGAAGGTCACCATGCTCAAGCGCCGGAAGAAACGGGCGACGCCCTCCTCGCTGGAGCGGCCGCGCACCCCGATCAGCGTGGCATTCGGCGCCATGCGGCTGGCATAGGGCATCAGGCTTGCTTCATTGCCGCCGGTGCCGTGCAGCAGGATGAGCGTCGTGCCATCCGGGTTTTCCGGCTGGTGGATGCGGTGGACGAAAGGCAGATCTCTGTGGGGCATTCTCATCTCTCCTGGCAGCGCAAACTGCGGCAGCATGGTTTTGATATCGGTGTCCTCGCCGCGGATATGCGGCGGAATGAACAGTTTGGTGCCGAGGCTATCGATCGGCTCGTCGATGGCAAAGCCCGGACCGTCGGTGGCAAGCTCCAGCAGCGTGCCGCCCGGCTCGCGGACATAGAGCGAGTAGAAATAGGTGCGGTCATGGACATTGGCCAGCAGGCGCTCAGCCGCCGGAAGCCCGTCGCGCACCCGCTCGACCTCGGCCCGGTCGGTGGCGCGAAAGGCGATATGGTCGATCGTGCCGGTGCCGGGTGCGGCCGTCCAAAAGCCGGAGGCATTGCGCACGTCGATAATCTCGCCGGCCTCGGACGTCAGGCGGCGCATGCCGCCGCTCTCGGAGCCGGGCGCAAAGCCCATATGGCTTTCCAGGAAGGCGACGGTCTCCACCGGTTTTTCGGACAGGATCGTCGCGCCCCGAAGCCCGCGGATGGCGAACTCTTCCGGCACGCCGGCGCCTGTCCAGGGATTGGCATGACCGGTATCCGGCACGCCGACCAGCTTGACGATCACACCGTCCGGATCGGTCAGCCGCAGCACCGGTTCGCCAAATTCGGCCGCCGGGCCGCTGAGCTTGATGCCGAATTGCAGCGCCCTCGTCAGCCAGAAGCCGATGGCTTCAGGCGCGATGGCCAGGGCGATTTCGCTGGGTGCGCCGTGCCCGACGCGGCCGGGCGATCCGTCTTCCCAGACCAGGAACGTCACCAGCGAGCCGGGCGAAGCGATGCTATCACCGTAGAACAGATGCAGCTGCGTGGCGTCCTCGAACCCGGCCGTGCGCTTGGCCAGTCTCAGCCCGAGAAAGCCCGCGTAGAAATCGACATTGTCCTGCACCCGCCGGGTGATGAGGGTCACATGATGAATTCCACTGGTCATGGCAGGCACTCCACGGGTTAGCTTTGCCGCAGCTTGGCGGCTGCTCCCTAATTGGCCCCGATCGAGGCAAAGCGCCAGTCTCGGCAAAGGAACACAGTGTCAACACTTCGCTTCCAAGCCGCGCTGTCGGCCCTGCGAAAAGCCGAATCGATGCCTGACAGGCGTCAATATGGAATGAAAATTCCACATGCTGTTTTGCCCGATTGGCAGGAAGAATCCAGCAAAGCAAACGGATTACGCGAATTTGCGCCTATTGGCCCATTGAACCCGTTGACGGCCCTGCGGAAAAATGGAATAAATTATCTGCATTTCTTAGCAGGCGGTCTGTTTATTCCGTTTTGCCAACCGCGTCGGGAGCGCGGACCAGCAAATGCTCGACCGACCCGGGAGAGGTCGGTTTCCGGCAAACCCCGGTGGGCCGGACACCATGTGAGGAGGAAAGACCATGAAGAAATTCCTGTTGGGCGCCAGCCTGTCCGTTCTGCTGAGCACGGCTGCCCATGCCGAGACGATCGGCGTATCAATGGCGCTGTTCGACGACAACTTCCTGACCGTGCTGCGCGGCGGCATGCAGGACTATGCCAAGACGCTCGATGGCGTCACCCTGCAGGTCGAAGACGCCCAGAACGACGTTTCCAAGCAGCAAAGCCAGATCCAGAACTTCATCGCCGCCGGCGTCGATGCGATCATCGTCAACCCGGTCGATACCGACGCGACCATCGCCATGTCGAAGATCGCCGCCGATGCCGGCATTCCGCTGGTCTATGTCAACCGCGAACCGGTCAACGTCAACGAACTGCCGGAAAAGCAGTCCTTCGTCGCCTCTGAAGAGGTCGTCGCCGGCACGCTGGAAGCCAAGGAAGTCTGCCGTCTGCTCGGCGGCAAGGGCAAGGCCGTCATCATGATGGGCGAATTGTCCAACCAGGGCGCTCGCATGCGCACCAAGGCCGTGCATGACGTGGTCGCCACCGATGCATGCAAGGGCATCGAGATAGTCGAGGAGCAGACTGCCAACTGGCAGCGCACCCAGGGCGCCGACCTGGTGACCAACTGGCTGTCGAGCGGGCTGGAGTTCAACGCCGTCATCGCCAACAATGATGAAATGGCGATCGGCGCCGCCCAGGCGCTCAAGGCCGCCGGCAAGGACATGAAGGATTATGTCGTCGCCGGTGTCGACGCCACCCAGGACGCGCTGGCCGCCATGGAGGCCGGCGATATCGACGTGACCGTCTTCCAGAATGCCGCCGGCCAGGGCAAGGGCTCGGTCGATGCGGCCCTGAAGCTTGCCAAGGGCGAGAGCGTCGAGAAGAAGGTCTACATTCCCTTCGAACTCGTCACCCCGGAAAACCTCAAGGACTACCAGGCCAAGAACTGATCTCCTCCTGATGAAGATACCGAACGCGGGTCGCAGCCTGCGTTCGGACCCTGCTTGTAATATCCGGAGGTTTTGACATGGTCAGCCCGACAACGATGGCCGCTGTGCGCAAAAGCGGTGCGATCCCCAATTCGGAATATCTGCTGACGGCCGAGGGCGTGCGCAAGGAATTCCCGGGCGTGGTGGCGCTCGATGACGTGACCTTCCGGCTGAAACGCGGCAGCGTGCATGCGCTGATGGGCGAAAACGGCGCCGGTAAATCGACGCTGATGAAAATCCTCGCCGGCATCTACCATCCCGACAAGGGCACAGTGCGGTTGAAGGGCGTCGACATCAGGCTGCAATCGCCGCTTGACGCGCTGGAGAACGGCATTGCCATGATCCATCAGGAGCTCAACCTGATGGCGCCGATGACGGTGGCGGAAAACATCTGGATCCGCCGCGAACCGCTGACCCGCCTCGGCTTCATCGACCACAAGGAGATGAACCGCAAGACGGCGGATCTCTTCAACCGGCTTAACATTTCCATCCATCCGCAGACCAAGGTCGGCGAGCTGTCGGTCGCCAATCGCCAGATGGTCGAGATCGCCAAGGCGGTCTCCTACGAATCCGACGTGTTGATCATGGACGAGCCGACCTCGGCGCTGACCGAGCGCGAGGTCGAGCATCTGTTCCAGATCATCCGGGGCCTGCGCGACCAGGGCATCGGCATCGTCTACATCACCCACAAGATGAACGAGCTGTTCGAGATTGCCGACGAGTTCTCGGTGTTTCGCGACGGCAAATATATCGGCACCCATGCCTCGAGCGACGTGACGCGCGACGATATCATCCGCATGATGGTCGGCCGCGAGATCACCCAGATGTTCCCGAAGGAGGATGTGCCGCTCGGCGACGTGCTGCTGTCGGTCAAGAACCTGACGCTCGACGGGGTTTTCCGCGACGTCTCCTTCGACGTGCGCGCCGGCGAAATCCTCGGCGTCGCCGGTCTGGTCGGCTCGGGCCGTTCGAATGTCGCCGAAACATTGTTCGGCGTCACGCCGGCCTCGTCCGGCTCGATCGAGATCGACGGAAAGCCGGTCGACATCCATAGCCCGACCGAAGCGATCCGCAACCGCATGGCGTTCCTGACCGAAGACCGCAAGGAAACCGGCTGCCTGCTGATCCTCAACGTGCTGGAAAACATGCAACTGGCCGTGCTGCAGGACCGCTTCGTCAGCAAGGGTTTCGTGCAGCAGGGCGAACTCTCGGCGCAATGCGAGGACATGTGCCGCAAGCTGCGCGTCAAGACGCCGAGCATGAGCGAGCGCATCGAGAACCTGTCGGGCGGCAACCAGCAGAAGGTGCTGATCGGCCGCTGGATGCTCACCAATCCGCGCATCCTGATCCTCGACGAGCCGACGCGCGGCATCGATGTCGGGGCCAAGGCCGAGATCCACCGCCTGGTGTCCGAAATGACCAAGCTCGGCGTCGCAGTGATCATGATCTCGTCGGAAATGCCGGAGGTTCTCGGCATGAGCGACCGCATCATGGTCATGCACGAAGGCCGCGTCACCGGATTTCTCGACCGCAAGGACGCCACACAGATCAAGGTCATGGACCTGGCGGCGCGCTAGCGCCACCGTCCAGAGACCGTCAGGGAGGACACAATGAACGATACCGTGGCAAAAGCCGAAAGCGATCTGAAGCCTGAGCGTCAGCGCCGCCGGATTCCGCCGGAGGCCAATATCCTGCTGGTGCTGATCGGCATCGCACTGATCTACGAAATTCTCGGCTGGGTCTTCGTCGGCCAGAGTTTCCTGTTCAACCAGCAGCGCCTGACCATCATGATCCTGCAGGTCTCGGTGATCGGCATCATCGCCGTCGGCGTGACGCAGGTCATCATCACCGGCGGCATCGACCTGTCCTCCGGCTCGGTGGTCGGCATGACGGCGATGTTTTCCGCCAGTCTGGCCCAGGCCTCGACCTGGCCGCGGGCGCTTTATCCCGGTCTCACCGACCTGCCCTTCGTCATCCCGATCCTGATCGGCATCCTGGCGGGCCTGGCTGCCGGCTATATCAACGGTCAGCTGATCGCCAAGACCAAGATCCCGCCCTTCATCGCCACGCTCGGCATGATGGTGACGGCCCGCGGCATTTCGAAATGGTACACCAAGGGCCAGCCGGTCTCCGGCCTCAATGACGATTTCATCTTCATCGGCACGGGCGTCTGGCCGGTCGTGGTCTTCCTCACCGTCGCCATCATCTTCCACATCGCGCTTCGCTACACCCGTTACGGCAAGTTCACCTATGCGATCGGCGCCAATGTGCAGGCGGCCCGCGTCTCCGGCATCAATGTCGAGGCCCATCTGATCAAGGTCTATGCCATTGCCGGCATGCTGGCGGGCCTCGCCGGCGTCGTCACCGCCGCCCGCGCCCAGACCGCCCAGGCCGGCATGGGCGTGATGTATGAACTCGACGCCATTGCCGCAGCCGTGATCGGCGGCACGTCGCTGGCCGGCGGCGCCGGCCGCATTACCGGCACGGTCATCGGCACGATCATCCTCGGCGTGATGACCTCCGGCTTCACCTTCCTCAGAGTGGATGCCTATTATCAGGAAATCGTCAAAGGCATGATCATCGTGGCCGCCGTCGTCGCCGACGTCTATCGCCAGAAGAAACGCGCCAAGGCGTAATCAAGCACCCCAGCCGACAAAAAACGCGGCGCGAAAGTGCCGCGTTTTTCGGGTTCAGGTCATTCCGCCATCGGCGGCACAACGCTATTTCTGATTGACCAGCATCAGCACCAATTGGTGGATATTGCCGCCGTCGCTGAGTTCGACCTTATCGAAATCACGGCTGCGCTGCCGCTGTTCCTGCGACAGCTTTCCCAGCCGGCTCGTCAGTTCCGTGCGGATCTTGCTGCAGTCCGGGTCGTCGGCCACCGTCAGGCCGAGGCTGGTCGTCTCGATGGCCTTGACCAGATCCTTGATGTACTCGCCATGCACCTTTTCATGGTCGCGCACGCCTGTTATGAAGGTCTCCCACAGGCTGGCGACAGCGCCTTGCAGCTTTTTCGCCGGCTTTGGCAGCGTGTAGAGGATGGTCAGCTTCGGCCGGGCCGTGGTCAGCACGCAGGCGCCGCCGGGCTGCGGCTCGTATTTGCGGGTCCAGGTAAGCGTAAAGGTGGTATGGGCGATGACGCGGGCCATGCCAAGTTTTGGGCCACGCTCGCCGATCGAGGCATAGAGCTCGGCCCCGGTACTGCCCTCGATGACATAGGGCTGCACCTTTTCGACGGCCTGCCAGTCCGCCTGCGCGGCCCATGGCGACAAGGCCAGACCCGCGCCGAGAACCCATGATCGTATGCCTGATTTCACGCCATTTTCCTTACGACAGCTGCATCGCTGCGCAGACTAGATTGTTTCAGGCCCGAAGGAAATCGCTCGGCGACGAACAAATCCGACGTTCGATCAAAGAGTTGTGCTAGACTTAATGGAAGAGGCGGACTAACAAGCTCGCCCGGCAGCATGGCAAACGCCAAGCCTCGCCCACCGACCTGAAATCGCTAACGATTGCCAGCTCTGCGCATGCGGGGGCAACCTTTCGTTAACGGAATTCCCTTAGCTGCCGGGGTCCGGCATTTGCCGCCATAGCCCAGTTCTGAAATGTGAATGACATGCCCCGATCAAGAGTTTCCACCCAGGCCTTCCACAACAAGATTTCCACCTTCTGCGAGCAGCGGCTCGCTCCTGCCCTGCCGCCGAACGACTACGAAAACCTGCGCTGCTACATGCTGGGCCTGATTGCCCGCAAGGCCTCGCCGCCGCGCCAGGGCGACAAGCTCGACTGGCCGAAAATCGCCGCAGACTGCGATCTGCATGGTGAGAGCCTCTATATTGCCCGCAAACTTGCGCCGCACGGATTCGATGCGGTGCTGCGCTGGCTCGGCGAAGGCCGTCCGTCCGCCATGACGCTGGCCGGCAATGGGGCCCGCCCCGTCACCAGCCGCCCCCCGATGAAAATGCACGGCGCGTCGATGCGCTGAAGATCCGGCACCGGCCGAGGCGTCTCGGCCGGCTCTCGCCGACGACTGAAATGATCAGCCCTGCAAAACCGCTTCCGCGGCAAGGGCTGCCGATAAGAGCCGCTCGTCTTCGTTTCGCTGGCCCGACAGCAGCAACCCGACCGGCATGCCGGCATCGCCCGTTCCGCAGGGCAGCGAGACACCACACCCGTCGAGAAAATTGTTGATGAGCGTGTTGCGCAGCGTCTTGGCATTGGTCTTGATGAACAGGTCATCATCGCCAAGCAAAGGCTCGGTCAAGGGCGCCACATGCGGCAAGGTTGGGGCGACCAGAAGGTCTCCGGGCGCAAGGCTTGCGGCGAATGCGGCGATCAGCCGTTCCCGCGCCTCCAGCAGCGCCAGATAATCGGACGTGGTGGTCTTTTCGCCAAGCCGCGCCCGTGCTGCGACCCGCGGGTCCATCTCTCCTACATGAGGTCCGGCCAGTCGGTCCTTGTGTACGGCAAACGCTTCGGCCGACACCATCGGCCCGTGCCGCGCTGCCAGGTCGAACAATTCGGAAAACAGCGGGAAGGCCTGTCGGCGGATTCTTGCGCCGCCGCGCCCGAGCCTCGCCAGCGCCGCCTCGAACGCCGCCACGACGCCCGGCTCCGCGCCGTCGAACACGATGGTTTCCGGCACCACCAGCGACAGATCGGACAATGCACCGCGGCGGACATCGGCCGTGATGGCGCCGCGCATGGCGGTGTCGATGAGGATGGCGTCCGAAACGGTGCGGCAGAGCGGTCCGAGGCTGTCATGGCTTTTGGCGAGCGGAAACACGCCGCGCATCGAATAACGCCCGCGCGTCGCCTTGTAGCCGACAATGCCGTTGAAGGCGGCCGGGATGCGCACCGAACCGCCGGTATCCGTGCCAATCGACACCGGCACCAGGCCGGCGGCGACCGCAACGGCGGATCCGGACGATGAACCGCCGGGCAGGCGCGCGCCATCGCCAGATGCCGGATTGCGCGGCGTGCCGTAGTGGGGATTGATGCCGAGACCGGAAAAGGCAAATTCGCTCATATTGACCCGGCCGACGCTGACCATGCCGGCCGCAGCCAGTGCTGCCACCACATCCGCGTCGCGTTCGGCAGGGGTTGCATGGGCCAGAACCTTCGATCCAGCCGTGGTCGCCAACCCCTCGATATCAAACAGATCCTTCCAGGCAACGGGGATGCCATCGAGCGCGCCCCGCGACCGGCCGTCGCCAATGCGCTTTGCAGACGCCTGCGCCTCAGCCAGCGCCCGGTCCTTCAGCAGGTTCAGAAAGATCGTCTGGTCGTCAAATGCCTGGATCGCCGCGAAGGTCTCTTCGACAAGGGCCACCGGATCGAGTGCGCCGGACTGGATGAGGACCGATAGCGTACTGACCGATCGTCCTGCATTCGAAGTGGCCATGTCGCGGTCCTTTCTGCTGGCCGGCGATGCAGCTTCGGCACACCGGTTCAAACTGTCGATACAGCGATGTTCCAGATCCCAAAGGAATTCGCAAGGGCGGGGCGACCGTGATCCCGTGCGAAAAAGCCATCGATCATGCGGGCAGTCGGGCGCCCTACGGGCGGGGCAGCAATTGGCCGCGGACGAAGGTCATCTCCTCGCTTGTGACGCGATCCTCGGAATCGAGAATGGCGCGCCAGAGGCGGTTGCCAAGACGCAGGCTGAGGCGGCATGTGCCAGCATGCTCCCCCTCGCCCACCTCGACGGTGCTGGCCAGTAGCCCCTTCTGCATGCGGCGCCGGAAGTCGTCGCTGCTCAGCCCGAAGCGTTCGGCCAGTTCGCCCGGCTCGAGGATGAAATCGCCATTGGGATCGCGCTCGATCTGCATCATGTTCCTTTCGAGGGCGTTGCCTGCAGGCAGGCCGCGGCTGGTCTGTCCGCATCACGGTAACACAGGAATGCCGGCAGACCGGAGAGAGTTTGTGCCTTTCCGTCACAGGTGACAAATTCCTGTCGACATCTTGCATGCATTTTTGTACCACCTGTCAGAGGATAGGGCACAGCCATGGACCATAGTGACGACAACAAGCTTGATGCCGGGCGGCCGCGCGGCTCCGGAACGCAGAGCGTCTATACGGCATTGCGGCGCGAGATCCTGGCGATGACGCTCGATCCGGGCAGCCCGCTCGATGAGGTTCGCCTGTCCGAGCGTTTCGGCATGTCGCGCACGCCGATCCGCGAGGCACTGCTGCGTCTTGCCTCCGAAGGCCTGGTAACGACGCTGCCGAACCGCAATACCATCGTATCCATCATCGATTTTGCCGAACTGCCTCCCTATTTCGACGCCTTGACGCTGATGTACCGGGTGACGACGCGGGCAGCAGCGTCGCGCCGCAATCCCGCCAAAATGGATGAAATCCGGCGCCATCAGCGCGACTTTTCGGCCGCGGTGGACGCCCAGGATGCCTATGCGATGATCGAGGCCAATCGCGAGCTGCATGTCGCGATCGCCGAGCTCGGCGGCAATCCCTATTATACCAGCTTCTTTGCCCGTCTGCTTGATGAGGGCCGACGCATCCTTCGGCTCTATTATTCGACATTCGATGATCGGCTGCCACGGCAATATGTCGACGAGCACGAGGAAATCATCGCTGCCATAGAGGCCGGCGACGTGGACAAGGCCGACCGGCTGGTGATCGAGCATGCGGCGCAGATCGTTCGCCAGATACAGGAATACATAGCCAGGGACGTCAGCAAGGCGGCTCTTCTGCCGGGCCTTTGATCCCCCTCGAACTCAACTGCAAAGACCTCGTGTCCAGGAGCAAACGATGAGCGCGGCCGGAAAATGCGATGTGGTGGTGATCGGCGCCGGTATCATCGGGGCGATGTCCGCGCTTTATCTGCAGGCGGACGGCCGATCGGTCACCCTGCTGGAGCGCGGCGACGTCGCACGCGGCGCCAGCCACGGCAATGCCGGCATTCTGGCCTTTCCGGAGATCATCCCGATCCCCGCCCCCGGCATCATGAAAAAGGCGCCGCGCTGGCTGGTCGATCCGCTCGGTCCGCTCAGCATTCCGCCGGCCTACGCCCTGCGCATCGCGCCGTGGCTCTGGCGGTTCTGGCGTGCCAGCTCGCCGCAGGCCTTCCGGCATGGGTTGAAGGTGCAGACCGCGATGATGCAGCTCGCCGCCGCCGAGATGCAGCGCATCGCGCAGATGCCGGAGCTTTCCCGCTTCATCTCCACCACCGGCACGCTGGATCTTTACGACAGCGAGGCCAGTTTCAACAACGCTGCGAGCCATGACTGGCAGGAAAAGGCCAAGGCCGGTTTCAATTTTTCCTGCGTCGGCCGTGCCGAGATCGAGCAGTTGCAACCGGGCCTGGCCCCGCAGTTTCGCCACGCCATGTATACGCCCGGCGGCCTGCAGGTTTCCGATCCCTACGAATTCACCAAGGCGATCGCCGATCTTGCCGCCAGCCGTGGCGTTGAGATCCGCAAGGGCGAGGCGGTTCGCGTCGAGCCGGCCGGCGACGGCGCCATCGTGACGCTGGCAGGCGGCAAAAGGCTGGAAGCGGCCAAGGGGGTCATTGCCGGCGGCGCCTGGTCGAAAGCGCTTTCGAGCGGTCTGGGCGATCGCCTACCGCTGGAAACCGAAAGGGGCTACAATACCACCCTGCCCCGCCAGTCCTTCAATCTCTCCCGGCAGCTCTATTTCAACGACCATGGCTTCGTCGTCACGCCTCTGGCCCGGGGTATCCGGGTGGGCGGCGCCGTGGAACTGGGCGGGCTCGACCTGCCCCCCAACTATCGGCGGTCCGAAGCGCTGCTCGCCAAGGCAGGCCGCTTCCTGCCGGGCCTGAACACCGAAGGCGGCAGTCAGTGGATGGGGTTCCGCCCGTCCATGCCGGATTGCCTGCCGGTGATCGGATCGTCCAAAGCGAGCCCGGCGGTCGTCTACGCCTTCGGTCACGGCCATCTGGGACTGACCCAGTCGGCGGCCACCGGACGACTGGTGAGCGACTTGGTCTGCGGCCGCAGTCCCGCCATATCTGTCGAGCCGTTTCGGCCCGGCCGATTTGCCTGATCCCACCCTGCTTCTTTCAAACCGCACGTATAACACCTCACTCCAGGACACCCGAAAATGCCCTTCAAGACCCTGCCCGCCTTCATCACCGATGCCGAAAGGCTGTCGCGGCTCTCCCGTCTGCGGGCCGGCATGGAGGCGGATGGTTGCGCGGCTCTGCTGCTCGGATCGTCGGAGAGCCTGCGCTATTTCACCGGCCTGGTCTGGCACCAGAGCGAGCGCCTGCTGGGCGCGCTGATCACGCCGGCGGGGCTCACCTATATCGTGCCCGCATTCGAGAAGAGCCGCGTCGAAACCCTGCCCCATCTTGCCGGCGAGATCGTCACCTGGGAAGAGCAAGAGAACCCGGCGGCGCTGGTCGCTTCGCTGCTCGGACCGAAGGGCACGCTCGCCCTCGACGACGCCCTGCCGCTGTTCCTCTATCATCGGCTGGCATCCGCCTTCGGTGCGGAACGGCTTTGCGATGGCGGATCGCTGATCAGCGCCCTACGGCAGCGCAAGTCGCCAGCCGAGATCGCCATCATCCAATATGCCATGGACCTGACGCTGGAGGTGCAGAAGCGCGCCCATGCCCTGATGAAACCCGGCATCCGCGCCTCCGACATTGTCCGCTATATCGACGAGCAGCACCTTGCGCTCGGCGCTGCAGCCGGCTCGACCTTCTGTATCGTCTCCTTTGGCACGGCGACATCCCTGCCGCACGGTGCCGACGGCGATCAGGTCCTGGCGCCCGGCGATGTCATCCTGGTCGACACCGGCACCCGCATCGACGGTTATCATTCGGACCTGACCCGGACCTATGTGCTCGACGAACCCGAAGCCGAATTCGCCCGCGCCTGGGCCATCGAGCGGGCTGCGCAGCAGGCGGTATACGATGCTGCAATCCTCGGCGCGCCCTGCCACAGCCTCGATGACGCGGCCCGCGCCGTGCTGGGCCAACATGGGCTCGGCCCGGACTATCGTCTTCCCGGCCTGCCGCACCGCGCCGGCCACGGCCTCGGGCTGGAGATCCACGAACATCCCTATATCGTGCGCGGCAATGCCACGCTGCTGGCAGAAGGCATGTGTTTCTCTAACGAACCGATGCTGGTCTTTCCCGATCGCTTCGGCATCCGCCTCGAGGACCATATCCACATGACGGAAACAGGGGCCGCATGGTTTACCCAGCCGGCCAAGGGTCCTGCAGAACCCTTCGCCTGAGCCATCCGGATCTTTGACCGAGGACACCGCCTTTAAAAAAGGCGGGATCGATCGGAGTTTTCTTGTGCTCTTGATTTCTGTCGACAGTTTGTATATTGAACATTTCATGCAATTGAAGGAGCAAGAGATGAGCACAGGTTGGCACGGCGTTTTCCCGGCGGTTACCACGCAGTTCCGTGAAGACATGTCGGTGGATATCGACGATACGCAGCGCGTTCAGGATGCGCTGGTCAAGGATGGGGTCAACGGCCTGATCGTCATGGGCACCTGCGGCGAAAACAATTCGCTCGATCCGGAGGAAAAACGGACCATCCTGAAAGCCGCCGTCGAGGTCGTCGCCGGCCGCGTGCCCGTCATCACCGGCGTCTCAGAGTTCGATACCCGCCGCGCCATCGCCTATGCCAGGGATGCCGAAAAGCTCGGCGCCGACGGCCTGATGCTTCTGCCGGCCATGGTCTATGTTCCGAAGCCCGAAGAGCTGATCGCCCATTTCAAGGCGGTTGCCGAGGCGACGTCCCTGCCGATCATGCTCTACAACAACCCGCCGGCCTACCGCGTCAACATTGGCTATGATGTCCTGCAGGCCCTGGAAGGCGTTGCCAATATCAAGGCCGTCAAGGAAAGCGCGCCGGATCCGCGCCGCTTCACCGACCTGTTCAACGTCTTCGGCGACCGCTTCGAGCTGTTTGCCGGCCTCGACGATGTAGCGCTTGAGGGCCTGATGCTGGGTGCCAAGGGCTGGGTCTCCGGCCTGACCAGCGCCTTCCCGGAGGAATCCGTGCAGCTGGTTGCCGCCGCTGACCGGGGCGACTGGGAAGAAGCCCGCCGCATCTACCGCTGGTTCATGCCGCTGCTGCATCTCGACGCCGAGCACGACCTCGTCCAGTCGATCAAGCTGGCCGAACAGATCATGGGCCGCGGCTCGGAGCGGGTTCGCATGCCGCGTATGCCACTGACGGGCGCACGCCGCGCCGAAGTCACGGCCATGGTCGAAAAGGCCGCCGCGACCCGGCCTTCGCTCACCAAGGCCCGCGCCGCCTGAGGCCCAAGTCTTCAGAAATGGTTTTCTGCGCCCCGCCTTGCGGGGCGCAGTCATATTGCGAGCAGCCTAAGAATTGCATCGGACCGCCATAGTGCACCTTGCCGATTCTGACTTTTTTTGATTGCTACAGAAAAATGAAGATTTCGCGCGCCTGCCGTTAATCGTCCTCTTACATTAAAGAGACTACCGTCTTCTCCATATGCTAAAATGCGTGTGAATAGTTCTGATTCGCACTCCACATTCGGTCGATATTTTTACGCATGCCGTCAGCACCCGTGCTTACGCACGGTTGCGTGATATGCTTGAGGAGAAGCAGCGTGATTTCCCATCCTTACCTGTCGCGCCGGACCTTCCTGAAACAGTCCATCGGCACCGCCACGATCGGCGGCGGGCTGGTCCTCTGTCCCTGGACGACGGCCGGTGCTGCCACGGCCAAGACGACGCCGGCCGCCTCGCCGCTCGGCATCGCCGATGACCTTGCCAATCCGGGCGAGGTGCATTCGGTCGACGGCCGGCTGCGCACCCGATTGTTCATGTCGATCGCCGACGTCCTTCTGCCGAGCGGACCGGCCAAGCTGCGCATCTTCAACGAAAGCCTGCCGGCGCCCACCTTACGGCTGAAGGCGGGCGACACGCTGGAGATCGCCTTTGAAAACCGCATGCCGGAAAATCCAGACACGACGGCCATGGTGCTCAACGTCCCCAATCGCTTCAACACCACCAACGTGCATTATCACGGCTTCCACGTCAGCCCGCGCGGCAACAGCGACAATGTCTATCTGCAGATCGAACCGGGCCACCACTTCAATTATGTCGTGCGCATCCCGGAGGATCATCCCGCCGGAAACTACTGGTACCATCCGCACCGCCACGGCTCGGTCTCCGCGCAGGTCGCCTCGGGTGCCGCCGGCATGGCGATCATCGGCGGCGCGCTGGATACGGTGCCGGAAGTCGCCGCCGCTGTCGAACGCATCATGGTCCTGCAGGCGCCGATCCCTGGCGTCGATGGCGTTCTGGCGACCGAAGATCCGATCTGGCCGCCGCTCAATGGCGAGCGCAATTTCCTGATCAACGGCGCCTATCGCCCGCGGATCTACATGCGCGAGGGCGAGGTCCAGCATTGGCGCATCCTGCATGCCGGCGACGCGCAGTTCCTGCCGCTGACGGCAGAAGGACTGGAACTCTATGAAATCGGCCGCGATGGCAATCCGCTGCCGAGGGCTGAGATCGTCGACACGGTCGATCTGGCGCCGGGTAACCGCGTCAATCTTCTGGTCAAGACGACAAAGCCAGGCACCTACCAGCTGCTGCGGCCGGCCTTCAACCAGGGCAAGCAGCCGCTGGACGAGATCATGCTCGCCGATATCGTCGTCATTCCAGCCGATGACAGCCGCGTGGCAGCCGGCAAGCCTTTCGGACGGGGCATTCCGGCCGGCGACCTGCCGAAGAACAAGATCCTCACCGACATCGCCGACAGCGAAATCACCATGCAGCGCAAGTTCGTGCTGGGCATGTCGGAGGTCAAGGGTTTCTTCAAGGATACCGAGTTCACGATCAACAGCCAGCCCTTCGACCCGCGGCGCGACGATGTGACGGCCAAGCTTGGTGCTGTCGAGGAATGGACGCTGGTCAACACCACGCCCTATCCGCATCCGCTGCATATCCACGTCAATCCGTTCCAGCTGATGGATTCCAACGGCGTCCCGGACCCGCGCAAGCCATGGCTCGACACCGTGTCGGTACCGGCGTCAGGAACGGTCCGCTTCCGCACGCGCTTCACGGATTTCACCGGCCGTTATGTCATGCACTGCCACATCCTGCCGCACGAGGACACCGGCATGATGATCAATGTCAACATCGAGGCTTAGGGATGTCGATGCGCGCATTGGTGTTAGCAGCCATTCTGACCGCGGGATGGACCGGCGCGCCGGCACTGGCCGATGACGCGATGCCACCGCTTGGCGCGCAATGCCTGTCCTGCCATGGGTCGGATGGCCGTCCGGCGCTGGCCGACCTGCCGATCATCGCCGGCCAGCAGCCGCTTTATCTCGCCAATGCCCTGAAGGCCTATCGCGACGGCAAGCGTGCCGCGGGACAGGCCATGGTCATGCATGAAATCGTCAAGAACACCACAGACGCCGAGATCGAAGCTCTGGCGCAGTGGTTCGGAGGCCAACAATGACTGCAACCCGGACCTTGATCACCTTGGCTGCCATGATGATGGCGTCAGTGTCCCTCGCCCGCGCCGATACGCTGATCTACATCACGGACCCGGCAGGCGAAACGCTGTTTGCCGAGGCGGACGAAAAGTCGCCTTATTTCAAGCTGGCGACCTATCTCGAGAGCGAGCAGATCCTGACCTTCTGCGGCCCGGCGACCATTGCCGCCGTCTTGAACAGTCTCGACATCCCCCGTCCCGTGCCGCAGCGGCTGTTTCCCTGGGGCCTGTTTACCCAGGACGCCGTGTTCACGCCGGAAAACCAGGCGGTGAAGCCCTATCCGATGGTCGAGCGCGACGGGCTGGTGCTGGAACAGCTCGTGCAGTTCTTCATCAATCTCGGCGTCAAGGCCGAACTCCACCATGCCGACAGCATCGACGTCTCCGCCCTGCGGGAGCTGATCAAGGCCGGGCTCGCGGCCCCCGACACCCGCCTGGTCGCCAATTATTCCCGCAAGCCGATCGGCCAGAACGGCGACGGCCACATTTCACCGATCGCCGCCTATGACGTCGAGACCGACCGCGTCCTGGTGCTGGATGTCGCCAAGTACAAATATCCGCCGGTTTGGATGACCGTTGCCGATCTCCATGCGGCGATGAACACCATCGACAGCGGATCGAACAAGACCCGCGGCCTCGTCGTGGTGACCAAATGAAGCTGTCGCGCCGCGCCTTTCTGGCCGCAATCCCGCTGGCGCCGACCGCGGCCGAGGCCTATGGGCTGGGGTCCGGCTCGATCAGCTTTGACAATGTCGTCCGGCAGATCGGCGGCGTCGGCGACATCTCGTCCTATCTGCTGGCCGCGGTGAACAAGGAATTCGTCGCGACCTATGGCGCACCTGCGCAAGTAACCTTCACCCACACGCTGTCCGGCGGCGCGCTCGACGCAAGGATCGCTGCGGCATCCGACGAGATCAAGGCCCAGGTCGCCTTCGTCGCCAAGCTGCTCTACACCGGCGAGGTGACAAAAGACGGCGTGACGACGGCTGCCTATTATCCCTGGTGTCTGGCCTGGGCATCGCTGACCTTCGCCACGGCGCCGGGCCTATGCGGTGGGCCGGCCTTCGGTCATTGGCAGAACGCCCCTCTGCCGGGGCAGATGTGATGCGCGCCAAGGTCGTCATCATCGGATCCGGAATGGCCGGCGCCCATCTGGCCTACAGCCTTGCCCAGAAGGGCGTCGATGTCCTGGTGCTGGAGGCCGGCCCGCGCCGCAGCCGCGCCGACAATCTCAAGACCTTCTACGACAATCCGGTCAAGGGCCCGCAATCGCCCTATCCAAGCGTCGCCTCGGCACCGCATCCGGAAGACCAGACCTACGACGATTTCTATGTGCAGGCCGGACCGGATCGTTTCATCGGTGCCTATCTGCGGCTTTACGGCGGCACCAGCTGGCACTGGACCGGCTTTGCCGATCGCCTGCGTCCGGTCGATTTCAAGATGAAATCGACCTATGGCGTGGCCGAAGACTGGCCGATCGACTACGACCTGATCGTCCCTTATTACAAGCAGGCCGAACAGCGTTGGGGCGTGTCCGGCGATCCCAATTTCACCTGGGGCGCGCCGCGCGACAGCGCCTACCAGATGCCGCCGATCCCGATGAGCTACATGGATCGCCAGGTGGAGAAGGCGCTGACCACACTGGGTCTCACCGCCGGACCATTTTCCCACGCCCGCAATTCGGAACTGTTCGACAATCGGCCGGTCTGCTGCGGCAACAATACCTGCGTGCCGATCTGTCCGATCGGCGCCAAATACGATGCCTCCGTGCATGCCGAAAAGGCCGAGCAGGCCGGCGCCCGCATCGTCACCGACGCGCTCGTCACCTTCATCGAGATCGGCCCGGACCGCCAGGTCAAACGCGTCAAGGTGCGCCGGCCCGATGGCGAAAGTTTCTGGGTCGAAGGCGATGTCTTCGCGCTGTGCGGCCATGCCATCGAGAACCCGCGCCTGCTGCTCAATTCCGCGCAGGAAGGGGCTGCCAACGGCGTTGCCAATTCCAGCGGCGATGTCGGCCGCTATCTGCTGACCCAGGCAAACCAGGATTGCTGGGGCCTGACGCCGGACCCGGTCTTCCCCTATCGCGGGCCGCAGCAGACCGGCGGCCTGATCGAGATGCGCGACGGTCCGTTCCGCACCGAGCGGGCGGCGATCGGCACCTCCTTCATGAACAGCGGCTGGTCGGGCAATTCGGACGCCACCAGCCTGGCCAAGACGCTGATTGCGCAAGGCGTGTTCGGACAGGAGCTGTCGCGCCGCATCAACGACACGGTATCGCGGCATCTGCGCCTCAATTCCTCGGCAGAAGTGCTTCCCGACCGCAATAACCGCATCGAGCTTGCCGATATCCGCGATAGCGCCGGCATCCCAAAGCCCAAGATCACCTTCCGTATGGACGACTATACCAAGTCGGGCATCGCGGCCGGCCTTGAGGTCAACCGGCAGATCTTTGCCGCCATGGGCGCCACGCAGGTGCAGTCGAACGAGCCCTATCTCTCCAACGCGATCATTGGCGGTACAACCCGCATGGGCCTCGATCCGAAGACCTCGGTTGTCGATCGCGATCTGGTGTCCCAAGATCACCGCAATCTCTACATTCTCGGGTCTAGCAGCCATGTGACCGCCCCAGTCAACGCCCCTTCCCTGACGATCGCCGCCCTTGCCATCCGGGCCGCCGATCGCGTCATGGCGAACCTGCAGGACTAGACGTGAAACAGTTTCTTGTGCTCCAGACGCTCATCCTGGCCCTCTTCGTCCTGCTCGGCAACGGCATCCGGTCGATCGGCACCATGTCGGTCTCGGTGTCCCAGGGCGAGTTTGCCAGTTTCCTCGACATATCGGTCGAAAAGACGGACGTGCTGGTCGAAGTGCTGCTGGGTGGCGCGGTGATCGCGCTGGCGCTGGCGCCCTTTGCGATTTCCGTGACAACGGCCCGGCGCGTCGCCGTCTGGGCAGCCGGTTTCGCATCGCTGTGTTACGCCACGGTCGGCATCACCATGCATATCGATCCGGCGCTCGATCTGCGCGAGATCGTCGTCATCGCCAGCTTTGCGCTCGGCGGCTTTTCGGTGGCCTTCTTCGCGCCGCTCGCCCAGCTGTCGATTTCGCTGGCCGACAGCGAGGGCAAGCGGGCCGTGCTGATGACGGTGTGGACGGCGGCCCAGCCGATTGCCTTCCTGATCGCCCCGCAACTGGTGCGCTATGTCGCCTTCGATATCGGCATCGGCAATTATTTCCTGCTGCTGGCGGCCCTGCCGCTGATCTTCCTGGCGATCGTGCCGCTGGTCTTCGACGGCAAGCCTGTCGAGCCGCCGGCAGCCGGGCAAGGCACGACGCCGTGGAAGCCTGTCGTCGTTTTCATCCTCGCGGTCCTCGCCTTTGAGGCCTGGACCACGGCCAATACCTTTGCCGGCATCGACAGCGTGGTCAGCCTGTCGCTGATGGGCGTATTCCTCATTGTCGCCGCCTATATGGTGTCGCAGCGCCGCAAATGGATCCCGCCGGGCACCACCCTGCCCTCTGCGGCGATCTTCCTGCTGATCGTGCTGTTCATCCTGCAGATCCCGACGACGGGGCTTTACGACACGGCCTATCTGGTCCGCCATCTCTGCTCCTCGGAGCTGATCACCAATCGCGCCACCATCGGGGCGGGCTGCCAGGTGCTGGCGGTGTTCGCCACGGGTGCAGCGCTGACCCGCTGGCCCACGCTTGCCCCGACGCTGCTTGGGCTCTCGGTGCCGCTGCTGCTGGCCGGCACTGTGGCAACGGTCTTCTATCGCTACCAGGGCACCGAGGTCAGTCTCTTCTACGCCTCGAAAATCGTTTCGGCGATCGGCATGGGCATGGCGACCACGGTGGTCGTCGGATCGGTGATTGCCGCCAGCGGCGGCAACAAATTCGTCATGCTGGCGCCTGCCTTCATCATCATGTTCGGAACCGAAGTCGGCATCGAGCTGCTGGAAATCGTCTTCCAGTCCGCCAAGCTGTCGGGCCTGGATGAAACCACTGCCTATCAGGCGGTGTTCCTGGCCCAGGTCGTCGCCGTGCTGCTGGCCCTCGGCCTGCTGGTCCAGCGGCTCGGCGCCTATGTCGCCACGCGGCGGCTGCGGCCTGGCCCCTCTCTGCCGGCATCATAACCGGGCAGGCCGGCGTCTTTGCAAGCAAAATCAGTCGTCTTCAGACCGTTGCCGGTCTGTCGGCATGTGCCGAATTCATAGGATAGAAAGGATGCATCGGCGTTTCTGCATGCCTGCAATGAGATCTTATGCCTACTAATTGGGCGCAGGAATGGTCATATTATGGGCATCAACAAAGGAACAAGACAATGACAATTCGCCAGAAAATCCAGGCTTTTGCCGCTCGCCGCCGCGCCATCCGCGAACTTTCCGCCCTTGACGACCGCACCCTCAGCGACCTCGGCATTTCCCGTTCGCGTATCCACTCGGCTGTTGCCGGCAAGTAAGACGGTTGGCGGCGTTCAAGCCGGCAATCGAGTACAGGACAAGAGATGAGCGGCCGTCGACAAAAGTCCGGCCGCTGAAGGGCGGGAAAAGTTCCCCGCCCGACTGAAAGCCCATCCGAGGCCTTACATCTGATTTTTCCAGCAGTGACCGCGCCTCAAAGGCCGTATTCCTCGGGAAACGTCCGCATCGAACTCTCCACCACCGTCACCGCACCGTCGATCAGCGCGCAGCGCCCGCTGCCGGGCAGGATGGCGCACAGATTGTCCACCGCCCTCACATCGTCCCGTGACCCGGATCCCGTGGCGATCCGCTCCAGCAGGCGGGCCATCTGGAAAGTTCCGCATTTGCACGACGGACACTGACCGCAGGAACCGCCGGCAAAGAAGTCGATATACTCGGCGACCTTGCGCACGATGCTGGTGCCTTCCGAAATGACGATCATCGCCCCGGTACCAAGACGCGAGTTGCGGCTGCGCACCGAGTCGAAATCGAGCGCCACATCGAGATCCCGCGCCGTCAGCAGCGTGTTCGAAGGGCCGCCGGTGAACACCGCCTTGAAGGCCTTGCCGTCCAGCATGCCGCCGCCATGGGTAAAGACCAGCTCCTCAAGGCTCGTTCCCATCGGCAGCTCATAGAGGCCCGGCTTCAGCACGTCGCCCGACAGCGAAAACAGCTTGGTGCCGACGGCATTGCCAATGCCGAGCCCGCGATACCACGCAGCACCCTCGCGCAGGATATGGACGACATTGGCGAATGTCTCGGTATTGTTGATCAGCGTCGGCAACCCGCCGACGCCCTTGTCGGCCGGAAATGGCGGCTTGCGGCGCGGAAAGGGAAATCCACCCTCCAGCCACGAGACCACGGCCGTTTCCTCGCCGCCGATATAGCGGCCGGAACTCGGCGTCACCGTCAGGCAGACCGGCCGGCCGATCACGGTCTCGATCAGCCCCAGAAGATCGCTGTCCCGCCATTCCGCCACGGCGTGACACATTTCGGCCAGGCCTTCGCTCTGGTGCGGGTTGATGTAGAATACCACGCGATTGGCGCGGATGGCCAAGGCGGCGATCAGAGCCCCCTCGATCACCTGATGCGGCGTCCAGCGCAGCAGGTGGCGGTCCTTGAAGGTGCCCGGCTCATCCTCATTGCCGTTGCAGACCACATATTTCTCATCACCGACGGCCTCTGCCGCCGCAGTCCACTTGCGCCAGGTCGGAAAGCCGGCGCCGCCCATGCCGCGCAGGCCGGACTGCTCCAGCGTCGAAAGGATTTCGTCGGGCCGTGCAAGGGCTGCCAGAAGTCCCTCGCCGCCGCCGACCGCACGCCAGCCGTCGAGATTGGCGCCGAGCTTGTATTTCGGATTGAGAAGAACGGAATTGAGCTTTTCCATGATCATCGACCTTTGCCGTCGCCGGCCATGTGGCGGCGGAGTTCGAAATTGCCGTAGGGCGGATAAAGGAGCGGCGAGGCTTGCACGTCGCTGAGCCCGGCTTCGGTGAGTTCGCGCTGGAACTGGTGGACATGGGCAAGACCGGCCCTGCTCTGTTCGCGCCCCTTGGCGCGGGCGGCAGCGGCAGCGCCGGCTCGCCGGCCGAACACCAGGATATCGAGCAGGGCATTGCCCATCAGCCGGTTGCGTCCGTGGATGCCGCCGGCCACCTCGCCGGCCGCATAGAGCCCCGGCACCTCCGTCTCGCTGCTCTTGTCGATCACCACGCCGCCATTCTGGTAGTGCAGGGTCGGGTAGATCAGCAGCGGCTCCATCTTGGGATCAATATGGCAGCGGTGGGCGAGATGGGCGAGCGACACCAGCTGCTTTTCCAGGATGTCGGGCTTTTGCCGCAGCAGGCCAGGGATGTCCAAAAACACGCCTTTGGCACCTTGCCGCTCGATGCCGCGACCTTGCGCGCATTCGCGCAGGATCGCTGCCGTCACCACGTCGCGGGGGGCGAGTTCGTCGATGAAGCGCTCGCCAAGCCCATTGACCAGTTGCGCGCCGGCCGAACGCGCCGCCTCGGAGACCAGTCCGCCGGCAAACAGCGAGGGATAGGCGATGCCGGTCGGATGATACTGGAAGGAGTCCAGATCGCGCAGGGTCGCGCCGATCCGGTAGGCCAGCGCCAGCCCGTCGGCCGTGGCGCCGTAATGGTTGGACGTCGCGAACCCGGCCAGATGCAGCCGGCCGGCGCCGCCGGTCGCCAGGATGACGGCGCCGGCGCGGACCACCCGGAAACGCCGGTGTTCGAGATCGTAGAGCACGGCACCGGCGCAATTGCCGCGTTCGTCCGACAACAGCTCGACCGCCGGAAAGCGGTTCATGACCATGATGTTGCGATCGAGTTCCACGGTTTCGCGCAGCGTGCGCATGATCTCCAGCCCGGTAAAATCGCGATGGCTCAGAACGCGGGGCACCGTCGTGCCGCCGGCCCGCTTGCGCATCAGCCGGCCGCCGACCGGCCCGCCCTCGGCCAGGTCGAAGGAGACGCCGAGCGTGATCAGCCAGCGGATGATCTCCGGTCCGTCCCCGACCAGTTGCGCCACCAGATCGCGGTCGGCGACAAAATGCCCGCCCTTGACCGTGTCGTCGAAGTGCCGCTGCAGACTGTCGTCCTCGCCGACAGCCGCCTGAATGCCGCCTTCGGCCATCACGGTATTGCTGTCTCCGATCCGCAGCTTGTTGGCCACCACAACCTCCGCACCGGCCGCGGCGGCGGCAAGGGCCGCTGCTGCACCGGCGCCACCGCCGCCAATCACCAGCACGTCGGTGCGCAATGGCAGCGTGGCTGCCAGATCGACATCGTCGATCAGCGAACGGGATTCCAGCAAGCGGGCCAGCGCCGGATGACAGGCCGCGCCGCGATTGGCGCCGACCCGCAGGATCGCCTTGGCGTCCGGTCCATGGTCGGGATGAAAGGCCGCCAGCAACTGCTCAGTGGCAAGCCCACCGTCGCGCATCGGCAGCACCGCGGCAGATTGAAGCCGGGCCAGCGCCGTTTCGAAAGGGATCGTGTCGACCATGGCTTCAGCCCTCCTGTCTGGCAGTGGTTGGAGCCTGTAGGCGATCCGGTCCGGCAAGGTCGATCGTAACCTCGCCCCGCTCGATTTCGCCGAGCCTGCGCATCAGGTCGACGGGCCGAAGCGTCAGCGCCGTCGTCACCCGGCGGACCATCAGCCCGAGATGGTTCGGCCAGATCCGCTCCGGGCAGGCCAGCGTGCACAGGTTGCACATCACGCACTGGTCGAAAATGTCACCGGCACCGGCGAAATCGCCATCGACCGCCAGCGCCACGCCACGTTGCACGTCGAGCCCCTTCGGACAGGCCCGGTCGCATCCGCCACAGTGGCGACAATGGGCCGCCTCGGGAAAGATCTCCTGGACGGCATCGGCAAAGCGCCAGCTGTCGCGGATCTCCGATACGTCGTAGCGGTGCGGGCGGTCCGGGGTGAAATAGTCGATGAAGCTCACCTGCATGCCGTTTTCGGCCGGCGTTTCGCAGGCCAGAACGGTCGAGACCTCCCGTTCGCCCTCGCGGCGCACCATGCACCGACAAGCCCCGCAGACGCCCTGGCCAAAACAGCCGACATTGGCCGTCAGGGCCCGCCCGCCACGGGTTGCCGCCTGCAGGATGGACATCGGCCCGGCCGACGCTACAGGCCCGCCATCGATCGTCAAATGTATCATGTTGCTCACGATTGCTCTCCTTTGCCCTGCCCGGACTGTAGGCGACAGTCACGGCAAGGGTTTGCCAAAGGCTTTGCAACCACTGTGCCAGGCTCTAGAAAATAACCTATGCAATTGTTTTATATAGCTTTTCTAAAATCCCTCTGACTGTTGCCGCCGGCTTTTGTCCGGGCAACCGACCAAAGCCGAGAAACGCCGTTCGGATCACCGAACGGCAAGCAAGGCCGCTGCCGTTCGTGCGCATTCGGGAAACCGAACGTATTCCATCAGCAAAGCACGGAAATCCGAACGCCCCGGGCCGGGAGCCTCAGATGACATCGTTTAAATTCAATAACTTGCGCGGGGAAAAAGGCCTGGCATGCCGCTTGCTGGAGAATAGCCAGGAACGTCCCGGCACATGATCAGGATCAAAGCGCTAAATTTGATCTCTGTTAATTTCCGCCGACTTGGACAGCAGAAGGATATCATTCGATGGTCGCATTCGAGGAACAGGGAAGCGTTTCGGCATTCGTGCCGACGACCATTCCGTGTCGTTATGCCGGCCGTTGCAGTGTTACATGCCGCCAGCTTGAAAGCGATCTGTTGGATCCGGCCACCTATGCCGATCTGGATTGCGTCAAAAATTTCCGGCGCCGCACAATCTGCATTTCGATCCTGCTGACGCTGGTGATCGCAGCGGCAGGCTTCTGCTTTGCCTATCTCCAGGCCGAGCGAAGCGGCGTCGACGCGTTGCGGAGCAAGGCTGAATCCCAGCTGACCCGTTTCATCGGCCGGCTGGAGCGCGAGATCGACAAGTTCGGCATTCTGCCTCTGACCGCCTCGATGAACCGCGACGTCATCGATTTCCTCCAGGCGCCGCAGAACCCGGTCGCCGTCGACGCAATGAACCGCTATCTCGCCGATCTCAATCGGTCCGCCGGTACAGCCCATGCCTACCTGATCGATCCCTCCGGCGTGATCGTTGCATCCAGCAACTGGAACCAGCCGCCGAGCTTCATCGGTCGCAACATTTCCTACCGCCCCTATTTCCAGCAGGCAAAGGCCGGTTCCATCAGCGGCTATTACGGCATTGGCACAACCGGCAATGCTTCGGGCTATTATCTGGCAACCGCTGTCGAGCAGGACGGACGGCGCCTCGGCGTCATCGCCGTGAAGATCGGGCTGGAGCAGCTGGAAAGGGACTGGCTCGATGATGTCGAACAGCCGGTGATCGTCTCCGACAGCAACAATGTCGTGATCCTGTCGTCGCGATCGGATTGGAAATATCACACGCTGGGGGCGATCGATCCGGTGCTGGCCGCGCAGGTTCTGGAAAACCAACAGTATAACAGGCACAGCCTGGAGCCCCTCACCTGGGCGCCGACCAATCGACTGGCGGATGGCAGTTTCTATGTCCGCATGAACGATGCGACCGGCAGCCACAACTACCTGGCCGTCTCCGGGGACCTGCCGCGCGATTCCATGCATATCGCGGTGCTGACCGATCGCTCGGAGATCTGGCGGCTCGCCATGGCACAGGGGATCATTGCCGCCATCGTCATCATACTGGCATCCCTCAGCCTCCATGTGTTCAACCAGCGCCGCATGGCCACCCAGGAGCGGTTGCGGGCCCGCGAGGCCCTGCAGGAAGCCTATAAGCGGCTCGAGCATCAGTTCGACAAGCGCAGCGCCGAATTGCGCACGGCCAATGAGGGCCTTCGGCACGAGGTGGCAGAGCGCATCCAGACCGTGCGCCGTCTGCAGACCTTCCAGGAGGAGCTGATCCGCACGGAAAACCTCGCGGTCATCGGCCAGCTGTCGGCAGGCCTGGCACACGAGATCAACCAGCCGCTCGCCGCCCTCAGCACGCTCTCTGAAAATGCCGTCCGGTTTCTCGAGCTCAACGACCACGCCACGGTCCGCTTCAACCTGGAACGCATCTGCGACCTGGTGCGGCGCATGGGTGTGCTGACCGGTCAATTGCGCTCCTTCGCCCGGCGTTCCGACGGGGAAAAGACCGCCGTCGACCTCGGGCGATCCATCGACAGCGCTGTTGCCCTTCTCGGCCACCGGCTGAAAACCGAGCATGTGCGCATCACCCTCTCCGTGCCTGATGAAGGCATTCAAGGGTTCGGGGAAGCCGTCAGGCTGGAGCAGGTCCTGGTCAACCTGATCAGCAATGCCATGGATGCGGTTGCCGGCAACGGCGAGGCGGAAATCAGGGTTCGCACCGGCTGGCAGGACAGCCACCCGGTCATCGAGGTCGCCGACAATGGCCCGGGCCTCAGCAGTGCCGTCCTCGACCGGCTGTTCGAGCCCTTCTTCACCACCAAGAAGACCAATGGCCTCGGCCTCGGCCTGGCGATCTCCCAGGACATCGTTCGTAATTTCGGCGGCGATCTCGTCGCCACAAACGGTAGCAACGGCGGCGCCGTGTTCAAGATTATCCTCAAGAGGGCCGACGCGCCGGAGACTGAGCATGCATGATTACCGGGTACTGGTCGTCGAGGACGATGAAGACGTGCGGCTCGGCTGCCTGCAGGCCCTGGAACTTGAAGGCCTGGATGCCAAAGGTTTCGAGAGCGTCGAGGCTGTGGACCTGTCGCTGGTGCGCGATTTCCCCGGCGTCGTCGTCACCGATATCCGCCTGCCGGGCATCGACGGCATGGCCTTCCTGATCAAGCTGATGGAGATCGATCCGGATCTGCCGGTCATCCTGATCACCGGTCACGGCGACGTGGCGACCGCCGTTCAGGCGATGCGCGAGGGCGCATACGATTTCATCCAGAAACCGTTCCAGTCGCAGCAGCTGGTCGGCGTCGTGCAGCGGGCGCTTGAAAAGCGCCGGCTCGCCATGGAGGTTCGCCATCTGCGCCGGCAGCTGGCCGCGATCGGTGGGCTGGAGAGCCGCATCGTCGGGCGCTCGCAGGCCGTCGCCGATCTGCGCGCCCTGGTGCAGGATGTCGCTGCGGTTCCCGCCGACGTGATGATCCTCGGCGAAACCGGCACCGGCAAGGAGCTGATCGCCCGCTGCCTGCACGACCTGTCCGGCCGCAAGGGTCCATTCGTGGCGCTGAATTGCGGCGGCCTGCCGGAAACCCTGTTCGAGAGCGAGATTTTCGGCCACGAGGCCGGCGCCTTTTCCGGTGCCACGAAGCAACGCATCGGCAAGATCGAATATGCCGATGGCGGAACGCTGTTTCTCGACGAGATCGAAAGCATGCCGATGGGCATGCAGGTGAAGTTCCTGCGCGTGCTGCAGGAACGGGTCGTGGAGCGGCTCGGTTCCAACAAGGTGATACCGGTCGATTTCCGCGTCATCGCCGCCACCAAGGCCGATCTGCTCGCTTTGTCCGAGGAAGGAAAATTCCGCAGCGACATGCATTTCCGGCTCAATATCGTCACCATCGACCTGCCGCCGCTGCGCTCGCGGCGCGAAGACATTCCGATGCTGTTTGAATATTTCGTCAGCCAGGCGGCCCTCCGGCTCAATCGCCCCTCTCCGGACATCAAGGATCCGCTGGTGCGCGAACTGATGGCGCATAACTGGCCGGGCAATGTGCGCGAGCTGCGCAACCAGGCGGAACGTTTCGTGCTCGGCCTCAAGACCGCACCGGGCCACGAAGCCGCAAACGGACCGGTGCCGCTGACGACGGCGGTCGACGCTTTCGAGCGCAGCCTGATCATCGAGGAGTTGAAACGCAATGACGGCAATATTTCGCGAACGGCCGAAGCGATGCTGATCGCCAAGACCACCCTGTTCGACAAGATCAAGAAATACGAGATCCGCACCCGAGACGTCTAACCCCAACCCGCGGACCCGTCCGTACCTCCCTTCAGGCCGGCCCGTTTCCAGACGACAGCACCGCTGTCGCCGGACGACGGTGCGCGTCCTCAATCCGGGCACCGGCGACGGTTCACACACCGCAACCGGCACCGCCCATTCGATAAGGAAAGCCAAACGATGCCTCCCATCCTGACCATCAGCGACATGAAGACCCGGGCCGAGCGCCGGGTGCCGAAAATGTTCTTCGACTATGCCGACAGCGGCGCCTGGACGGAGAGCACCTACCGCGCCAACGAGACCGATTTCGGCCGCATCAAGCTGCGCCAGAGAGTTCTGGTCGATATGACCGACCGGTCCCTGGCAAGCGAAATGGTCGGCCAGAAGGTGGCGATGCCGGTCGCCCTCTCCCCGACCGGGCTCACTGGCATGCAGCACGCCGATGGCGAGATCCTCGCCGCCCAGGCCGCCGAAGAATTCGGCGTTCCCTTCTCCCTGTCGACCATGAGCATCTGCTCGATCGAGGACGTTGCCGCCCACACCAAGAAGCCCTTCTGGTTCCAGCTCTATGTGATGAAGGATCGCGACTTCATCGGCAATCTGATCGACCGCGCCAAGGCCGCCGGCTGTTCAGCCCTGATCCTGACGCTCGACCTACAGATCATCGGCCAGCGCCACAAGGATTTGCGCAACGGGCTGTCGGCGCCGCCGAAATTTACCCCGAAACACATCTGGCAGATGGCGACCAGGCCACGCTGGTGCCTCGGCATGCTCGGCACAAGACGGCACAGCTTCGGCAATATCGTCGGCCATGCCAAGAACGTCTCCGATCTCTCGTCGCTCTCCTCGTGGACGGCCGAACAATTCGATCCGCAGCTGTCCTGGAAGGACGTCGAGTGGATCAAGCAGCGCTGGGGCGGCAAGCTGATCCTCAAGGGCATTCTGGACGAGGACGATGCCCGCGCCGCCGCTGACAGCGGTGCCGACGCGCTGATCGTCTCCAATCATGGCGGGCGGCAGCTGGACGGCGCGCCATCGTCGATCTCGATGCTGCCGCGCATCCTTGAGGCAGTCGGCGACCGCATCGAGGTGCATCTCGACGGCGGTATCCGCTCCGGCCAGGACGTGTTGAAGGCCGTGGCGCTCGGCGCCAAGGGCATCTATATCGGCCGGCCCTTTCTCTACGGGCTCGGCGCCGGCGGCAAGGACGGCGTGCGCCAGGTGCTGGAGATCATCGCCAAGGAACTCGATGTCAGCATGGCGCTTTGCGGCAAGCGGCTGATCACCGATGTCGACCATCGCATCCTGATGGGCAATCCGTTTTCGCTTGTCGATCACGGCGGTGGGACGGGAGGTGCGGCATGAATATGCAGATCTCCAGGGGCATAATACCTCCACCCGGGCGCCGCCCCTTCTACCGTCACCTCTATGTCCAGGTGGTCGCGGCGATCCTGGCCGGTGTCCTGCTCGGCAATTTCTATCCCGACATCGGCGTCGAGATGAAGCCGCTCGGCGATGCCTTCATCAAGCTGGTGAAAATGGTCATCGCGCCGGTCATCTTCCTGACCGTCTCGACCGGCATCGCCGGCATGGGCGATACCCGCAAGGTCGGGCGGGTGGCGGGCAAGGCGATGCTCTACTTCTTCACCTTCTCGACCCTGGCGCTGGCCATCGGCCTCGTGGTCGCCAATGTCGTGCAGCCGGGCGCCGGCATGCATATCGATCCGGCCACGCTCGATGCCGGTTCGGTTGCGGCTTATACCGTGCAGGCCCATGAAACATCGCTGATCGGCTTTCTGATGGGCATCATTCCGGAGACCATCGTCGGCGCCTTTGCCAAGGGCGATATCCTGCAGGTGCTGTTCTTCTCCATCCTGTTCGGCATCGCCCTGACATTGACGGCGCCGGCCTCCAAGCCGGTCACCGATTTCCTGCATGCGTTGACCTCACCGATCTTCCGGCTGGTGACGATCCTGATGACGGTGGCCCCGGTCGGCGCCTTCGGGGCGATGGCGTTTACCATCGGCAAATACGGCCTCGGATCGATTGCCAATCTGGCCATGCTGGTCGGCAGCTTCTACCTCACCTCGATCCTCTTCGTCCTGGTGGTCCTCGGTGGCGTGGCGCGCTACAACGGCTTCAGGATCCTGGCGCTGCTGCGCTATATCAAGGAAGAGCTGCTGCTGGTGCTCGGCACCTCCTCCTCGGAGGCAGCCCTGCCCAGCCTGATCCGCAAGATGGAGGAGGCCGGCTGCGGCCGCTCCGTCGCCGGGCTGGTCATCCCGACCGGCTATTCCTTCAATCTCGACGGCAGCAATATCTACATGACGCTGGCCGCCCTGTTCATCGCCCAGGCGCTCGACGTGCCGCTGACCTTCGGCGACCAGATCCTGCTGCTGCTGATTGCCATGCTGAGCTCCAAGGGCGCCGCCGGCATTACCGGCGCCGGCTTCATCACGCTGGCCGCCACGCTCTCGGTGGTGCCCTCCGTGCCGATCGCTGGCATGGCGCTGATCCTCGGCGTCGACCGCTTCATGTCGGAATGCCGGGCGCTGACCAATTTCATCGGCAATGCGGTGGCAACCATCGTCATCGCCAGATGGGAAGGCGAACTCGACATGGCCAAGTTCGAGGCGGCGATGGGCAAGCGAAGCGAAGGGCGGCTGGAACCCGCCGCCGTGCCGGCAGAGCAGGACCGGTAGCCGCTCCGTCTCAGCAAGGGCGCCCTGCCAATCAGACACCCCAAGCGCCGCGCGTCTGCAAAGACCGCGGCGTTTTCGCGTTGCACGGCCGGCGATCCCCGGCCGGACGGCGCTTTCTGCAGGCACGGGCACGGGCTCCCTGTGGCGGAATGACGCAGCCGCTTCAGCCGCCGATCGGCATGGCTCTGCACGGACCTTGCAGCCCTGTTTCGGTCGATTTCGCCCCGCAGGAGGCCTGCCGGGTCGCCCCAAAACACGCCTTTTCCGTCTTGTCTAAGGCCCGTTCGGTTCTCCGTCCGCCCCAGCCGGCCAATCATCGGGATTCCGCCCGTATCGGCCATCACGACAACAGGTGAAAATCATTTTTCTTATTTAATATCAATAGTTTGAATCTAAAAAATCACTCTGGCACGGGCCTTGCAAAACCACTTGTGTAAAGCCGAACGGCACTGGCCGGCGGCTGAATGAAGAAACCAGAAGGAATTTCATCATGGCCACAAGCAGCCCTGTCACCAAACTGGAAAAACCCGCCCGCAACTCCACGCTCGCCGGCGCACCCCTGCTGCATGATCCGGTCCGCAACAAGGGCACCGCCTATTCGCGCGACGATCGCCAGAAGCTCAGCATCGAGGGTCTGTTGCCGCATGCCGTCGAAACCCTGGACCGCCAGGTGGAACGGGTTCTCGCCCATCTCGACCACGTCAAGGACGAGCTCGACCAGTACAGCTACCTGATGGATCTCGAAGCCCGCAATGAAACGGTCTTCTACCGCGCCATCATGTCCGATCCCAAGCGCTTCATCCCGATCCTCTACGATCCGACCGTTGCCGACGCCTGCGAAGCCTTTGGCAATCTCTATCGCCGCCCGCGCGGCATGTACATCACCCGCCACATGAAGGGCCGGATTGCCGAAGTGCTGCGCAATTGGCCGGAGAAGGACGTCCGCTTCGTCTGCGTCTCGACCGGCGGCCGCATTCTTGGCCTCGGCGATATCGGCGCCAACGGCATGGGCATCCCGATCGGCAAGCTGCAGCTCTACACCGCCTGCGCTGCCGTTCCGCCGCAGGTCCTGCTGCCGGTTCTCTTCGACATCGGCACCTCCAACGAACAGCTGCGCGCCGATCCCTTCTATCTCGGCACCCGCGAAACACCGCTGCCGGAAGCTGAACTCGACGAGTTGACGGAAGAGTTCGTACGGGCCGTCGAAGAAGTCTTCCCCGGTTGCTGCGTGCATTTCGAAGACTGGAAGGGCACCGACGCCATCCGCATGCTGGACCGCTACAAGGACAATATCCTTTGCTACAATGACGACATCCAGGGCACCGCTGCCGTGGCTCTGGCCGGCATTGCCGCAGGCCTCAAGCAGACCGGTGGCAAGCTGCAGGACCAGCGCGTCCTGTTCCTCGGTGCCGGCTCGGCAGGCCTTGGCATTTCCAAGCTGATCACGGCCGAATTGCAGACCAAGGGCCTTTCGGCCGAAGAAGCCCGCAAGCGGATCCGCCTGTTCGACGTCAACGGCCTGGTCGAAGCCTCGCGCACCGACCTGACCGAGACCCAGAAGATCTATGCCCACGACGACAAGCCGAGCAAGGATTTCCTGAAGGTCGTCGAGGACTTCAAGCCGACGGTTCTGATCGGTGTCTCCACCAAGCCCGGCGCCTTCACCAAGGAGGTCATCGAGGCGATGAGCCGCCTCAACGAACGGCCGATCATCTTCGCGCTGTCTAACCCGACCCACAAGGCCGAGTGCACGGCCGAGCAGGCCTACACCTATTCGAAGGGCAAGGCGCTGTTTGCAGCGGGCGTGCAGTTCGATGAGGTCAACTACGAGGGCAAGACCTATCGTCCGGGCCAGGCCAACAACTTCTACATCTACCCGGCCATCGGCCTTGCCACCTATGCGGCCCGTCCGACCCGCCTGAACGACGAGTGCTTCATCGTCGCCGCCCATGCGACGGCCGATCAGGTCGGCCCGTCCATGCAGGCCAAGGGCATGCTGTTCCCGAGCCAGGATCACATCCTGGAAACGGAGATCACCACAGCCACCCGGATCGCCGAGTACATGTTCGACTCTGGCCTGGCCACCGTCGCCCGCCCCCGCGAGATCCGCGCCTGGATCGAAAGCCTGCTCTACGCCCCGAGCTACTGAGCGCTTTTCACCTTTGACCGGGACAGCCATGGCGGCTCTCCCGGTCTCCTCAATCAGTGAGATCTGTCATGCAATATTTTGTCGGAACACTCCAGAAATACCCGGAGATCGCGCTCTTCCTGACGATCGGCATCGGCTTCTGGATCGGAAATCTCCGCCTCGGGAAGTTCAATCTCGGCGTTGTCACCAGTACGCTGCTGGCAGGCCTGCTGGTCGGCCAGGTCGGCATAAAACTGCCCGCCGTGCTGCAATCCACCTTCTTCGCCATGTTCCTGTTCTCGGTCGGCTATGCCGTCGGACCACAGTTCATCCGGGCCATCAAGAACGATGGACTGCCACAAGTCCTGTTTGCCGTCATCGTGTGCCTGTCCGGCACGGCGACCGCAATCCTGATCGGCAAGTTCCTCGGTTATGATGCAGCCCTGACCGCCGGTCTGTTGTCGGGCGGCTACACCAACTCGACCGTTCTCGGTGTCGCAAGCGACCTCATCTCGCAATCGGGAATGGAACAGGCCAAGCTGACCGCATCGCTGGCGCTGCTGCCGGTCGCCTATGCCGTGACCTATCCGTTCGGTACAGTCGGCTCGGCCTTCCTGCTGGCCAATCTGGCGCCGAAATTCTTCAAGTTCGACCTGGTCAAGGTCTGCGCCGAATACGAACGCGACCATGGCGGCAATACCACGATCGGCACCACGGCCTATCGCGAATATTCGGCCCGTGCCCTTCGGCTGACCAATACCGCGCTGGTCGGCAAGACCGTGGAAGAAGTCGAAAGCCAGTTCAACAATGAAGTCTTCGTCCGGCGCCTGCGCGCCAGCGAAGGGGCCGCCATCATCGACTGCCAGCGCGATACCGTGCTGACGGAAGGGGCGATCCTTGCTGTGTCCGGTGGCCTTGCCGCACTGCTGGCCTACGAGAACGAGTTCGGTCCCGAACTGAAAGACGTGCCGCTGCTCGACTTCTCGACGGAACTGCTCGACCTGGTGGTCACCAACAAGGCCTATGCCGGCAAGACGCTCGGCGAGATCATGAGCAGCCTGTTCGGCGAACCTGGCCGCGGCGTGTTCCTGACCAAGGTCACCCGTTCGGACATCTCGATGCCGATGAAGGAAGAAATGAAGGTTCAGCGCGGCGACGTGCTCACCATTCTCGGTGCCAAGGGCGACGTGGCCAAGATTGCCAAGCTGCTCGGCTATGCCGACCGCCCGGTCGAAAACTCCGACATGGCCTTCATGGCATTCGGCATCGTCTTCGGCAGCCTGGTCGGCGCCTTCACCATCCACATCGGCGGCATCCCGCTGTCGCTGGGAACCGCCGTCGGCGCCATCGTTGCCGGCATCATCTGCGGCTATCTGCGCTCGACCATGCGCACCTTCGGTCGCATTCCGGGACCTGCCATCTGGGTGTTCAACAATGTTGGCCTCAACGGCTTCATCGCCTGCATCGGCCTCAATGCGGCCCTCGGCTTCGTCGGCGGCATCCAGAACTACGGCCTGACGCTGTTCTTCGCCGGTACGCTGGTCACGCTCGTGCCGCTGCTGGTCGGCCTTGGACTGGGACGCTATGTCTTCAAGTTCCATCCCGGCATCATGCTCGGCGCTTGCGCCGGTGCCCGCTCGACGACAGCCGCGCTCGGCGCCCTGCAGGAAGCCTCGCAGAGCAACGTGCCGGTCATCGGCTACGCCACCGGCTATGCCGTGTCGCGCCTGGTCATGGCCTTGCTCACCATCGTGGTGGTCAACGTCTTCTAGGGATAAACTGGAGATCCATCCCCCATCTCCAGCCTTCATCGCCCCCGCCCGGCCTCACCGTCGAGCGGGGGCGATTGCGTTCAGGCCCTCCACCGCAGCGCCGGCGGGTGCGCAAACCAAATTGCTGGCGCCCGGGCGGTCCGGCAAGCTTTCATTCGTCAATCGTCGAGGATATTTCAGAATTTACTAACGGTTCTTCTATAGGTTGAGACAACGGGGTTTGGGCGGTAATGGATATGTGATGCGCATGGAACACGGTGAACAGCCAGATCCGGAGGAAAAAGCCCGGATCAAGGAACTGACAAGTTTCTGGATTGCCGACACGCCGCCGGAACCACGGTTCACACGGTTCGCCGATTTGGCCAAGAAGCTGTTTGCCACCGAAATGGCCTTCATCACCCTGGTGGCGGAGGAGCATCAGTCGTTCAAGGCCTGTGCCGGGCTGAACATGACGAAAAGTCCGCGTTCGGAGTCCTTCTGCACCCATACCATTGCGTCGAATGATGTTCTTGTCATCAATGACAGCCTCAAGGATCCCATCTTCTCCACTGTGCCGATGGTAACCGGCCCGCCGCATATCCGGTTCTATGCGGGCGCGCCGCTGATTACCGCCAATGGCTATCGCATCGGCGCGATGTGCATTGCCGATCCTTCGCCGCGACTGAAGTTCTCACAGGAAGACCGCGACAACCTCGCCGAGCTCGCAAGGCTCGTGATGGAGCAGATGGAACTGCGTCGGGCGGATTTCATCAAAACGATATCGGCGAATTTCGCCAATGCGACCGAGCTTGCCCTGATATCGATCGACGGGCTCGGACGGATCGAGTTTGCCAATCCCGCCGCGCTTTCGCTGTTCGGCTATACGCCCAACGAGATGATCGGCAGCCCGATCGACATCATCATTCCCGAACGTCTGCGCCATGCCCATGGCCTGGGTCTCTCGCGGGTTGCCCAGGGCGCCGAGCCGAAGCTGAAAGGCAAGACGGTCGAAGTGGTGGCCTTGAAAAAGGACGGAAGCGAGTTCCCCATCGAGGTTGCCCTGTCGATCTGGCGCGATCAACGCGGTCTCAGCGCCGGCGCCATCATCAAGGACATTTCCGAGCGCCGCGAGCGCGACACCAGGCTTCTGCGGCTGGCCAGCCAAGATACCCTGACGGGCCTGTGCAATCGCCACAAGTTCAACGATCTCCTGCGCGCGGAATTCAGCCGCGGCGCAGCGGCAACCGTTCTCCTGCTCGATCTGGACGGTTTCAAGGACGTCAACGATACCCATGGTCATGGCATCGGCGATGCCCTGCTGCAGGCGATCGGCGTCCGCCTGAATTTTGCATTGAGCGAAAATGCGACGCTGGCGCGCTTCGGCGGCGACGAATTTGCCGTGCTTCTGCCCGGCACCGCAGATCCCCTGGCGGCGGGACGCGAGGCCGTGGCCATGATCCATGCGTTCGAAAAGCCGTTTGAAATCGGTGGCCAGGTGCTGGACCTGGGGGTCAGCATTGGCTTTGCACTTGCCCCCCTGCACGGTGCGGACGAAGAGGAACTGGTGGCGAGCGCCGATTTCGCCCTCTATCGCGCCAAGCAGGCAGGCGGCAGGACGTCGCGGATGTTCGATCCGACGATGCGCAACGAAAACCTCGCCCGCCGGGCGCAGCGCGACGAATTGATCAAGGCCCTGCGCAACAATGAGCTGGTGCTGCATTACCAGCCGCAGATCTATCTGGACAGCGGCCGGATCTTCGGCGCCGAAGCCCTGATCCGCTGGCAGCATCCCAAGCGCGGCCTGCTGCTGCCGTCGACCTTCCTTCCGTCCCTGGAACAAAGCTCCCTGGCGCTGGAAGTCGGCTGGTGGGTGCTCGAAGAGGCCTGCCGGCAAAGTGCCGAATGGCGCGATGCGGGCCATTCCACTGTCAAGATGAGCATTAACCTCTTTCCCGTCCAGTTCAAGTCGCCACATATCTGCCAGAAGGTGCGGGAAGCCATAAAGCGCCACGGGCTTAATCCCGCGCAACTGGAACTGGAAATCACCGAATCCGTCGCGCTCAACGATGACAGCCGATCCCTGGACGTGCTCACCAACCTGCGCAATCTCGGTGTCGGCATTGCATTTGATGATTTCGGCACCGGCTACGCTTCGCTCAGTTCGCTGCAGCGCTATCCCCTGACGACGCTGAAGATCGATCGCGGGTTCGTGCAGGACATGCTGACGACACCGCGCGATGCCGCCATTACCCGCGCCCTGATCTCGATGAGCACGGACCTTGGCCTGGAGACCATTGCCGAGGGAATCGAAAGTCCGGCGCAGGAGGCAGCGCTCAGGGCTCTCGGATGCCAGGCGGGCCAGGGCTATCTCTACGGCAAGCCGATGCCGGCGCGGGACATGGAGACGGTCTTCGCGGCGGCGGCAAGCGCCGGACCGAAGCGTCGCTCAGGCTCATCCTGCTGACCTGAAACCGGTCCTCTTTCGTCGCGCCTTCCGTGACGGATGGACCTCATCGCCGAGCCCGATCAAAACCGCAGCCTTGACAAAAGGGCGGGCTCTCTTCCAAGATAGGTCATTCACCAGGGGGGTCCCGACAAGGGGCTGAGAGTCTGCTGGCGTGTTTGGGCAAGCGAAAGCCGCCCTTTCAAGCAGCGCAGTGACCCGTTGAACCTGATCCAGTTCATACTGGCGTAGGGACGGTGCGAGCGCTGCGACACGTGGAATCCCCGATGCGGGAGGACCGTGCCGGCGTCTATCCATCTTTCCGGCTGACATGACTGGGTCTCCAACCGCAAACTTGGAGCCTCACGATGAACATTGCCCCGAAAAACCTGCATACCACCATCACCACCGGACCGTTGCCGGCGTCCAGCAAGGTCTACAGACCCGGCATGCTGCACCCTGATATCCGCGTGCCGATGCGCGAGATCGCGCTTCACCCGACCTCCGGCGAACCGCCGGTCGCCGTCTACGACAGCTCCGGCCCCTATACCGAAACCGCGGAGACGATCGGCATCGAACGCGGCCTGCCACGCCTCCGCGAGAACTGGCTGGCCAACCGTGATGACGTCGAGGCCTATGACGGTCGCCATGTCAGACCCGAGGATAACGGCTTTGCCACCGGCGACCGGCTGACACCGGAATTTCCGACCCGCAACCGGCCCTGCCGGGCGGTCGATGGCAAGACCGTCACCCAGCTTGCCTATGCGCGGGCAGGTATCATCACGCCGGAAATGGAATTCGTCGCGATCCGCGAAAACATCGGCCGCCGCATGCCGGAACAGGCGCTGACGCGCGACGGTGAGAGTTTTGGCGCCCATATCCCTGACTATGTGACGCCCGAATTTGTCCGCCAGGAAATCGCTGCCGGCCGAGCGATCATCCCCGCCAATATCAACCATCCGGAACTGGAGCCGATGATCATCGGCCGCAATTTCCTGGTCAAGATCAATGCCAATATCGGCAATTCCGCCGTCACCTCATCGATGGAGGAGGAGGTCGACAAGATGGTCTGGGCGATCCGCTGGGGCGCCGATACGGTCATGGACCTGTCGACCGGCCGCAACATCCACAATATCCGCGACTGGATCATCCGCAACGCCCCCGTGCCGATCGGCACCGTGCCGCTCTACCAGGCGCTGGAAAAGGTCGGCGGCATTGCCGAGGACCTGTCCTGGGAGGTCTATCGCGACACGCTGATCGAGCAGGCCGAACAGGGTGTCGACTATTTCACCATCCATGCCGGCGTGCGGCTCCACTATATTCCGCTGACCGTCAATCGCGTCACCGGCATCGTCAGCCGCGGCGGCTCGATCATGGCCAAGTGGTGTCTGCATCACCATAAGGAGAGCTTTCTCTACGAGCATTTCGAAGAAATCTGCGACATAGCCCGCGCCTACGACGTCTCCTTCTCGCTCGGCGACGGGTTGCGGCCCGGCTCGATTGCCGATGCCAACGACGCCGCGCAATTTGCCGAGCTCGAAACGCTCGGCGAACTCACGCAGATCGCCTGGGCAAAAGATTGCCAGGTGATGATCGAAGGCCCCGGCCATGTGCCGATGCACAAGATCAAGGAGAACATGGACAAGCAGCTGAAGGTCTGCGGCGAGGCGCCCTTCTATACGCTCGGACCGCTGACCACCGATATCGCACCGGGTTATGATCACATCACTTCCGGCATCGGCGCCGCGATGATCGGCTGGTTCGGCACGGCCATGCTCTGCTACGTCACGCCGAAGGAACATCTGGGCCTGCCCGATCGCAACGACGTCAAGGTCGGCGTCATCACCTACAAGATCGCTGCCCATGCGGCCGACCTGGCCAAGGGCCATCCGGCCGCCCAGGTGCGCGACGATGCGCTGTCGCGGGCCCGTTTCGAGTTTCGCTGGGAGGACCAGTTCAACCTGTCGCTCGATCCGGAAACGGCCCGCTCGATGCATGACGAAACCCTGCCGAAGGACGCCCATAAGGTGGCGCATTTCTGCTCGATGTGCGGGCCGAAATTCTGCTCGATGCGGATATCCCACGACATCCGTGCCGAGGCACAGAAGGAGGGCCTGGCGGCGATGGCGGAAAAATTCCGCGAGGGTGGCCAGCTCTATATGCCGCTCGACAGCGTTGCCGAAACAACGCCGAGCGGTGCGTGACATGCGGGTGCTGATCAAGGGGGCCGGCGTCGCCGGCCTCACCGTGGCCCTGGAATTGGCGCGCCACGGCCTCCGGGTCGATATCGCCGATCGGGCCAGCACCGTGGCCTCCGGCGCCTCCGGTTTGGCCGGCGGCATGCTGGCGCCGTGGTGCGAGCGCGAAAGCGCCGATGAGATCGTGCTGACATTGGGAAAGACGGCGGCCGACTGGTGGGAGGAGGCCCTGCCCGGCCAGGTGATCCGCAACGGCACACTGGTGGTGGCCGCTGGCCGCGACACCGGCGAGCTGACGCGCTTTGCTGGGCGAACCCGCGGCTGCGACTGGCGCGACGCCACCGGCATCGAAGCCCTGGAGCCGTCGCTGGCCGGGCGGTTCCGCAAAGCCCTGTTCTTCCGCGACGAGGCCCATCTCGACCCGCGCAAGGCGCTGACCGGACTTCACCAGTTGCTGCTCGACCGTGATGTGCGTTTTCATGTCGGCTGTGAGGCCGAAGACGTGGATGGCCGCTTCGACAAGGTCATCGACTGCACCGGCGCCGCAGCGATCGGCCGGACCGCGGGCCTTCGCGGCGTGCGCGGTGAAATGCTGTATCTCGAAACCTCCGAGGTCAGCCTGTCTCGTCCGGTGCGCCTGCTGCATCCGCGCATTCCACTCTATATCGCGCCGCGCGGCGACAACCGCTTCATGGTCGGGGCGACGATGATCGAAAGCGACGATGCCGGGCCGATTTCGGCCCGCTCACTGATGGAACTGCTCAATGCCGCCTATGCCCTGCATCCGGCCTTCGGCGAGGCTCGGGTGTTGGAAATGGGCGTTGGCGTCAGACCGGCCTATCCCGACAACCTGCCTCGCGTCACCGTCGACGGCGACGTCATCAGCGTCAACGGCTTCTATCGCCACGGCTTCCTGCTGGCGCCGGCCATGGCGGGTCAAGTTGCCGGAATCCTGACCCACTCCATCCCCAACCGCGAAAGGCATAACGCATGACCTTCATCGTCAATGGCGAAGAACAGGCCGTTCAGGCAAAGACCCTCGCCGATCTGCTGGACGCTCTCGAATACGAGGGCGAGTGGCTGGCCACCGCCGTCAACGGCGAACTGATCCACCGCGAGGACCGCCCGACTTATGCCCTCAAACCGCTCGACCGGATCGAGATCCTGTCGCCGATGCAGGGAGGCTGACCATGCTGGACCTCTATGGAATAACGGTTCGATCGCGCCTGCTGCTCGGCACATCGCGCTATCCCTCGCCCGCCATTTTGGCTGAGGCCGTGGAAGCCTCCGGCACGGACATTGTGACCGTCTCGCTGCGGCGGGAAACCGCCGGCGGCAAGTCGGGCGGGGCGTTCTTCGAGCTGATCCGCAGTCTCGGCGTCCGGGTCCTGCCCAACACGGCCGGCTGCCACAGCGCGTCCGAGGCCGTGCTGACCGCGAGGATGGCGCGCGAGGTGTTTGCCACCGACTGGATCAAGCTGGAGGTGATCGGCCACCACGACACCCTGCAGCCGGACGTCTTTGCGCTTGTCGAGGCGGCACGAACCTTAAGCGATGACGGTTTCAAGGTCTTTCCCTATACGACCGACGATCTGGTGGTGGCGGAAAGACTGGTCGACGCGGGATGTGAGGTGCTGATGCCGTGGTGCGCGCCAATCGGCAGTGCCGCGGGACCGCAAAACGTCACGGCGCTCCGCACCATGCGGCATCACTTTCCGGACGTGCCGCTGATCGTCGATGCCGGGATCGGAAGGCCCTCCCATGCCTGCCAGGTCATGGAACTCGGCTTCGGCGCCGTACTGCTCAACACGGCGGTGGCCGGCGCCGGCGATCCGGTTGCCATGGCTCGGGCCTTTCACCACGCCATCACGGCGGGCCGCGACGCTTTTCTCGCCGGTCTGCTGGAACCTCGGGATATGGCCATCCCCTCGACGCCGGTGATTGGCAGGGCGGTGTTTTCATGAGCCTCGACCCCTTTTATCTGATCGTCGACAGCGCAGATTGGATCGAGCGTCTGGTGCCACTCGGCGTGCGGCTGGTGCAGTTGCGCATCAAGGATCGTAACGAGGCCGAAATTCGTGCCGACATCCGCCGCGCCAAGGCGATCTGTGCGGCCAATGCCTGCCAGCTGGTGATCAATGATTACTGGCGGATCGCCGTCGAGGAAGGCTGCGAATTCGTCCATCTGGGTCAGGAGGATCTGGCAGACGCTGACCTGCCGGCCATTCGCGCCGCGGGCCTGAAGCTTGGTCTCTCCACCCATGATGAAGCGGAACTGCAGGTGGCTCTTGCCGCCCGGCCGGACTATATCGCGCTCGGCCCGATCTATCCGACGATCCTCAAGCAGATGCCCTGGGCACCGCAAGGCTTGCCAAGGCTTGCCGACTGGCGCCAAAGGGTGGGACCCCTGCCGCTGGTGGCGATCGGCGGGCTCAATCCCGAGCGTCTCGACGGCGTGTTTCAGGCCGGCGCCGACAGTGCCGCCGTCGTCACCGACATCACGCTGAGTGCCGATCCCGAACAGCGCACGCGGCAATGGCTGGGCCGCACCGAAGCGCGGCGCCGGTTATTGATCCCGGAAGCGTAGAGCCGGTTCTCAGCCGACTTTGGCCAGTCTCTCGGCCTTGGCGGCCATGCGGGCGCGGATCGACTGGGCGTCGGCCTTCGGCGTCGCCGAGAACAGCAGCTTGGTATAGTCGTGCTGGGGAGCCGAGAAGACCGCTTCCTGGCTACCGTACTCGACCGCTTCGCCGTAATACATCACCATCACCTCGTCGGCGATATAGCGCACCACCGACAGGTCATGGCTGATGAAGACATAGGTCAGGCCGAACTCTTCCTGCAGGTCGGCCAGAAGGTTCAGCACCTGCGCCTGCACCGACAGGTCGAGCGCCGACACCGGCTCGTCGAGCACCAGCAGCTTGGGGTTCAGCATCAGGGCGCGCGCGATGGCGATGCGCTGGCGCTGGCCACCGGAAAACATGTGCGGGTAGCGGTTATAATGCTCAGGGCCCAGGCCGACCTTGATCAGCATCTCGGTCGCCTTTTCGCGACGCTCGGCAGACGACAGCGACGTATTGATCGCCAGCGGTTCGCCCAGCACGTCGCCGATCTTCTGGCGCGGATTGAGCGAGCCATAGGGGTTCTGGAAGACGATCTGCACCTTCTGGCGCATCTCGGCGGTCAGGTGGCCCGGACGGGTATCGACCAGGTTGCCATCGATCAGAAGCTCGCCCGCCGTCGGCGGATCGATGAAGGTCAGGATGCGGGCGAGCGTCGACTTGCCGCAGCCGCTTTCGCCGACGATCGCCAGCGTCTTGCCGGCTTCCAGCTTGAACGACACGCCCTTGACGGCATGCACGACCTTTTCCGGTTTGAACAGGCCGTTCGGCACGTGATAGTCGCGGGTGATGTTGCGGATTTCGAGCATCGGCTTGGCGCCGTTCGACAGGGTGTCGCTCATGCGTTTTCTCCCGCAGCCTGGGCATTGGACATGAAGTCGGAGACCGTGGTCAGCCGGTCGCCGGTCGCATTTTCCGGAAGAGCCGAGAGAAGCGCCTTGGTATAGGCGCTCTTCGGCGCCTCGAACAGCGTCAGCACGTCCGATTCTTCCATCTTGCGGCCCTTGTACTGGACAATGACGCGGTCGGCAGTTTCCGCGACGACGCCCATGTCATGGGTGATCATGATCAGGCCCATGCCGGTCTTCACCTGCAGCGAGATCAGCAGATCGAGGATCTGCTTCTGGATCGTCACGTCGAGGGCCGTGGTCGGTTCGTCGGCAATCAGCAGCTTCGGATCGCAGGCGATCGCCATGGCGATCATCACCCGCTGACACTGGCCGCCCGACATCTGGTGCGGGAAATGGCCGAGCCGTTCGGCCGGATCGGGCAGGCCGACCAGCTTGAACAGGTCGATCGCCCTTTGCCGGCGCGCCTGCCTGTCGAGGCCCATATGGATGCGCAGCACTTCCTCGATCTGGAAGCCGACGGTAAAGCACGGATTGAGGCTTGCGACCGGCTCCTGGAAGATCATCGCGATATCCTTGCCGATCAGCTTGCGCCGTTCGGCGGCCGGGATATTCTGGATGTCCTGGCCCTGGAACAGCATCTGGTCGGCGGTAATCTTGGCGTTCCAGGGCAGAAGCCCCATGACGGCCAGCATCGCCACGGATTTACCCGAGCCGCTTTCGCCGACGATCGCCAGGACTTCGCCGGGTTCCACCGAGAGCGACACGCCGTCGACGGCCTTGAACCAGCCCGATGCGGTCTCGAATTCGACGGTCAGGTTGTCGATTTGCAGAAGCGCCATGTCAGGACCTCTTGAGTTTCGGATCGAGCGCATCGCGCAGGCCGTCGCCCATCAGGTTGATGGCCAGAACGGTGATCAGGATGGCAAGACCGGGGAAAGTGACGACCCACCAGGCGCGCAGGATGAATTCGCGCGCTTCGGCCAGCATGGTGCCCCATTCAGGCGCCGGCGGCTGGGCGCCCATGCCGAGGAAGCCGAGGGCGGCCGCATCGAGGATGGCATTGGAGAAGGACAGAGTGGCCTGGACGATCAGCGGTGCAGTGCAGTTCGGCAGGATGGTGCGGAACATCAGGCGGAACGGACCGGCGCCGGCAAGCCGCGACGCGGTCACGTAGTCGCGGGTCTTTTCCACCATCACGGCGGCACGGGTCAGGCGCACGAAATGCGGCTGCAGCACAATGGCGATGGCGATCATGCCATTGGTCAGGCTGGGTCCGAGAATGGCGACCAGCACAAGGGCCAGCAGCAGCGACGGGAAGGCCAGGATAATGTCCATCAGCCGCATGATGAGCGTATCGATCCAGCCGCGATAATAACCGGCAATCACGCCGATCAGGATGCCGGTGGTCAGCGACAGGGTGGTGACGAACACGCCGATGAACAGCGAATATTGCGCGCCATAGATCAGGCGCGAGAGAATGTCGCGGCCGACCGGATCGGTGCCGAGCGGGTAGCTCAGGTTGCCGCCTTCGAGCCATGACGGCGGCAACAGCACGAATTCGCGATACTGCTCGAACGGCGAATGGGGCGCGATGAACGGCGCAAAGACCGCAACAAAGACCAGGGCGACGAAGACGAACAGGCCGACAACGGCACCACGGTTTTCGGAGAAATAGAACCAGAACTCGGCCAGCATCTGGCGGCGCAGGGCCGCCGTGGACACCGCTTCGGCGGGCTGGCTTGTCGGGAGTGTATCGGCCATGGGGGTTTTCCTTCTAGTGCCGGATACGGGGATTGATCAGACCATACATCAGATCAACAATGAGATTGACGATCATGATGATCGCGGCGATCAGCAGCAGACCGCCCTGGATCACCGGATAGTCGCGCCTGAACACGCTATCGACCATCCATTTGCCGATACCAGGCCAGGAGAAGATCGTCTCGGTCAGAATGGCGCCGGCCAGCATCACGCCGATCTGCAGGCCGATCGTGGTGATGACCGGGATCATCGCATTGCGCAGCGCATGGATGCCAACGACGCGGAATGGCGACAGGCCCTTGGCACGGGCCGTGCGGACATAGTCCTCCGACAGCACTTCCAGCATGGCAGAGCGCGTCTGGCGGGCAATCACGGCCAGCGGAATGGTGGCGAGCACGATCGACGGCAGCACCAGATGGCTGAGCGCCGAGGTAAAGGCGCCCTTCTGGCCCGACAGCAGCGAATCGATCAGCATGAAGCCGGTGACCGGCGGGAAATAGAACATCAGCGAGATACGGCCCGAGACCGGCGTCCATTGCAGGATGCCGGAAAACAGGATGATCAGCAGCAGGCCCCACCAGAAGATCGGCATGGAATAGCCGACCAAAGCCACGCCCATCATCGACTGGTCGAAGAACGAGCCGCGCTTGATGGCGGCAATCACGCCGGCCGGAATGCCGAGCAGGATGGCAATGATCATCGCACAGAGTGACAGTTCGACCGTCGCTGGAAACAGCGCCAGGAACTGGTCGAGAATGGGGCTCTTGGAGACGATCGACGATCCGAAATCGCCGGTCAGAACGCCGCCCAGATAATCGAAATATTGAATGACCAAAGGCCGGTCGAGACCGAGATGCGCACTGATCTCGGCGTGGCGCTCCGGCGACATCACCCGTTCGCCCGACAGCAGTGCGACGGGATCGCCCGGCAGCAGCCTGATAAAGGCAAACGCAATGATCGATACCCCGACAAATGTCGGGATCATGACGGCCAGTCGCCGCAAGAAAAAGCCAAACATGGAGAACCTGCTCAATTCAAAAGGGTCTGTTTCGCCCGAAACCGGTGCTGGCCAGACCGTGGCCCGGAGAAGTGCATCACTTCATTTGCGGCGCTTCTTAAAGCACTTGCCGCGGAGTGCGCAACGCACTCCGCGGCAAGTCACCGATAAAAAGTACTATTATTCGGCGATATCCACGTTTTCGAACGTGAAGTCACCCAGCGGGCTCTGAACGAAGCCGGTCACTTCCTTGCGCATCGGGACGACGGCGAGGGAATGGTCGAGCGTTGCCCAAGGCGCTTCGCGCTTGAAGACGATCTGGGCTTCTTCGTAGAGCTTGGTGCGCTCGGCCTTGTCGGAGGTGACCTTGGCCTTCTTCACCAGGGCGTCGAACTCCTTGTTGCACCACTGCGCACGGTTGTTACCGCCCACCGCTTCGCAACCCAGCAGCGTGTCGAGGAAGTTGTCCGGATCGCCATTGTCGCCGGTCCAGCCGAGCATGGCAGCACCGTCGCGATCCTTGGCCTTCGAACGGTCGAGATATTCGGCCCATTCGTAGGACACGATCTCGACCTTGACGCCGATCTTGGCAAAATCGTCCTGCATGATTTCGGCCGCACGGCGGGCGTTCAGCATGTAGGGACGCGAGACGGGCATGGCCCAGATCTTCATCGACAGATCCTTGACGCCGGCGGCTTCAAGTTCCTTCTTGGCAGCGTCGAGATCGTAGGCATCGTCGACAGTGGCTTCGTTGTAGGACCACATGGTCGGCGGGATCGGGTTCTTGGCAGGCGTTGCCATGCCCTGGAAGACCGACGAGACGATGGCTTCCTTGTTGATCGCCTTGTTCAGGGCCTTGCGCACTTCCGGCTTGTCGAACGGGGCCTGGGTGGTGTTGTAGGCGAGATAGGCGACGTTCAGGCCTTCCTGCTCGATGACGGTCAGAGCCGGGTCGGCCTTCATGGCTTCAACGTCGGCTGCGTTCGGGTAAGGCATCAGGTGGCATTCGCCGGCCTTGAGCTTCTGGTAACGAACGGCGGCATCCGTGGTGATCGCGAAGACCAGATCGTCGATCTTCGGCGCGCCACCCCAGTAATCGGCATTCTTCTTGTAGCGGATGACGGCATCCTGCTGGTAGCCGACGAAGGTGAACGGACCGGTGCCGACCGGCATCTGGTTCAGCTGTTCCATCTTGCCGTCGGTTGCCAGCTTGTCGGTGTATTCCTTCGACATGATCGAGGCGAACGGCATGGCAAGGTTGGCCAGGAACGGCGCTTCCGAACGGTTCAGCGTGAACTTGACCGTCAGGTCGTCGACCTTTTCGACCGACTTGATCAGTTCCGGGAAGCCCATGCCGGCGGCATATTCCCAGGAGGCGCCAGCGACATACTGGTTCCAGGCATTGTTCTTGTTGATCTGGCGATCGATCGAGAAGACGACGTCGTCAGCGTTCAGTTCGCGTGTCGGCGTGAAGAATTCGGTGGTCTGGAACTTCACGCCCGGACGGAGCTTGAAGGTGTAGACGGTGCCGTCTTCCGAGATTTCCCAGCTCTCGGCGAGACCGGCGACAGGATTGGTCGTGCCGGGTTCGAATTCAAGAAGAGTGCTGTAGACGGTGTGGGCAGCGGCGTCGAATGTCTGGCCGCCTGTATAGAGGCCAGGATCGAAACCTTCTGGCGAGGCTTCCGAGCAATATACGAAAGTCTTCGCGCTGACGGCGCTCGACATGAACGTGGCCGCAAGCAAAGCTGCGGCGAAGCCAAGTTTGTACTTCATGTTGTTCTCCCGATGGCGTGGATCTCGTGCAACGAGATCCCGCCGGTTTTTCTTAACAGTCCGCCACGCGTCTTGAAAACGCGCAAAAGCAAGTGTGGTCCACTGCCCGAGGCAGCGCACCTGGCACCGACGGAGAAAGGCCGAGGAAACAGATTACAAGACGTGATCCCCTGCCCAGCTCTCCGGCCGGTGCACTCCTTTCGTCTTACCTGCATAGAATTGCTTGTAAAGAGATTTTCTGCCGAAATTTCGCTGTGAATTAGCCGATAATTCGACAGAATTCGCTAAAATGGAACAATTCAAGCCATATTTCAGGCAAAGAGCGCGACTTGGCCTGCCGGACCAGAGCGGGGGAAATCACCGGAATTGACACAAATTTCGGACGCTTTGAGCGCGGAAAGGCGATTGCGGCAACAATCCCTCCGACGTTCTGACACACGGCATGAAAGGCGGCCCATCGCCTTGAGCCCTCGCTAGAGCCGAAGGCATGCACCAGCCATCGACGCGGATGAAGATGAAGTTTTCGGAAGTAGATCGAAATAAACGGCCCGGATCGGGCGGTGGCCGGATGGGATGCCAAGGCCAAAAACGAAAAAGCCTGCCGCGGGAGGAGGTGCGGCAGGCTTTCCGAAAAGAACTGAACGACGCAAATGGGAGGAGGGCGTCGTTCCTGCAGACGAGCCCTGGGAGGAGGAGCGGGCCGTCTGGCATACGAAGCTCTGCGGGAGGAGGTGCATTGCTTCGATGGATTGGAGTATAAACGAGCACTGGCGATTTCATAGGCAGAATGTTGCAGTGCAGCCATGCACAGAGCACACGGCTCGGAAGCGTCTTGATAGGTGCCAATTCCTGCATCCTCTCCGATCCTGACACTTATGCGACAAAGCTGAAAACCGGCTGAAAACCCCCATCAATCTACTGACATATGTGCACTCTAAAGACGCTGCGAAAGCGGTCGGACACTCATCCGCCCCCTTGAACAGCCGATGCGGAGCGAAAAGCCATGAAGATCATCCAGATCACCGACACCCATCTCAGCCCCAGCAAGCCGCATTTCAACGGCAATTGGGCGCCGCTGGCCCACTGGGTCAATGCACAGGACGCTGATCTGGTCATCCATACCGGCGACCTGAGCGTCGACGGTGCCGATCTCGTGGAAGACCTGACCTTCTGCATGGGCCTGATGGCCGATGTCACCGCGCCGATGCTGCTCGTTCCCGGCAATCACGATGTCGGCCACCTGCCCGGCTCCCATCAACCCGTCGATGCCGAGCGCCTGGCCCGCTGGCGCGAGGTCGTTGGCCCCGATCGCTGGGCAAAACAGGTCGACGGCTGGTTGCTGATCGGCCTGAACGGTCTGCTGTTCGGCTTCGACGATGCGGAAGAAGCCGAGCAGTTCGCCTGGCTGGAACAGGTCCTCTCTGAGCGCGACGGCAGGCGCGTGGCGATCTTCACCCACAAGCCGCTGTTCGTCGACGATCCCAAGGAAGGCGATACCGGCTACTGGAGCATCCGCCCGGCGCCGCGCCAGCGCCTCTACGAGCTGATCGCCGCCCATGACGTCGCGCTGTTTGCCAGCGGCCACCTGCACTGGGCCTGGAAGGGCCAGTTCGAGAGCACCACTCTGGTCTGGGGTCCCTCCTCGGCTTTCATCATTGATACGATGGAGCGCGAAATGCCCGGCGAGCGGCTGGTCGGCGCGGTCATCCACACGCTGGGCGAGGATGTGACCAGCGAGATCGTTACCCTGCCCGAGCTGACGGCCCATGTGATCGACGAGATCATCCACGAGGTCTATCCGCAGGCGAAGCCTAAGCATGCACCGGAGGCCGCCGAATGAGCGCCTTCTCGCTGCGTGACATCACCAAGTCCTTCAGCGGCAATGCCATCCTGAAGGGTGTGTCGCTGGAGGCCGAGGCCGGCGAATTCATCGCCCTGGTCGGCCCCTCCGGCTGCGGCAAGAGCACGCTTTTGCGCATCGTCGCCGGCCTCGACCATGCCGATACCGGCGCCATCCAGATCAATGGCACGGAAGTCTCGCACCTGGCCGCTGCAGACCGCAACATTGCCATGGTATTCCAGTCCTATGCGCTTTATCCGCATCTGACGGCCGGCCAGAACATTGCCGTGCCGCTTGCCATGCGCAACCTGACCGCCGCCCAGCGCCTGCCCGTGATCGGCGGGTTTTTGCCCGGCCAGCGCCGCATCTGCGCCGATATTCAGGCCCGCGTCCAGACCATGGCCGCATCGCTGAAGATCGACCACCTGCTCGACCGCAAGCCCGGCCAGATGTCCGGCGGCCAGCGCCAGCGTGTGGCGCTCGCCCGTGCCATGGTGCGCAATCCGAGCGTCTTCCTGATGGACGAACCGCTGTCCAATCTCGACGCCAATCTGCGCGTCCATGCCCGCGGCGAGATCGTCGACCTGCACCGCCGCGCCGGCGTGCCGACCCTCTATGTCACGCACGACCAGTCCGAGGCTCTGTCGATGGCCGACCGGGTTGCCGTGATGATCGGCGGCAGCCTGCTGCAATTGGCAAGCCCGCAAGTCATCTACGACGATCCGAGCCATATCGAGGTCGCCCGCTTCATCGGCCAGCCGCGCATCAACCTTCTGGCCGGCCAGTGCGACGCGCAAGGCGTGGTGCAATTCGGCGGGCTGCGCCTCATGTCGTCCCAGCCGGTCGCAGCCGGCGCGGCCGTGACGCTCGGCATCCGGCCGGAATTCGTGCATCTGCGCGCCGACGGCCAGGGTGCCTTGCCGGCAAAGGTCGAGCGGTTGGAATTTCTCGGCTCTGAGGTCATTGTCTTTGCCAGGCTTTCGGCGATCGGCGATCCCGTGCTGGCCAAGGTGGCGCCGGCGGCGGCTCGGGGCCTTGCGGACGGCCAGCCGATCAGCCTCGATTTCGATCCGGCCCGCGTCATGCTGTTTGCCGCCGACGGCAGGCGGCTTGCCGCAGAGCCGGTCAGCACCGCCCGGGAGATGGTCCATGGCTGAGGCCGTCGCTCCTTTCACGCCCATCGAGGCGGCCGGCCGGCGCGAAGCCCGCACCGCCTGGCTGCTGGCCTCTCCGGCCATCGTGCTGATGCTGCTGTTCATCGTCCTGCCGACGCTTGCCGTCATCGTGCTCGGCTTTACCGATTTCGAGCTTGGCTATGGCAGCTTCCGCTTCATCGGCTTTGAAAACTACGCCGAACTCTTTCACGACAGGACCTTCCGCCGCTCGCTGTGGAACACCACGGTCTACACGGCCATCGTCACCCCGGTGTCGATTGCGCTCGGCCTTGGCGTGGCGCTGCTGATCGAATCGGAGCCGCGCGGCCGGGATTTCTTCCGCACCGTCTATTTCCTGCCCGTCGCCTCGCTGCTGGTCGCCATGGCGACCGTCTGGCAATATCTGTTCCATCCCAGCATCGGACCGCTCAATGCCCTGCTCGCGCTTATCGGCATTCCCGGCCCCAACTGGCTTGGCGCCTCGTCGACGGTTCTCTATGGCCTGTCGGTCATCGGCATCTGGCAGTCGGTCGGCTTCAACATGGTACTGTTTCTGGCCGGCCTTACCGCCATTCCGCGCGAACTCTATGCCGCAGCGCAAGTGGACGGTGCGAAATCCGCCCTCGACCGCTTCCGGCTGGTCACCTGGCCGATGCTCGGGCCGACCACCCTGTTCGTGACGACGATCAGCGTCATCAACTCGGTCAAGGTGTTCGAGACCGTCAAGACGCTGACCGAAGGCGGCCCGAACAAGGCCTCCGAGGTTCTGCTTTTCACCATCTACCAGGAAGGCTTTGTGTTCCTGAAGGTCGGTTATGCCTCGGCGATGACCGTGGTGTTCCTCGCCATCCTCGTGGTGCTGATGGTCCTGCAATACCGCTTCCTCGACAAGCAGGTGCATTACACATGATGACGCAAACCATGACCGTCGGGCGGCTGTTCCGCCTCTCGCTGCTGTCGCTCGGCGCGCTGGTCTTCCTGGCGCCCTACATCTTCATGATCTCGACCGCCGGCAAGGGCCAGAGCGAGATCTTCTCGTCGTCGCTGTCGCTGATCCCCGAGAAATGGGCCTATGTCGAGAATTTTGCAAAAGCCCTGACGCGGGTGTCGATTCAGACGCTGCTCCTCAACGGGGTCATCGTCTGCGGGCTGATCCTGGTGATCCAGGTCCTGGTCGCCGTGCCCTGCGCCTATGCCATGGCCAAACTGAAATTCCGCGCTGCCCGTTTCATGATGGCGCTGGTCATGCTCGGCCTGCTGGTACCGATCCATGCGACCGCCCTGCCGCTCTATGTGGCCTTCGACCGGATGTCGATCCTCAACAGCTACCTGGCGCTGGTCGCACCGTTTTCGATCTCGGTCTTTGCGATCTTCCTGTTCCTGCAGTTCTTCCGCGCCATGCCGGACGACCTGATCCATGCCGCCCGCCTCGACGGCATGTCGGAAGGCGGGATCGTGGCGCGGGTGATCGTGCCGAATGCCTGGCCGGCGGTCACCGCCTTTGCGATCTTCTCGGTGGTCGCCCACTGGAACGACCTGTTCTGGCCGCTGATCGTCGTCACCAACCAGACCTATGCCACGCCGCCGCTCGGCCTGCTCTATTTCCGGGCCGCGGAAGCCGGAGACGATTACGGCGCGCTGATGGCCGCAACGCTCATCATCACCCTTCCCCTCGTCATCGCCTTTCTGCTGGCGCAGCGACGGTTCGTCGAGGGCATCACCATGACCGGCCTCAAAGGCTGACCGGTCCGCATATCCAAGTCGCAATGCAACCCAAGGAGACCCCTGCCATGAAACGCATCAAGCAGACCCTCGCCGCCGCGGCCGCGGTGTTGATGGCCATCTCGATCCCGGCCCATGCCGAAACGACGCTGACCATCCATTACCCCATGCCCGGCTTCTTCAAGGACGTGATGGACACGATCTCCAAGAAGTTCATGGAAGAAAATCCGGATATCACGATTGCCTTCGCCAATCCTTCGGCGACCTATGAGGAAGGCATCCAGACCATCATGCGCCAGGCCGGCACAGCCGAAATGCCCGACGTCACCTTCATCGGCCTCAACCGCCTGCGCATGCTCAACGAGCGCGACATCCCTGTCGACCTGACGCCGCTGGTGGCTGCCGAAGGCGACATGGCCGAAAAGGGCTTTTCGGAGAACATCCTGAAGCTCGCCCAGGTCAAGGGCAAGCAGGTCGGCCTCGCCTTCGCGACGTCCAACCCGATCATGTATTACAATGCCGACCTGGTGAAGGCTGCCGGCGGCAATCCCGACGTTCCGCCGAAGACCTGGGACGAAGTGATCGCGCTTGGTGCCAAGATCAAGGCGCTCGGCGACGGCAATGAAGGCATCGACTTCCGCTGGCAGGGCGACGACTGGATGTTCTCCGCGCTGCTGTTCGGCGCCGGCGGCCAGATGCTGAGCGACGACGAAAGCAAGGTGGCCTTCAACGGCCCCGAAGGCCTGAAGGCCGTCGAAGTTCTCGACCGCATGGTCAAGGAAGGCGGCCTGCCGGTTCTGACCAAGCAGGCTGGCGAGCAGGCGTTTACGGCCGGGAAGATCGGCTTTGCCTTCCAGACCACCGGCGCCCTGCGCAACACGATCAAGAATGTCGGCGGCAAGTTCGACCTGCGCACCGCCCATATTCCGCTGATCGATCCTGAGAACGGCCGCCTGCCGACCGGCGGCAATGCCGTCGTCATCCTCACCAAGGATGCCGAGAAGCAGGCTGCCGCCTGGAAATTCGCCAAGTTCGCCGCCGGCCCCTATGGCGCCTCTGTCGTGGTCCCCGGCACCGGTTATGTGCCGAACAACGAACTGGCCGCCAAGTCGCCGGATTACCTCGGCACCTTCTACCAGGAAAACCCGCTGTTCCGCGCCGGCCTCGAGCAGATGCCGCTGATGCAGCCCTGGTACGCCTTCCCGGGCAGCAATGGCGTCAAGGTCACCCAGGCAATCGTTGAGAACCTGTCGCGCATCGTCGAGCAGTCGGCCACGCCGAAGGAAGCGCTGGACGACGCAGCCGCCGAAGTCGAAAGCCTGCTGCCGCGCAGCTGATCGAAAACCTGAAGACAATCAGCGGCCGCCTTTCGGGGCGGCCGTTTTGCGTTTCAGGCCCTCAGTCCTCGCTGCGGATATCGCGCACCGATCCGCCGGAACGCAGGCGGTGCGCCACCTGCAGATGGCGCGGCGCCACCGCATTTTCGGCCATGTCGAGCAAAAGCGAGGCCGCCGCCGCCCCCATGGTTGCATCCGGCATCTCGACTGTGGTGAGGATGGGATGGGTCAGCCGGCCGATGGCAATGCCGTCGAAGCCCGCAACGGAAATATCCCCCGGCACCGAAAGCCCGTGGCGCCGGAGCGCAGCGATGACGCCGAGTGCCAGGAGATCGTTGGACGCAATGATCGCCGAGGGCGCGAAGCGGGACAGCGCGCCGGACAGATCCAGCGCGTCAAAACCATCGACAAACGGGATCTGCAGCGCCTCGAAAGCAGTCAGATCGGCCGTAGCCATGGCATCACAATAGCCGCTGTAGCGCAGCCTTGCCCGATCGGAGGCAGCAAAGTGACCGGAGACGAAGAGGATCCTGTCATGGCCGAGCGCCAGCAGATGATCGGTGATATCGCGGCTGGCCTGGCGGTTGTCGGCGCTGACGGCAGCGGGAAACCGGCTGGTCGGCGCATTGCCCAGAAGCACCGTCGGCGGCAGATCGTCGGACAGGGCCTTGCTGGTCTCCGCATCGCAGACGGTCAGGATCAGCCCCGTCGGCTGTTCGTTGAGCAGGGCCGCGACCGCATCCAGTTCGCGGGCCGGGTCGTAGTCCGACTGGGCGATCAAGACGCCGTGGCCGGCCACCAGCATGCGGTTTTGAATGCCGGACAGGGAGGCGGCAAAGACGGGATTGGTGATGCTCGGGATCAGCACGCCGACCACCGGGCGCCGACGCGGCGAGCCCGATGAGCCGCCCGCCGCGCGATAGCCAAGTTCCGCCGCCGCGCGGCGGACCTTGCGGACCATGTCATCGCTGACCGGTCCGGTGCGGTTCAAGACCCGCGATACGGTTGCAATCGAGCAGCCGGCGCGGGAGGCAACCTGCTGGAGGGTGATCATCACAAGGGTCCGTCATTGAAGGGCGATCGAGACAAAACACGGCAGGGCGATTTTATCAACGGCCCTTTGCCAATGTCCGTCACGCGCGCCTGACCTCGCAACCGAAAGCCGCTCGGCCACCTATCTCTGATGCGCCCGGATCACCTTCAGGAAGGCATCGCCATAACGCTCCAGCTTGGACTGGCCGACGCCGGAAATGCCGAGCAGCGCGTCGCGGCTGGTCGGCCGCTCGGTGGCAAAGGCGACCAGCGTCGTGTCCGGAAAAACGACATAGGGCGGCACGGCAAGCTCCTTGGCGATCGCCATGCGGGCGCCACGCAGGGCCTCGAAAAGTTCGAGATCCGAGCCTTCCAGTCCGGCTTTGGCATTGGTCGAACTCGCCGATGCAGTCCGCGAGGCCTTGCCGGTGGTCGGCCGGTCCTTGCGGAATCGCACCTCGCGTTCGCGCTTGAAGACGGCCCGCGCCTCCGGCTCCAGCTTCAGCGCCCCGAAGGCGTCGTGATCGACGCTGACGAGACCGGCCGCCAGGAGCTGGCGATAGACCGACTGCCAGGTCTTGGAGGGAATGTCCTTGCCGACCCCGAAGACCGGCATGTCGACATGGCCGAAGCGGGCGGTCTTTTCATTCTCTAAGCCCAGCAGCACATCGATCAGATGGCCGGTGCCGAAGCGTTCGCCGGTCCGGTAGATCGCCGCAAGCGCCTTGATCGCCGCATCCGTGCCGTCCCAGGTTTCCACCGGTTTGAGGCAGGTGTCGCAATTGCCGCAGGCGCCGCCATGCGCCTCGCCGAAATGGGCAAGGATCGCCTGGCGCCGGCAGCCCGGCGTCTCGCAGATCGCCAGCAGCGCATTGAGCTTGGCCCGTTCGACACGCTTGATATCGTCGCCCGACGTGCCCTGGTCGATCATCCGGCCGCGCTGGATGACGTCGGCCATGCCATAGGCCATCCAGACATCCGACGGCAGCCCGTCGCGCCCGGCCCGTCCGGTTTCCTGATAATAGGCCTCGACCGAGCCGGGCAGGTCGAGATGGGCGACATACCGCACGTTCGGCTTGTCGATACCCATGCCGAAGGCGACGGTGGCCACCAGGCAGAGATCCTCTTCCTTCAGGAACGCGTCCTGGTTGGCGTCGCGCACGGCGCGGTCCATGCCGGCGTGATAGGCGAGCGACCGAACCCCTTGGGTGTTCAGCCATTCGGACGTGTCCTCGACCTTGGCGCGCGACAGGCAGTAGACGATGCCGCTCGATCCCTTGTGGCGGTTCAGAAACCGCAGCAGCTGCTGGCGCGGCTGGTCGCGCTCGACGATTTCATAGGCGATGTTCGGCCGGTCGAAGGAGGTCGTGAACACTTCGGCCGAGCGCAAAGCCAGCTTGTCGATAATGTCTTCGCGGGTATGGGGATCGGCGGTTGCCGTCAGCGCCAGCCGCGGCACGCCGGGATAGTCCTCCGCCAACCGGCCAAGCTCGCGATATTCCGGCCGGAAATCATGGCCCCACTGGGAGACGCAATGGGCCTCATCGATGGCAAACAGCGAAATCTTCGCATGGCCGATCACTTCCTTGAAGGCCGGCGTGACGATGCGCTCCGGCGTCACATAGAGAAGATCGAGCGCGCCATTGGCAATCGCCCGGCGGACATCCGCATATTCGTCGCGCGTCAGCGAGGAATTGAGCGCTGCGGCCCTGACACCCAATTGCTTCAGGGCTTCCACCTGGTCGCGCATCAGCGCGATCAGCGGCGACACGACAATGCCGACACCATCACGGCACAGGGCCGGGATCTGGAAGCACAGGGATTTGCCGGCACCGGTTGGAAACAGCACCACCGCATCGCCGCCCGAAACCACCCGGTTGATGACGGCGGCCTGCTTGCCGCGAAAGGCCGGGTAGCCATAGACCTGCTTCAGGATGGCCAGCGGATCTTTCGTCCCGTCGCGGTCAAAGGGCGCCTTGTCGAACAGGGCATCGATACGGTGGGGCGTCTGCGGCATGGAATCGCTTTCATGAGAAGATCGCACTATGGCATAGGTCATGCCGAGATCGCGAGCCTTTGCAGCCGGTCCGCCACGTCGCCAGGCCCTTTCTGGTGGTTACCAGCGGGCGACGCGGGGCCCAAGGGCCATGCCGAGTGTCATCAGGATGGCAATCGCGACCGAATACCAGGTGGCAACAAACAGCGGCGAATCATCCGGGCAATGGGCGTTGACTCCAAAATCGAATGCGTCCTAATAGAGAAATTGGTAAGACCACCTTACCAGATGCGCATTGGGAGGAACGGTGCGCGGGGAGGACGACCATGTTTGTGGCCTTGGAACCGCGCCGCCTCTACAGGCAGGTGGCGGACCAGATACGTGCACTGATCGAGTCCGGCGAGTTGATCGTTGGCGAGCGGCTTCCGGCCGAGCGCGAGCTGGCGGAACGGTTTGGCGTGTCCCGCCCGACGGTGCGCGAGGCGCTGATCGTCCTCGAAGTCGAAGGCCTGATCCAGATCCGCATGGGGTCGGGGGTCTATATTGCGCCAAAACCTGCAACTGGGCCGGCCGTGCTGGCGGCCGATGACAGCGATGGTCCTTTCGAGATCCTGCGGGCCCGCTGCATCGTCGAAAGCGCCATTGCCGAGGAGGCCGCCCGGCGAACCTCGCCAGCGGGCATTGCCCGGCTCGACGAAAACCTCGACCAGATGGAACGGTCGCTGAACGATCACAATCAGGCGCTGGCCGCCGACAGGGCGTTTCACACCGCCATCGCCGACATTATCGGCAATGGCGCACTTCATCATTTCATGGGCCTCTTGAGCGACAAACGCATGTCGCCCTACTTCGAAAAACTGGCGAGCTATTTCGAAGGCCCGCATACCTGGAAACTGGCGCTCGAGGAGCACCGGGTGATCCGCGATGCGATTGCGGCGGGCGATCCGTCCGCAGCGCGCGAGGCCATGCGGCGGCACCTGACGCTGGCCCAGAAAAGATTCTCAGAAAGCTTCGGGGAGGAGCCGGCGAGAGAAGACTGATCCTGCCGCATGTCTGGCGGGGGAGCAGGAAATAGAGATCTGAAACCAATTCGGGAGGAAAGAATGACATTCAGATTGACAGCAGTGCTGGGCGCAACCGCCCTTGTCCTGGCATCGACCTTGGCCGCTCAAGCCGAGACCGCCCTGAAATGGGCCCATGTCTACGAAACGTCGGAACCGTTCCACACCGAATCCGTCTGGGCCGCAGAGGAAATCGCCAAACGCACCGAGGGTCGCTACAAGATCGACGTCTTTCCGGCCTCGCAGCTCGGCAAGGAAGCCGACATCAACCAGGGCCTGAAACTCGGCACGGTCGACATCATCATTTCCGGCTCGAGCTTTGCGGCACGGGATTACAAGCCTATCGGGGTCACCTATTTCCCCTATATCTTCCGCGACCCGAGCCATCTGCTGGCCTATACCAAGAGCGACATCTTCAAGCGGCTCGCCAAGGGTTATGAGGACAAGACCGGCAACGTCATCGCGGCTGTCAGCTACTATGGCACCCGTCAGACGACATCCAACAAGCCGATCGCGACATGCGCCGACATGGCCGGGTTGAAGATCCGCGTGCCGGATGTTCCGGCCTATCTCGCCATGCCGCGCGCCTGCGGTGCGAACACCACGCCGATCGCCTTTGCCGAAGTCTATCTGGCCCTTCAGAACGGCACGGTCGATGCCCAGGAAAATCCGCTGACCACCATCGAGGCCAAGAAGTTCTATGAAGTGCAGAAGAACATCATCCTGACCGGCCATATCGTCGACCACCTCAACACGCTGATCTCCAAGAGCCGTTGGGCAAGCCTGTCCAACGAGGACAAGAAGATCTTCGTTGACGTCATGCAGGAGGCTGCCGCCCGCACCACGAAGATCATCGAGGAGCGCGAGAAGGGTCTCGTTGGCGAGTTCAAGACGCGCGGTATCAACGTCGTCGAGGTCGACAAGGCCGACTTCGAGAAGACCGTCCTTGAGAAGGTCACCTTCGAGGAATTCGGCTACGACAAGGCCGACTGGGAAGCGATCCGCGCCATCAAGTGAGTTCCGTTTACGGCGCGGCCATTCAAAGGCCGCGCCGCCCCCACTCTTGAGACGGGATATTCCTTATGTCTGCGACGCAGGAAATTCACACTCAGGTGACACCTGAGGAGCTTGCCCATACTTTCGAAGATGCACCGGTCCACATTGACCTGAAGGTCTATGCCATCGAGGACTGGGTCACCTTTGCCATCTTCTGGCTGATGACGGGCTGCGTTTTTCTGCAGTTCTTCACCCGTTATGTGCTGAACAACAGCTACGCCTGGACGGAGGAAATTGCCGTCAACTGCCTGATCGGCGTGGTCTTTCTTGGATCGGTGATGTGCGTGCGCCAGTCGCGCCATATCCAGGTGGACGTTCTCTACCATTACCTTCCGGCGAAAGTGACGCGGGGTCTGGCGACCCTCGTCGATGTCGTGCGGATCGGCTTCTTCGCTTACGGCTCGTGGTTGATGTGGCGCTACATGGAGATTGTGGCCGGCGAGGAAATGGTCACGGTCGCCCTGCCCCGCAACATCGTCTTCTACACGGTGCTTGCCGCCTTCGTCCTGATGTTCCTTCGCTCCATCCAGGTCTTCGTCGCCAACATGCGCCGGGGCTATTCGGTGCTGGAGCGGCCTGAAGCGTTCCAGAACGCAGAGGATTGATCATATGCTGCTTTTGATTGGCGCTTTTCTTGTCCTGATGATCATCGGCCTGCCGGTTGCGGTCTCAATGGCCGTGGCATCGGTGCTCTATATCGTTTTCTACAATGTCGCTCCTGATATCATTGCCGCGCAGCGGCTGATTGCCGGCGTCGAAAGCTTTCCGTTGCTGGCGGTTCCCTTCTTCATCCTGGCCGGCAACCTGATGAACTCGGCCGGCGTGACGGGCCGCATCTATGCCTTCGCTGTCGCACTGGTCGGCTGGATGCGCGGCGGCCTGGCGCAGGTCAACATCATCGGCTCGGTGATCTTCTCCGGCATGTCCGGCACAGCGCTGGCCGATGCCGCCGGGATCGGCACCATCGAGATCAAGGCCATGAAGGATCATGGCTATCCAGTGGAGGCCGCAGTCGGCGTGACGGCCGCCTCGGCCACGCTTGGGCCGATCTTTCCGCCGTCCCTGCCCTTCGTGATCTACGGCATGATGGCCAATGTCTCGATTGGCGCGCTGTTCATGGCGGGCATCGTTCCAGGCGTCGTCATGACCGTGCTGATGATGGTGACGGTGATGATCTTTGCCTATGTCAAGCAGTGGGGCTCGGACACGCCGTTCAGCCTGCGCGTGATCCTCGGCGCTTCCCTGGAAGTGGTCGTCGTGATGATGGTGCCGCTCGGCATCTACCTGCTGACGCTTACCGGTGTCTCGCTCAATCTGGCCATCCTGATCACCCTGATCGTGCTGCTTGCCTGCGATTGGTATTTCGACTTCTCCGCCGTGATGGCGCTGATGACCCCGGTGATCCTGATCGGCGGCATGACCATGGGCTGGTTCACGCCCACCGAAGCAGCCGTTGCCGCCGTGCTCTGGTCGCTATTCCTTGGCCTGGTGCGCTACCGGACGATGTCGTTCAAATCGCTGGCCAAGGCGACCTTCGACACGGTGGAAACCACGGCCTCGGTGCTGTTCATCGTCGCTGCCGCCTCGGTCTTTGCCTGGTTGCTGACCGTCAGCCAGACCGCGCAATTGCTGTCGGATGCCATCCTGTCGATCACCGACAACAAATGGGCGTTCCTCATCCTGGTCAACCTGTTGATGCTGTTCGTCGGCTGCTTCCTGGATACGATCGCGGCGATCACGATCCTGGTCCCCATCCTGATGCCGCTGGTCAAGCAGTTCGACATAGACCCGGTACATTTCGGCCTCATCATGACGCTCAACCTGATGATCGGGCTGCTGCATCCACCACTTGGCATGGTGCTCTTCGTGCTGTCGCGCGTCGCCAAGCTCTCGGTGGAACGGACCACGATGGCCATCATACCCTGGCTGGTGCCGCTGTTCATCGCCCTGATGCTGATTACCTTCATTCCGGCGATCACGCTGTGGCTGCCGACCGAAATGGGCCTGATCCGCTGATGCGGCCCCTCCCGCGCGACAACGGTCGCGCGGGATCCCTGCCAAAGAGAGACGAGAGAAGAAGGCTTCAGACATGTTGACGCGGGTGGCACGTCTTCACGCAACACGCGACCTGCGGGTCGAGACACAGGACACCGCATTGCCGGGCCCAGGCCAGGTCCTGCTGCGCATGGCGGCTGGCGGCATCTGCGGATCCGACCTTCATTACTACCAGGACGGCGGTTTCGGCCCCGTGCGGGTGCGCGAACCGATCATTGCCGGGCATGAGGCGTCGGGTTTTGTCGAGGCGGTCGGCGAAGGTGTCAGCACCATCGCGGCCGGCATGCTGGTGGCGGTCAATCCGTCGCAGCCCTGCGGCACGTGTCCTTTCTGCGAGATCGACCAGCCCATCCATTGCCTCGAGATGCGCTTCATGGGCAGTGCCATGCGCCTGCCTCATGAACAGGGCATGTTCCGCGACTGGCTGATCGTCCCGGCGATCCAGTGCTTTCCCGTTGGCCCTGATATCACGCCGGGCGAAGCCGCCTGCGCCGAACCGCTTGCGGTCTGCCTGCATGCAGTGGCCCAGGCCGGAGATCTCTCCGGAGCGACGGTTCTGGTCACCGGCGCCGGCCCGATCGGCCTGCTGACGATTGCTGCCGCCCGTCATGCCGGTGCTGCCGAGATCGTCGTCACCGACCTGAGCGATGCCGCACTTGCCCGCGCACCGGCCATGGGCGCGACGTCCACTGTCAATGTTGCAACGAATCCGGACGGGCTCGCCGCCTGGCAGGCCGACAAGGGCAAGGTCGACGTGGTGTTCGATTGCTCGGCTGCCGGGCCGGCGCTGCGCTCCGCCTTTGCCGCGATCAGGCCGCGCGGCACCATCGTGCAGGTCGGCGTTACCGGCGACATGACCATTGCGCTCAACATGCTGGTGGCCAAGGAAATCGTCTGGCGCGGATCCCAGCGCTTCGACCGCGAATTCGGCCAGGCGGTGACACTCATTTCCAGCCGCGCCATCGATGTGCGACCGATCATTTCCCACGCATTTCCGCTTGAAAAGGCGAACGAAGCCTTCGAGCAGGCGGGCGACCGCTCCGTCGCGTGCAAGGTGCAGCTCACCTTTGCCGGCGGCAACTGAAGTTCCAGAGGATCAAGACAATGAGACATACATGGCGGTGGTTTGGCCCTGTCGACAAGGTGACGGTGCGCGACGCGGCGCAGGCTGGTGCGCAAGGCATCGTCAGCGCGCTGCATCATGTTCCGACCGGAACGGCCTGGACGCTTGACGGCATTCGGCAGCGCCAGGACGACATCAAGGCCGGCGGTCTTTATTGGGACGTGGTGGAAAGCGTGCCCGTGTCGGAGGACATCAAGACTCAGACAGGCGACTGGCGCGACCATGTCGCCAACTGGCAGGAAACCCTGCGACGCCTGTCGGCCTGCGGCATCCGCACCGTCTGCTACAATTTCATGCCGGTGCTCGACTGGACCCGCACCGACCTGCGCTGGGAGACCGGGCACGGCGCCAAGGCCATGCGCTTCGATCTCATCGATTTCGTCGCCTTCGACATCCACATCCTGAAGCGCCCCGAGGCCAGCGCCGATTATCCGGAAGCGCTGATCGACGAGGCCGCGCAATGTTTCGCCGGCATGCCGGATGACAAGATCATCGCCCTCGGCCGCAATATCGGCGCCGGCCTGCCGGGCTCCGCCGATGGCTACACGCTCGATCAGCTGCTGGACAAGTTGCGCACCTATCAAGGCACCGACCGCAACCGGCTGCAGCAGAACCTCATCGATTTCCTATCCGAGGTGACACCGGTTGCCGAACAGGTCGGCATCAACATCTGCGCCCATGGCGACGACCCGCCGTGGCCGCTGCTCGGCCTGCCGCGCATTCTGTCGACCGAGGCGGACTACGCCCATATGCTGGGTCAGGTGAACAGCCGCGCGAACGGCGTGACCCTGTGCACCGGTTCGCTCGGCGCGCGGGCCGACAATGACCTGCCTTTGATCGCCAGGCGTTTTGCCGACCGGATCCATTTCGTCCATCTGCGCAACGTGACCCGTGATACCGACACCGTGCCGTGCTCCTTCTTCGAAGACGAACATCTCGAAGGCGGCACCGACATGGTCGCCGTCATTGCGGCGCTGCTCGACGAGGAAAAGCGCCGCCGCGCCGAAGGCCGCGACGATCACCAGATCCCGATGCGCCCCGACCACGGCCAGGAAATCCTCGACGACCTCAACCGCGGCGCGCAGCCCGGCTATCCCGCCATCGGCCGGCTGAAGGGCCTTGCCGAATTGCGCGGCATTGAACGCGCCCTCCTTCACCCGCAATTTGGAGCCCGCTGATGACCGGTCTTATCCTCCAGTTCGGCACCAGCCGCTTTCTTCAGGCCCATGCCGACCTCTTCCTGCACGAGGCCCGCGAGGCTGGCCAGGAAGTCGCCCCGATCACCATCATCCAGACGTCAGGCTCGGCGGAACGGGCCGGCCGACTGGCTGCGTTTTCCGATCCGGCCGGCTATCCCGTCATCATTCGCGGCCTGGAAAACGGCGAACCGGTCGAGCGCCATATCGCTGTCAAAAGTGTCTCCCGCGGCCTGTCGACGGCGAGCGACTGGTCGGAGATCGTCCGTCTTTTTGTCCATGAGGCGACATTCGTGATCTCCAATACGGGCGATTCCGGTTATGCTGTCGGCCTGGACGAAGCCACAGCCGGCCTTGGCTCCGAGACGCCGCTGCCGTCTTTTCCCGGCAAGCTGACGCAATTGCTGCACGCCCGTTTTGAAGCCGGTGGCGCACCCCTGACGATCCTGCCCTGCGAGTTAATCAACCGCAATGGACCGGTGCTGAAGGGCGTGGTTCGGGATTTGGCCGGCCAAGCCGGCGCCAGCCCGGCCTTCCTGCTCTGGCTCGACGACAAGGTGATCTTTGCCAATACGCTGGTCGACCGGATCGTCTCCGAACCGCTGGAGCCGGCCGGCGCGATTGCCGAGCCCTATGCGCTCTGGGCCATCGAAAAAACGCCGGGACTGACCCTTCCCTGCCGCCATCCGGCCATCGTGCTGGCCGACGATCTCGAACCCTATGAACGGCTGAAGCTGCATATCCTCAATCTCGGCCACAGCGTGCTGGCCGACATCTGGCAAAGCGAGAGCCGCCCGCCCGGCGAAACGGTCAAGGTCATCCTCGCCGATCCCGCCATCCGTACCCGGCTTGATGCCGTCTACCGGGACGAGGTTCTGCCCGGATTTGCGGCGCGCGGCATGGGCGACCAGGCGCAGGCCTATGTGGAAACCACGATGGGCCGTTTCCTGAACCCCTATCTCGACCACCGCATCGCCGATATCGCCGGCAATCATGCGCTCAAGGTGGAACGACGCATCGCAGCTTTCCTCGACTGGGCAGGAACGCCAGCGCCGGTGCTCGAATCCATTGTCTCGAAACTCCACAGGAACAACCCATGAAAGCGCTGATTTGCAACGAACCCGGTCGCCTTTCGCTGATCTCACGCCCGGACCCCGTAAGGGCGGCAAACGAAGTGCTGGTGCGCATCCGCCATGTCGGCATCTGCGGCACCGACTTCCACATTTTCGCCGGCAAACACCCCTTCCTCGAGTATCCGCGCGTCATGGGTCATGAACTGTCCGGCACGGTCGAGCAGGCGCCGGAGGGCAGCCGGCTGAAACAGGGCGAGCCGGTCTATATCGTGCCTTACCTCTCCTGCGGCACCTGCCAGGCCTGCAGCAAGGGGCTGACCAATGCCTGCTGCAATATTCGCGTGCTCGGCGTCCATTGCGACGGCGGCATGGCCGAATATCTCTGCGTGCCGGAGCAGAATGTCGTGCCGACCGGCGGCATCGCGCTCGAAGATGCGGCGATGATCGAGTTTCTGGCGATCGGCGCCCATGGCGTCAAGCGCGGCAATATCAGCGCCCAGGACCACGTGCTCGTCACCGGTTCCGGCCCGATCGGCATGTCGGCGATCATCTTTGCAAAGGCGCGCGGCGCCCATGTCACCGTGATGGACACCCGCGAGGATCGGCTGGCTTTTGCCGTCGAGCGGCTCGGCGCCGACCAGACGATCTTCGCCAACGACCAGGCCGAGGCCGAGGCCGAACGTCAGACCGGCGGGACATGGTACGATGTCGTCATCGACGCGACAGGAACGGCCGCCCCCATGCAGCGCGGCTTCAATTTCCTGAACCACGGTGCTCGCTACGTGCTGCTGTCGGTGGTCCGTCAGGATATCACCTTCTCCGACCCGGAGTTTCACAAGCGCGAAATCACGCTTTTTGCCAGCCGCAACGCGCAGCCGGACGATTTCGCCGAGGTGGTGCGCCAGATGGAAGCGGGCAAGGTGCCGACCAGGGCACTCAATACCCATCACGGGCGGCTGGAGGATGGCGTGGCGCTGTTTTCCGAATGGTCCCGTCCGGAGGCCGGCGTGATCAAGGCCATTCTGGACCTCTGAACCGAACGCCGGAGCATCCGGCAGTCTCTTCGAGTGGCCCCCTCCCCGGCCGCAGTGGCAGCCAGGGAGGGAATGCGAGGTTCAAGCGCTGAGCGTTTTTGCAAACGGCATGACGCGGATGCGCTTGCCGAGCGCCTTGTAGATGGCATTGGCCACCGCCGGTCCGATCGGCGGAACGCCCGGCTCGCCGATGCCCGAAGGCGCATTGGCGGAGGCGAGGATATGCACCTCGACCACCGGCATCGCGTCGATACGCAGCGGCGTATAGGCATCGAAATTGCTCTGGTCGACCTGGCCGTCGGTCAGGGTGATCTCCTCGCCGAGGATAGCCCCCAGTCCAAAGCCGATGCCGCCTTCCACCTGGGCACGGACCTGGTCCGGATTGACCGCCAATCCGCAATCGACCGCCGCCACGACGCGTTCGACCTTGATGCCGCCCTTGCCGTCGGTCGAGACCTCGGCAATCTGCGCCACCACGGTGCCGAAGCTTTCGGCCACCGCAACGCCGCGGAACCGTCCTTCCGCCAGAGGCTTGGTCCATTCCGCCTTTTCGGCGGCAAGCTTGAGGACGACCGCATGGCGCGATCCCGGCTCGAGCATAGAAAGGCGGAATTCGACCGGATCCTTTCCGGCCGCCTCGGCGACTTCATCCATGAAGACTTCCGCGGCAAACGCCGTATGGGTCGAGCCGACCGACCGCCACCATAGAACCGGAACGCCGACGTCGGTGGTGGTCAGGCCGACGGTCTGGTTGGCAATGGCGTAAGGCAGGTTGTTCGCCCCTTCGACCGAGGTCGGATCGACGCCGTTCTTGACCATGCCGTCAAACATGGTCTTTGCCATGATGGACTGGCCGACCACATGGTTTTGCCAGGCGACGAGCTTGCCGTCGCCGTCGATACCAGCCTTCAGGGTATGCACGTAGGCGGGGCGATAGCGGCCGGCCCGCATGTCGTCTTCGCGGGTCCACTGCACCTTGACGGGCGCCCGGTAGCCGATTGCCTTGGCGACATAGACCGCCTCAACCACCACATCGCCATCGAACACCGCGCGCCGGCCAAAACTGCCGCCGGTCTTCATGACATGCAGATGCACTTGGTCAGGGGTGATGCCGACGATCTGGCTGGTCAGGGCCTGATAGACATCGGGGAACTGATGGCCGCCCCAGATTTCGAGCGTCCCATCTTCGTTCTTGCGCGCCACGGCGTTGAGCGGTTCCATCGCCGAATGCGACAGATACGGAAACTCGAAGCTCGCGTCGATCACCTTGGCGGCAGACGAGAAGCCGGCATCGACATCGCCATCCTTGCGGGCGATGGCCGCGGGAGGCTTGGTGGCAAGATCGCGGTACATTGCCATCAGTTCCGGCGTGCCGCGCTTTTCGGCTGCCGTATCGTCCCATTCCACCGTCACCGCTTCCCGGCCCTTGATGGCCGCCCACATGTGGTCGGCAACGACGGCCACACCGCGCGGCGTCTCGACGACGTCGACAACGCCCTTCACGGCCCGGGCCGCCGTCGCATCGAAGGACTTCACCTTGGCGCCGAACAGTGGCGGATGGATCATCACCGCCGTCAGCATGCCGGGAAGCTTGACATCGATCGTATACTGCTCGGTGCCATTGGCCTTGCGGGCACTGTCGAAACGCTTCTGGCCCGGCTTGCCGATCAGCTTCCACTCGCCCGGCTGTTTCAGCGTCACGTCGGTCGGCGCCGGCAGGGTCGCCGCCTTGGCCGCAAACAGGCCAAAGCCACCGCTCTTGCCGGAGGCATGGGTCAGAATGCCGTTTTCGACGGTGATTTCCGCAGCGGGAACGCCCCATTCGGCAGCAGCGGCCGAGACCAGCATGGCGCGGGCGGCAGCCCCCGCCTGGCGATAACGCTCCCAGGAGGTGACCATCGACGTGGAGCCGCCGGTGCCCTGAATGGCGCCGCCGAAGGCGACATTGCCATAGGCTTTGAGATTGCCGGCCATACCCTGCACCTCGATGGTCGACCAGTCGGCGTCGAGTTCCTCGACCACCAGGGTGGCGAGACCATTGTAGGAGCCCTGTCCCATTTCAAACTGCGAGGACAGGACCGTGACCTTGCCGTCGCCATCGATCGTCAGATAGGGGCTGAAGGCATGGGCGCCGCTGTCGCCAGCCGCTGTCTCGGCGGCCAAGGCCGTCGAAGCGGGCAGCAGACGGAAGCCGATGGCGAGACCCGTGCCGGCCGCAAAGGCGCCCAGCAGGACTTGTCGGCGGGAGGCCTTCGCCTGGACCGCGGGCAGGACGAGAGATTGCATCATCTTCGGTAACATGGCTCAGGCCTCCAGACGCTTGGCAGCTTCGTGAATCCCGGCTCGGATTCGGTGATAGGTGGCGCACCGACAGAGATTGCCGGCCATGGCCGCATCGATATCCTCGTCCGTCGGCTTGGGATTGCTGGTCAGCAATTCGCTGGCCGACATGAGCTGGCCCGATTGACAGTAGCCGCATTGCGGCACATCGAGATCGGCCCAGACCGTCTGCAGCGTTTCGGCGACCTTGCCGGAAATCCCCTCGATGGTCGTGATCTTGGCCTCGCCGACATCGCCGATAAATGTCTGGCAAGAGCGGACGGCCACGCCGTCGAGATGGACCGTGCAGGCGCCACATTGCGCCACGCCGCATCCGAATTTCGTACCGGTCAGACCCACGAGATCGCGGATTGCCCAGAGAAGCGGCATATCGTCCTCGGCCTCGACCTGATGTTCGGTGCCGTTGATTGTTAGTTTTACCATGAATGTTCTCCCCGCGTTGTGGCGCGCAATCAACACGGACAGGCCCGAAATGTTGATTTCGAGACCGTCCGGCGCGCACCCTTTGCCGCCGCAGCTTAGAAGAACCTGTCAAAGACGGGTAGGTTCGATCCTGCCGGATTATTGCTCGATCGTGTCGACAAGGCCGCTTTTTGTCCATCCGCGCCGTTTTTGACGTTCGGCAAGCCGCACGACGTCACCCAGCCCCCGGCCAAAGCGAATCTCAGCCGACAGAGTTGCGCCGAATGGATTCATCCGAGTTCAAAATGGCCCTGATGTCGCGCAGCGGAGGATGGCCGAACATGCGCCGATATTCCCGGCTGAATTGCGTCGGGCTCTCATAGCCGACCCGGAGCGAGGCGCTAGCCGCATCGAGCGACCCCGACAGCATGAGTTCGCGGGCATGGTGCAGCCGCAGATGCTTCTGGAACTGCAGGGGGCTCATGGCCGTCATGGCGCGGAAATGGTGGTGCAATGTCGAGACACCCATGTTCGCCATGTCGGCGAGGTCCTCGACGCGCAGCGGCAAAGTATAATTCTCCTTGAGCCAGGCCACGGCCTTGGCGACCCGGTTGCTGTTGGTGCCGGCCAGCGCAAAGCGCCGCAGGCGAGCGCCCTGCTCGCCCGACAGCAGCCTGTACAGGATCTCGTTCTGAATATGACCCGCCAGAAAGGGGATGTCGCTCGGTGTGGCCGCCAGCGAAATCAGCCGCAAAAAGGCATCGAACAGTTCCGGCGTGGCCGCGCCGACCACGATGCCACGGTCTCGTTCGCGCGTATCGGACGGCTGTATGTCATAATCGGCAATGAGGCGCCGCAACCGCTCCAGATCAAGCCGCAGCATGGCGGCGACATAGGGCTCGCCCTCGCTTGCCGCACAGATCTGGCCGGTCATCGGCAATCCGATCGCCGTCAGGAAGAAACAGGCCTCGTCATAGACCAGCGTCTCGTCGCCGACGCTGATGCGTTTGCTGCCCTTGATGATCATCGACAGGCTGGGCTCGTAGACGCTGGAAAACGGCCCGGCCGGCTCCACCACCCGGTAGAGCGAGAGACCGGGAATGGCATGTTTGAACTCCACGCCGTCCCAGGGCATTCGCGACAGCACGTCGAGAATGCGCGCCCGGATCGCCTCGGTCTGTGCGCTGAGATCCTTGCCCTGGGCGATCGCTCTGTCCATCGAAACTCCTCGTTCCGGCCCATCGTTAGCCGGAAGTTCTTTTCCTGTCTTATCACATAATTTTGATTTCGACAGGATCAGGCAAGATGTTTTCGAGGCTTCGGATTGACGTTCAGCAAATCGGGCCAGTTTCAAAGGCGATCAGAGGAAATTGGCCTCAAACAGCTCCTGCGCATAGGCCGAATGAGTGGCTCCGATGCGCAGGTCCTCCTTGCTCATCTCGTCGACAAACACCCCGTTCTGCATCACCAGAACGCGGTCGCACATATGGGCAATGACAGCGAGATCGTGGCTGACCAGGACAAAGGTCAGGCCCCGCTCGTCGCGCTGATCGGCAAGAAGATTGAGGATTTCGGCCTGCACGGAGACGTCGAGCGCCGAGGTCGGCTCGTCGAGAAGCAGGATCTCCGGCGACAGGATCAGCGCCCGCGCGATGGCGACCCGCTGGCGCTGGCCGCCCGACAGCTCGTGCGGAAACCGCGTGGCAAATGCCTCCGGCAACCCCACCTGCCGCAGTGCTGCCGGCACCTTCGACCAGCCGTCGCCAAGCCCCATGGCCCGGATCGGTTCGGCCAGAGCCGTACCGATGCGGTGGCGGGGATGCAGCGAACCATAGGGATCCTGAAACACCATCTGCGACAGCATCAGCTCGTCGCGCGAACGGGTCTTGCCGATCGGCTTGCCGGCCAGTGAAATGTTCCCCGTCCAGCCCTGTTCGATACCGGCCACCGATCGCAGCACCGTCGACTTGCCGCAACCGGATTCGCCGACGATGCCAAGCGTCTCGCCTTTGGCGACCGTGAAGCTCACGCCGCGGACCACATGGTTGCGGCTCGTTTTCGTGCCGTAGACGACATCCAGATTGTCGACCTTGATCATCGTGCGACCTCCATGGCTTTGTCCAGGCTTGCCCGGTCGAGGACCTTCAGCCGATCGACCGGATGGCGGGGATCGGGAAGGGCGGCGATCAGGCTGCGCGTATAGGGATGCTGCGCCTCTTCGAGCTTGGACAAGGTCTCCACGACCCGCCCCGCATACATCACCAGGATGCGTTCACAGAAGGCGGCCACCATGCGGATATCATGGCTGATCAGGATCAGGCCGGAATTGTTCTCCCGCACCAGTTCATCGAGCAGCACCAGCACATCCTTGCGCACGCTGACATCGAGCGCCGAGGTCGGCTCGTCGGCGATCACCAGCTTCGGCTTGGCCAGCAGCATCATGGCGATCATCACCCGCTGGCCCATGCCGCCGGAAATCTGATGGGGATAGAGCTTCATCACCCGGTCCGGTTCGGCAATCCGCACCCGTTCCAGCATGGCGCGTGCCGCCTCCAGCGCCGGTTTCTTCGACAGGCCGAGATGCAGCTTGGCGGCTTCGGCGATCTGCTTGCCGATGTTGAGCACCGGGTTCAGCGAATAGCGCGGGTCTTGCATGATCAGCGCGATATCCTTGCCGCGCAATCCGCCCATCTGGCGCTCGGTCTTTTCGAGCAGCGGCTCGCCGCAGAAATCCAGTTCCGCTGCCGTCACGGTGGCGCTCGGCGGCAGAAGCCGCATGATCGCCCGGCCGGTCGTCGACTTGCCGGAACCGGATTCGCCGACAATGCCGATGCGCTCGCGGCCGAGATCGAAGCTGACATTCGAGACCGCCGAAATGGAGTTCTGGCCGAACCGCACATTGAGATCGCGGACCGAAAGGATAGTGTTGAGATCAGGACCGGGCATGGCGGGGATCCAGAAGGTCGCGCAGCGTATCGCCGACAATGTTGAAGGCGATGCTCGTCAGGAGAATTGCAATACCGGGCATCACGGCAACCCACCAGTAGTCGAGCATGAACTTGCGCCCGCTGGAGATCATCGCGCCCCATTCCGGCGCCGGCGGCTGGGCCCCGAGACCGAGAAAGCCGAGCGAGGCCGCCGTCAGGATGATGCCTGCCATGTTGAGCGTCAGGCGCACGATGACGGAGGGAATGCACATCGGCGCGATGTAAAGGATCAGGATGCGCACCGGCGACGCTCCATAGAGACGGGCGGCGGCGACATAGTCTGCATTGCGCACGACCAGCGCTTCGGCCCGCGCCAGCCGCGCGATCGGCGGCCAGGCGGTCAGCGAGATCGCGATGATGGCGGTGTTGAGGCCGGCACCGAGGGCGGCGGCCAGCGACAGCGCCAGGATCAGCGACGGAAAGGACAGCACGATATCGGTCGCCCGCATCAGGATGGCATCGGTGCGGCCGCCGAAGAAGCCGGCGACGATGCCGATCAGAAGACCGATCGGCCCGACGATGAACGAAATCGACAGCACCGTCTGGATGGTGATCCGCGTGCCGTAGACCAGGCGGCTGAAAATATCACGGCCAAACTCGTCGGTGCCCGCCAGATGGGCAAGGCTTGGCGGCTGCAGGGCGTTTTCAAGGCTTTGGATGGCCGGATCGTAGGGCGCGATCAGCGGTGCGAAGATCGCCACGGTGATCAGCACGGCCAGCACGATGAAGCCGGCCATGCCGAGCGGCTCATGGCCGAGCTTGGCGAGCGTCCGCCCCAGCGAGGAGGTGATCCGGCTCGCAATGCCGGGCGGCCGCACGGTGGCGGTCTGGTCGAGTATCTGGCTCATCGGGCAGCCTCCCTCGTGCGTGGATCAAGGACCGCATAGGCGATGTCGGCCAGGAAATTGAGCGCCATGAAGATGAAGCCGACGATGATGGTGGCCGCCAGAATGGCGTTCATGTCGCCGATCATCAGCGCATTGGTCATGTACTGGCCGATACCGGGCCAGGAGAAGACGATTTCCGTCACCACCGCACCTTCCAGCAGATTGCCATAGGAAATGGCCAGAACGGTGATCAGCTGCACGGCAATATTGGGCAGGACGTGGCTGATGACGGTGCGCGCCGGACCGACGCCCTTGGCGCGGGCGGCAATCACATAGTCCTGGCTCAGCTGCTCCAGGGTGAAACTGCGGGTCATGCGGGTGATATAGGCCATGGCGGAATAGGCCAGGATGAAGGCCGGCAGGATGATGTGCGACAGGGCGTTCCAGAACACCTCCGTATCGCCCTCAATCAGGCTGTCGACGAGCAGGAGACCCGTGACCGGCGGGATGAGCCCTTCATAGAAGACATCGACGCGGCCCGGCCCGCCGACCCAGTTGAGCGCGGCGTAGAAGATCACCAGCCCGACAATGCCGAACCAGAAGACCGGGATCGAATGGCCGACCAGCGAGATGACGCGGGCGAACTTGTCGATGAACGTATCGCGGAACAGCGCTGCGGCCAGGCCCAGCGGCACGCCGAGCAAGGTCGAGATCAGCACGGCCAGCGTCGCCAATTCCAGGGTGGCGGGAAAGGCCTGCGCCAGATCCTGCGACACCGGATTGCCGGTCAGGATGGCCGTGCCGAAATCACCGCGGAACAGACCGCCCAGAAAAATGCCGAATTGCTGATAGAGCGGCAGGTCGAGCCCAAGGCGCACCCGCATCGCCTCGTAGGCGGCCGGGTCGGCAAGTTCGCCGACCACGGCGCCCACGGGGTCGACGGGGAGAACCCGGCCGATCACGAAGGTGACGCAGAGCAGGATGAAGAGGCTGACGAGCAGATGCAGGACACGCCGCCCCAGCTCCCTTGCGGAAAGTTCCTTCATGATCGGATGCCTTGCCCGTTACTCAGCAGCTGTCTTGGTGACGCCTTCCAGGCGGGTCGCCAGGCTGGGATGTCCCACATAGTCCTTGACGCGATCGCTGACCACGATCGGCTCGAACCGCTCGAACAGCGGCAGCACGGCCGGCTTCTGCGCCACGAACATCTCCTGCATCTCGACATAAAGCGCACCGCGCTTCTTCGAATCCGGCTCCATGGCGGCCTTTGCCGTGAGCGCCGTCAGTTCGGGAATGTCCCAGGCCGACCGCCAGACGAAATTGCCGGCATTGTTGGCTTCCAGCGAATTGTCGGGATTGCTGGAAAACTGCTCCATGGCGCCCAGCGCGTTCGGCATATAGGCCCCGGTCTGCGGCATCAGCAGGTCGAAATCACGAGCGCGGTGGGCGGCGATGATTTCCGAGCCGTTGCCCTGGCGGATTTCCACCTTGATGCCGATCTGGGCCAGCGATGCCTGGATGGCGGTCGCCAGATCGATGCGCGGCGTCTGGGCGATGGTCTTCAGTGTCAGGCTGAAACCGTCCTTGTAGCCGGCTTCCGCGAGCAGAGCCTTGGCCTTCTCGACATTCAGCTGCCAGTCGGGGCTCGCAATAGCATAGTCGTAGTTTTCCGGCACCGGCACCGTGCGGACACGACCGTAGGGGCCCATGATCGCCTTCTCCATGCCCTTGTAGTCGATGCCATAGGCGATCGCCTCGCGCACCTTCGGATCGGAGAGCTCCTTCTTGCCGGCATTCATCGCCAGCACATAAAATCCGCCGGTCGGAATACGCTGGATGCCGAAGCCCTTCTTGTCGTTGAAGGTGCCAAGGTCCGAGGCCGTCAGCGCGCTGGCGATATCCACGTCGCCACGCTCCAGCATCAGGCGCTCGACCTGGCTTTCCGGCACATGACGAACGATGACGCGGCGCATCTTCGGCTCGCCGGCCACATAGTTTTTGTTGGCGTCGAGAATGACCATTTCGTTCGGCGTCCAGCGATTGAGCGTGAACGGCCCGGAACCGGCAGAATTGGTGCGCAGCCAGGCATTGCCATAGTCGTTGTCGACGGCATGCGTCTTGACCTCTTCACTATCGACGACACTGGCAATGCACATGGCCAGGCGATAGAGCAGTAGTTCCGACGTGACCTCACCCGACAGGTCGACGCGGACGGTCTTCTCATCCGGCGCGGTCACCAGCGTTTCGATATTATCCGCAGAATAGCCGACGCGCTTCAAGTTACCCGCCGCGGCCTGGTCGAGCTTCATCAGGCGTGTCAGCGAATAGACGACGTCGGCGGATGTTACTTTATTGCCAGATGCAAATTCCGCATCGCGAAGGTGAAAGGTGATGCCCTTGTCATCGATATCCCATGTCTCGGCCAGCTGCGGCAGGATCTTGCCGGTGGCATCGGTGGCCACCAACCGATCATAGAGATTGGACATGACTTCGACCGCCTTGCCCTCGGTCGCCTGATGGGGATCGAGCGACAGGACCTGCGCGAGCGATGTCGCGATAACCAGCTGATTGTCGGGTGTGGCAGCGTGAAGGGTCGGCGCGCCAAGCGTCAAAACGCTCAGCGCAACGCCGACGAACAGTCGTCTCGAAAAATGCTTCATAGAATCTCCTCCCTAGTCTATCATACGATACATATGATGTCGTCCGTATGTCGTATTATGATTTATCGGACTTCGCGTATATTGGCAAGAGCCCGCCAAAAAGAGAACGAGACAGGCAGACCATGGCAAACGGACTGGGGACAACAGCACCACGGGGACGACAAAGACTGGCGCAGCAGCTGATCGACCAGTTGCGCGGCCAGATCGAAAGCGGCAAGCTGAAACAGGGCGACCAATTGCCGACCGAGCCGCAGCTCGAGGCAAGCTACGGCGTCAGCCGCACCGTGGTCAGAGAAGCGATCGCCGACCTGCGCGCCGCGGGTTATGTCAAGCCGGTGCAGGGCAAGGGTGTTTTCGTCAGTGATCCCAAGAGCCACCAGACCTTCAACCTGACACCGATCGAGATCAACAGCATTCCGGAAACCCTGGAATTGCTCGAATTTCGCATGGCAACCGAGGGTGAAGCCGCCGCCATTGCCGCCTATCGCCGGACGGCCGAACAGGAATCAACCATGCGCGCCGCCAACCGCCGAATGGCCCACCTGATCGAAGAGGGGAAGCCGACCGTCGAGGCGGATTACGACTTTCACATGGCCATTGCCGCTGCCACCAACAACCGATTCTATGTCGATGTGCTGCGCCATTTCGGTCCGCGCGCCATCCCGCGCGGCCAGTTCCCCACCCTGCCCGACGCCAGCGATCGCGATTATTTAAACAAGGTCCATGCCGAGCATGTCGCCATCCTGTCGGCCATTGCCGAACAGGACCCGGATCGCGCCCGGCAAGCCATGCGCGACCACCTGATGGCCAGCCAACGCCGCTACCGCATCCTCGCCGAAAGCCAATAAGCCTCTCGACAGGATTCGAAATTCATATTATGTCATATGATGTGATATGAATTTCGAGTTCGAGGAGGAGTGCGTAGTGTATCTGGGAACACAGGTCGGCGCCCGCGATGACGAGGATTACCGGGTCTTTGCCCAACTGGGCGTCAAGCACATTTCGGCCGACCCGCCGGGACTGCCGGAAACATGGACATTGGAGGATCTGGAGCGGCATCGCGATCACGTCGAGAGCTTCGGCATCATGCTGGATATGATCCAGCTGCCTCTGCCCTCACGGGTGATCGAAAGAGCCCCCTATCCGGATATCCTGCTGGCGGGACCCGATCGCGACCGCCAGATCGATGCGGTCTGCACGATGATCGAGAATTGCGCCAAGGTCGGCATTCCGGCCGCCAAATACAATCTCAACCTGATCGGCATTCCGCGCACGGAGATGGAGCCGGGGCGCGGCGGCTCCAGAAACGAAGCCTTCCGCTGGGACAAAGCCGATCATCAGGCCGCTCCGGGTCTCGCCGGCACGCTTTCGGAAGACGAGAACTGGGAGCGCATCGACTATTTTCTCGAGCGTGTCGTGCCGGTGGCCGAAAGCAATCGCGTTCGGCTCGCCTGCCATCCGCACGATCCCTATACGCCGCCCGGCTACAAGGGCGTCACCCGCGTGCTGGGTACGGTCGAAGGTTTGAAGAAATTCGTGCTGATGCGCGAAAGCCCCTATCACGGCCTCAATTTCTGCCAGGGCTCGGTCGGCGAGATGCTCGACAATCCGCGCGAGGAAATCGACGACATCATCCGCTGGTTCGGAACCCGCGGCAAACTGTTCAACCTGCATTTCCGCAATATCAGCGGCGGCAAGCTGTCTTTCATGGAGACCTTCCCGGACGAAGGCGACATGGACATGGTCCGCTCGCTGAAGGTCTACAAGGAGGTCGGCTACCGCTACATGGTCATGCCCGACCATGTGCCGACGATCAGCGGCCGCGACCCGCAGGGCACCGCCTTTGCCTTCTGCTACGGCTATATCGCCGCCATCCTCCAAGCCCTCGAGACATCGCAGATCTGATGCGGCGTCCCTCCCATTGCATTGACAGAGACACAAGGATTTCAGATGGACCCCATTGAGCTCAAGAAAGCCGTCGGCGACGGACTTCTCTCCTTTCCCGTAACCCACTTTACTGCCGATCTGAAGTTCGATGAGCCCGCCTATCGTCGCCATGTCGAATGGCTGTCCGGTTTTGACGCCTCGGTGCTGTTTGCCGCCGGCGGGACCGGCGAATTCTTCTCGCTGACCCCGTCGGAAATTCCCGAGGTTATCCGGGCCGCCAAGGCATCGGCCGGCAAGACGCCGATCATTTCCGGCACCGGCTACGGCACGGCGCTGGCCGTCGAGATTGCCAGATCGGCCGAAAAGGCCGGCGCCGATGGCCTGCTGCTGCTGCCGCCCTATCTGATGTTTGCCGAACAGGAAGGCCTGGTTGCGCATGTCAGGACGGTCTGTAAATCGGTCGGCATCGGCGTGGTCGTCTACAATCGCGACAATGCGGTTCTGAACGCCGACAGCATCGCCCGGCTCTGTGACGACTGCCCAAACCTGATCGGCTTCAAGGATGGCGTCGGCGATGTCGACAAGGTCATCGAGATCACCACCAAGATCAAGGATCGGCTGGTCTATGTCGGCGGCATGCCGACCCACGAAGTCTATGCCCAGGCCTATTTCGCCGCCGGCGTGACGACCTATTCCTCGGCCGTGTTCAACTTCGTGCCGGCGCTGGCCCAGCGTTTCTACAAGGCGCTGCGGGCCGGCAACCAGCCCGTCGTCGATCAGATCCTCACCGAGTTCTTCTTTCCCTTCGTAGCGTTGCGCAACCGCCGCCGGGGCTATGCGGTGTCGATCATCAAGGCGGGCCTGCGGGCGATCGGCCAGCAATCCGGCCCCGTCCGGCCGCCGCTGACCGACCTGACCGCCGACGAAATGACCCTGCTGGAACGGCTGGTTCAGGCCAATAACGCCGCGAAAGCCGCCGCGGAATAGAAAATCCGCAGCAGGCCGGCCACCGCCTGCCGCATAGGTTGGCGAAAGCCGACGGGCGTGAACCCGCCCTGCGCACGACCTGTATCCGGCCTACCGGCCGACCGGTCTGCGAAAATTTCGCAGACCGGGCCTATCTGCCGCAAAACAGTCGTTTTGCTTGTCGATCTTCCAGCGGGATGTGATCATCGATCGGGGATTTCGTGCGGGACCAGCCGGCTAAAACGCCTTATTTCAATCAATGGGAAACGCCCGAGATGACGCTGCCGGTGATATCGGAGGGCGGTTCGGCGCTGTTGCGCGACCCTCTCTGGCGCAATTCCGGGGCGGAGACGATCGAGGACTATGCACGCTGGGCCGTCAATGCCTGCGGCATGGCCTGCCTGAAGATGATCCTTGCCGCACGTGGCGAGATCCATCCGACGCTGACGCTGGCCAGGGACTGCACGGACTATGGCGGCTATGTCGTCAACGATGCGGATGCCTCGATCAAGGGTCTGATCTATGCGCCCTTCGTCAGATTTGTCGCCGAGCGTTTCGGGCTGCAGGCCGAGACGGTGACGAATGTCGAAACATCCACCATTCCCGAGCTTCTGTCGCAGCGGAGATTTTTCATCGCCTCCGTCAACAGCGCTATTCGCTGGCCGGAGCGTCAGCCGCCTTCCAAAGGCGGGCACCTGGTTCTGGTAACGGCGGCTGGAGCCGATACGATCCGCTTCCATAACCCTTCCGGTCACGACCGGCAAAGCCAGGCCGATGTGACCCTGCCGCTTGCGACCTTCGACCAGTTCTTTGCCAACCGCGGCATTGCCGTCGGCCTTTAAGCCATTTCAACCCCTCATCATTGCGGAGAACCATTTCATGCCCCACGCCTCAGGCCCCGAGACGCTGCGTATCGCCGTGCTGTTTGGCGGGCGATCCGCCGAACATGACGTATCGGTGCTTTCGGCGACCAATGTGATGCAGGCCCTGGCGCCGGAACGCTATGAGCCCGTGCCGATCTTCATCACCCGCGAGGCCGTATGGCTGTTAAGTTCCTTCGAGAACGGCGTTTTGTCGAAACCCTCCAGCGGCACGCAAGTGTGCCTTGTTCCCGGAGGACAGGGGCGGATGATTGCCCTTCCGGCGAATGGGCCGGCTTACGATCTGCCGAAGATCGACATCCTCTTTCCGGTCCTGCATGGCCTGCACGGCGAGGATGGGTCGGTGCAGGGGCTTGCCGAAGTGGCCCGCGTACCGCTCGTCGGCTGCGGAATCCTCGGTTCGGCGACCGCGCTCGACAAGGTCATCGCCAAACGGCTGCTGCGCGTGGCCGGCATTCCGGTCGCCCGGTCGGTGACGATCAGCGAGGATCAGACGCCCGATTTGTCCGTGCTGGAACGCGAACTCGGGCTTCCCGTGTTCATCAAGCCGGCCCGCCAGGGGTCTTCGGTAGGCGTGAGAAAAGTGTCCGGTAGCCAGGAGTTTCTGCCGGCTCTGGTGGAAGGCTTCAAACATGACCGCATCCTGCTGGCCGAGGAATTCATCGCGGGCCGCGAGATCGAATTCAGCGTGCTGGAAGATCCGGCTGGCGGACTGTTCGTCTCCCGACCCGGCGAGATCATTCCCGCCGAAAGCCACGGCTTCTACAGCTATGACGCCAAATATATCGACGAGGACGGTGCGGCGCTGAAGGTTCCGGCAGAGCTGCCGCCGGAAATCGAGGCCGAGATGCGCGACATGGCCGCCAAGGCCTTCAGGGCGCTTGGCTGCGATGGCATGGCGCGCGTCGATTTCTTTCTGACCGAAGACATGACCTTCCTCGTCAACGAGATCAACACGATCCCCGGCTTTACCGATATCAGCATGTATTCCAAGGCGATGGCCGCCAGCGGCGTGAGTTATGCCGAGATCATCGACCGATTGGTGGAACACGGGCTGGCACGGGCGGCGCGGTGAAGCGGCCGCCTGCAACGGTCCCGAGGCGCGGCTGCGTCCGGGGCCAGAGTAGGCAGACGCTGCGCGCCAAACGCAGAACCAAGGCCGCACCTCTAGTTGAGACGCATGCCGGTCTTGGGGTCGAATAGGTGGATGGCGTCGGGCACGCCGCGCAGGTGCATCTGTTCGCCCACCCGGATCTCCGCATCGCGCGGCAATTCCACCGTCAGCATGCGCGTATGGCCGATTTCCACATAACAATAGGTCTGGCTGCCCAGCCGTTCGGCCACGGCGACCTCGCCCGAAAACCACGCCTCATGCGCCGAACACCGGACGATATCCTCCGGCCGCAGACCGAGCGTGACGGCTTTGGCGCCGGTTCCCGGCGCGGCCGATTCGGGCAAGGCAACGGAGCGGCCGAGAATGGTGAGGGTGCCATCGGATAGTGAAGCATCGATCGTATTCATCGTGGGGCTGCCGATGAAGCGCGCCACGAACAGGCTTGCCGGCCGGTGATAGAGGTCCAGCGGCTTGCCGATCTGCTCGACCACACCGGCATTCATGACGACGATCCGGTCGGCAAGGGTCATCGCTTCGACCTGGTCATGGGTGACATAGACGGTGGTCGCCTTCATCCGGTTGTGAAGCTTGGCGATCTCCAGGCGCATCTCGATGCGCAATGCGGCATCGAGGTTGGACAGTGGCTCGTCGAACAGGAAGGCTGCCGGCTCGCGCACGATCGCCCGGCCCATGGCGACACGCTGGCGCTGTCCGCCGGAGAGCTGCGCCGGGCGGCGGTCGAGAAACGGGCCGATCTTCAGGATATCGGAGGCTCGGTCGACGCGCTTGGTGATCGTCTCTTCGCTCTCGCCACGCATCTTCAACCCGAAGGCCATGTTGTCGCGCACCGTCATATGCGGGTAGAGCGCATAGTCCTGGAACACCATGGCAATGTCGCGCTCGGACGGCGGCAGGGCATTGACCACCTTGTCGCCGATCTCAAGAACTCCGCCGGAAATCTCCTCCAGTCCGGCAATCATCCTGAGGAGCGTTGACTTTCCACAGCCGGACGGGCCGACCAGGACCAGGAACTCGCCGCTGGCGATATCGATGTCCACATCGTGAATGACCTGCAGGGCTCCATAGGATTTGCGGATCCGTTTCAACGAAATTGCGCTCACTGTTTCTCCTCCCAGAAGGCCAAATCGGGCCTTGACGTCTATTATCGATATCATTATCAATAATGATATTAGCAGCGACGCGCAACACCATAGGCAAGTTGATGTCCTATTTTTCCACCAGGCCCACCAGCCCGGCCAAGCCGACAAAATCAGCGAAATCCGCGACAGCCTTCAACCAGCTGAAGCGCGATATCATGCTGGGCCTGCTGCCGGCCGGTGCGGCACTGACGGAACTGGATCTCGCCTCGCATTTCGCCTGCAGCCAGGGAACCGTGCGCGAGGCGCTGCTGCAGCTGCAGGAGGAAGGCCTCGTTTTGCGCAAGGGCCATCGCGGCACGCAGGTTTCAGAATGCACCGAAGCCGAAGCCGTCGAGATGTTCCGCGTTCGCCAGCAGATCGAATGCAACGGCATCGTGCGCGTGCTGCGCGCCCCGAGCCGCTCGCTCATCCCGGACCTGAAGGCGCTCTACGGCGAGATGATCGAGGCGGCAACGGCCGACGACGAGCTGGAACTGGCCTCTTTCGATCGGGATTTCCATCGCCGCATCTTCCAGGATGCCGACCTGCCGGCGCTCGATCCGATCCTGCATCGCTGCCTGGTGCACAATCACCGTTTCAAGATTTCCCGCAGCACCGCGCCGCGCGATCTTCTGGCAACGGCGCAACGCCACGGCTCGGTGATCGAGGCGATCGAGAGCGGCGATACCGCCCGCGCCAACCAGGCGCTGCATCATCATATCGCAACGATCGTCGATCTCGGCCCGAGCGTCTTCCCGGATGCCAGCCAATGACGATGAGGATCCCCGAACCGTCCCATTTGTCCGACGAGATGGCGGCGCTGATGGCCCGCATCGCCGCCGAGGGTGCGCCCCAGCCCGATCCGACCTTGCTGCCGCCGGCCGAGGGCCGCGCCCAATGCGAGGAGGCCATTGCCCGCTGGAACGTCGACCTGCCCGACATGGCTGATGTGCTGACCCTCTGGCTGGAGGCCGACGAGACGCTCGATTCCGCCCGCTGCCGCCTGCGCGTCTTCGTGCCGGACAATGCCGGTGCCGGCCTGATCCTGTTCATCCATGGCGGCGGCTTTGCCTTCTGCAGCCCGGAAACCCACGAGCGTTGCGCCCGCGTGCTGGCCGTCGAGGCCGGCATGACGGTCGTCGTGCCGGATTATCGGCTGGCGCCGGAACACCCCTACCCGGCCGGCCTGAACGACACCATCGCAGCACTTCGCCATGTCGGCACCATTGCCGAGCGTTGCGGTCTTGCCGCCGGCCCGGTGCTGGTGGCTGGCGATTCCGCCGGTGCCAACCTAGCACTTGCCGCCATCCTGCATGAGCAATCGCAAGGCGCACCCGCACCTAGCGGCGCCCTGCTGTTCTACGGAACCTATGATCGCGATTTCGAGACGGCATCCTACCTGCAGTTCGCCGAAGGCCCCGGCCTGACAAGGGCCAAGATGCAGCGCTACTGGACAATGTATGCCGGCGATCGGCCGGTTGCGGCCGATCCGCTCGCCTGCCCCTTGCAGGCCAGTGACGCGGCGCTGTCGCGCCTGCCGCCTTTGCATCTGATGGCGGCCGGCGTCGATCCGCTGCTGTCCGATACCCTGTCGCTGCAGACCCGGCTGACATCCCTCGGCCGCACCGAGGCGGTGACCGTGGTCTCGGGCGTCACCCACGGCTTTCTACAGAATACCATCGACCTCAGGGCGGCGCGGGAGGCGCTCCGTTTTGCAGGCGTGGAGGCAAGAAGGATGGCTGCCCAATCGTAGCCGGCTTTATTTGAGGAGGAGGACTACATGACACTCTTGAAGACACTGACCATGGGGGTTGCCCTTTCGGCACTGCTCGCCAGCGGCGCGGCCCAGGCCGAAACGGTCCGGTTCTGGTACCATTTCGACAATCCCGACAACCCGATGAACGACCTCGTGGCCAAATTCGAGGCGGCCAATCCCGGCATCGAGATCGAAGCCGAAAACGTTCCGTGGAACAGCTATTACGACAATCTCTACACGGCCCTGGTCGGCGGCAATGCGCCTGATGCAGCCATGGTGAAGCTCTTTGCCCTGCCGCGCCTTGCCGAAATGCAGGCGCTGGAGCCGATCGGCGATCGCATCGACGCCTGGGCCGGCAAGGCCGATCTGCTCGACAACCTGCTGGAACTGAACAAGGGCCCGGACGGCCAGCAATATTACCTGCCGATCCAGTATGTCGTGCTCTACCTCTATTACCGCGCCGACCTGTTCGAACAGGCGGGCCTCAAGCCACCGACCACCTGCGAAGAGTTCCGCGACGCGGCGATCAAGCTGACCAAGGCGCCGGACACCTACGGCTTCGGCCTGCGCGGCGGCAAGGGCGGCTGGGACCAGTGGGGCGCCTTCGTGATGTCGCAGGGTGCCGAACTGAAACCCGGCGGCCTGACCAATGACAAGGCGGTCGCCGCCAACCAGTGGCTGATCGATCTGTTCCAGAAGGACAAGGTCATTCCGCCATCGGCTCCCAACGATGGGTTCCAGGAAATCACCGGCGCCTTCAAGAGCGGCAAGACCGCCATGACCATCCATCACATCGGCTCGTCCAACGACATGGTCAAGGCGCTGGGCGACAAGGTCTCGGCCGTACCTGTTCCGGAATGCGGCGGCAATCGCTGGACCTCCTATGGCGACGAATCGCTCGGCATCTTCGCCTCGTCTGAGGTCAAGGACGCCGCCTGGAAGTGGATTTCGTTCCTGGCCGAAGGCGAGAACAATGTCGCCTTCAACAAGGCGACCGGCCAGATGACCGTGACCCAAAGCGGCGCGGCCAAGTGGACGCTGCACGAACGGCGCTTCGTCGATGCCACGGTCAATTCGCTGCCCTTTGCCAAGGTGCTGCCGCAGAACACCGCGACCTCGGAATTCGTCAATACGGCCTGGCAGACCGCCATGCAGCAGGCGCTGACCGGCCAGATCACCTCCAAGCAGATGATGGAGCAGCTGGAAGCGCTGTTCACCCAGTAACCGTCGTCGCTCTGCTGTCTGGCTGCCGGCTCCATGCTCCGTTGGGGCGGCGATTGCCGGACGGCGGAAGCACGGTGGCGGCCAGGGGTATCACTTGGCGGAGTGCTGCCCCTGGCCGCCCCACGCCCTCAACCCGCCCGGCCCTGGCCGGACGGTCTCCCGGACAAGCCGAAAGGCAAGGATCAAGTTCATGTCGACCGTCGTACAATCCCATCAGCCCTCCGTCGTCATCGCGCCAGCGCTATCGACCCGGATGATGCCCTATGCGCTTCTGGCGCCGGCGCTTCTGGTGACGATCTTCATCGTGTTCTTTCCGATGGTGCAGGCGGTCTATACCAGCTTTTACGACCTGATCCTGTGGAAGCCGAATGCCAGTCGCTTTGTCGGCTTCGGAAATTATGTGAAGCTCTTCAACGACCCGGTGTTCTGGACCGCGCTGCGCAATACGGCGATCTGGATCGGGTTGACGGTTCCGCTGCAGATGGGCCTGGGTCTTCTGACCGCCCTGCTGCTGAACCGCGAATTTCCCTGGCGCGGCCTTGCCCGCGCGCTGATCATCATCCCCTGGGCGCTGCCTTCCGTCGTCATCGCGCTGATGTGGCGCTGGATCTACGATCCGAACACCGGCGTGCTGAACGACATCCTGCTCTATCTCTCGCTGATCAAGACCGCCGTGCCATGGCTCGCCGATCCCGATCTGGCGCTCTATGCCATCATCGCCACGCTGACCTGGCAGGGGTTTCCGTTCTTCGCGGTGATGATCCTGGCCGGCCTGCAGGGCATTCCCAGGAGCCAATACGAGGCAGCCTCGATCGATGGCGCCAGCCCTTGGCGGCAGTTCCTGCACATCACCCTGCCCGGTATCGCGCCGGTGTTGGCAACCGCCGGGCTGCTGCGCGTCATCTGGGTCGCCAATTCGATGGACGTGATCTTCGTCATGACCGGCGGCGGCCCCGGTTATGCGACCCATACCCTGCCGCTTTACGCCTTTGTGCGGGCCCGCCAGAACCTCGATTTCGGCTATGGCACGGCGATCGCCGTCACCTTCACGATCTGTCTCGGCGCCATCGTCGCGATCTATCTGATGCGCACCATGAAGGAGGTCGAGAGATGAACAAGCCCAGCACCCTGCGTCGCATCCTGACCACCGACCTGCCGGTCTTTCTGATCGTGCTGTTCGCCATGGGACCGTTTGCCTGGATGATCCTGACCTCGCTGACCCCGACGGCAACGCTCAACGCCACCGGCGTCTCGGTCTCGCCGACCGGCTGGAGCCTCGACAATTATGTCCGCCTGCTGCAGCAGACCAGCTTTCTCGGCAATATGCTGGACAGCCTGATCATCGCCGGCGGCACTGTTGTGCTCGGCCTCGCCGTCTCGGTCACCGCGGCCTATGCCTTCTCGCGCTTCCGCTTTGCCGGGCGCAAGCTGATCATGCTGCAGTTCCTGCTGATCAACATGTTCCCGATCGTGCTGCTGATCCTGCCTTTGTTCATCCTGATGCGCAAAGCCGGCATTCTCGATACCCATTTCGGGCTGATCCTCGCCAATGCCACCGTCGCCATTCCCTTCGCGGTGTGGATGCTGACCAGCTATATCGGCGCGATCCCCAAAAGCCTCGACGAGGCCGCGATGATCGACGGCTGCTCGCGACTGACGGCGCTTCGCCGCGTCGTGCTGCCGCTGACCATGCCGGGCATCATCTCCACCGGCATCTACATCTTCATCACCGCCTGGAACGAATATCTCTACGCGCTGACGCTCGGCGGGCGAAACGTCCGTCCGGTCACCGTGGCGATCCAGACGCTGATCGGCGAATACCAGATCGAATGGGGTCTGCTTGCCGCCGGCGCGGTGGTCGGCGCCATGCCCGCCACCCTGCTTTTCCTGATTGTCCAGCGTCGCCTGATCGGCGGCCTCACCCAAGGCGCCGTCAAAGGCTGAATTTTTGAAAGAAAGAGGATTGACCATGAACCCCGTCGGGTTGATTTCCATGCAATATGCCAGGCCCTTTACGGCCGAGCATTTCCCGCTGTTTTCGCGCATGCGCGAGCTCGGCTATGATTTCATCGAACTGCTGGTGCCGGAGCCGGGCGAGCTTGACCTCGACAAGACAAGGGCAGCACTGGAAGGCGCCGGCCTCGGCGTCGTGCTGGCGGCGCGCGTCAACCTGCAGCGCAACCTGTCGTCCGACGATCCGGTTGCCCATCGCGCTGGCATCGGCTATCTCAAATATACCGCCGACTGCGCCTTGGCGCTTGGCGCCACGATCGTCGGTGGACCGCTGACCGGCAATCCGCTGGTCTTTGCCGGCCGCCCACCGCAGCCAGTCGCCGAGGACGAACGGCTGGCCCGCAAGGCGCGCTGCGTTGCCGGCTTGCGCGAGGCGGGCGATCATGCCGCCAAGATCGGCATTACGCTTGCGGTCGAGCCGCTCAACCGCTTCGAAAGCGACGTGCTCTGCACCACCCAGCAGGCCATGGAACTGCTGGATGCGGTCGATCATCCGGCCGTGCAGATGATGCTCGATACCTTCCACATGCATATGGAAGAGGCCTCGATCGCCGAGGCGATCCTTTTGGCCGGTCCGCGCGTCGCCCATTTCCAGGCCAACGAGAACCATCGCGGCTTTCCCGGCACCGGATCCACCGACTGGGTCTCGGTCTGCCGGGCCCTGCACACCATCGGCTACAAGGGCCCTGTCTCGCTCGAACCCTTCCGCCGCAACGACGACCGCTTCGGCGTTCCCTTCGCGCAATGGCGTCCGCCCCATGAAGACGAAAGCGAGCGGCTGTCCGCCAGCGCCAGCTTCATCAAGTCCCACCTCCTTTTGACGGAATATCGCAGATGACACTCAAGATCGGCTGGATCGGTTGCGGCATCCACGCAACCCAGATGCTTTTGCCCCAACTCGTGCGCCACGATGTCGAGATCAAGGCGCTCTGCGACATCGACGGCAAGCGGTTGGCCAGCGCCGGCCGTCAGTTCGGCGTCTCGACCCTGACCAGCGACGCGGCCGAGCTGATCGCCACGCCCGGCCTTGATGCCATCGGCATGGCCGTCGGTCCCGACCAGCACCTGGCCTTCGGCAAGGCAGCGCTGGCCCGCGGCCTGCCGGTCTTCATGGAAAAGCCGCCATCGGGTAGTGCGGCCGGCGCGCGGGAACTGCTGGCGGCGTCCGAAAAGGCCAAAAAGCCGCTACTGCTCGGCTTCATGAAGCGCTACTCGGCCGGCAACAAGATCGCCGCCAATATCGTCCATTCCGGCCGCTTCGGTCCGGTTCTGGGCCTCACCGGCTATTACATGACGGCGCCCGGCTACTTCGTCGGCAATGTCGACTACACCGGCTTCTTCCTGCACCACTGCGTGCATTACATGGACCTGGTCTCCTTCCTGGTCTCGCCGGTCAAGAAACTGACCGCCCGCAAGGTGGAAAAGGAGCCGGGCAAGGTGCTCTTCCACATCAGCCTCGATTTCGACTGCGGCGCCATCGGCACCATTGCCATGGGCACGATCCAGTCGCGCGGCGCTCCGGTGGAGCGCATCGAACTGATGGGTGACCACCAGCGCATCGAGGTCGACAATGTCATCGACGTCAGATGGAACCGCAATCCGCCCTTCAAGGTCGATGATCCCCAGGCCACGCTCACGGACGACGTCGACAGCCTGACCTGGAAGCCAAATTTCACAGCCGCTGCCAACGAAGACCCGAAGGGCTATTTCTCGCTGCTCTCCGACGTGATCCCGGCCCTTGGCGGCGCCGACACCCCGGCCCCGTCCATCCGCGACGGCGTCATCGCTATGGAGCGATTGGAAACGCTGCGCAGGGAACTCGACCTCTGAGACGGAGACGGCGCGGGCTCAGCTCGCGCCGTTGTCCATTCATGACAGACAGAAGGACCCCAATGCAAAATGCCCTGGGGTCCCGTTGCAATACGATCAGTCATTTATATCGGCCGTCTGGCGACAGCTCCATCAATTGGAACCTTGCCGCACGCCGCTCACTTGACCGGCGTCGATGCCTTGCTCGCCTTGACCGAAGGTTCGCGACCCCAGACCCGCAGCTTGCCGAGTTCCGCAACGAAAGCGGCCAGACCGTCTTCGCCCGGCAACTGGATCACGCCCTCGTCCATCGCGTCAGCGATCCCGGCCCGCTCCAGCAGCGGCAAAGCTTCCGGCCCATAGCCGATGAACTTGCAGTGCTGGAAGGCATCCGCCACAAAATCGCGGGCAGTGGCTTCCTGGACGAGATCATCGATGGCTGCTGCTGAGGACAGCACCACCACGGCATCGTAGAGAACGGACGGTCCGCCATCGATCATCTGATGGGCCTCGACCCAGGATGTGTCGGAGGCCGTCACGCCGCCGACCTTCGGGGCGATCAGTTCATAGTCCGCCTTTTCCTTGGTGATGGCGGTGATCAGGCCCTTGAGAAGCTTGGCATCCACCCCATCGGTGATGAGGATGCCGAGCTTGCGGCCCTCGAACCGCTCAGGACCATTCTTGACGATGCTGAGCGCCGACGAAGGCTCCAGATCCTGCCGTGTCGGCATCGCCGCATCGGCGGGCTTCGGCATGGACTGGAAGCCCAGCTTCTGGCCGACGGTGGTCGCCAACGTGTCGTCGATATTGAACAGATGCGACACCATGCGCTCGCGAATGGCCGGCGTCTGGACCTTGCTCAGCTCGAACGTCAACGCCGCTGCAATATGGCGCTGCTCGGCCGGGGCCTGGCTGATATAGAACTGACGCGCCTGGCTGTAATGGTCGGCAAAGCTTTCCGGACGCAGCCGCGCCTTGGTGCCCTGCTCCTCTGCCTCGAAATGACGATAGCCGCGGGTCGGGGATTCGCGCGGGCCTTCGCCGAAGGAATTGGGCTGGTAGTTGACCCGGCCGACCGGATTGCGCATCGCCATGTGGCCATCCTGCTGGAAATGCGCGAGGGGACATTTCGGCGCATTGATCGGCAGATGGGTGAAATTCGGACCGCCGAGACGCTTCAGCTGGGTATCGAGATAGGAGAAGTTGCGGCCCTGCAGCAGCGGATCATTGCTGAAATCGATGCCCGGCGGCACGTTCTGGGTCATGAAGGCGACCTGCTCGGTCTCGGCAAAGAAATTGTCCGGCATGCGGTCGAGAACAAGCCGACCGATCGCCTGCGGCGGCAGGATTTCCTCCGGAATGATCTTGGTCGGATCGAGCACGTCGAAATCGAAGCTGTCGGCAAAGGCCTGGTCGAACAGCTGGACCTGCAATTCCCATTCGGGGAAATTGCCGGACTGGATGGCCTGCCACAGGTCGCGGCGATGGAAATCGGGATCGGCGCCGTTGATCTTGACCGCTTCGTTCCAGGCCACCGACTGCAGGCCCAGCTTCGGCTTCCAGTGGAACTTCACGAAGGTCGATTCGTCCTTGGCATTGACCAGGCGGAACGTGTGCACGCCAAAGCCTTCCATGAAGCGAAACGAGCGCGGAATCGTGCGATCGGACATGATCCACATGATCATGTTCATGCTTTCCGGCGTCAGGCTGATGAAATCCCAGAAATTGTCATGGGCGGTCTGCGCCTGCGGGAAGGCGCGGTCCGGCTCCTGCTTGGCGGCGTGGATCAGGTCGGGAAACTTGATGGCATCCTGGATGAAGAACACCGGGATATTGTTGCCGACCAGGTCCCAGTTGCCCTCCTGGGTATAGATCTTGACCGCAAAACCGCGCACATCGCGGGCCAGATCGGCGGAACCCTTGTTGCCGGCCACCGTCGAAAAACGCACGAAAGCCGGCGTCTTCTCGCCCGGGCGCTGGAAAAGGTCGGCCTTGGTGTAGGCGGCCAGCGATTCATAGGTTTCGAAGTAACCATGCGCACCATAGCCGCGGGCATGAACGACGCGCTCGGGAATGCGTTCGTGGTCGAAGTGGAAGATCTTTTCGCGGAAGTGGAAGTCATCGACCACCAGCGGACCGCGCGGGCCGACGCGAAGCGAATTCTGGTCGTCGGCGACCGGGCCACCCTGGGCGGTCGTCATGACAGGCGTATCGCCCTCGGCGATCTGGTGCAGTTCGCCGCCGGCACCGCGGATCAATTTCTGGTCGTGGATAGTAGCAGTCTCGGTCTTTGCAGACGCGGACTTGGCGGGGGGGGTCTTGGCCATTGAGATGCTCCGGGCACATGAGGGATGGTCCCAGTCGAACAAAAGCCGCCTGCTTTTGTTCCCGACATCGATGTCGTCATCGTCGTAAACTGGGCCGCTTGCGCTCAGGGCGGCAACACGTTGCTCTCGTCTGCGGCCGTTTGAGGGTCGCAGCTGACGACCTTCGAAAGGGGCGTGACGATGACACAGGCGACCCCTTGCGGCGGATAGGCCATATCGACCTTCGCCTGGAGTTCCTGCGCCAGGACCTTCTCGATCATCGTCGATCCGAACCCAGTGCGCGTCGGCGGGGTGACGACAGGACCGTCGCTTTCAACCCAGGAAAACCGGAAACTGGGTTCATCCAGCGCCTCGACTTGCCAGTGGATGGTGACGCGGCCTTGGGCGCTGGTCAGCGCCCCATATTTGGCGGCATTGGTGCATAATTCATGCAATGCCATGGCCAGCGCCAGGGCAGCGCGGGCATGAATGTCCAGGGGTTCGCCTTCGATGGCAAACCGCGACGGGTCCGAATCGAACGGGGCGATGGCCCGTGCCACGACGCTTGCCAGGGGTGCGGACTGCCAGCCGTCCTTCATCAGCAGGTTATGGGCCTCGGCGATCGCTGACAGGCGCTGCGAGAACACGGCCAGAGCCTCGCTTGAACCGTCCACCTGTCGAAAGGTCTGCCGGGCGATCGCCTGTATGGTGGAGAGCAGGTTCTTCACCCGATGGTCCAGTTCGCCCGCCAGCAATTCGCGCTGCTGCTCATGGCGCCGCCGCTCGGCTCTTGTCTTGAGCAGCTCGTCCATGAATTCGTCGATGGCAAAGCCCACCATGCCGAGTTCGCCATCCCGTGCGGTCATGCCGGTTCTCGCACCTTCGTCACTCGCCCGCCAGGCCTCGATCGTTCGGACCAGCCGATTGACCGGCCGGCGCACCAGTTGCCGACTGGTAAGCCAGGCCAGCAGGAAGGCGCTCAAAATGCCGAGCGCTGCGATCGCCAGGCCAAAGCGCGTCGTGCGATTGATCGTTGCGTAGGCCGTTTCGGTCGAAGTCCCCACGCTGACATAGATGCCGCTCTGGGTGGCGGGATAGTAGCCGATCACCCGTTGAACGCCGTCCTGGCTCATCACTTCCAGGGTTCCGGGATAATCTGCATCGACAAGATGGAGATATGCCTTGGGAATCGTCGTGCCGACAAACCGCTCCGGAAAAGGATGACGGGCCAGGATGACGCCGTGGCGATCGGCAATCGTCAGGGCACTGTTGCGAACGAAACTGCGCTGCAGAAGCATCTGGTCCAGCCATTCCAGGCCCAGTGCGCCGGCCACCGCTCCTGTGATATTGCCGGCCTCGTCGCGGATCGGCATTGCCATGGTCAGCGACGGCTTTTTGGTGATCGGGTCGAGCGCGTATTCGCCCAGCACGAAGACACCCCTGACCATGGCCTCCTGGATGTCCCGGCGTGCGGAAAGCGAGGTTCCGAGCCCTTCCGACAATTGCCGGCAGCGGATCGTCCCCTGTCTGTCGACAACGGAAAGCCCGGAAAACTGCGGCAAGCCCTCGCTGACGCGCTCGACATATGCGTTGCAAGCGTCCGTATCGAAGCGCTGCACCGCTGGGACGGCTGCCACCGCCACCAGAACGTTTTCCAAGCCACTGACGACTCGTTGCATCTCCAGCGAGGCCAGCTGGCCAAGCCTCAGGGCTTCGCCATGCAGTTCGCGCTCGCGCGCCTGGCGGCCGGTGAAGACATTGTAGAACAGGATGATGGCCGCCGGCGCCAACGCCACAGCTGTTATGATAAACAACCGCCTGGATAGCTTCACCCGGGTCATCGCATCCCTCGCTCCAGCCGCAAGGTCGCATCGTTTGGACGGCCGGGCAACCCCCTCGCAGCGCAGGCGTGCAGAAGCCGGCCTTTCGGGCCGGCCAAAGGGTCGATCTGCAACGGAGACGGGCCGCGGAGTGCCGTCAGATCATGATTTCGCCGCCCGTGACGGGCACCACGGCGCCGGTCATGTAGCTGCCGAGATCGGAGGCCAGCAGGACATAGGCACCGGCCAGTTCGGCCGGCTGCCCGGCGCGGCCGATGAGCGTCTGCTCGCCGAAGGACTGGGTCTTCTCAGAGGGCATGGTCGAGGGAATGAGCGGCGTCCAGATCGGACCGGGCGCGACGGCATTGACCCTGATCCCCTTTTCCGCCAGCATTTCGGCCAGACCGGCGGTGAAATTGGATACGGCACCTTTGGTCGAGGCATAGGCCAGCAGATGGGCCGAGGGCTGGCGGGACTGGATCGACGTCGTATTGATGATCGCACTGCCGGGCTTCATATGCGGCACGGCGGCCTTGGCCAGGTAGAACGGCGCGTGAATATTGGTCTTGAACGTGGTGTCCCACTCCTGCGCGGTGATATCGGCGATCGAGGCATAGGTGCGCTGGAAGGCCGCGTTGTTGACGAGAATGTCCAGGCGGCCGAACGTGTCGATGGCCTGCTGCACGAGCTTGGTGCAATGCTGTTCGCTGGTGATATCGCCGGCCACCAGCACAGCCTTGCGTCCGGCCTCCTCGACCCACCTGGCGGTCTCCTCGGCGTCGTCATGCTCGTTCAGATAGGAGATCACCACATCGGCGCCTTCGCGCGCGAAGGCAATGGCCACGGCCCGCCCGATCCCGGAATCGGCGCCGGTGATCAGAGCCACCCGGTCCGTCAGCAAGCCATTGCCGCGGTAGGTCTTTTCCCCATGATCGGGCAGCGGCTCCATCAGGGCGGTCAGGCCCGGAGGCGCCTGTTGTTGCTCGGGCTGGGGCGGCAGGGGGCGGTGGGCATCTGTCATCGGGTTTCTCCTTTTTTGTGCTTTCCCAACTCTCGACAGAGCCGCGATGTTCCCCGGAACGGGGCAAAAGGGAGCAAGGCAAGCCGGCATAGCGGTCGGCTCGGTCTTTATGTTTTCCTGAGGTGCGGCCGACATCTTCGCAATCGAAACCTGACCTCGGCAGATCTAATTCAATATCCTGTACCAACAGGAGACACTGTTATGTCCGACCTCATCTTTATCGCGCTCGGCGGCGGCACACTTCTCGTGCTGGCCCTTTATGCCCGCGCGCTTGACCGGCTGTGAAGGAGACCAGGCATGCTTGAACCTCTCTTCGGCCTTTTCGTCGCCATCGCCCTTGGCATCTATCTCCTCGTGACGCTTTTGCGTCCCGAGCGCTTCTGATTTTCGAGGAGTCTTCCCATGACCATTGTCGGGTGGCTGCAGATCAGCCTCCTCTTCCTCGCCGTGCTCGTCGCCATCAAGCCGCTTGGGCTTTACATGGCACAGGTATTTTCCGGCGAGCGCACCTTTCTCTCACCCGTCTTCGGCCGCGTCGAAGCGGATCTCTATCGCGTCGCCGGCATCCGGCCGGACAAGGAACAGGGCTGGCTCGCCTACACGGTGTCGATGCTGGCCTTTTCGCTTGTCGGCTTCCTGGCTCTCTACGCCATCCTCAGGCTTCAGGCCTATCTGCCACTCAACCCACAGGGTTTTGCCGGCATGGCGCCGGATCTCGCCTTCAACACGGTGGTGTCCTTCGTCACCAACACCAACTGGCAGAACTATGCCGGCGAGACGACGCTCAGCCATTTCGCCCAGATGGCCGGCCTCACCGTGCAGAACTTCCTGTCGGCGGCAACCGGCATGGCACTGGCTGTCGCCTTCGGCCGGGCCTTCGTGCGCTCCAAGGTCTCGACGCTCGGTAATTTCTGGGTCGACATGACCCGCGCCACGCTCTACGTGCTGCTGCCGATCTCCTTCGTCGTGGCCCTCGCCTTCGTGGCCATGGGCCTGCCGCAGACGCTTGACGCCTCCGTGACGGCAACAACACTCGAAGGCGGCCAGCAAATCATCGCACTTGGTCCCGTCGCATCCCAGGAAGCGATCAAGCAGCTCGGCACCAATGGCGGCGGCTTCTTCAACGTCAATGCCGCCCATCCGTTCGAAAATCCGACGGCCTGGGCGAATTATCTCAACATCTTCGCCATGCTGTCGATCTCGGCCGCACTGGTTTATACGTTCGGCCAGATGGTCGGCAACCGTCGCCAGGGCTGGGCCCTGATCGCAGCCATGGCCGTGCTGCTGATTGCCGGCGTCGGCGTCATCTATTGGGCGGAAGCCCAGGGCAATCCGATCCTGACGGCTCTTGGCGTCGATCCGGCGCTCGGCAATATGGAAGGCAAGGAAGTCCGCTTCGGCCAGGCCATGACCGCCCTTTACGCAGCAGTGACCACCGGCCTGTCTGACGGTGGCGTCAATGGCATGCACGGCTCGTTTACCGGGCTCGGCGGTCTGGTGCCGATGTTCCTGATCCAGCTCGGCGAGGTTCTGCCCGGCGGCGTCGGCTCGGGCCTTTACGGCATGCTGGTCTTCGCGCTGCTGTCGGTCTTCGTGGCCGGCCTGATGGTCGGCCGTACGCCGGAATTCCTCGGCAAGAAGATCGAAGGCCGCGAGATGACCTTTGCCATGCTCGCCGTCCTCATCCTGCCGCTGGCCATTCTCGGCTTCACCGCCGTCTCGGCCATGCTGCCCTTTGCTGTGGCAAGTATCGGGACATCCGGCCCACACGGCCTGTCGGAAATCCTCTATGCCTACACTTCGGCGGCCGGCAACAACGGCTCGGCCTTCGGCGGGCTGACCGGCAACACGCCCTGGTACAATACGACGCTTGGCATCGCCATGCTGCTCGGCCGCTTTGCCTATGCCATCCCGGTCATGGCGATTGCCGGCTCGCTGGCCGCCAAGGTGAAGTCGCCGGCCTCTGCCGGGACCTTCCCGACCGACGGTCCGCTGTTCGTCGGCCTGCTGATCGGCATCATCCTCATTCTCGGCGGGCTGCAGTTCTTCCCGGCCCTTGCCCTCGGCCCCATCGTCGAACATTTCGCGATGCTCGCCGGCCAGACCTTCTGAAGGAACAGTCCATGTCAAAAACCCGCAAGGCCTCTGGTTTTCTCGACCCGGCCATCCTGCTACCGGCAGCGCGCGATGCTGTGCTGAAGCTTGACCCCCGGCAATTGTTGCGCAATCCGGTGATCTTCGTCACCGAGGTCGTCGCCGCCGTGGTCACCGTGCTTTTCCTGCGCGATCTCGCCACAGGCTCGACCGACGCCGGGTTTTCCGGCCAGATCGCCGCCTGGCTGTGGTTCACCGTTCTCTTCGCCACCTTCGCGGAAGCCGTGGCGGAAGGACGTGGCCGCGCCCAGGCCGATAGCCTGAAGCGCACCAAATCCGAACTGACGGCCCGCCGCCTGTCGTCCGACGGCAGCACTGAGACCGTACCTGCTCCGAGCCTCAAGATCGGCGATATTGTCCTGGTCGCCGCCGGCGAACTGATCCCCGGCGACGGCGAAGTGATCGAGGGCGTTGCCTCGGTCAACGAAAGTGCCATCACCGGCGAATCGGCACCCGTCATCCGCGAATCCGGCGGCGACCGCTCGGCGGTGACCGGCGGCACGCAGGTGCTGTCCGACGAGATAAAGGTGAAGATTACGGTTGCTCCCGGCTCCTCCTTCGTCGACCGCATGATCGCGCTGATCGAAGGTGCTCAGCGTCAGAAGACCCCGAACGAGATCGCCCTGTCGATCCTGTTGTCCGGTCTGACGCTGATCTTCCTGTTCGTCTGCGTGGCGATCTGGGGACTGGCCGGCTATTCCGGCACCGTCATCTCCGTGACCGTGCTGGCCGCCCTGCTGGTCACGCTCATTCCGACGACGATCGGCGGCCTGCTGTCGGCCATCGGCATTGCCGGAATGGACCGCCTGGTGCGCTTCAACGTGATTGCCACATCCGGCCGCGCCGTGGAGGCGGCCGGCGACGTCGATACCTTGCTGCTCGACAAGACGGGAACCATTACCTTCGGCAACCGCATGGCCAGCGATTTTCTGCCGGCGCCCGGCGTGACGCAGGCGGAACTGGCGGAGGCCGCGCTGATGGCCAGCCTCTCCGACGAAACGCCGGAAGGCCGCTCGGTGGTGGCGCTGGCGACCGGCGAATTCGGCATCCCGAGGCCGGAAGCCCGTTTCGATGCGGTCATCGCGTTTCCCGCCGAAACCCGCCTGTCGGGTGTCGATCAGGGCGCGCGGCAGTTCCGCAAGGGCGCAGTCGATGCGGTCCTGAAATTTGCAGGGCTCACGCAAGACGATGCGCCCGCCGATTTCCACCGCGCCGTCGACATGGTCGCCCGCAGCGGTGGCACGCCGCTGGCCGTGGCCGATGGCGACCGGCTGCTCGGCGTCATCCACCTCAAGGACGTGGTCAAGCCCGGCATCAAGGAGCGTTTTGCGGCACTGCGTGCCATGGGCATCCGCACCGTGATGGTGACGGGCGACAACCCGGTGACCGCGGCTGCCATCGCCTCGGAAGCCGGCGTCGACGACTATCTCGCTCAGGCGACACCGGAAGACAAGCTGTCCTTCATCCGCCGGGAGCAGCAGGGCGGTCGGCTGATTGCCATGTGCGGCGACGGCACCAATGATGCGCCGGCGCTTGCCCAGGCCGATGTCGGCGTCGCCATGCAGACCGGCACCCAGGCGGCCCGCGAGGCCGCCAATATGGTGGATCTCGATTCCAGCCCGACCAAGCTCATCGAAATCGTTGAGATCGGCAAGCAGTTGCTGATGACGCGCGGCTCGCTGACGACGTTTTCGATCGCCAACGATGTGGCCAAATATTTCGCCATCATCCCGGCGCTGTTCGTCGCCACCTATCCGGCGCTCGAAACCCTCAACGTCATGGGGCTGGCCTCGCCGCAATCGGCCATCCTGTCGGCGGTCATCTTCAATGCCCTGATCATCGTGGCGCTCATCCCGCTTGCGTTGAAGGGCGTCGCCTATCGCCCGGCCGGGGCGGCCTCGCTGCTGCGGCGCAACCTGCTGGTCTATGGCCTGGGCGGCCTGATCCTTCCCTTTGCCGGCATCAAGGTCATCGACCTTGCCGTCAGCGCTCTTCACCTGGTGTAACCATGATCCAACATCTTCGCCCCGCAATCACTCTTGTCGTCGCCATGACCGCCCTGACCGGCCTCGCCTATCCGCTGGCCATCACCGGCATCGCCCAGGCTGTCCTGCCGGCGGCCGCAAACGGCAGCCTGATCGAGAAGGACGGAACCGTGATCGGCTCGGCCCTGATCGGCCAGACCTTCACTTCGGACCGCTATTTCTGGCCGCGCCCGTCCGCCACGGGGCCGGACGCCTACAATGCCGGCGCGTCATCCGGCTCCAATCTCGGCACCACGTCGGTCAAGCTGCGGGACCGGGTTGCCGCCGATGTCGATCGGCTGACGGCAACCGGCATCGCCGCTCCGGTTCCAGCCGACGCCGTCACGACGTCGGGCTCGGGCCTTGATCCGCATATCTCACCGGACTTCGCCCGCGCCCAGATTGCCCGCATCGCCAAGGCCAGAGGATTGCCGGACAAGTCCGTCGCCGATCTGGTCGAACAACGGATTGAAAATCCCGACTTCGGTTTCATCGGCGAACCGCGTATCAACGTGTTAGAACTCAATCTGGCCCTTGATGCCCTGACGACGTGAGACGAGGAATGGCGGACGACGATCGCGACAAGACCCGCAGACCGGATCCGGATGCCCTGCTTGCTCTGGCGGAGAAAGACCGCCGGGGCAAGCTGACCGTTTTTCTGGGCGCCGCACCGGGCGTCGGCAAGACCTATGCCATGCTGTCGCGCGCCGGGCGTTTGAAGGCCGATGGTGTCGATGTCGTCGTCGGCCTGGTCGAGACCCACGGCCGCAATGAGACGGCCGCCCTGCTCGGCACCCTCGAGGTTCTGCCCAGGCAGCGCATTGCCCACCGCGGACGGATGCTGGAGGAATTCGATCTCGATGCGGCACTGGCCCGCAAGCCGCGCATCGTGCTTGTCGACGAACTGGCCCATTCCAACCCGGAGGGCAGCCGCCACCCCAAGCGGCATCAGGATATCGAGGAACTGATCGCCGCCGGCATCGACGTCTGGACAGCGCTGAATATCCAGCATCTGGAAAGCCTGGCCGATCTGGTCGCCCAGATCACCGGCGTCACGGTCCGCGAACGTGTGCCGGATCTGGTTTTGAAGCGTGCCGACGAGGTGCTTCTCGTCGATCTGCCGCCGACCGAGCTGATCGACCGCCTGAAGGAAGGCAAGGTCTATCTGCCGGAAAGCGCCGGCCGCGCCGTCGACCGGTTTTTCCGGCTCGGCAATCTGACCGCGCTGCGGGAGCTTGCCCTTCGCCGCACCGCTGACCGCGTCGATGACCAGATGGTCGACTACCTCAAGCAGAACGCCATCGACGGGCCTTGGGCGACCGGCGAGCGGCTGATCGTCTGCGTCGGCTCCGATGTGCTCTCGGAAAAGGTGGTCCGGGTGGCAAGCCGCCTGGCCTCCGGGCTCAATGCACCGTGGATCGTCGTCTCGGTGGAACGGGCCGACCGCGAGGTGGAAACGCCAGAACGCCTGCAGAAGATCGAGACCCTGTTCCGGCTGGCCGAACAGCTGGGTGCCGAGACCCGCCGTATCATCGGCAATGATTTCGTCAGCGAAATCCTCAAACTTGCCCGCCGCGAACATGCCACGCAGATCGTCATCGGAACGCGACGGCGGCGCGGCCTGGAACTACTGTCCCGGTCGCTGCCCGATGCCCTGTCGCGAAAAGCCCAGGGCCTCGGCGTCTACATGGTCACGCCGGACAAGACCGAAAAGCATCGACCTGCAATGCGACTGCCGGCACTGAGCCTTGCGACGCTGCAGTCGTCCATTGCGATCGCAGTGGGTTTTGTCGCGCCGACCACGGCGGTCGGCAAGGTGATCCAGAGCCTCGTCGAACTGCCGAACATCTCGCTGCTTTTCCTGCTGGCCGTGCTGGGTGCATCGGTGACGGGCGGCTATCTCTCAGCCTTCCTGGCGGCACTCCTGTCGACGCTTGCCTATAACTTCTTCTTCATCGACCCGCTGCACACCTTCACGGTCGCCGCACCGCACGAGGTCTTCGCCCTGTTCGTGTTCCTCGCCGTCGCCATCATTGCCGGCGGCTTTGCCTCGCGCATCCGCGAACAGGGTGAGATTGCGCGGGTCAGGGCGACGGCGCTGCAATCGCTCTATGATTTCTCCCGAAAGCTGGCGAGCACGGCCAAGACCGACGACGCCATCTGGCTGACGGTCTCGCAATTGCAGACGAGCCTCAAGCGAAAGGTCGTCTTGCTGCTGGCCCGCAAGGAAGAACTGGGTGTGGCCGCGGCATGGCCGCCGGATACGGACCTTGATGTGACGAACCTGGCGGCGGCACGCTGGGCACACGAGAAAAAGGAAGCGGCCGGCCATGGCACGGGCACGCTGCCCAACAGCCGCTTCGAATTCCGGCCGCTGCTCGGTCCGCACGGGATCGTTGGCGTCTGCGGAATCGAACACACCCATGTCAGGCTCGACCTCAATGCCGAGCGCACCCTCACCGCCATTCTCGACCAGACCGCCATTGCGCTCGATCGCGCCCGGCTTGCCGAAGAAACCGTGGTGCAGGCGGCAAGGCTGGAGGGCGAGCGCTACCGCGAGGCTTTGCTCTCGTCGATCTCCCATGATCTCAGGACCCCGCTGGCCACCATTACCGGCGCTGTAACCAGCCTTCGTCAGCTGGGCGAGCGCATGACGCCGGACAATCGCGATGATCTTCTGCAGTCCATCGAGGAGGAAAGCGGCCGGATGAGCCGCTTCGTCGCCAACCTGCTAGACATGACGCGCATCGAGGCCGGCACGCTCAAGCCGAAGGTCGACTGGGTGGATGTCACCGACGTGGTGCAGTCCGCCGTCGATCGAACCCGCAAATACGCCCCTGGCCGCATCATCGAAACCGGCATCGCGGCCGACCTGCCGCTGATCGAGGGCGACAGCGTGCTGCTGGGCCAGGTGCTGTTCAACCTTCTCGACAATGCGGTCAAGTATGGCGGCGATGAGCCCATCAACGTCTATGCCCGCCGCGACGGCAGACACGTGCTGATCTCCGTCACGGATCTCGGCAAGGGCATTCCGCCTGAAGATCTGGACCGGATCTTCGAGAAGTTCTACCGCCGGGGCAAGCCGGACGGCAGGTCTCCGGGAACGGGTCTCGGCCTGTCGATCGCCCGCGGCTTCGTGGAGGCGATGGGCGGAAAGATCCATGCCGAAAGCCCGGCGTTCAAGAAGAAAGGCACGCGGATCGTCATGCGATTTCCCGCAGCCGCGAAATCAAGGACCGTGCCTGAATGACCCTTTCCCGCATCCTGGTGGTCGACGACGAACCGCAGATCCAGCGCTTCCTGAAACCGTCGCTGACGGCGGCGGGCTATGAGGTGATCGAGGCCCTGACGGGGGCCGAGGCACTGAAGGCCGTTGCCACGCAAGCGCCGGACCTGATGATCCTTGACCTCGGATTGCCCGACATGGACGGCAAGGAGGTTATCTCAAGCCTGCGCGGCTGGAGCGACATTCCGATCGTCATCCTGTCGGCCCGGGACCGCGAGAGCGAGAAGATCGCTGCCCTGGATCTTGGCGCCGACGACTATGTCGAAAAACCCTTCGGGATCGGCGAGTTGACGGCGCGCATCCGCAATGCGCTGCGCCACCGCGGCAAGAACGATGCCATACCGTCAAGCTTTGAGGCCGACGGGCTGACCATCGACACCATCCATCGGCTCGTGTCGCGCGAGGGCGACACCCTTCACCTGACGCCCAAGGAATATGATCTGCTAACGCTGCTGGCGCGCCATGCCGGCCGCGTCGTCACGCACCGCACCCTGCTGACCTCCGTGTGGGGACCGGCGCACGCCGAAGACCTGCATTATCTCCGTGTCTTCATCGGCCAGCTCCGGCAGAAGATCGAACGCAATCCGACGCAGCCGAAGATCGTGCGGACAGAGCCTGGCATCGGATACCGGATGATCGTCGACGACTGAGGACCATCATCGGCCTCAAGGAACAAATTTCGCCTCGATGCGTCATCTCCCGGGGATTGCGTGCCGTGTCAGCCGGACGCGACAGGGATGGTGAACACAGCGGTTTTTCCGGTTTCCCGCCGTGGCCAACGAAATGGCAGACGAGCACCCAACCTGTCCGGCGCGCAATTTCCCATTATGATCCGATGCGGATACCAATGCCACCGGGGGCGACATGGCCAGCGACAAGCTTTCCACCTACAAGCAGAAGCGCGACTTCAAGCTGACGCAGGAGCCGAGCGGCTCAGCAGCCCTTGCGCCCTCCCATCGTCAGCGTTTCGTCATCCAGAAACACGACGCCACCCGCCTGCACTATGACCTGAGGCTGGAACTGGACGGCGTCTTCAAATCATGGGCAGTGACGCGCGGGCCGTCGCTCGATCCCCGCGACAAACGTCTGGCCGTCGAAGTCGAGGACCATCCGCTCGACTATGGCGATTTCGAAGGCACCATCCCCAAGGGCCAGTATGGTGGCGGAACGGTCATGCTCTGGGATCGCGGCTATTGGGAACCCGAAGGAAGTGCTTCCCCGGAGGAAGCGCTGGCGAAGGGCGATCTGAAATTCACGCTGCACGGCGAGCGCCTGCAAGGCAGTTTCGTGCTGGTGCGGATGCGTCGGGATCGCGACGGCGGCAAACGCACCAACTGGCTGTTGATCAAGCACGACGACGACCATGCTGTCACAAAAAACGGCGATGCCATCCTCAAGGACCACGACACCTCCGTCGCATCCGGGCGGTCCATGGACGCGATCGCATCCGGCACCGGCAAAAAGCCCAAGCCGTTCATGATCCAGGGTGGCGCCGTCAAGGCCGACGCGGTGTGGGACAGCAGCCAGGGTCTTGCCGCGCAGGAGCGCAAGTCGGGAAGCAAAAAGACAAAGAAAATGCCCGCCACCAAGACAAAGGCGTCTGCGGCAACCACAGATAAGACATCGTCGATGCCCGGCTTCATTGCCCCGCAGCTCTGCAAGATCGTGGAACGGCCGTCCTCGGCCAAAGGATGGATCCACGAGATCAAGTTCGACGGGTATCGCTTCCAGATGCGGATCGAGAATGGCGAGGTGACGCTGAAGACCCGCAAGGGTCTTGACTGGACGGACCGGTTTGCAGCGATCGCCAAGGCCGCCACCGCCTTGCCCGATGCCATCATCGATGGCGAAATCTGCGCCCTTGACGAGCATGGCGCACCGGATTTTGCCGCTTTGCAGGCAGCGATTTCCGAGGAGAAAACCAGCGCCCTGGTCTATTTTGCCTTCGACCTTCTCTATGCGGGCAATGAAGACCTGCGCGAAATTCCGCTGGTCGAGCGCAAGGAGCGGCTGGCCAAGCTTTTGAACGAGGCGGGCGAGGATCCGCGCCTGCGCTTCGTCGAGCATTTCGAGACGGGGGGCGACGCTGTGCTCAAATCGGCCTGCCGGCTGTCGCTGGAGGGTATCATCTCGAAGCAGGCAAAAGCCCCTTACCGGTCCGGCCGGAGCGATACCTGGGCCAAGTCGAAATGCCGGGCCGGACATGAAGTGGTGATTGGCGCCTATGCCAAAACGGGAGCTAAGTTCCGATCGCTGCTGGTCGGGGTCAATCGCGGCAGCCATTTCGTCTATGTCGGCCGCGTCGGCACGGGTTTTAGCGCCGGGACCGTCGACAAGATCCTGCCGAAGCTGCGCGAATTCGAGACGGACAAATCGCCCTTCACCGGCATCGGCGCCCCGAAGGATGACCCCAATATCGTCTGGCTGAAGCCCGAACTGGTCGCCGAGATCGAATTTGCCGGCTGGACGGGTGACGGTCAGGTCCGTCAGGCGGCCTTCAAGGGTTTGCGTGAAGACAAACCTGCTGCGGAGGTGGAGGCGGAAAAGCCGGTGTCGCCGTCCGAGGTGGACACTCCCGACCCCGCCAAGCGCCAGAGTTCGGCCCGCGCCGAGGTGATGGGCGTGTCGATTTCCCATCCGGACAAGGCGCTCTGGCCTGATGCCGGCGATGGAGAACCGGTGACCAAGCGCGATCTGGCGGACTATTTCGAGGCGGTCGGCGCCTGGATGATCGAGCATATCAAGGGTCGCCCCTGCTCCATCCTGCGGGCCCCGGACGGCATCGACGGCGAACAGTTCTTCCAGCGCCATGCCATGCGCGGCACGTCGAACCTTCTCGAACTCGTCACGATCTCCGGTGACAAGAAGCCGTACGTGCAGATCGATCGTATCGAGGGCCTGGCCGCGATCGCCCAGATCGGCGGACTGGAGCTTCATCCCTGGAATTGCGAACCGCACCAGCCCGAAGTGCCAGGCCGGCTGGTGTTCGACCTCGATCCAGGCCCTGAGGTCGAATTTTCGACCGTTGTCGAGGCCGCCCGCGAGATCCGCGATCGCCTCGAGGAGCTTGGCCTTGTCAGCTTCTGCAAGACAACCGGCGGCAAGGGTCTTCATGTGGTGACGCCGCTGACCGTCGCCAAAGGCAAGAAAATCGCCTGGGACGAGGCCAAGGCTTTCGCCCACGATGTGTGCGAACACATGGCGCGAGACAATCCGGATGCTTATCTGATCAAGATGTCGAAGGCTGCGAGGAATGGCCGCATCTTCCTCGACTATCTGCGCAATGACCGCATGTCGACCGCCGTGGCGCCCTTGTCTCCGCGGGCCCGGCCGGGCGCCACGGTCTCGATGCCGCTCAACTGGAGCCAGGTGAAGGCCGACCTTGATCCGAGACGATTCACGGTCAGGACCGTGCCGGCTCTGATCAAGGACAGCACGGCCTGGCAGGACTATTGTGACGGCGAGCGGCCGCTTGATCCGGCGATCAAGCGGCTTGGCAAGCTCAAAGGCAAAGGATAGCCGCAGGCTAAGCCTGGCGCTGTTGCCAGTTTTTATAGGGCGTCATGAGCTGACCGGGAAAGCGACGCTCGATTTCCGTCTCGACCATGGCGATCCGCGCGAAGACATCGCTGTTGTCGCGATCTGCCGGGCTGATCTCTTCGCTCTCGCCTTCCAGCGTCTGCATAACGGCAAACAGCTCTTCGTCGCTCATCGGTGTCAGCGCGTCTGAAAATTCCTGAACATTGAGTTCGTTTGCCAACGGCTTTCCTCCTGCAAAATCGGTAAAGGCCGCAACTCGGTCTTCAGCGAAATGTTCCGCTGCCGCCGGAGGGCGGCCTGCCCATCGTCATCAGACCCTTCGAAATTCAGTCGCACCGCCAAGGAACGAATCGACGGCCGAAGGGGTTGAAGGAGGTCGATGATCTCGGGGAGAGTGGGAATGGTATCGCCAAGAGCCAGTTGGAAAGGTTTCATCAAGTTCGGAGAGGTGTCCTGTCCGGTGGCGCTCTACACGGCCGCCTCCTCGTCCGAGCGGATCGCCTTCCACACGCTCAATCGCGATACCGGCAACCGGGTGAAGCGCCAATTCGTCGACAGCGAGACCGGTGATCCGGTCGAGCGCGACGACCAAGTCAAGGGATACGAGGTCGAGAACGGCCGCTATGTCGTGCTGGAGCCGGACGAGGTCGCCGCCGCCGTTCCAGACAGCGACAAGACGCTGGCCATCGAGGCCTTCATTCCCTGTTCGGAGATCGACGACGTCTATCTCGACAAGCCCTATTACCTGGCGCCCGACAAGATGGGGACCGAGGCATTCGTGCTTTTGCGCGACGGCATGCAGAAGAAGAAGGTCGCGGCGATCGCGCAGACCGTTCTGTTTCGTCGCCTGCGCACCGTGCTGATCCGGCCGCATGGCAAGGGGCTGGTCGCCTCCACCCTCAATTTCGATTATGAGATCCGCTCCTCGGAAAAGGCCTTCGAGGACCTGCCCGAGCTTAAGATCGAAGGCGAGATGCTCGATCTGGCCGAGCATATCATCGGCACCAAGAAGGGCAGCTTTGACGCCAGCGCCTTCGACGACCGCTATGAGGCGGCCGTGGCGGAACTGGTCAAGGCGAAGATCGAAGGTCGCTCGCTGCCGAAGAGGAAGGCGCCCGCGCCCAAAAAGCAGAGCGACCTGCTGCAGGCGTTGCGCGAAAGTGCCGGCATGGGCAAGGCCTCAACAAAGGCCACAACCAAGGCCAAGCCGGCCGCCGCCAACACCAACAGGGGTGCCCGGGCCAAGCCCGCCAAGCCAGCTGCCTCCAAGTCCAAACCTGCCGCGAAACGCGTCGGATAATCGGAGGTCATCATGGCAGTTCGCCCCTATTGGAAAGGCTATCTCAAGCTGTCGCTGGTCACCTGCCCCGTGCAGATGATGCCCGCCACCTCGGACGAGGAAAAGGTGAAATTCCACACGCTCAACCGCGAGACCCAGAACCGGGTCGTCAGCCACTATGTCGACGCCGTCACCGGCAAGGCGGTCAAAGAAGAGAACGAGGTGAAGGGCTATCAGCGCGGCGAGGATGACTATCTCATCCTCGAAGACGACGAGATCGACAATGTCGCGCTCGAAAGCACCAAGACCATCGACATCTCTGTTTTCACCAAGCGTGACAGCATCGACTGGATGTGGCTCGACACGCCCTATTATCTGTCGCCCAACGATACGGTCGGCCAGGAAGCCTTTTCCGTCATCCGCGCTGCGATGGAATCGCAAGGCATGGTCGGCATTTCGAGGCTGGTCATCGCCAGGCGCGAACGGGCCGTCATGCTGGAACCGCGCGGCAAGGGCATCGTCTTGTGGACCTTGCGTTATGGCGACGAAGTGCGCGACGAGGAAAGCTATTTCGAGGGTATCGGCGACGAGACGGCCGATTCCGATATGATGCCTCTTGTGCAAAAGCTGATCGAAAAACAGACCCGGCACTGGGATGCGAAAATGGTCGCCGATCCGGTCCAGGACCGCCTGCTGGACATCATCAGCAGCAAGAAAAAGAAGCTTAAAAAACCCGCCAAAGCAAAGGCTCCCGCCGCTGAACCGGCAGCGACCAATGTCATCAACATCATGGATGCCTTGCGCAAATCCATCGCGGCGGACAAGCGATCCGGGAGATGACGGAGTTTAAGTGGCCGCTGCCTATGATGGCTTAAGCGGCCAACCTCGCAAGCACGTTTCGAACCACCACCGGCGATGAGAGCCGGTGTACCGCACAGGTCGGCGCATCCAGCGCCCCGACGCGCACCGAGAGCCCGCCGCGGGCATTGGTAACGGCGAACATGGATTCATCCGTCAGGTCATCGCCCATGGCCACCGGTCGCCGGCCCTTGAACGGGTCTGCCTGCAGGAACCGCTCCACGGCATCGCCCTTGCTGGCGCGCGCCGGCCGGAGTTCAAACACCATCTTGCCGAGTTGCAATGCCCAGCCCGGGCCGGCCATCTCGGCGTAATGCTGCATTCTCTCGTGGAGAATCTCCTCATATTCCGGGGCCAGCCGGTAGTGGGCCGCTACGGCTCCCCCCTTGTCCTCAATCAGCACGCCGGGATAGGACTCCGCCTCGCGGGCGAGTTGACGTTTCAACGTCTCGAATGCCCCGGACTCGGCTGCGGTCGATACACCAGTCGCGTCGCGATATTCCGCGCCATGCAACCCGGCCAGCGGAAACGCAAACGGCTTGAACAATTGGTCGGCAAAGGAAAGCGACCGACCCGTGACGAGCGCCATGGCGCCATCCAGTTTTGCATAGAGCCGGTTGAGCTGGCCTGGAAGCGCTTCCGGCACCTGGATGGAATCCGGGGTCGGGGCAAGATCGAGCAAGGTCCCGTCGATATCGAGAAACAGGGCCCATTCCTCGGGGGTGTCAAGCAAGGCTTCAAGCGTCCGGGTTGCCATTTCATCGTCCTGCACGGTCGTCTCCTGCACGTTGTCATCTCCATGCAAGTAGTCCGCGTCGCGCCGGCGGCAAGATCGAGCCGGCGGAACATCCCACTGTCAGCAACGTTATGGGGGCGGCTCTATTGGTTATTGGGGGAATTCAGGATGGCACACACACCGACGGCCCAGAAACGTCAGGCACAGATGCCCCTCATTCATGGAGCGCTCGAACTTCCGACCGTGCTGATCGACGACTACAATAACGAGGCCCGCGAGCGCGGCGGCTTCCTTGGCGACCGGATCAACAAGCAATCCTTCCAGACCAAGATCCAGGACGCCCGCAAGATCGTGCGGTCCTATGCCGAGGATCCGTTCGACAAGACACTCGGCGAGCCGATTTCCAAGAAAAAGATCGATGCCATGCTGGAATCCAAGGACGCGGTCGCGATGGCCCTTGCCATGGGCGCCGTGGAGGATTTCTCACGCGACTTTGCAGACGTCGTCTCGAAGTTCCTGGCCATCAAAGCCTGGGCAAAAACCGAACGGATCGCCGTTGGCGGCGGCTTTCGCGACAGCCGGGCCGGCGAACTGGCGATCGCCCGCACGATGATGATCCTGCGGGCGGCCGGTAGCAATGTGACACTGGTGCCGATTGCCCACCATCCCGACGAGGCCGGTCTGATCGGCTCGGTGCATCTGATGCCGTCCTGGATGCTGAAAGGCCATAACGCCATTCTGGCGGTTGATATTGGCGGCACCAACATGCGTGCCGGCATCGTCGAATTCGACCGGCACAAGAACCTGATCGACGATGCCAAAGTCACCGTGTCGGATATCTGGCGGCATGCAGACGACCAGCCCAGCCGCAGTGCCGCGATCGCAAGGCTGGTCGCGATGTTGAACGACCTGCTCGAAAAGGCCGGCAAGCTCAAGCTGGCGCCGCTGATCGGCATTGCCTGCCCCGGCATCGTCAATCCCGACGGCGCCATCGCGCGCGGCGCCCACAACCTGCCGGGCGGCAATTGGGAAAGCGACCATTTCAATCTTCCGGCCGCCATCACCAAGGCAATCCCGACCATTGGCGGCCACGAGACCTTCGTGATGATGCACAATGACGCGGTGGTTCAAGGCCTGTCGCAGGTGCCGCTGATGCGCGACGTGTCGCACTGGGGCGTCATGACGATCGGCACAGGCCTTGGCAATGCCCGGTTCACCAACCGCAAGCCTTTGTCGGAATAGTTTTCGTCCCCGCCGCAAACCGCACCTGTTCGGGATGCGGGGTCGCCCAACGACGACGATGAGTAAAATATTCTCATTTGCCGCTTTTATTCGCAGTATTGTCCCCTGCCTTCGCCGCTGCAATCTGACATTCCATTGTCCTGAAACTTCCATTTGAAAGGCAGACCGATGAACTGGTTCAAAACCCTCGCGACTGTAGCAGCGATGCAGGCTTTCATTTATGCGCCCGCATTTTCCGGCGAAAACCTCGACCAGATCAAGGCGGCCGGCGTCATCAAGATCGGCACCGAGGGGACCTACGCGCCGTTTACCTTCCATGACGCCTCCAACAAGCTGGTCGGCTTCGATGTCGAGATCGGCGAGGCCGTTGCCGCCAAGCTCGGGGTCAAGGCCGAGTTCGTCGAAGGCAAGTGGGACGGGCTGATCGCCGGCATCGACGCCAAGCGCTACGATGCCGTGATCAACCAGGTTGGCATTACCGAGGCGCGCAAGCAGAAATACGACTTCTCCGATCCCTATATCGTCTCCAAGGCGGTGTTGATCGTGCGCGACGACAATACCGACATCAAGGGCTTCGAAGACCTGAAAGGCAAGAAATCCGCCCAGTCGCTGACTAGCAATTTCGGCAAGCTCGCCGAAGCTGCCGGCGCGGAACTGGTCGGAACCGATGGCTTCGATCAGTCGATCCAGCTGGTGCTGACCCGCCGTGCCGACGCCACCATCAACGACAGCCTGTCCTTCCTCGACTTCAAGAAGCAGAAGGCCGATGCCCCGGTAAAGATCGTCGCTGAGAAGGCCGAAGCCGAGGCCTCCGGCATCATCGTTCGCAAGGGTGATGCCGATCTGGTTGCCGCGATCAACAAGGCGCTCACCGAGATCAAGGCGGACGGCACCTACCAGACGATTTCGAACAAGTATTTCGGCCAGGACGTGTCCAAGTAAAATACCGGCGGCCTGTTCCCGCCTGCGGATACAGGTCATCATGCTGCAATGTCACAGCCGTCCGGCGTTCGCGCCGGACGTCGCTTTTTTCGGGGTCCCCTATGCCGCACTGGCTTCAACTGATGATCGATTCGCTGCCCATGCTGCTCTGGGCCGCGGCCAAGTTCACCATTCCGCTGACCCTGCTGTCCTTCGTGCTCGGGCTGGCGCTCGGGCTCGGCACCGCCGTGGCGCGGCTGTTCGGACCGAAACCGCTGGAGCTGACGGCGCGCTTCTATGTCTGGGTGATCCGCGGCACGCCGCTGCTGGTGCAGCTCTTCGTGATCTTCTACGGCCTGCCCAGCGTGGGAATCCTGCTCGATGCCTTCCCGGCAGCGCTGATCGGCTTCACGCTCAATGTCGGCGCCTATACCTCCGAGATCATCCGCGCGGCGATCTCGTCGGTGCCGAAGGGCCAGTGGGAAGCCGCCTATTCGACCGGCATGTCCTGGCGCCAGGCCATGACCCGCACCATCCTGCCGCAGGCCGGCCGCGTCGCCGTGCCGCCACTGTCCAACACCTTCATCTCGCTGGTCAAGGACACCTCGCTGGCGGCAGCCATCACCGTGCCGGAGCTGTTCCAGTCGGCACAGCGCGTCGTCGCCACCACCTATGAGCCGCTGATCCTCTATATCGAGGCGGCGCTGATCTATCTTGCCATGAGCTCCGTCCTGTCGACATTGCAGGGCAGGCTCGAGGTCCGCTTCGCCCGCTATGGCGGCATGCTGGAGGCCAACCGATGATCGAGCTGTCCCATATCGAAAAGCGCTTCGGCGAGGCGCTGATCCTCGACGACATCTCGCTCTCCTTCGCGCAAGGCAGCGTCACCGCGCTGGTCGGCCCGTCCGGCGGCGGCAAGAGCACGCTGCTGCGCACCATCAACCTGCTGGAACTGCCGACATCCGGCACTGTCCAGATCGGCGACGACCGGGTCGAGCTTTCGCCCGGCCGCAAGGTGGCCTGGCCGGTGATCCAGAAGATCCGCTGCCAGACCGGCATGGTGTTCCAGAATTTCCAGCTCTTCCCGCACCGGACCTCGATCGAGAACGTCATGGAGGGCCTGCTGGTGGTGCAAAAATGGTCGCGTGACAAGGCCCGCGACCGGGCCATGGAACTGCTGACCAAGGTCGGAATGGCCCACAAGGCCGACGCCTGGCCGGCCAATCTGTCCGGCGGCCAGCAGCAGCGCGTGGCCATTGCCCGCGCCCTTGCACCTTCTCCGAAAGTGCTGCTCTGCGACGAGCCGACCTCGGCGCTGGACCCCGAGCTGTCAGCGGAAGTGGTCGACGTGCTCGGCCAGCTTGCCGCCGAAGGCACGACCATGGTGATGGCCACCCACGACCTGCGGCTTGCCTCGCGCATTGCCAACCGTGTCGTCTTCCTCGATGCCGGCGTGGTGGTGGAAACCGGCAGCGCCGAGGCGATCTTCCAGTCGCCCGAGCACGAACGGACCAAACGCTTCGTCAGCTCGATCAGCGCGGCGCAAACCCTCTGAGATCACTCACTTGCGCGCTCAGCGGCGTCCGTCCGGCAAAGGGCAGGCTTCGCCGCAACCGCCGACACCGGTCAGGTTATAGCGCAGGCAGCACACCTTGCGCTGGGCGAATTCCAGGCCGCATTGCTGGCGCGCGACGCGCATCATGCCGTGCATCGGATTTTTTCTGCCATCCGGCCAGGTCGGCTCATTGAGCAGGGCAAGGCCCCCATCGACCGGCGCGGTCTCGTGCCGATAGGCGATTTCCTTCAGGATCCACGAGAGATAGGCGGCGACATTGTTCCAGAGAAGCTTTGGCGCAAGCCCTGAATTGGCGGCCATGGCGGCGACCACTGGCTCGACGTGTTGCAGCATCATCCCGTGAAGATCGACCGCCGGCTCCGCACTCTGCCGCACATCGCCTGAATAGACAAAAGCCTGCGGCTCGGCCGTGTCTTCGTCGCAGACCAGCGACACACCCTCAAGCCCGAGCGGTACGGCGCGGCGGTGAACGAACAGATGCACGCTGGGCGCGATCGTCAATATGCTGAAATAAAACAGGCTCCACATCGACACCACGGCCCGCCGGTCGCTGCCGGGAAACTTGCGCATGTAGCGGGCAATGACTCCCTCGAAGACCGCGGGGTCGGCAAGGTCCGTGCAGGCAATGACCAGTCCACCCGCCGGGGCGCGAGGCAGCAGCTTTTCGCGGCAATAGGGAAAGGGCCCGTCGCCCAGCAGCCCATCAAGGTCGACGGGGTGTTGCGATTCCATGGAAATGGGAAGCGCTGCGCCGGTGACTGCAATCTTTTCCATGCATCACCGGCGGTCTATGAAAGATGCCGTCATGATCTGCCCCTTTGCCGGGGCAGTCGCATTCAAGTCATGTCTCGTCATACAGATCGTCTGCCCCCGGCTCAACGTGTGGGGGCGACGCTAGGGAACCGGAAAATCTTTGTCAAGATAACATGATAATTTCTATCATGTTATCTTGACTGGACGTAGCGCAATGGCGTCAGGCGGCCTCGATGGCCTTTTCGACGTCGCCGACGGCATGCCCTGTCAGATCCTTGGGGATCTCCAGCAGCAATTTGGCCGACAGGAACTTGTGGTAATGCTTGCGCAATTCGCCGAGCGAGCGCGGTGCCGAAATGACCACGAGATTGTCGATGCCGCCTTCCAGGACCTGCTTGTTGAGATACTGGGCAACGCCGGCCGAAAAGCCGTCTTCCGAGAGCTGGCTCTCGTCGGGATTGGCCGACGTGCTGGTATGACGACCGCCAGAGCCCTTGGCTTCATCATCGATCGAAACCTGCGGCATGGCCGTCAGGCTCAGCTCCGAACCAGTCCCCGTATTGCGATAGAGGTCGATTTTTTCGCCATCGGTAACGGCAACAACGGTGTCCTGTGGAAGTATCATTGGAATTCCCATCAAATTGGAGGTGGCGTCATAAAAACAAATGGCGCCTTGGACAACGTCGCGTCAGGTGTGAAGTTCCCAGGAGGCGTTATATATTGGTTTTTCAACGGGAAGTGCTTCGTTCCGCCTTCAGAGAGGACATGCCGCCGCCAACGGAGGCGCGCTGCCCGCACGTCTCACTGACGGAAAAGTGAAACGCAGCCTCAGAGCGCCGTCGCAAAATCCGGTCTATGATAGCCAAGGGCGGCGGCAGGCGCCGCCAGGCAGCTGTTGGCCAAAAACTGGATTGTGCGGGCATGACGATCCGCTGAAGGGAGGATGAAATGAGCAGATTGACCGCCAAGGATTTTCCGCAGGAACTGCTGGAGCTTTACGATTATTACGCCCACGGAAAGATCACCAAGCGCGAGTTTCTGGATCGCGCCGGCAAATTCGCGGTCGCAGGCATGACGGCGGCAGCCCTGGTGGCATCGCTCTCGCCCGATTATGCCCTGGCCCAGCAGGTGGAATTCACCGACCCCGATATCCTTCCCGAATATATCAGCTACCCCTCGCCAAAAGGTCATGGCGACGTGCGCGGCTATCTGGTGAAGCCCGCCAAGATGGAGGGCAAACTGCCCGTCGTCGTCGTGGTACATGAAAACCGCGGCCTCAACCCCTATATCGAGGACGTTGCGCGCCGCGTGGCCAAAGCCGGTTTCATTGCCCTTGCGCCGGACGGGCTATCCTCCGTCGGCGGTTATCCCGGCAATGATGAAAAAGGCCGCGAGCTGCAGTCCACCGTCGATCCCGAAAAGCTGATGAACGACTTCTTTGCCGCCATCGATTTCATGATGAAACATGAGCTATCCACCGGCAAGGTCGGCATAACAGGCTTTTGCTATGGTGGCGGCGTTTGCAATGCCGCAGCGGTCGCCTATCCGGAGCTGTCCGCCGCCGTGCCGTTTTACGGCCGCCAGCCGCGGGTCGAGGATGTGCCGCGCATAAAGGCGCCACTGCTCATTCACTATGCGGAACTCGATACCCGCATCAACGAGGGCTGGCCCGCCTACGAAGCGGCGCTGAAGGCCAATAACAAGACCTATGAGGGTTATGTCTATCCGGGCGTGAACCACGGTTTCCACAATGATTCGACGCCCCGCTACGACGAGGCGGCGGCGAAGCTCGCCTGGGACCGGACGATCGCCTGGTTCAATCGCTATCTGGCCTGATCAAAGTCCGGCACGTCTGGAAAGGCCGCACACACCGGCGGCACGTTCCTCCCCGGCCGGCGCCACTTCGGGCGACGGCGCTTCAGATTACATGGTGTACCAGAGGCGCGGATTGTCGCCGGACTGGATCTTCACCCAGCGCAGATCGGTCGACTTCCAGGGCTTGATGCTGCTGGTGCGATTGTCGAGCACCAGGTCGCCCTGGCTGGTCTTGACGACCAGCACGGCATGGCCTTCGCCGCTGCCGGTATGGGCAACCGCAATGCGCAGCGCCCGCGGCGACCAGCCGAGCGCGATCAGCCGACGGCGCTTGGTCAGCGCATAATCCTCGCAGTCGCCGGACTGGGCGCCGACCTGCCAAACGTCGCCGTCGATGCGGTTGGCATCGTTGGTCGGGCGGATCGCGCGATTGACGCTGTCGTTGATCCGCTTCAGCTGGCCCTGGCGATAGGAGGACAGGGCGACGGTTGCGGCGCCGTAGCTGCGGCTGCAGTCGCCGGGGTTCTGCAGGCAGAACCGCACATGGGCGAAGGGAGCCAGGGTCGGCTTGTTGGCGACGATATAGCTGACGCTGGGCGCGTTCAGCAGGTTGCGGGCAAAGCCACCGGGACCGGCCGCCTGGGCGGGCTCAACACCCAGAACGATCATCGCCGAGAGGGCGGCTACGTTGAGATATTTCTTCCACATGTGCTTGTCCCCGTTCCAAGGTCTCGTCGGGCGCCTTGCTGTGCGCTCTTTGCCTGGGAGAACCCTACACGCCGGCCTTTGCGGCCCGCTTAAGTGGAAAGAGACAATTTTACGGAAATGCGATTTTTGTGGAAACGGCCGGTCATCCCGCGCTTTATTGTCTTGCGACCAGCGCCAAGCTTTGGGTCAATACTTGCGGACGAAGGCCGCAGTCTGATATGGCCCAGCAGCTTCAGGGGAGGATACTGCTTGGTCGGACACAAGATTGCAGCCTTCGGGCGTTTATCTTCCCTGCGTAACGGACTGGTCTACGGCTATATCGCCGTCACGGTCGCCGCTCTCCTGCCGCTCGGCTCTGTCGGCACGGCACCCTTCACCGTGGTTGCGATCGCCGTGTGTATTCTGGCGCTCGCCACGGCCGGCCTGCTCGGGGAACCGTCCCGCGCCCAATCGCTGTTTCGCCAATGCCTGGTGCTCCTCGCTGTGCTTTGCGGCTGGGTGGTTCTGCAGACCCTCGACCTCTCCTGGGCAGGGCTTGCCCATCCCGCCTGGAAAGATGCCGAGCCGGTGACCGGACCGGTCGGCGGCACAATTTCACTGGCGCCGGCCGATACGCGGGAATCGCTGCTACGGCTCGCCATCCCCTTCGTCGTATTCTTGACGGGGCTGATCCTCAGCACATCGGACGAACGCGCCGCCGGCATGGTACGGGCGCTGGGACTGGCCGGCGGATTGATCGCACTGCTCGGTCTTGTGCAGTTCCTGTTCTTTCCCGGCACCTTGCTGCTGATGGAGAAGCGGCATTATCTCAGCAGCCTGACCGCCGTTTTCGTCAACCGCAATACGGCCGCGACCTTCCTGGGACTCGTCGCTCTTCTTCTGACCGGGCTCGTCTTCCTCTCGCTACAGCAGGGCGCTTTGCGGGCGCTGCGAAACTGGATCTTCCACGGCGTATCCAGGCAGTCCGGAAAACTGCTGCTCGGCCTGCTGCTGCAGGCCAGCCTTCTGCTGCTGACATTGGCCGCCCTGATGCTCACCACCTCCAGGGCCGGGATCGTCAGCACATTTGCCGCTCTTTTCGTCCTACTGCCGGTGCTGGCCGCCAACTGGGATCAGACCTTGCCAATGCGATCGAGCCGCAGATCGGGCTGGCTGCGCAAGGCGGCCCGCATCGCCGTCGCGATGATCGTCATTGTGCTTGTCGCCTATGCCCTGACCGGCCGCACGCAATTGCGGGCCGAGATGAAAGGGCTGGAAGACGGCCGCTTCTGCATCATGCCGGGCTTGTTCGACGCCATCGGCAGCAATTGGTGGACCGGCACCGGCTTCGGCACGTTTCTCCAGGCGTTCCCGCCTTACCGCCCGGCCGATTGCGGATTGGTCGGCACCTGGGACCGCGCGCACAACTCCTATCTGGAAGCCCTGATGGGGCTCGGCGTGATCGCCATCCCGGCCATCGGTTTTGCGATCGTGATCCTGCTGACAACCTTTGTCAGAGGCCTGCGGCAAAGGCAAAAGGCCAGGGTCTACCCGGCGATGGGAATTGCGGCGATGATTCTGGTCGGTCTGCACGCGGTGCTGGATTTCTCCCTGCAAATCCCCGGCGTCGCCATCTATCTTGCCGCCCTCCTTGCCCCCCTGGCGTCCATCTCGCTCGCACGATCGGCGAGACGGGTGAAAAGTCGACGCAACCACCGAAATCTCCCGGCCGCCTAATTGGACGCTGGCCTGCGACACGCCAGACGATAAGCCGCTGCCGGCGCCCTCCCAAAGGACCGCCAACAAAGTCCTTGTCTTATGCCGCGCGGCTGCCGGGAAAGGAATCATCTCGCAAGCGCAGCATGGATCGGGTGGCGTGAGCGTCGATTAGAGCTTCACCTGGCTGGATTGAAGTCGGTGAACCAACTCGATCTGGCACGCGCGATGCCACGACCAAGCAAGCAGGCGACAAACATCAGACACCATCTTTGCGGGCGGAGCATCATCCTCCAGGCTAATCTTTGCGCCTGGACTATCCGGCTTGCAGAGCCGGTATGGCTTGTTTCCGTTCACCGTCGCCGATTAATAACCCCGAAAAAAGTCGACAGATACACCACGAAACTGTTTGCAGACAACGAACTCTTGGGTTAACCAAATGTTAAATTTGGTGGTGACTTCATCCGCGTTATAGTACATAAACGTCTTCTAGAATATAAACTGCGTTGCACCGGCACAGAACAGGTAGAGAACGTGAGAACTCAACGATCATATGTCCGGAATTCCTCCACTACTTTCAATTTTGTGGCACGCGACACATTGGTTGATGACAGTTTGATTACAGAAACACTATATGAACAAAATATAGTCCGCGAAGCTCATTTTTTCATCAAGCGTTTTATGGATATCGCGGTATCTTCGACAGCCATCCTCATCCTCTTGCCTTTTTTCTTGGCAGTCGTCCTGATGATCCGGATCGACAGCAAAGGACCGGCTCTTTTCACGCAGATCCGCTGGGGAAAAGGCGGCAAGAAAATCCGCATCTACAAATTCAGGTCGATGCGGACAGATCTCTGCGATCACTCCGGCGTCCAGCAGACGGTGCTTGGCGATCCGCGCGTGACGCGGATCGGCGCCATATTGCGCCGCACAAATATCGATGAGCTTCCCCAGCTGTTCAACGTGCTAAAAGGGGATATGTCCCTGGTTGGGCCACGCTGCCACGCGATCGGCATGCTGGCCGCCGGCATGACCTATGAAGAACTGGTACCGCAATACCATCAGCGGCATGTGATGCGGCCCGGCATCACCGGATTGGCCCAGATGCGCGGCCTGCGTGGCCCGACGGATCGTCCGGGAAAGGCGCGGGCCCGCATTGCCTGCGACCTGCACTATATCGAAAACTTCTCCATCTGGCTCGATATCCGCATCCTGTTCGGCACCGTGATGTCGGAACTGGTCGGCGGAAAAGGATTCTAGCACGCCGCTGAGAGACCGGAGGGTGCGGCGACAGCAAAATGTCATGCGCGCCGTTCGTCACTGAGCTGTCCCGCAAAGGCATCTGATCGTGCGATTTGACACTCCTGTTGAGAACAGAGATCTCCCGGCTCGGCAGGGAGCGATTTTTTGTGCGCGCGTCGGGCAACGGGTCCAGTCGCCGGGCTTTCGTGCGTGAGCACCAGGCAAACGCTAATCGATCCTCGAGGAGGAATGTGTGGGACAAGACAAGACACTCCGTAAAGCCGTATTCCCCGTGGCCGGGCTTGGAACCCGCTTCCTGCCGGCCACCAAGGCTGTTCCCAAGGAGATGCTGACCGTCGTT
>NZ_JABAEF010000007.1 GCF_023701945.1 Rhizobium sp. CG5
GACGGGGGTAGTGGTCTGCGCCTGAGTTTGATCTGCTGTTATCGGCATGATTGGCCTCCAGAGAGTTTTCTAGCGACCTCACTCTGCCACGGTGCAGGCCGCTACTCACCCCTGATGGGATCTCAAGGCGAATCATGCAAAGGCTGCCCCATTCTTTGATGCGGTCAACGCATTGAGCAGTCATTCGACACACAAGATGACAGCCTCAATTTCAACGTTGGCGGCTTTTGGGAGCGCGCTGACCTCGAAACATGCGCGGGCGGGAAAAGGCGCATGGAAAAAGCGGGCATATTCTTCGTTCAGTTCACCGAATTTCGACATGTCCGTAATCAAAACGGTCGTCTTGACGGTTCTGGAAAGGTCGGTTCCTGCTGCTTTGGCGATCGCGGCTATGTTGGCAAGGCATTGGCGCAACTGTAGCACCGGGTCATCTGAGACGATTGCCCCGGTTTCCGGATCGAGAGGCAACTGGCCGGAGACGAAGAGCATCTGCCCACACCGGATGGCTTGAGAGAAGGGGCCGACGGCGGCGGGGGCGTCAGCGGTGGCTACGGGAGTAAGCATGGTGTTTTCCTATTCCGGGTGAAGAAGGTCTATTCGCTGCCTTCGGCAAAGATTGCGGCGCGCTTGCGCCGCACGCCAGGCAGCGCAATGAAGATCAGCGCGATGAGGGCAAGGGAGAGAAGGGTGAGGCTGATCGGGCTCGCCACGAGCGCGGACCAGTCGCCGCGGGAAAAGATCAAAGCCCGGCGCAAATTCTCCTCCAGCATCGGTCCGAGGATAAAACCCATCAGGAAGGGGGCGGGTTCGCAATCGAGCTTGACGAGAACGTATCCCAACAGTCCGAAGCCGCTCAGCAACGCGAGATCGACGAGGCTGAGGTTGATCGAATAGACGCCAATGGCGCTGAACAGCAGGATGGCCGGAAACATGAAGTGATAGGGAGTGGAGAGAAGTTTCACCCACAGGCCAACCAGCGGCAGATTCAAGACAAGCAGTATCAGGTTGCCGACCCACATGGATGCGATCAGACCCCAGAACAAGCTGGGATTGGTGGTCATTACACTTGGACCAGGCTGGATGCCCTGGATCATCAGGGCGCCGATCATCAGGGCCATGACGCCGTTACCTGGGATGCCGAGTGTCAGCATCGGGATGAAAGATGTCTGCGCACCGGCATTGTTGGCGGCTTCGGGGCCGGCAACGCCTTCGATGGCGCCATTTCCGAACCTGACAGGGCCTTTCGAAAGCTTCTTTTCCAGAGTGTAGGACGCGAATGAAGACAGCGTCGCGCCGCCGCCCGGCAACACGCCCATCAGGGAGCCGAGGCCGGTACCCCGCAGAATAGGCATGGCCATCCGCTTGAAGTCGTCACGTGAGGGTACGAGACTGCTGACGCGGCTGATCGAGGCGGGCGTGCCGCCGGATTCAAGGTTACGAAGGATTTCTGCAATTCCGTAAATGCCCGTGGCAAATGCAACGAAATTAATGCCGTCGTAGAGATCCGGTATGTTGAACGTGAAGCGCTCGAGTCCGGTATAGACGTCAGCCCCGGCAATTCCGAACAGCAGTCCCAGCACGATCATCGCAATGGCCTTCAGCACCGGTCCATTGGCGAGCGTGACCGACAGGATCAGGCCGAAGACGATCAAGGCGAAATATTCAGGCGGGCCGAACCGCAGCGCCATTTCACCAAGCGGGATGGCAAAGGCGGCAACCACCAGGGTTGCGATTGTACCGGCAACGAACGAACCGATTGCCGCCGTTGCAAGAGCCACGCCAGCTCGCCCCTGCCGCGCCATCTTGTAACCATCGATCGCCGTCACTGCGGACGATGCTTCGCCGGGAAGGTTGACGAGAATGGCAGTGGTCGAGCCGCCATATTGCGCGCCATAGTAGATACCGGCGAGCATGATAAGCGATGTCGACGCATCAAGGCCGAACGTGACCGGCAGGAGAAGCGCGATCGTCGCCGTCGGACCAATACCGGGAAGTACGCCGATCAGTGTCCCGAGTAGGCAGCCAAGAAAGCAGTAAAAGAGGTTGTCCATGGTCAGGGCCGTCTGGAGGCCGAGCACAAGGTTCGCAACGAGGTCCATGATCGCGGTTCCTAGTGTGGTTAGAATGGCATCCAGCGGGGGAAGGCCGGCAGGGGAAGGCCGAGGCCCCAGATAAAGATTGCCGTCGTTGCGATCGCGAGGACGAACGAAGTGGCGATCCGGACCGGCATCCGCATGCCGGATGCGGCGAGCGTTCCCACGAATGCAGCAATGGCGGACGCCGGAAGAAAGCCGAGAGGGCGCACCAGCACCCCAAAAACCAGTGGCGTCAGCAGCGCACAAACGAAACGCGAAGGCCGAACGACGGTCATCACGTCACCGGATGTCACGGCCCCTCGAACCGCCACCGCGAAACCGATACAGGCGAGCAAGCTTGAAAGGATCAGAGGAAAGAAGCCAGGTCCCATCTGCGCCGCGTTTCCGAACGGATAAAACCATGAGATTCCGCCGAAAGCAGCCGCGAAAGCCACGAGCAAGCTGCCTGCGACGAGATCCTTTTTCACGCAAACGGTAGGGGTATCAGTATCGGTCATGATTGGGTCCTTAAGACAAAGGGGCTGCGATGCGAAATGCAGCCCCTGGCGGCTCAGGTCGAGCCCTATTTCGCAGCGAGATCAAGCCGCTTGATCAGCGCCGAGAATGTCTCGCCTTCGCTTGCTATCGTTTTACGGGCCTCATCGGGCGAACTGGCCACCACCGTCGCACCAAGTTTGGCCAAACGGTCCTTGACCTCCGGCTTGGCAAGGATCTTGACGACCTCTGCGTTCAGTCGGTCGATGACAGCTTTCGGCGTCCCGGCCGGGGCGAGCATTGCGCTCCAGGAGCTTGCATTATAATCGCCGTAGCCGGACTCCGCTACCGTCGGCACGTCCGGAAATTCCGGCGAACGTTCCTTGCCGCCCACGGCGAGCAGCTTCAATCGCCCCTGACGAACAAGGCCGCTCACCGAGGGCAATGTGTCAAAGGCCATTGTCGCCACGCCGCTGATTAGATCCGGATGGGCCGCCGCGCTGCCGGCATAGGGCGCATGCACCATGTCCAACCCGGCAATATCCAGAAACCACTCGGAGAAGATATGGACGTTACTGCCGATGCCGGCGGAGGCAAACCCAAGCTGGCCGGGTCGCTGCTTCACATATTCGACGAATTCGGCCAGGGAATTCACCGGCAGCGCGGCCGGCACGACCAGGCCGACCTGCGTGCGGGCCATCAGTGAAATCGGCTCAAAACTGGTGGCCGGGTCGTAGGGGAGGTTGGGTATCAAAGCCTTGCCGAGAACATGGGACTGAACCACGACTTCGAGCGTGTAGCCATCAGGCTCGGCGCGGGCCACGAAGGTGCTGCCAATGGAGCCGTTGGCGCCGGGACGGTTTTCGACGATGACCGGCTGACCGAGCGCCGGGGAGAGGTGTTCTGCCACCAGGCGGGCGGTAATGTCGCCCTGTCCGCCCGGAGCATACGGCACGATGATCTGAATGGTTCGGTCTGGATAGGTTTGGGCGGCGGTCTGGCCGGTCACGCCGGCAAGTAAGCCGAACGTGAGGGCTGCAGCCTTGACGAGTTTTTGCATGGAATTCCCCTGTTATCGTTTCATTTGGCCGTGGGAAAGCCCGCGGTCGGGCTCACCGATGTTGAGGCGCACCATGTCTCTGAGCAGCTGGACAATTGCCATCGAGCTCTCCCCTTCCGTGCCGTCGACGATGAAGCGGGAGGTGCAGTAGCGCATTTCCCAGCCGCCGGCATCGAGGCAGGCCGTGATGATGCGTTTTTCGAGTTCCGGCGTCTGTACGAGATCCTGCTTCTTGAGCAGGAAGCCGAGCATGGCGGCTACGCCATAAGCACCCCAGTTGGATACCGAGGCAGGCAGGAAGATATCGGTGGCCGTGACGGTAATTGCGCCGCCCGGCTTGTCGGTTTGGGTCTCGCGGCCGTAGGGATGGAAATCCTGCATGAATGGATGGATGCGGCCAAAGCCGATCTCATTGCCGTTGTCGCCGATACCAATGGTGAGGATACCCTGTTCGGTCGCCTTGTCGATCAGCGGTGCGACATTGACGCAGCCTTCCGGCGCAACGCCGGTCGAATAATGGACGATGCCACTCTCGTTCGGGCCAAGGCGCTCTATGGTGATGATGGCTTTCGGCTTCATTTCCTCAAGCAGATTGGTGGCCCAGCTATCGATTTCCGCCTGATCTTCCGGTGCGGTAACGATGGCACCGCCCATGCGGCGCGTCTTGGCAAGATGGTAGTCCCGGATCATGATGCCCGCGGCATTGCTGGACGCCACCATGGGTGGGGCATGGCACACTTCGGTGACATAGACGGGAACAGCTTTCAGCCCCCAATAAAGAGCCCGGGCAAGCGCTGCCGCGCCGGGAGGGCCATCGCTTTCGCCGTTTGGAACTTCAGGCGCATAACCGGCGCCTGTGACGATGAATACAACGTCGCCTTCGCCGACACGCTCCACCAGTGCTTCGGCAGCCCGGGCGGTGATCGGGCGCCCGCCGCCTTCACGCCGTGCTTCCTTGTAGATCGGTGCGATGATGTTGTGGTTCATGCCGCGATTGCGCATTTCCACGGTGACGAGGCGGTCTACATATTCGCCGATGATATCTGGCATTTGGGTCTCATAAGTGGCTAGAACTTCCCAAAGCTAATGATAGCAGCCGGACATTTGCCAATCGAATTATCGCATCAAGCATCAGCTTTTCGAATACGGGCGGCCAGAATTTTTCGTAGTTTTAAGGGTGCTGACATTTCTGCATAAAAAATATACACGGCTATATGCGCACATTAAATCACCGCCAGCTGATGGGATTTCGGGCCGTCATGATCACCGGCAGTATGACGGGAGCCGGTCGTATCCTGCATCTGAGCCAGCCAGCCGTCACGAGGCTCATCAAGGATCTGGAGCAGGAGCTGCAGCTCGCTTTATTCACACGCTCCGGATCCGCCGTGAAGCCGACCCCACAAGCCCTTGATTTATTTCGTGAAGTTGAGCGTTATTTCGATGGTGTGGAGCGTATAGTCGAGACTGCGCGTCATCTGCGCGATCGTCGCGGCGGGCGGCTGAGGGTCGCGGCGATGCCGACGCTGTCTTCCCGCTCGCTTCCCGAGGCTATCCGACGGTTCAAGGCGATCGAGCCTCAAGTCGATTTTTTCATTCACTCCGACACGTCGCATCACATCATCGATGCCGTATTGAGAAACGAATTCGACGTCGGGTTCGGGCGCGTGCCGCCGGAGCGCACAGATATCGAGCACCTGCCGATGCCCACCTCATCGGCAATCTGCCTCCTGCCACGGCACCATCACCTTGCAAAAAAGCAGTCTATTTCCGTCTCCGATCTTCAAGGTGAGCCGCTTATCGCGTTGGGAACGAGCAGTCTCCTTCGTCTTCAGATCGAAAGTGCTCTTGAGGCGGGAGGAATTCGGTCGGGGGCCACGATCCAGACATTGTATTCGAACACCGTGCCCAGCTATGTGGCGGCAGGCCTCGGCATTGCCGTCACGGACATATTTTCGGTTCTGGGCGCCGACAGGACGAATATCGAAATTAGACCCTTTACGCCGCAGCTGACATTCGATTTTTCGGCGATCTATCCGCCCGGCGAACGATCACCACTGGCAATCGCTTTCGCGCGTCTCATGCGCGCCGTCGTGCAGAGCGACATTAATGAGATCGGTTAACCGGTTTGCAGGTGCCAGCCGCACTTGCAGCTCTCAATAAGCTCAGAGGAATTCAACGGTCAAATATCGTGCGTTTGCACCAGCCGTCATGCATTGAAACCAGCAATCCTTGGTTCTTTGGTTCGGTGCCCATCAAGGCGGTGTCTTTTTCGCTGTGGTGCATTCCGGTGCAAGCGATAACGAACCCCTGATTCGCTTCATGACCAGAGTGGCGACCTGTCAGCCACCATCTGAGTCATGCGCCGTTTGTTATTTGACATCCAAAGCGACAACGGAAGCATTGTAGATTTGCTCTGCAACCAGTGGCCGCAGTCGGTTCGCCATTTCAGCTTTCAGGGCTTCGTGGCGCAAGACGTCCTCTGCTGTCTTATCCATCTTGGCGCCAAGGGTCACAAACTCCTCCCTGACATGCCCGGGTTTTATCACTGCTTGCACTGTCTTGCCGCGATATGTGAAGCGGAAGACATAAGGCCCTGGATGGTCGCTGATGACGTCCTTGCCGCCAATCGACTTATCAACGACAAGACGTCCGTCAGTCAGGGCGCGCGTCACCATCTCGAGCGCATCCCGGCCGCCGGGACCGGAGAATGCCGTCAGTACCGAAATTTCCCGCCTTTCCAATGGCATATCGGACAGCAGTGGAAACGCGGCCTGCATCGCTTTCAATCCATGTACCACGCCACCAGGAAATCCGCCGCCGTGATAGGCGTTGATGTCGTTGAAGGAAAAGGTCAGATCCTTACCGTTTTCACGGACCGTGATGGTGTCATACATCGAGATAAGCCTTTAGGTTCGGCACGAAGCGATCGAGAAACCGCGTTGTGGCCGGCATGAAATGTGATCCGTGATGGAACATCGGATCGAGCGAGGAAATGATCATCCGGCCGCGCGTCGAAACTGCGTCCTCGTAGAGGATGGCGCGGCCTTCGCCGTCGCAGGCAAGCACGGTCGCGCCTTCCGGTGGAACAAACCAGCCATGCAGGTGCCACGTCGCGTCCCTGTCGCCGATGCCACGCATCAGCGGGTGGTCCGCTGCGGCATCCGTGACTTTGACCCCGAGGTTGGCCGAGGGATCGAGCCACCACCACCAATTGGTCGGCGTACCGATGAAATCGATCGCGGGTAACCAGAGATCCGATCGGCTTTCGCCGAGCGCGACAACGGTTCCACCTGACTGCAGATGCCGCAGGATGGTGCCTTTCTGGGCAATCATGCGATTTGCCGGCGTGCGGCACGGGACCCAGAGCACATCATCTGGCTGTAGCACATTGGAAAGCTGCTCCGGCGTGCAGATGATGTCGAAGATGGCTGTATAGGCCGGGCCTTCCAGGCTGCGGATGTGGTAGTAGGTGCCCGAGGTCGGCGCGACAATGCGCCCGCTCTTCCGGCTGGACATACGTAGGCCGCCATAGCTTTCGACCGGCGCGAGCGGCAAGTCTTCCGCAGCGCTGGCAGGGCGGAGCGGCCACGGATCGAGGCAGGCTCCACCATTGGTCCAGGCGATGATCCGACGGGTGAGTTCCGGCGCGAGGTTCCATTCATGCCCCATCGAGCCGAGATCGTTGCCGGCATGGGAGAAGATGCGGCCACCCTTCGGCCGTGCCCAGACCCAGTCAACCGGCACATTTGCCGCTCCCAGCCCGTTGATCGCAACCGCGCCCTCCGGCAGCGGATTGCAGCCGCGTCCGTAGAAGCCGGCGACACCCTTGTTGGTCTCCAGCATCTTCAGGTCGATGCCCTCAAAAAGGGGATGCGGATTGATCGAAGAGAGATCGAAGTCGGCCCGCTTCGGATCGGCGATAGGGCGATACTGTGCCGCGCCGTCGATTAGGGTTCGGACAAAATGCCCATTGAAGAACCAACGTCCGCCCGCGTCGAGAAAGGCGGCGATCGCATCCTTCATCGCCAGCATGGCATTCTGGTCGAGCTGATTGTCGGTCACCAGCCCCTTGTGGGCGCGCAGAATATCAGCCGTGAGGTCTGCCTGGGCGACGATTGTCACTTCGCCACGGGCCGCTGCCTCCCTCACGCTGTCGGAAGGCTCGTCGAACGAGGATTTCAGATGGATCGTGGTCATGCCGCGACTCCTATTCCGGAGAACGCGGGCAGGATGGCGCGACGCGGTTCACCGGTCGGGCCAGTCACCTCGACCCAGCGCATCGGCACACCGTAGAGTTCGGAGAGAAGATCGGGCTGGATCATCTCGGCTACGGTGCCGTGCACCTCGTGCCCACCCGGCATCATGAGCAGGATATCGTCGGCTGCTGCCAAGGCATGGTTCGGATCATGTGTGGTGAACAGGATCGCCTTGTCTCTTCGCAGCCTCAGCGTGTTCAGAAGTTCCAGCGTGCGCGATTGATTACCGAGGTCGAGCGCCGAAGTCGGTTCGTCGAAAATCAGCGCAGGCGAACCGGTGGCAAGCGCACGGGCGATCAACACCAGCTGTCGCTGGCCACCGGACATGCGGTCGTAGCGCATATCCGCCAGGTGGCAGGCAGCCACTTCGATCAGCGCCTCCTGCGCCGCCGCGTGGTCGTCCGCCGAAGGCTGGCCGAAGAGCCCAAGCCTTGCCGCGCGGCCCATGACGACAACCTCCAGTCCAGACAGTTTGGCCTGCGAGGCGCCGTGCTGCGGCACATAGCCCGCGATCTTCGGCGCCGTTCGTGCGCCCTCCGCCAGCGGCTGAAAACCGAGCAAGGCGCGCAACAGTGTGGTTTTGCCGCGCCCATTGGGGCCGAGAATCGCCATCGATCTACCGATGGGCACGGTGAATGTGATGCCGGAAAACAGCGTGCGACTGCCGAAGGAAACGGATGCGTCGGTAAGCCCGATCATGTGCGGTTCGTCTCCCTGAAGTGGCGGCGCAGCAGATACCCGAAGACCGGGGCGCCGACCAGCGCGGTCAGGACGCCGAGCGGAATTTCCGCGGCGGTCAGTGTGCGCGCCATCGTGTCGATGAAGGTGAGATAGGCCGCGCCGAGAAGTGCTGAGGCCGGGATCAGTGCGCGATGATCCTCTCCAACGAGAATGCGCGCGGCGTGCGGCACGACAAGGCCGATCCAGCCGACAATGCCGGCCACCGCCACCGAGGTTCCGGTCATCAACGAAATGGCGATGAAGATGTACCAGCGCTCGCGGTCGGGATTGACGCCGAGCGAACGCGCCTCCTGTTCCTCCAGCGCCAAGAGGTTGAGGCGGTAACGCAACAGCCAGACAACGAACAGGCCGAGGCCCATACCCGGCACGGCAAGCCAAAGGCGTGGCCAGGTGGCGGTCGAGAATGAGCCCATCAGCCAGTAGACGATGGCGGGCAGGGAGGTATTGGGATCGGCGACGAACTGCACGACGGAGACGAGGGCCGCAAACAGGGCCCCGACGATCATGCCGGCCAAAATCACCGTGATCACCTCGGTGCGGCCATTGATGCGAGCAAGAAGCCCGACCAGGATCAGCGCCAACAGGCCGAGGATGAAGGCCATGCCGAGGAGGACGACGCCGGAATAGCCGAACAGGATGGCAAGCGCTCCGCCGAAGGCCGCACCTTGGCTGATGCCAAGCACTTGCGGCGAGACCAGCGGGTTGCGGAACACGCCCTGCAGCGCCGCGCCGCCGACGGCAAGGGCTGCGCCCGACAGCGCCGCCAGCAGCACGCGCGGCAGACGCACGAGCAGCACGATGCGCTCATCCATCTGGGTCGGCGCGGCACCCTGGTTGAGCATCGCCGCAAGCAGGATCTCGCCGATTCGTGCCACGTCGACGGAAAAGCGCCCGGCCCCGATCGCAAACAGCATGCTGGCGATCAGCGCCAGCACCATGAGCCCGAATGTGCCGATCCGGAAGCCGATCAGGCTTCGGCGCCCCCTCTCAGTCGCCGCCATTGCCATCTTACTTCGCCTTGAACTGGGCGTAGTTCGTGGCGTCGCCCTGCATGCCGATCCATAGGATGCCGTCGATGTCCTCGTCGGTCAGGTCGTAGCCGTAGAGCGTCTTGTAGGCTTGTTTCATCTCGCCGCGCAGGTCGTACTGGAAGATGTCGGGATGCATCAGATTGGCGAGCCACATCCAGGTCAGCGGGCTTTCCTGGTTCGGCGGATCCCAGCGATAGCCGCCGAGCGGCATCTTGTAGACCTTTTTCTCCTGGGCGGCCTTGGTCAGCGACAGGATCGGGTCGTCATAGATCCGCTCAAGGCCGAGCTTGGCTTCGAAACTGTTCAGGAGAATGACGTCCGGGTTCCATTCGGCAATCTGCTCCCGGCTGATCGTCGTGCCCTGGCCTTCGAGATCGGCCGAGACGGAGACGGCACCCGCGAGGTCGACGTAGAAGGCGGCATAATTGCCCTTGTCGCCCGACGCAGTCAGGCTTTCCAGCGCGCGGCCGAGATAGAGGATCCTCGGCTTCTTCTCGACTGGAATGTCCTTCGACCGAGCGGCCATTTCGGCGGCCACCTGGTCGCGCCAGCCATTTATCATCTCGGCGCGCTCAGGCTTGCCCATCGCAGTCGCCACCATCGCCTGGTACTGCTTGGTCTTCTCTTCCGAACCGTAGGAGATCAGAAGGGCATTCAGGCCGGCATTGACAATCGGGTCGACCAGGTCCGGGCCGCGATCGGCCCACTGGATGACCAGTTCGGGATTGGTGGCCGCCAGTTCCTCGACATTCGGAATGAAGTTCGGCGCGGTGATGTCGGACGGAATATCCTTTGCCTCGGGGAAGATCTTGCCGAGCACACCCTCGACGATTGCCGATTTGGCGGTCGGGTTCATGCCGACGAGCTTCGAGGTTCCGCCGTCCATGGCGATGATGGTCGACGCCATCGGGATCGGGATCGACGCGATCCGCTCGACAGGCTTTGCCAGCGTGACGGTGCGGTTTTCGTGGTCGGTGATTGTGATCGGGTCGGCGAGTGCGACAATTGGCTGGAGAACGGTGAGTGCTATTCCCGCGATGGCGATGGGATATCGGATGTTCATTGAATGTCTCCAAAAGCGGATTGATTTGTGTGAGGGGTTTGATTGGCGCATCAACGGGCCTCAGCCACGAAGCGCTGTGGCAGGAGGCGCTGGGCACGGTGGCAGTCGCACAGGCCCCAGGACAGGTTTGGATAGGCTGGCCTTTTCGACCGTGCAGCCGCGCCGCTCGCAGCGAACGTCGACATGAATGGCAGCCAGGCAATGGCCGGCTGGCTCGACAGCATGAGATGCCCACCGCGCTCCAGGTAGGCTAGAAAATTGGCGGCCCTGCTGCGCAGAAAGATTTCGTCCGTGTTGTTGGGGATGTAGATGAAATCGGAGTGACGCAGCACGGCGTCATCGAGATCATAGAGACCGTGGTAGCGAAGGCTGATGCCAGTCCCCTCGAAGGTTTCGGCCAGACCCGGCGGTTCCCAGTCCCACGTGCTATCCAGCGCGCGCACATAGGTGAGGCTTAAAGTCCTTCTTTCCCGGTCGATCCCGAGTTCGCGATTGAGCCATGGATAGAATGCTTCGAGGAACCGCGTGGTGGCCGGCATGAAGCGCTCGCCGTTGTGGCCGGGCGGATCGAGCGTTGTGACCATCAGGCGGCCGCGGCCTTCAAGATTTTGGAAGTCCATGAAGAGGCTGAGGCTGTCGTCGTCAAGCGTCAGGATGTGCTCGACTTCGGGATGTTTCTCCAGCGCTCCCATCCAGTGCCAGTTCATGTCGGCAAGTGAGATAGCATCGCAAATGGGATGCCGAGGTTCCGGCTGCCGGACCTCGAGATAGGGATTGGGGCGTGTCCACCAGAGCCAATCCCGCGCGTTGACCGGCTGCCATTTGAGATCGACCACATCAATGATGTTTTCCGTGTCGCGGATCGAAAAGACGATGAGAACGCCGCCATTGCGGACATAGTCGTTCAATTGCCGGGCGTGCGCTCTCAATGCGACGCAATCTATGGTATCCCGAATGACGATGGCGGCGTAGGCGCCGAGATCGTGCCGATCGAGTTCACGAAGATAGAGCATGTTGTCGAGCAGATGGGCAAAATCCTGGAAACTGCGCACCTGCGCGGCATTGCCCCATGTCACATACCCTATCTTTTCCATACCCCGTCCAGTTTTCATGCAGTCGCAACTGGCAGATATCTAAACATGATATAAATAGTCAAGATAAAATATCAGGGTCGCGACCTAACGATGCGGGGCAAAGATCATGAAAACTGTTGTTTCTACCTGCCTTGCGGCAATGCGGGCGGTTTCGCTCGCTCACGCCGCTGACAAACCGATCAGCTTCGAGGATTACCGCGGGCAGAAGATCGAGTTGGCAGCGCCGCCCGAGCGGCTCGCAACGATCATCCGGGCAGCGCCGTTCATCTACTATCTGCCGATCGTACGACCGATGACATGGTGGCGGTCAACGCGGATTCGATTGCCCGTATAAAGAACTTCATCTATGCGGATCTCATTCCCGAATTGCTTGAACTCGACGGCACGGCCGCCCGCGACGGCTTCGCCCTGAATGTCGAGGCGATCCTGGCAAAAAATCCGCAGCTGGTGATCCAGGCCATGCACAACCCGGACCTGACCACGGCCGTCTGCTTCCGGTCCCCATCTTGCTCGGGTCGATCTACATGCTATTGGTCGACGACATCGCACGAACCGCTACCGCGGCTGAAATTCCGGTCGGCATCCTCACGTCATTGATTGGCGTCCGGTTTTTGCCGTCCTCTTGCGGCGTATGCAGAGCAGGGGCTGAAAGAGTGATTGTGACCGACCTCGGCCACGCTCCCGGAACATCTCTTCCAGGTACCGATGGCTGAGCGGATAGCGTAAATACTAAGTCCGCCTGCACGACCAGCCATGCCTGGAAATGGCGACCTTTAAAATCGTCTTTCGACTTGAGCTTCCGCTTTTCTGCAATGGCATTCAGAATCATCGACACGCTCCACAACATCTCGAGCGGAAATTTCTCTTCCGACGGTCAACATGCCATTAAGCGCGGAAATTTGCGACAAGCCCCGAAACCATGCAGGCGGCTTCTCGATTATCGGCGCATGCGGTGCGCAAAATGCGTTGCACCCGGACAGAGACTATGGTGTCGTGGCGCCTGAACTTCCAGGGCATACGGAATCCCATATGGCATTTGGATCGAAGCTCGATACCCGTTCGCTGGAGGTCTTCCTGGCGGTCTGCAATGCCGGCAGCATGACCGGGGCAGCCAAATTCCTCGGCATTACCCAGGGTGCAGTCTCCCAGCAGATCGGCAAGCTTGAGGAGAGTTTGAACCTGAAGCTGCTCGAGAGAGACAATCGCGAACTGCGGCTGTTGCCGGCCGGGCTCAATCTGCAGCATCATGCCCGTCGCGTGGCAGACGAATTGCGCGCCACCGAGCGTTCGATGCAGCAGTTCCAGGGGTTCAGCTTTCCGAGTCTCTCCATCCGCATCATGGACACTTTGGGCAAGACCCTCACCAACACCGTGGTGGATACGCTGCAGGGGGTGAGCGAGGCCATGCAGGTGCGCGGTTCCGTCACCTACCGGCACCGGGAGGACCTGTCCGCCGGCGTCATCGACATGGTGATCTCGGCCCAGCCCTTCGATCCCGAGGTGTTCGAGATTCACCCTCTGTTGGTCGAACCCATCCTGCTATTGGTGCCCAAGGGCATGGTTGACCGCGACAACGTCAATCTCGACCAACTGGCCGGCCTGTTACCTTTTGTGCGCTACGCCCACCGCCGCCATCTCGGCGGGCTTGCCGATGCCTACCTCAAGCAGCACATGGTGAGTATCGTGCGCTCTTTCGAGATAGACCAGACCACGGGCGTGATCGATACAGTCCGTCACGGCAAGGGCTGGGCTATCACCACGCCCTCCAGCCTGCTGGACCCGCTGTTCGAAATCGACGAGATCGATGTGGTTGCGTTACCGGCGCCGGTTCCGACCCGCTCCATCAGCCTTGTTGTGAGGCCTGGTCGCTTTTCCGACCTGCCGCTGCGGCTGGCGGCCAATTGTCGCGAACATCTGCGTCACGATATCAAATTGCGCCTTTCCAGCATTCTGCCTGCCGTCAGCGCGCCGATAATACTGGAAGCCTGAGCATTTCGACCAAATCGCACGCAACGTGCGTCGTAGCCATTAGTCCAGCTAATGGGTATATCCAATACATTGATTTTGCAGACATATGTTGAATTTCAGCAGAATTTGACCTGTTTTTCCACCTTGCGCCGCCCCACCTAGACCGGCATAACGGGCTGCATCTAGACAAATTTTTCGAGTTGAGCCGGGTCACGGCGAAATGGAAAACTGGATCAATCTCACCCGATAATCAACAGGCAGTCAACCTGACTGCGTCATCGCCGCGTCATACGATTCCGCTATTCAGGATTCATTCGAATGAATCGGAACGGAGCCGATGCAACGAGACAGCTGGCAAACCATCAGGGATCGCCTCGCAGGTGATATCGCTTCGGGCAAATTGGCACCTGGGGCGCGGCTGCCGACCGAACCGGAACTTTGTGCCGCCTTCGGCGCCGGGCGGCATTCGGTCAGAAGGGCAGTTGCGTCGCTGGCTGTCGAAGGCAAGCTCAGGGTCGAGCAGGGGCGTGGCACCTTTGTCGAGGCGGTGCCGCTGATCACCTACCAGATCGGCAGGCGTACTCGCTTTCGCCAGAATCTGCTGGAGCAGGGGATTTCGCCCAACGGCGAGCATCTTCTGGCAGAGATCATTCCAGCGCCCGCCAGGGTCGCTGCCGCACTGGCGATTGCGGACGGAACTCTGGTGCATCGCGTTCTGCGGCGCGGTCTTGCCGATGGCGTGCCCATCAACCTGGGAATGGCCTTTCATGAAGCCGCGGTGTTTCCGGACCTGGGCGCCCGCCGCGCTGGGGGCACCTCGGTCACCGACATCTATCGGGATCACGGTATTGCCGACTACTTCCGCAAACGCACCACGATCTTCACCCGGCGCGCCGAACCCGACGAAGCGCGGCTGCTCGCACAGCACGTGGATCATCCCGTGATGGTGCTGACAAAGACGGACGTGACCGCTGAAGGTCGCGTTATCGGTTATTCCGAGGCGGTCTGGGCCGGCGACCGGGTGCAGTTCAGCTTCGACAGCCTGGACGATGCCGCTCCCGGCGGCGAGGAAAGGAATTCCGATGATCGATGAACTCGCTGTGTTCGATGATTTCCCCGGCGTCGCCGACGCCGGTGCGGCGAGCCACAGCCATTGGCTCGACACCCTGGCGCGCGCCGACGACCAGGCAATGAAGGCGATGGCCGAGGACCTGCTGCCGCTGCTGGGCGAGGTCGAGGTGGTGCAGAGCCGCACCGGCCTGGTAATGCTGCCGCTGCGCGACACAGTCGCGGGCACGGATTTCCATTTGGGCGAGGTGTTGGTGGCGGAGGCGCATATCCGCCTGCCGGGAACCGCCATCGAGGGCTACGGCATGGTCACCGGCCGCGATCTGGAACGCGCCATGGCGATGGCCGTGATCGATGCCGCCGCCATGGCGGGAACGGAGGCTGATCGCATTTCCCGCTTCATCGACGCCGAAGCCGATCGTATGCGCGCCGTGGACGACGAACGGCTGCGCGCCGTGGAAGCCACGCGCGTCGACATGGAGACTTTCTGATGAACATCGCTATCGCAGACCCCTTGTCGCCGATATCGGCACCCGCGCGCAACGCTGCCGAAGTGAGGGCCAACGCCACCTATGAAGCGCTGATGTGGGCGCTGGCCCGACCCGGCGCTATCCGCAGCCTGCCGCAGACCGACATCGTCGCCGTCGTCGAAACCCTGGTTGACCGGGAGTGCCGGGTCTTCGCTGCCAGTGCAGACCTGCTGCCGGCCATTGCTGCGACCGGCGCCGAACTCGTGTCGGCCGACGAGGCGGACCATGCCTTCCTATCGCTCGACACGGCCGCTGGCCTCTCTGCTCTGGCTGAAGTGCCTGTTGGCTCGCATCTTTACCCCGATGACGGCGCGACGGTCTTCGCCCGGGCACAGATTGGGCAGGGTCGCCGCCTGCGCCTTTCCGGCCCGGGTATCGAGGCATCAGTCGAAATACAAGTGGGAGGGCTCCCGGACGAGATCTGGTCGATCCGCGCGGCGCGCTGCCTTTATCCCACCGGTTTCGAGCTTTTCCTGATCGACGGCAACAGGGTGCTCGGCCTGCCGCGCTCCACGACGATAGAGGTGCTGTGATGGCTTATGTGGCAACCCGCGGCGGCGAACGCGCCATTGAACAGTCCGAACGGCTGTACCGCGCCGAACTCGGCACAATCGACGCCGCCCGCGTGACGGAAATCCGCCGCGCGCTGCCCTGGCTGATCGACCGCGTGATGGGCGAGGCATCGCTCTATGAGCCCGACCTGGCGGCTCTTGCGCTCGCGCAATCCGGCGGCGATCTCTACGAGGCCGTGCTGTTGTTGCGCGCCTGGCGCACCACCCAGCCGCGACTGGCGATCGCCGAGCCAGTGACGCAGGACAGGTTGTTCACGGTGCGCCGCATCTCCGCGGCGTTCAAGGATATACCGGGCGGTCAGGTGTTAGGGCCAACGCTCGACTATTCGCACCGGCTGCTCGCCACTGGCGTGCTGGAGGGCAAGCCCTTTGTGTCGCCGCAGGTCGAGCCTGCGGCACGCCCCGCTCCCGCCCATCAGCCGTCGCTCGCCGCCTGGCAGAAGGCCGCCGGCCTCGTGGCGGATGTCGAGGCGTCGCCGGTTGCGCCCGATGATATCCCGGACCTGACCCGCGAGCCGCTGCTGTTTCCGGCCAAACGTGCACACACGCTGCAAAGCCTTGCAAGGGCGGATACGGGGGGTGTTCTTGCGTTCGGTTATTCGGCCATGCGCGGCTATGGCAATGCCCATCCGACCGTCAACGAGTTGCGGCTCGCCGAAGCCGAGGTCAGGGTTCGCCATCCCCGCGGTACCGTGTTTTCTGCCGGCCGCGTCAAGGTCTCCCAGGCTGAAGTGACCACGAAGGGCAAGTCCGGCAAGCTCGAACTCGGCTTCTGCGCGACGCTCGGCTGGAACGAGGTCAAGGTGATCGCTGGCGCGACGCTCGACCTTAATTCGCCCGGCGCGCCGAAAAATTCGCCGGTCAACGAGGAATTCTTCCTCTATCACACCGAGCCGGTGGAAGCCTCGGGCTTCTGCATCCACTTCAAGCTACCGCATTACGTCACCTTCCAGTCCTCGCTCGACGCGCTGCGTGATGCCAAAGCCAAGAAGGCTGCACCGGCCGCGCCCACCGCCCCCCAACGCCAGGAGGAGCCGGCATGAGCCTCGCAAGCCTCACCAAACCATGGGAGGCCTTCAGCTACGGCTTCCTCGATGCCTCGGCCAAGCGCGAGATGCGCCGCAAGATGCTGAAGGCGATTGCCGTTCCCGGCTGCCAGATGCCTTATGCCAGCCGCGAAGTGCCGATCGCGCGTGGCTGGGGCACGGGTGGATTGCAGGTGACGTTGACGCTCATCAATCCGTCTTCCTCGATCAAGGTGATCGACCAGGGCGCCGACGACAGCGTCAATGCCGCCTCGATCCGTCGTTTTCTCTCTCGCGTTTCCGGTGCCCATGAAACGCTGGACACGCTGGAGGCCTCCATTCTCCAGAGCCGCCATCGCATCCCCGAGGAGAAGATGCGCGACAACCAGATCCTGGTGCTGCAGGTGCCGAACCCAGAGCCGCTGCGCCCGGTCGAGCCGAATATGTCGATCGCCCGGCAGATGCATGCCGATGCCGATTACAGCCGGCTATGGCTGACGCTCTACGAGCAGATCGTGCGCTCCGGCCGCATCATGCAGGGTGCGGCCTATCCGGCGCTGGTGAACGGCCGGCACGTGATGACCCCTTCGCCGATCCCGCGCTGGGATGTGCCGAAGCTCCATATGGCGCGGCACCTGACCTTCCTGTCGGCCGGCCGGGAAAAGCGGCTGTTCGCCGTGCCGCCTTTCACCCGTGTCGAGCCCCTGGTGTTTTCCGACGTGCCCTACAAGGTCGAGGACCATGGCGGTCTCACCTGCCATCGTTCCGGCGTGAAAGGCTATTTCATGAACGAAATACCGCAGGATGACGGCAGTTCGGCCCATGAACTGTCCGACAGCCAGTTCGGTGTCAAGGCCATTCGCCGTGCAGAGGGCGAGACGGTAGCGACTGGCGAGACCTGGTATCAGAACGGGGAGTTGCGCTCATGACGGTTCAGGACAAGCACATCACAGCCGCCTCGATGCAGCACTTGCCGCCGCAACTGATGACCACCCCACCGCTGTTGACGATGACCGACGTCGTCAGGCGTTACGGCGATGTCGTGGCGCTGCAGGATGTCTCGGCGACGGTCTATCCCGGCGAGGTGCTGGGCATCGTCGGCGAGAGCGGCTCGGGAAAGTCGACGCTGCTGCGCATGATGAACCTGGAAGATACGCCGGATGCCGGCGACTACCGGCTCAATCTGCCTGGCCTCGAAGGCAATCTCTTCGACCTCGATCGCTTCCAGCGCCGCATGCTCTGCGCCCGCCAGATCGGGATCGTCTACCAGAACCCGCATCTCGGCCTGCTGATGAACCATACGAGTTCCGGCAATGTTGCGGAGAGGCTGCTGATATCGGGCGAACGCAGCTTTGAGGCCCTGCGCGGACGGGCAAGGGAAGCGCTCGATGCCTCGGAATTCCCGCTTGCCCGCATGGATGCGCGGCCGTTGGAGCTCTCCGGTGGCATGCAGCAGCGGGTGCAGCTTGCCAAGGCGATCGCGCTTGAACCGGCACTGCTTTTGCTGGACGAACCGACCACGGGTCTTGACGTCAGCGTGCAGGCGCTGGTGCTCGACACGCTCAAGCGGCTGCAGCGCGACCGGTCGATCACCATGGTGATCGTCAGCCACGATCTCGGCGTCATCAGGACCATGGCCGACCGGGTGATGGTGATGCGGCGTGGCCGCGTGGTGGAGCAGGGGCTGGTCGACCAGATCTTCCAGGACCCGCAGCACGAATACACCCAGCAACTCGTCCATGCCAAATTATGAGGTCCTGATGCAACCGGTTCTTCACGTCGAGGCGCTTGCCAAGACCTTTCACATGCATCACCTGGATCAGCGCCTGCATGCCTTTGCCGGAATCGGCTTCACCTTGCATGCGGGCGAATTCCTGCTGCTCAAAGGTCCCAACGGCGTCGGCAAGTCGACGCTGCTGCGCACGCTCTACCGCAGCTATCTGCCGCGATCAGGGCATATCTGGTACCACACTGCGGAGGGTCGTATCGATCTTGCCCGCGCCGCCGATGTCGATATCGCCCTGCTGCGCCGCCGCGAGATAGGCTTCGTCACGCAGTTCCTGATTGCCAGGCCGCGGGTCGCAGCGGAAGAGATCGTGGCTGAGCCGTTGCGTCAGGCGGGCGTTTCCCATGCGGATGCGCTCGCCGAAGCCCGGCGCTGGCTGGAGGAATTCGGCGTCAAGCGCGATCTCTGGCGGGCCTATCCCACCACCTTTTCCGGAGGAGAGCAGCAGAAGGTCAATCTGGCCCGCGCGTTGATCCTGCCGCAGCGCCTGCTTCTGCTCGACGAGCCGACCGCTTCGCTCGATGTCAACGCGCGTGCCGCACTCGTGCGCCGGCTTGCCGATCTGAAAGCCCAGGGCGTGGCCATGATCGGTGTATTCCATCACCCCGGCGACGTGGCAGGCCTCGTCGACCGCGACATCGAACTGAAGGCCGAGGAGGTCAATGACAATGTGGATTTCTGATTTTCGCGTGGTACTTGCCGACCGCGTCATCGAGCGCGGCTCCGTCAGGGTAGAGCACGGCAAGATCGCCGAGATTGCGGAGGTGGCGGTTGCCGGCGCCGAGATAGCGGGCGACGGCCTGCTGCTGCTGCCGGGCTTCGTCGACATGCATGGCGATATGGTGGAGCGTGAGGTGGAGCCTCGCCCCAACGTGCCAATGCCGCTGGAACTGGGTCTGCGCGATCTCGACCGGCGGCTTGCGGTGGCCGGCATCACCACGGCCTATGCAGCGGTGTCCTTCAGCCCTTCGTCCACCTATGGCCATCTGCGCAGCTACGAACATACCAGCGCGATCATCCGGGCGCTCAAATCGATGGGGCCACAGCTGCTGGTCGATCACCGCGTTCACGCCCGCTTCGAAATTACCTTTCCCAAGGCTCTTTCCGTCATCGAGGCACTGATCGGCGAAGGTGCTGTGGACCTGATTTCCCTGACCGACCACACGCCCGGCCAGGGCCAGTATCGCGATATCGAACGCCATGTGGAAAAAATGGTGCGAGAAAAGGGCGTGAGCCGCGACGAGGCAGCGCAGTCGGTGGCCAGGCGCATCGAGGATCGCACCCAGCCGGCCGAAGTCATAACTGCTACGCTGAACGCCATTTCCGCGACCTGCCGCGCCAACGGCGTAGCGCTCGCCAGCCATGATGACGATACGCCGGCCAAGGTGGCGCTGATGCGCGATCTCGGCGCTGCGATCAGCGAGTTTCCGGTGACGCTGGAGGCCGCTCGCGAGGCCCGCGCCATGGGTCTTGCGACCGCCATGGGTGCGCCGAATGCGTTGCGAGGCCAATCCTATTCCGGCAATCTCTCGGCCCGCCAAGCCCATGCCGAGGGCGTGCTCGACATCCTGGCATCCGATTACCACCCCTCCGCCATCCTGCCGGCCATCCTCGAACTCGCCAAGGCAGACCCCGCCGGCCTCCCCGGCGCCACGCGGCTGGCGACGCTCAATCCCGCTAAGGCGCTTGGTCTGTCCGATCGTGGCGAGATCGCTGTCGGCAAGTCCGCCGACTTCGTCATTGCCGACGACAGTGGCATCGGCCATGTCCGCGCCACGATCCGCAACGGCGGCAAGATCTATTCCGACGGCTCGATCATCCGCCGCCGCGCCGCCTGACAGGCCGACGTATTGCAACATGACAGAGGCCGGCAGCGAAGGTTGCCGGCCTCCTGTTGTCTGTGTCCCTTCGACGTCATCCGGTCGATCGGACTAATATTGGATCAACCGGTTCAATATGGGTCCGAAGCGAGGCTTCCAGGTTGCATGCAGGCGGCCCTTGTCTCCTGCTGGTCACGCCGATGTCACAAATCCGCAAGAATAAATTCATTCGGATGATATCGCGCTGTCACAGACGAGGGCCAGCATTAGCCCATGGAAAAGCACAATCTCATCCTGAGCGGCCTCGGCCGCAGCTTCGGTTCCACCCGTGCGGTGGACGGCGTCAGCCTCGATATCGGTCCCGGCGAATTCGTCGGGATCATTGGACGCTCGGGTGCTGGCAAGTCGACCTTGCTGCGGCTCGTCAACCGGCTGATCGATCCGACCGAAGGCCGCATCGCCTTCGGTGGCCAGGATGTCACTTCGCTCAGGGGCAGGGCGCTGCGGGACTGGCGTCGTGAATGCGCGATGATCTTCCAGCAGTTCAACCTGATCGACCGGCTCGATGTCCTGACCAACGTGCTTGTCGGCCGGCTTGCGGCCCATGGCTTTGCAAGCTCCATGGCGATGCGCTTTACCGATGCGGAACGGGCCCTGGCGATCCGGGCGCTCCATCAACAACGAGGACGGCATCACTGTGCTCGTTAACCTGCATACGCTGGATACGGCGCGGGCCTATTGCGACCGCATCGTCGGCATGCGCGGCGGCCGCGTCATCTTCGATGGCAGCGCCCGCGAACTTACCAGCGACGTCGTGCGCGAGATCTATGGCAGCGACGACCTCAGCGAATTCAACGAATCCGTGACTTCGACCGCGATCCGCCCGGCGGTTCCGGCCTGACATCAAGCCCAATGGAGATATCGATGCGATTTCTAGCCGCTACTGCGCTTATTGCCCTCGTATCCGTGCCCGCCGTCGCCGCCGACTGGAAGACGGACTACAAGGTCGTCCGTTTCGGCGTTCTGTCGGGCGAAAACGAAAAAGACCGCGTCGCCCGCTACAAGCCGTTCGAGGCCTATCTGGAAAAGACGCTCGGCATCGATGTCGAGATCTTTACTGCCGGCAACTATGACGGTGTCGTCCAGGCCTTGGCAGCGGACCAGATCGAATTCGCCTTCCTTGGTTCATCCGCCTATGCGGCCGCCTATACCGAGACCAATGGTGGCGTCGAGCCGCTTTTGACTGCCCAGCAGGAAGACGGTTCCACCGGCTACTATTCTGTTGTCACCGTGCGCTGCGACAGTCCCTACAAGAAGATCGAAGACCTGAAGGGCAAGGTCCTGGCTTTTGCCGATCCGGACTCGACCAGCGGTTATGCCGTCCCGAACTACAATCTGGTGCAGCAGGGTTTCGAGCCTTCGACCTATTTCTCGGCAATCCCCTTCTCCGGCAGCCATGAGGCCGGCGTCCAGGGCGTGGTCAACGGCCAGTTCGATGCCGCTGCCACCTATATCAACAATGAGAAGAGCGGCATTCCCCAACGCATGGTCTCCAAGGGCATGATCAAGGCCGGCGAAATCTGCTGGATCTGGAAGTCGCCGGAAATCACATCCGGCCCGTTCACGGCCCGCAAGAACCTGCCGGCTGAGCTGATTTCCGCCATGAAGGACGCCGTCAAGAACGTGCCGATCGCCGATCCCGCAGCCTTCAAGGAAATGAGCGGCGCGGAAAGCTCGACGGCCAAGGGCTATGTCGAGGTCAACCATGACCGCTACCAATGGATCGTCGATATGCGCGCCTGGCTGAAGGCTCAGCGCAAGAGCTGATCCGACGGACACATCGAGGGCAGGCGGCAAGCGCCTGCCCTTCTTCTTTCCATGGGATGACACCATGACGACCACCCTCTCCACCATGCCCTCCGCCGCCATCATCGATTTCGAGCGTGCCTTCGCGGTCCACCGCAATCGTGCCCGGCTGCAAACCGCCCTGGTGGCCTTCGCGCTGGTTGGGCTTTTCCTGTTGACGGCCGATTTTTCCAATTTCTTCAAGGTAACGCAGGTTACGCTGACGGATGGCACGCGCGCCGAGCGCTGGATCCTGCTCGCCGGCCTGCCGCGCCTGGGCGAATACCTGGCGAAGACCATGCCGTCACTTTCCTGGGAGACGCTGGGCGCAGACATTGCCAGCTGGTTCTGGCGCTGGAAAATCTGGGCCTGGCTACTGCTCGAGACCGTGCTGATCGCCTTCATGGCAACCGCACTTGGTGTCGCGGGCGGTTTCCTGCTGTCCTTTCCGGCGGCACGCAACATGGCTCCAAATGCCTGGGTGCTGACACTGACCCGGCGCTTCCTGGAAGTCGCCCGCACCGTTCCCGAACTGGTCTTCGCACTGATCTTCGTCTTCTGTTTCGGCGTCGGTCCAATGGCCGGCGTGCTTGCGATTGCGCTCCACACCTGCGGTTCGCTCGGCAAGCTCTATTCCGAAGCCAATGAAAACCTCGACATGCGGCCGCTGGAAGGCGTGAAATCGGCCGGCGGCAGCTGGGCGGACCAGATCCGCTACGGCGCGGTGCCGCAGGTCCTGCCCAACATCGTCAGCTACACCCTGCTGCGCTTGGAGATCAATGTGCGCTCCTCCTCGATCATCGGCTATGTCGGAGCAGGCGGGCTCGGCCAGGAATTGCGCACCACCGTGTCCCTGCAGGAATATACCGACCTGTCAGCGCTTTTCCTCATCATCTTCGCCGCCGTCTTCGTCATCGACTGGGGCTCGGAAAAGCTGCGCCACAGGCTGATCGGCCTGGAAAGGACTTGACGATGCAGACCACCATGTCGCCCACGGACATCGCCCATTGGCGCAGCCAGATGCCGGAAGCATTCCGCGAGCCGCTTGCGGTTCGCCTTCGCCGGTATGCCTTGCTGACCGCCTTCGCTGCACTGTTCGGCTGGTGTCTCTATGATTTCGGCTTTTCGCCGGAGCGCATCCTGACGGGGTTGGGGCGGCTCGGCCGCGTGCTGTCGTTCATGTTCCCGCCGCATATCTGGACCGAGTGGGAACAGATCGAGGCCATCCTGCAGGGACTGGGCGAGACCCTGTCGATGGCGTTTCTCGGCACGTTTCTCGGCGCGATCGTCGCCTTTCCTTTGTCCTTCCTCGGAGCGAAGACCATCAACCGGCTACCGTTGCTGCGCTTCGGTGTGCGGCGCGGCCTCGACATCATCCGCGCCTTCGAGACGCTGATCCTGGCGCTGGTCTTCATCCGGGCCTTTGGGCTTGGTCCTCTGGCCGGGGTGATGGCGATTGCCGTCAGCGAGGTCGGCGTGCTGGCCAAGCTCTATGCCGAGGCGATCGAGAATATCTCCAACAAGCCGGTTGACGGCGTTGTGGCGTCGGGCGGCTCACGCATGCAGGCGGTGCGCTTTGCGATGATGCCGCAGGTCATGCCGGTGCTTTTGTCCATCACCCTTTACAATTTCGAATCCAACGTGCGCTCGGGCACCATTCTCGGCATCGTCGGCGCTGGCGGCATCGGCTTCCTGCTGTCGGACCGCATCGGTGCCTACCGGTGGGACGAGGCCTGGTCGATCATCTTCCTGATCATCGCCATGGTCTATGTGATCGATGCCCTCTCGGCTGTCATCCGCGCGCGTTTCATTGGCTCAATGGGAACCACTCGATGAAAATGCTGAGCGAACGACCGACCATCCACGAGACCGCATCCGTGGTTGGCTGCGAACTGGGCCGATGGACGGAGATCCAGGCCAAGGTCGCCATGCGCGACAGCCAGTTCGGCGACTATTCCTACATCGTCAAGGGCGGCAATGTCGTCTGGTCGACGATCGGCAAGTTCTGCTCGATTGCCGAGGGCGCGCGCATCAATCCCGGCAACCATGCCACCTGGCGGGCCAGCCAGCATCATTTCACCTACCGCGCCGCGCGATATGGACTGGGCGACGATGATGCCGAGTTCTTCCAGTGGCGCAAAGACCATTGGGTGACGATTGGCCACGATGTCTGGATCGGCCATGGGGTCACGGTTCTGGCCGGCGTCACCGTCGGCACGGGCGCCGTCATCGGCGCCGGTGCCGTGGTTTCCAGGGATGTGGAACCCTACACCATTGTCGGCGGCGTGCCGGCCAAGGTCATCAAGCGTCGTTTTACCGAGGCGCAGGCCGAAGCGCTGATGGAGATCGCCTGGTGGGACTGGCCGCACGAAACCCTTCGCCAAGGGCTTCCCGATATCCGCCAGCTGTCGATCGACGCCTTTATCGAGAAATACCGTCCGGGCGCATCCGCACCGGCCGTCGCCATGGAGGTCGAAGCCGGTGAATAGCTATGTGACGCTTGACGACCTCACGGTGTCGTTCGACGGGATGACCGTCCTGCATGGTATCAATCTCGCCATCGCCCGTGGCGAGACGCTCGGCCTCGTCGGAGAATCCGGGTCCGGCAAATCGGTCACCTGGCTCGCTGCGCTCGGTCTCTTGCCGGGCAAGGCGAAAGTTGGTGGCCGGGCCATGCTCGACGGCGAAAACCTCATCGGCATGGCGCCGTCCGCACTGCGCCGGGTGCGCGGCGGACGTATCGCCATGATTTTCCAGGATCCCGCCAGCGCCCTCAATCCGATGCTGACCATCGGCAACCAGATCCGGGAAGCGCTGCTGCTGCATCGCGGGCTGTCGGGCCGTTCGGCGCAGGCGGAGGCTCGCCGGCTGCTCGACCTCGTCGGTATCCCGGATGCCGAGCGACGGCTGTCTGCCTATCCGCACGAGCTTTCCGGCGGACAGAACCAGCGCATCATGATTGCCATGGCGCTGGCCGGCGAGCCGGATCTGCTGATCGCCGACGAACCGACCACTGCGCTCGACGTCACCATCCAGGCGCAGATCCTCGATCTGCTGGCGCTGGTGCAGCGGGAATCCGGCACCGGCCTCGTTCTCATCAGCCACGATCTCGGCGTGGTCGCCCAGACCTGCGACCGTGTCGCGGTCATGTATGCCGGCCGCATCGTCGAGGAGGCGGCGGCCGACCAGCTGTTCAATCATCCGGCCCATCCCTACAGCCGCGGCCTGATCGACAGCCTGCCGCGCATCGACGGCCCACGCCGCCGCCTCGTTTCGATCGGAGGCACTGTGCCGGACCCCCGCGCGCTGCCATCGGGCTGTGCCTTCGCGCCGAGATGCGGCCAGTTGATCAGAGAATGCACCAGCGTCGTTCCGCCGCTTTCGGGCATTGGCAGCGGACGCAATCTCGCCTGCTTCAACGGCGTTCACCTGACCCATGCGGCCACCGTGCCGAACCACGCATTGGAGCCGGTATCGCCATGACCACGCCCCTACTGGAAGTGAGATCGCTCGCCAGGGTCTACGAGATGAATCGCGGCCTGTTCGCCAAGGGCACCGGCGTGCGCGCCGTCGACGATGTATCGCTGCGGCTCGAACGTGGCGATACGCTCGGGATCGTCGGCGAGAGCGGGTCCGGCAAATCCACCACCGGACGTGTCGTGCTGGGGCTGGAGCCTCCGAGCGCCGGCGACGTCCTGTTCGAGGGCCGGCCGATGGCGGCCCATGGCAGCCCGGAATGGCGCCGGTCGCGCATGCGCATGCAGATGATCTATCAGGACCCGCTGGGTGCGCTCGATCGACGCCTGCCGGTTGCCGCCCAGGTGCGCGAACCACTCGACATCCATAGGATCGGTAACGCCGCCGAGCGTGATGAGCGCGTGGGGGAGCTGCTACAGGCCGTCGGGCTGTCGGCGAGCGTGACGCAACGCTATCCGCATGAACTCTCGGGCGGCCAGCGTCAGCGGGTTGTGCTGGCGCGGGCACTGATCACCCGACCGGACATTCTGGTTTGCGATGAACCGGTTTCGGCGCTGGACGTTTCGATCCAGGCCCAGGTCGTCAACCTGCTGAGCGATCTCCAGGCGGAACTCGGCATTGCCATGCTGTTCATCAGCCATGACCTGCGCGTGGTCCGCCAGGTCAGCCGCCGCATCGCCGTCATGTATCTCGGCCGCATCGTCGAGGAAGGCGATGCCGACGATCTCTTCGCGCGGCCGGAACATCCCTATACCCGCGCGCTGGTCTCGGCCGCGCCAAGCCCCGGCCGCCGCATCGCCGACCGCGAGATGCTGCAGGGCGAGCCGCCGAACCCCGCGCAACGTCCCTCCGGCTGCTCGTTCCATCCGCGTTGCCCGGTGGCGATCGCGCGCTGCCGCAGCGATTTGCCCGCGCTTGTCGATCTCGGTGGCAATAGGTTGGTTGCCTGTCATCTGGCCAGCGCCGGGGGGATCGTGCCGCCAAGCATGGTGCCGGCCTCCGCCGCCAAATCTCAACCCGCGATGGAGGCGTCCGCGCCATGACCGTTCAAAGCTTTCGCGCCATCCTCTACCGTGTGGTCCGCTCGGTGGTCACGCTGTTGCTCTGTGTCACGCTCGTGTTCGTCGTGCTGCGCACCGCTGGCGACCCCGTCGACCAATTGCTGCCGGCAGAAACGCCCCCGTCCGTCATGGAGGAATACCGCGTTGCCTGGGGCCTCGACCGGCCACTGTACATCCAGTATCTGAGCTTTGTCGGACGCGCCGTTCAGGGCGATCTTGGGGTCTCGTTCACCAGTGACTTGCCTGTCGTCGATCTCATAGCCGCCGCCTTGCCGCGCACGCTGCTGCTTGGGGTCTGTGCCCTACTGCTGGCCTCCCTTCTCGGCCTGACCTTCGGCATCACCGGCGCCGTCCGGCGCGGCGGCCCGGTCGATCGCGGCGTCATGGCCTTTGCGGTGCTGGGCTATTCGATGCCGATCTTCTTTCTCGGCATCATGATGATCCTGCTGTTTGCGCTGCAGCTTCGCGTACTGCCCTCCTCCGGGGCATCCACCTGGATCCATCTGATCATGCCGACGGTGACGCTCGCCCTGCCGCTGGCCGGTCGTATCGCTCGATTTGCCCGCACCGCGACCCTGGAGGTCATAGGCAAGCAGTTCATCCGCACCGCCCATGCCAAGGGCGCCGGCCAGACCAGGGTGATCATTCGCCATGCGCTGCCCAATGCCATGGTGCCGCTCCTGATGTTCTACGGCATTGAGATCGGCCTGACGTTGTCCGGCGCCGTGGTGGTGGAAACCATCTTCGCCTGGCCGGGCCTCGGTCGGCTGCTGGTGTCGTCCGTCTATATGCGCGACCTGCCGGTCGTCCAGGGCGTCATCCTGACGGTGACGCTGATCATCGTGCTGTCCAACCTGCTGGTCGACATTCTTCATTCGGTGATCGACCCCAAGGTGAGTCTTGCCCGCACGCTTGGAGGTGCCCAATGACGGCCATCGACCTCAATCCGCCGCGTCGCCGGCTGTTCGACGGCATACCGGTCTCCATCGTCATCAGCCTGGGCTGGCTGGCGCTGGTCGTCATCGTCGCGATCTTCGCAGATCTCGTGTCGCCCGCCCACTATACGACCCAGGATCTGTTGGCCCGTTTCCGTCCGCCGATCTTCTTCGGCGGGACGATGGACCATGTGCTGGGTACCGACCATCTCGGTCGCGATGTGTTGAGCCGTATCATCTATGCGCTGCGCACCTCGATCCTGATCGCCGTGCTGGGCACGATCATCGGCGCCGTGGGCGGCACGCTGATGGGGCTTGCCGCCGGCCGGCTGCGTGGTCTCGTCGATCTCTTCGTCATGATGCTGACGGACATCCAGACCTCCATGCCGTCGCTGTTCATTGCCATCGCCTTCCTCGCCTTCTTCGGCAATAGCATCCCGTTGTTCATCGTGCTGGTCAGTCTCGAAGGGTGGGAACGCTACGCACGTCTCGCCCGTGGCCAGGTGATCTCGGAACAATCGGCCGACTATGTCAAAGCCGTGGAGGCGCTGGGAGCTGGACCGGGCCGTATCGTGTTCCGCCATCTGCTGCCGAACATCGCCGCAGCGCTGGTGGTGCAGGCCACCTTGAACTTCCCCGGCACGATCCTGCTCGAAACCTCGCTGTCCTTCCTCGGCCTCGGCATCCAGCCGCCCGGCACCTCACTTGGCCTGATGCTGGGGGAGGGGCGCAATTATTTGCTCAACGCGTGGTGGATCGCCGTCCTGCCCGGCGTCGTCATCTTTCTCACAACGCTTGCCATGAGCCTGTTCGGCGACTGGCTGCGCGACCGCCTCGACCCGACCGTGGACCAGGAAGGATAAGACCATGACCCATCAACCCATCTGGACCAGACCGCGCACGATCGGCGAACCGGTCTTCATCGGCGGCCATCGCGGCGCCAGCAGCGAGGCCGGCGAGAACTCGAAAGAGGCGTTTGAGCACGCTGTGGCGGCCGGTGCCGATTTCATCGAGTTCGACTGGCGCCTGACCCACGATGGCATGCCGATCGTGTTCCACGACGACGAACTTCAGCGGCTCTATGGTGATGAAAGGGCGATCGGCGATATCGACTTTGCCGACCTGCGCGCCATCGACCCCCGCATCATGACGGTTGCGGAGGCGCTGGAGACGGTGCGCGGCCGCATCTCGGTGCTGCTCGACACCAAGATCACTGAACCCGCAGCACTTTCCCGCGGCCTGGATCTCGTCGCACCGCATCTTGGCAACGACACCGCCGTCGCTTTCGGCACGCGGTCGCTGGACGCCAGCGAAGTGGTGCGCCGACGCCTGCCCGAAAGCCCTGTTCTCGGCCTGTTTGGCAATCCCGCCGATTTTCCGGCTTTGCGCGCCATGGGCGGCAGCTGGGCGCGGCTCTGGGAAGAACATGCCACGCAGGCCGCCATTGCGGACCTCCAGAAGCTCGGCCTCAAGGTCATCATCATGGCCGGCCTGCCGACCAATGCCGGCGTCGGCGTGATCACGCCCCAGGACATGCACAGCCTGCTCGCCCGCCATCCCGATGCAGTGATGATGAATGATGTCCGGCTGGGGCTCGCTGCGCGCGAGGCCTTCCCCGCCACCATAGCCAATTCGCCGGCCGGCTGATCACACAGCCACCGGCAACCCGCCGTGGCTGCAAGGCCCGGCATTGCAAGTCGTCGTTCATCGTCCCAACCCACGGAGCCCGTGATGCCCAGTATCAATCGCCGCCTGCTGTTGCAGGGTGCAGCCCTCACCCCGTTCATCTTCGATTTCGTGCCGTCGGCCTTTGCCGCTGCCGGCGCCACCCGCCCGGACTTCACGGTCGCTGTCGCGGCCCTTCCAGCGACGCTGGAACCGGCCCGCGAACTGTCGAACGTCGGCACGCGCGTCACCTATTCGATCTTCGACACGCTGATCCGCCGCGATTTTCTCGGCACCGCTGATGGCGGTGGCTCCGAGCTGAAGCCACATCTGGCCACCTCCTGGGAGCGCGTCAGCCCGTCTGAGCTGATCGTCAAGCTGCGCCAGGGCGTGAAATTCCACAATGGCGACGAGTTGACCGCCGAAGACGTCGTCTACACCTTCCGTGATGGCCGCCTGCGGGGCGAAAAGGCCCAGATCCCCGGCGGCAAGCCCTATTTCGGCATCCTGAAGGACGTCACCGCCATCGACCCTTACACCGTGCGCTTCACCACCAAGGTCGCCGACGTTCTGCTCGAGCAGCGTCTCGCCTCGTGGTGCGCCTGGATCGTCAGCAAGCGCGCCTATGAGGAAATGGGCTTCGACGCCTATTCCCGCGCCCCTGTCGCCACCGGCCCCTACAAGGTCGTGTCGCACAGCCAGAACGAAGCGACTGCTCTGGAAGCCTTCGACGCCTATTTCCTCGGCACCCCGACCGCCAAGAAAGTGACCTTCCGCGCGGTTCCGGAACTGGCAGCCCGTGTTGCCGGCCTCGTCTCCGGCGAATTTGACCTGATCACCAACGTGCCCCCGGATCAGGTGGCGATCATCGGCGGCTATGACGATATCGAGGTTCGCTCCGTCGTTCTGGCCAATGCCCACGTTCTGGTCTTCGACAACCACGACAAGGTGTTGGCCGACAAGCGCATCCGCCAGGCGCTGTCCAACGCCATCGACCGCCAGAAACTGGTGGACACCTTGTGGCTCGGAAAGGCCGAAGTGCCTGCCAGCCACAACTATCCGGAATATGGCCAGATGTTCGTCGAAGGCCGCTCGCTGCCCTATAACCCGGAAAAGGCCAAGGCTTTGCTGGCTGAAGCCGGCTACAAGGGCGAGCGGATCGTCTACAAGACCCAGGCCTCCTACTATACCAACGCATTGGAAGCAGCCCAGGTTCTGGTCGAGATGTGGAAGGCCGTCGGCATCAATGCCGAGCTTCAGGTCGTCGAAACCTCCGACCAGATGAAGGGCGAGGGCGCGCAGGTCTACAATTGGTCGAACTCCACCCGTCTTCCCGATCCGCTCGGCGCGCTCTGGGTTGCCTGGGGCCCGGGCGGCGAAATCCAGGCCAAGGACGTCTGGTCGGTCGAATCCCGCAAGGATTTCAACGAACTCGGCCAGGCGCTCGAAGCCGAAACCGATCCGGCCAAGCGCAAGGCCCTGTTCGTCAAGATGCTGGATGCCTGGGAAGACGAAGCCCCCGGCACCATCCTCTACCAGCCGTTCGAAGCCTATGCGATCAGGAAGCCGATAGAGTGGCGCCCGACCACCTTCTACTTCATGGACCTGCGCCCCGAAAACCTGCGTTTCCCGCAGGCCTGAGGATACGATCATGGCCAAGAGGCTGACCATCGTCCAGGTATCCGATACGCATCTGTCGCGCACCCATGCCTGGTTCACGGCCAACTGGCCTGTCTTCGTCGAGGAGATGCGAGACCTGTCGCCCGATTTCATCATCAATTCGGGTGACCTCTCCTTCAACGGGCCGGATCGGCCCGACGACCTTGCCTTTGCTGCCGCCTGCCACGGGGAGCTTATCTCTCCGTGGCGGGCGATCGCCGGCAATCACGACGTCGGCGAGGCGCCCGACGCCTCGCGGTTGAACCAGCCGGTGAACGACCAAAGGCTCGCCGCCTGGCAGGCCCATGTCGGTCCAAGCTGGTGGGTGCAGGATCTGGAGAAAGAAGGATTGCGACTGCGCCTCGTCGGGCTCGACAGCGCCCTGATGGGCAGCGGCCATGCGCTGGAGGCCGTGCAAGCGGCTTTTCTGGAGAGGGCGCTGGCTGAACGCGATGACCGCACCACCATGGTCTTCACTCATATGCCGCCCTTCGGCAACGACCCCGACGATCAGAAGGTCACCACGCATTGCATCTTGCCGGAGCCGCGTGGCTGGTTGCTCGACCGCTGCCTGGAGCATGGCGTCGCGGTACTGGCCGCCGGCCATATCCATCGCCATACGGTCAGCAATTACAGAGGTTTGGCAATCGTCACTGCGCCCGCCACCTCCTTTGTCAATATGCCGGCGAACCCGCCCGGCGACATCAGCCATATGCGCACCGGCTATCTCGTCTGGCATTTTGACGTGGACGGACTGCGCCATCAGGTCGTGCGGCCGCGACTGTTCCTCAGCATCGATGCCAGCAACTGGACCGACCAGGCGAAGACCACCACCTCGCTTCCCGAGCGGCCGCTTCTGGCGCCACTCGGCTAAACCATACCCTCCATTTTCAGTGATCATTTTCGACAAGGACAGAACATGGCCCACAACATAGCAGTCACCATCATGTGCGACGGCAATCGCCCCGATTTCGTCACCGACGAGACGACGCCGGTCATGGCGTCGCTGAAGCGTGCCGGTACCTGGTTTGCCAACCAGCGCGGCATCTTTCCGTCCGCGACGCGCGCCTCTTCCGCCTCGATCGCGACCGGCAGCCATCCGCTGGCCCATGGCCTGCGCGGCAATTCCATGGGATTGCCAATCGAAGGCGGCTTCGAATTCCACGATGCCGGCAAGCCCGAGTTCTTCGACACCTATCGCCGTCACTACGGCCGCATGCTGGCGCGCCCTGCCGTATCGGAGCTCGTCGCCGGGCTGCATGGCTCGATCATTGCAAGCAATGCCTCGCCGGGTGCAGCCTTCTTCCATGACAGCTACAGCCATGCCCACATGTATCACCGCGAGCTTTGCTATGGTCCCGGTCGCATTCCCACCGGCGAGACGATGAAAACAGCGGCCGGCTATGAAGGCGATGCCATCGTCACCCATCGCTTCATCGAAGCGCTGTTCGAGAAGCGGCCGTCGTCCGCTACGCTGTGGCTGTCGGAGCCTGACACGTCGATGCATGCCGCGCCGCTGGGATCGGACGTGCATCTTGCCGCCCTCGCTGGCGCCGACCGCCTGGTCGGCCAAGTGGCGGAAGCGGTCGAGCGGCTGCGCGACGAAGGCCACGAAGTCCTGTTCATCGTCGGCTCCGACCACGGCCACGAGTCGGTGACCGAGGCCATCCCGGTCGAGCGACGCCTGTTCGAGGCTGGCTTCAAGTCGTCCATCGACGGTCCGGAAATCGTCGTCGCCCCTCAGGGCTGCGCCGCCTTCATCCATTTCGGTGGCAATGCCGCCGGCCGCCGAATGGAAGCCGCTGATTGGCTGCGGCAGCAGCCCTGGGTGGAAGAGGTGTTCATGGGCGAAGACCTTGCGGCGCTGGGCCAGATCCCCGGCGTCGACCTCATTGCCGTCGATATGGCCAAGACCGAAGGCTGCAATATCAACGATGTGCCGGGTCTGTCGGCCATGGCGGTGCGTTTCGATGAGGAAATCGGCGAAGTCCGCCGCGATTGCGGCATGCATGGCGGCCGCGGCAGATACGAGACCAATCCGGTGCTGATCATGGTCGGCGACGGTTTCGAGGCTGGCCGAGATGTGTCCGAGGAAAGCTCGATCACGGATATTGCGCCGACGATCCTGCGTCATCTCGGTCTGCCGGGGACGGATATGGATGGCAGGGCGCTGCAGCAGTGACCAATGGAGGATCCCAGGTTTTGATCCTGCATTCTTCTCGCAGGTTTGGAGAGATTCCCTATGGGACAGGTTCTACACGGGTGAGCCGCGACGACAGACCCTATTGCCGCTTGACGGCGGGCCTCCATGCGCTGCAATCGACGATCCAGCACCTGACACGGGCTTTCTTGCATCGCTGCCTGCAGCGCAATGGCATCGATCTATGACGGTGCGGGCCAGAGCGATTAGAATGCGGACGTTCCATTTGGCTATTTGATCGGTGATCGATCACCGCAACACTCTGCCCGCGCATATCGCGCGGGCCTGGAAATTGGTCCGGCCCGTGCGGATATGCGCAAAGCATGCTCATCGCCAAGGATCCCCGGCTACCTCGACAGGACTCAAAAAGCATCTATCCTCAACACCGAACGTCATTCAGAAGCGTTTGTCGCCCTGATCACGCGCGCTCTCTAAAGTCGGAATCTTCGGAATCCGGACCGCCCATCGACATATCGAGGATCAAGCCCTTCACACGGGCCTGCTGGCTTGCAACCGTCTGGCCGACTTTGAATGTTGGCGCCTTGGCCGCCGGTTTCGCCGGGATGGTGCTCTTCGGCCGAGCCTTGGCCGACTGACCATAAGATGCCTGCATTTTGTCACTCCCGGCGCTATCGACCTTGAAGAAGGCGATCGAGGTCTGAAGCTCCTCGGCCTGTGCGGCAAGTTCTTCAGAGGTTGCCGACATCTCTTCAGACGCTCCGGCATTCTGCTGCGTCACCATGTCGAGTTGCTGGATTGCCTCGTTAATCTGCGAAGCACCGATATCCTGTTCACGGCAAGCCGCGGAGATTTCAGCGACCAATTCGGCTGTCTTGCGGATGTCGGGAACGAGACGCGCAAGCATTGCGCCAGCTTCGGTGGCAACCTGCACAGTCTGTCCAGACAGGCCGCTGATTTCGGCAGCGGCTGACTGGCTGCGTTCGGCAAGCTTTCGCACTTCAGAGGCAACAACGGCAAAGCCCTTGCCATGTTCTCCAGCGCGGGCTGCTTCCACGGCCGCATTCAGAGCGAGAAGATCGGTCTGACGAGCGATTTCCTGCACGATCGAAATTTTGTCGGCAATCGTGCGCATCGCAGCCACAGCCCGGTTGACGGCCTCGCCGGAAGCTTCGGCATCCTTAGAGGATTGGCGGGCGATCTTTTCGGTCTGGGCCGCATTATCGGCGTTCTGTTTGATATTGGACGCCATTTCTTCCATTGAGGCAGAGGCTTCTTCAGCCGCCGCAGCCTGTTCGGTGGCACCTTGCGAAAGCTGCTCTGCACCGGAGGAGAGCTGCTGGGAACCTGCTGAAACATTTTGACTTGCGGCCAATGCATCGGCAACAACACCGCGAAGGCGCTCGACCATAGACACAAGAGCCATTCCCAGCGTGTCCTTATCGGAAAGCGGCTGGGGTTCGACGGTCAAGTCGCCACTGGCGATCTGGTCGGCTATGGCTGCTGTATTGCGCAGATTGTCGACCATAGTGTTGATCGCATTCTTCATGCGCGCATGATCGCCTTGGCATTCAATTCCCACATGCTGCGTAAGGTCACCAATGCTCACCTGAAGAAGCACGCGATTACCCTCTGCGATCGGAAGAATGATCGCGTCGAGCATGTTGTTGATTCCAGAGACAACTTTGGCGAAATCCCCGACGAAATGTTCGGCGGCGCCTCGCTCAGAGAGCTTGCCGGCGGTAGACGCGGCAATCAACCGGTGAAGTTCAGCGGTAATCGCCCGTAGATTTCCACGCAGGGTCTCGATCGTCTCATTGATGAACCCCTTTTTGCCGGGGAACTGTTCGAGCGGCGCATCAAAATTGCCCTCGCCCAGTTGCTTGATGCAGGCCATCGCCTTCTTTTTGACGGCGATGTGGCCGCTGACCATATCGTTGACGCCCTTGGCCATCACGGCAAAGTCACCCTGGAATTTCGCGACCGGCACGAAGACATCAATGTCGCCCTTATCGTGCTCGATCGACATCGTATTCATTTCGGCAATCAGGCCCTTGAGATTGGCGCGCAAGGTCTCGATCGTCGCATTGATGAACGCCTTTTTGCCGGGGAACTGTTCGAGCGGCGCTTCGAAATTGCCCTCGCCCAGTTGCTTGATGCAGGCCATCGCCTTCTTTTTGACGGCGATGTGGCTGCTGACCATATCGTTGACGCCCTTGGCCATCACGGCAAAGTCACCCTGGAATTTCTGGACCGGCACGAAGACATCAATGTCGCCCTTATCGTGCTCGATCGACATCGTATTCATTTCGGCAATCAGGCCCTTGAGATTGGCGCGCAAGGTCTCAATCGTCTCGTTGATGAAAGCTTTCTTGCCAGGGAACCGCTCGAGCGGCGCTTCGAAATTGCCCTCGCCCAGTTCCTTGACGCAAGCCATGGCCTTTTTCTTGACGGCGATATGGCCGCCAACCATATCGTTGACGCCCTTGGCCATCACGGCGAAATCGCCCTTGAACTCTTCTGAGGGCAACGTGACATCGATGTCACCCTTGTCATGGTCGCCTGACATACGCGCGATAGATGCCCCGAGCTTCTGCATCGGCTGTATGCCTGCCTCGAGTAAGCCGTTGACAGCGATCAGCATCTCTCTGGCTTCGCCTGTTGTTCCATCGAGATTTGCACGCTCTGAAAGGTTCCCGCCTGAGAGGCTGACACAGATGCGTTGTATCTCGGTCAAAGCTACCTGAGATTTGGAAGATTTCTTCATTTGAGTGTAGAAAGACATTCTATTCCCCTATCGGAAGCTGTTTTGGGAGTTAGTGTATCTCATAAGGCGCGGGCGCCTTGCGCCCGACGGCCTGTTAAGAAGAGACTGGCCAGGGGTCTGCCAAAGCCCAAGCCGGTCATCAGAGCCATCCGGAAGGCGCACTCCATCCGTATGGCCAAGCCCGCGTCTCCTTGACGACCCGCTTCATGAACGCGATAGCCGATATACTGTCGTCAATGCCGAAAACGCGCATAATTTCCGCTCGCCGCCTGAGTCTCAACGGATCGCCTACCCGAACTCAGTCTTAGAGAACGTGATTTATTTTTCGCATCATGCGAAGGAATCATCTCAACCAGATGTTGCGCAACTTTAGTTAGAGATTATAAATATTAACCATGCCTTAAGGTAGCGCCCGATTTGTCGCGTGAGCGTCCCGCGAAAGCATTTTCGCTTGGTCGAGCGGCAAGCGATAGGACGCACTCGATCATCGCGGGATCGCATTGTTCATCCAGCAAACTGTGAAATTTGATCCCCGCATCAGCGCTCAGGCTGTTCAGATTTCCTTGGTCAACTCTTGCCTGGGAGAATGGGCCGGCCAGATTCGGATTCCCGAACCCCGCCATATAAGGTAACGAGGAAATATGACTTCGCATATTTTGATTCGGGCACCGTCACGGGCGACAACGCAGGCGTTTTCGATGAGAGGTTCTCTTTCATGTCTGCCCGGACGCCTGGTCCATGCTGTCGTGATGAGCGTCGCCTTGACGGTTCTTGCCGGATGCGGAGCTGCACGGGACGGTGTGAAATTGTCGAACGGAGCGACAACGGTTCCTGCGGAAATGGCTCTGGCTCTTCCGCCGCCGGGTGGACCCTCGGTGGTGGATATCGTTGAGCGACGCTACGACAATGCCGTCCAGCAGGACATTTTCCTCTACACCTCGGCCTCGACGGCCGGTCAGAATGTCCTGCGGGTCAAGTTGTACGGGCCTGTGGGCCTCTCGTTTGACAGCGAAAAGAGCCTTTCCTATTCGTCCATCCGGGCTTCGGAAATCGCCAAGGAATTGCGACGCGAGTTCCCTGCCAGCCGCCTGACGACGTCGCCGCTTTTTCTGCAGAACAATTATGGGCCATTCGGCTACGCCTTTGGCCGGGGACAGCAGAATGACGGTTGTCTGTATGGCTGGCAGCAGATCCGTTCGCCGCAGGAAGCCCGGTCGGCATTTCAGAACCGCGGTACCATTCAGGTCCGGTTGCGGTTGTGCGAAGAGGGTGCGAGCGAGGAAAAACTGCTTGCCGCGATGTATGGCTATACGATCAACGGCGCCTTCAGCGCCGCCGGTTGGAATCCCTATGGCGAGCCGCCGAAGGTCGAACCCGGTCTGGGGCAGACCGGCAGTCCGATCTATCCGAGAATACCGGAGCCGGCGACCCGCCCCCCCGCCGAAGCAGTCCCGCCCGTGCCACCACGACGTGAGGCGGCGGCTCCGACCATAAAACCGCCTTCGACTAAACTTCAATCAAATGGTGAAATCGTTCCGTCACCTATCTCAGGGGATATTGGCGGCGTGGTGGTTCCGCGGCCGACCTGTGCGGCGGGGCCGGATGGAACGGCGCGATGTGGATAACAAGGCATGGCTAAGATGCCGATCTGACCGGAGGAGCATGAGCTCTCCAGTTGATAAATGCGGCACCGATCTGGGGCCGTGGGAAAGGCAGACACTATGCAAAAAGCCGGCATCATCGCCTTCTGGGCCGTTGTCTCCATTTGCGCCATCTTCGTCATCACATTGCCGATCAATCTGCAGACCCAGTTGATTGCCAGCATGGCCGTGGTCACCATCATGGCGGTGATCAAGATCCTCAAGGCTGAAGGAACCTGGCGTCTGGTGGCACTCGCTTTTGGTACGGCCATCGTGCTGCGCTACGTGTTCTGGCGCACGACCAGCACTTTGCCGCCCGTCAATCAGATCGAGAACTTCATTCCCGGATTTCTGCTGTATCTTGCTGAAATGTACAGCGTGATGATGCTGGCGCTGAGCGTCTTCGTCGTTGCCATGCCTCTGCCGCCGCGGCCGTCGCGCGCCGCCTCGCCCGGAAAATTGCCGACGGTCGACGTCTTCGTGCCAAGCTACAACGAGGATGCGGCCCTTCTTGCCAATACGCTGGCCGCCGCCAAGGCCATGGACTATCCGAAGGACAAATTTACCGTCTGGCTCCTGGACGATGGCAGCACACTGCAGAAGCGGACTGCTGTCGATCTGCTCGAAGGACAGACTGCGAGAGCCAGGTACGAGGAACTGCAGATCCTCAGCGCGGAGCTGGGCGTTACCTATCTGACCCGTGACAAGAACGAGCACGCCAAGGCCGGCAACCTGAACAACGGCATGGAACATTCAAGCGGCAGCCTGATCGCCGTCTTCGACGCAGACCATGCGCCGGCGCGCGACTTTCTGCTGGAGACCGTCGGCTATTTCGAGGACGACCCGAAACTGTTCCTCGTCCAGACGCCGCATTTCTTCCTCAATCCAGATCCGCTGGAACGCAACCTGCGGACGTTCGAGAAGATGCCGAGCGAGAACGAAATGTTCTACGGCATCATTCAGCGCGGCCTTGATAAATGGAATGCCTCGTTTTTCTGCGGATCGGCGGCGGTCCTGCGCCGTGAGGCCCTGAATGTCACCCACGGCTTCAGCGGTGTCTCGATTACCGAGGACTGCGAGACCGCAATCAACCTGCATGCCAGCGGCTGGAACAGTATCTATGTCGACAAGCCGCTGATCGCCGGCCTTCAACCGGCGACCTTTGCCAGTTTCATCGGCCAGCGCAGCCGTTGGGCGCAGGGCATGATGCAGATCCTGCGTTTCCGCTTTCCCTTGCTCAAGCGCGGTCTGTCCCTGCCTCAGCGTCTTTGCTACATGTCGTCGACGCTGTTCTGGTTGTTTCCCTTTCCGCGCACGATCTTCCTCTTCGCGCCCTTGTGCTATCTCTTCCTCGACCTGGAGATCTTCACCGCGTCCGGCGGCGAATTCCTCGCCTATACGCTGGCCTATATGCTGGTCAATCTGATGATGCAGAACTATCTCTACGGGTCGTTCCGCTGGCCCTGGATTTCCGAGCTTTATGAATATGTCCAGACGGTGCATCTGCTGCCAGCCGTCGTCTCGGCGATCCTTCACCCCAAGAAACCCACGTTCAACGTGACGGCCAAGGATGAGACCATCCAGGCCAATCGCCTGTCGGAGATCAGCCGGCCGTTCTTCGTGATCTTTGCGGTGCTGCTGCTGGCCTTCTTCGTCAGCATCTACCGGGTGTATACCGAGCCCTACAAGGCCGACGTGACCCTCGTCGTCGGCGCATGGAATCTGCTCAATCTGGTTCTGGCAGGCTGCGCGCTCGGTGTGGTGTCCGAACGGAAGGAAAAGACGGCCACCCGGCGTGTCAAGGTCGCACGGCGCTGCGAGTTCGGCATGAATGGCGAATGGTATCCGGCAATGATCGATAACGTGTCGGCCAATGGCGCGCGTATTCACGTCTATGCAAAAGGGCTCGGAGATCCTGAACAGGGCACGACTGGTGAGATCCGCTTTACCCCCTATAGCGGAACCGAGGAGGAAACCCTTCCCGTGTTCCTGCGCAATGCGACCCCCACGGGCGAAATCACGATCGTAGGCTGCTCCTATATCCGGGAGACCGCTCGTCACCATAGTCTGGTTGCCGATCTGATTTTTGCCAACTCGGAGCAATGGAGCAAGTTTCAATTGTCGCGACGCGGCAATCCCGGCCTTATTCGCGGCACCCTCTGGTTCTTCGGACTGGCGTTTTACCAGACCAGCCGCGGTCTGGTTTACCTCTTCCACACCTTGGGCGGCAGACGGGATATCATGGCGGAGAAAGGAGCAAAAAACGGATGAAGTATCTTGTCGCTTTGCTGTTTCTTTGCCTTTGCACGCCGTATGGTGCCTTGGCGCAACCCGCACCGTTCGATATGGCACCGGAACGGGGAGACTCTGGAATTCCGGCCGCGCCACCCAAAGGCGATGCGCCCGGAGCAACCGTGACGCCGGACAGCGACCCGGTCAGCGGCGTCCCGACGGCCGTCGATCAGCCGGCGGCAAATGATCTCTTCAAGCGCTATCTCATCCCGAGTTCCGAAATGGTCTTGAGCGGAGAGCGTGACAGCCGTATCTGGTCTGTCTACCTGACCCAGGGACAGGCCGCCGCCGCGGCGCAGCTCAATGTCGGATATCAGAACGCGATCTTCGTGGCGCCCGAAACGTCTAAGCTGTCGATCGATATCAACGGAACGGTCCTTATCGACCAGCAAATTCGCTCTCCCGATGCCGTCTCCGACATCACTGTCGCTGTTCCGGCCGGCCTTCTCAAGCCGGGCGCAAACATGATCAGCGTTCGCGTCGACCAGCACCACCGCACCGACTGCAGCGTGGATTCCACCTATCAGCTTTGGTCCAATATCGTGCCGGCGAACACCTATCTCACGTTCGGCGACGGCACATCCCCCGCTTTGAAGACGCTCAACGACATCCGCGCCGTCGGCGTCGATGCCAGCGGCGCGACACGCTTCCATTTCATCGCGCCGGCGCTTGAGCAGCCGATCGCAACAGTCCCCCTTTTGCGGCTTGCCCAGGGACTGGCGGTGATCGCCAACATGCCCAACCAGTCGTTCGGCATCGCAAGCCAGGGCACGACAGATTTTGCATCCGGCCAGATGAAGGTCTTTGTCGGAACGCCTGCGGAACTCCAGCCCCTTCTGCCGTCGCTGCCTGCCGGGGCGTCTGCCGCGCCGGTCGCCACGTTCACGACCGATCCAAGCGGCGCCTCGGTCCTCGTCGTCAGCGGCCCGACGTGGCAGGAGATCGGCGTTGCGATTGAGAGCATTATCGGGCCGACTGTCAGTTCCTCGTCGACAAGGCGCGCGACGGTCGTCACGTCGCCCTGGCGTTCGCCGGATGCGCCGATGCTGTATTCGGGAACGCAGATTCCGTTTGGCCAGCTCGGTGTCCGCACCGAACAGTTCTCGGGCCGCCGCCTGCGTTCCGAATTTACGATCGCCGTTCCCTCTGATTTCTACGCCGACGCCTATGGCGAGGCGGTGATCCTGCTCGATGCCGCCTATTCGGAGGCGGTGCTGCCGGGCAGTCATATCGATGTCTATGTCAATGGCAGCATTGCCTCCACCGTGCCGATCACCTCGTCGGGCGGCGGCATTCTGCGGCATCTGCCTGTCAATGTGACGATGCGGCATTTTCGTCCCGGCATCAATGTGGTGACCCTGGAGGCGGTTTTGATGACGCAGGACGATGCCGCCTGCATGCCGGGTGCGGCGTCGTCCGATACGCCGCGGTTCGCTCTCTTCGACACGTCCGTCTTCCAGATGCCGGACTTTGCCAGAATTGGCCAGTCGCCCAACCTTGCGGCGATTGCCGGAACAGGTTTTCCCTACAATCGCGCCGCGGCACTCACGCCCATTTTCCTCGATCGCCTGGATGAAGACACGATGTCTGCAACCGCGACCTTCCTGGGGCGACTGGCAGGCGCGGTCGGACGGCCGATCACCCTTGAGTCCGTCGCATCAGCCGGTCTGGTCGGTGACCGAAACGCGATCTTTATCGGATCCCTCTCGCAGATGCCCCAGGCCATCTTCACCCAAATGAGCATCGATCCGGCGAGTCGGACGACATGGGGAACGAGCGCCGGTGGCGCGACCGACAGCGCGGCAACCGAGGTGGCATTCGACGAGTGGCGTCAAAGGCTGCGGGGCGCCAGTTGGACGGGCCAGGTCACCGCATTTGAGGAATGGCTGAAGAGGAACTTTGATATCTCGCTCAGCTCCTTGCGTTTTGCGCCAACGGCAGAGGAAAGTTTTATCCCGAGCGACGATGCCGACCTGATGATCGCGCAGGGGCCGAGCCCCAATGAGCAGGCCATCTGGACGGTGATCACCGCGCCGGGCGGGGCGGGCCTTAAGGAAGGCATGCAGGCTATGAGCAACCTCGACGCCTGGGCAGACCTGTCGGGACGCATTACCACCTATCAACCCGTGACGAAGACGGTCAGCAGCACGGCGGTGAACAATTTCCATTTCGTGCCGACGCAGCCGCTGTCGTTCCTGAATGCCCGCTTGATTGCCGCCAATTGGCTATCCACCAACATCCTGTCCTATGCGGTTCTGCTCGTCGGACTCTCGATCCTGCTGGGATTGGCGACCGCGATGCTGTTGGGCAATTTTGGCCGGCGCCAATAGCCGGCCCTTTTGATCGAACTGAACGAATGCAACCGATTCCGCGGCTCAGAATGCCGGTTGTGCTATCGTAAGTTGAAATCATATTCGATTTGTTAAACATCTTCTGGCTTTTTGAGAGGGCAGCGAGTGCGAGGTGCCTTGCCCGATTGGCATGCCGCACCAGCTGAAGCATCCAGTCGCCTTTGTGCAAGGCGGTTCGTCATTGAGGCCTTCCGCGGCCGGAGTGTCCATGAAGTCGTCCGTCATCACATTTTCTGCAGTGCTTCTCTCCACGATCGGTGCCGTCGCCGTGGATATGAGCCGTGACGTCCAGACGACGCTGGAGAGCATTGTTTCCTGGTCCGGCCAGCCTCAGGACGTGAAAACAGCACGGGCGCCGCAGATGATAGCGCAGGCGCCGATCGACGCGCCGGTGGCCGCACCGCGCCCCGAAACGGCCCAGACCAGGGTCGAGGAGCCGGCGACAAAGGCCGCGCCCGAAATTGCCGTGGATGAAAGCGCGCTGCGTTACTTCGCCAGCCGCGGCGATACCGCAAGGCTCCAGGCCGAGATCGCGCGGCTCAGGGCGCTTTATCCGAATTGGACACCGCCGCAGGATCCGCTTGCCATTCCTCAAAATGCGGACGCGCAGCTGGAAGAGATGTGGCAGCTCTATGCCGGCGCCCGTTATGCCGACGTTCGCAAGGCCATTGAACAGCGTCAGAAGCGGGAACCGACCTGGCAGGTGCCGGCCGACCTGCTCGATCGATTGACCGTTGCCGAAGAGCGGCTGAAGCTGGTCAGCGCGTCCGACCTCAAGCAATACGATACTGTCGTAGAGATCGGCTCGCGAACCCCCAGCCTTCTCACCTGCAGTGATGTCGATAGTCTCTGGCGGGTCGCGGAAGCATTTTTCTTCACCAAGCGCCAGCAGCGTGCTCAGGACGCTTTCGGTTATGTCCTGAACAATTGCGAGAATGTCGCGGAACGCCTGGCGACCATGCAGAAGGCCGCCGCCATTCTGCCGACCGAGGCCGTCGAGAGCCTGATGGCCAAGGAGAGGAAGCTCCCCGATGGCACAATGGAATTTGAAAGCATGCGCGACGATCTGGCACGGCGCTTTGTCGCCGATGCCGGCATTGATGCCACGAAGGCCGTGCCGCAATCCTATCTGATGCGGCTGGAACGGATCGCCGAAACCGGCGGCCTTGCCTCGGATGCGTTGCTGCTTGGCTGGTATCATTATCGGCAGAAGGAGATGACCATTGCCGAGCAATGGTTCCGGCGTGCGATGGCCAAGGAGGACACAGCTTCCGCCGCGCAGGGGCTCGCTCTGACGCAGCTCGATCGCCAGGATCCGCTCTCTGCCGAAGACACCATGTACCGTTGGCGAGACGCTTCAAAGGACGCAAATGCCGTCTATCTCGCCGCCGCTGCCAATACCCTGGCCCTCGATCCGCCTGTTGCGATCAAGCCGGAGGTTCTGGCCCGCATGGCCCAGGAAGCAATCGAGTCGCGCGATCCGGCCACCGCGCAGGAGTTCGGGTGGTACGCCCGTACGCTCAATCAGCCCGAGACCGCAATCCAGTGGTTCAAGACGGCCCTCGCCTGGAAGCCCGACGATGAGCCATCGGCCTATGGGCTCGCCGTCACCTATCAGCAAGCCGAATATCTGCAGGACCTCGCTCAGATCCAGCAGCAATGGCAGGGCCGCTCCGACCGCATTGCGCGTGTTGGAGACGACAGCGAGCAGCCTGACGATCGCGGCAAGATCGTGCCGGGGCCGGGGGCCCTGCGCCCGGACGACCGCAGCGTCGAAGGCCAGCAGGTGCTGCGCGCCCCGGCAAAGCCGATCCGTTCCGCTTCGGTTGAGATGCAGTCGCCGCGATCGGCCGACAGGGCAGGCAAATCCGGTTCCGAGCGGGGTGCACTTGTTGCCCGGCCGTCGCGGCCACCGGTCCAGACATCCGATGCCGGCTGCAAGACCACGATCAACGCCAGATCGCTCGCCCCGCAGGTCGCGCTTTCACGCGGCTGGTGCCTGATGGACCGCAACCGCCCGTTGGAAGCCGCCGCCGCCTTCGAGGTGGCGCTGACGGACGGTTCAGCGGCCGCCCGCCAGGACGCCGCTTACGGGCAGAGCCTCGCTTATCTGAGAGCCGGGCTGACGAACAAGGCCGCGGTTGCGGCCAGCAAGGCACCCCAGAGCCAGGGTCGAAGCGTGGAACTGCAGCGCGCGATCCTCGCCGACAAGGCGATCGCGGCTTTCGACGGCGGGCGCCCGCGCGAGGCCATTCTCGTCCTGGATCAGTTGAAGCAGTTCGGTCCCGAGCGTGCCGATCTCCTGGTCCTCAAAGGCTATGCCTATCTGCAACTGAAGCGCTATGGCGATGCACGCCGCATTTTCCAGGCGCTTGATGCCGTGGGAAACCGGGAAGCAGCCCGTGGGCTCGCCACCATCAACGACATTCTCCGCCAAGGCGGCGGTTGAAGTGCGCAACGGGGGAATTTCAGGCGGCGGAACAGGCTGGGGTTACGGCACCAGCATTGTTCGATCTAGCCATCCAGTGGCAGCATAACGCGGAATTCGGCACCGCCGGCGTCGCCATTGTGGGCTGTGATCGTGCCGCCGTAATCTTCAACGATTGAAAAGCTGATCCACAGGCCGAGCCCGGTTCCTTCGCCGACGGATTTCGTGGTGAAGAATGGTTCGAAGATTTTTCCCATATCGCTTTCGGCAATGCCGGGCCCATTGTCAGCAATGCGGATTTCGATGGCGGAGTCCAGACGGGCGGCGGTGATGCGGACTTTTGGGTTCGCACATCGGGCGATGGCATCCAGCGCATTGTCGATCAGGTTGACCACGATCTGGTGGATCTGCCCCTCATGGGCATGGATGATCAGGCCGGGGGCGCTGTCGATGACCACGTCGGCAAGCGAGTTCTTGGCACGGATCGCCAGATGCGCTGCATTGCGCACCAGACGGTCGAGATCCACGGGCTGGCGCTCTGCCGTCTTGCTGAACGACAGCCGCCGCAGGTTCTTGACGATGTCGCTGATGCGGTCGGCACCTTCGATCGTGCCTTCCAGCAGCGGATCGATATCGGCAAGGATCGAATCGATCTTCAGCGTCTTGCGCAGCGCGCCGATCTCCAGTGCATCCGCGCCCTTGTGGACGGCGTCCAGATAGAGAACCAGATTCTTCCGGTAACGGTCGAGCGTATAGATATTGGCATAGACGAAGCTGATCGGATTGTTCAGCTCGTGGGCGACGCCCGCCACCAGCCGCCCGAGGCTTGCCATCTTTTCCTGTTCGATCAGCCGCCTTTGGGCCTGCTGCAATTCGCGATGGGCCAGATGCAACGCCTGATAGGCCTGCCGCAATTCGCTGATCGGGCGGCCTGTCAGCACGGCGCCGAAGCGCCGCCGCCGCCCGTCGAAGAGCGTGGCGCAGCGCATTGCCAGGCATTCTTCCCGACCGTCGGCGGTGCGAAAGCGCAGGTCGCCCTCCAGCACGCGGCCCTGTTGCCCGGCGCTCGCCAGCCGCTCGGCTTCCTTGCGATCTTCGGGCAGGACGTAGTCGAAAATACGGCTGCCGATGACATCGCTTTCACTCATGCCGAGCAGAGTGAGAAAGGCGGGATTGGCCTTCTTGATGACGCCATCGCTGCTGCAGGCAATCAGGATGTCGGAGACCGAGGCAATGACGCTTGAGATGAAGGTCTGCGCTTCCTCAAGCTCGGCATTCTTGCGCTCGAGATCGGTCTCGTTGCGCAGCAGTTCGGAATAGACTTCGTCCATGCGGCGAATGACATCGACCCACACGGATTCCCCGTCGCCGTCGAGTTCGAGCAGGCCCGAGACGGAGATCTTGCTGATCAGGTCTTCACCGGTGCGCCCGGCCGTATCACTCAGTCGTGTCATCTGGGTAGCGCCGCAGGTCGTAGCGCTCGATCTTGCTACGCAGGCCGACGCGGGACAAGCCCAATTCTTCCGCCGTATGGCTGATATTGCCGCCGTGGCGCTCCAGGCACGCCTCGATCTCCGTCTTCTCGATCTCTGCGACAATGTCCTTGAGCTGTCGCGGGACACCGGTGCGGTTGCCGAGCGGGCCGTTGCCACCATTGCGGATCTCTGGCGACAGCAGGCCCGGTTCCAGCGGCTGGCTGCCATCCGACAGCACGACCATGCGCTGGATCTCGTTCTGCAGTTCCCGCACATTTCCCGGCCAGCCATAGGCTGTCATCAGATCGAGTGTTTTCGGGTGAAAGCCCGCCACCTGCCGATTGAAGGCCTGGTTGGTCTGGGTCAGGAAACGGGCAGCGATGGACGGAATGTCGTTCGCCCGTTCCTTCAACGACGGCATGTGGATCGGAAAGGCGGCGAGCCGGTAATAGAGATCGCGGCGGAACCGACCGGCGGCAACCTCTGCCAGGAGATCGCGATTGGTCGCCGAAATGACCCGGACATTGACCTTGCGTGGCCGCTGCGCGCCGAGCGGACGGATTTCGCCCTCCTGGAGAACGCGCAGCAGCTTGACCTGGAAGGCGGGGGAGGTCTCGCCGATTTCGTCGAGGAAGATCGTGCCGCTATCGGCGAGTTCGAAGAGGCCGATGCGGTCCTGGTAGGCGCCGGTATAGGCGCCCTTCTTGCAGCCGAAGAGCTCGCTCTCCAGCAGGTCGTCGGGCAGGGCGCCGCAGTTTTCCACCACGAACGGGCGGTCGGCGCGGCCGGATCCATGGTGCACGGCGCGGGCAAGCAGTTCCTTGCCGGTGCCCGAAGCGCCGGTGATCAGCACGGACACGTCATAGCGCGCCGCCCTCTTGGCGAGGGATATGGAGGAAATCAGCGGGCTGTCGTCCGTGTGGATGATCCGGTCGAAGCCGAACAGCTGCTGTTCGCTGCGCCGTCTGTCGCTGACGACCTTCTGCAACATTTCGGCTGCCGGCTTGACCTCGACCCGCACATCGCCCGCCTCATGCTGCAGCCGCCAGAGATTGGCACTTTCGCGCACGCAGTCGATCAGCTTTTCCGGGCTCCACGGCTTGGTGATATACTGGAAAATGCCGGCATTGTTGACGCCCTCAATGATGTCGTCACTGTCGGTATAGCCTGAAATGATGATGCGGATAGTATCCGGCCAGAGCTCGCGAACCCGCTTCAGGAAGTCGACGCCGGATTCGCCGGGCATGCGCTGGTCGCAGAGAATGACCTGCACCAGTTCGCCCTCCAGCACCTCTTCGGCCTCCTTGGCATTGCGCGCGCCGATTACCTCGAATTCGTCGGAGAGAACCCGCTGGATCGCCTCGATGGAGCGGACCTCGTCGTCGACGACGAGAACGGTTGCATGGCTGTTGCTCATGATCTTGCTCCTCCCGTTTGCCGATCCGGCCAGCCGGTGGCGCGGTGGATCGCAAGCGTCACGGGCGTTCGGGATTTCGGCACCTTGCGAATGAAATTGTAGCGGGCGACGTGGTAGCTCGGGTCGAAGCCATAGAAGTTGCGCCGCATGCGCTGCAGCTCTTCCTGGCGATAGACGGCCAGTGGCTTCTGTGCTTCGTCCCTCTGCCGTTTCCTTCGCTTGTCCGCAATGCGTTCGCCAATGTCCGGCTGTGCCGCCAGTGCTGTGGCGGCAGCGCGCAGTTCGGCGCGTGCAGCATCGACGCCGCCGGGCAGCAGGCGGCTGGCGAGACCCAGATCCAGCGCTTCCTTCCCGCCCATCGGCAATCGCGCCTGGGTGACACGGCGGGCACGCGCCTCGCCGAGGCGGGCGGGCAGGAGATAGGTCCAGTATTCGGAGCCGTAGAGATTGCCCATGTCCTTATAGTGCGGATTGAGAATGACGCCCTCGCGCATCCAGACTTCGTCGGTCGCAAGCGACAAAAATACGCCGCCGGCACCCGCATTGCCAAGCACGCCGGCAATCACGATGCGGTCGTCGCAGGTGATGATCTCGCGCACCAGATCGTTCATTGCCTCGATGTTGCGCCAGGATTCGTCCGCCGGACTGTCCGCCGTCTCGATCAGGCCGAGATGAATGCCGTTCGACCAGCAGTCCGCGCCGCTTTGCAGCACCAGGACCGGACATCTGGCGGCCTTTGCAGCCTGGACGGCGGTGCGCATCGCCTCGCAGTCTTCGGTCGACATCGCACCGTTGTAGACGTCGAATTCGAGAAATCCGACGCCGCCGTCTTCGTGGTACCGGTAGGGATCCGGCCTCTGGAGAAGGGGGAGGTCTTTCGCAGCGGCGCCGAGCAGGCGGAGCGCCGGCAGCTTGGGCGTCCGCGCGCCTTTGTCCCGGAGATGCCCGATCCACAACGCGCCTTCCCGGCAGGCGATCGCCACCGATTGGCGGCAGCGTCCCAGAAGCTCCCCCGGCTGGCCGGAGAGGCCTGGCACCACTTCGGCATCGAAGGCCCTGTAGGTTTTTCCGGCGATCGTCATCCCGGCACCCGGGTCGCCATCCGAGGCGCGGATGACGGTCAGCGCCTCTTCCGCCGTCAAGCGGGTGGGATCGACAAGGCGGTCCTGAGCGCTGCAAGCCGGCCATTCCCGACCCTTGCCCCAGTTGGCTTGCATCAGAGGCTGGGCGTCGCCGCCAGCCATGCGCGCGATCGCCTCCATGACGCAGGCGACCGCAGCTTCCGTCACCTCGTGGCGATAGAGGCTCGACTTGCGGGCCTGTCGCATCGGAAACTCCCGCCAGGCCCAGACGGGGCCGGCATCCATTTCCTCGCGTGCTTCGATCAGCGTGACGCCCCAGCGTTGCTCGCCGCGCAAGATCGCCCGGTCAAGCGCGCTTGGCCCCTTGTCGCCGCGAATGCCGGGATGGACGATCAGGCAGAGTGTGTTGCGCCACACATCCTCAGGCAGTGCCCGCTTGAGGAAGGGGGCGATGATCAGGTCCGGTGCAAACAGCGCGATCGCTTCGCGCGTCAGGTCGTCATGGATGTCGAGCTCCACCGACACCTCGTGACCGGCCTGCCGGAGATCGACATGCAGGCGCTGCGAGAGCGAGTTGAAACTGTGACAGACAAGCAGAATGCGCATGGCGGGCTCAACAGATCCGCGGGAGCTGTTCGCCCGACAGCCAGTCGACGATCCGCCCGCCGCCGAAGCTGGTGGTCATCTGCACGAAGCCGTTCGCATCCTCAACGGCATGGCCGATCAGGGCGGCGTCCCGGCCAAGCGGATGGGCGCGCATGGCCGCCAGAATGCTCTCGGCGCCCTCCGGTGCGACGATCGCCACCAGCTTGCCCTCGTTGGCGACATTCAGCGGGTCGAGACCGAGGAACTCGCAGGCAGCGGCTACTTCCGGCTTGAGGGGGATTGCTTCTTCGTCAATGCGGAAACCGACGCCCGACTGGCTGGCGATCTCGTTGAGAGTGGCGGCAATCCCGCCGCGCGTCGGATCGCGCATCAGCCGTATGTGTCCGCCGCCTGCCGCCACCATGGCTGCGACGAGCCCGTGCAGGGCGGCACTGTCGGAGACAATGTCGGTTTCGAATTCGAGGTTCTCGCGCTTCGACATCACAGCGACGCCATGGTCGCCGATCGAACCGGAGACGATTACGGCGTCGCCGGGACACGCCGCATTCGAGCGCAGGTCAAGCCCGACCGGGACCACGCCGACGCCGGCGGTAGAAATGAACACCCCGTCGGCCTTGCCGCGCTCGACCACCTTGGTGTCGCCGGTGATGATCGGCACGCCGGCCTGGCGCGATGCCTCGCCCATGCTGCGCGCGATCCGGTCGAGATCGGCCAGCGGAAAACCCTCCTCGATGATGAAGCTTGCCGAGAGATAGAGCGGCGTGGCACCCGCCATGGCAATGTCGTTGATCGTGCCGTGCACGGCAAGCGTGCCGATGTTGCCGCCCGGAAAGAACAGCGGCGATACGACATAGCCGTCCGTCGTCATCACCATGCGGCCGGCCTCGACGCCGAAGGCCGACTGGTCGTTGCCGGCCCGCAGCCAGTCATTGTCGAACGCCTTGTGAAAGATGCTCTCGATCAACAGGCCCATCGCCCGACCGCCGGCGCCGTGGGACATGTCGACACGGCCGTTCCGGATATCGAGCCTGCGCTTGTGGGGCTTTACGATCACGTTCATGCGACGGCCTTTCCGGGTTCGGCACTCTTTCCCTGTTCCGCAGTCCGGGCATGCTCGCGGAAGCGGCCATAGGTCCAGTGGGCCGCACAGGCGCCCTCGCTCGACACCATGCAGGAGCCCATCGGGGTGTCGGGCGTGCAGGCCGTGCCGAACAGCTTGCAATCGGCGGGCTTCTTGACGCCGCGCAGGATGGCGCCGCAGTCGCAGGCCGGATTGTCCTTTGACGCAGGCGTCACCATCGCAAAGCGCTTTTCCGCATCGTAGTCCGCGAATTCCGGCCGCAGGCGCAGCGCGCCATAGGGCACTTCGCCAAGCCCGCGCCATTCGAAGCTCTCGCGCAGCTCGAAGAACGTCGCGACCTCGGCCTGCGCCCTTTCGTTGCCAAGCGCGGTCACCGCACGGATATACTGGTTCTCGACTTCGTGGCGGCCGTCATTGACCTGATGGACGAGCATCAGGATTGCCTGGATGACGTCGAGCGGCTCAAAACCGGCGACAACCACCGGCTTCTGGAACTCCTCGGCGAAGAATTCGTAAGGCTCGGTGCCGATCACCGTGCTGACATGGGCCGGCCCGATGAAGCCGTCGATCTTGACGGTGCCGAGCTTGCGGACATCCGGGCTTTCGAGAATGTTCTGGATGGCGGCGGGCGTCAGCACGTGGTTGCAGAAGATCGAGAAATTCTTCAGCCCCTTCTGGATGGCAAAGCGCAGCGCCAAGGCCGTCGGCGGCGTCGTGGTTTCAAAGCCGATGGCGAAGAAGACGACGTCGCGATCCGGCTCGGCCTCGGCGATCTTCAGGGCGTCGAGCGTCGAATAGACCATGCGGATATCGGCCCCGGCGGCCTTGGCCTTCAGCAGGCTGGAGCCGCTGGAGCCTGGGACCCGCATCAGGTCGCCATAGGTGCACAGCGTGACGTCCGGGCGCATGGCCAGCGCGATCGCCGCATCGATGCGGCCGATCGGCAGCACGCAGACCGGACAGCCCGGGCCATGGATCATCCGCACGTTCGCCGGCAGCAGGTCTTCAAGCCCATAGCGGGAGATCGCATGGGTATGGCCGCCGCAGAACTCCATGAAATGGTAAGAGCGGGCAGGGTCCGCGGCCGCCGCGATGTGCCGGGCAATATCTTTGGCGATGCGCCCATCGCGGTATTCGTCGATATACTTCATGCGGCATCTCCCAAAGCGGCCTGCCGCAGGAGTTCGAGCGTTCTCTCGGCTTCCTCCGGATCGATCTTCGCCAGCGCATAGCCGACGTGAAGCACGAGGTAGTCGCCCGGCTGGACATCATCGACGAGCGCGGTCGAAATGATCTTCGACACGCCGTCGAGCGTCACCTTTGCCATGTTGTCGGGTAGCACTTCCTTCACCTGGACGGGAATGGCTAGACACATATGAGACTCTCCTCCACCTCGGCGGCATTGTGTTGAATGATCTGACGGGCAAAGGCCGCCTGGCCGAGGGCAATGCCCCCGTCATTGGCCGGAACCCTGGATGGCAGAAAGGGCTTCAGGCCGCGTGCGCGCAGGGTTGCGGCGAGACCTTCGGCCAGAACGCGGTTCATCATGCAGCCGCCGCCCAAAGCTATGCGGTCGATGCCGCTCGCCTCTGCCTGCGCCGCCGCCCACGCGGCCAGGCCGGCGATCAGGGTGCCGTGGAACAGATCGGCGGCTGCGCAGCCTGCCAGCCGGTTTTCGGCCATGTAGACAAGCAGGGCGCGGAAATCGAGCATGCCGCCGTCGATCCGGAAGCCGCCGGCCAGGCCCTTCGGGGTTTCGACAAGCGCTTCAAACTCCATCGCCGCCTGCCCCTCATAGGTCTGCTCCAGGCGGAGGCCGGCAATGGCGGCGGCGGCATCGAAGAGCCGGCCGAGGCTCGATGTGCGCGGCGGCTGCATGCCGCGATCGAGCATGGCGGTCAGTCTCGCCACCCCTTGGTGTCCCGGCCAGAGCAGGTCGGCAAGATCGGCGCGCCCGGTTGTGTGGAGCGCGGCCACGCCCATGCGCCAGGGGTCGCGCGCTGCCTTGTCGCCGCCGGGCAGTGGCAGGGAGGTGAGCGAACCGGAGCGTCTCCAGCAAGGTCCGTCGACAACCAGCATTTCGCCGCCCCACATGCCGCCGTTAGCACCATGGCCATGGCCGTCCAGCGCCAAGCCGATGACAGGGCCTGAGAGCCGATATTCGGCGGTGACCGCAGCGATATGGGCCAGGTGATGCTGGACCCGCACCAGTGGCAAGCCGAGGCCCTCGGCGATCCGCACCGAGCGAAAATCCGGATGCAGGTCGCAGGCGGCATAATCCGGCCGGACATCGAGGATGGAACAGAGATGGGAGACCGTCTCGTTCAGGAAGCGGATCGTCTCGCCATTGTCGAGACCGCCGACATGTTGCGAGAGAAAGGCCTCGCGGCCGCGGGTGACGCAGATCGTGTTCTTGAGGTCTGCGCCGAGGGCGATCACCGAGGGGCCGTCCTCGCCCAGATCGACCGGTTCCGGCACGAAGCCGCGTGCCCGCCGCAAAAAGGCCGGCGCGCCGTCGATCACCTGCATGACCGAATCGTCGGCGCGAACGGCAATGTCCCGGTTGTGGGTGACAATCAGGTCGGCGATGCCGGCGAGCCGCCGCAGGGCGTCCTCATTGTCGGCGCAGAGTGGCTCACCGCCCGGATTGGCGCTGGTGGCAACCAGCGCGGCGGGACATTCCGGCATCGTTTCGGCCAGCGCATCGAGCAGCAGATGATGCACCGGCGCATAGGCGAGCATCACGCCGATCCGCTTCAGGCCGGGGGCGACGAGGCGGGAGATGGCATCGCGCGCCTCGCACAGGACGACCGGGTGCGCCGGGCTTTCGAGCAGGTCTGCCTGCTGCGCGGTGACGCCTGCTAGCATGCGGGCAGCTTCCATTGTCCTGACCATCACGGCAAACGGCTTCTGGTCGCGCCCTTTTCGTTCCCGCAGGCGGATGATCGCGGCATCGTTGCGGGCGTCGCACAGGAGGTGGAAGCCGCCAATGCCTTTCAACGCAACGATCTCGCCGCGACAGAGGGCCGCGGCGATCGCATCGATCGGATGGCTGAGCGTCGGCCCGCAAGCGGGACAGGCGACCGGCTCGGCATGAAAACGGCGATTGTCGGGGTCGCGGTATTCGGCACTGCAGGCCGGACACATCGCGAACGGCGCCATCGAGGTCTGGGCGCGGTCATAGGGAAGGGTCCGGGTGATGGTGAAGCGCGGGCCGCAATGGGTGCAGTTGACGAAGGGATAGGCGAAGAAGCGGCTCTCAGGATCAATAAGCTCTTGCTGACAGTCTTCGCAGGTGGCGGCATCGGCGCCGATCCGCGTCGCGGCCTGTCCGCCGCGGCTTTCGAGGATCTCGAAGCGCTCGCCACCCGCCGTCGGCAGCTCGATAATGTCGACCGCGTCGATGCGCGCAAGGGGTGGGGCTTCGCTATACATAGCCTCGACAAAGCGGCCGGCAGTTGCACCTTCAATTTCGATCAGCACGCCGGCATTGTCATTGAGGACGAAGCCGGAGAGCAGCATCTTGCGGGCAAGCTGGTAGGCAAAGGGGCGAAAGCCGACACCTTGCACGCAACCGCGAACCCGCAGCCGCAGCCGCTGGACGGGTTGGTCAACAAGGGGCCTTGCGCTCGCGCCCGTCATCGTCTCAGGCCGCCTTTGCCGCCTGGCGGGCCGCGGAGGCTTCGAGCCAGGCGTAGAAGGCCTCCATACCTTCGCCGGTGCGGGCCGACACGGTCAGCGTCTGCAGGCGCGGATTGACCCGCAAGGCGTTGGCGATGCAGAGCCCGACGTTGAAATCGAGATGCGGCAGGAGATCGGATTTGTTGAGGATCATCAGGTCGGCAGCGGCGAACATATCAGGGTATTTGAGCGGCTTGTCCTCGCCCTCGGTGACGGAGAGTACGGCCACCTTGTGGGCTTCGCCGAGGTCGAAGGCCGCCGGACAGACGAGATTACCGACATTCTCGATGAAGAGAACGGAGCCCGGCTGCGGGCGCAGATCCTCGACCGCGTGGCCCACCATATGGGCGTCGAGATGGCAGCCCTTGCCGGTATTGATCTGGATCGCCGGGGCTCCGGTCTCGCGAATGCGGGCCGCATCGTTCGAGGTCTGCTGGTCGCCTTCGATGACGCTGATTTCCAGCCGGTCCTTCAACTCGTTGATCGTGCGCACCAAAAGGCTGGTCTTGCCGGAGCCGGGACTGGAGACGAAGTTGAGCGCGAAAATGCCGTTGCGCACGAAGAAGGCGCGGTTCTTGTCGGCATGGCTGTCATTCTTCGACAGGATGTCGGTCTCGATCTGGATGATGCGTTCCTGGCTTAGGCCTGGCACATGCACGCCGGCAATGCCCTTGCCATAATGCACCGCACCGTCTTCCGCATGGTGATGCTCGTGATCATGATCATGATGGTGACCATGATCGTGATCTCCGTGATGGTGCTCATGACCGTGGTCATGGTCGTGGGCCGTCTGCGCCTTATCCTTGTCGATCACTGCCTGGGTTCCGCAACCGCATACCGTGCACATCAGATCACCTCCATGTCTCTGATCTTCAATTCATCGCCTGCCGTCATCTGGACGCGGTGATTGCCGCAGTCCGGGCAGGCGCCAAAACGTTCCGTCAATTCCACCGTCTTGCCGCAGTCGAGGCACCAGCCTTCTCCGGCGATCCGGTTGATCTCAAGGGCGGCATCCTGCGCCATCGTTCCGCGCCGGATGGCATCGTAACAGAAGGAAAGCGCCTCCGGATTGACGTGACTCAAGACGCCGACATCGAGCCGGATCGACCGGATGGCGCTGGCACTGTTGGCCCTGGCGGTTTCGCAGGCGATCTCCACGACGCTTTCCATCAACGACATCTCATGCATGGGCTGCCTCGCGCACGGTGATTTCGAATGCCACGCATGGGTCAAACAGCGCGGCGAGTTGCGAGACGACCTTGCGGCCGGCCTCGCCATCGCCGATCCTACAGGAGAGCAGCGTTTCGACAAACGGACCGGCCGGGTGGAAATTCCATTCGGTCGGTGCGAGAATCCGGTAGGCGGAAATCGATCCATCACTGCCGATCTCCGCCTGGTGATAGAGCCGGCCCCGCGCGCATTCCACCGCCCCATAACCGCCCGCGCCGGGGCTCGGTCCGTCGCTGAACAGCGGCGCGAGGTCGCGCTCCTCACCGTCGGCGATGCCCTGCAGCAGGTTGAGACAGAGGCGCACGTCTTTGATGCGTGCCAGCAAGCGTGCAGCTAGATAGGGCTCGTCCGTCGCCGCCGAAGCGCGCAGCCGGGCATAGGCGCCGGTCTCGGCAACCCGGCCGGCCAGATAGGGGAGGGCGGCATAGCCGGATTCCCGGACGAGATGATCGAGGACTTCCTCGTCGTCATGGAGGTTAAGCGAATCCGGCCGGCGCAGCCGGAAGATCCGCTCGAAGCGGATCTCGTCGAGGATCGCCGCACATAGCGTCCCCGTCGCGGGGATATCGCCCACCACCGGTATGCCAAGGGAGGTGGCGGCGCCTTCCAGGCGAGCCGTCGGCAAGGCCAGGGTGTGGATCGGCAGGGTGCCGGCACGGGCTCCGGCGATGATGCTCTGCGAGGCGGCAAGCGCTTCGCGCAAATGCACGCCCGAGGCCACGGCCAGGTCCGAAACCCGGTGCGATGGCCAGTGCAGAGCCAGCGCCCGAAGGGTTTCGAAGACGCGTTCAGCCAGCAGCCCGGTGGCGGCGGCCAGCCGCTCGTCGCCGCCCATGGCCCGGTCCGCGGCACGCAGCACCGCCAGCCGTGCGGCGATCGATTGGGCGAACCCGCAGAGCGAGAACAGTTGGCCGGCCAGTACCGGGGCTTCCTCGGGGCGGCGGCCGAGGAACATGCGGGCCAGGCCCTGCGGCCGGCTGCCGGACAGTTCGGCGGCGCAGACCTGGCCGCGCGACACGGTCACATCGATCCTGATCGTGCCGGCCCCGAGAGCGAAGGTCATGGGCCGGCGTCCTCTGGCTGGCCAATACGGCCGCGCAACAGGTCGCGGCGGTTGACTTCGGCCGGCGGCCTCGGTGGCTCTTCGAGGAGGGATGGATCGAAAAAGGCGCGAGCGGCTTCTTCGGCCGTCTGCAGGGCCGCGTCCATGGAGCCGAATTCGAAGACCGGCGAAAAAAGCGAACAGCAATCCAGCCGGCCGAAACCCTCAAGCTCGCCGGTAATGAAGTCCACTTCTCCGGCCGGCAGTCCGATGCGGATTGTTGTGCCTGGAACGATCGCGGGGGCAGGGCGTCCCTCCGGCAGGTCGGCAGCAACGAGGTTCATGAACCAGGGCGTCGTGACGATGCCGATGGCGCGTCCGCCATAGCTGCGAAAACCGCTTGCTGCGACCGTGAGTGCCGGATTGCAGATCGGCAGGTCATGCATCGACCGCTCGAAAATACCGCGATAGAGCGTTTCGAGGCTTTGGCCGAGCGCGCAAGCCGCATCGTCGCAGGACTGGGTGGAGCGGTCAGCGTGCATCGCTCAGTCTCATGAATTTCGACTGCAGGGCATCGCAATTGGGACAGCGCCAGTCCTCGGGAAGGGCGGAAAATGGCGTGCCGGCTTCGATCTGCCAGACGGGGTCGCCCTCCGCCGGATCATAGACGTGCCAGCAGATGCCGCACTCCATCTTGTCACTGTCGCAGACCGTCTCGCGCTTGCCGAAATTCTCGAAGCTGCTCATTTGAAATAGGCCTCTTCGATCTCGCGCAGCCGCATTTCGGAATCGCGGAAATCCTCTTCCGCTGCAAGGGCGACGGAGGGGATGTCGGAGATCTCCAGCGTGTCGAGGATGATCGTGTCCATGGCGTTGTAGAACTGCACGGACCAGACATGGCGGGCACCCGTCGCCACCACGCGGCATGTGCCGTAGCCGCGCGAGGTGAGCTGTACAGGTCCGGCGCCCAATGTCTGCTGCAGAAATGTCATGTCCTCAGGGCTCATCGGAAACAGCGAGAAGGTGATGATATGCGGCTCGTCACCCTCCTTGTAGCGCCCGATCCGGTCGCCGATCTCGTGCAGCACCGGCATGACATTCATGGCACCTGCGGGGGCCGGCCCGTGGATGATCTGTGGTGGAAGCACAGCGCAGGCTTGCCGCACGGCAGCCGGGATCGAGGCGACTTCGACATAGTCTGCCAGCAATGCGCCATTGGCGTCGGTAAAGCGGACGCGCCAGACGCCGGCCATGACGGCCTCCTGGATCTGCGCCAGGACCCCGTTCGCAAGGGCCGCGACGCCGGCCACTTCGCCTTCGCCGAGCGTCTGAGTGATGAGTTCCTTGTCATCGTCGGCAAAGTCGGTGATGTCGAACAGATGGCCCGGCTGATCGGCTTTCTGCGCCGCCAGTGCGTCGGCGATCCGGGGCAGGAGTTCGGCGGTCTGGCGACAGCGCCTTATCATCTCTTCCGCCGAACTGGTGGCCAGATAGTTCAGCTTTCGTGCGCGCAGCGGCGTCTCGGCGCCGATCGGCATGACGGTCATGGTCGCATCGTCGCCCTCGGGCGCAACCCAGAAACCTGCTTTCATCGAACGATCTCCTTACCGGCATGGGTGATTTCGACGCGCGGGCCGCCGGACGGGGCAAGGACCGGGGCATCCGGCGACAGCCAGGCGCCGATCTTCTCGATATAGTCCGACCAGTCGCGGATCTTACCGAGCACGCCAAGCGGCTGGTCGCGCCGCGTCACGACAAGGCTCGGCATGACCACCACGTTGAAACGCGCCTTGAGGCCGTCCTCGGCGGCTCTGTCGATCACGGCGCCGCGCAGTTTCCCCTGGAAGGTCTTGAGCAGTTCCGGCAGGACGACCGCCACGTCATCGGCTTCGGGCCGCTGCTTCGGATCGCCGGTGAAGAAGAGAATACAGTTGTCGGGCTCGCCTTCAGCCGGTGCCAGGAAGGCATCGATATTTGTCCCGTCGACGAACGGCAGCCCCGCCTGTTCGCGCAGTGCGCCTATGAGATATGATGGCATTATGTCCTCCCTGATCGGCATGCCGGTATTTTAGGGAAAGATTTGCAAGTGCCGTGCCAGCTGGAAGGAAAGAGGAATTCCATTGATCTGAAAGGATAATTTCCAGCGCAAAGCCTGTGGGCGATGGTTTAAGTGGAAAGTTTGCTTTCAGACTGAAAACAAACCTCTCAGACGTCAGCGCAGATGCTCGGGCAGTTCCGGCTCGCGGGAGATGAGATCGGCAAACAGATGCTCGAAATTGCGTCCTTCGACGGCTTCTGCAAGCCCCTTGAGGGCGTTGTCGATCGCTTGCGCCTCGTCTGCGTCCAGGACGCGGATGGCGGAACCGAGATGGGTCAGGACGAAGGTGCCGGGCGGCTGTGCGCCGACAAGCATCATCGAAATCGATGAAATCACGTCGTGGCGCTTACAGCGTGCGGTCAGTTCGTCGCCATCCACAACCTGCATGGGAATGCCTATGCACATGTCGCTCTCCTGTCCTTGATTGTCTCTGTTAAAACCGGAAACGCGCAAGTCTGACCTTGCGCGTTTCGTGGTGCCGAAGCCTGCGGGCCGTCAGCCGGCAAGAAGTGCGGCGCCGGAGATGGCCACGACCGCGCCGGCAATGCGCGCTGCGACCTGCCCGGCCCTGCCGAAGCGAAGCGCACCGAGGCCGATGCCGGCCGCGTGGAGGGCGATCGTCGCGGCCAGAAAACCGGCCACGTAACCGGCCGCATGCGACATGGCCGGCAATTCGGTGCCGTGCGCATGGCCATGGAACAGCGCGCACAGGCCGACGATGGCAGAAGCGCCTGCGGTTGGAATCTTGACTTCAAAGGCAACCAGCAGTCCGAGGATCGCGACGGTGAGCGCGATGGCGGTCTCGACCATCGGCAGCGGCACCCCATAGATGCCGAGCATGCCGCCGACGGCCATGACCGACACGAAGGCAGCGGGCACGATCCAGCGGGCCGTGCCGCCGAGCGTGGAGGCCCAGAAGCCGACGGCGACCATGGCCAGCACGTGATCGAGGCCGCTGATCGGATGGCTGAGGCCGGCCAGCGCCCCGTCGCTGTGCAGGCCGACATGGGCATGGGCAACCGTTGGCAGGGTTACGGCCGCCAGCGTGGCCAGAATGCGAGCATATCTCATGAATTCCTCCCTAGAGAACCGGTGCAGGCTGCGCCTCACGCCGTTCGTAGCTTTCAAAATCGATATCGTTTTCAAGCAGAGCCGGAACGACCTCGTCCGCCGAGCGGGGGCGGATCGCGATCCCCCACGACGCCAGAAGATCGGCCGCGATCTGCAAGGCTCTTGGAATGACGGCCTTGACCGGCCCGGTCAGCGGACCGCCCCAGTCTTCCAGATCGACCGGCTGGCAACCGATCAGCGCCAGCTTCTCCGGATAGTGGCCGAGCAGGTCGGCGGCGCTCAGGACTTCCTGGAAGCCGGTCTGGTGCAGGCTCATCTTCTTGGCGCCGGTGAATTTCGGCACCTCGTCGTCCTCGACGAGCTTCAGCGTGCCGGGCACCAGGCCGTAGTCGATCGCGTCGAAGACGATCAGATAGTCGGCCTCCGTCACGAACTGGACAAGATAGAGGCCCTGCGTGCCGCCATCGAGGATGGTGATATTGTCCGGCACCGCATAGGCGCGATGAAAGGCCTCGACCGCGCGTACGCCAAAGCCTTCGTCCGCCCAGAGGATATTGCCGATACCCAGCACGAGGACGCGGGGAGATGCGGGGGCGTGATGCTGCGCCATCATTCCTCCTCCTCGTCCTTGAACAGCCGCTCGCCGGAGATCATCGAGGAAATGATCGACTGGCGGCTCATGATGTCCTCGCGCACCGCCACATAGATATGGACGATCATGAAGATCACCAGCACCCACATGCCGAGATGGTGCCAGGTATGGATCGACTGGCTATTGGGCCAGATCGAGAACACCCAGCCGAACAGCGCATATTGCCAACTGTCGCGGCCTGTTCCCTCGGAATAGAGGGCAAAGCCGGTGACAATCATGAAGATGGTTGGCAGGACCACGGCCAGGAACATGGAGAACTGCGCCAGCGGATTGTGGCCGATGTATTTCTTCGGGTGCTTGACCATGAAGGAATACCACCAGATCTCGTGCAGCCATTCCTTCCAGAAGCGGCCGCTCCAGAAGGGAAAGTAGAAGATCTGCCGCGAATGAGGGTTGCCGACAAACGCCCAGTAGATGCGCATCAGAAAACCGACGGCCAGGATCTGGCCGGCGGCAAAGTGGGTGAAACGGATATAGCCCATCAGGAAATGGCTCGACGCCTCGCCCGACAATGTCGGCGGCGGGCTGCCGATGAAGTAGCCGGTGACCATCAGCACGACGATCGCCAGCGCATTGACCCAGTGCCAGATGCGCACCGGGACTTCATAGACATAGACGCTCTGGCGGGAGACCGCCGCTTCGCCGTGGGAATCGGAGGCTGCCACCTTTTCAGTGACGCTTTCAGTCATGCTCATCGCATCCTCCCTAGCGCACCTGGACCTTGGCCATTTCCTGTCCATCCGGGCTCATGACATGGGTCGAGCATGCCAGGCACGGATCAAAGGAATGCAAGGTCCTGAGGATTTCGAGGGGCTGGGCCGGATCGGCCATCGGCGTGTCCATCAATGCCGCCTCGAAGGCGCCGATATTGCCGGTGGGATCGCGGGGCGAACCGTTCCAGGTGGTCGGCACGACGCACTGGTAATTGTCGATCTTGCCATCCTTGATCTTGACCCAGTGGGCGAGTGCGCCGCGTGGTGCTTCGGTAAAGCCGACCCCCTTGACTTCCGCAGGCCAGGTCTCCGGCTTCCACTTGTCGACGAAAGCGGTATTGGAATCGCCGGCCTTGATATTGGCCATCAGCTTGTTGAAGAAATGGCGCATCTGCAGGCCGGCCCAGTCGGATTCGAGCGCGCGGGCCGCGGTGCGGCCAAGCGTCGAAAAGAGGGCGGTGACCGGCAAGCCAAGATCGGTCAGAAGCTTTTCCACCGGCTCCTTGAATTCAGGCTTGTTCTGGGCATAGCCGACGATCCAGCGGGCCAGAGGCCCGACTTCCATGGCATTGCCCTTCCAGCGCGGCGACTTGATCCAGGAATATTTGCCGGCCTCGTCGAGTTCCTCGATATTGGTGCGCGTGCCCTTGGCGTTGGGACCGAGCACGTAATTCGGCTCGGTGACGCCGTCCCACGGATGCAGGCCCTTGGTTTCGTCCGGATACTTGTACCAGGAATGGGCCACGAATTCCTGGATCTCATCTGGATCTTCAAGGTCGACCGGGAAGACTTCGGCGAGATTGCCGTTGATGATCGCGCCGCGCGGCAGTTTCAGGCTGGCATCGGTATAGTCATTGGCATGTTCGGGAACGTCGCCATAGGACATCACGCATTTGCTCGACAGCCCGCCGCCATAGAGCCAGTCCTTGTAGAAGGAGCCGATCGCCTTGACGTCAGGAACATAGACCTTGGCGTTGAATTCGATCAGCTGATCGATGATCGAGGAGACGTGGTTCAGCCGCTCCATGTTGATCGCGCCGACGCCGCCTGTGCCATCGACATTGATCGGACAGGGCACACCGCCGACCAGCCAGTTCGGATGGGGGTTCTTGCCGCCGAAGATCGTATGGATCTTGACGATTTCCTTCTGGAAATCGAGCGCCTCGAGATAATGGGCGACTGCCATCAGATTGGCTTCGGGCGGCAGCCTGTAGGCCTTGCTGCCCCAGTAGCCGTTCTTGAACGGGCCGAGCTGGCCGCTTTCCACGAACTTCTTCAGCCGGGTCTGGATATCCTTGAAATAGCCGGGCGACGACAGTGGCCAGTCGGAAATCGACTGTGCCAGGGCCGAGGTGCCCTTCGGATCGGCGTTCAGTGCCGAGACCACGTCGACCCAGTCGAGCGCATGCAGATGATAGAAATGCACGACATGGTCATGCACCTGCAGCGCCAGTTGCATCAGGTTGCGGATCGAATTGGCATTTTCCGGGATGAGGATGCCGAGCGCGTTTTCGACGGCGCGCACAGAGGTCAGCGCATGGGTGCCGGTGCACACGCCGCAGATCCGTTCGGTGAAGGCCCAGGCGTCGCGCGGGTCGCGGTTCTTGAGAATGACCTCAATGCCGCGCCACATGGTGCCGGTGGAGACGGCGTTGCGGATGATGTTGTTCTCGTCGACATTGACCTCGACGCGCATGTGACCCTCGATGCGGGTCACCGGATCGACGACGATGCGCTTGCCGGAATTGTCGAGCGAGAAGCCATTCGGTGTTTGAACTGTCATGATGATGTTCCCTGCCCTGGTTGTTATGCGTCGGTTTTTTCGCGCTTGGAGGTGACCCGCTTGACCGCGGTGATTGCGGCATGGGCGGCAACCGCGCTGCCGACGACGACCGCTGCCGTGGCGCCGATCTTGTCGGCATTGGCCTCGACGCCGAACTGGTTGATGGTGGTCAGCCGGTCGTAGAAGCTGCCCTTGTCCCAGAAACCGTCCTCCGAACAGCCGATGCAGCCATGCCCGGACTGGATCGGGAAAGAGACGCCACCATTCCAGCGCACGGTGGAACAGGCGTTGTAGGTGGTCGGGCCCTTGCAGCCCATCTTGTAGAGGCAGTAGCCCTTGCGGGCGCCCTCATCGTCCCATTCCTCGACGAACTGGCCGGCGTCGAAATGCGGGCGGCGATAGCACTTGTCGTGGATGCGCTGCGAATAGAACATTTTCGGCCGACCCTGCCGGTCGAGTTCCGGCAGCTTGCCGAAGGTGGTGATGAAGGTGACGACGCCGGTCATCACCTCGGCGATGGGCGGACAGCCCGGAACCTTGATGATCGGCTTGTCGCGGATGACCTTGTCGATCGGGGTTGCCTGGGTCGGGTTCGGCTTGGCGGCCTGGACGCAGCCCCAGGAGGCGCAGGCGCCCCAGGCAATGACGGCCATGGCGTCTTCCGCCATCCATTTGAGCTTTTCGACGAAGGGCCGGCCGCCGTCGATGCAGAACATGCCGTCTTCGTTGAGCGGCGGGTTGCCCTCGACGGCGAGGATGTACTTACCCTTGTATTTCTGCTTGGTCTCTTCAAGGATCGCCTCGGCCTGATGGCCGGCCGCTGCCATGATCGTATCGTCATAGTCGAGCGAGATCATCGATAGCACCACATCCTTGACCAGCGGATGGGCCGAACGGATGAAGCTTTCCGAACAGCAGGTGCATTCCAGCCCGTGCATCCAGATGACCGGCACGCGCTCATTGGTTTCGAGCGCCTGGGCCATGGTCGTTGCCGCACCCGGGCCGAAGCCGAGGCTGGCGGCCGTCAGGCTGCAGAATTTCGTGAAGCTGCGCCTGGTGATGCCTTGACGGCGAATGACATCGTAAAAGGTTTCTGTTGCTGCCATGATGCTCCTCCGGCCTTATCCACCCTCCGGCCCGACCCAATGATCAGGGCGGGCGTGGTGGATAAGGGTTTGCAAGAAGCAGACCAGATTGAGAACGGCTCCAGTATTTGGGCTAGATAATTGTTTTTGCGATTTTATTAATGAAGTCTAAATTTTGGGAGCAGCGGCATCCGATCGGATCGATGCAAGCGTCATTTTCACTGCTGGAAATCCTGTGACCGGCTGTGTGCCGTGTCGCTCTAATGCGCGGTGCAGACCATGCAGGGATCGAAGGAGCGGATCACATGCTGAAGGGCGGCGGATTGCGCGCCAAGGCCGCCGGTGTCGAGCCCGGCCAGGGCGGATTCCAGCGGTCCGGGAATGCCGGCGGCGTCGCGGGGTGAGAAGTTCCAGGTGGTCGGTGCGATAATCTGATAGCGGCTGATCTCGCCGTTTCTGAGGCTCACCCAATGGCCCAGCGCTCCGCGCGCGGCCTCGACCAGGCCTGATGCGACGGCGTCGTCCGGCAGCGCGAAATGGCTGCAGAACTCGTCCTTCAGCCGGAGCTGCCTGAGCCATCCCTGCATCGCATGCACGAGGATGGCCGTTTCCACCAGCCGGGCGACGATACGGGTCTTCACCGACGTGCCGCCGTCCTTGGCCAGCAAGTCCGCGATCAGCGGATGCTGCGCCACGGCAAGACGCGCTGCCGCGCCTGTCTCGGCCGGGCTTCCGGCAAGCCGCGGTGCCTTGGCCCAGGAATAGGCGCCGTCCTTGGCAATCAAAGGCACGGTATCGGCCTCCGTCGGTCGCTTGTCGGTCTCGGCAAACCAGGCATGGGCCACATCCTCCGAGATGCCGGTGACATCGAGCGGCAGAACGCGGCCCTGGTCATTCATCATGCCAGCGGGCAGCAGGGACGACTGGCCGTCGTGATAGGCGCCATAGGACAACAGCAATCCCGGCCCCTTGCCGACACCGGATAGCTGCAGGTCGTCGGCAAGCGTCAGGAAGAACGGAAAATCACCCAGGGACGGGCTTGCGGCAAACTCGTCGAGTTCCAAGGCCGTCTCGATCGCCAGAATCGTCTCCAGCGATACGCCAAAGACGGCCTCTTCGAGATAGAGCTGGAACTCGCCCAGAAGCGAGGCCAGCTGCACCCGCTCGCCGATATCGATCGCCCGTGTCGTGCCGCCCGGCTGGAAGGCCAGCGAATGCGGCCATTTGCCGGCGACCACGCCCATGACTTCGAGCAGGCGCCGCCGCATCGGCAGGAAGCGGGCCGAAGCACTGCCGCTGACCGCCTTGAACCGGCGGACGGTCTCGTCGTGCCAGGGGCGGGGGGCATATTCCTCCCGGGCGAAATCCGGCATGAAGAACAGGTAGAAATGCGTGAGGTGGTCGGCGATGTTTTCGGCCGCATGGGCGAGATTGGCGGCGAGGTAGCCATTCGGGGCCGCCCTGCCGCCGGCGAGATTCCGCAGGGCTGTGGATGCGGCGATCGACTGGGATACCGAGCAGATGCCGCAGATGCGCGGCGCGATCACCAGGGCGTCGAGCCCCGGCCTGCCGCACAGGATCTGTTCGAAGCCGCGATAGAGCGTGGTGGTAACTTCGGCCTTCTCGATCACGCCATCGTTGATCTCGAGGGTCACTTCGAGATCGCCTTCGACGCGGTTGAAGGGGCCGGCAACGATACGGCTCATTCGTTCGGATTCCCGCTGCGCTTCGGCGCTTTGATGATGCGGTCGGAGGTTGCATTCGTCCGGACGCGCTCAGGTGTTGCCGATTTCGACAGCGCTGCCAGCGCCACGAACCATGCCTTTGGCATGTCGAGCGGCAGGCCGACCGGGATGCCGCCGATCTTCGGCGTTTCGAGAAAGCCGTTGGTCTCCTCGAAGCCGGGGGAGGTACATCCGATGCAGGAAAATCCGCCATGGGTGCAGGATCCGCCGCCGTTCCAGCCGCGCTGGTTGCAATCGCCGACGGCCTGGGTCGCCTTGCAGCCGAGATGCTCCATCATGCAGCCGAGATCGGAGAGCTTTTCGGCGCTGGCCTTGAATTCGTAATATTCATTGCGTTCGCAGCCGTGGTGGGCAAGCGTCTTGGCGTAGAATTTCGGCCGCCCGAGCCGGTCGAGATCGCGCTCGTCGAAATCGCCCATCTTCAGGGCGGCGATCGTTTCCATGATCCAGCCGGGGTGCGGCGCGCAGCCGGCGACGTTGATCACCGGCAGGCCGGACCGTGAACGGAAGCTACCACCCAGCGCGCCGCCGGATGCGGTGCCTTCATATTGCAGTCCGCAGGCCTCGGCCGGGTCGGGAGACGCGGAATGGATGCCGCCATAGGAGGCGCAGGTGCCAACGGCCACGCAATACTCCGCCAGGGGAGCAAGCCGGCGCACCCAGTCGAGCATGGTCCGGCCGGTGCCGGCGAGGCGATTGCAGAGGCCTGTTCCCAGTGGACCCCTGAGGATCGATCCCTCGATACAGAGGATGTCGAGAGGCGTCTCGCCGGTCGCCACGCTGTCCAGTATGGCGATGGCCTCGACCCCGCTTTCTTCGCTGAGCGACGGATGCCAGAGCAGATCGATGCCGAAGCTGCGCAGCTCGCGCGGCCAGCCTTGCGCACCATTGTCCAGGACCGACATGGTACAGCCGCCGCAGCTTCCGGCCTGCAGCCACAGCAAGGTCATCGGTCGTTCGGGGCGCGCGTTGCCATACATCATGATCGCCAAAATCTCGCATCTTCGCGGAAGGCGGTCAATGAGGGTGCCACCAATCGGCAGCGGCAACAGCAACGATGGCCTTGCGCATATGTCCCATGCGAAAGGCTATCCTCAGTTCAACAGACCTGTTCGTCAGGCTTTGAAGCGCTCGGGCCGGAACGTGGCGAGAAGCGGATGGCGGTTGCCGGTTGCCATTTCATAGGCCATGAGTTCGCCGACGATGAGGCCGAGCGTCGCGCCGCTATGGCTGAATGCGACATGGCAGCCCGAGACGTCACGCAGGGCTCCGAGCACCGGCTCGCCATCGCCGGGGATCGGTTTGGGGCCAGCGCCATAGGATGCCATTTCGAGCTTCGGATGGCCCGAAAGGACTGCTGAGGCCGCGTTCAGCAAGCCGTCTATGGTCGATTGGGCGACGTGATAGGAACCGTCCGGCTGGGTGACGACCTCGTCGGCGGCCCAGTCGGCGTCGATGAAAAATGTCCCGCCGGGCGCGGGGCGGATGGCGACGCGTGGCGTATTGAGAACAGCCTTCAGCGGATGATCGATAGGCTTGGTGGCCACCAGCAGGGCTACGGGCGTGCCATCGCCGATGGTCTGGCCGAGATCGGCTGCCATGGCCGGCACCGCGGGTCCGGTGGCGATCAGGACGGCATCAGCGGTGCGGCGCGGGCCTGCCGCCGTCTGGACGCCGACGGCGCGACCATTCTCGACCACAACATGGGCTGCCCCCTCTTCGGTGACGAGCATGCCGCCGCGTCGGGAGAATTCTACCAGCAGAAACCGGATGAGTTCCGGCAGGTCTACCCAGCCTTCGCCGGGATTGAAGATCGCGCCCTGGCGCGTCACGGCTTCCGCGGCGATGCCCGGCGTCGAGGCCTCCACCTCGGCACCCAGCAGATGCCGTGCGTCATAGGCCAGCGCGACCTCGTGCGCATGGGCGGCGGCGATCTCGTTTTCCTGGCCATCTGCGTCCCAGGTCAGGCCGCCGTCGAAACGAAGCCAGTCGACCGGACCGATCTGGCTGGACAGCGTGCGGTAACGATCGATGCCGGCCATGCGCAGGCGATGGTAGGCATCCGAGCGCATGCGTGCGGAGTTGAGCCACGAGAGCGAGCGACCGGACGCACCATTGGCGACGGGGCCGTCATTGATCACCGTGACGGCCACGCCGCGACGCTGCAACTGCACAGCCGTCGAGACGCCAAAGATACCGGCGCCGATGACTATGGCTGAGGAAATTCGGTTTTCGGACATGATATTTTTCTTTCAGTCTGGTTGGTTCGTGCAAATCTGTGTCTTTCCGGCCGCCGCCGGGGTTTTCATGACTGCTGCAGCCGACGAGGGCCAGGTATCGTCGGCGCGAGGAGTGGGGCGCTCCCCCGGAGTGCCTCACAGCACTTCGGCGAGGAAGCGGCGCAGGCGCGGACTTTGCGGGTCGTCGAAGATGCGCTCAGGCGTGCCCGTTTCCACGACGCGGCCCTCGTCCATGAAGACCACCTGGTCCGCCACGCGCCGGGCAAAGCCCATTTCGTGGGTGACCACCACCATGGTCATGCCGCGTCCGCCGAGATCGGCCATCAGGTCGAGCACACCCTTGACGAGTTCCGGATCGAGCGCGCTGGTCACCTCGTCGAACAGGATGACCTCCGGCTCCATCGCCAGTGCCCGGGCAATTGCCACGCGCTGCTGCTGGCCGCCGGACAGACCTCCGGGCCGGTGATGCTGGCGGCTGGCAAGGCCGACATCGGCCAGTCGCGCTTTGGCGATGCGCTCGGCCTGTACCCGTGGCAAACCCTTGATCTTGGTCAGCGACAGCATGACATTGTCGAGGGCGGTATGGTCGGGAAACAGGTTAAAGTGCTGGAACACCATGCCGACCCGTCGGCGCAGTTTTTCCGGTTTCATCGCCAGGATATTGTCGCCATCCAGCAGCAGCGTTCCGCCCTTGGGTTCAACCAGTCGGTTGAGGCAGCGCAGCAGCGTGGACTTGCCCGAGCCGGACGGACCGATGATGCAGGTGACGCTTCCCGGCTTCACGGCGAGGTCGACGCCCTTCAGGACCTCCAACTCGCCATAGGCCATGGTCAGGTCCTTCACCTCAAGGCTGCCGCCCTTGAAGGTGGCGCTTGCATCCTTGGCGCGGCTGGCGTGGTCGAGTTCGGAGACTTCCTCCAGCCCGCTTGTCACGATGGCCGGCCTTTGCTTGCCGATCCGCAGGCGGGTATCGATGGTGTTGACCACATGGGTCAGCGGCACCGTGATGATCAGGTAGAAGATGCCGGCAAGAAGAAGCGGCGACAGGTTGCCGGTCACCACCGCCTGGTCCTGACCGACGCGAAAGATTTCGCGTTCGGAGGCCAAAAGGCCGAGGAAATAGACGAGGCTCGAATCCTTGACGTTGCCGATGAACTGGTTGACCAGCGCCGGCAGGACCCGGCGCACCCCCTGCGGCACGACGATCAGCCGCATGCCCTGGCCATAACTCATGCTGAGCGCCCGGGATGCCTCCATCTGGCCGCGATCGACACTCTGGATGCCGGAGCGGAAGATTTCGCCCATATAGGCGCCGGCAATCAGGCTGAGGGCCATGATCCCGAGCGGAAACGGCGATGGCCCGAACAGGTCACGGCCGATGCGCGCGAACCCCTGACCGATCAGAAGGATGGTGACAATGGCCGGCAGACCGCGGAAGATATCGGTATAGATACGGGCCGGAATCCGCAGCCATGCGGATCGGGATATTCCCATGATTGCCAGGACCATGCCGATGACAATCCCGAGAATCGTCGAGGCGAAGGCCAGGATCAGCGTGTTCTTCAGCCCGACCATGATCATGGTGGGCAGAACTTCAACCATCGCGTTCCAGTCGAAAAAGCTTCGACGGATGTTGTCAAACCAGTTCATGGCATTTTCCTTGGGGAGCCTGGAGTCGCGGCGAGGCCGGAAGGCCCGGCCGTTAGTCGGCCGGGCTTATGAGGTCACTTCTTGGGAAGATAGGCCTCCGGCATCGGCGAACCTGGGAACCACTTTTCGTAAAGCGTCTTCCAGGTGCCGTCCTGCATGGCGTCGTGCAGGCCCTTGTTGAAAGCCACCTTCAAGGCGTCATTGCCCTTGCGGATGACAAAACCGGCAGGCGCATCGAAACTGGGAATGTTGATCGCCACCTTCAGCGCCGGATAGCGCACGGTATAGTCCTTGGCGGCCTCATAATCGAGGAAATGGGCATCAACGGTGCCGTTGTTCAGGCCCGAGATGGCGGAATTGTTGTCGGGAAATTTGACCAGATCGGTTCCGACGAAATTCTTCTCGGCGTAGATCTCCTGCAGCGTCCCCTGCACCACGCCAAGGCGCTTGCCCTTGAGCGCTGCGGCATCGGTGATTGCGGCTTCGGGGGTGACGACAGACAGGTAACCGGCAAGATATCCATCGGAAAAATCGACGGTCTGCTTGCGTTTGTCGGTCGTGCCGATCGCGGCGACGGCCACGTCGAAGCGACCATTGGCGACCGACGGCATCAGGGCCGAGAATTCCTGACCGGTGAAGATGACCTGGTCCTTCTTGAAGCCCATCCGCTCGGCAACGTTCAGGAAAAGTTCGATATCGAATCCGGTGAAGTTACCGTCTGCGGTCGTGAAGGTGTAGGGCTTGGCATCGCCCATGGTGCCGACGCTGATCGTCTGCGGGTCGATGAGGCCGTAGGGATTGTCCGCGGCGTGTGTTCCGGAGGCGAGGCCTCCCGTCAGCGCGAGGCTTAGCGCCAGAGCGGCCGTGCGCATCCGGACTGAAAATGCATGTTTTGCCTGCGAAGTGATTGTCATGGTCAAGTTCTCCGTCTCTGGTGGTGGGTTGCAGATCGTTTTCACAACGCGTGAGGGTGTCTCTCCAGGCAAGGGTGTTCCCCCGTCCTGGACCTTGAAGTCGCAAGCCGATCTCGTTATTTTTTGTATTGAGACCGGTCTCTTTGTTAAATGAGACCGGTCTCTTTCTCACTTGACGATTGTTATATTCGTATTGACCCGTCGTCAATATCTCTTGTAAACCTTGTCGCATGAAAGAAGCTCAGCCGAAAAATACAGCCGTTACGGTCGCCGACGTGGCGCGTTCCGCCGGTGTGTCGAAAGCCACCGCGGCACGGGTGCTCGGCGGCTACGGCACCGTCAGCGACAGGGTCCGTGATGCGGTCAAGGCAGCGGCAAAATCGCTGGACTACCGGCCCAACGAGCTTGCCCGCAGCATGACGACCGGCCGCTCCGGCACGATCGGCGTTGTGGTGGGGGATATCGAGAACCCGTTCTTCGGCTCGGCCGTGCGCGGCATTTCGGAGATAGCCCGCGCGGCAGGCTTCAATGTGGTCCTTGCCAATTCAGGCGAGGATTTCGAAGTCGAACGCGCCGCCATCAAGACTTTGGTCGCCAAGCGGGTTGACGGATTGATCGTCTCGCCGGCACGGCAAAGCGAGGTCGATCATTTGAAGGAGATCGGCCGCGCCGGCCGGCCACTGGTCCTTCTGGACCGGGCGATCGGCGCCCTCGACGTCGATACAGTGACGACGGATGACAGGCAGGCGGCGGAAAACGTGACCCGATTGCTGGTCTCTCGCGGGCACCGCCGCATCGCCTATGTCACAGCCTGCGATACGCCGACGCATGTTTACAGCCATGCCGACGAGATCTCGACAGCTTCGGTGCGCGAACGTATCGAAGGTTTCGTCAGGATCGGCGAGGAAGCGGGTATCGGCCCCATGGCGCAATGGATCCGCGTCGGCGCCAATACGCCGGAAGCGACCCGCCGCCTGACCATGGATCTGCTCGGCAGTGCCGCACCGCCAAGTGCCATCATTGCGTCCGACAGTCTGATTGCGCTTGAGGTGTTCAAGGTCGCCCGTGAACTCGGCGTCGACATGCCGGGCGCGCTGTCTTTGCTGACCTTTCACGACGCCGCCTGGACCGCTGTCACATCGCCGCCGGTAACAGTGGTACGGCAGCCGGTCTATGAGCTGGGAGAAGCGGCGGCGCGGATGTTGATCGAGCGTTTGAACGGCGAACAGTGTCCGCCCCGCCATCTCGTCCTGCCAACCCAACTGGTCGAGCGAGGATCGATAGGTACCGTGTGACGCAAGCTGCTTCGCCCGCCCGCAGCGCGTTCTCCGGACGTCTGAAACGTCCGTCTTTCAAACCTCTTGCATAGCGGCCTGCGTCGGGCATATTGCAGGCGGGACGAAACCAGGCCACGCCTGCTATCGGTTTCAGGACTTCAAACAGAATGCCAGCAATCTGAATATATTGCGATATCTTCGATTCGGTACCTTCGTTTTTCGCCTGAATTGCATTGTTTTACATGAGGGCGACGATGTCTCCGAGACCCGCGACGTTGAAGGATGTGGCTGCGCTTGCGAAAGTATCGCGTGCAACTGCTGCGCGCGCGCTGAACAGCTACGGCTATGTGGGTGACGGCACGGCCGAAAAAGTGCTGAAGGCCGCAGAGCAGCTCGGCTATCGCGGAAACCGCCTTGCCCAGGCGTTGCGCAGCGGCCAGTTGCCGATCATCGGCTGCGTGCTGGGTGACATCCAGAATCCGTTCTTCGCTAAGATTGCCCACGATGTGGAATTCGTCGCGCGGGAGGACGCGCACAATCTTGTCATCGGCAGCAGCGAGGAGCAGGTCGAGCAGGAAAAATCGCTGCTCTCCAGCCTGCAGTCGCTGAGCATTCGCGGCTTCATCGTCGCCCCCACGTCTTCAGCAGATAGCGCGCATCTGCAGCGGCTGATCGATGACGGCATACCGCTGGTCCTGATCGACCGTGTGGTGCAGGACATCGACTGCGACAGCGTCGTCGTCGACAACGAAGGCGGGGCGCGCAAGGCGGTCGAGTATCTGATTGGCATGGGACACCGGCGGATTGGCCTTCTTCAGGATGATACGCGGATTTTCACATCGCAGGAGCGCCTGAACGGCTACCGCAATGCCCTGGCTGCAAACGGCATCGGGCTCGATGAACACTTGATTTCCGTATCGCAATCCACCGTCGAGCATGCCATCGACGTCACCATTCGCATGTTCAGCCGCAAGAACCCGCCGACAGCGCTTTTCACGGTCGACAGCCTGATGACGCAAGGAGCGCTGCTCGCCTTCCGCTCGATGGGAATCTCGATCCCGCACGAGGTCTCGCTGATCGGTTTCGATGACTTCAATCTGGCGACGTTTACCGATCCGCAGATCACAGTCGTGTCTCAGCCGGTGTCGGAACTCGGTTTTGCGGCGGCTCGGTTGCTGATGAAAAGGCTTGCCGGGAAACAGTCGCCTCCGGAGCATTTAAGCTTTGAAACCAAGCTGATCGTGCGCGGTTCTGTCAGCCGTCTGGCCGCTAAATAATCGCCTTTCCACCGCACTCAAAAAAATCCCAACGACCTACTTGTCAACGGCAATTCATTATGAGTTAATGAATGTGAGATCGATCTCACAATGTTCCAACGGATTTTTTGTACGACCGGATTATTGCTGCCGTGCAGCAATCCGAAGTGCGAACGGGAAGGTGTTAATGCTCAATTTCGATAAAGATCGCTTTGTGACGATACAAAGTGGCGCGGTTTCGATCGCTGACGATATTCGCGCCGTGATGCGCGATCTCCTGGCCGGCGGGTTGGAGCGGGTGTTTTTCATGGGAACGGGCGGCGTGCAGTTTCTGACGCTTCCGGCGATTGGACTTGCCCAGAACTCGACGCTGTTTCCGGTGTCAGCCGCATTTCCGGCCCAGGTTGTCCTGCAGCCGCCGGCAGGCCTCGATGAGAAGGCCTTGGTCATTCTTCCGTCGCTGTCGGGAACCACCAAGGAGAGCGTCCAGCTGCTGGCCTTCCTGAAGGAGCGGGGCGTCAAGACTTTGTCCCTCACCGGACACAAGGACACGCCGCTCGGCCGTGATGCCGATTACAATTTCACCAATTTCGGCGAAGACGATACCTCGTCTGAATCCTTCTATCTGCAGACCCTGCTGATCGTTCTGGCGCTGCTGGCCGAACGCGGCGAGTACGATGATTTCGACGCGACCGTCGCGGAACTGAAACTGCTGCCGCAATTGCTGGTGTCGGTCAAACAGAACTACGAGCCTGCGGCCGCCGCGCTGGCGCAGGATATCAAGGACGAGACCTACCACATCTTCACCAGTGCCGGCTCCAGCTGGCCCGAGGCCCATTACTACGGCATGTGCATCCTTGAGGAAATGCAATGGATCAAGACGCGGCCCGTGCATGCGTCGGACTTCTTCCATGGCACGCTGGAGCTGGTGGAGCCCGGCGTCAGCGTCTTCGTCTTCAAGGGTGAAGATGCCTATCGGCCGCTCACCGACCGGGTCGAAAATTTCGCCAAGCGCTACACCGACAAGGTTCGCATCCTGGATGCCGCGTCCGCCGATCTGCCTGGGATTTCCGCAAAGACGCGCAGCCTCATTTCTCCGGTGATCCTGGCGACGATGCTGGAGCGCCTCAGCGCCCATCTTGAGGTTCTGCGGGACCATCCGCTGACGACGCGACGGTATTACAAGCGCGTTGAATACTAGGGTCCCCTCAAGGAGGAACGAAGACAGTCTTGCGTTGATACGTGCCTGAAAACCAGGGCAGGGGGCATTTCCGGGACGTCTGGTCGCCGCGAAATGCTCCCGCCAATCCAACAAAAGAGAGGAACTGCACAATGACATACAAGAACACACTTTTGAGCACGACACGTCTCGCAGCCGTCGCAGCGGGAGGGTTCTTTCTGGCTGGCGCGTCCATCGCCTTGGCAGCTGACGCTGTTGTTGCCGATCCGAGCGCTCCGGTCGAGTATTCCGGTACAGTGAGCATTCTGACCAAGTTCGGCCTGCAGCAACTCTCTCCGTTTTTCGTCGATATAGCCGCGAAATATGAAAAGCTTCATCCCGGTGTGACGGTCGAGCTGATCCAGGAAAGCGACGACAGCATCAAGGGCAAGACCAAGGCCTTGGTCGCCTCCAATTCCCTGCCGGATATCTACTTTTCCTGGACGGGCAGCTGGGGCGAGAATTTCGTGCGCGGCAACCGGGCTGTCGATCTGAGCAAAGTGGTCGGCACTGGCGGCGCCTGGGGCGAGGCTCTCGCACCCGCGGCCGTCTCCGCCTTCAAATACAATGACAAGTTCTACGGCATTCCGCTTTATCTCGATGCCAAGTTCATGGGCTTCAACAAGGCCCTGTTTGACAAGGCCGGCGTGGCGGTTCCCAAGGATTTCGACGAGCTGCTGTCGGCCTGCGCCACCCTGCGCAAATCGGATCTGACGCCGATTTCCTTCGGCAACAAGGAGGGCTGGCCCGCCGTGCATTTTGCCGGTCAGTTGCTCGCCTATAACGTTCCGCAGGCGACGCTCGAGAAGGATTTCAATCCCGCCACTGCCGACTATACGCATCCGGGCTATGTCGAAAGCCTGAAGCAGTTCAAGCAGTTGATCGATGCCTGCACCGATGGCACAGGAACCAACGGCACGTCCTATGCCTCTGCCCTGCAGCAGTTCAGCAGCGCGAAGTCGGCGATGTACTATCAGGAGATCATCGAGTTCGACCAGAGTGCTGCGGAAGGGGCGGTTCTCAAGAACAGCGACTTCGGCTTCTTCAAGCTCCCGGTTCCCAAAAATGCCGCCGGCGACGCCAAGGCCATCGAGGGAGCGCCGGAAGGCTACATGATCAATTCCGCCTCGAAGAATATTCCGCTGGCGCTCGACTTCATGAAGTTCGTGACGTCGCCGGAGAACGGCAAGATCCTGTCCTCGCCTCCCTACGGCCAGCCAAGTGCGGCTGTCGGCGGCTATTCGGCGGACACGATGAACCCGGCCGTCGTCGAAGGCTTGAAGGAGATTGCGGCATCCTCCTATCTGATGCCGTGGCTCGATACCGCCAATCCTCCGCGCGTGGCCTCCGTCTGGCTCTCCGGTCTGCAGGCCCTGATCGGCGGTTCCATGACCCCGGAACAGCTCGTCGAGAAGGTCAAAGAAGCCGCGGCCTCTGCAAAGTAAGGACAGGGCTGACCGATGCCCATCATGAAGCCTCAAAACGTGGGAGACGTCGCCGAGAGCGGCTTTTCCCTGCCGGGCAGGCCAGATTCAGGTCTGCCCGGGATGATCGCAAGACTGTCCTCGTTTCGCTGGGTTGTCGTCTCGTTCGTGCTGATCCTCTGGTTTGTCTATTATCCGATCATCGACAATTTTGCCGTCAGCACGACAAACCAGGATATCTTTACCGGTGAAACCTCGTTCATCGGGTTGGACAATTACCGGCGTCTGCTGGACGATCCCGTGATCGTCACGGCGATCGCCAACAACACGCTCTACGCCGTCCTGTCCGTTCTCTTCCAGGTGTTCGGGGCCTTCGTTCTTGCCGCGATGATAGAAGGGCTGGAGACGGAAGAATGGCGGAGATTCTGGCGCGCCGTCTATTTCATCCCGTCGGCGATCTCCATTACCGTGACCGGTCTCCTGTTCTATTTCATCTATCAGCCCGACATCGGGCTTCTCGATTCGGCCCTGAAAGTGATCGGCCTGGGCGATTGGTCGCGGGCCTGGCTGGGGGAAGAACAGACAGCCATCTACGCCATCATCGCCATGAGCCAGTGGCAGGGGTTTGGCTATTCGACGCTGTTGTTTGCCATCGCCATCCAGAAGATTCCCCGGGAACTCTATGATGCCGCCATCATGGACGGGGCCGGCACCTGGCGGCGGCTCTGGAGCATCACATTTCCGCTGACGCGGGAAATGACGGGGCTGATGGTCATCGTCACCGTGACGGGTGCTTTCCAGGTGTTCAACGAGGTCATGGTGATGACCGGCGGCGGGCCGAACAACATGAGCCAGGTGCTGGGCACGTGGCTCTACCAGCAGGGTTTCATCGAAAACGATTTCGGCTATGGCGCTGCCATCGCATCCGTCATCTTCGTCATCACATTGCTGACCGGCTTCGCGCAGCTTTGGTACACCAAGAGCCGGAGAGTTCACCTATGAGTGTTTCCGATCACCTGCCGGACGTCGAGCGAAACGATTTTCTGCGCGTTCTGGGAAAAACCTGCCTGGTCGTCTTCCTGGTCTGTCTGGGTATCGTGGTCATCTACCCGCTGGTCTGGATGGCATTGAACGGCTTCAAGAACAACGCGGAAATTTTTGGAAATCCCTTCGCGTTGCCCTCCAATTTCACGCTACAAAACTACGTTGCCGCCTGGAACCAGGGCATCAAGAACTACATCGCGACCAGCATTATCGTCACCCTGGCTTCGGCTGTGTGCACGGTGCTGATCAGTGCCTGGACGGCCTATGGCTTGACGCGGTCCAGGCTGCCGGGCAAGCCGCTGCTGATTGCCGTGGTGCTGGGCGGCCTGATGTTGAGCCCCACCGTGGCTGTCATCCCGCTGGTGCGCATGATGCAGGATCTCGGCCTTTACAATACCTATTGGGCCCTGATCCTGCTTTATACGGCCTTCCGCATTCCCTTCACCACCTTCCTGATCCGCGCCTATATGCTGGGTCTGCCACGGGATCTCGATGAAGCGGCGGTCATGGATGGGGCCAGTGAAAGCCAGATCTTCTGGCGTGTCATTTTGCCTCTGTGCAAGCCGATCCTGGTGTCCTGCGTCATTCTGCATGTGCTGTTCGCCTGGAACGAATACCTGTTTGCGATGATCTTCACCAGCGGTGCGGATGTCCAGACGCTGCCGGTCGGCCTGACATCGATCATGGCCAAGCATGGCACCAATTACGCCGTTGTTTTCGCCGCCATGACCTTGTCCGCCCTGCCCATTCTCGTCGTCTTCTTCGCGGCCCAGCGGTTCTTCATCCGGGGCCTGGCGGAAGGCATCGGCAAATGATGGAGCCCTTCGTCCAATATCACCCGGGCCGCAGCGCCGAACGGTCCAGGCGCGCAGTTTCCCTTTCTCGACGTTCAACGGAATGACCATGACCAATGCAACTCCAACTCTCTTTGCCGTTGGCGACAATTGCCTGGATGTCTATCTGACCAAGGGATTCGTGACCGTCGGCGGCAACGCTCTCAACGTCGCCGCGCAGTGGCAACGCAACGGAGCCGATGCCCGCTATTTCGGGGCGGTCGGCGCCGATCAGGAGGCGGCATTGATGCTCGACGTGATATCGTCTGCCGGGCTGAATGCCGGGGATGTCGAGGTGTTGCCGGGAGACACCGCCGTCACGCTGCTGGCTGATGATGCCGGTGAACGGCGTTTCCTGCTGGAGTCGCTGGGGGCCGGCGAGAACTATGTGCCGGATCAGCAGCGCTATGATGACCTGCTTTCGGCCGATTGGGTGCATCTGGGGACCCATTCCAGCGACGTGCTGGTGCGTCGCCTGGTTCTGGATCGCGTGCCGTTTAGCCTCGATGTCTCGACCAGGCCTTTTGCGATATCGCTCGCCGATGTGCCCCTGGTGTTTGCGTCTGGCCCGGACGATGCCTCCGTTGCAGTGGAGCCTCTGATCGATGGCCTCAAAGAGGCCGGCGCACGAAAAGTCGTGGTCACCTGCGGCAAGCGCGGGTCCTTCTATGACGACGGAGTGAGCCGCTTTTCCGCAGGCTCCGTGCCGGTATCGGTTGTCGATACCTGCGGCGCGGGAGACAGCTTCATTGCCGCCTTCATCACGGCGCTGACGTTTAATGGCTTCAGCGAGGCCGAGGCGCTGAACCACGCCGCCTGGCGGGCCTCAGAAACCTGCACGCATCTGGGCGGCTTCCCGCAAGAGATCCAGCCGGTTCCGGGATGGCTTCTCGAGAAATACGACACCGTCATCCGCGCAGCGCAAAGGGTTTGACCATGGGCAAGATCAAGATGAGGCCACCGGTGGCCGCGGCCAAGGCAGACCGTTCGTTCTGGCTGCAGGACATCAATGCTGATCGGCTCACCGATCCTTTGCAGGGCGCTGAAACCTGCGATGTGGCGATCGTCGGCGGCGGTTATGCCGGCCTTTGGACAGCCCTGCGGATCAAGGAAAGCGCGCCCGAAACGCGGATTACCATTCTGGAGGCGGATTTTTGCGGATCGGGTGCATCGGGGCGCAATGGCGGCCAGGTGCACAGCTGGTTTGCCGAGATCGATCAGTTGAGTGCGGTCGTCGGTGACGAGGATGCGCTTATGCTGTGCCGGGCTACGGTCGACGCGATCGACGAGCTGAAGGCCCTGCAGGATGCGGGCACGATCGACATGGACCTGCGCCTGGACGGCTGGCTCTGGACGGCAAGCTCGATTGCCCAGGAAGGCGCCTGGACGCCGGCCTTTGAACATTGCCGCAAAATCGGCGAGGATCGGTTCCGGTCGCTCGACGGCGCAGACATCCTGCGGCGAACCGGTTCAAGCGCCTCCTATCTCGGTATTGCCGAGGAGAAAGCGGGCACAGTCCAGCCGGCCAAGCTCGCTTTGGGTCTGCGGCAACTGGCGCTGGCCAGGGGCATTGTCATTCACGAACAGAGCCCGGTTCTGGAGATTACGCCGGGCGCGCAGGTGCAGTTGCAGACCGCCCAGGGCGTTCTGTCGGCCCCCAGGGTCGTGCTGGCGGCGAATGCCTGGCTCGCCGCCTTGCCCGAGCTGCATCCCTATCTCTATGTCGTCAGCAGCCAGGTGATCGCGACGGCGCCTGTGCCGCAAACATTGACCGACATCGGTTGGACCAGTGGCGCCTCGATCTGCGACGCGCAACGGCACGTCCTCTACTATCAACGAACGCCGGCAGGGCAGGTGATTTTCGGCCGGGGCACGGGCAGCATTGCCTATCGCGACCGTATCGGCTCGACCTTCAACCGCAGCGGTGATCTCGGCTTCGACAATGTGCGCGAACTTCACCGGGTCTATCCCGAGCTTCGGGGCGTTGCCGTTCTTCATGACTGGTGCGGCCCGATCGATTGCACGGCGGAGCACCTGCCGGTGTTTGACCATCTGAAGGACCACCCGAACATCTTCTACGCCGTCGGCTTCAACGGAACGGGCATCGCTCAGGCTCCGGTTGCCGGACACATCATGGCGAGCCTCGTGCTGGGGCGGCAGGATCGCTGGAGCCGGTGTGGCCTGGTCGGTATCGGCCGGCGTACGAGATTGCCGCCGGAACCGCTGCGCTATGCGGGTGCCCGGCTTGTACGGTGGGCCATCAGGGTGAAGAACGATGCCGAGATTTCGAACCGCAAGGCAAACCCACTGGTGACATTCCTCGCGGGCCTCGCCCCTTGAGCGGGGGCTCTTTCTGACCCGCGAACAGACATAGAGTAAAGGAACGGGACCGATGGTTTCACTGGCACTGAAGAATATCCGTAAATCCTATGCCGATTTTGAGGTTCTCCACGGCATTGATCTGGAGATCAGACCCGGTGAGTTCATTGTCTTTGTCGGTCCGTCCGGTTGCGGCAAATCCACCTTGCTGCGCTCCATCGCCGGGCTCGAAACCATCACGTCAGGGGATCTTCTCATCGACGGCGAGCGGATGAACAATGTCCTGCCCTCCAAGCGCGGCATCTCCATGGTGTTTCAGTCCTATGCGCTTTACCCGCATATGACCGTCTATGAAAACATGGCGTTCGGGCTGCGGATCGCCGGACTTTCCAAGACCAAGATCGACGAGGCGGTCCGCAAGGCTGCGCAGATCCTGCAACTTGGCGACTATCTTCAGCGTCTGCCGAAGGCTTTGTCGGGCGGACAGAGGCAGCGGGTTGCGATCGGCCGGGCCATCGTGCGCAATCCGCGCATCTTCCTGTTCGACGAACCCTTGTCCAATCTGGATGCCGCCCTGAGAGTCGCCACTCGCATCGAGATCGCCAAGCTGAAGGAGAGCATGCCCGATGTGACGATGATCTACGTCACCCATGATCAGGTCGAAGCCATGACCCTGGCGGACCGCATCGTGGTCTTCAAGGACGGTCATATCGAGCAGGTGGGCTCGCCCTTCGAGCTTTACAGGAAGCCGGAAAACCTCTTCGTGGCCCAGTTCATCGGTTCGCCGGCGATGAATATTCTGCCGGGTACTCTCAAGGCCACGCCCGATGTGCAGGCCGTGCTGGACTGCGATGTCGTGCTGGATGTCGGATTGCAGGACGCTGCGCGATACGCCGGACAGAAGATCAGTGTGGGCATCCGGCCCGAGAACATCATCTTTGCGGAGCCCGGAAGCACCGGCCCGGTGTTCGACGGCGTCATCGATTTTGTCGAGAATCTCGGAGAGGTTCAGATCCTCTATGTCGACTTGCCGGGAGCCCGTCAGAAATTTCTGATCAAGACGGCCACGGACAGGATGTTCGCGCGAAGAGATCGGATCCGGTTCACGGCAAAGCCCGAGAATATCTATCTGTTCGATGAAAACGGGAAAACCGTTGTCGAATAAAGTGCAGATCTCAGGGAACGGACGTGCCTTCCTCTTCTCGCTCGAAGATCTGCCAGGCCGCAGTAAACAGGACGGCAACCAGAGGTCCGATCAAGAATCCGTTGATGCCGATCAGTGAAATCCCGCCGATGGTGGAAATCAGAATGACGTAGTCCGGAAGCTTTGCCTCCCTGCCGACCAGCCGCGGTCTCAGAAGATTGTCGACAAGACCGATGACGAGAGCGCCGACGGCCACGAGCACCATGGCCTTCATCCAGAATCCGGCAAGGGCCAGATAGATGGCGGCGGGTATCCAGATCAGCGCCGAACCCACGGCCGGCAGCAGCGACAGGAAGCTCATCAGCACGCCCCATAAAAGAGCGGGCTCAAGCCCAAGGATCCAGAACGCGATGCCGCCGATCGAGCCCTGAATGAGGGCAATGATCACGGTGCCTCGCACCGTCGCGTGGATGACCGAGGTCAGCTTGGAGGCGAACCGCGCGGTATGGGCGTCGCTCAAAGGAAGTGCATCCTTGACCGTCGCGGCAATGGAGCGTCCGTCCCGAAACATGAAGAACATCAGATAGAGCATCACGCCGAAGGCGACGAAAAACTCGAGCGTGTTCTGGCCGAGACTCAAGGCGTGGCCGGCAAAGAAGCCGCCGCCCTGCATCAGGGTCGAGGACACGCGCTCGTGCAGCAAGCCGGCGCCGCCCAGGTCCAATCTGTCGACCCAGCCGCGGACGAGCAGCGGCAGCGCGTCATGCAGCTCCTGCACCATTTTACCAAGGTCTATCTCTCCGGAATCGATCCGCCTATAAAGAGCGCTGCCCTGTTGAACCAGTGAACTCAGGATGAGGAAGCCGGGGATAATGGCGACACAGATGCAGAGCAGCACCGACAATGCCGCTGCAGTGTTTCGCCAGGAGCCGAGTTTCGCTTCCAGACGGGAATGGAGCGGAAAGAAGATCATGGCAAGAACCACGGCCCAGAGTATGGCCGAATAGAAGGGCAAGAGGATGGCGCCGAATGCGATGGTGACGAGCACAATCAGCAGATAGAAACTCGCTCGTTGCAGGGGCATCCAATTTATCCATCTTCGTGTTCCGACCTCAATCGCGGTGTCGGATTCTGCCGCGGGTACCAGACAGAGTCGGGGTGAGACTGCCCGAACGTCCCGCTGGTGCGATTGTTCCGCCGATGTTAGCGGTAAACCGGCTGCAGCGACAATCGCCTTGAATGGCCATCTCCCGTCGGCCGCAAAGTTCGGCATCAAAGGTGCCAAGTCTCGACAGTTTTCATGTCAAGGGGAACATCAGGCTGTCTGGACTGTTGCAGCTCCGATAGGTTAGGGCATCGCTTGCTTGGAACGGGCCGCTGTCCGCGGCCAATTGGATATCTGCAGGAGAAACGCACATGAACAAAACTCTGCTTGTCGCTGCCCTGACGTTGAGCCTGGCCGGCTGTAGTGCTGGCACTGTCAACTCCGCGCGGGAACTTGAGCCTATTCCGGGTAGTATCACCTATAATGGCCAGCCGCGAACCAAGCTGACCAAAGCCCCGGTCGGCAGTATGGTGCCCCATCAGTTCACCGATGAGCGCGGACGGCGCGTCGATGAAACCTATATCATCATGCCAGACCGCAGCCTCAAGCTGGTGCGTCGGCGTGTCTGCGATCTGTTCTGCGACGAGTGAGCAGCCTTAGCTCTTGACCGAACCCGCCGTCATACCGGCCAGGAAATAGCGCTGCGCGACCAGGTAGAGGACCAGCAGCGGCAGGGAACCGAGCACGCTCATCGCCATCATCTCGTTCCATTCGAAGGCGTGCTGGCCCATGAGGAGCTGGATGCCGATCGGCACGGTGCGCAGGTCCATCGACTTGGTCAGCGTCAGCGCGAAGAGGAATTCGTTCCAGGCCAGCAGGAAGGTGTAGACCGCGGTTGCGACAATGCCAGGGATGGAGACCGGGACGATCACCCGCCAGAGCGCCGTCCAGCTCGAGCCGCCGTCGACCAGCACCGCCTCGTCGAGTTCTTTGGGCAGCGTATTGAGATAGCCCGTCATCAGCAGAACGGCATAGGGCAGGGTGAACACCATATAGGTCAGGATCAGCGCCAGATAGGTATCGAAGATCCGGAAGGCCACGACCATGCCGAAATAGGGAATGAGCAGCGTGATCGGCGGCACCGTCTGGGTGCTGATGATGAAGATGTTCAGGGTATTCTTGAACCGGAACTGAAAACGGCTGAAACCGTAAGCGGTCACGATCGCGATGAGGAGCGTCAGAACCGTGACGACGCCGGCCACGAAATAGCTGTTGAGGAAGAACCGGACTTTGACGGGGTCGTTGAAGATCGTCAGATAGGCCGCAATCGTGAAATCGTCCGGCAGCAGCCTTGGCGGCAGGGCGAAGATCTCCCGGTTTGATTTGAGCGAACTGAAGAACATCCAGACGATCGGGAAGGCCGCAAAGACCAGCCCGACGGCAAGCCCGACATAGGTGACGACCGTCGGCAGGAGGGAATGCTTGAGGGAGCGTTTTGCCATGACCGGTTACCTGCGCTGCTGATGCTTGATGTAGAAATAGGTGACGCTCATCGAGATGATCAGAATGACGATGGCGCTCGCCGAGGCCAGCGAGAATTCGTAACGGGAGAATGCCAGCTTGTAGGTGTAGGTCGAGAGCATTTCCGTCGAATAGATCGGGCCGCCGCCGGTGGTCATCCAGACGAGCGGGAAGACCTGCATCGTCCAGATGAAATCGAGCAGTGCGATGCTGATGATGATCGGCATCAGCTGCGGAATGGTGATGTACCAGAATTTCTCGACCTCGTTGGCCCCGTCGATGCCGGCCGCCTCGTAGAGTTCTTTGGGAATACCCTGCAAGCCGGCCAGCAGGCTGACCATGTAGAGCGGATATCCGGCCCAGATATTGGCGAAGGTCAGGGCGTGGATCGCCGTCTTGGTCGAGGAAAACCACTCCACCTTGAAGTCGATGATATGAAGCGCCATCAGCACGCTGTTGACGACGCCGTTCGGATCGAGCAGCAGACGCCAGATGATGGCGATGATCACGGCCGTAAACAGCCATGGCAGGATGAACAGCACGCGCAGGACGCTGCGGATCAGCGGATCGACGCGATTGGTGTTCAACAGCAGCGCGAAGGCGAGACCGATGATGAAATGGAACACCACGCTCATGACAGTGAAGTAGAGCGTCTGGCCGACGGACTGCCAGAAGACCGGATCCGCGACGAGGGTCAGGTAATTCTGGAGACCGACGAAGACCGCACCTTTCTTCATGATGGCGCCATCCATCAGCGAATAGCGCAGCACCATCAGCATGGGAAACAGCATCAGCAAGGTGAGGAGCAGGGTGGCGGGCGACACATAGAGATAGGGCGTCAACCTGCGCAATGTCCTGTAGCGGAATTTGCGCGCTTTGGGCCTTGTGTCGGTCATTGCCAGGGCGGAACCGTTCATGGGCTGGACTCTCCAATCTGCCGAGGACTGCAAGGGGTACCGGCCGCGCATGACGCGCAGCCGGGCCCGTGAGCGCGTGGAGTGGCTAGAACTTGGCCAACCAGGCCTTCTGCGCATTGGCAGCGGCTTCCTTGGCGGTCTGCCCGCCGTCGAACATCTTCTGCACCTCGACATTCATGTCGCGCATCAGCTCTTCGGCAACCGGCAGGCCGACAAACTCATTGGCCGGATAACCGCTCTGGAAGATCTTGAAGGCTTCCGCGAAGATCGGGTCGCCTGTGACGAAGTCCGGCTTCGCATTGACGTTGCCGGGAAACGCGTTGGCAATCGACACGAGGCGACCGTTCACTTCGGCGCTCATCAGGAATTCGACCAGCTTCCAGGCTTCGTCCTTGTGTTCGCTGCCCTCGCTGACGCCGATGCCCCAGGAGGCATAGGGCATTCCGCGCTTGCCGGTATAGCCATCGACGGCCGGCAGGGCGGAAATGCCGAACTTGAGGTCCGGATTGCGTTCGCGGATGAGGTTCACGTGGGCGAGCGAGTCGACCATCATGCCGACGCGGCCGTTGACGAATTCCTCGACCTTGTCCTGCTCCTTCTTGGCAAAGATGCCGGGCGAAATCACGCCGGCCTTGTTGAGCGACTGGATATAGTCGAGCGTGCCGACAACGGCTTCGTTTTCGAGATCAGGCTTGCCATCCTTCATCATCGAGGCGCCGGAGGCCCAGACCCAGGACATGACGTCGTTCTGGATGCCGCCCGGCGATTGCAGCGACAGCGGCAAGACCCAGCCATACTGGTTCTTGGAGGCGTCGGTCATCTTCTTGGCGGCTTCGGCAAATTCGCTGCGCGTCGACGGCAGGGTATCGACGCCGGCGGCTTTCGCAAGATCGAGGTTGACGAAAACCGGATACACAAAGGAGGCGAGCGGGAACATCACGCTCTTGCCATCCACCTTGACGATGTCGGTAATCTGGCTCCGGTCATATTTGGCGTTGTCCATCAATTCGTCCAGCGAGGCGATGGCGCCCTGCTTGGACAAGCCGTTGACCCATGCGCCATCAAGGCCGACCACGTCGCTCAGCGTGCCCGACGCGGCGCCGACCACGATCTGGTCGCGCGTCGAGGAATAGGGGCCGCTGACCAGAGTGACCTTGATGCCGGGATTTTTCGCTTCAAAATCGTCCATGATGCCGCGGAGCGCACCCGCTGGCATTTCCGGCTCCCACCATTGGATGAATTCGATGGTCGTGTCGGCATAGGCCGCTGTTGCGCAAAGCGCCCATGCGGCAACGGCTGCCCGCATCGTATTGCCGAATTGTTTGAAATTCATGTCTGCCTCCCAGTAGACTATGCGTTGATCGATCCTCCCAGATCGGATTGGAAGTAGGTTCCTGGAGCCTTCCCATGTCAACGATGAAATGTGAAAGCAGCGCAACGGAAGCCCGGAATTTCCGTAAAATGCATCATAAGATGATGAAAAATAAAGACAAAAAAAATTTGCGCGCGAGAAATTTTCAACCCGATTTCTGTTGCTTGTGGAGCATTATTTCTTTACTTTCGTAAACAAATGAAAGGGTGTATTAAAATTCAGTTTGTGGCGACGCGCATGGCGGGACGATCGTTTTCCAATAGAAGACGCGCCTTTCGTTCCGCGGCAGTCTATGCGACGAAAATCGGCTTTGAAAAATCGAATATCGCCATTAGCACGGCGTTTTGCCTGGCACGAAGGACTTGAATGGCCAAGAAGACATACAAATCCATGGACGATTTTGCCGGCGCCTGCGGCGTCTCGCGCCCAACGCTTTCGAAATATTTCGACGACCCGACGCAGATCAAGGAGGTGACCCGCAAGCGCATCGAGGCGGCGCTGAAGAAGTCGAGCTTCGAGCCCAATCTCTTTGCCCGTCACCTCAACCGCAAGCGCACCAAGAATATCGGCATTCTGGTGCCGACCATGTCGGATCCCTTCTACGTGCAGGTCGTCTCGCTGATCGAGCTCGAATTGCGCGACAAGGGCTTCTGGCCCGTTCAACTGTCCTCCCATACGCGACCGGAGCTTGAGGAGGAGGCGGTCCGGACGCTGATGTCGCTGAAGGTCGCCGGCGCGATCGTCGCGCCGCTCGGGCCTGGTTCGCGCCGCTCGGCCCTGGAGAGATTGACCGATGCGATCCCTGTCGTCTGTTTCGACAGCCCCGCCACGTTCGACCTGCCCTTTGTCGGCAACGACAGTGCGCAGAGCGTCGCGGCCATCGTGCAATATCTCTGTCGGTCCGGCGAGCCGCCGATCTTCCTGGACGTTCCCCATATGCTGGCCAATACCAATGAGCGCACGGAAAGCTATCGCGCCACCATGATCCGCGAGGGACATTCGCCGGAGGTCATCGAGTGTGACGCGCCGCCGTCCTGGGAGTTCGAGCGGCTGGGCTATGAGCAGATGCAGCGAATTCTCTCGAAGGGCGGCCTGCCGGGCAAGACGCTGCTGTGCGCCAACGACCGCTTCGCCTTCGGCGCCATGGCTGCAGCCTTTGCCTCCGGACTGAAGATCGGTCGGGCGGAAGGCTGCGACGTCAGGATCGCCGGCCACGACGACCATCCTCTGAGCCGTTATGCCTGTCCGTCCCTGACGACCATGGCCCAGAACGCGCCGGAAATCGCCGCCAAGGCTGTTGAAATCCTGTTGCTCAGCATGGAAGACGATGCCGCCGATCGGCAGCCTGCCGCCAACCGGGTCATTTTGGAGGCAACCCTTGTCATGCGCGATTCCGCCTGACAGCCCATCCGTATCATCCCCCGAATGCCGGATCCATGGAACGCCACGCCTGCGCGATCGCGTCCAGCGCGTCGCGCGCTTCCGGTATGGCGCGGCCCATGGAGAGGAAGCCATGGATCTGCCCGGGCCAGATGCGGACGCTGGCGCGCGCTTCCGCCTGGAGGCGTTCGGCATAGGCAAGCCCCTCGTCGAACAGCACATCGTGTCCGGCCAGCACGATGAAGGCCGGCGCAACATCCTGTAGTGAGGCCGTGCCGAGCGGCGACGCCCGCCAGTCGGTCAGATCTGCGCCCGCCGGCAGATAATGGTCGCGGAACCAGCGCATGCCGGCCGCCGTCAGGCCGAAATTTTTGTCATAGCGCCGATAGCTTTCGGAGGACTGGGTCTGGTCCGTGACTGGATAGATCAGGACCTGACCGACAACAGCCGGCACCGTGCGATTGCGGGCCATCAGGGCCAGGACGGCCGCCAGATTTCCCCCCGCGCTGTCGCCGGCGACAAGAATGCGTTTTGGGTCGATGCCGAGCGCGCCGGCCTGTTCGTTCATCCAGATCAGTGTGGCGGCGCAATCGTCGACGGCGGCCGGAAAGGGATGCTCCGGTGCCAGCCGATAATCGGGTGAGACGACCACAGCCCCGACGGCATTGGCTAGGTTCCGGCAGATGTCCTCGTGGGTTTCGGGCGCGCCGATCACCCAGCCGCCGCCATGCAGGTAAAGCAGCGCCGGGGCACCGTGGTCAGGCGCGCCGCGCCCGCGCCAGATTCTTAGCCTGATGTCGCCGATCCGGCGTTCCGAGACGGCATCGACCTCTTCGAGCGGGTTCTGCATCCGGGAAAAACCATCCAGATACTGCTGCCTTGCCTCCTGCGGCGTGCAATCCTCGACAGGCTTTTCCGGATCGCCCGGCCAGGCAAGGGCGCGAATGGCGGAAGAGTCCAAGCCACTCATGCCAGCAGGCTCGCCGCTTCGTCTTCGCGCAACTCCTTCGGCTGCGCGACCTTGCCGGCAATGGTCTGCGCCACACCCGTTTCTCCGGCCCGCAGGATAGCCTCCATGATTTCAAGCACATGCAATGCCAGTTCGCCGGAAGCCCGTGGCGGTCGTGCCTCGGTGATCGAGCGGGCGAGATCGGCCAGGCCGAGCATGCGGTAATTGGCGCGATCGGGTGCGGCGACCGGCCAGTTGATCGCACCGAACAGGTGACCCGCCGTATCCGTTTCCTGCCAGGGCGCTCCGCGGTTCGAGACGGCGACGACACCGCCGAAATTATCCGGATCGGGAAGGCGAAGCGACCCTTCCGTGCCGTGCAGTTCGATCGGGTGATTGGAATGGCGGAACACATCCCAGGAGGCGCCGAAGGTGATGCTCGTGCCGCAATGGAACTCCAGAATGGACAGAACGCTGGTCGGCGTGCCGACCTTGAAGCTCGTGCCCTTTTTCGGCCCGTCGGCGGTGATGAGCCGCTCGTCCTGGCCGCTGGTCGCCACGGCCTGGACGCGGCGCACGGGACCGAGCAGGTTGACCATCATGGTCAGGTAATAGGGTCCCATGTCCATGACAGGGCCGGCGCCCGGCTGGTAGTAGAAGCTGGGGTCGGGATGCCAGTGTTCCATGCCGCGTCCCATCATGAAGGCCGTGCCGGTGACCGGCTTGCCGATGGCGCCCGCCTCCATCTGCCGGCGCGCATGGCGACCGGCCGCCCCTAGAAACGTGTCCGGGGCCGATCCGATCGACAGGCCCTTGGCCGCAGCGGCCTCGACCAGCTTGCGCCCTTCGGCTGCGGTGACGCCGAGCGGTTTTTCGGTAAAGACATGTTTGCCCGCCGAAAGCGCCTGCATCGAAATGTCGAAATGGGCGGCAGGGATGGTCAGGTTCAAGACGAGGTCGATGGCCTTGTCGGCCAGCAGCGAATCGACGTCGGCGGCACGAAGTCCGAATTCCGCGGCGCGACGGTGTGCTGCTGCCATGTCGAGATCGGCGCAGGCGGTGATTTCAACGCCCCGGAAGAGCGCCGCGTTGCGCATATAGGCCATGGAAATGTTTCCGCATCCCACCACGCCGATTCGAAGTGCCGTATTCTGTTTCTTTGTCATGGGAATGCCTGGTCCTGCCGGATTGAAGAGGGTGGATGAAGATGCGGACAGACCGCCGTTTGAACGCAGAGAAGAAAATATGTTGACGCACGGTAACATTTAATCTTACGTAGTGACAAGACACTTGGAGGCGTGTCGATCCCCTTAACTTTTCGAACTCACGGCATTTGTCGCGCCATCTTGGGCGACGCATTCTTGGCGGACAAGGCAAGGCTGCGCCTGCCCATTGATGCGCGGCGCGACGATCAACGGACAGTCAGGACCACGTTATGAAGAGCACAGACTTGAAAATCGGCTGCCAGACCTTCACCTGGGAAATGTTGGGGAGTGGGTGGCAAGGCGGGCCGGACGATCTGCTGCGCGCCATCACCGAGGGCGGCTATGCCGGCATTGAAATCACCGACACGATGATCGGCGGCTATGCGGAAAAGCCGGAAGCCTTCGCCCGCGCCCTTGGGGATGCCGGCCTGACGCTGGTGTCCTTTGCCTTCGGCTCGCACAGCGGTTTTACCTTGCCCGAGCAGATGGCGGCGGACCTCGAGACGACGCGCCGCTGGGTGGATTTTGCAGCGAACTTCCCCGGCGCGCTCGTGTCGATGGGCTCGGCCACCGTCGTCTCCGATGGGCCGCGTGCCGACAAGTTTGCGGTGGCCGCCGAATGCTACAATCGCTCGATGGAGATCGGTAAGGCAGCCGGCGTCACGGTCGCGGTCCATCCCTCGTCCCATCACAACACCTTGCTGTTGACGCGCGCCGATTACGACGCGCTCTTTGCCCTGCTGGAGCCGCAGGTTGGCTGGGTGCCGGACACCGGCCATATCCTGCGCGGTGGCCAGGTGATGGCCGATACGCTTGCCGCGTTCCGGGACCGCATCCGCTATGTCCATCTGAAGGATGTCGATGCCAGCGGCACCTGGACGATGCTGGGCGAAGGCGCATGCGACGTGCTGGCGGTCATCGCGACGGTGCGTGAGGCGCCGCTGTTTAACGGTTGGATCGTGGTCGAAGAGGAGTCTGAAAAAGCCGGCATGGATCCGGCCTCTGCCGTTCGGGCCAACTACGAGACGTTACGTCGGCTGGGCGTTTGAGTGCAGGATCGACATGCTGACGTGGTTCGGGCCTTCAGCCACTTCCGCGCCCGGCATGGCGGTCAGGCATAGCGGACCTCGACGCCCAGCTTGTCGAGACGGCTTCGGATGCTGTGCGGCATATTGCTGTCGGTAATGATGAGGTCGACACGCGACAGGGAAAAGGCCTTGGAGGAGGCGCCGGTGTCCCATTTGCTGGAATCGGCCACCAGCACCACCCGACGCGCCATGCGCACCAGATTGCGCTTGGTCCGGGCGATGTCTTCCGAGACATCGACGACGTCGAATGCCTGGTCGATCGCATGGGCGCTGACAAAGGCCTGGTGGGCCACCAGGCCGCCGAGAACCTTGTCGGAATCCGAGACGATCGTGCTGACCGTACTGGGAAACACCCGGCCGCCGATCATGTGGACGTCGAGGCCTGGGCGATACATGAGGTGCTGGGCGATGTTCATCGCCGTCGTCGCCACCACGACATTGTTGACCGGCGGCATCTGCATGGCGACCTGGAGAAGCGTCGAGCCGCTGTCGAAGACGATGGACTGGTTGTCGATGATCTGCCGGGCGGCCATCTGGGCGATGCGCCGCTTGGCCTCGAAATTGCGCTGCATGCGTTCTTCGAAGGCCGCGGCCGGGGAATCCGCAGGTATGGCGATCGCTCCGCCATGGGTTTTGATCAACTGCTTCTTGGCATCCATGATTTCGAGATCGGAGCGGATCGTGACTTCGGAAACCTCGAAGAACTCGGCAAGCTGTCGGGTCCGCGCCTGACCGACCCTTTGAAGTTCGAGCAAAATCTGGTGCCGTCTTTGCTCTGCAAGCATCTGTAACCTCGCCCGCTTCATGCGCCGTGAGAGGCTTTCGAATTTCGAAAGCCCGATGATCGTTTTGATAGGCCAATTCAAGATTATTATCAATCAGGCCTATAAAAAATCTTACGCTAAGTGCCAAACGAAAGAAATCGAAATATTGAAAGTTGTTTTATTTTCGCGTTAGGGTCCGGTCAACATCAGCCTCATCCAACATGAAGGAACTATTGCCATGGGTCTCGGAACCAAAATTCGCCTCTCGCGCCTGTTCTCCAATCCGTCTGGCAAACTGTTCGGCGGCGCGGTGGATCATTTCGTCGGCTACGGCAATGTGCGCGAAGGCGGCCTTGCGGACCTGCCGGGCGCCTTGCGCCGGGTGATGGCCGGCGGACCGGACTATGTCAGCATCCAGCCGGGTGCTGCGCGCCATCTGTGGGAGGAATATGCCGGCAAGGCGGCGCTGGTCATCCAGGCTGGCTGCTTCACCGCCGACGACCGCATCCGCCAGCTCATTGCGACGCCGGAAGACGCCGTGCGCTATGGTGCCGACGCGCTGGCGGTTGCCATTCCGGTGCGCGGCAATACGGAAGGCGAATACATCCGCTGGCTGACCGATACCGTGAATGCCGCGGCGCGGTTCGAAATGCCCGTCGTCGCCCATGTCTATCCGCGCGACTTCTCGGATGGCGGCAAGATCGTCTTCACCCCGGATGAAATCGCCTATGCCGTGCGCATCGGTTACGAGACCGGCGTGGATGTGATCAAGGTCGGTTATACCGGCGACTTCGACTCCTTCCGCGAGACGGTGGCGACCTGCCCGGTCCCTGTCGTGATTGCCGGCGGGCCGAAGACCGAAACGCTGCTCGGCGCATTGACCCAGACATCTGACGCGCTGCGCGCCGGCGCCAAGGGTGCGGTCGTCGGACGCAATCTCTGGGGTCATGGCGATACCACCAAGGCAGCACTTGCCTTCAAGCTGGTCATCCATGACGGCATGGCGCCGGCAGACGCCCTGGCCGCTGCAGGCCTCTGAGCGATGTCGCGACCTTTCCATGTTCTGGGTTTCGGGGCACTTGCCATCGACGACATAATCTATGTCGATCGGCCGCTGTCATCGGGCAAGGGAAAGGTCACCAGGCGCGCCATGGACCATGGCGGCAACGTGGCCACCGCCCTGGTGGCCATAGCCCGCCTCGGCGGTCGTGCCGCCTTTATCGGCTGGTTGAATGACCAGCCGTCAGACGATGTCGGCGGGCTGCAACTCGAGCGCGACGGGGTGGACACATCCCTTGCGCCGCGGGCCGCCGGCTCCCTGCCGATCCGATCGGTGATCACCGTCGATCCGGCCGGCGACCGCTTCATTGCCTATGACGACGACGTGTTGCACGGCACCTCGCTTGACCTGTCGGATGATGTGCTGGCGCAGGCGCCGGTCCTGCTGATCGACGGCTATTCGACCCATTCGGAAGCCGTGGTTGCGCGGGCGCGGGCCCTGGGCCTGTCTGTCGTCGCGGATATCGAATGGACCGTCGGTCCCGCCACCGACAGGATCATGGCGCTCACCGATAACCTCGTGCTGCCGCTGGCTTTCGGTCGATCCTATGCCGGGCAGACCGCGCCCGAGGCGGTGCTTGATGCGCTGTGGTCGCAAGACCGATCCGCGGTCGTGCTCACCGACGGCGAAAACGGTTGTTATGTCCGGCAGAGGAACGACGCTACGCGGTGGCATTTTCCTGCGTATGCCGTAAAGGCGGTCGATACCACCGGTGCGGGCGACTGCTTTCACGGGGCCTATTGCCTGGCGCTGGCGCAGGGAAAGGCGCCGCTCGATTGCGTGGCCTATGCCACCGCCGCCGCGGCCATCGCTGTCACGGCGCGCGGCGGCCGCATGGGTCTTCCCGACGACAGCACGTGCCGCCAGCAGATGGCTGCGGAAGGCGCGCCCGTTCCCATCCCGCTCGCCGGGTGACGATGCAGGCCAAACGGTGTTTGAGCGGCGGCGATCCCGATCGGTCCGCCGCGAGTGGCGTTTCCGTCCTGCCGGGGGCTTTCACCTCAAGGTTTGTTTCGCTGCAGAGCGGACGCATAAAATTACGCGCGTCAAAAAATAAAATCTCATGCATACAGATAAATAAATCCAATAATATCTATCAATATCAATTGCTTAATTTTCTAAGGGGCGATCCTATCTTCAATGTAGGACGTTTTTTGTATTGACTTTGTGTCGCACTCCTGACCCTTTTATCGAGGGAACCGGGAGCGGTGAAGAGGGTCGCTCATCGGCATGTCGGGATGACAGGAGGAGAGTGTCGTGGCCGTGGTTGTTCTGGATAAGATCTGCAAGACCTATGGAAACAACTACCATGCGATCAAGGAGTTGAGCCTGACGATCAACGACGGTGAATTCCTGATCCTGGTTGGACCGTCCGGTTGTGGAAAATCGACCGCGCTGCGCATGATTGCCGGCCTGGAGGAGATTACCAGCGGCACATTGAGCATTGGTGGACAGGATGTCGTCGATCTCCCGCCCAAGGACCGGGATATCGCCATGGTGTTCCAGAACTACGCGCTCTATCCGCACATGACCGTGTTCGACAATATTGCGTTTTCGATGAAGCTCGCGCGCAAGACCAAGGCCGAGCGCACCAAGCGCGTCCATGAAATCGCCAAGATCCTGCAGCTGGAATCGCTGCTCGGCAACAAGCCTGCCCAGTTGTCCGGCGGCCAGCGCCAGCGCGTCGCCATGGGGCGGGCGATGGTCCGCGAACCGGCGGCCTTCCTGATGGACGAGCCGCTGTCGAACCTCGACGCGAAGCTGCGCGTGCAGATGCGGGCGGAAATTGCCAGCCTGCAGCGCCAGCTCGGGGTCACGACGATCTATGTCACCCATGACCAGACCGAAGCGCTGACGATGGGCGACCGCGTGGCGGTGCTGAAGGGCGGCGTGCTGCAGCAGGTCGACACCCCGAAGGCGCTCTACAACCGTCCGGTCAACGCCTTCGTCGCCGGCTTCATCGGCTCCCCATCGATGAACCTCTTCGAGGGACGCCTGGAGAATGGCAGCATCCGCCTGCCGACCTTCTCGATTCCCCTGCCGGCCGGTGCTTTCGAGCGGGCGCCCGGTCTTTCGGATTTCGAGGGAAAGCCGGTGGTTTTCGGCATCCGCCCGGAAGCGCTGTATGACAGCCGCCTGCCGTCCGGCGCCGCCTTCCCAACGATCCCGGCCGTCGTCAAGACCATCGAGGAACTCGGTTCCGAACTGATCGTGCATTTGAATGTCGAAGCGGTTCGTGTCGATTCCGGTGACCCGGATGCCGTCGAAGACCTGCGGGGGGCTGCCAACGCGGTTGCGAAATTCGAGGCGACCAGCACGGTGGCGATCGGACAGACGATCGATGTCGCCCTCGATCCGGCAAAACTGCACTTCTTCAATCCCCAGACGCACATGGCGCTGTGATGGCCTTGCCCGGCGGCAGGCGACTGCTCCGGGACCGCTATCCGTAACCGCAGCGTTACACTGAAACCACGAGACTTCGAGAGTTACCCATGCCAGCAAAGCAAGAAAAACGCCTTCGTGTCGGCGTATTGGGAGCGGGACAGATCGCCCAGGCGGCCCATTTCGAAAGCTGCACCAAGGCGGCCAATGCCGATCTCTACGGGATCTGCGACGTCGCCGATGATCTGCGCGAGCGCATGGCGATCACCCATGGCGCGAGCAAGACCTACAACGACTATGACAGGATGCTGGCCGATCCCGATATCGATGCGGTCATCATCGCGACCGCCGATGCCTTCCACGTTCCTGCCTCGCTGCGGGCGCTCGAAGCCGGCAAACATGTGCTGTGCGAAAAGCCGGTCGGTCTGACGGTCGAGGAATGCCGCGACCTGAAAGCCGCCGTCGACAAGTCGGGAAGAGTGTTCCAGGTCGGACATATGAAGCGCTTCGATGCCGGCTTCCAGGCGGCAAAAACCTTCATCCACGACGAGATGGGCGCGCTGATTGCGCTGAAGGCCTGGTATTGCGACAGCACCCATCGGTATCCGATGACCGATGCGGTCCAGCCGCTGATCGTTGCAAGCGCCAATGCCCGCAAGCCCTCGACCAATCCCAAGGCCGATCTGCGGCGCTATTACATGCTGGCGCATGGCTGCCACCTGATCGATACGGCGCGCTATTTCGCGGGCGATATCGTGTCGGTGGAAGCCCGCCTGTCGGAGCGCGCCGGCATCTGGTGCTGGTTCGTCGATGTCGAATTTGCCTCCGGCACGCTCGGCCATCTCGACCTCACCGTACAGGTGCGCATGGACTGGCACGAAGGCTTCCAGATCTACGGCGAGAACGGCAGCATTCTCGGCAAGACCTTCAACCCCTGGTACTACAAGTCGAGCGAGGTCGATATCTTTCGCGAAGCCGATGGGGCTACCCATCGGGTGCTCGGGGCCGATGGGCATTTCTATCGCCGCCAGTTGGAAGGCTTTGCCCGCACCATCCTGGACGGCACGCCTATGGAAGGCGCCGATATCGATGACGGTCTTGCCTCCGTCCAGGCGATGGTGGCGATCGCCCGATCCGTGGAAAGCGGCAAGTCTGTGGCGCTGGCCGATACGACGGGTGGCGTGTGATGAAGCTCGGCATCTTCGCCAAGACCTTCGAGGGCACTCATCCGGATACGGTGCTGAGATCCGTTGCCGATGCGGGCTTTGCCTGCGCGCAATATAATATGGCCTGTTCCGGGCTTGCCTCCATGCCGGACGTCATCAGCGAAGAGCAGGCGCGGTCGGTGGCGGCGGCCGCGACGGCCAGCGGCGTCGAGATTGTCGCCGTGTCCGGCACCTACAACATGATCCATCCCGATCTGGCCCAGCGCGAGGCGGGGCACGTCAGGCTGGCGGCTCTGGCCGAGCGTTGCGCCATTATGTCGACCGGCCTCATCACGCTCTGCACGGGAACGCGCGATCCGCTGGATCAATGGAAGGAACATCCCGACAACAATTCGCCGGAGGCCTGGCGCGATCTGCTGGACGCCATGGGCACCGCGGTCGAGATTGCCGAACGCTTCGACGTCGATCTCGGGATCGAACCAGAACTGGCCAATGTCGTCAATTCGGCGGCCAAGGCCCGACGCCTGATCGACGAATTGAAGAGCTCCCGTATCAAGATCGTTTTCGACCCGGCCAATCTCTTCGAGGTGGAGACGCTGGAGGAACAGCGGACCATCGTGGCTTCGGCGATCGACATGCTGGGCGACCGCATTGTCATGGCCCATGCCAAGGACAGAACGCAGGACGGACGCTTCGCGACGGCAGGCAAGGGCGTTCTCGACTATCCGTTTTACCTGCGCAAACTGAGCGAAATCGGTTTTGACGGCAGCCTGATCACCCATGGCCTTGCCGCTCAGGAAGCCCAAGGCGTCGCGGAATTCCTGAAGGCTGGGCTTGCCGGAGCAAGGCGATGAACGGGAGCCGGCTGTTCGAGACCAGCGACGGAACGCGGCTCAACGTCGACAGCGACGGTGAGGGCGCACCCGTCTTTTTCCAGCACGGCCTATGCGGCGATGCCGGCCAGACGCGAGAGGTCTTTCCCGTCGAGGCGGGGTTTTGCCGCATCACGGTGGAAGCGCGTGGCCATGGCGGTTCGCAGCCAGGCCCCTTCAAGCGCCTGTCGATCGCGACATTTGCCGATGACATTGCCGCCTATATCGAAACGTCCCTGACGGCACCGGTTGTCATAGGCGGCATTTCCATGGGGGCGGCCATCGCGCTGCGCCTGGCCGTCAAGCGACCGGATCTCGTCAAGGCACTGATCCTGGCAAGACCCGCCTGGCTGACCACGGCAGCGCCGGACAATATGGCGCCCAATGCCGAGGTCGGCCGGCTTCTGCAGACCCTGCCGCCCGACGAGGCGAAGGCCGCCTTTCTGGCCGGGCCAATCGGCCAGCGCCTTGCCGCCCAGGCGCCCGACAATCTGGCCTCGCTGACGGGTTTCTTCGCGCGGCAGCCGATCGCAGTGACGGCAGCCTTGCTGACCGCGATTTCCAGTGATGGACCTGGGGTCACCGATGAAGAGGTTTCGCGCATTGTCGTGCCGACCCTGGTGATCGGCCACGACCAAGACGTCATTCATCCCATCGCCTATGCGCACGAACTGGCCGAGCGGATTCCCGCCGCCCGTTTTGTCCAGATCACGCCAAAGACGGACAGCCGCACGCACTATGTCGCCGACTTCCGGCATGCCATGAGCACATTTCTGAAGGAGCTTTAAATCATGACCGCCCCCTCCAAGACCTGGATCGCCGACCTTCCCAAGGATCGCCTGATTGCGGAATTCTCCGTCTGGTCGGCCGACCTGGTGCGCCTGGCCGACGATCTGGCCCGCGTCGATCCCTATGTCGACGTCTTGCATATCGATGTCGCCGATGGCCACTTTGCGCCGGCCATGCTGTTCTTTCCCGATCTCGTTGCCGGTGTCCGAAAGATCTCGGCGCGCCCCATCCATGTCCACCTGATGGTGGCCGACAGCATTCTCCTGTCGCAGATCGAGCAATTCGCCGATGCCGGCAGTGACTTGATCAGCATCCATGTCGAGAACGACGCGGTCGCAGAGGCTGCTCTCGATCTGATCGAGCGTCGCCGCATCGCCGCCGGCATGGTTTTGCGGGTGGAAACGCCAGTCGAAACCATCCGCAAATACGCAACGCGGCTCGATTTCGTGACGCTGCTGGGGACGGCAATCGGTGTCAAAGGGCAGGGGCTAAACGAAAAGGCTGGCGAGCGTCTGCAACAGGCGAAAAAGATCATTGCCGATTGCGGCGCCGCCCATCGCATCGTGCTGGCTGCCGACGGCGGCATCCGCGAACATACCGTGCCGCTGCTTCGCCAGTCCGGCGCGCAAACCGTCGTGCTGGGTTCGCTGGCCTTCAACGCGCCGTCGCTTGCTGAGCGCATGGCGTGGCTGCGCGCACTCTAACCGGCAGGTCGCGGGATGCAGCAGGTCGCCATCGGCATTGATCTGGGAGGGACGCAGGTTCGTGCGGCCCTGGTCGGCGAGCAGGGCATCATCTTTGCCCAGGCCGAGGACCGGACCGATGCGGCGGCTGGCCCAGAGCGCGTTCTGCGGCAAATTCTCGATCTCACCGAACAGGTCCTGGCGGCAGGGCAACCCTTGTCGGTGGTGGGCGTCGGGGTGTCGACGCCCGGTCCTGTCGATACGATCGCCGGAGTGGCCAGCGATGTGCCGACGCTGGCCGGCTTTGCTGGCTTTCCGCTGAAGGCGGAATTGCAGAAGCGCTTCGCCTATCCCGTCAGCCTGGAAAATGACGGTATTGCCGCGGCCATCGGCGAATGGCAGTTCGGAGCCGGCAAAGGGCACGGCAACCTGATCTATGTGACCGTCAGCACCGGCATCGGTGGCGGCATCATCAGCGACGGTCGGGTCGTGCGCGGCCGCAAGGGCATGGCAGGCCATATCGGCCACATGTCCGTCATGCCGAATGGCGACCTCTGCCCCTGCGGCAACCGGGGATGCTTCGAGGCCTACGGATCGGGAACCGCCTTTGCGCTGCGGGCGCGCCGGCGGGCACTGGACTGCACGGAAACTACGCTTGGAAAGAAGGGCGGAGAGATCCACAGTCGCGACGTCTTTGCTGCCGCCAGGCATGGCGATGGGCTCGCCAATACACTGATTGACGAGGAGGCTGAAATCCTCGGCCGTGGTTTCACCAGCCTCATCCATATCTTCAGCCCGGATATTGTCGTGATGGGCGGCGGGATTTCCCATGAGTTCGACCGATTGCAGCCCGGCATCCAGGACTATATCGCCCGATGGGCCATGCCGGCTTTCAACGACGTGCCCGTCGTCCGGGCCGCACTCGGTCAGAATTCGGGCCTCGTGGGTGCGGCAGCCCTGGCATTCCTTGCCGAACGGGCCCCAGAGGAACAGCCGGGAATCTTCACGACCTTCTGATGTCTGAAATGGTGGGCGACCATGCGCGGCTTGTCGCACATTGCGTGCCTGGGCTGGCCTGTCGGCTCGCCTATTCCTGAACCTGGGCGCTTGCAGCCGGCATGGTGGTCAGCTTGAAATCGGCCATTTCCTTCGGCGTGAGGTAGTAAAGCCGGTCGGGTGGCGTTTCGAGCGCATGGATCCACAGGCCGGCACCGATCCCCATGCCATCGAGATGCCGCGCGACCCGTGCCGTAACGGTTTGCGCGCCGGCCATCGCCTCGGCGGCCGAAGGGTTCTCCGCGCCACCGCTGAAGACCTGGTGCACGCCGACCACCGCGTCCTTTTCCACCGAGCGCCGGGTGCCGCCCGCCAGCACGATTGGACAGGAGGATGCGCAGAGCGCTTTTGTCGTGACCAAGGTATCTAGTTTCTTGTCGCGGATCAGCTTGGAAATCGCGATCGCGTCGTCCACGGATCCGCCAGGCGAATCCAGCGATACGGTCTTCACATATTCGCCCCGCGCCTCGATCTCGTCCGCGAACCGCACGGCGGCGCCCGGATCGATCGTGCCTGTCGCCAGAAGCACGCCGCTCGGCATCAGGTTAAAGCGTATGGGCTGGCGCAGCACGTCCGGCGTGCTGGCCGGGGTCACCGGTGGTGCTTCCGGCACACCTTCGGTCAGCGCCGGCGGCAAGATGACCGGATCCGTCTTGAGCGGATCGTAAGCGGGCAAAGCGGCGTTCACGGCATTGATTTCGCGCAGATCAACCACCAGGAAGACTGCTGCCGCGCCAAGCAGGATATAGAAGGCGAGCCGCATCAGCATGCCGTCGTCGAGCCGGCCCAGTGCCTTGAGAGGCTGGTCGATCCTCATGCGGGAGGCACCTTGCGGGGCGTCTTGCGGTCGAGGCTGGTAATGTTGTCCGGTCCATGCAGATCGGTGTCCTCGTCGGCACGAGCGACGTTCGCCTCGATGATCGCCTCGACGGTTCCAGCGTCGGCGGCCTCTGCGCTAATGGCGCGCTGCACGGCAAGCGCCTCCATCAGTTCGGCAACGGTGATACGCTCGGCAAACGGCATGCTCTCTTCCTGCTTGCGGATTGCGCCATGCACGACCGCGAGGATGAACACCAGCACGCCCGGCAGGAGGTCGATCGAGATCGCGCCCGCCCAGGCCGGTATGAAATCGCTTGCATAGCGCAGCACCGCCTCGGCCGACGACAGCGGCACGAAACGCCGCTCCGCCACCGGTGCCCGTGATAGGATCTCGTCGGCCGCCTCGCTCAGCACCCTGGATTGCGCCGCCACCGAGGTGCGGATGGTTTCCATGACCCTGTCCTGGCGGTTGACGAGATCGGCCTCTGCCCCATCGGGAATGGGCGCGATGAACCCGAGCGACAGATCGTCGGCGGCCCGCCGGATCGAAGGGGCGATCGAGGTCTGGCCAAGCGAGGCAATCACGCCCGTCAGCGCCACCACTTCGGACGAGAATCTGTCGGCACGCGGCGCGATCGGACCTGACGAAGAGACGAGCGTCCGCATGGTTTCGAGCCGTTTTTGACCGTCGAGAAACAGCGTGGTGACCTGCTCGCGCGAAGCGTTGATGCCGTTCTGCAGCTCGGCAAGCTGCGATGACATCTGCGTGAGCAGGGACACGACGCTGCCGGAGCCGGTGGTCCCGGTCAGCGCGCCGGACTGGCGTTCGGAGGCGGCCAGCTGTGAAAAGCGTTCGGACGCGCGCTGGATGTCCGGCAGCAGGCTCTGGGCGGCCAGCGCGTTCTGGTGCGCCTGATCGAGGTCGGCGGTATAATCCTCCACCGTTTCGGCGAGGTGCTGCTCGAGCGCTGCTGAGCCTGCCAGCGCCGCCGCATTCAGCCAGCTCGACATCGCCAGGATCATCACGCAGCCGGCCGCCATCACGCCGAGCATGGCCGCGCGTCCGGTGCGCCCGGTCACATGCGGGTAGAACCGCGCCATGTAGGACCAGAAGGCATAGATGGCGACCGAGACCGAGGCGGAATAGATGATCGCCGCGAAGAACACCGCGGTCGGCGAGCCGTCGAGGATGCTGCGCACGCCGAGATAGGTATAAACGCCCGAGGCAAGAGCAAGGACGGCGAGGGCGAAACGGGTCATGGTTTCGACGGCCGCGACACCGTCATGCAAGCGATGCGAAGCGCCGAGCGCCATAGGCTGTTCTCCGTAAAGGAATGTATTCCTTAAAAGAGAATGAAGAAGCCGGCGAAATGAAGGCCGTCTGTACAGACGATCGCAAGTCGTCGGCCGACGGCACTGACCAGATCTCCATCCGTTGCGACGGCGTCACCCCGACGACGGCGATGTTCAGCGTTGGCGGCACTCTCGGCGACGGCAACGGCGCAGCTCATTCGGGTCTCTGAGCGTCCCCTTCGGAAAACACCCGCCGTCGGGTATCGGTCGGTAACTCATTGAACTCCCGGCGGTAGATCGATGCAAAATAGCCCAGTTGGCTGAAGCCCCATCGATTGGCGATCTGCGCAATCGTTGTCTTGGAGTGCGAGTTCTGCAAGTCGCTCCGCACGCGCAGAAGTCTCTGTCGCAAAACGAAACGAGCCGGACTCGTCCCGACTTCTTTTTGAAACATATGTTGGAGCAGGCTTATGCTGGCGCCGGCGGCGCGGGCAATGTCTGCGACACCAATTGGCTGCTGAAGGCTTGCATCGATGAACTCAAGGGCCCTGACCAGAGCAGGATGAGATGTCGAAACCGCCATCTGGCGGTCCGTTTTCGATTTCGGCCACGCCGACAGGCAATGGTAAGTCAGTGATTGCAAGGCCAACTCTACGAACAGGTCGCCATTCTCTTCGCAATTCATCGCGTAATTGTGGAAGGAATGTACAGCTCTCCTCAGATGAATGAGGGGCTGGTTATTGCAGATCGATACGACCGGTATGAAGTCCAGTGTCTGATGGAGGGCCTCCGGATGGAGCATCCGATCGGCATTCTCCAGGTAGTCTCGGTTGAAATTCACGCAGAGAGAGGAAAAGCCGGGATCGCCAATATTCTGGTCGAACTGACTGAATCTCATGCAGATGGCGGCATCAATGCCGACTTCCAACGTCCGCCTTCCGGACTTCACGGTGAAGCCTGACCTCAGCGGAAAATAGAATGCCACCGAATCCGGTGCATGGAGCAGTTTCGTGCGATGGCCGATCGGGGACTCGTCCACCCAGATATCTATATTGTTACTATGAAACCCGGTGACTTTGAAGCGCACATCGCGTCGATCCCGGGTGAATAGATTGATTCCGATTTTGGCGTCGCCAAAGAAACTGCCGCTCTGAAAGTCATGACCGGATACCGAATGACAAAACCTCAAAGCGCCGTCACTTTCCGCCTTGTTGTTCTTTTTGCTCATTGCAACCCTGAACTAGTTTTTGAACTCCGACGGGCGAAGTTGGTTCGCATCGGCAAGTGGTAAACCAATTCACGAGAACATGATGTCACAAACCAGCATTTTAATATCATAATTTAGCTAATTTTGACATTGAGTTGAACACTTTACGTTGCGTTAATCATCGCCGGGCGATCGTTGTTTGCACCCGATGAGCAAGTGCTCAATATGAACGAAAATCTATTGCCGACTTTAGACGTTGCATCGCGCAACTTTCGGTAGGCGGAGCGTGTTTCGTTATCTTGAACGCATGCTTGGAGATGACAGCGAAATTACCTTCGCAAGTCTGAATTGACATGACGTCACCCGTAGCCCGACTGCCTCACCGGAGGCGGCGGCAGTGAAAGACGGCATGACAATTGCCGACTTTCACGTGTCCGGCGGCGCGGCCTTTTCCAAACCTTCATAATCCACCGTCCCATTTCCCATGGGGCGAGGGCCAAATTGGTAGACAACAATCAGATAGGCAAGGCTGACAGAGACGCGGCGCCTCAAATATAAGGCAAATAAATATGCGGATTTCCATAGCAAGAATGCAGATCATTCTGTTCGGCAGCATTGTGTCTGTTGCCCTGTTACAGGGGCTTTATTCTGTAAGTTCCTTGCGGACGATCGGGCACCAGACGACAGAAATCGTCGATAGCCGTGTGCCGCTGTTTGTCACCTTGGGTCAGTTGAATGCCGACGCCAGCGATGTACGTATCGCGCAAAATGCCTATGTGAACGGCGCGCCCGAGCAAAGGCCGCATTTCAAGGACGTTCTGGACGGCGTTCAATCCTCTCTTGCCAGCCGGATGGCTGCCTATGAGGCGCTGCTTGTCGACAAGGTCGACAAGGACATGTTCGTCGAATTCAAGGCCGAATGGAAAGCCGCACTTGATCAGTGGGAGCTGGTGAAGGCCGAGATTGACGCGGGTCGCCAAGACACGGCCAATGCCCTTTTCTTTGGAGCGGCCCTTTCGACGTATAACGAGGCAGGGGACACCCTGCAGGCGGCGGTTGACGACATTTCGGTGGATACCGCCGATGCCGGCCAGGCAAGCCTTGCCACAGTATCCGAGGTGACGACCTCGACGTACGCAGCCTTGATCTTGGCGCTGTTGGTTGGCTTCGGTGCCATCTTCCTGAGCTTCCTGCGCGTCGTTCGACCCATGACGAGAATGACCAATTGCATGCGCGATCTGGCAAACGGCAATCTGGACATTGGCGTGCCGGATCGGGGCAGAACCGACGAGATCGGCGACATGTCGGCAGCGGTCGAGGTGTTCCGTCAGGCGGCAATCGACAACAGGCGCATGGAAGTCGAGGCGGAAGAAAGCCGCAAGGCTGCGCAGATCACCCGCATCGCCGACCAGCAGCGCGCCGAGGCGGAAGCCGCCGAGCGTATGCGTGAGGCGACCTCCGGCCTTGCGGCGGGGCTCAAGCGTCTCGCCGCCGGCGATCTGTCCTTCCAGTTGACCGAGGCGTTTGCTGCGGATTTCGAAGGGCTGCGCCAGGACTTCAACACCTCGATCGTCCAGCTCTCCAGCACATTGGCAGCGGTTGCAGGCAGCGTCCAGAGTATTACGACCGGCAGTCAGGAAATCTCCAGCGGCGCCAATGACCTGTCCAAGCGGACGGAACAGCAGGCGGCGGCTTTGGAAGAGACGGCCGCCGCTCTTGATCAGATCACGGTCAATGTGGCGTCCTCGTCGAAGAGGTCGGAAGAAGCCCGCAAAGTGGCAGGCGAAGCCAATGCGGCGGCAACGAAATCCGGCCAGGTTGTCAGCCAGGCTGTGGAGGCCATGAGCCGGATCGAGCAGTCATCGAACCAGATCTCCAATATCATCGGCGTGATCGACGAAATCGCCTTCCAGACCAATCTGCTGGCTCTGAACGCAGGCGTCGAGGCGGCACGGGCCGGTGATGCCGGCAAGGGCTTTGCCGTCGTTGCACAGGAAGTCCGCGAATTGGCCCAGCGCTCGGCGCAGGCGGCCAAGGAGATCAAGAGCCTCATTCAGACGTCCTCGTCCGAAGTGGAGGGCGGCGTCAAGCTGGTCTCTGACACAGGTGTGGCGCTGAAACTGATCGGCGAGTTCATCGTCAGTATCAACGAGCACATGGGGGCCATTGCAACCTCGTCAAAGGAACAGTCTACCGGATTGGCCGAAGTGAACACGGCGGTCAACCAGATGGACCAGACCACCCAGCAGAACGCTGCCATGGTGGAGGAATCCTCGGCGGCGGCCAGCACTCTTGCCATGGAAGCCGACAAGCTTCGCGACATGATTGGTCAGTTCAATCTCGGCAATGCCGGCAATCCGTCTCACGCCCTGCGCCAGACTGCGGCACGCATGGCCCAGGCGCCGGTGTCCGAGAGATCCTTTTCGGCGGGGCCCGCCAGGAAGGTCGCCTCAGCAGGCGGGTCGAAGGACGGCTGGTCCGAATTCTAACGGGATCATTCTTGAGATATCCGTCCGCCCGAGGCAATTGCCTTGGGTGGACCTGCGTGTCAGGTGATCTGTGGCTCGGTTGTCAGCATGTCCTTGGGCTGTTGGTCTCGTGTTCATCGTCTTGCAATGGGTCCAGTATGCCCGCATCGTGCGGGGCTCGGTACTGACGCTGCGCGACAGACTCGATCCGACCGGCAGAACATCGAGGTAATCCCATGGCCGAGATTTTCCATATATCCTTCGAGCGCACGCTTGAGCGCCTCGTTGCGGGGGCTATTGCGGGCAAGGCTTTCGAGGCCTGGACCTTCGATGACCGCAACAGCCGCAGGCGCGCCGAGCAGGCGCTGGCGGCGAAAGGCATCACCGCCCGCTTCAGGAGTGCCTACAAGCCGCTGCTCTGCTTCTTCCGCGAAGAGGTCGAACTTTCGGCTGTCGAGGCCATCGAAATTCGCTACCCCGTGCATTCGGCGGCCCCTGAAAACCGTTTCCGGTTGGAAGCCTATCCGCTGGCAGGGCTGGTCGGCGCTGCCCGTATCGATTTTCTGCCGCGTGCAGACGAAGGTTTGTTCTATGACGTGACGCTGCGGCGGGCCGGCAAGGTGGAAACCCATCGGGTTCTGGCCCCCAACCGGGTGCATGGGGATGCCGTTGGGCAAACCAACCTTTCGCCCACCGGCTGGCTTCGCATTGCCGGCGAGACGCAGGGAGAAAGCCTCGAGACCGACTATGAGGCCTTGTTCGAAGCGTCGATCAGGGCCGTGACCGACCATGCCTGGGGCGACGAGGAGCCATACTTCGAAGAGATGAACATCCGTGTCAGCCATCCCGCTGACGACGAGCCGCTGCCGCTTGGCTGCGAGGTGATGAGCCTGCGCGAGGCGCTGCATGAGGATCTTTATTTTTCCTTGCTGGAGTATTTCCAGCATAAATCCGGCCGTCCGCTCGGCGATCGCGGCCTGAAACCCGGCCAGATCGTTCCGGAAATCGTCAGGGGCGAGGCTGAGGTTTCTGTCCGTATCGCCACCCGCCCATTGTCGACGGCATTTCTCGATGGCGAGGATCAGGACATCGACACCGCGCAGGAACCGCTGGCCGCCCGCCAGATCGCGGCCCGTCTGGAGGACATCGGCGGTGATACCTTTATCGCTCACGCCCGCAGCGGTCGCACGGTTGCGGCGCGTTACATCAGGGGTTCCGATCTGCCTGTGATGATCAGCGGTGGCCAGCACCCGAACGAGACGACCGGCATTGTCGGGGCGCTTCGCGCCGCAGCACGGCTGAAAGACGTGGCAGCAAGCGCGCATTTCACCATTTCGCCGCTGGAAAACCCGGATGGTTACGCGATCCACCAGCGCCTTCGCCGCGACAACCCGCGCCACATGCACCACGCCGCCCGTTACACGGCACTGGGCGACGATCTGGAATATCGCACAGTGGAAAACGCCGGCGTGCATCTCAACGAAAAGCAGATCCGCTTTGAGGCGCAGGCCATGAGCGGTGCGCAGCTGCATATCAACCTGCATGGCTATCCGAGCCATGAATGGACACGGCCGCTGTCCGGCTATGTGCCGCGCGGTTTTGGCATGTGGACGCTGCCGAAGGGCTTTTTCCTCATCATGCACCACCATCCGAATTTCGAGGAGCAGGCCGAAATCCTGCTCGATCGGGTGACGCGCCATCTGGGAAAAATTCCCGGATTGCTCGCCTATAACGACCGGCAGATCGCGCTTTGCGAGATCCACGCAGGGCAGACCGGGTTCCGCATCATCAACGGCTTCCCGTGCCTCTGCTCGGTGGACGACCGCCACACGGTGCCGATGACGCTGATCGCCGAATATCCGGATGAAACGATCTATGGCGATGCCTTCATCGCCGGCCATGAAGCGCAGATGCAAACGGTTCTGTCTGCCTACCAGGCCTGGCAGGAGATCGGCGCAGCCAGGATCGCCTGACCGGGGTGGTTGGGCATGCCGGCGTCGGCCGCCGGGGACGGGCCGCAGCCTGCGCTCACTCGCTCGTCTTGACCAGCCGACCTTCTTCGGCCTTGTAGAAAAACTGGCTTGCCACCAGCCAACCCTTCAGCGGGCGCAGCGGTAATATGCAGGTCAGTGCCATGAACGGTATGGTGACCAGCAGATGGCCCCACCAGGCCGGTTCATAAACGATCTCGAACCACACGCCCAGCAGCATGCTCGGCACGCAGGCAAAGCACATGACGAAGAAGGCCGGCCCATCGGCCGGATCGGCAAAGCCGTAATCCAGATCGCAGACCTCGCAACGCGGCTTCAAGGTCAGGAAGCCATTGAACATATGGCCCTGGCCGCAACGCGGGCAGCGTCCGCGAATGCCTGTTTGCATCGGCGCAAGGGGCGGGAATTGGTTTTCCATGGCACTCACTCACTTTGTTTCATATTGAGTGCATCAATATCAGATATTGAATGCATGTAATATGCGACAATGTGGCCTGCCGATGAAGCATGAGGATTAGAAGAACGATCCGGCCATCTCGGGCGAGCCTTCCAGGGCGTGGCCCATGAATTCCAGGGCGCCTTTCAGCCTTTCCCGCGTGATGGAGCCACCCAGGCAGACCCGGACGGCCTCGTCGGGCGTACCCTCGACGGTGAACGCATCGCTGGCGACGACGCCAATGCCGGAATTGCGCATATGGCTGCCGAAGGTCGACCGGGTCCAGCCATTGGTCAGCGGCAGCCAGATGTTGAAACTGATCGGATCGGCCCGGTAACTGCCAGCCGGCAGCAGTGCCGCGACGATCTGCTGGCGTGCCGCCGCCTCTGTCCGGATGAAGCGCAGAATGGTGTCGGCCGTGCCGTCCTCGATCCAGCGCGTCGCCAGCGCCACATTGAGCGGCGAGGCCATGACATTATTGGCACGCATGGCGCTGACAAAGGGCCAGGCGGATTTGGTATCCGGGGCCACGACATAGGCAAGCCGCAGGCCGGCACCGATGCACTTGGCCAGTCCGCCGATATGCCAGGTCAGATCGGGCGCCATGGTGGCGAGCGGCGGCGGTGCATGGACCGGGATGAAACCATAGGCGTCGTCCTCGACAACAGGCACGTGATATTTGCGGGCCACGGCGCAGATTTCCTCCCGCCGCTTCTCCGGCACGGTCAGCGTCGTCGGGTTCTGCAGGGTGGGGTTGAGATAGATCGCCTTGGGCGAGCGATTCTTGCAGGCCTCGGCAAACGCGTCCGGGATGACGCCATGTTGGTCCATGGCCAGGCCGCAGAGGCTGAGGCGCAGCTGCGCGGCAATCGAGCGGATGCCGGGATAGGTGATATTTTCGCACAGCACCGTCTGGCCAGGCTTTGCCAGGTTGGAGAGGATGGCCAGCAGGGCCGGGTGGGCGCCGGGTGTCACGAAGATCCGCTCCTGCGACGGCACCAGGCCGCGACGGCTGAGCCAGGCGGCGGCGGCGTCCTTGTCCATCGGCGAGCCGCCAAACCCCTGGTAGCGCAGAAGCGACACCAGATTGGAGGCGACCGCCGTCAGGCCCTCCTGCATCCGTTCCAGAAGTGCTGGATCATCCGGCTCCGGCGGCATGTTCATGGAAAAATCGATGGCCAGCGTGCGGCGCGGATCAGGGGCGGCGGCAAGGGCAAAGCCGCGCCGCTCCTTGTCGACGCCACCGGTCACAAAGGTGCCGCGTCCGACATGGGAACTGACAAGCCCGCGCTTGTGCGCCTCGACATAACCGCGCGCCACGGTGGTAAAGTCCATGTTCAGCCGCTTGGCCAGGTCGCGCTGCGGCGGCAGGCGGTCGCCGACCACCAGAACGCCGCTGCGCAGGTCCATCTCGATCAGGTCGGCGATCGCCATATAGCGCGGGCTGGTGCTGCGGGTCAGGTCTGGTAGCCATTCTTTCATGTCATGCCCTGCGCGATTCTGTCCTGTTCCATTGACTGTATATTGTCGCAGCTGCGCGCTGTCATCAGGAAAGACGTGCGACTGCCCCCGGCGAGCCAACCCATGCATTTCTTCACCAAAAACCGCCCAAAGTAGCTCCTGCCAAGTCGAGGCCCGATACGTTGAGCTCCGGAAGCAAATAAATTGATGGCAGATTGAACGCATCAAAATCGCGCCATAGCGCTGCAGATTTCGGCAGGCATTTGCCCTTGGATTCGACAGAGGTTTCTAAGTTTCTTTTCTATTGAATGCATAATTGAATGTATCTGCTTATTATTTGATCGGATATTGCCAAAAATCAATTTGGCACGGGCTTTGCAATCTTTGAACTGCGCCCACGAGAGGCTCACGTTCAACCAGAGGAGCGATCCATGCCCGCAGTGACCAAACCGGCCCATGAAAAGGGTGACTTCTTCGTCGACTATGAGGAGAAGGTGTTCGAAGACGTCCAGGCCAAGGAGGGCGACAAAGCCCTCGTCACCTTCCACACAGTGGCCTTCGAAGGCTCGATCGGCCTGGTCAACCTGCTGCAGGCCAAGCGGCTGAAGCGCAAGGGCTTTGAGACCTCCATCCTGCTCTATGGTCCGGGCGTGACGCTCGGCGTACAGCGCGGCTTCCCCAAACTCGGCGACGAAGCCTTCCCCGGCCACCTCAACTTCAACAACCAGATCGCCGGCTTCATGGAAGAGGGCGGCAAGGTCTATGCCTGCCGGTTCGCGCTGCAGGCGCTCTATGGCCATGGCGAGCCGTCGCTGATCCCCGGCATCAAGCCGATCAGCCCGCTCGATGTGCTCGACCTCATCCTCATCCACCGCCGCGACGGGGCCTTCATCCTCGACACCTGGACGCTCTGACCGATCAGGCGGGGCGCGTGTCGCCCCGCCGCCTTTTCACCTCAGCCAAAGGACCGTGTCATGGACAAGAAAACCGTGCGGGCCGCCGCCGCCCAGATCGCGCCGGATCTGACGTCGCGCGAAAAAACCATCGCCCGCGTGCTGGAGACGATCCGCGAGGCGGCGTCGAGGGGCGCGGAGCTGATCGTCTTTCCCGAGACCTTCGTGCCTTGGTATCCCTATTTCTCCTTCGTGCTGCCGCCGGTCCTGTCGGGGCGCGACCATATCAGGCTCTACGAGGAGGCGGTCACGGTTCCGTCGCCCGCCACCGATGCTGTTGCTGCGGCCGCCCGCGAACACGGCATCGTCGTGCTTCTCGGCATCAACGAGCGCGACCACGGTACCTTATACAATACCCAGCTGCTGTTTGATGCCGACGGCACGCTGATCCTCAAACGCCGCAAGATCACGCCGACCTTCCACGAGCGGATGATCTGGGGGCAGGGGGATGGCTCCGGCCTCAAGGTGGTCGACAGTGCTGTCGGCCGCATCGGTGCGCTGGCCTGCTGGGAGCATTACAATCCGCTGGCCCGCTACGCGCTGATGGCCCAGCACGAGGAGATCCACCTCGCGCAGTTTCCCGGCTCGCTGGTCGGCCCCATCTTCGCCGACCAGATGGAGGTGACCATCCGCCATCACGCGCTGGAAAGCGGTTGCTTCGTCATCAATTCCACCGGCTGGCTGACGCCCGAACAGATCCAGTCGATCACGCCGGATCCCGGCCTGCAGAAGGCGCTGACCGGCGGCTGCATGACGGCGATCATCTCGCCGGAGGGCAAACATCTTGCCCCGCCGATCACCGAGGGCGAGGGCATCCTGATTGCCGATCTCGACATGAGCCTGATCGTCAAGCGCAAGCGGATGATGGATTCGGTCGGCCACTATGCCCGCCCTGAACTGCTGCATCTCGTCCTCAACGACAGGCCGACCGCCCCGATGGTCACCCCGGCCGCCCATCCTCTTCCCGAACGGACCCAGACAAGGATCGACACCGATGGACACGAGAACCCTTCCCTCGACCGAAACGCTGATCAACGAGTTGCAGTCCTTCGGGGCTAGGCTGGTCGATCCCAAGGCCGGCCATGAAAGCCGCCGCGGCGGCGCCGGCCCGTCCGACCACAAGGCCCTGACCATCGACGGCATGACCGTGATGGTGCCGGTGCATACGGCACCCGCCTTCGAGAGCCCCTATGTCGTCGAAAAGCCGGATGAAACTGGCAAAAGCCGCATCAGCCGCGACGGCACTGTGCTGGGCGAAGTCTCCTTTCCGCTGCGGCCACGCTTTTACGAGCGCTCCACGGCGGATGGCATTCCCTATTCGCAGATCGCCGTGCTGCATGGCCGCGACGTGCTGGCGACCACGGTGCTGCAGACCTGCATCCGCTACCAGAGCCGCACCAAGACCTGTCAGTTCTGCGCCATCGGCCAGTCATTGGCGGCGGGTCGGACCATCGCCCACAAGACGCCCGCGCAGCTGGCTGAGGTCGCCAAGGCCGCCGTGGAACTGGATGGCGTCAAGCACATGGTTATGACGACAGGCACCCCCAAGGGCGACGACCGGGGTGCCGCCGTGCTGGCTGACAGCGCCCGCGCCATCAAGGCCGCTGTCGACCTGCCGATCCAGGGCCAGTGCGAGCCGCCGGAAGACGATCTCTGGTTCGAGCGCATGAAGGAGGCCGGCATCGACACGCTCGGCATGCATCTGGAGGTGGTCACGCCCGAGGTGCGCGCCCGCATCATGCCCGGCAAGGCGCAGGTGCCGGTGGAGAAATACATGCGCTCCTTCGAGGCGGCGGTAAAGGTTTTCGGCCGCGGCCAGGTCTCGACCTATATCCTGGCCGGTCTCGGCGATACGCGCGAAGCGATCCTCGACATCTGCGAACAGCTAGTCGCCATCGGCGTCTACCCCTTCGTCGTGCCCTTCGTGCCGATCGCCGGCACGCCGCTGGAAAGCCATCCCACCCCATCGCCGGCCTTCATGCACTCGATCCTCGAGCCGCTGTCGCGCCTGCTGGTCGAGAGCGGGCTGAAATCCGTCGACATCAAAGCCGGCTGCGGCAAATGCGGCGCCTGCTCGGCGCTGTCGACCTATGAAAGGAGACTGACCGCATGATGTTCGAACCGATCATCCCGTTCAGGACCTCCGAATATCAGATCAAGTTCGCCACCTCAAACTGGGAACGGCGGGAAGCTCATGCGCTTCGGCGTGCCGTGTTCTGCGAGGAGCAGAAGATCTTCGAAGGCGACGATCGCGATGCGATCGACGACCATGCCATCCCGATCGTCGCGCTGTCGATGCTGGGCGTCGTCGCCGACCAGCTGGTCGGCACCGTGCGCATTCACGAGGCGGAACCCGGCGTTTGGTGGGGATCGCGGCTGGCGGTGCACGAGGATTTCCGCAAGATCGGCGCACTCGGCGCCACCTTGATCAAGCTTGCGGTCTCTTCCGCCAATGCCATGGGCTGCCACCGTTTCCTTGCCAATGTCCAGGTGCAGAACGGCTTGCTGTTCCGCCGGCTGCATTGGGACGTGATCGAGGAGTTCGAGATCTACGGCAAGCCGCATCTCAGGATGCAGGCTGATCTGGCGTTTTACCCGCCCTGTGTGACGCCCGAGACAGGGTTTGTCGCGCTCCCGAAAAAGGCGGCCTGAGCATGTCCTTCGATCTCGTCGCCATCGCCAACACGCTCCGGGCCAGCGCCGGCATATCCGCCAAGGCAGATATTTCCGCCGTGGCGGCGCGGCTGGGGCTCACCGGCCAGACTGTCGCGGTCGGCGATGATTGCGCGGCCATCCCGGATGGCGACGGCTTCCTGCTGTTGGCCATCGAAGGCTTCATCAACGAATTCGTCGCGGCCGATCCGTGGTTTGCCGGCTGGTGCGGGGTCATGGTCAATATCTCAGATGTCGTCGCCATGGGCGGACGCCCCATCGCCGTGGTCGATGCCGTCTGGGCCAATGGCGAGGACGGGGCAGCCCCGGTGCTCGACGGCATGCAGGCGGCGGCCGAGACCTTCGGCGTGCCGATCGTTGGCGGCCATACCAATATCCGGACCGACCGCGGCCAGTTGTCCGTTGCGATCCTCGGCCGGGCCAGGCGTCTGCTGACCAGTTTCGACGCCAGGCCGGGCGACCGGCTGATCGCCGCCGTGGATCACCGCGGCCGCTACCGCGTACCGTTCAACAACTGGGAAGCCGCGACAACAGCCCCGCCGGAACGGCTGCGTGCCGACCTCGACATCCTGCCCGACATCGCCGAGGCCGGATTGGCCTATGCCGCCAAGGATATCAGCCAGGGCGGCATCGTCGGCACGGCGATCATGCTGGCCGAATGCTCCGACGTCGGCATCGAGATCGACCTCAAGGCCATTCCGGTGCCCGACGGCGTGGCCATGGATCGCTGGCTGCAAACCTTTCCGAGCTTCGGGTATCTGCTCGCGGTGCCGGAGGAAAACGCCGCTGTCGTCCTGGAGCGTTTTGCTAAGAGAGACATTGTCGCCGCCGTCATCGGCGCGGTGACGCCGGGTTCGCAAATCGCGGTGACTGCGGATGGCAAGCGCGAACTGATCCGCGACCACCAGGCCACGCCGCTGATGCAACTTGCCAGGGAGGCCGCCCTTTGACCCGCCCCTTGCGCATTGCCATGCTGACCCATTCGACCAATCCGCGCGGCGGCGTGGTGCATGCCATGCATCTCAGCGAGGCCCTTGTGGCGCTGGGTCACGAGGTGGTCCTGCACGCACCCGACGCCAGCGGCCACGGCTTCTTCCGCCAGCCGCGCTGTGGCACCGCATGCTTGCCCGTCGCCCCCGCGTCCACGTCCATGACTGAAATGGTCGAGCAGCGCATAGCCGACTATGTGGCCCATTTCGAACGACCGTCGGCGCGGGGTTTCGACCTCTACCATGCCCATGACGGCATATCGGGCAATGCACTGGCGACCTTGAAGGCGCGCGGGCTGATCCGCGGATTCGCCCGCACCGTCCACCATATCGACCAGTTTGCCGATCCGCGCCTGATGAGCCTGCAACGCTGCTCGATCGACCGCGCCGACCGCTTCTTCACCGTCAGCCGGGTGTGGCAGGAGATGCTCGCCGCCGAGGGCAAGGCATCGGTCAATGTCGGAAACGGCGTTGATACGAGCCGCTTTTCACCCCGGCAGGACGGGCGGGACATTGGCTTGCACGCGCGGCTCAATCTGCCGTCAGGTCCCGTCTTTCTCAGCATCGGCGGCGTCGAGGCCCGCAAGAACACGCTTCGCATTCTGGAAGCCTTCGCCCAGCTCAAGGCGGTCAGGCCGGATGCGCAACTGGTGATCGCCGGCGGCGTGTCGCTGCTCGATCATGGAGCCTATCAAAGCGAATTCCACGCCGTGCTTTCAGAGTTGCCCGCACTTCGCGGCGCCGTGCACCTGATCGGCGCGGTTGCGGATGAGGACATGCCGGCGCTGTTTCGACTGGCCGATGCGCTGGTCTTTCCCTCGGTGAAGGAAGGCTTCGGTCTTGTGGTGCTGGAGGCCATGGCAAGCGGCGTGCCGGCCGTCGTCTCCTGCATCGCGCCGTTTACCGAATATCTCTCGCCCGACGACGCGATCTGGTGCGATCCGCGCAATCCGGCGTCGATCGCCGAGGCCATGATGCTGTCGCTTGCCGAGCCGATCCGCCGCCGGCTGCTGCCTGCAGGACTTGCCGTCGCCACCCGTCACGGCTGGCAGAAGACCGCCGAGGCCCATATCGCCAGTTATCTTGTACTCAGGGAGCCCGCCCATGCCTGAAATGCGCTTTGTCGTCACCTGGCCCGACGGCCGGGACGAGGAATGCTATTCGCCCTCGCTGATCATCAAGGATTTCTTTGCCGAGGGGCAGAGCTATCCGCTGGCCGATTTCATCGACCGCAGCCGACAGGCGCTGACCATCGCCAGCGATCGGGTGGAGGCCAAATACGGATTTCCCTGTTCGCTCGCCCGCGGCCAGCTTGCCCGCATCGAGACCGCCGCGAGCCACTTCCATGATCGCGAGGCGGCATCCGTCATCGTGAAGACCTTTCTCGCCTAAGGAGCGAACCATGACCCCGTTTACCCTAGAGAGCCACTACCAGGCCGTCGTCATCGGCGGCGGCCAGGCGGGGCTTTCCGCCAGCCACTATCTGAAGAAGCAGGGCATCGGCCATGTGGTGATCGAGAAGAAGACCGCCGCCCACAAATGGCGCGACCAGCGCTGGGACGCGTTTTGCCTCGTCACGCCCAACTGGCAATGCCAATTGCCCGGCCATGCCTATGACGGGCCGGACCCCCATGGCTTCATGGTGAAGGACGAGATCCTCGATTATGTCGGTCGCTTTATCGAGAAAGTGGATGCGCCGATCCTCGAAAACACCGTCGTGACATCGGTCGAACGGCTCGGCGATGGCTTTCGCGTCGAAAGCTCCGCCGGGACGGTGACGGCGGATGCCGTGATCATCGCCACCAGCCTTTACAGCGAACCGGCCATTCCGCGCGCCGCAGAACGGCTGCCGGAAACGATCACCCAGGTCCATACCGCCGATTATCGCAACGCGGGCCAGTTGCCGGAGGGCGCCGTCATGGTGGTCGGCTCCGGCCAGTCCGGTTGCCAGATCGCCGAGGATCTGCATCTGGCCGGCCGCAAGGTGCATATGGTGACCGGCAACGCGCCGCGCTGCGCCCGCTTCTACCGCGGCCGCGACGTGGTGGATTGGCTCGCCGATATCGGCCAATACGACATCACCATCGCCCATGACGGCATGGGCAAGAAAAGGCACGACACCAACCACTACCTCACCGGCCGCGATGGCGGCCGCGACATCGATCTGAGGAAATTCGCGCTGGAAGGCATGGCGCTCTATGGCCGCATGGAGACGGTGAGTGGCGGCCGCATGATCTTCGCGGCGAACCTGAAAGCCAATCTCGACGAGGCCGACCGGGTCTATAACGGCATCAACGCCCTGATCGACCGCCATATCGCGGAAAAGGGCATCGCGGCGCCGGACGGCTCCGAGTATCAGCCGCTCTGGTCTCCCGAACAGGAGGTCACCGAACTCGACCTCGTCGCCGAAGGCATCACGTCGGTCGTCTGGGCGACCGGGTTTCGACCCGACTGGTCCTTTGTCGGCCTGCCGATCTTCGACGGCACGGGCTATCCGGTGCAGCGCCGCGGCGTGACCGGCATCCCCGGCGTCTATGTTCTCGGCCTGCCCTGGCTGTGGACCTGGGGCTCCGGCCGCTTCCTCAGCGTCGGCAAGGATGCCGAGCATGTGGTCGGTCACCTCACGGATTTCGTCGGCGAAAACCAGCCTGCTGCAAGCCGGGCTATGGCCGGTTGAGGCCGCGGCCGGATTGCCGTTCTCTTGCGATAAGGAAACCCATCATGAATATGATGCCCGGCGATCTCCCCACCCTTTGCAAGTCCGGCGTCCGGTCCCGGGCGCTCGTCGAAGCAGCGCTTTGTCCGCAGATCCTGCTCGGCATGCCGCATCTGACGCCCTTCGGCCTGTCGCGCACATGGTTGCTGAAGGAGCTCGGGCACCGGCACTGGCTTCTGCTGGCCGGTCGGCTGGGCCTCGATGATGCGGATTTCCGCACCCCGGACGGCAACGAAGCCTATGCTGCCTTTTCGGCTCTGAAGATCGATGCCCGGTTGTCGCGGGGCCGCCCCAATGCGGTTCTGACGATCCGTTCCAACCTCTACCGCGTGTCCGACACGCGCACGGAAAGCCTCCATGCCTTGCAGATTGATGGTCACGACATCGGCACGGTCGTGCTGCAATCGGTCTTCGTGGCCCGCACCGGGCAGGACAACCGGTCCATCCGGCGGTCGCTGGTTCGTCATTTCCGGACCGAGGGGCCCGTTGCCGAGAGCCTGCTGACGGAGGATATCGCGGCCTTGCGCCTTTGCAACGAACCGGATGGTCTCCCCGAGCGGGAGATGTCGTTCCAGCCCTGTCCCTTTGAAGAGTTCAACGGCGCCGGTCTGCTCTACTTTGCCGAATATGTTGGGCTGATGGGGCGTGCCTTCTGCCAGTGGGAGGGACAGGCGGCGGCGCAGAGGCTGGACCGGCCCCTGGCGGTGCTCTTCTCCGGCAACATCAATCAGGGTGAGAAGCTCCGCATTGGGCTCTATTCGACCTGCGACCAGAAGCAGGCGAGCCGTTGCGTGATCCAGAGGCCGGACGGCTCTGTTCTGGTTCGCGCTCTGTTTGGCTAGGGAAATGGTGGCCGGGATTCGCAGCCTTGATGTCGGTCTCTAGACAGCCGTTCCGACCAGTGCGCCGATGCCGGCCGTCAGCGCCATGGCGGCGGCGCCCCAGAAGGTGACGCGCACGGTGGCCTTCAGAATGTTCGCGCCGCCGGCTTTCGCCCCGATTGCTCCAAGCAATGCGAGGAAGATGAGCGACGCACCGGAAACCGCATAGACGAGCGTCTCGGTCGGCCAGACGAAAACCAGTGCCAGGGGAAGTGCTGCGCCGATGGCGAAGGTGAGGGCCGAAGTCAAGGCGGCCTGGATCGGGCGCGCGGCCATATGCTCGACAATGCCCAATTCGTCGCGGGCATGGGCATCGAGCGCATTGCCGGCGGTCAGCTGATCTGCAACCTGGCGGGCCAGGTCAGGGGTGAGGCCGCGCTTCACATAGATCTGGGTCAATTCTTCCAGCTCGGCTTCCGGCAGGGTGTCCAGCTCCTTGCGTTCACGGGCAAGGTCGGCCTGTTCGGTATCGGCCTGCGAACTGACGGAGACATATTCGCCGGCGGCCATCGACATGGCACCGGCGACCATGCCGGCGATGGCGGCCACAAGGATATCGGAGGACGCCGTGGAGGCCGAGGCGACCCCGACGATCAGGCTCGCCGTCGAGACGATCCCGTCATTGGCTCCCAGAACCGCGGCGCGAAGCCAGCCGATGCGGGAGACGAGATGGTTTTCGGCGTGCAATCGGGACATGGGGTGGCTCCGGTCAAGAATAAGGGTTCGCGCCATGATCGACGCATGCTGGAAAACAGAAGGGATAGCGAATTCGAGGCCTGCTCACGGGGTGAAAAAACCGCATCCGGCACGCCTCTGCGGCCCATCATACAGGAACAGCACGGAAAGCCCGAGCTTTTCGGCCAACGCAAGACCGCGCGCTTCGCCGAGAACCATCATCGCCGTCGCCCAGGCGTCGGCGCTCCTGCAATCGCGGGCAATGACGGTGACAGACGCGGGGGATTGCTTGAGCGGCATTCCGAGGCGCGGGTCCATGGTATGCGATAGGCGGTGGCCGCCGACATCCAGCCAGTGGCGGTAATCGCCTGAGGTGGCGACGGCGGCATCGTGCAGCTCGAGGACGGAGTGCGGGGCGCGGGCGTCCAGGTCAGGTTTCTCGACGGCGATGGTCCAGCCCTTGCCGTCCGGCTGGGCGCCGAGCGCCCGCAACTCGCCGTCGATGGCAAAGAGGCCAGCCTCGATGCCATGCTCGCGCGCCACCTCCGTCAGCCGGTCGACGCCGTAGCCCTTGGCGATGCCGTTCAGATCGAAACGCATGTCGGCATGTTTTCGGGCGCGACAGCCCGATCTGTCGAGTTCCAGGATGTCGTGTGCCGGGCTGCGGCTTAAAAGGCGTGCGGCCTTGATCCGGTCCTGATCTGCCGCGTCCGGGCCAAAACCCCAGGCGGCAACGGCATCGCCCATGCCGATGTCGAAGGCACCGCCAGAGGCCTGGCCGATGATGAGGCCGGCGGTGAGAACGGTGATGAGCCGCTCCGGCAGCGTGATCCATTCGCCGGGATCTGCTGAATTCAGGCGATTGAGATCGCTGTTCGGTTTCCAGGTGGACATTTGTCGGTCCACCTCAGCCACGGCATTGGCCATGGCCAATCGTGCCGGCTCGGCGTCGAAATCGGCCGGCGTATGAAACAGCGCCGACCAGCGCGTGCCCATGGTCGGCCCGTTCAGCGCATGGCGCGTCAGGTCAGTAAACGTCTTCGGCATAACGGCCCTCCGCCTTGAGCGTGGCAAGGGTAACACCTTGCGGTGCGAGAATATCGGCAAGTGCGGTGGCGACGCCGGCCGCCATCTCCCGTCCGCCGCAGACCAGAACCTGACCGCCGGCGGCAATCAGCTTGCCAAGCCGGGCCGCATCCTGGCGCAGAATATCCTGCACATAGGCTGGCGTTGCTGTCCGCGAATAGGCTGTCGAGACCGACGTGAGATGTCCGTCGTCCTTCCAGGCGGAAAGCTCCTCGGCGTATAGCGCATCGCTGGCGGGGTGACGGGTGCCGAAATAGAGGTGCATGGGCCTGCGCGAGCGATTGGCGCGAGCGAAGCCGGCGAGGGGCCCGATCCCGGTGCCGGCCCCGATCAGGATGACCGGCCTGCGGCCGCGCACGGGGCGAAAAGCAGGGTTCGGCCGCACGAAAGCGGTCATCGTGTCGCCCGGTTCCAGCGCCGCCAACTGACCGGAGCAGAGACCGCCGGCCTGCTTGCGCACGCAGATTTCGAGAAAGCCATCCCTGGTGCCTGACGCCAGCGAGTAGAAACGCGGCAGGTCGGAGCCTTGCGGCACGACGCCGATCAGGTCGCCAGCTTCGAAACGTGGCAGGCCTTGGCCTGTCAGGCGATGCCAGAGCGAGGTTTTCGGCAGGGCAAAGCGCAGGATCGCCGTCATCGCCTGCACGTCGGCGCCATAGTCGCGTCGCGACACCAGCGACATCGCCCATGTCTTCAATGCCGCCGGCTGATGGTTCAGCTCGAAGTCGAGGCTGAGGGCCTGCGCAAGGCTGCGTCCCCAGCGGGCGAAATCCTGCGGCGACCGGCGGTCGACCGTGTCGAACGGGGTCAGCAGCTTCCAGCCTTTTTGATCTGCGATCCTCGCGATCTCCGCCGCAAAGCCGCAGAAAGCCGGAAAGCTGCGATCGCCGAAGCCGAGCACGGCAAGCGGCAGGCCGGGTTTTGCCGGACAGTGCATGAACTCTGCGAGAAAGCCACTGGCCGAGGCCGGTGCCGCGCCATCGCCATAGGTGGCCGCGAGCAGGATGATGCGTCGCGCCTTCGGCCAACGGTTGGGATCAAAGCCCGTCATCGGTCCCACATGGACGCCAAGGCCCTGCGCGGAAAGGACAGACTGAAGCGTTGCCGCAAAGCCGCGCGTCGTGCCGCCTTCGCTGCCGACCAGGACGATGGTATCGGCGTCGGCGGCAGGCACGGATGCCGCCTTGCCATCGCGGCGCCTCGCAAGCCATGCTGCAAGCCAGACCGACACGCCGGTCCATCCCAGAACTGGAACGCTCAGCGCCGAAAGCCCCAGAAGCAGACCGAGCCAAGCCAGGCCCTGGCCCGTATGCAGCATCATCACGAGATGGGAGACGCGATCGGTCCAGCCGGCATCGGTCCAGGCCAGAAGCCGCCCGTTGCCCTGATCGATATAGCCTTCACCGGCAGCGGTCTTCAGGGTGAAGACATCGGTTGCGTCGGTCTTCGCCGGGAAGCTCAAGGAGCGAAGTTCTTCGATCGGGGTCTCCTGAAGCAGGGGAATGGCGGCGAGCGCCACGCCTGTCTGGCCGCTGACCTCTGCCGGGAAAGGTGGCGCGCCGGCGCCGTCGGGCAGCAGGCCGAAGGTGGCGGCGGTCATCCAGAGGGCGGTGAGCGAGGAGAGCAATAGCCCTGGCAGGGCAAGCCGCGACATCACGGCATGCAGCCGCCCGTCGCCTTGGCCGCGCATCGGCTTCAAAAGCGCCCGCCACCCGCCGGCGCGCCGCGCCAGAAGGAAAAGGCCGGATACGGTCATCAGCAGCATGATGGCAGCACCAGCCGCGGTGACCAGACGACCCGTGTCATCCAGCAGCAGGGAGCGGTGAAAATTGGTCAGCCAACGCTGCAGTGCCGAGGTATCGGCGCTGCCGGCGGGCTTGCCGGTGGTGGGATCGATGACGGCCGAGGCGGGCTGATCGCCCTCGAAATAATAGGCAGTCAGGCGCCCGGACGGCGCCCTGCGGATCTGCTCCACCGAGGGTTCGGCCACTTGAACGCGCGCGGCAAGCTCGGCAACGCTGATTGCCTGGGCGGCGGGCCGGGTGAAGGCCTCGGAGACCGGGAAAACCGACAGGGCCATGCCGCTCAACGCGACAGTGGTCAGCAGCACGGCGGCAATCAGCCCGAACCAACGGTGGAGCGACCGGATCATGACAAGCGTCCTTCCTGCTTAACGGGCATAGGTGAAGCCGGCGATGTAGCGCTTGCCCTTCACCGTCTGGCCCGAACCCGTCGATGTCAGCGGCACGACGATGTCGTTCGGGCTGTCGCGCATGTCTTCGACGGCGGAATCGATGTGCAGCTGATAGCCGGCATCGAACAGCGTATCGGCCAGATCGACGGTCATCTTGAGCGAACGGCCCGCCCCGACGCTGGCGCCGGTGATGCCGTTGATCTCGGCGGTGTCGCCAGCCGTGGCGCGGTACCAGCCGCTCAGGTGTTCGTAGTATCTGGCCTTGCCGCCGGCCATCCACAGACTGCCCGCATATTTGCCGTCAGCGTCGGTCACGTAATAGGCAAGATAGGCGCCATCGCCGCCGTAGTTGCTGAGCGTGGTGGTAAATGTCACCTGGCCCGCCATGGCGAGACTGGGAATGGTGAGGGCCGTGGTGACGGCGAGCATGGCAAGAAAGCGCTTCATTTCAATCTCCTGTGCGGATCTGGACGGTTCAGTTCACTTGGACGTTTGGCTTGGATCCGGGCGCGAACAGACCATTGGCCGGCGGGGTGGCGTTCTGCTGCGGCATGGCGCCGCCACGACCGCCGCAGGCCCTGTCATCGTCGTCGTCATCATCCTCTTCGTCGCTGCGGCAGTCGTTGGAGGCCTGGCGACCGTGGTCATCGTCATGGCGATGGTGTCCCCGGTGATGGCCATCGCTGTCGGTCTGGTCATAGTCCACCAGGCCGAAGGCGCTTGAGGTCTTCGTTTTCAGGGCATCGAGCGGCATGGCCAGACTGCCGAAGGCGACGAGAAGGCCGGTGCCGGCGCAGGCAGCCAGAAGAAGTTTGCGGTAGGTCATATCAGTGTCTCCGGTTGGTGGGGCATGATGGGGATGGGGATCGGGTTCGGAAGGTCAGCGATGGTCGTGGCGTTCTTCGATGTCGATGACCTCAAGGGTCTGAGGGTCGATTTTCGCCTCGAAGCGGCGGCCCTCTCTGTCGGTGCCGTAGACTTCGTAGCAACCGTCATCGATCTTGATGCGCTTCAGCGTCCAACCGCGTTCTTCCGCCATGGCGCGGACGGCCTCGCGTGGCTGCCAGTGGGCCATCGGAATATCGCAATCGTCCCTGGCCTGGGCGGATGTCGCGGCCAGGATCGCCAGGGCCACGGTGGGCAGAATGCCGGTCTTCATCATCGTTTCCTCTCAGTGTCGGAGCGATCAATGGAGCGGCAAACTGACAGGCACCTGACAAACGGCGCGACATTGCTTCAGCTTCCCGTAAGCTGGCGGGTGGACTAGGACTTGAGAGCAAAGGGAGGCAATGATGCGGGTTCTGCTGATCGAGGACGATACGGCGCTGGGTGCGGCCATTCGCGACCAGATCGCCGCTGACGGCCATTCCGTCGACTGGGTGATGCGGCTGGATCGGGCCGGCGACGCGCTGGCCGCCGCCGGCTACGACCTTGTCCTGCTCGATCTCATGCTGCCCGACGGCTTGGGCATTGCTTTTCTGAAAGCGCTGCGCGGCCGGGGCGATGTCACCCCGGTGATGATCCTGACAGCCCTCGACCAGGTCTCGGACCGGATTGCCGGGCTGAATGCCGGGGCGGACGATTACATGGTGAAGCCCTTCGATCTGGCCGAGCTGTCGGCCCGCATCGGCTCGGTCGCCCGCCGCTATACCGGCAACCCCAACCCCCTCGTCACGCTGGGCCCGCTCACCGTGGATCTTGCTGCCCGCAGCGTCGCGCTGAACGGCAAGGCGGTGATCCTGACGGCGCGCGAATGGGTCCTGTTCGAGGCCTTCCTGCAGCGTCCAGGTCAGCTCCTTTCCAAGGCGCAGCTGGAAGAACGGCTCTATTCCTTCGATACGGAAATCGACAGCAATGCCATCGAAGTGCATGTCAGCCGGCTGCGCAAGAAACTCGGCGCCCATGTGATCGAGACCGAACGCGGTCTCGGCTACCGATTGGGGCGCGCATGAAGATCGGTACATCGCTCCAGACGCGCCTGGCCCTTGCGGTCGGGCTTTCGGTCACGCTGCTGTGGTTGGCGGCGGCCGCGGTCACCGCCCATCGCCTCGGCGGGGAAATGCAGCAAGTCTACGATGACGGGCTGAAAGCCACGGCACAGCGCATCCTGCCGATTGCCCGGCACGACCTGCGCGAAGGCCGCGACCATCGTGGTGCCGTCGAGCAAGAGGACGGCGAAACGCGCGGCGGCCGCGAGACGCGGTACGGCGAGGACGTGACCTTCATCGTGCGCGACCGCGACGGGCGGATCCTGCTCGCCTCGCGAGGTGCTGACGCCTCGATCTTTCCGGCTTTTGCCCAACGGGGTTTTGTCCGGACCGAAACGCACCAGCTCTATTACGACGTCAGCGCCGACGGCCGGATGACGATTGCCGTGGCCGAACCGCTCGATCGCCGCAGGGAACTGTCACGCAAGATGTTGCTGGGTCTGGTGCTGCCGCTGATCGTGGTGATCCCGTTCAGCCTTCTGGCAATCGTTGTGGCGGTGCGCCGGTCCTTGCGCCCGGTGCGCGGCCTGCGAGAGGAGCTTGCTCATCGCGGCACCCAGGATCTTTCACCCTTGCCCGATAGCAGCCTGCCCAGCGAGCTTCGTCCGATTTCGGCAGGCGTCAACCAGCTGCTGGACCGCCTGAAGGCGGCGTTCAATGCCGAACGCGCCTTTGCGGCCAATGCGGCACACGAACTGCGAACGCCGGTGGCAGGCGCCATTGCCCAGGCGCAGCGCATTCGCTCCGAAACGACGGAAGAACTGACAAGCCAGCGGGCAACGGAGATCGAAACCACCCTGAAGCGGCTGATGCGCATGTCGGAAAAGCTGATGCAGCTTGCCCGCGCCGAAGGCGGACGGCTGCAAAGCGATCAGCCCTCCGATCTCAGGCCCGTCTTGCAGATGATCACCCAGGATTTCACCCGGGCCGGGGAGGGGCGGATCGTCCTGAGCCTTCCGCAAGGCGCCGTGCTTTCCAAGCTGGATCCCGATGCCGTTGGCATTCTATACCGCAACCTGATCGAAAACGCCCTGAAGCACGGCGCGCAGGACGGTCTGGTCGAGGCGGTCCTTCAGGCGGACGGTTTGCTTTGCGTCGCCAATGACGGTCCGGTTCTGCCGGCCGAAGCGATGAACCGGCTGATGCAAAGGTTCGAGCGTGGCGAGGGAAAGATCGGCGGCAGCGGCCTTGGCCTCTCCATCATCAAGGCGATCGCCGACCGCACCGGCATGACCATGACCGTCCTGTCACCGAGACCGGTCAGGCAGCAAGGTGTCGAGGTCCAGGTTCAACTGCCGCTCGCGTGAACCTCATCTTTCGACCGGTTGTTCTGATGGCAGCCGACGGCCGTGGACCCGTCGAGTGCGCCGGAGGGCCGGCATGTGCTCTGGGTGCAGGTGCGGGTTCTGCCGGGCGACACGACGGCTTATTTCGCCACCTGAAGGTCCCGGTCCGAGGGGATGTCCACTGTTTCATTTGGTTCGAGGACAGATGTGTTTCGCCCCGATTGCTTCGCTTTGTAGAGGCCCCCGTCTGCCCGCTTCATGGCCGAGGATAAATCCTCATGCGCGGCGACAGGCGTGAGGCCAATGCTGACCGTCACTGTTTCCACGCGCTTGAATTCAAGTTGCGCAACAGCCATGCGGATATTTTCGCACGCCAGTTGCGCCAGAGCGGGGCCTTCCCAGGGAAACAGCAGCACAAATTCCTCGCCGCCGATCCGCGCTACCGTGCTGAGAGCGGGACAATTTTCCTCCAGGCACAGGGCCACTGCGCGAATGACGTCATCGCCTTTCTGGTGCCCCCAGGTGTCGTTGATGCGTTTGAAATGATCGATGTCGATAATCGCGATTGCGGCCGGAATGCTGCGGTGGCGGCGCGCCATGTCCTCAAACGAAGCATGCAAGCCGCGCCGGTTGGGCAGTCCGGTCAGCGGGTCCGAAATGGCCTCTCTTCGATCCCTGAGGACCACGGTTTGCAGGGCATCAATCAGGACGAGAAGGCCAGCTGCAATCAGCAGAATTCCGGAACTGGCTTGTGACACGGTGGCATAGGTTGTGCCGACATAATCGGAAGCCGTTGCACCGGAACCGAAGCGGACAGCGGCGAAGGGCTTGAGAAGGAAGTGGGCGCCGATCACCGTGAACAGTGCCGTTGCGGCACGATCAAGGGGCGTCTTGCGACCATGCAGGTAGGACGTCGCGGCACAAAACCAGGAAGCACAGGCAAATGGGATCTGATAGGTCAGTTCATACCAGAATTCATTGCGCTCGCCGCCCCAAACCAGTCCACGAAGGCAAAGACCGCTGATGAAGATGACGCCGCCTATCCACCATGCCGGTCGCCGTCCATGCAGGCGCGAGATGGCCGGTGCCATTAGGACGATACCGCCGAAAAGACCGGCGAAACTTGTTATCATGAAAGGTGTCGGCGAGGGCGAGAGGGGCAGCACAAACTCCGATAGCGGCGTAAGCATACCGATGGCGTAGCTGAGTGCGAACCAGCGGATATGGCCGAAGCCGGGATTGAGCTGCGCGATGGTCAGGAAGCTTGCGACGAACATGCCTGCAACGAAAATATTGACGAGTATCGGCAAGGCGGCAGCAGGCATGGCGTTGTCTATCCGTTTCTGGACATTCTATTCCGCGGTCAACGTGCCTTGGAATGGCAGGATCTGCTTCGGACATTTTCCGGATCTATTCGATAAGCAGAGTCCTAACCCTCTACTGCTTAACGTTCCGTGAGCGAAAAGAACTTTAGCGGGTCGTCAATCAACGCCGCACGGGGGCGAGCATCAGCCGCCGTAGGCTGATCGCGGCCACCATGCCTTGTCCTGCTGGTTCCGAGATCAGCAAAGTTGCAGCCAGAACACGCCCGGGAATGTGATCACTGTCGAGACCATGCCGGCAAGCGCACTGTAGCGGGCTATGCGGCCCATGCCTGGTTGGTGTGTATCCATGCTTCGCGCGGCCAGGTACAGGGCTGCAGACAGGGCTGTGGCCAGCACAAGAAGAGCCATCAGGACTAGCCGCAGCAGAGGAAATCCGGCAAGCAACACCGTGTCCCAATCAGCCCTGCAGCCCAAACCCTGAACGCCATAGAGCGTCGTGAAGGAGATGCTCCACAGCACGAACGGCCCGATGATGAAGAATATCAGACGATAGCGCATGTCAGCCTCCCGGACGCAAGCTTGTCAGCAGAAGGGGATAGAGCGCGGTGATAACGGTGATGGCGATGCCGTAGCCATGCCAAAGGGTCGCGATCCGCATGTCGTTCTGGCGGGTTTCGGAGATGTATTCACCCGTCCGCCACAGGCAAAATCCGGCAAAGATCAGACCGATGACCAAATGGAGAAGCAGATAGCTGGAGACGGCGAATTTCACGGCTTCCAGCGCAAACGAGGTCGCCGTTGTGTGCCAGTAGAGCTCCAGTCCGGTCAGACAGGATGTGATGGCGTAGGAGACCAGGGACACGATGAGCAAGGGTCGGCAGAGGCTCATCTTTGTCCCTGCAGCAGCACCGGCGCATGTGGCCAGAAGGGCCACCGGCGCGATGAGAGCGGCACTCCCGGTCGGCGTATGCAGGAGGGGCTGGGCGCCGGTGTTGGACACCCAGAGGAAAAGTCCGCCAAACAACAGCGAGGCAAACAAGGTGGCATTGGCCAGCAGCGTCAGGCGCATGGCCAGGATCGACGGGGCATCCTTGCTTTCGAAATGCAGGGGAACACGGCAATCTTCAGACGCGTCGACCAGACCCCGGTCGATCTTCGCTTCAGCATTGGGCGTCCAGCGCAGGAACATGGCAAGCGTCACCAGCGCGAAAACGATTGCCAGCGGATAGATTTTCAAAAGCAGCCCGATGAAGACGCCACCCGTGGTGACTGCCGTGAAGAAGGGCAGATAGGTCGGACGGGGCAGGACGATGATCTGGTTAGGCGCGCCGGATACCGCATCCACCCCCATCGTTTCCATCCAGCCATTGCGGGCGAAGCCGAGATAGCCCTTGCCAGCCGCAAGTTCGGCACCGAGCGTGTCGATAGCCAGAGCGTCGGCGCGGGCGGAGATCTGCGGCAGGGAGGCGAAACTGTAGGATGGCGGCGGCGTCGGCATGGCCCATTCCAGCGTTCCCGCCTTCCAGGGATTGCGCCGAAACGGTTTGCCGAACAGGAAGATCAGCACGACATCGAGTGCGACCAGCATGAAACCCATCGCCATCACGAAGCTTCCGAAGGACGACAGCAGGTTGAGCCATTCCCAGGGCGAGCCGTCCGGGTAGGCGAAGGTTCTGCGCGGCATGCCGAGCAGGCCCGTCAGATGCATCATGAAAAATGTCAGGTTGAAGCCGATGAAGATCATCCAGAAGGCGGCACGGGAGAGATGTTGGACCGGCTGGCGCCCGCTGATGTGAGGCAGCCAGTAGTATATGCCGGCCAGCATCGGAAAGAGAAAGCCGCCGACCAGCACATAATGCAGGTGCGCGACGACGAAATGCGTGTCGTGGGCCTGCTGATCGAATGGCACCATGGCCAGCATGACGCCGGTCAGTCCTCCGGCGACAAACACGAAAAAGAACCCGAGGACGTACAGCATCGGCACGTTCCATTGCGGTCGCCCCTGGGCCAGCGTGCCGAGCCAGGCGAAGAGCTGGATCGCCGTGGGGATCGCGACAAGGGCGCTGGCGGCGGAGAAAAAGGACAGGGCGACGTGGGGGATGCCGACCGTATACATGTGGTGGACCCACAATCCGAAGGAGAGAAATGCCATGGCCATCAGCGCCGCGATGATCATTTCATAGCCGGCCAGCGTCGTTCGCGCCAGGACGGGAATGATGGTCGACAGGGCGCCGGCGGCCGGCAGGAAGATAATATAGACCTCGGGATGGCCGAACAGCCAGAACAGGTGCTGCCACAATAGCGGATCGCCGCCCCGGTCCGGGTCGAAGAACGGCAGATCGAAGGCCCGCTCCGCTTCGAGCAGGATCGAGCCGAGGATCAGCGGCGGAAATCCGACCAGCATCATTCCGCCGACCACCAGCATGTACCAGGCAAAGATCGGCATTCTGATCAGAGACATGCCGGGCGCGCGCATGCGGATGATCGTGACGACGATTTCTATGGCCGCGCTGATCGCCGAAATCTCGACGAAGGTAATGCCCAGCAGCCAGATATCGGCATTGATGCCGGGGCTGTATTTGGACGACGACAGCGGGGTGTACATGAACCAGCCGCCATCCGGCGCGATCCCGCTGACAAGCGCCACGATTAGCATCGATCCGCCGAACAGATAACACCAGAAGCCGTAGGCGGATATGCGCGGAAAGGCGAGGTCCCTGGCGCCTAGCAGTTTGGGCAGAAGATAGATGGCCAGGCCCTCGAAGAAGGGGATCGCAAACAGGAACATCATGATGGTCCCGTGCATGGTAAAAACCTGCGCATATTGCGCGGCATCCATGAAGGCATTGTTGGCCGTTGCCAGTTGCGCGCGGATCAGCATGCCGAGAAAGCCGCCAATCGCGAAGAACACCAGTGCGGTGATCATGAACCGCTTGCCGATCACATTATGATTGACCGCCGCAAATCGTCGCCACCCCGTGCCGGAGTTCCAGATGGCGTCGAGCTGCCGGTGCAGGGCGATGGCAGAAATCTTCTCAGCCACAGGAGGTGGTGTCATCATGGCCCCAACTTTTTCAGTGTGTTTTCAAACTCTGCGACGCTGTGCGTGGTCACCCGGAAGGTCATTCCGGCATGACCCACTCCACAATATTCCGAACAGATGCCGCCAAAGGTTCCCTCGACGTCCGCCTGCAGAACGATCGCATTCACCTGTCCGGGAATGGAGTCGATCTTGCCGCCCAGCCGCGGAACCCAGAAACTATGGATGACGTCGACGCTCGTCGTCTCAATGCGCACGGGGCGTCCCACCGGCAGATGGAGAATGTCGCGGGACGTGACGGTCCTGCCGTCGAGTTCATAGGCGAAGTCCCAAGTCCACATTCTCGATGTGGCGACAACCGTGATCTCGGCATCGGAGACGCGGTCGCCAAACAGCGTCTCGCCCTGGTAAAATGCGTATCCGAGCAGTGCGAGCAGGATCGGCACGGGCATGACGATGCCACCGAGCACGATCCAGCGCTGCGGGCTGATGTGTTTGACTTTATCGCGCGCGAAGAAGACCACGCAGAGCAGCGCCATGACGAGGCCGAAAATGACGGCGGCACCCGCTAGCATGGCCCACCAAAGTCGGGCGATTGCGGCTGTGGACGGACCTGCCGCATCCAGGGCGGAGAGGTCGCCCTGGCAACCGGCCAGGAGAGGCGAAAACAGGCTTAAACCGAAAAGCGCGAGGAACCTGAAAGGCGGTCCTGGTGTTGGTAGCCTGAATGGAGATCCCTTTTGATGGAAAATGGCAGCGAGAACCCGGTCATCACGAAGATCGAGGAACAGACGACGAGTTCTGCCGTGGCGGTCGCCGGGCACCCGCTTCATGCCATGACAGTGCATTTCCCCATCGCGCTGGTCATGGCCACCTTGGCGGCCGACGTCATGTACTGGTGGAGCGCAGACCCGTTCTGGATGCGCGCCGGACTGTGGGCTGCAGGCGGCGGGTTCTTCGGAGGGATCGCCGCAGGTCTGATCGGCACGGCCGAACTCTTGCTGGTCGCCGGCATTCGGGCCCGCGTTGCCAGCTGGGCCCATGGCATTGCGGCCATGTCGCTCATCGCCGTGGCCGGTGCCAATTGGGGCGGACGGTTCACGCAGATGATCGACGTCCTTCCCCATGGCCTGGGGCTTTCGGTCCTTGCAGCCCTGCTGGCGGGGCTGGCGGGCTGGCACGGCGGCAAGCTGATATTCGATCACGGCATTGGCCTCATGGTATCGCCCAAGGACTGATCTGCGCGATCATCCTTTTGAGGGCTCCGGGTTCCGACCAGTTGGCGGGCAGGATGGCCGGCGCGTCCGGCCGAGCCAGCACCATGAACAGGATGCCGCCGACGATGAGCGTGCTGGCGATGGTGGCCAGCAGAAAACGCCAGACAGGATATGCCTCGCCCTCGTCGAAAAGCCGGATGATGACGAGACCCGTCATCACATGGATCACCACCATGGCGCCGACCAGCGCGAGCTTCATGGAGAACCATTCGCTGAACGGCAGCTGCAGAAAGGTCAGCGCCGTGCCGGTGCCAATGGCGATGAAGGCCGCGGGCGATAGGACTTTTACATACGAAAAGCGGACGACATTCTGGAGCCGGTAGAGGTCTTCATCCAATTGGATGCGGGCCCTCTGCACGTAGAGCCCCGGAAGGCTGACCAGCCCGGCCGCCCAGATGGAAATGGCAATGATGTGGATGAATTTCAGGAAAATCATTGCGGTCTACGGCCCTGTGGCATGACGGGACAGCAAACGGGTGCGGATGCTCCAGAGCGCGACGATGATGTAAGGCGCAAAGCCAACCGTCCACATCAACACGCCGGCCAGTTGTTGATCCTGAAGCGGGCCCATGCCAAACGCCCTGGTTGTGCCAAGGTGCGCTTCGAACAGAGCATCGGGCGCGAAGGTGAGGATGGCGCCAAGGAACCCCATCTGCACCATGGTTCCCAATGCCAGGCTTATGGCGGTGACAGGTGATACATGCCGTGACAGCATTTGACCCCAGAGTGCGATCGAGGCGGCAATCAAGCCGGACTGCATCAGCCAATACGGCGCTGTTCCCGACAGGGCAAAGCCATAGCCGGCCGGTAGATGCCAGGCCCAGTATAGGGCGGTATGCGTCAGGAACACCGCCTCGGCAGGCAATCGTGCGATCCATCCGAGCTGAGGACGTGCCATGATGAAGATCAGCGGGGCGATGACCGATCCGATCAGGATGTGATGGGACAGTCTGACCGAAAACAGCGCGGTGGTCATGGCGCACAAAGGCGATACGAAGGCCATGAACAGCAGCGTTGCCAGAACAGCGGTCCGCCAGTTGCGTCGGCGCGGGTCTGCAAAGTGAGCCGCGGCGGTTACAACCACCAGAGCCACAATCAGGACCACATCGAAATTCCACGAGGCAAGCAGAGTCTCGGAGGTTGGGGCTGGGCCGCAATAGGGGTCTAGCGTGCTCGTCAAGCTCAGTGTCCGTCGGTTGGAAGGTCAGCGCCAAAATTCGTGCGTTAACGCGTCAACGTGGCAGGCAGGCATCCGTTCCATCGTTTCCGGTTTCTCCGCTGCAGCCCGAAATAGATTATCCGATCCATGGAACCCTGCGGCTTGCGGAGCGGTTGCGCATCAAAGGAAAGGGCGCAGCATGGATAAAAAAGCAGAGTTCAAAACATACGAGATGCCGACCGGCGGTTGGGGATCCATCAAATCGGTTGTGAAACACGCCATCAAACAAGGCGCCGTCAAGACGACACCGGGGCTGATGACGGATCACAACAAGGTCGGCGGTTATGCCTGCACCAGTTGCGCCTGGGCCAAGCCCGGCAAACCGCATCTGGCGGAGTTTTGTGAAAACGGTGCGAAAGCCACGTTCTGGGATCTCACATCGAAGCGCACGACGCCGGATTTCTTTGCCAGACATACCGTCACCGAGCTTCTGACATGGGCAGACTACGACCTCGAAAACGAGGGCCGGCTGACCCATCCGGTGCGGTACGATCGGGCCAGCGATACATTTGTGGAAGTCGGCTGGGCCGACGCTTTTGCCGACATAGGCTCGAAACTGAAAGGCTACGACCCGGAAAAGGTCGTGTTCTATGCGTCGGGGCGAGCCTCGCTCGAGACATCCTACATGTACCAGTTGCTGGCGCGATTGTACGGCAACAACAACCTTCCCGACAGTTCCAACATGTGTCACGAGACGACTTCGGTGGCCTTGCCGCAAAGCATCGGCACGCCGGTCGGAACGATCCTGCTCGACGACTACAACCACACCGACTGTATTCTGTCCTTTGGCCAGAATGTCGGCACCAATGCCCCTCGGCTGCTGCACACCTTGCAGGAGGTGAGAGAGCGCGGCGCGCCGGTGGTGGTGTTCAATCCGCTCAAGGAGCGGGGATGGCAGGCCTTCGTCAATCCGCAGCGCCCTGGCCAGATGGCGACGAACAAGCCGACCGATATCGCCACGCAGTATTATCAGGTCAATGCCGGCGGCGACATCGCCGCCATCATGGGAATGGCCAAGTGTCTGTTTGACTGGGACGATGAGGCGATCGCAACCGGCGCTGCGCGCATTCTCGATGAGGCCTTCATCGCGGCCCATACGCACGGCTTCGAACAGTTCGAGGCGCATGTCCGCTCGACCGCCTGGCCTGATATCCTCAAGGCATCCGGCCTGACGTATGCGTCCATAGAAGCGGCGGCGAAAACCTACGCAAAGGCCCGCTCCGTCATCGCGATCTACGGCATGGGCCTCACCCAGCATCGTTATGGGGTCAGCAACATTCAGATGCTGGTCAATCTCCTGCTCATGCGCGGCAATATCGGCCGGCCGGGTGCCGGCATTTGCCCGGTACGGGGGCATTCCAATGTGCAAGGGCAGCGCACGGTCGGCATATCCGAGAAGGCGGATCTCGTGCCACTCGATCGTCTGGCCGAGCAATATCATTTCGAGCCGCCGCGCAAGGATGGCCTGAATACCGTCGAAGCCTGCGAGGCAATCGTCAAAGGCGACGTGAAAGCCTTTATCAGCCTGGGCGGCAATTTTGTCCGCGCCATCCCCGAACGCACGCTGATGGAAGAAAAATGGCGCGGCCTCGACCTGTCGGTCCAGATTGCCACCAAGCTCAACCGCAGCCACCTGATCACCGCCGCAACGACCTATATCCTGCCGACCCTGGTCAGGACCGAGATCGACGAACAATCGAGCGGGCCGCAGATCGTCACGATGGAGGATTCGACGACCTGCATCCATGCCTCGCGCGGCAAATATCAGCCCGCAAGTGCGGCTTTGCTGTCGGAGCCGCGCATCGTGGCGGAAATCGCAAAGCATACGCTGCCGCCAAACCCGACCGTGCCCTGGGATGAATGGGTGGCGGATTATGCAAAGGTCAGAGACGCCATCGAGGCGACGTTTCCGGAACAGTTTCGAGACTTCAACGCACGGCTCGACACCCCCGGCGGTTTCCCGCGCCCGGTGCCGGCGCGTGATCGTGTCTGGAAAACCGAGACCGGGAAAGCAAATTTCAAACTGCCGAAATCTCTCGACGCCAGCTTTTCGGTCAGCGATGATCGCGACCTATTGCGTCTGGTCACGCTGAGATCGAACGACCAGTTCAATACGACGGTGTATGGCTACGATGACCGGCTGCGCGGCATTCACAAATCCCGCATGATCATCATGATGAATGCCGACGACCGCATCCGCCTGGGCTTGGCGAAAGACGGGCTTGCCCGCATCACCACCGCAGTCGATGACGGTATCGAGCGGACTCTCACCGGCATGCAGGTGATCGACTATGATCTGCCGCCCGGCACCTGTGCTGCCTATTTCCCGGAATGCAACTCGCTGATCCCGCTCTGGCAGCATGACGAGGACAGCAAAACGCCGGCCGCCAAATCCGTTCCGGTGCGGATCACCCCGGCATGAGTTGGTTGCACGACCCGCGCAAGGACGGAGACGATCTCTCCAACCAGCGGCGCCTCATTGCCGGGTTAATAACAATTGGTAATTAACCGCGCGCTTCAAGGAATTAGGGCGGGCTGGAGCTTCCTGTTAGCTTGCATGTGAAGGTCGCAGGGACCGGACACACGGGCTGAATGCAATGATGGAAGACTCTCCTCAGTCGATAGGCGACATACAGCGGCGCTTTGCCGCCGGCCTGTCCACGGTGAGTTTCATCGAAGGGTGTTTCGAGCGGATCGAGCGCAACAACGATCAGATCAAGGCGATGATATTCGTCGCCCGGGAGCAAGCGCTTGAGGATGCCGGGCGGTTGGACGCGGAGCTTCGCTCCGGCCGGCGCCGCGGCCCGCTGCATGGTATCCCGATCGCGGTCAAGGATGTCATCGACGTCAAGGGGTGGCCGACGACGTCGGGCTCGCAGCTGTTCAGGGGCCATGTCGCCGAAGAGGATGCGGCTTGCATCCGCAATCTGCGCGCCGCCGGTGCCGTGATCGTCGGCAAGACGAATCTGCATGAATTGACGGCCGGCAACCATGAAAATCCCTGGTTTGGCAAGGTGGTCAGCCCGTTGGATCCGACGCGCGGCACCGGCGGCACGAGCAGCGGTTCGGCGGCGGCCGTCGCTGCCGGTTATTGTGTCGCCGCCATCGGAACGGATACCGGCGGGTCGAACCGCTCCACGGCGGCTGCCACCGGGCTTTTTGGCTTCAAGCCGACGAATGGCCGCGGCGATCCCTCGGGTGTTCGCCCAACGGCCCCGAGTCTAGACACGATCGGCCCGATCGCAAATAGCGTTGAGGACGCCCGCCTGGTGCATTTCGCCATGCAGGGCGCAGAGGCTCCGGAGCCGCTGGCGGTCGCCCTTTCAGGCCTTCGGATCGGCCTTTGTCCCGATCTGCATGCCGCGGCTGTCGACCCCGTCGTGGCGGATGCCCAGGCGCTATGGCTCGCCCGATTGCAGGCGGCTGGTGTTCAGGTGCGGACGCTTGAATTTCCGCTGGCCGGCAAGGTCATGGAGGCGGGACTTGTGATCCTGCAATATGAATTTGCCGCGCAGTATGGCGCGCTTGTCGAGAGCGCCCCGCAGGATGTCGGGGCGGCCGTCAGCGGTTTCATCGCGGCGGGCAGGGCAATGGATGCGACGGACTATCAGGCAGCGGTGGCGTTTCGCAGCCACGCCCAAGCGATCTTCCTGGACCTCATGTCGGCCGTCGATCTTCTCGCTGCACCCGTGGCACCCGGACTGGCGCCGCGCCTGACCGACGAAATGACGGCGGTCGGTCCGGATTTCGTACCTTACGGCCTGGCGGGCGGCACCTTCCGCCGCTGGGCAAATTTTCTCGGCCTTCCGACGCTCGCCATGCCCCTTCCAACGCAGGGCGGGTTGCCGGCATCCCTTCAAATCTCGACGCGACCTGATACCGAAGCGACGCTGTTTTCCATATGCGAAGCGCTTCGCCCGGTGGAGGCGCGCTGAGAGGAGAATCCAAGACGTCTACAGAAACCAACAAGGGGAATGAAAAATGAAGAGATTAATTGTTGCATTGTCTATTCTCGTGGCGCCGTTGGGCGCAGTGAACTCGTCTATGGCGGCAGACGAAGTGTTGCGCTTCGGCGTCGCCGCCGAGCCCTACGCACCCTTCTCCGTCAAGGATGCGAGCGGCAAATGGCAGGGTTGGGAAATCGATCTCATGGATGCCGTCTGCGCGGAAATGAAGGCGAAGTGCGAGATCGTCGATATCGCCTGGGATGGCATCATCCCGGCTCTGCTCGAAAAGAAGTTCGACGTGATCTGGAGCTCGATGTCGATCACCGACAAGCGTAAGGAAGTGATCGATTTCACCGACAAATATTACTATTCGGCGAACGTGCTCGTCGGTGCCAAGGCTGATACGAGAGAATTCGACGTTACCAAGCCTGATACGTTCAAGGGCGTCGCTGTCGCCGCGCAGAGCGCCAGCCTGCAGGCAACCTACATGCAGGAAAAGTTCGGCGGCGTGGCCGATCTCAAGCTCTATCCGACACTGGACGACGAGATCGCAGACTTGCAGGCAGGACGTGTCGATCTCATGGCGGCCTCGGCCATCCAGATCTCTGATTTCCTGAAAAAGCCCGAAGGGCAGAGCTACGAGATCAAGGTCGAGATGCCGCATGAAAAGATGTTCGGCTACGGCGACGGCGGCGGTGTTCGCCAGGAAGACACGGTTCTGCGGGATCGGCTCAATGCAGCCATCAAGGCGGTGCGCGCCAGCGGTGAATACGACACGATCACCAAGCGCTACTTCGACTTCGATATCTACGGCGATTGATCTCTGACTGACTTCAAAGTCGATGCCGGCTGTCCACTGGACAGCCGGCACAATCCTTGTCGAACTGGAACATGCCGCATGGACTCGACACTGTCTTGGCTAACTCTACTGAGTTTTGGTGACCAGGGCTGGAGCGATGAATTGGTTCGGGGTGCGTGCCTCAGCCTTGGTATCTCAATTAGCGCCTACCTCATCGGTCTGATGCTGGGCCTGATCGGAGCGCTGGCCAAACTGTCGAACAGCCGCGTTGCCAGGGGCCTGGCCTCCGGATACACCACGATCATCCGTTCCATCCCGGACATCCTGATCATTTTTCTGGTCTATTACTCGGCAACCGATGCTCTGAGATCCCTTCTGGGGATGACCGGACTTCTGGCCGATTTCCAGCTCAACGGCTTCGTGGCGGCGGCGATTTCCCTGGGGATCGTTCAGGGCGGCTATAGCACCGAAGTGCTGCGCGGCGCGATCGTTGCGGTCGCTGCCGGGCAGACGGAAGCCGCCTATGCCGTCGGCTTGACCCGCCGGCAGACCTTTCTCCTGGTCATCCTGCCGCAGATGGTCCCGCTGGCCTTGCCGGGACTGGGCAATCTCTGGCTGGTCGTGCTCAAGGAGAGTTCGCTCGTCAGCCTTATCGGCTTCACCGAACTCGTGCTGGCCGGCAAGATGGCGGCCGGTGCGACGCGCCACTACTTCCTGTTCTATTCGGCCGTGGCCGTCGTGTTTCTGGTGATGTCGGCCGTCTCGACCGCCTTGCTGCACGTCTGCGAAGTGAAATCTTATCGTGTCTGGAGGCCAGCGTAGCATGACGGAATTCGGCACCTATCTGGTCACTCAGCTGCTGACCGGGTTTCAATCGACGATTCTGCTGTTCGTCGGCTGTGCGCTGGTTGGAAATATGCTGGCCATCCCGGTCGCGCTTGCGAGGCTTTCCTCGTCGCGCTGGCTGCGATATCCCGCCATCGCATTTGTGCTCGCCTTCAGGGGAACGCCTCTGCTCGTCCAGCTCTATCTCGTTTATTTCGGGGTAGGGCAGATCCTGGCCGGCATCCCGGCGATCCGCTACAGTCCGTTTTGGCCTTTGTTTAAAAGCGCCTACAGCTATGCCTTCTTCACGCTCTCGCTCAACACGGCGGCCTATTGCAGCGAGATCTGGCGGGGAGCCTTGCAAGGGGTTCCCAGTGGCCAGAGGGAAGCAGGCAGGTCGCTGGGGCTATCGAAAGGGCAGATCCTGCGCCTGCTCCTGCTGCCGCAAGCCTTCCGACTGGCGCTGCCGGCGATCGGCGGCCAGAACATACTGCTGCTGAAAGGCACCGCCCTGACCGCCACCATCACGCTTTTCGAACTGATGGGTGCTGCCAATCTCGTGCGGGCGCAGACCTTCCGCATCTATGAACCGCTTCTGGCAGCCGCCTTTGCCTATTTTATGCTGGCAATCGTCATTACATCCGGATTTAGGTTTGTGGAAAAGCGGTTGCCCGCCTATTCCTGAACGGGCGATATTGGGCGCTTCATAACCCATCTGGAGATCGAATTGCTGACCAATGATGGTGAATTTACGCCGCGGGAGATCGAGGTCTTTGCCGCAGTCATGTCGCATGGCACGACGACCAAGGCGGCCGATGCGCTCAATATCACGCAACCGGCCGTCAGCAAGATTCTGCTTCAGTTGACGACAAAGGCCGGCTTTCCGCTGTTTCGCAACCATCGCCAGCGTCTCATCCCCACGCCTGAGGCGCACATGCTTCACGCCGAGATCCGGCGTGTCTATGACACCGTGCGCGGCATTTCGCGGGTGGCGCGCGAGATCAAGGAGCTGCGCAGCGGCCGGCTCAATATTTCGGCGCTGCCTGCCTTCGGCCTGACATTGCTGCCGTCGATCATCGCCAGCTTCACAAAGGAATATCCGGATGTGGCCGTGACGGTCGATATCCGCAGTTCCTCCACCATCATTCAGCGGGCCAGTCGCAACCAGCTCGATATTGGCGTGGCGGCCGAAGTGAATGATGAAACCCCGTCCGTCGTGCGGCGGGCCCTGGTGGCCACGCCGCCGGTCTGCATCATGCCCAAGGGCCATCCGTTGAGCCGGCTCTCGGTCGTTCAGGCCGATGACCTGGAAGGCCTGAACTTCGTTTCCTTAGGTGTGGGTGACCCAATGCGGAGGCAACTGGATGCCCTGTGCGAAGAGCGTGGGGTCAACCGGGCACTGAAAGTCGAGGCGGCGCTATCGAACACCTGCGTGAACCTGGTGGCCAATGGTGTGGGGGTTGCGGTCATCGACAGGCTATCGGCATGGATGGCAAAGGATCTTCCCATCGAGATCCGCGACTTCCAGCCCCATCTCGACATCAACCTGAGTGTCTACAGGCCATGGGGCACGATCGCCTCTTCGGTCGCCGATACCTTTGTCGAACATCTCATCCAGTCGACCCGGGACTACATGAACGGTGTCGATCGCGGCGTCCGGGCACTCTCGGAGTTCTGAGTGCCCCGGACGCGGTTCGATCGGAGGTCTAGCGGGTCAGCGTGTCGATGATCTCGAACAGGGTCCGGATATCGCCTTCATCGTTGTAGACATGCGGCGTGATGCGCATCTTGCTGCCGCGGATAGTGACGAAGGCCTTCTGTTCCCTAAGGCGTCTTGCCAGGTCGTCGCGGTAGCGCTCCCCGAGATCGACCACCGAGATATGGCCTGCGCGCAAGGCCTCGATCGGACCGGAATAGCCTCGCTGTTCCGCCTCCTGCCAGATCAGGCGGTTGAGCCACAGGAGCCGTTCATGAACGGCTTTGCTACCCCATTGCTGCAAGAGTTGCATCGAGTCGATCGCGATCGGCAGGACGGCAAAATCGGAGCGCTCTCCCATGTCGAAGCGGCGGGCGCCGGGCTGGTAGTCCAGCATGGTTTCCAGGTAGAAATCCGAGCGTTCTCCACCGGCACGGTTCCAGGAGTGGAATTCGAGAGGCCGTCCCGTCTTCTGCCAATCCTGGTTGGCGTAGAGAAACGCCAGGCGATACGGTCCGAGCAGGAATTTATAGGTCGCAAAGGTCAGGAAATCGGGCCGCACGCGGGTCACGTCGAAGGGCACGGCCCCGACCCATTGCGTGCCATCCATCACAAGGCTGGCGCCGGCGGCGCGGCTCGCTTCGGCGACCGCTTCGATATCGACATGGGTGCCCTCGAACCAGTGAACGATCGTTCCGGCGACCACCGAGACCGGAGCTTGCGAATTCCGGATTGCGGCAACCAGGCAATCCGACCAGGTTTCATCCGGCGACCGGGGAACGGTGACGACGCGGGCGCCCTTTTGTTTGGCGACCTCATACCAGGCGTACCGATGGGAGGTGTGCTCGTTCTCCATCATCAGGATCACGGATCCGGCCGTCAGCGGCACGTTGCCGGCCGCCAGCGCGATGCCGTAACTGGTCGCCGGAACGATCGCAATGTCGTCCGTCTGCGCGCCGATGAAGGAGGCTGCCAGGGCGCGGGCCTTCTCGACGTCGTCATAATAGGAATTGATCGTCATTTCCCAGGGAGCCGCCTTGACCTGCACGCCTTTGATACCGGCCTCCACGGCGCTCTTGGGGATCGGCGACATATAGGCCACATCGAGGTAGGTGACGTCGTCGGGAATGGAAAACAGATGCTTCTGGCAAGTCAGCATGGGAAAATCCTTACAATGACACTTCGACGCCAAGACCAAGGTCTTTCGCCTTCAGATAGATGAAGTTGGCAAGCTCGATGTCCTGGGCGGGAACGCCCAGCGAACGATACAGAGTGATTTCGGACGGGTCGCGGCGGCCCCGGACATCCCCGTTCAGCACGGCGCCGATTTCCCCGATGATCTGCGAAGGATCGAGGCGGCCGTCGCCGAGTGGCTCCGTCAGGTCGGATGCTGAGGTCATCGCCATCGGCATGTAGTCCACCCAGATGCTGGAACGGGTGACGCAGTCCACATCCAGTTCCTTGAGGGAGGCGATGCTGGCTCCGACGGCGTTGATATGGGTGCCGGCGGAGATCCACTTGCCTTCCAGGATCGGGAATTTCGCCGAGGTGACCGTACAGACGATATCGGCGCCTTCGACGGCGTCCCGGACGGTCGAACAGGCCGTGGTCGAATAGCCCTTGCGGCTTTGGGCTTCGGCAAACCGGGCCGCCTTGCCGGGATCGCGGCCCCATACGCGGATCCGCGTGATCGGACGCACGAGGGCGATTGCGTCGACATGGCGTTCGGCCTGCTCGCCATAGCCGATCAAAGTGAGGTCGCATGAGTCCGCCCGCGACAGGGTTCTGGTCGCGACGGCACTGGCAGCCGGTGTGCGCAGCCCGGTGATGGCGTGTGCGTTGATCAGCGCGACGGGTCGCCCGTGCTCCCTTTCGAACAGGAGAACGCCGCCCTGGTGCGACGGCAGGCCGTCTTCGAAATTCTGCGGGCTGACCGAGAGTACCTTGGCGCCGAACAGCGGGCGGTCAGCAGGTGAGGCATACATCAACGAGAGGCAGGCGCCGGGCACCCCCGGCAGGTCCAGCGTCCGCCTGACATCCTGATGGGCGACGCCATTCGACGTCTTTCGCAAGGCCGCGTCCGCGAGGTCGATGGCATCCTGCGCGGTGACCAGCGCCTCGACGGTCCTGCCGTCAACGACGAGCAAGCCGGCGGTCGGTCTGACGGATTGGGAGGGATACAAAGCCATGCAGGACCTCTGATAATTTCAGGTGGTCCCAGAGATAACATCGTGACAGGAGCCCAGGTCGGAAAAGTTCATAACTGAGGAACGACATGTTCATCGAGTTTCTCATAACACCCACGTTTCCGGGCTCTTAGAGGCGTCGGATCGCCGTTCATAACTATTCATTATAAGCGCCCCCGATGCGGTTGTTTGACCGCAAAGCGCCCCTTCTCCAAAACGGATCAAATCGCCCGGTGGGTGAAAGCTTCGCCAAGAAGCAATCCGTAAATCGTTACAATGGGTACCGGAGAAGAGAATGCGCGTCGTCGTCATAGGGGCAGGGATCATTGGGAGTTCGGTGGCATATGAAACGGCCAAAGCCGGCGCCCGGGTTACTGTCATCGAGGCCGGCAAGATTGCCGGTGGAGCGTCTGCGGCCAGCTTCGCCTGGACCAATGCGACCGGAAAGAGACCGCAGAGCTATTTTGCCTTGAATGTTGCAGGCATGCGCGCGCATCTCGATCTGAGCCGCGAATTCGGCAATGCGCCATGGTTTCATCAGACCGGTAGCCTCGAATGGTATTCGCGGCAGGAGGATTGGGCGGCGCAGCAGGAGAATGCCGACCAGATGCAGGACTGGGGCTATGGTGTCGAGTGGATCAGCAAGAGCCGCTTGGCCGAACTGGAACCCGAAATCGATCTTTCGGCGATCGGACAGTCTCCGATCATTTATTACCCGGAAGAAGGCTGGGTCCATCCGGTGCTCTATTCTGCCGGTCTCCTGCGGGCGGCCAGGGAGCGCTGGAATGCATCGGTCCACGCATTTTCCCCCGTCGAAACAATCGATCTGAGCGGTGAAACCAAGATCGTTCGCACGACCAAGGGCGACGTCTACGAGGCCGATGTGGTGATCAACTGCACGGGCAGCTGGGCCGACCGCAAGCTGGACGGCGTTCCATCCATCCCGATGGCATCGAATATCGGCGTTCTCGGCTTTACCTTGCCGGTGGCCTCGACGCTGCAGCGGCAATTCCACATGGACGATCTCGACGTCCGGCCCGACGGTGCCGGCCGCCTGATGATCCACAAGATCTCGGTGGATGATGTCGTCCCGGAACTGGGTGACCTCGATCCGAAGGGCCGGGAAGCCGGCCTCCTGATCGACGCCGTTCGAAAGGTGCTGCCGGCGGTGCAGCCCGATGACCTGGAATCCATCCGCACGACCATGCGTCCGATCCCGAGCGATCGCCTGACCTGCAGCGGCTGGGTGCCCGGTGTCAGCGGCTACTACGCAGCGGTCACCCATAGCGGTGTGACCATCGCCCCCTATCTGGGCAAGGCTGTCGCCGACGAGGTCGTTCGCGGACACGTTCACCAGAGCCTGGCCGACTTTCGCCCGGATCGGTTTATCGCAGCCAAAAACGGGATGGGACAGAGATCATGATCCTCCAGAGACTTGACAAGACCGAGCGGCTCAGCCGCGTCGTCGTGCACAAAGGGATCGCTTACTTTTCCGGGCTGACCGCCGATGACAAGCAGCAGGATGTGCGCGGGCAAACAGCACAGATCCTCGCCAAGGCCGATGGCTACCTCGATCGAATTGGCTCCCATCGCGCCGCGATCATCAGTGCGATGATCTGGCTTCGCGATATTGACGATTTCGACGAGATGAACGTGGCCTGGGTCGACTGGATCGACAAGGATGCGCCGCCGGCACGGGCGACGGTGGAAGCCAAACTCGGTCTGCCGGAGATCCTGGTCGAGATCCAGTTCACGGTTGCCATGCCGGACTGAAAAATCGAGGGCCGGAAACCGCTTGTCGCCTTCCGGCCTCCTGCTTCGATGCACAAAATCAGGACACCGACCATGGCCAAAGTTCAATCTGCAGCGCTCGCGTCCGCTTCGGACTATTCGATCGAAATCGTCGGCATGAACAAGTGGTACGGCGATTTCCACGTGCTGCGCGATATCAGCCTCCAGGTGGCGAAGGGCGAGCGTATCGTCATTGCCGGACCGTCCGGCTCCGGCAAGTCGACGATGATCCGCTGCATCAACCGGCTGGAGGAACACCAGTCGGGAAAGATCATCGTCGACCAGATCGAACTCACCGACGACCTGAAGAAGGTCGACGAAGTGCGCCGCGAGATTGGCATGGTGTTCCAGCATTTCAACCTTTTCCCCCATCTGACGATCCTCGAAAATTGCACGCTCGCGCCGATCTGGGTGCGCAAGATGCCGCGTAAGGAAGCCAGGGACGTGGCGATGCACTATCTGACGCGGGTCAAGATTCCCGAGCAGGCGCACAAGTATCCGGGCCAGATCTCCGGCGGCCAGCAACAGCGCGTGGCGATCGCCCGGGCGCTCTGCATGACGCCGAAGATCATGCTGTTTGACGAACCGACCTCGTCCCTCGACCCGGAAATGGTGAAGGAAGTGCTCGACGCGATGGTGGGCCTGGCCGATGAGGGCATGACCATGCTGTGCGTCACCCATGAAATGGGCTTTGCCCGCCAGGTTGCCGACCGGGTCATCTTCATGGATCAGGGCCGCATCGTCGAACAGAATGCGCCGGCCGCGTTTTTCGACAACCCGCAGCATGAGCGCACCAAGCTGTTCCTCAGCCAGATCCTCCACTGACCGCGACCCTGGCGGCGGCCAGTCGAGTTCATGAGTTTTGACGATGACCGCGCCCGGCTTCGATATTTGCGATCGGCGGTTCTGGCTTGGATAATGCCTCCCGAAGCAGCAAGCACCCGCCGCACGGTGTCCGGAAGGCGCAGGATGCCGCAGCCTGGGCGCAAGAGCGATACCAATGGAGAGGAATGATCCATGTTCAGCAAGGCTGATGTGATCGATGGCCGGCCATCCGTGAACGTCGAGATCGACGGGCGCGACGTGATCTGTCGGGAAGGTGACACGGTCGCCGCCGTGGTCCTGCTCCACGGACCGCAACCCTACCGGCACAGCATTCTCTCCGGCGCCGAGCGGGCGCCGTTCTGCATGATGGGCATCTGTTTCGAATGTCTGATCGAGATTGACGGCGTTCCCAACCAGCAGGGCTGCCTGCGGCGCGTCGAGCCCGGCATGCGGATCAGGCGCCAGATCGCCGTGGCAATGGCGACCTCCGAGGGGAGGGCGATGTCATGATGCCGAGATTCGACCTTTGCGTGGTGGGCGCCGGGCCTTCCGGAATGGCGGCGGCCGTCATGGCGGCGCGACACGGGCTTTCCGTGGCGCTGCTGGACGAACGACCGAGTGCCGGCGGTCAGATCTATCGTGGTCTGGAAGACGGGCCTTTCCGGCATTCGGCCGCTCTCGGCGCTGAATACCAGGAAGGCAGCAAGGCGATCGCCAGCTTGCGCAATGCCGATTTGAGTGTCTGCTTTGGCGCAAATCTCTGGCGGGTCGACCTGTCCGACACTGGCGGCGTCGCCAGCTATGGCCAGGCCGGCGCGTCCCGGCGTCTGGCATTTGGCGATCTGGTCCTGGCGACCGGTGCCATGGAGCGTCCCGTCCCCTTCGAGGGTTGGGCACTGCCCGGCATCATGGGCGTCGGCGCGGCCCAGCTTCTCTTGAAGACGTCCGCGATCGTGCCGTCGCGCCGTCTCGTGCTGGCGGGCAATGGTCCTCTGATGCTGTTGTTTGCAACACAGTTGCTGCAGCTCGGGGTCGAAATATCCGCCATTCTCGATACGTCGGTAAAGGTCAGCAGGGTCGCTGCCGCGATCAGACATGCCCGCGGACTTTGGCTCAATCGCGACAAGATCCGGAAAGGTGCTGGTTTGATCCGCGCCATCCGCCGCGCCGGCGTTCCGGTCTACCGCAACGTCTCCAGCCTGTCGGCCTCGGGCTCTGAGCGGATCGCGGCCGTCACCTTCGATGGGGATAAGGGACAGACCACTCTTAGCGTCGACACGCTGTTGATCCATGAGGGCATCATTCCCAATACCCAGCTGTCGCGGGCGCTTGGCTGCCGGCACGTCTGGGACGAGGGCCAGCAATGCCTGCGCCCGGACATCGATCGGTTTGGCGAAAGCAGTCTCAAGCGGGTCTTCATTGTCGGCGATGGCGCCGCGATCACCGGCGCTATCGCGGCACCCGCCTCGGCCGAAATCGCGATCGGCCGCATCCTGGACCGAGACGGACGCAGCGACGAGCGTTCAAGGGCCACGGTTCGAAAAGCCGCCGCGACGCTTGCGCGCGAACGCGCCTTTCGCCCCTTTCTCGATGAACTCTACACACCGCGTCTCGCTGCCGCCCGCCAAAGTGACGCCACTCTCGTCTGTCGTTGCGAGGAGGTGAGTGCGGGAACGCTGCGTTCCGCCCTCAAGGATGGCGCGATCGGTCCTTCGCAGGCCAAGGTCTTCACGCGGTGCGGCATGGGCGCATGCCAGGGACGCGTTTGCGGCCCCATCGTCTCCCAGCTGATCGCCAGCGAAACCGGACGGCCCATCGGCGATGTCGGGCAGTACAACATCCGCTATCCGCTGAAGCCCGTGACCCTCTTTGACATGGCCCGCTGCGGCGTGGACGAGGAACGGCATGAGGGGACCGAACATGTTGCTTGAGACAGATGTTGCGGTGATCGGCGGTGGCCTGGTCGGGATCTCGGTCGCCTATGGCCTTGCCAAGCGCAATGTGCAAAGCGTCGTGCTGGACGAAAGCGACGGTGCCATACGCGCCAGTCGCGGCAATTTCGGCCTGGTCTGGGTCCAGGGCAAGGGGCTCGCGCTGCCGGCCTATACCGGTTGGGCCATGCGGGCCGTCGAGCAATGGCCTGAACTGGCGGCTCGCCTCATCGCGGAAACTGGTATCGATGTCGGTCTGACGCAGAAGGGTGGCCTCTATCTGAGCAGAAGCCCGGAAGCTTTCGAGCAGCGCGCTCGTGACCTGGCGGCCGTGCAGCAGCGCTTCCCCGGCGACTACGAGTTTGACATGCTCGACAATGCGGCAATCCGCAAGCGGGTGCCGGAGATCGGCCCTGATGTCGTGGGGGGCAGCTATTCGCCCTATGACGGCCAGGCCAATCCCTTGCGGCTGCTTCACGCCCTGCATCGGGGCTACCTGGCGCGCGGCGGTCGGGTTTTGTCGAATGGTGGCGCCACCGATATCGGCCAGCGGGGCGACAAATTCGTCGTGACGACGCCGGGCGGGCAGGTGGTGGCCCGGCGGATCGTGCTGGCCGCTGGCCTTGGCAATGCCACCCTGGGTCAGATGCTTGGGGTCGGAATTCCCGTCAAACCCGTTCGCGGCCAGATCCTGGTGACCGAGCGCGTGCCGCCGATTTTCGATATCGCGATCGAGCAGGTCCGCCAGACGGAAGACGGCACCCTGATGATCGGCGGCAGCTGGGAAGAAGTCGGCTTCGATCTTGGCACCACATTCGACGTCACCCGCCGGATCGCCGACGATGCGCTGCACTTCTTCCCTTTCCTCAAGGATGTCCGCATCATGCGCAGCTGGGCGGCGCTCCGCATCATCACGCCCGATGCCGCGCCGGTCTATGAAGAAGTGCTGCCGGGTGCATTTCTGGTGACATGCCACAGCGGTGTTTCGCTTGCCGCGATCCATGCGGACGAAACGGCCGGCTGGATTGCCGATGGGGCTATCCCGGATGCCATGCGCGACTTCGGCCTGCGGCGCTTCGCAGGTTCGCAATAGGTACCTCTGGAACCGCCATAGGGAGCGCGCAGGGCGGCGGGAGACGACAGGCCATTCACAACACCGAGCGCATGAGGGCCAACATCTGTCGATGCTCGACGGATTTGCTTCGGTGCAGGCGGTCCGCATGGTACCAAGAGCGAACCGGGAGGATCTGGTCCGGGGTTTTCGCTTGATCATGCACATAGGAGGGCAGCAGTTGGAGGGGCAAGAGATCGCTACCGTCACGGTGGTCGGAACCGGGATCATAGGGGCCAGCTGGACCTGCCTTTTCCTTGCACATGGGTTGAACGTGGTCGCCACCGACATTCGCGACGGTGCCGCAGCGGACCTCGATACCCTGGTCGACCGCTTTTGGCCGTCTCTTCCCGAAACGGTCCTAAGCACGCCCCGACGCGGCACGCTGCGCTTTGCCGCCGATTTGGAGGCCGCCTGCGCGGGGACCGATTTCGTCCAGGAGAATGCCATCGAACGGCTCGACGCCAAGATCGACCTGATGTGTCGCATCGATGCCGCCACACCTCCGGGCGTCATCATCGCATCGAGTTCTTCGGCGATCTCCGTGACCGACATGCAGAGCGCCTGCGCCCATCCCGGACGCGTGGTGCTCGGCCATCCCTTCAATCCACCGCATCTGATACCCCTGGTCGAACTGGTTGGCGGGGCGCGGACGGACGAAAACGCTCTGGACCGTGCCGAGCATTTCTACACCCGCCTTGGCAAGGTTCCGATCCGCTTGAAAAAGGAGATCTACGGGCATGTCGCCAACCGGCTGCAGGCCGCGCTTTTCCGGGAGGCGATCCACATGCTCGAAAGCGGCGTCGCTTCTGCGGAGGATATCGATCGTGCCGTGACCGAAGGACCTGGGCTGCGGTGGGCCTTGATGGGACCGCTGCTGACGTATCGCCTGGCTGGCGGCGAGAAAGGCATGAGAGGGTTCTGGGACATGTTCGCGCCGATGCAGGAGAAGCTCTGGGGCGAATTGGGGGCGCCTTTGCCGGATGCCGGCCTGCAGGCCCGTGTCACAGAGGCCGTCGAGCATTGCTACGCCGGTCGGTCTGTGCAGGCGCTGGCCAAGGAGCGGGACAGGCAATTGCGGCAGGTGCTGGCTGTGAAGGCGCCGAACACCTCGGACTGATCCGCCTTTCGGATCGCAGGACTAGAAATTCACATTATCGCCGCCCTTCAGCGCCAGCATGAGACGTGCCTCGTCTGGCGTGGCGACATCCAGTCCCAACCCGTCCAGCACCTGACGGATTCGGCGCACCTGAGCGGCATTCGATTCCGCCAGTTTTCCGGGACCGTCCCACAGGGAATCCTCCAGCCCGACGCGGACATTGCCGCCCATCGCCGCAGCCATCGTGATGATGGGAAGCTGATGCCGTCCGGCACCCAGCACGGACCAGACATAGCTGTCGCCGAACAGCCGATCGGCCGTGCGCTTCATGTGCGAGACGTCGTCGGGATGGGTGCCGATGCCGCCCAAGATTCCAAAGACGGTCTGGATGAACAGGGGCCCTTCGACCAGGCCGCGATCGCGGAAGTGCGCCAGGTTGTAGAGATGGCTGGTGTCGTAACATTCGAACTCGAACCGTGTGCCATTGCCGCCGCAATGCTCGAGAATGCCCTCGATGTCCTTGAACGTATTCTTGAAGACCGTATCGCGGGTCTTTTCGAGATAGTCCGGCTCCCAGTCATGCTGGAATTTTTCATAGCGGCCGAGCATCGGATAAAGGCCGAAATTCATCGATCCCATGTTGAGGGAAGCCACCTCCGGTGCAAATTTCAGGGCCGGCTGCAGGCGCTCCTCGACCGTCATCGTCGGGCTGCCGCCGGTGGTCAGATTCAGCACGGCGTCGGTGGCCTGCTTGATGCGCGGCAGGAAGGCCGCGAAAGCGTCAGGGTCCTGGGTGGGTCGGCCGTCCTGCGGATGGCGGGCATGCAGGTGGAGGATCGACGCTCCCGCCTCGGCGGCTTCGATGGCCTGTTCGGCGATCTGGTCGGCGGTCACCGGCAGATAGGGAGACATGCTGGGGGTATGGATGCCGCCGGTGATGGCACAGGTGACGATAACCTTGCGGGGTGACTTGGCCATGCTGCTGTAGCTTTCCTTGGTCTCAGATGGTTTCGACATTGCCGCAGACACTGATGGCCTGGCCCGAGATGTTGGCGCCCCCGGGTGAGGCCAGGAACAGCGCAGCGGCCGCGATGTCCTCGGGCTCGACCATGCGGCGCAGCGAGATGTTGGAGAGGTATTGCGCCTCCATGTCCGCATAGCTGAGGCCCGAGGCCTCGGCACGCTCGCGGATCACGGCCTCGATGCGCGCGCCGCGCACGACGCCCGGCAAGATTGCGTTGACGCGGATCCCATCGGGGCCCATTTCCTTTGCAAGACTTTGGGTCAATCCGACGATGCCCCATTTCGAGGCGGCATAGGGCGTCCGCAGCGCATAACCCAACCGGCCGGCAACCGACGAAATGTTGAGGATCACGCCGGCGTCACTGGCGCGCAGCAGCGCGGCCGCGCGGCGCACGACCAGAAACTGCCCCATCAGGTCGACGTCGAGGGTGCGGCGGATATCCTCGACCGACAGTTCATCTATGGCGCCCGTCGGTCCGGCTATTCCGGCATTGTTGACCAGGATGTCGAGGCCGCCGAGCCGTTCGGAGGCGGTCTGGATCAGGGTGTCGACCTCGGCCTCGTCGGAGACATCGGCACGCAGCGCCGAGACAGCGGGATGTGCCACCGCAAATTCTGCCAGGGCCTGCTGGTCGATGTCGCAGATCAGCACTCTCGCCTGCGCTTCGAGGAAGGCCCGGGCAATGGCGGCGCCGATGCCCGATGCTCCGGCGGTGACAAGGACCCGCAGGCCGGGGCGAGGCAGCATCCGTTCAATCAGGTTCATCGGCATTCCAGTCGAGATGGTTTTAAAGCCCGTGTCACGTCAAGCGACCTCAAGCCAGTTTCGGCGTATGTCGGGATGGGCCTCAAGTTCAGCAGGTGTCCCGCGGAAGACCAGTTCGCCATGGCCCATGACCATCACCTGCTGTGCGACCTTGAGGGCGATGGTCAGCTTTTGCTCGACCAGCACGACGGCGACGCCGCGGCGGCCGATATCGAGGATGACCTCCATCACCACCTCGACGATGCGGGGCGCGAGGCCCTCGGTCGGTTCGTCGATCAGCAGCACACGGGGATTGCCCAGCAGCGACCGACAGATGGTCAGCATCTGCTGCTCGCCACCCGACAGATAACCGGCGCGGATGGCGCGCCGTTCCCTCAGCCGGGGAAAATAGTCATACATCTCGTCGACGGACCAGCGATGCGTGCCGGGTGCGCCCTGCTGCATGCCCATGGCGAGATTCTCTTCGACCGTCAGGTTCGGGAACACCAGGCGTTCTTCGGGAACGTAGCCGATGCCCTGCCGGCAGATGCTGTAGGGCCGCTGCCCGGCAAGGGAGCGACCGTCCAGCGTCACCGTCCCGGCGGTCGGCGGCACGAGGCCCATCATCGCCTTCAGTAGCGTCGACCGGCCCGAACCGTTGCGCCCGAGCAGCGAAACGATTGCCGCTTCCGGTACCTCCATGTCGATGCCGTGCAGGATGTGGCTCTTGCCGTAATGGGCGTGCAGGCCCTTCACTTCTAGCAAGCTCATAGGGCCTCCTCGCCCAGATAGGCTTCCTGGACCGCGCGGTTTGCGCTGATGCGATCCGGCGTGTCGGTCGCGATGATGTCTCCATAGACCAGCACGGACACCCGGTCGCAGAGGCTGAAGACAACACCCATATCGTGTTCGACCATGAGCAGCGTCTTGCCTTCGGTGACCGTGCGGATCAGGTCGATTGCCTTTTCGGTCTCTTCGCGGGACATGCCGGCCGTCGGTTCGTCCAGCAGGATCACCTCGGCCCCCGTGGTCAGGGTCATGCCGATCTCCAGGGCTCGTTGTTCGGAATAGGTCAGATCGCCGGCGAGATCGCTGCCGCGCGCCTCCAATCCGACGCGGGCCAGGACTTCGGCGGTCTCGTCATTGATGTCGCGCATGGCTGAAACCGGGCGGAACAGTCCGTATCTTACCCCATGACGGGCAAGCACGCCGATGCGTAGGTTCTCGAAGACGCTGAGCCGATGGAAGATGTTGGTGATCTGGAAGGAACGCGCCAGTCCGGCCCGGTTGATCAGGTGCGGCGAGAGACCTGCAATGGCGTTTCCGTTTAGAAAGATCTCGCCGGAAGACGGGGCGAACATGCCCGAGATCAGGTTGAAGAGCGTCGATTTGCCGGCGCCGTTGGGGCCGATGACCGCGTGGCGCTCCCCGGCCCGGATGTCGAGGTCGAGGCCCTTGATCACTTCGATCGGTCCGAAGGACTTTACCACGCTCGCAAGCCGCAGTGCCGGCTGTTCTGTCACTGTCATTTCACACCTCCCGGCACGGCAGAGTTGGCGTCCTTGTCATGGCTCTTGCTGTCCCAGATTGTGCTGATCCGCCGGCGGGCACGGGTGAGGACCGTTCCGCCTCCTAGCAGCAAGGCAGCCGGAAGCAACCATGTGACGATGCCAGTCGGGTTCCAGGTGAAGCCGAAGAGCTGGTAAGGAGGGAACGATGCCCCGGCAGTCCGACGCATCATCGCGTATTCCTCGCCGAAGACCACAGCCACGGTCTCGGTGACCAGCACCACCCCTGCAGCGATCAGAAAGCCACCGGCCAGTGCCAGCAGGTAGTGGCCGGACAATTGGCTCCAGTTGAGCTGCCGGCGGTTGCGGATGTGGTGCTGGAGGACGCCACCGATGCCGGTGGGTGCATAGAGCATGACCAGCACGAAGATCAGGCCCTGGTAGAAGACCCACGACCGCGTGACGTCCGAAACCAGGAAGGAGAAAAGCGTAAAGGCGGCCGCGCCGATCACCGGACCGAAGAACACGGTCGAGCCGCCGACAAAGGTCTGCAGGACCACCTGGGCGGAAACGCCGCTGGCAAACAGCGAGTAGTTCGCCGTCTCGTTCGAGATCGCCTGCAGCGAGCCTGCGACCGCCGTCAGCATGGCGGAGACCGTGAAGATGATCACCTTGGCGGTGTGGGCGCTATAGCCAAGAAAGCGCACACGCTGTTCGTTGTCGCGAAGTGCCAGCGTCAGCCGTCCGAACGGCGTGCGCGTATAGGCCCACAGTCCAAGTCCGCAGATCAGGACCCATGCCAGGGTGAGGTAGTAGACCTCCAGCATCGAGCCGAAGTTGATCCCGTTCCAGGGCATCCGCATCGACGATATGCCGGATTCCCCGCCAAAAACGCCCTGCAGCTGGGGCGCCAGCGAATGGAACAGTTCCGCAATCGCCAATGTCACCAGGGCAAAGTAGACGCCGGAGCGCATCGTGGCGAAGTAACCCGCTAGCAGGCCGATCAGCAAGCCTGCCGCCGCACCGGCCAGCGGCACAAGCGGCGTCGGGAAGGCGAACCCGCCCTCGATCGCCCTCATCAGATGCAGTGACGTGAAGGCACCCACGCCGAAATAGGCGGCATGGCCGAATGACAGCAGACCGGCCTGGCCGATCAGCAGATTGAACGCCAGCGCAAAGAGGCTGGCGATCAGCACGTTGACAAGCATGTTCTGCCAGCCGAGGCCCAGGAACGGCGGAATGGCGACCAGTAGCGCCAGCACGACGGCGGAAATCAGGATGTTACGCATGGATCCCATCTCAGTTGCGCTCGCCCATGAGGCCTGCCGGCCGCACCAGCAGCACGATCAGCATGAGTGCGAAGGGGATTGTGGCGCTGATCGAAGACAGCTTCAGCGTCATCAGTCCGCCAATCGAACGGGCCCAGTCCCCAAGGCCGACATGACTGAGCATGCTGGCCAGCGACCAGTCGATGCCGACCGCGAAGGAGGAGAAGAGGCCGATGAGCAGCGAAGCCAGCAGCGATCCCTTCAGTGATCCGAGACCGCCGACGACAACGACGACGAACACGATGACGCCGAGTTCCAGTCCCATGTTCGGATTGGTCGGATAAAAGGCCCCCGCCACGGCGCCAGCCAATCCCGCCAGGGCCGCGCCGGTGCCGAACACGAACATGAATACCATCGGAATATTGTGCCCAAGGGCTTCGGCCATGGCGGGCAATCGCTCGGCAGCGCGCACGACGATACCGGTGCGGGTGCGGGTCAGCAGCAGCCAGAGCGCCGTGAACATCACCACGGCGACGCTGCCGATGAAGATGCGATAGAAGGGATAGTCGGCACCGAAGATCTGGAACGCGGAAAACCGCATCTCGCCCGGCATCTGGTAGTTGACCGGGAAGTCGCCGAAGAAGAGCTTGATCAGCTCCTCGATCATCAGCGCCAGGCCGAAGGTCAGCAGAAGCTCGTGGGCGTGGCCATGGGCATGCACCCGCGGCAGGAGAAAGCGTTCCACGGCCATGCCGACAAGGCCCACGAAGATGGGCGCCACCAGGATACCGACCCAGAAGCCGAAGATCGACGAGACGGCATAGGCGACATAGGCGCCCAGCATGTAGAACGAGGCATGGGCGAAGTTCAGTACCCCCATCATGCCGAAGATGAGCGTCAAGCCGGCCGAGACCATGAACAGCAACAGGCCGTAGGTCACGCCGTTCAGCGTGGAGATGATCGCGAATTCCATGGATGATCCTGATGGTAACGGTAGGAGTGGCCCAGCCGGCAAAGGCGCTGGCCGGACCCCGCACTGCGACGCTTACGCTTTGGGCCGTTCCATCTTGCAACTATCCTGCACCGGATAGATCGCCTGGTCTCCGGCAATGACCTTGACGGTCGCAAAGCCCATTTTGGTGTCGTCGGCCGGATATTTCGGATTTTCGATGACCTTCGAGACGACAACGGGACGGATTGTCTGATGGTCTTCCTTGCGGACGGAAATCGGGCCGAGGGGCGAGTCATAGGTCGTGTTTTCAAGGGCCAGTGCGATCTTGGTCACCCCGATGTCGCCGCCGCCGAAATTGACCGTACCCAGCGCCTGCTGCAGGGCGCCAAGCGCAAATGCGGAATGCCCTTCGACAAAGATGGGATAGTGGCCGGTCGCCGTCTTGTAGGTTTCGGCGAACTGGCCGTCGGTGGCGGCATTGTCATAGTTGTTGGCGATATAGTGGCCGAGGGCGGTCTTGCCGGCATTGGCGATGTTGCCGGGTTGATCCAGGAAGGCCGTCGCAAAGGTCACGTCAAGCCCCGCATCGCCCACGGCCTTCATCAGCAACAGCAGGTCGTTGGACCAGTTGCCGGTGAAGACGGTGTCTGGGGCGGCGGCCCTGATCCGCGCCACGAACGGCGCGAAGTCCTGGATCTTGTTCACGTCGTGCAGGACTTCGTCGACGACCGTGTAGCCGCCGGTTTGCGCTGCTGCGGCGACGGCCGCCTGCATGTCCTGTCCCCAGGAGTAATTCTGGTTGATCGAGTAGACTTTCTCGCCCAGATCACCCGCCTCCTTCATGGCGCTGACCAGCGCGTTCACCCGCATCGGCGCGGTTGTGGTGTAGCGGAAATGATAGAACTGGCATTTTTCGCCGGTAAGCTCCATCGCCTCGCCGCCAAGGTTGATGAACATCACCTCCTTGCCGGGATTGCGGAGGTTGTGCTTGCGGACGTCTTCCGTGAGCTGGCCGGCAATGGCCGACGAAGCACCCTGGAAGATCACGTGAACGCCATCGGCGACCGCATTGCGGAATTTGTCGGCCGCATCGGGTGCGCCACCGGCATTGTCATATTCCGTGACGATCACCGGCTCGCCGTTGAAACCGCCTGCCTCGTTGATGCGGTCGACGCCATATTTGACGGCGTTGGCGTACAGGCGGCCGGTCGATGTCTGTGCGCCCGACAGGCTTTCGATAATGCCAATCTTGAGTGGCTCGGCGTGAAGTGCAGTCGCACCCAAAGCTGCGGCGGCCGTAGCCGTGATCATGGCAAGACGTCTCATGGGTTTCTCCTCCCGGGATGTTTCCGTTCGTGCCGCTGCAGCCGGGCCGATTGCGGTCCGGCGCCCTCCTTGGGCACTGCGCACAGTCTAGACACAAGAATCTGGAGCTGTAAAGATATTAGATATGTGATCACACCGGAATCGGATAATGTCATGGACGCGGAGCCCACCGTTGCCTGCCGCTAAAATAGGACGTACAACGCGCGATGCGTGGCGGCCGACGGCCCGCACACTCTCTCGTGTCTGGCCAGGCATGAGATTTTCCTTCGATGCAGCCCGAGAGGCCTCGATCACGTGAATACTTTCGATCTGATCAAAAAGAGCCCGCCCGCCCTTGCCCCTGTCGATATCACCACGGTGCAGGAGCGCGTGTACCAGAGCCTCCGGCTCGGTCTGCTGAAAGGCGAGTTCCTGCCCGGCGAACAAGTCTCGATCCGTGCCCTGGCAGAGATGCTCGGCACCAGCCCGATGCCGGTCCGCGACGCGGTGGCGCGCCTGATCGCGGAGCGTGCCCTCGAGCAGTCTGGACCAAGGACCCTGCGTGTCGCGCCCTATCTGGCGTCCGACCATGAAAATTACATTCGGATCCGTATGCGGCTCGAGGGCTACGCGGCCGAAAGGGCCGCGAGCGCCCCCAGGAATCCGATGCTGATCGATGCCCTCAGGCGCCACAACGACGGTATCGGCGAGGCGCTTGCGGTCCGCGACTTCGACGCGGCGCTTGCAGGCAACCAGGCCTTTCATTTCGAACTCTATGGCGCGGGCGGGTACCCGCAGTTGCTCGATATCATCTCCACGCTTTGGCTTCGCACCGGTCCGATCGTGGCGTCTGCCCGCAAGGACGAAGCATTGTTCGAACGTCTGTTCAACAACGGCGTCAAGATACACAACGACGCCATCGAGGCTATCATACAGCGCGATCGCGCGGCGGCTCGCCGCGCCATCAATCTGGACATCCGCTCCTCGCATCTGGCGATACGGCGGTTCTACATCCAGGCGTCAAACGCATCGAACGAGACGCACGTCTGAGCCAAGCGAGCAAGGCCCGTGCGGTCCTCGTCCGCTATGGCTGCCTCGGGGTTACAGCACTTCAAAGAGGCCGGCTGCGCCCATCCCGCCGCCGACACACATGGTGCAGACGACATATTTGGCGCCGCGCCTGCGGCCTTCAATCAGCGCGTGGCCGACCATCCGTGCCCCCGACATGCCATAGGGGTGGCCGATCGAGATGGCTCCGCCGTTGACGTTGAGCAGGTCCGGGGGAATGTCGAGCGCCCGGGCACTGGCAATGACCTGGCAGGCAAACGCCTCGTTGAGTTCCCAGAGCTGGATATCATCCGCCTTCAGGCCGTTTGCCTTCAGCAATTTAGGGACCGCATGGATCGGCCCGATGCCCATCTCGTCCGGCTCGCAGCCGGCGACAGCCATTCCGACATACCTGCCCAGCGGTTCCAGTCCGCGACGGTGGGCTTCGGTCTCTTCCATCAGCACGGCCGCCGAGCCGCCGTCGGACAACTGGCTGGCATTGCCCGCCGTGATGGAATGACCTGCGCTCAGTTGCTGGCCGCCGGCAAACACCGGCGCCAGACGTACCAGGTCCTGTATCGTGGTCGAAGGGCGGTTGCCCTCGTCCTGCGTCAGCGTGACCTCGCCGTATGACACCTCGCCGCTGTCCCGGTCGACAATCTTCCGGGTGGCGCGCATCGCCACGATCTCATCGTCGAAGAGGCCGGCAGCCTGAGCGGCGGCGGTGCGCTGTTGGGATTGAAGGGCATAGGCGTCCTGGTCCTCGCGTGACACCTTGTAGCGGTGCGCGACGATTTCCGCCGTTTCCAGCATCGACATGTAAAGCGCCGGCTTGTGTTCAATGATCCATCGATCGACGTCGCGGCGCAAATCCGGGGTTTGGACAAGGCTGATGCTCTCGACGCCTCCGCCGACCACGATGGCCATGCCGTCCGTGACGATCTGCTTGGCGGCAATCGCAATCGCCATCATGCCCGAGGCGCACTGCCGGTCCACCGACATGCCGGCTACAGATGCCGGCAAGCCTGCACGAATGGCACCCTGGCGGCCGATATTGTAGTCGCCATAGCCTTGCTGCATGGCCGAGCCGATCACGCAGTCGTCGATTTCGGCGGGTTCCACGGAGGCCCTTGCCACGGCATGACTGATCGCATGGCCGATCAATTCCTGCGGCGAGGTGGTGTTGAACGCGCCGCGATAGGCCTTGCCGATCGGCGTCCGTGCCGTCGATACGATCACTGCGCTGCGCATGTCAAACCTCGTTCCAGGGGAGGGGCAGGCCACGGGCCGCGGCGGCCATGCGAGCATATTTGCGGGTCTGCGAAAACGCATTCTCCATGACGTCCTGCCCTTCGGGGTCGCGAATGGCCGCCAGCGACGCCATGACCCCTTCCGGGCTCAACGCCTCGTCGTGCAGGGCGACACCTGGGGTTTCGCAGATCCGGATTTCAGCGAAACAGCCGGCGCCTGCACCGAGGATCAACTTGGTCGGCGCATCTTCGCTGACCAGCGCCAGCAGCCCGGGCGTAATTGTCTCGGGGGCCAGCAGATCCAGCACGTCCGGGGTCAGCAGTCCCTCGGTCATTCGGGTGGCCGCGGTCGGCGCGAGCGTGTTGACGCGGATATTCTTGCGCATACCCTCTTGTGCCAGGACGTTCATCAATCCGACGACGCCGGCCTTGGCCGCGCCATAGTTGGATTGGCCGAAATTTCCGTACATGCCGGAGGCCGAGGTGGTCATGACGATCCGTCCGTACTCCCGCTCGACCATGTGGTTCCACACCGCCTTTGTGCAATTGGCACTGCCGACAAGATGGACGTCGAGGACCAGATGGAAATCGTCCATTTCCATCTTTGCGAAGGTCTTGTCTCGCAGGATCCCGGCGTTGTTCACCAGGATGTCGATGGCCCCGTAGGTGGCGATGGCATCTCGAACCATGGCCCGCACCTGTTCGAAATCCGTGACGTCAGCGCCGCTTGCGATCGCATGGCCGCCAGCCGCGCGGATCTCCTCCACCACGGCATGAGCGGCCCGCGAGCCCTTTGCCGTGCCATCCGCTGCGACGCCGAGATCGTTGACCACGACATTTGCGCCGCGCGCTGCAAGACCGAGGGCATGACTGCGCCCAAGCCCGGCACCTGCACCGGTGACAATGGCCGTGCGGCCGTCAAAGCGAATGGGGTTCATCAATTGTCTCCAAGATAGTGGCGCGTGATCCATTCCACGACCAAGGCCGGCTTTGTCTCGCCTTCGATTTCGACGGTGACCTCAAGGGTCGTATCGACCGCATTTCCCTTCGTCTCCACGCCGCGCAACGTGAAATTGGCGCGCACGCGGCTGCCGGCGCGAACCGGGGACAAGAAACGTACTTTGTTCAGTCCGTAGTTCACCCCCGTCACCTCGCCTTCGATCCGGGGGCCGCCGTCGAACAGCATGGCGGAGAGAAGAGACAGTGTCAGAAAGCCGTGGGCGATCGTTGCGCCAAACGGTCCGTCGACCGCTCTGTCGGGGTCAACATGGATATACTGGTGGTCCTCGGTCACGTTGGCGAACGCATTGATCCGACCCTGGTTGATGGTAAACCAGCGCGACTGCCCCACCGCCTGTCCGATGCTCCGCTTAAGATCCGCGTGCCTATACATTGTCGGTCCTTCCACTCTGATCTCCTGCCTTTCGCCCGTGGATAAATCCTGTCTGCCGCTGCTAAATCGCGTTTGCCCGCCGCAGGGCGGAGAGCCGTTCGTCACCAATTCCCAGCGATCGTAAAACCTCATCGGTGTCGCCACCCAGGAGCGAAGGGCCTGCCTTGGGTGGGCAATTCGTCCCGTTGGCGAGAAAGCTCAGATTGGGAACGTGGATGGCGCCCTCATATCCCTCGATCTTCACCTCGCTGATGATGCCCCGCGCGCGGACCTGATCTTCGCCGAGGATCTCGTCCAGTCCGCGCACACGGGCGGCAGGCACGGCAACGGCTTCCAGGATGACTTCCCATTCGGCTGCACTGCGGGTGCGAAAGATTTCCAGCAAGGCCAGACGCAATGCATCGGAGTTCTTGGCCCGGTCATCGACGCACTTCCAGCGGGGATCCTCGAGAAGATCCAGGCGATTGAGGCCGCAGCAGAGATTCTGAAACTGAATGTCGTGATTGGCTGCAAGCATCAGCAATCCATCGGCGGTTTCGAATGCACCGGAGGAGGGGCTGGCGCTCCAGGCCTCGTTGCCGTTCTGGGCCGGTTTCCACCCTGTCGACAGATGCATGGTCATCAGGGAGGCCATCAGCATCAGCGCCGTATCCAGCATGGCCACGTCGACCTGGACCGCCTCTCCGGTCCGCCGCACTTCCAGCAGGCCAGCCAGTATCGCCATCGCCGCATTCATGCCGGTGGCGTAGTCGATATACGGCGCGCCGACCTTGGTTGGTCCGTCGCCGGGTTTGCCTGTTGTCATCATGATGCCCGACATGCCCTGGATGACATGATCATAGGCCGGCCGCGGGCTCAGCGGCCCAGTCTGCCCATAGGCCGAAATGGAGCAGTAAACGATGCGGGGATTGATCTCCTTGACCTCGTCAAATCCGAGGCCCAGCCGAGCGGCAACGCCGGGCTTGAAGTTCTCCACGAAAATATCCGCGTCCGCGATCAGTGTCTTCAGGATGTCGACGCCCTCCTGCAGCTTGAGATTGATTGTCACCGACTTCTTGGCGGAGTTCTGGGTGAGAAAATTGGGCGCCATCTTGAGGTCGGACAGATCCTGGACCGTGCCCCCGACCCGGGTCCAGTCGCCTTCGCCGGGCTTCTCGATCTTGAACACCTCGGCCCCCATCAGGGCCAGCAGATAGGTCGCGTAGGGACCGGCCAATACCTGGCTCAGATCAATAACGCGAACGCCCTTCAGCGGTTCGAACATATTGTCCTCGCTTTCATCGCTTGTATGAAGGAATAGAATGGGCGGCGGACTCGACCAGGGATCCGCCGGAGGGATTGCAGCGGGCCTCAAGGTTATTGAGGGACGACACCTGCACCCTCGATGATTGCCTTGTTTCGAGCGTAGCCCTCGGTAATCGCCGCTGCGGCCTGATCCAGATCCATGTACATGATCGGAATGTCGGCCGCCGATACCAGCGTGTTGAAGTCCTTGTCCGTCTCGGTCGCCTTCAGCGCTTTGCTCAGCTTTTCGAGGATTTCGCGCGGGGTCCCTTTCGGCAAGATCAGGGTCGTTCGCGCATCGATTCCGAGGCCGTAGCCGGCTTCGTCTATCGTGCCGACATCGGGCGCCGAGACATGGCGGAACGTCGTCGTCGCGACGATTGTCTTGGTGTCATCGGGGTAACGATAATGTATGCCGCCCGACAGGACGAGCGCTGCCTGCTTGCCCAGCAGGGCGTTGATCATCTCGCTGCCGCTGGCCAGCGGCATGACGTTGACGTCGAGCCCTTCGCGCTTGGCAATCTGGTCGATATACATTTTCGCAAGCGGGCTGAGCGACCCGAACACGGAGCCGGGGTTCTGCTTGGCCCAGGCGACATATTCCTGAATAGAGTTGTAGGGAGCATCCTTCGGAGCCGCCAGGCCCTGCTGGAAGGCCGTGACCATGCCGGCATAGGCGAAGTCTTCGGGTTTGAAATTGATGCGCGCCGACATGAACGGATCGGCATCGACCACGCTGTTCGTGTGGAACATGGCCGTGTAGCCGTCCGGCGCGTCCTTCTGCAACTGGCTGGCCGCCAATGCGCCGCCGGCGCCGGGCTTGTTGACCACGTTGACCGGAACGCCGAGCGCCTCCGAAAGCACCTTGGCGACGCCCCGTCCGACCACATCCGTCTGTCCGCCCGGACCATAGCCGATGTAGAGGGTGATCGGCTTTGACGGGTAATCCTGCGCGATGGCATGGGTGGGCAAGATTGCCGTTAGGCCGATTGCGAAGGCCGCTGCCAAAGCGGTGATGGAAAACCGGCTCGGCCGGGTTCTCGGATTTGTCTGGTTCATGGTTGGTCCTCCCTTTTGTGTTATGCGCTTTCGGTTTCATCGAGAATGCTGCCGGAACGCTTGCCGCGCGTGATGAGCACGACGGTCAGAACGGTCAGCACGATGAAGGCGATTGAGATCGGGTGATGGGCGAGATTGAAGATCTTTGCGTCGAGGATCTGGATCGACTGACGGAAGGTCAGTTCAAGCTTCGGTCCGATGACAAAGCCGATCAGGAACGTGATGAACGAATAATCCAGCTTGCGCATGAAATAGCCGATCGCCGCGAAGAACAGCATCAGATAGATCGAGAAAACCGAGCTGGTCTCCATGTAGGCGCCGAGGCAGCAAAGAAACAGCACGACCGGGATGATCAACCGGTTTGGCAAGTGGATGACCATCGCAAAGATGCGCTGGCCCACGGAGCCGACGATCAGCATGACGAGGCTTGCGCATAACAGCGCGGCATAAAGATCGCCCACCATCTGCGGCTGTTGCTTGAACATCAGCGGACCCGGCGTCAGGCCGTGCATGATCAGGGCGGAGATCAGGATCGCCGCGATGACGCTTCCGGGAATTCCAAGCGCAAACAGCGGAATGAGGCTGGCGGGAACCACGGCGTTGTCTGCGCTTTCGGCCGCAGCGACGCCTTCGATCATGCCGGTGCCGAACTTCTTCGGCGTCTTCGAGGCGCGCACGGTCGCACCATAGGACAGGAAGGAGCCGACGCTTGCACCGAGGCCGGGAAGGATGCCGACCACGGAGCCGATCAACGAACCTCGGGCGATCGCGGGCAGGCACCTTCGCCATTCCGCCCCGGTCACGCGGCGGTCGTCCGCCGTCTCCCCCTCAGCCATGACCTGGGCCTCCATGTCGAGCTGGGTCATGTTGCCGGCCTGAATGAACATCTCGGCCACGGCCAGCATGCCGATCGCCATCGGAACCAGCGAAATGCCTTCATCGAGCTCAAGCAATCCGAAGGTCAGGCGCGGGACGAAGGTCTCCGTCTCGATCCCGATGGTGGCGAAAAAGACGCCAAGGGCCCCGGCGACCAGCCCCTTGGTCAACGAGTGTCCTGAAAGGCCGCCGATAAACGTGAGCGAAAACAGAAGAATGGCGCACAGTTCGACGGGCCCGATCAGCAGGGCGTAGGAGGCGAGCGGCGCCGCCAGGCCGATGAGAATGACGGTCGAGACGAAATCGCCGATGACTGACGCATAAAGTCCCATCTTGAGCGCTTTCTGCGCCTTGCCCTGCCGGGCCAGCGGATAGCCATCCAGGGCCGTGGGAGCGGAAGACGGTTCCCCCGGGGTGTTGATCAGGATCGCCGAGACCGCGCTGCCTGCACCGCTGCCTTTGGCGATGCCGATCAGCATGGCGATCGCCGAGACAGGGTCCAGATAGAAGGTCAAGGGGATCGAAACGGCGACCCCTGTTCCCTTGCCCAATCCGGGCATGACGCCGATGACGTAGCCGAGCGTGACGCCGACGACGATCCAGAGCATCGTATGGAAGTTTAAAATATTGCCGAAGCCTGCAATCAGATAATCCATGGCGGCCTCACACGATCGCCGTGCCAAGCAGGCGGTAGAAGACCAGCCACACCAGGAAGATCAGGCCGCCGGTTATCCCCACGATCAGAACGGGACGACGCTCCCCCAGGGCGAGCAGCGATCCAGCGATCAGACTGACCGCCCCCATGGCGGGAGCCAGATAAAGGTAGAGGACCAGGGATAAGGCGAACGCGCCGGACAATTTAAGAAGTGCTGCTATTTCCGCACGGGTCACGAGCGCAGACTGCGGCTGATGGGCTGCGCGCCTGGCATTGATGACCTGCAGCGCCGAAAGCAGCGCGACGAATACCATGGTGATCTGAGGCACGAGTCGCGGGGAGACATATCCATCCGCGACTTCGTCAATCTGCAAAGGGATCACCACAAACAGGGTGACCAGGGCCATGACGCAGACGGCTGCGCCCGACCAGATATCGGCACGATTCATTTTTTCCTCCTCGCCGCCCGGACGGGCGGCTCCTCCACGAGTGATGCAAACAGAAACTGGATCAAAAAAGAATTCAAAAGATTCTTGGAAGTGATAACTTTCGCTGATGACCCCTTCAGCCCTCTACCTGGACCGGCTTCGACTGAGACACCTGCGGCTTCTCGAATTGATCGAGCGGAACGGCTCTCTTCGCGTCGTGGCCGATGAACTGCATTTGACCCAGCCCGCCATCTCCCAGATGGTCAAGGATCTTGAAACGGCCTTTGGCGTGGCGCTCGTCGATCGGTCGGCGCGAGGCGCGTCCTTGACTGCCGCGGGGCGGCACGCCCTGCAGCGCACGCGTAGCGGATTGGCGACGTTCGAACATCTGGCCAGGGAGTTGACGACCGTACCTCCCGCTTTGATCCGGATCGGCACAAATCCCACCCTCAGCTATGACCTTCTACCGCGTGCGATGCAGGAACTGAAACTGCTCGAGAACGACATGAGGGTCCAGATCGTGGCGGGCGTGGTCCCGGCCATGATGCAAGGCCTGCTCGACGGGTCATTCGATTGCTACGTCGGACGTATCGACTGGGACCTGGTGCCGGCAGATACCTTGCCGTTTTTGCGCGCCACGCCATTGACCGGAACCGACCTGACCTTGGCGTGCTCGCGCCGTCACCCTCTCGCGGGCCGTCGGGAGGTCAGTGCACGCGAACTCCTGGATTGGCCCTGGGCGCTGACCTCGCCGGACACCAACAATCGGATGTCCTTGGACAATTCGTTCCGCAATCTGGGTCTTTTCCCCCCTGATCCGAAAATTGAGATGGTCGGCGATCCGAATGCCTTCATCTCCATGGCAACCCAGATCGATATCTTGATATGTATTCCACGGATCGCCTTCCGTGCCATCAGCGGCGCCGCGGATCTCGTTCCTCTGGCCGTGCCGGAACTCAAGCTCAGCCCGATCCTGACCCACTTCGTGACATTGGCGGAAATGGACGCATTGCCTCAAATTGGCCTGCTGCGGGCAGCCTTGCAGCGGGCCGCCACGAATGAGGGGCCACCCGTCGATGGCCAGATCGCAGCCCCGTTTTCGGGGCAGGATTGACAATGGTCTGCTGCGGCATCCTCGCCGAACTGCTTCTCGCTCAGCCCCCTGCAACAAGGGCCTCCGTCGTTTACGATCCCGCCGGGAGCGCCTTGGCGGACGGGCATGAACGGTAGGGCCGCCCACCCGCCTTTTTGCTCCTGTGCCGATCGAGGGTGGTTCCGGTCAAAATTACTTGACAATGAAAGTCATGATTAATACGCCGTGCGCATGCCGTTTTCACCAAGGAGATGTTCATGTTAGCAACGACCATACGCGGCCAGTCGCCGCGGCTTCTCGCCCTCGGCTTCGCGGCCCTGTTCGGCTCCAGCGCCTTCGCAACAGCAGCCGAGATCACCATTCAGGATTCGCGCGGCAAAGACATTGTCATTGCAAGCCCGGTCCAGTCGGTTGCGATCTTCCCGCTGCCCATTCCCGAAGCGTTGATCGCTCTCGACCAGGGCACCAGCCGCCTGGTGGCGATCAATCCGCGCGCCAAGACGGCACTGATGAACGGCGTCATAGGGCAGATCTTTCCCGAGATCGGCGATATCCGCACGGATCTGGTCGCGCCGAATTTCATCCCCAATGTCGAGGAAATCCTCAAAGCCCAGCCCGACGTCGTGCTGCAGTGGCAGGCCAAGGGCGACGAACGCGTGGCGCCGATGGAAAATGCCGGCATCACGGTCGCGACGGTCAGTACCGAGTCGCGCGAAACCCGCCGCGGCTATGTCGCCATGCTGGGCAAGATCCTCGGCAAGCAAGACCGCGCCCAGGCCTTTCTCGACTGGGAGGACAAGACCGTGGCCGATATCGCCGCCGTTCTGAAGGCTGCCGGCCGGCCGAAGCCGCGCATCGTCTTCATCGACAGCATGAACGACAATGAATTCGTCGTCTTCGGACGCGAGGAAGCCTATTTCACCGCGTCCGGCCTTGCCAACGTGGCGACGGAGGCCGGCTTCACCGAGGGTTCGGTCAAGGTGGGTGCTGAATCCCTGCTGCAATGGAAACCCGATATCGTGTTCGTCAACTATTACAACGACGCCATCAAGCCGGCCGATATCCTCCAGCATCCGGTTCTGGCGGGCCTCGATGCCGTCAAGAACGGCCGTGTCTACAAGACCCCGGCCATTGATCCGGCCACGGCTGCCGGCGGCGAGCTTGCCTATCAGTGGTTTGCAGAGATCGGCTATCCCGACCTCTTCACGCAGGACATGCGCACTGCCGTCGCCAAGGGCTTCGACTTCCTCTACGGCAAGCAGTTGACCGCGGCGCAGCTCGACAAGCTGATGCAGATGGACTGGAACGGCGCCAGCGCCGGCTATGCCGAAGCCTTCGGCAAGACCCAGTAAAGCCGGTGGAGGCGGGAATGAAGGATATCGGCTTCGTCACGTCTGGCGATGGCGCGCAGTTGCAGTGCTATCGCGATTTCGAGCGCTACCTGGACGAGGAGATCTATCTACGCCATCTCGACCGCGTCGATCTCACGCAGTTCAAGGCGATCGTCATTCCCGACTTCTCCAACCAGGCCCTGCTGCAGGCCCATGCCCGACAGCTGAACCATTACCTGTCGGGCGGCGGTTTCCTGATCGTCTTTGAACCGAACCGCATGGACGAATGGCTCGATGTGGTCGAGGTTCAATGGTTCTCGCGTGAAACCGAGGACTGGAAATGGTGGATGCAGCCCGGCGGTCGCATGGAAGCCTATCAGCCCGAGCCCGGCCACCCGCTGGCGCAGGCCATCCCGCTGGCCGACATGTGCTGGCATTTCTTCGGCGCTTTCCGCTTTCCGGACAATGCCACGCCGATCCTCAATCTCGACAATGACGAGGGCTGCCTGATCTACGACCAGCCGGTGGCCGGCGGAGGGCGGTTGATCGCCTCGACCATCGACCCGCATACCCATCACGGCCGGCGCTTCATGCCGGCGACCACCCGGTTTCTCAATGGCTTCTATCCCTGGCTGAAGGCGGAGGTGCAGAACCGTGGGTGAGAATTCGATGAAGTTCCGCGGCGGCAGGCGGCCGCACCTGCTTTATGTGCGCTCCACGCGCAGCTACAATATCGACCGCATGGGCGGCCTGATCCCGCAGGACTGGCGCTACAGCGCCCTCGATATCTACGAGCTGGAGACCAGGGATCTCGCCGAGGTCGACGTGCTGTTCGTCTCTGGCATGCACGACCAGATCTTCATGAAATCGATCGAGCCGAAACTGGTTGCGTATCTGGCCTCCGGCGGCCATTTCCTCATCAACGGCCATATCATTCTGCCGTGGCTGCCCTGTCTCTCGGAGTTCAAGACTGTGAGCCCGCGCCCGTTCACAAACTGGATGATCCGCCCGGCAAAACCCGGAGGCTATTTCGGCCGCATGGATTTTGAGAATTTCCATCGTCACGAGGGTATTCTCGGCCAATATTCGCGCGGCTATACGGCCCTGCCGCGCGGCGGACAGTGCCTGTGCATGATCGGTGGTCCAACGGCTGACGGAACGATCCACGAAGGTCCCGTGGACTGGGTCTGGCGCATGCCCGGCGGCGGCAAGGTGTTCATGCACAATGGCGACCATATCGAGCAGTTCAGCTCCGATCCGCGTCATCAGCCGAACCTGCTACATGACATTCTCAAGGCACTGGTGTTTTCCGATGAACCGCCGGAGGCGAAGGTGGACGCGGGCGACGACGGCATCACGTCCGTGCTGCTCGGCGCGACGCCATGAGCAGGTCGGCGGACAATGCGCCGGTTGCCGTGCCGATTGCGGCGAACCGGACCGCCGACCGCCTGGTCATGCCGGCCCTGGTCGTTCTGTTGCTGGCTGCCATGGTGGGTTCGCTGACGATCGGACGCTATGGCATTGCGGTGCAGGACGTCGTGACGCTGGCGAGTGGCTGGATCGGCCTGGGTCCCGGCCGGGCCGGCGTGGCCGAGCCCGTGTGGCGCGTCGTTGAACTGGTGCGACTGCCGCGCATGCTGGTGGGCGGCAGTGTCGGCGCCGGACTGGCGCTCAGCGGCGCGGTGCTGCAGGGCGTATTCCGCAATCCGCTGGTCGATCCGCATGTGATCGGCGTTTCGTCGGGTGCGGCCTTCGGCGGCGTCTTCGCCATCCTTCTCGGCCTCGGTGCCGTGGCGCTGTGGTCCATGGCCTTCGCCTCGGGCCTGTCGGCCCTGCTGCTGGTGGTGGTGCTCAGCCGCAAGGGCGGCCGGTCCTCCATCCTGATGCTGGTGCTCACCGGCGTGGTCATCTCGGCGCTGTTTTCCGCCCTGGTGTCGCTCGCCACCTATTTTGCCGATCCGAACGATACGCTGCCGGCGATCGTCTTCTGGCTGATGGGCTCGTTTGCCAGCGCCACGCCCGAGCGCGCCATGCTGATGCTGCCGATCGTCGCTCTCTTCGCCTTTCCGCTGTTGCTGATGCGGTTCCGCATCAACGTGTTGTCGCTCGGCGACGACGAGGCGAAGTCACTCGGGCTGCGCGTCGAGCCCACCCGCTGGCTGGTGCTCTGTTGCGTCACCGGCATTACCGCCGCCAGCGTCGCCAATTCCGGCATCATCGGCTGGGTTGGCCTGGTGGTGCCGCATTTCGCGCGCACGCTGGTCGGACCGGACCATGATAGGCTGCTGCCCGCCACGGCATTGCTGGGCGCCAGCTTCATGCTGATCGTCGACACCATGGCACGCACGCTGATTGCCGCCGAAATTCCGCTTGGGGTCTTGACCGCCATCGTCGGGGCGCCGGTCTTCATGATCCTGTTGCTCCGGGCTCAAGGGGAGGGGTGGTAGGCATGATCGAAGCTGAACGCCTTGGCTTCCGCTATGCGTCGCAGGGCTCCTATCTGTTCCAGGACCTCTCCTTCACCTTGGACAAGGGGCGCACCCTCGTCCTTCTGGGACGCAATGGCCGCGGCAAGACGACTCTTCTGAGAATCCTGGCCGGCCTTGCTGTGCCGGTGATCGGCAGCGTGCGGTGCGGTGGCGCTGTCGGCTATGTGCCGCAGCAATTCGTTCCCGCCTTCAACTATTCTGTCTTGGATGTGGTGCTGATGGGGCGGGCTCGCCATGTCGGGCTTTTCTCCCGACCATCGGCCCGTGACCGAAGGCTGGCGCGCGACGCGCTGGATCTGGTCGGCATGGTAGGCTTTACCGAGCGAGCCGTGGCCACGCTATCCGGCGGCGAGCGGCAACTGGTGCTGATCGCCAGGGCCCTGGCCTCCGAAGCGGCCATCCTGCTGCTTGACGAGCCGGCCTCGGCGCTGGACTTCCACAACCAGGCCATCATGCTATCCATGCTGCGGCGTCTGTCGCGCGAACGCGGACTGACGATCGTCATGACCACGCATGAGCCGACCCATGCGCTGGAGATCGCCGATCAGGTGGCCCTGCTCTATGGCAAAGGGCGCTGCGAACAGGGGCCGATGGAGCAGTTCTGCACCGAGGATCGGCTATCCGATCTCTACGGCATTGCCATGGATCGGCTCGAACATCAAGCCGGTGACGCGCGGACGGCGCATATCGTCGCCCGCTATTCGGCCATCGACATTTAGGCGGCACGGCTGCAGGTTTGGCGATTCTTCATGAAAGGTCAGGCCCCTTTGGCCCGCCTTGCCGCGGCTCGCAAGAACGTCCTTGTCCTCGCCAGTTCAGTCCAGTCGGACTGGCCCCGACAGGCGGAAAGGCCGGATCATTTTGCGCTGTCGGCGTGGCCCAGAACGTGCATCAGCCGGTTGGCCCAGCCGAAGATCGAGATGGCGTGGATCAGGTCGATGATCTCGATATCCTCCAGGCCGACCGAACGAAGGGAGGCGATATCGTCTGCGGTCGCTTCGGATGGGGTCACCGACAGACGACGGGCGAAGCGGTAGATTGCCGCGTCACGTGGGCCGAGATCCTCGGCTCTGTCGAGGTAGAGGGTGGTGACGAGATCGTCGCTCTTGGTCAGTTCGGCATGCCGACGGGCATGGGTCACGGCGCAAAACAGGCAGCCGTTGACGAGCGATGCGCCAAGAGCGCCCAGTTCGCGGTCGGGACGATTCAGCCCGCCGTCCACATACATGATGGCATTAAACAGCACTGTGCGGGCCACATAGCTCTCGGGGTCATGCACGAGCGTGCGCACATAGTCCGACACTTTCTTGGCGGACGGCGTGACCTTCATGGCATCGAGTTGCTCGGGCGTCGCATCGCAAAGCTCGACCGGTGCGATATGCGGATGCCAGGTGAGCGGCTTGAGGCGGACCGAGGAAATCATAGCGACCTCATCAATCGCAGGCCGGCGGCGACCCGGGTCTGGAAGTTGACGAAAGCGATCAGTTCCGAAAGTGCTACGATCTGCGGATTGCTGAGGCCTGCCTGCGCCAAAAGGGCGATATCGCCTGCCTTTGCCTCGCTCGGCGTCAGCGTCACCAGATCGGCATGGCGGGCAATGGTTGCAAGCGGCTCGACCAGATCCGTCTTGCCATGTGCCATGGCGACGATTTGCTCCGTCGGACCCAGTGCGGCCAGTTGAGCGTCATATTCGGCGGTCAGCACCGGATCGGCATTCAGCGACGCCATCCGGCGGGCCAGCGCAATCCGCAACGCTGTTTCCAGCCCCAAACCATGTTCAGGCGTGAGCACAGAGACACGGCATTGCTCAGCGCCCTGCACGAATTCCGGCCGGAACCGTCGTGCTTCGAATATGGCATCACCCGGTGCAAGTCCGGCAGCCTTGTCAATCGCGTCGGTCACGCCGCGGTCTCCTTGTGAAGGAAGGGGGTTGAATCGGTCCATTCGTCACCGTGGAGTTCGGGGGTATCGTAAGCGACGAGATTGGCGAAATGCGTGTCCACGTCTTCGGCAAACAGCGATGCGGCGATGCCGCGCACCAGACGATCCGCTCCGGCACTGACAGCCGGAATATCGCCGGACACCTTGCCATGGCTCAGCATCGCGGCGTCGTTGAAGCAATGGATACGCGCCAGAATGGGGCACGCACCGGCTACACGTTCGCGGAATTCAAACGAAGGTCCGAGATCCGGGGCCTCCGACATGCCTCTGCGGGGCGGCCCCATGTCCGGCGTTTGCCGGCCGTCCGACCACTTGCGGATATGGGGAGCCAGTGCTGCGAATTCCGGTCGTCCGTCAAAATCGTTCGAGAAGCCGGTTGCCGCGATCAGGAAGTCGTAACGCAGGGGGCCTTGTGTGGTCTCGATCAATAGACCATCCCCGTCCTCACGGACCGTGACGATTCCGCAGTCAAGAAGGAAGCGGGCATTGGCATGGCGCGATACCCGCAGCGTCGACGAGCGTGGCGGCGGGGTCTGGGTGGTGGCCGTGTAGTCGACGAACTTCCATTTCCAGGCGTCAGGCAGTTCGTGCATTCCGTGAACGACGCCCTGACTGCCAATGCCGGTCATCTTGTTGATGCGCGGCATGTCCTTGCGCCGGATCAGCATATCGACGGCGCCGGCGCCGGCTTCAAGCGCTGTGGCGGCATTGTCCATGGACGACGCCCCGGCGCCGATGACGGCGATGCGCTTGCCCTTCAGCGCGGTGAAATCGATGTCGTCGGCAGAATGTGCCCAGTAGGCGCGATCGACGCCTTTGAGGAAATCGGGCACCGCGAAACCGCCAAGCCCGGACCGGCCGGTGGCGAGAACCAGACGACGGGTCAGAATGCGGCCGGTTTCGGCACCGTCGATATCGATGGCGATCAGATCATCGACGGGCGTGACACCGGTCATCCGCACGCCGTTGCGCACCGGCAGACCGAGGACCTTGCGGTACCAGACCAGATAATCCATCCACTGCCCCTTGGGGATCTTGTCCAGCAGGTGCCAGGCTTGCGTACCCCATTGCGCCGTGAACCAGGCGCGGAATGTCAGTTGGGGCAGACCAAGAGACGGGCCGCTCAACCCCTTCGGCGAACGAAGGGTCTGCATGCGGGCAAACGTGACCCAGGGGCCTTCAAGCCCGGCGGGGGCCGCATCATAGGCGACGACGTTGGTGATGCCGGACAGGATGAGCTTGGCGGTGGCGGCAAGTCCACACATGCCGCCCCCGATGACCACGACATCCAGAACCGGTTTGCCGTCATGCTTGCGTTCGGGGACCCATGGCTTGGCGGGCAGCTCAAGGAATTCGAGATCCTGCGCGAGTTGCGCCTCCAGGGAGGAGAGACCGGTCTGCTGTATTGTCTGCATAATTCCCAATTCCGTGACCATATTGGATCGCGCCCGCGGCCGTAACCGATCAAGGACCGGCCGGGTCTGGAGATGTCCACCGCCCGTCCCCTCGAACGAAGTCGCCGGCTTGTCAGCCGGCGATCTCTTGAGCGTCAAGATTGGCGGCCGTTGAGAGCCTAGTTCGCCGGCTTCATGTCGAAGGCACGCACCCAGTCGTCACCGCGGGCCTGCCAGGTGATCCGCTTGGAAATGCCGTAGGTGGCTGGCTGGGCGTAGAGGAACAGCGCTCCTGCCTGATCGCACATCAGCTTGGTAGCATCGGCATAGATCTTCTTGCGTTCGTCCGGAACGGTAGACGCGCGGCCGGCGTCGAGCAGTTTGCCGAAATCGGCGTTGTTCCAGTAATCGTAGACATTGCCCGGAGCGAACATCGTCAGCATGCCGTCCGCATCGATCGTCGGCCAGGCCAGACCCTGAACGGCCATCTGCGCAAGGTTGCGCTCCTTGATCTGCTTGTTCATGAAGGCACCGAACTCGATCTCGGTGATCTTGACGTTCAGGCCGACCTCCTGAAGCTGCGAGGCAAGCACTTGCGTGACTTCTTCGCCCTGAAGATAAGTGGCGGTCGGGACTTCGATCTCGATCTCCTGGCTGAGATCGACACCGGATTCCTTGAGGAGTTCGATCGCCTTGTCCGGGTCGTAGGGGTATGCCTTGAGATCCGGATTGTAGCCGAAATAGGCCGGCGTCATCAATTGGCAATTGGAGACCGTTGCCTTGCCATCAAAGATCGAGGCAACGATGCCTTCCTTGTCGATCGCATAGTTGAGCGCCTGGCGGAACTTGAGGTTTTCGAACGGCGCCTTCTGGTGGTTGAATTTGCCGAGCATGGTGCGGATCGAATCGATCGCATCGGCCTTGGCGCGGCCGCTGTCGTTGATGCGCTTGATCTCGGTGGTCGGAAGGCCGGTGATGAAGTCGATTTCACCGGCTTCAAGCGCTGCGGTCCGGGATGCCGATTCCGGAATGATGCGGAAGTTGACGGTCTTGAAGTCCGGCTTCGGACCCCAGTATTCAGGGTTGGGGACGAGCGTGATATGGTCGCCGGGCAGGTTTTCCTGGATCATGTAGGGGCCGCCGGACATGGTCTCGGTGGCCGGCTTGTGGGTCTTTGCCCACTCCGGCGGCAGCAGGAAGAACATCGACAATTGGTCTGCGAGCGCCGGATAGGGTGAGGAGGTCTTCACTTCGAGCGTTGTCGGGCTGATCACGTTGGCGCTCGAGACGAGGCTGAACCAGCCGGCGATACGGGCACCGACGCTCTTGTCGAGAACGCGGTCGATATTCCATTTCACCGTCTGCGCATCGATCTTCTCGCCATTGGCGAAATGGGCGCCCTCGACCAGTTCGAAACGCCAGGTATTGGCATCGACCATCGTCCAGCTGGTGGCAATGTCGCCCTTCAGCTTGAGATCGGGACCGCGGATGATGAGCGCCGGATAGATATGGCTGATGACGCTGAGGTCCGATCCGACCGACGCGCTCATATGCGGGTCCAGCGTGTTGACCGAAACGCGAAGTGCGATCGTCACCTGGTCCGTGGACTGGGCGAGGGCCGGCGCGGAAAGGCCGGCGATGGACAGGAACGTTGCGCCGTAAAGGGCGAAGGCGGTCTTGGAAAAGCGCATTTCGGACTTCCTTGAGAGAGGGGTGAATGGGAACTGCATGTCAGGACGCGGTGCGCGCCAGGAATTCGCGGATTGCCGAAACAACCGTGGCATTGGCTTCGACGTGAACGGCGTGATTGGCGTTGGCGACTTCGAGAAGCTCGGCCTTGGGGATGTGCTCGGCGATGTAGCGGGAATGGTTCGGCGGGCAGATCCAGTCTTTCGCGCCGCAGATGACCAGCGTGGGCACGTCGATATTCTTGAGCCGGTCCCGGACGTCGTAGACCCGCTCGGCAAACAGCGCATTGTGGGTTTCGGCATGCAGATGCATGGTCCGGGTGCGCTCAAGCGCTGCGTCAGGGTCGAATTCCTCGTAATAGAGCGGCTGAAGCGCCAGCCAGATCAGCCTCAGCTCCATGTCGTCCTTCACCGTGTCGGAGAACAGCTTCTCGAGCATGGCGACCGAGGCGCTGGGTGCCTTGTGCAGCCTTTCCTTGAAGGTGACAAACGCGTCGTCTTCATTGTGATGGCTGGGGGCTGTGCCCCTGAGGATGAGGCGGGACAGTCCGTGCGGATGGCGCACGGCATAGGTCAGCGCGATCATGCCGCCGAAAGAGCCGCCCTGCAGGATGATTTTCCGGTCGCCGCAGAAATGTCGGCGGAAGGCCTCGAGATCGTCGGCAAACTGGTCGAAATTATAAGGCGGGGTAAGGCTCGTTTCGCCGCAGCCCCTCTGATCGTAGGCAATCAGGCGGTAGCGGTCGGCGAGCGCCTTGTAAGCGTTGAACTCGCCCTTGCGGTCGCCGATGCCGCGACCGCCATGAAGGGCGAACATGACTTCGGCATTTCTGTCGCCGACGTCATCGTAGACGAACGTCGCTCCATTGAGCTCCACCGTAGGCATCCGGATATGTTCCCGTTTTTGGGAGCAGTTGCTGCTGCTCCTGAATTGTTACGAAAATGAGAACATGAAATGGCGCCAATTTCAAACGAAATTTTTCGTGATGAGGCGATGGCTCTGATCAATTCTGAATCGGTCGAACTCCCACGTGCTTTTCGGTGACGAAACGCAGTCGGTCGGCGTCGCGGGTGCGCAGGCATTCGATCATCTCGAAATGCTCGCGTGCCGCACGCTCAAGTTCGGCTGGCGTATTGCTGGCGCGTTGTGCGGCGAGCGGCACACGGCGGCGCAGATCCCAGATGATGTCGACCATGACCGGGTTCTTGCAGGAGGTCAGCAGTTCCCGATGAAAGGCGAGATTGGCGTGGTCCTGATCGGACAGCGTGCCGGTTTTCAGGGCCTCGGAATAGATGCTGGCCAGATAGGACAGTCGGGCGAGGGAGTCCCCGGTCACGTTGGCGATCAACTCGTCCGCAATGGATTTTTCCACGTGGGCGCGGGCCCTGCGGACATTGTTGGCATAGGCCTGATCGACCGGTGGCACGTAATAGCCGCGATTGGGCACGCGCTGGACGATCTTGCGCGATTGAAGTTGCTCCAGGGCATGGCGCAGCGTCAGTCGCGTACACTGGTAGCGCTCCTCCAGGTCGATCTGCTTCAACCACATTCCGGGCGCGAGTTTGCCGCTGTAGATGTCGGTCTCGATCTGTTCGATCAGCGGTCTGGTCTCTTTTTCGCCGCCTACATCAATCGTCGTATCCATGTGCCGTTTCCTACCTTGGTCGCCGTCCTTCTGCGATTGGCCGGCTTGCGCATTTTATCCTATCAGCGAATTGATGCGTTGACACTATCCAAGATTGGCGCCAATATTGGTGAAAATATCAGTCTAACAGTGGTTCAGATGATCGTGGCACAGAACGCAGTTTCCCGTTACCGCATCGGAGTCGACTCCGGCGGCACCTTTACCGATGTATGCATTTTCGACGAGACGACGCGGGAAATGTTCGTCTGGAAGGTGTCTTCGACCCCGGCTGATCCGTCCGAAGGGATCGCCAATGGCATGGTTCAGGGGCTGCAGTCCTTGCCGGACGGCGGTGCGAGCCCGGATGCGGTGGCCTATTTCGGCCACGGCACCACGGTCGGCACGAACGCGCTCATCCAGGGGCGCGGTGCTGCGTCCGGACTGATCACCACCGACGGTTTCCGCGATGTGCTGGAAATCGGCCGGCAGAAGCGTCCGGACCTTTATTCGCTCCAGACCGTCAAGCCGCCGCTGCTGGCCACTCGCGACATGCGCAAGGAAGTGCGCGAGCGCATCCTGTTTGACGGCACGGTCGCTGTGCCGCTGAACGAGGACGATGTGCACAAGGCGGTCCAGGAACTTAAAGACGCCGGCATTAAGGCAATCGCCATCTGCACGCTGTTCTCGTTCGTCGAGCCGGGCCACGAAAAGCGGATCCGTGAGATCGTCGAAAAGGCAATGCCGGACGCCTTCATCAGCGTTTCGCACGAAATCGCCCCGGAATTCCGCGAATACGAGCGCGTCTCGACCACGGTGGTCAATGCCTATCTCGGCCCGATCATGCGCGGCTATCTCGATCGGCTGACGCCGCGGCTGGAGGCGGCCGGCATCCATGCCGAGCCCCATCTAACGCAGAGCAATGGTGGCGTCATTTCCTGCGATACGGCCAAGAAGCAGCCGGTCCGCACCGTGCTGTCCGGCCCGGCCGCCGGTGTGACGGCGGCGCTCGAGATCGGCAAGGCGACCGGCAGCAACAATCTCATCACCTTTGACATGGGCGGCACATCGAGCGATGTCTCGCTGATCGACGGCGGCAAGCCGCAGATGGCCAATGACATCGTCGTGCACGGCTACCCGCTGAAAGTTCCGATGCTCGACATCCATACGGTCGGCGCCGGCGGCGGTTCCATCGCCTATGTCGACAACGGTCTGCTGAAGGTCGGTCCGCGCAGTGCCGGCGCCAATCCCGGCCCGGTCTGCTACGGCCTCGGCAACGAGGAGCCGACGGTGACGGATGCCAATATCGTGCTCGGCATTCTCAACCAGACCCATCTCCTGAACGGTCGCATGGCGATCGATGCCGAGGCCTCGAAGCGGGCCGTGGCGCGGCTTGCCGGCGATCTCGGGATCGGCGTGATGGACGCTGCCCAGGGGATCATCCGGGTGGTCACGGCCAATATGGCCAAGGCCATTCGCGTCATTTCCGTCGAGCGCGGTTATGATCCCCGCGACTACACCATGCTCGCGTTTGGCGGCGCCGGCCCGATCCATGCGGCGCGGCTCGCCAAGGAGCTGGACATTCCGCGTCTGATGATCCCGAAACATCCGGGGATCATGTGCGCGCTCGGCCTGCTCCAGGCGGATCTGCGCACCAATATCTCGCTGACCCGCATGGCACCACTAACCTCCGCGGCGCTCCCTTCGATCGACGATGGTTTCGCGCAATTGCGCGAACGCGCCGAAGAATGGTTCGAACAGGAGAAGATCGCGGTTGCCGACCGGCGGCTGTCGCTGGCGATGGACATGCGGTATGGCGGGCAGGGTTACGAACTGACCATCGACCGTCCCGAAGGGCTTTCCAACGAGCAACTGCTGGACGCGATGAAGGCAGGCTTCGAGCGTGCCCACATGCAGCTCTACGGGTACGTCGCCGCCGAAGAGCCGATCCAGATCATTACCTTGCGCATCGAGGCGATCGGCAATGTGGCGAAGGCGGAAGTCAGCTCCTATCCGGCCGCGACCACCGATGTGAACACTGCGGTGGTGGGCGAGCGTAGCGTCTACCTGCCGGAACTCGGCGGCTACACCCCGTGCCCGCTTTACGACCGCACCTTGCTCGGGCCCGGCCACGTGGTCGCCGGCCCGGCCATTGTCGAGCAGATGGATTCCACCACGCTGATCCTGCCGAACCAGTCGGCAACCGTCGATTCCCAACTCAACCTGATCATCGAGTAAGCGCCATGAACCAGACTGTTTCACCGACCACGAAACTGCCTGCGGTCGATCCCGTCACGACCGAGGTGATCGGCAGCGCGCTTTCGACGATCGTCGAGGAAATGGGCAAGGCGATCGTTCGCGCCGCCTATTCGACCAATATCAAGGAGCGGCAGGACTGCTCTACCGTGATTTTCGACGCAGAGGGGCGGACGCTTGCCCAGGCTGAACGCATCCCTGTCCATCTCGGCTCGCTGCTCGGTATCGCCGACTACGTGCTGAAGAATTGTGACCTGTCCACCGTCGAGCCGGGTGACGTGTTCGTCGGCAACGATGCGCATACGGGTGGCGGCACCCATCTGAACGACATTGTCTTCCTGGAGCCGGTCTTCGTCGAGGGCGACCTCGTCGCCTGGGTGACCAATCTCGCGCACCACTCCGATTTCGTCGACCGTGGCCATGCGCATATCTTCCAGGAAGGCCTGCGCATTCCGCCGATCCGGCTTTACCGCAAGGGCGTGCTGCAGCAGGATATCATGGACCTGATCCTGCTCAACTGCCAGGTGCCGCGCGAGCGCATCAATGACTTCCGTGCCCAGATGGCGGCCAATCGTCTCGGCGTCCAGCGTTACCAGGCGCTGTGCGAAAAATACGGCAAGCAGGTCGTCGCGGCTGCCGGCGTCGAGGTTTTGAACTATGCCGACCGCAAGACACGCGCCGGCATCGCGCGCATTCCGGACGGGATCTACGAGCACAGCTGCCGTTTCGACAGCAACCTCGTCGAGGAGGTCATGGACCTCAAGGTGAAGATCGAGGTGAAGGGCGACGAGATCTTCTTCGATCTCGCCGGCAATCCCGATCAGGTGCGCGCGCCGATCAACATGGTGATGACAGCAACGCTGGCCACGGTCTATTTCGCCGTCAAGGCACTGGTCGATCCGGATATTCCGGCCAATTCCGGGTTTCACCGGGCAATCCACGTCACGGCACCCGAAGGCACCCTCTTCAACGCAGTCGCGCCGGCTGCGGTCTACAGCCGCACCGATCCGGGACAGCGTCTGGTCGACCTGATCTTTGCAGCGCTGTCCCAGGCAATTCCCGAGGAAGTCTGCGCCGCCTGCACCGGGGGCGGACTCCTGACCTTCAGCGGCACGCATCCGCGGACCGGCCGCTTCTATGTCTATAACGAGATGTGCGGTGGTTCGATGGGCGCCCGCGCCCATATGGACGGGGTGGACGGCGTGCAGGTGCACACGACCAACACGGCCAATATTCCGATCGAGGCGCTGGAATACGAGCATCCGATCATGGTCGAGCGCTACGAGCTCGTCGAGGATTCCGGCGGTCCCGGCAAGTTCCGAGGCGGCATGACGATGCGCCGCAAGGTCAAGATCCTCGATCACACGGCAACGATTTCCGCCGGTGGTACAAATGCGATCATCCCGCCCTGGGGTCTGTTCGGCGGGAAGGACGGCCGGACGACCATGGTCGAACTCGGCGAAGGTGTCGCGCCGCTCAAGCGCCGTGCCGGCATCGTCGGCGCCGGCCAGACGATCGCCATGGTCGCCTCTTCCGGTGGCGGTTATGGCGATCCGAAGGAACGGGATCGCGACCTGGTTCTCAAAGACCTTCGCGAAGGGCGGATTTCGCAACAGTCGGCCAGGGAGATCTACGGCCTGGATATCTGAGAATGCTGCGGGCGTCGCAACGATCGACGCATCGACGCCAACCAACAAGGGGAACGGGCATGCGTATTGGCATTGTCGGATGTGGCGGCATTGCTCTTGGTTATGCAGCAATGCTGACCCAGGAAGGCCACGACGTTGTCCTATGGTCGCCCTCGGGCAAAGGTGGCGAGGGACTGCACGGTGCCGAGATCGAGGTTTCCGGAATTCTGGACATGCGCTTCCGTCCTGTCATGGCATGGGACGCGCAGGTCCTGATCGACCATGCCGAGGTCGTGATCATCGCCGTGCCCGGCTATGGGCACAAGGCGGTCATCGATGCCATCGTCCCCTTTGCGAAAAACGGCCAGACCTTCATCGTCAGTGCTGAGCTTTCCCTGAGTGCGACATATCTGTCGCAACGTCTGCTGGCCCGTGGTGTGACGGCAGAGGTGGTTGCCTGGGCGACGACGGCGCTGATGTCGCGACGGTCCGGTCCTCTAAGCGTTTCGATCGGCGGCATCCGCACGAAGCTCGAGGCGGCCGTTCTGCCGGCCGGCAGCGATGGCTCTGCGATCGATATCTGTCGAGACCTGTTCGGTGAGCGCTTTACGGAAGTGCCGGATATCATGGCGATTGCGCTGAGCAATCTCAATCCGCCGATCCATCTTGCCAGCGCGCTCTGCAACTTCACCCGTATCGAAAAGGCCGAATACTGGGCCAATTACGACGGCATAACGCCATCCGTCGCACGCATGATCGAGGCGCTCGATGCCGAGCGGCTTGATGTGGCGAAGGCCTATGGCGTCAAGGTGCGGACCGTTCATGATCATTACCACCTGACCTTCGGTTTCGAGCCGGGCATGACGCTGGCCGACATGGCCGCCGCGGTTCATGAGAAGCGCAAGGGGCCACCCGGTCCGGTGACGACCGATACCCGCTTCATCACCGAGGACGTGCCTTTCGGCATCGTGCCGGTCATTGCCCTTGCCGAAAGGCGCGGTGTGGTGGTGCCCCTGCACAAGGCTGGCCTGGTGGTCGTCAACGCCTTGTACGGGCGAAATTTCGAGAATGCGAATGATCTTCTTTCCTATGTGACTTAACCGCGCGATGTCGTAATCTTCCGGAACGCATGACGATGATTCATAAAGAACAGGCAGGGCCGATCTTCGCCGCAGCCCAGGTCGGGGGCCGGATATGACGCGCTATCTGCTGACGAAGTTTGTCGAGGCTTTCATTGCCATCTGGGGTGTCGTGACGATCGTTTTTTTCGTCAGCCGCATCCTGGGCGATCCCGCCGTATTGCTCGTGCCTGTCGGTGCGGGCAAGCAGGAGATCGACAATCTTCGCGTCGTTCTCGGCCTCGACCGGCCACTGGCCGAACAGTATTTCTATTCGCTCGCCTCCATGCTGAAAGGCGATTTCGGCATGTCCTTCCAGCACACGCGCCCGGCGCTCGACGTCGTGCTGGAGCGCATGCCGGCCACGGCATCGCTTGCCGGCCTGGCTCTGCTGTTCGGCACGCTGATCGGTGCGGCCGCCGGCGCCATCGCTGCCCTGATGCGCGGCACCGTGGCTGAACTCGTTGTCATGATCGCCGCATTGCTGGGCCAGGCGACGCCGACCTTCTGGCTCGGCATCATGTTGATCCTGTTGTTCTCGGTCGAACTCGGTCTGCTGCCGACGGGCGGTGCCGGCACCTGGCAGCATCTCGTTCTGCCTGGGCTGACGCTCTCGGTCTTCGTCTCGGCGTCGATCGCGCGTCTCCTGCGCTCGTCGCTGCTGGATATCATGCGAGAGGACTATGTTCGCACCGCCCGTGCCAAGGGCCTGTTGCCGCGCACCGTGTTCTTCTGGCATATCGCCCGCAATGCGCTGATCCCCGTCGTCACGATGATCGGCATCATCGCCGGCGAGTTGCTGGGCGGTTCAGTGGTGATCGAGACAGTCTTTGCCTGGCCAGGCGTGGGGCGCGTCATCGTGCAGGCCATCCAGGCGCAGGACTTTCCCGTCATCCAGGCCGGCGTCACGCTCGTTGCCGCCATTTTCGTCTTCGTCAACCTGCTGGTCGATCTGCTGTACGGCGTGCTCGATCCCCGAATTCGGCGAGGCTGAGCTGCGGTCATGAGATCTTTCCTGTCTGCCCTTTTCAGAAGCCGCGCCGGACTGTTCGGCTTCGTGCTGGTATTGCTTTTCATCGCCGGGGCCCTTCTGGCGCCCTATCTCGGATTGCCGTCGCCGACCCGCTCGAGCCTGGCCTCGCGCATGGTCGCGCCGACCTGGTCCGGCATCTTTTCCCCCGGTGCGCACCCGCTCGGCACCGACGAACTCGGCCGGGATATCCTCTCCCGCATTCTGCATGGGAGCCGCACCACGCTGTTGATCGCCGCCGGCGCGGTCATCCTCGGTGGTGTGCTCGGAACCCTGCTCGGCATCGTCGCCGGTTATTATCGCGGTATGGTCGACCGGGTCCTGATGCGTATCGTCGATATCCAGCTGGCGCTGCCGTTGATGCTTCTTGCCTTGCTGGTGGTCGCGGCGATCGGTCCGTCGACCCAGAACCTTGTCGTCGTCCTGGCCCTGACGAGCTGGCTTCGTTACGCCCGCATCATCCGCGGTCAGGTGCTGGCGCTTCGCGAACGGGAATTCATCCTGTCCGCCCATGCGATCGGCGCCGGCACGTGGCGGATCATGATCAAGCACCTGCTGCCGAACGTCATGACCCCGGTCCTCGTCATCGCGACGCTGGAGCTCGCACGCATCATCATCATGGATGCCGCCCTGTCCTTTCTGGGCATGGGCGTTCAGCCGCCAAGCCCGAGCTGGGGCCGCATGCTGGCCGATGGCCGGGTCTACATCACCACCGCATGGTGGATCGTCACCTTTCCGGGCCTTGCCATTCTGTTCACCGTCCTGAGCGTGAACCTGCTCGGCGACTGGCTGCGCGACTATTTCGACCCGAAACTGAGGAGCGCGCGATGATGGCCATTCCTTTCCGCGCCGCCCCGGACGGGGTTCCTGCGATCAACGGTTCTACGGAGGTCTGACGCCATGGCACCGCTTCTCGATGTCCGCAATCTCACCGTCGTCTTCGATACGCCTGCCGGCATCGTGCATGCGGTCAACGATGTCTCCTACACGATCGAGGAAGGCGAAACGCTCGGCATCGTCGGCGAGTCCGGCTCGGGCAAAAGCGTGCATGCGCTGTCCATGGTCGGGTTGATCGCCCGCCCGCCGGGCCGCATCGTCAGCGGCGAGGTGTTTTTCAACGGTCGAGATCTGCTGAAGCTCCCGGAACATGAATTGTGCAATCTGCGCGGCAAGGAAATCGGCTTCGTCTTCCAGGACCCGATGACCTCGCTCAATCCGGTTCTGACGGTCGAGCGGCAGATTGCCGAACCGCTGCGCCGGCATTTCAACCTGTCGAAGACCCAGGCGCGCGAGCGCGTGGTGGAATTGCTCGATCTTGTCGGCATTCCCAATGCCCGGGCCCGCATCGGCCAGTATCCCCATGAGTTTTCCGGCGGAATGCGCCAGCGCGTGATGATCGCGATCGGTCTGTCCTGCAACCCGAAGCTCCTGATTGCCGACGAGGCAACGACGGCCCTCGACGTAACCGTACAGGCGCAGATCCTCGACCTCGTGCGGGACCTGAAAAAGAAGATCGGCACGACCGTGATCTGGATCACTCATGACATGGGTGTCGTCGCTGGCCTCGCAGACACGATCCAGGTCATGTATGGCGGACGCATCATGGAGCGCGGCCCGGTCGATGCGGTCTTCGACGATCCGCGCAGCGCCTATACCTGGGGTCTGCTGAAGTCGCTGCCGCATGGCGGCAAGCGCGGCGACACGCGTCTTTATCAGATCCCCGGAAATCCGCCCCACCTGACCAGCGAGCCGATCGGCGATCCCTTTGCACCGCGCAATGCATTTGCGACCGAGCGATGCCTGACCGAGACGCCACCGCTCAAGCAGGTGGACGACAGTGTCATCGGCCACAAGGCCGCGGTCTGGTACGACCTGCGCCAGGAACGGCGCGCTGAGGAGGCACAGCCATGAGCGCGGACAAGACACTGCCGCAGAAGCCCCTGGTGATCGCCGATCGTCTGTGCAAGACCTTCGGCGGCGGGCGTAGCCTGCTCGGCCTGACCGCGCCGGCTCTAAAGGCCGTCGACAACGTCAGTTTCGAGATTTTTCCAGGCGAGACGCTGGGCCTGGTCGGCGAATCCGGCTCGGGCAAAAGCACGACGGGCCGCGTTCTGCTGCAGCTCGAAGAGCCGACCAGCGGCGACATCATTTTCAACGGCCAGAACCTGACCGGTCTGTCGAAGTCGCTGCTCAAGCCGCATCGGCGCAACATGCAGATCATCTTCCAGGATCCCTATTCGTCGCTCAATCCGCGGATGACGGTGGGCGAATTCGTTGCCGAACCGCTTGTCGTGCATGGTCTGGGCGGCAACAGATCGGAACGGAGTGACAGGGTGGCGGCACTGTTTCGAAAGGTCGGCCTCGATCCCTCCTTCATGACCCGATATCCGCACGAGTTTTCCGGCGGACAGCGCCAGCGCGTCTGCATTGCCCGTGGCATTGCGCTTGATCCCGCCTTCATCGTCGCCGACGAGCCGATCACCGCGCTCGACGTGTCGATCCAGGCGCAGATCGTCAATCTGTTCCAGGACCTGCAGGACGAACTGGGGCTGACCTATCTGTTCATCGCTCACGACCTGTCGATGATCCGCTATCTCTGCCACCGGGTGGCGGTGATGCTGCGCGGGCGGATCGTCGAGATCGGGCCTTGCGAGGCCATCTTCGAGAACCCGCAACACGCCTATACGCGGGCGCTGCTCTCCGCGATCCCGATCCCCGACCCGAAGATCGAACGCAACCGCCGGCCGATCGCCTTTGATGTGAACGCCAATCCGATCCCCGCGGAAGCGACATTGAAGCGGGTCGGCGAACAGCATTTCGCCTTGTAACGCCAGACCCTGATCCCCCGGCAGCCCATCCAGACGGCCTTCGACCTCCTTCAATGCGTCGATCGCCTGCTTGAGTTCGGTCAGAATTTCCATTGCGATGGCTTTGCATCTGAGGCACGACTATTCCAAATAGTTATAACGTTGTGCGGAGGATCGGGTGAATCTCAGGCAGGTCGAAGTCTTCCGCGTTGTGATGACCAATGGCACCACGGCGCGAGCAGCCGAGGTACTGCATGTATCCCAGCCGGCGGTGAGCAAGATGATCCAGGAGCTTGAGCGTTCGCTCGGCTTCGCACTGTTCCACCGCCTCAAGGGACGCCTGCATCCCACTCCGGAAGGGCAGCTGTTCTTTCGGGAGGTGGAACAGACATTCCTCGGCCTGACCCATCTGCGGGGTGCCGCGGCGCGCATCCGCGACTTTGGCTCCGGTGAAATCAAGATTGCCTGCCTTTCGGCCTTGTCGACCAATGTGCTGCCCCGCGCGTTGAAAGCTTTCATGGTCCGCAATCCGAATATCGCGGTGACGTTTCAGGCGCGCATGTCCTCGACGGTGCGCGACCTCGTCGCCTCGGGACAGTTCGATCTTGGCATTGTTGCCGACGAGATCGACAAGACCGGTGTCGCCGTCACGGATTTCGCGCGATTTCGGGTGGCTGTGGCGGTGCCGGACGGACATCCCCTGGAGAGTTGCGAAACGGTTCGCCCTCAAGACCTGGTTGACCATGCCTTCATTGCCCTGGCGCCGGAGGATACGACCCGCGGCGAAGCCGAGGTGGCCTTTCACAATGCCGGCGTGAAGGTCAGGACGGTGATGGAAACGCCGTATTCGACCACGATCTGTGCCATGGTGGCGGCCGGCATCGGCATAGGACTCGTCGATCCGCTGACCGCCGAGCCCTATATCGGACGCGGCCTGACGCTCAAGCCGTTCGAGCCGGCCTTGCATTTCCGCACACTTCTGATCACCCCGCCCAACCGCATGGCCTCCCGCCATCTGCAGGAATTCATCGAAGACCTGCGCGAGGCGATTTGAAAGGGCGAGTGTCTGCTTTCAAGGTGAGCCATCGAACCACAACGCCGGCGCAAGCAATAACCTGTGCGAATAGAGTGCATCGATCTTACTATTGGACGGCGTAGATGACAGTTCGCATAGTGCGCGGGACGAGCGGCCAGCGATCCTTCCAAGCGCAGCCCAAGGTCACAACAACAAGATGGGGAACGTCAATGTTCAAATCGCTTATTTGCCTGCCAGTGATGGCAACACTCGCCATGACGGCTTCAACAAATTCCGTGTCCGCCCAGTCCTTCGATACCGCGTCTATCAAAGTCGAAGAGGCCCTGGCGGCCCGCGTTCCGGCCAAGATCAAGGCCGCCGGCGTGCTGACCATCGGATCGGACACCGCTTATGCACCCTGGGAATTTCTCAGCGAGAAGGACGGCCAGACCCCGGAGGGCATCGATGTCGATATTGCCAATGCCATCGGCAGAAAGCTTGGCCTGAGGATCGATTTCCAGACCTCCGCATTCGAGGCCATTCTGCCGGCGCTCGGCACCAAGTTCGACCTCGGAGTCTCGGCTTTTTCCGTCACCAATGAACGGCTGAAGGCCGTCAATTTCGTCAGCTATGCGGACACGGGCAGCCTGTGGGCCGTCAAGGCTGGAAACCCGACGAAGTTCGATCCTAACGATGTCTGCGGCCGCAAGATCGCCATCCAGTCGGGAACCTATTTCGAGAAGGCCATGCTCGCGGAAAACGACCGCTGCAAGTCTGCCGGCAAGGCCGAGATCGAACTTCTGCCGTTCTCCAAGCAGCCGGAAGCCCTGACGCGGGTGGCGGCCGGCGGTGCGGATGCCACGGTCTCGGGTGAAGCCGGCACGGGCTATGCGGCAAAGCAGTCGAACGGTGCCCTTGAAACCCTGAAACCCACCGCCGGAGAGCTGAGCGAGCACGGTCCCAACGGCATCGCCGTCCCGAAGTCGGACATGGCGCTGACGGAACTCGTCGCAGACACGATCAACGCGCTGATTGCCGACGGGACCTACAAGGCTCTGCTCGACACCTGGGGTGTCGGCTCGGTGATCCCCGAAAAGGCGCTGGTCAATCCTGAAGTCAAGATCTGAGACATGGCGCTCGACGTTGCAACGACAGGGGCCGGCGTGACGCCGGTCCCCATGGAACAGCCGGACGTGACGCGCAATATCGTGGTTCCGCGGCGCCATCCCGGTCGGTGGCTGGCGGTGGCGGTGCTGGCAATCCTCGCCCTTCAGTTCGCCCAGGCGATCTCCGTCAATCCCAATTTCCACTGGGATGTCTACCTGACCTACCTGTTTTCACCGCAGGTGGTGCGCGGCGTGGGCTGGACGCTTCTGCTGACCGTCGTCGCCATGACGGTCGCGATCGTCGTCGCAGGCCTGCTCGTCGTCGTTCGCGACACCGACAATCCGATCCTGCGCGGCATTGCCTATGCCTGGGTCTGGTTCTTCCGCGGCACGCCCGTTTACACGCAGCTGCTGTTCTGGGGCCTGTTCGCCGTGCTGTTTCCGAACCTCAGCCTGACGGTGCCGTTTGGTCCGGAGATCGTCAGTGTCGAGACCAAGTATATCGTGACGCCGGCGCTTGCAGCGATCCTTGGCCTCGGATTCAACGAGTCCGCCTATCTGACCGAAATCTTTCGGGCAGGGTTCAATTCGATCGATCGGGGACAGGCCGAGGCCGCCCAGGCTCTTGGCATGCGCCGGGCCAAGATCTGGTGGCGCATTCTCATGCCCCAGGCAATGCGGGTGATCATTCCGCCGACCGGCAACGAAGCGATTGGAATGCTGAAAATGACGTCTCTGGTACTGGCTATTCCGTTTACGCTCGATCTGACATTCGCGACCAATGCGATCTCCAACAGGATCTACCTGCCCATTCCGCTCCTGATGGTGGCCGCGACCTGGTATCTCGCCATTACCAGCCTGCTGATGGTCGGACAATTTTACCTTGAGCGCCATTTCGGAAAAGGCGTTTCCGTTCATCCTGCGCGGGTGGAATAGGCCATGGATCAGACCATCTCCGAAGTCTGCGTCGAGATGCAGAATATTCACAAATTCTATGGCTCGGTGCATGCCCTCAAAGGCGTCAACCTACGGGTTCGGCGCGGCGAAGTCTGCGTGGCGATCGGCCCATCGGGCTCCGGCAAGTCGACGCTTCTGCGCTGCATCAACCAGCTGGAGAGCATATCGGCGGGGCGCGTTTTCCTGAAAGGGCAGCTCCAGGGCTATTTGGAGCGCGGCGGTCGCTTCCATCCCCTGGCATCGGGCCAGATCGCCGCGCAACGCCGGCTGACCGGCATGGTGTTCCAGCGCTTCAACCTTTTCCCCCACATGACGGCACTGGAAAACGTCATGGAGGGCCCCTTGCATGTCAAGGGATGGCCCCGGCAACAAGCCCGCGCAAAGGCCGACGAACTTCTGGCGCGCGTCGGGCTTGAGGGATTTGGAAACCGCTATCCGGGACAGCTTTCCGGCGGGCAGCAGCAGCGTGTGGCGATTGCGCGCGCGCTGGCCATGGAGCCGGAGGTGATGCTGTTCGACGAGCCGACCTCCGCACTCGACCCGGAACTGGTGGGTGAAGTTCTCGACGTCATCAAGACCCTGGCGCTGAGCGGCATCACCATGGTGGTGGTCACCCACGAGATCGGCTTTGCCCGCGAGGTCGCAAACCATCTGGTGTTCATGGATCAGGGTCAGGTGGTCGAGGAAGGGGAACCCCGTGCGATGCTCGCCAATCCGCAAAACCCGCGCACCGCAGCCTTCCTGTCCAAGGTGTTGTGAGGCGGACCATGTGCCTCACAGGCGATATCAACAACCCATGTGAATAGAGAGAGTTCGCTGGAACCGCATCGGGAGTAGATCGTCCTGACGGCCGTGTGAGCTCCTGGAAAGGCCTTCACCATGAATGATCTGACCCAATGCGTTCTGACCCCGGACGTCCCGACCGAGGGGTTTGCACCGCTCGGTGTCGGCGTGCACCGTGCCTCGACGATCGTGTTTGACGATGCGGCGGCCTATGCCGCCCGCGGGGATCGGGGGTATGAGGGCTATTCCTATGGTCTCTACGGCACGCCGACGACGCGCACCCTCGAAGCCAAACTGACCGCTCTGGAGGGCGGCGCCTGGACGTTCCTGACGCCATCGGGTCAGGCCGCCAACGCGCTTGCGGTTCTGCCATTCCTGGCCGCAGGCGATCACATTCTGATCGCCGATACAGCCTATCCGCCGATGCGGGATCTGGCGGAGACCGATCTGCGACGGCTGGGCGTGGAGGTCGGGTTTTTCGACCCCCTGTCTCCCGAAGACGTCGCTTCGAAGATGCGCGACACCACCCGGATCGTCTGGTGCGAAAGCCCCGGCTCGACGACGATGGAGATCCTGGATCTGCCCAGGATCACCGCCATAGCACATGACAAGGGCGCCCTGGTCGGCGTGGACAACACATGGGCCACCCCGCTCAATCTCAAGCCGCTGGCCCACGGCGCCGACATCGTCACCGAGGCACTGACCAAATTTGTCTCCGGCCATTCGGACGTGCTGATGGGCTCGATTACGGTCGGAAATGCCGATCTGATCAAACCCATCCGCTCTCTGATCGGTCGGATGGGGGTTGGCGTTTCGCCTGACGACGCCTCGCTGGTGCTGCGCGGCTTCGAGACCCTTGGTGTCCGTTTGCGGCATTCCGAAAGGGTGGCCCTCGATTTTGCCCGCAAGCTCGAGCGCCATCCCCTGGTCGAACAGGTGCTGCATCCCGCGCTCGAGACCTTCCCCGGCCATGCGATCTGGAAACGGGACTTCCTGGGATCCAGCGGCGTCTTCAGCGTCGTGTTCAAGGACACGGCCACCCCCCATGTCGCTGCGGCGCTCGACGCACTCACACTCTTCGCGATCGGGGCCTCCTGGGGAGGCACCCGCAGCCTGGCGGCGCCCATGTCCATTGACGGCTTTCGCAGCGCCACGGCCTGGTCCGGCCCCAATGTCATTTTGCGCCTGAGTGTCGGTCTGGAAGACGAGGGCGAACTCTGGGCTGATATCGAGCGCCTTCTGGTGGATATCGAGGGTCGGACAAAGGACGGAGCGGGCGAAGCGTGGCGCACGGCCTCCAGCCGCGGCTGAGCGACCTGCCGAACACGTCTCCAGAACGCGACAAGGACCAAATATGGCGGATATGCAAAGCGTGCTGCGCGAGATCGACGAAAATTTCGACGTGTCGATCAGAAAACTGCTGGAGCTGATCTCGATACCGTCGATCTCAAGCGATCCGTCCAACGGACCGGATATCCTTCGCGCCGCGGAATGGCTGGCAGAGGCGTTGTCGTCCATCGACCTTGTGGCAGAGGTCATCCAGACCAAGGGACATCCGGTCGTTTTGGCGCATTCCTCCGAACCGGTGCCGGGCAAGCGTCCGCGCCTGCTGTTCTACGGACATTACGATGTTCAGCCGGTCGGCGAACTCGAGCAGTGGACACATGCCCCTTTCGAGCCGGCCGTTATCGAGGAAGACGGCGTTCATCGCATCTACGGCCGGGGTGCATCCGACAGCAAAAGCCAGCTTTGGACCTTCATCGAGGCGTTGCGCGCCTGGAGGACTGTCCACGGCGATTTTCCAGCCGACATCGTCGTCGTGCTGGAGGGGGAGGAGGAGTGCGGCTCGCCGAGCCTGCCGGACTTCATCGCCGCCCACAGGCACGCGCTTGAATGTGACGTCGCCTTCATCTGCGATGCCGAAATGTGGTCCCCCACCCAGCCGGCCATCACGACCCAGCTCAAGGGCCTCGTCCATGAGCGCGTGACGGTCCATACGCCCAATCCCGATGTCCATTCGGGCCACTATGGCGCGGTCGCCGCAAATCCCATCCGGATCCTCAGCGCCATCCTGGCCGGCCTTCACGACGAGAAGGGACGGGTGGCCATCGACGGTTTCTATGACGATGTGCAGGATATTCCCGAGGCTCTCCGCCAGAAATGGCACGCCCTGTCACGGCATCCGGGCCTTTTCGACGATATCGACCTGACCGGTGGTGTCTTGGAAGAGGGCTACTCCGTCCTTGAAGCCATGTGGGGTCGGCCAACGGTCGATATCAATGGCATCACGGGCGGCAACCAGGGGCCTGGCGAACGGTCCGTCTTGCCGGCAAGCGCCACAGCCCGTCTGTCCTTCCGGCTTGTGGCGGGACAGGAGCCGGAGAAAATCCGTCAGCTCTTCCGGACCTTTGTCGAATCGAGGTTGCCCAAAGGCTGCCGCGTGGACTTCGTCGGGCAGGGCGGCAGTTCCGCGGTCGTTCTGTCGCAGGACAGCCCCTTCCTGGCGGCGGCGGCGCGCGGTCTCGAACTGGAATGGGAACAGCCCGCCATCCTCATCGGAACCGGCGGCGCCATTCCCCTGGTCCAGCAATTCCACGAGGTTCTCGGAGCCGAATGCGTGGTCATCGGCTTCATCCTGGCAGGCGACGCCATCCATGCGCCGGACGAGCGTTACGATACCGAGCGCCTGCGCAGAGGAATTCGAAGCTGGGTGCGGATTTTCGGGGACATTCATGGACACACCGCGAACTAGCAAGATGCTGCCGGTGACAATGCCGCTTGAAGACAATGCATTCGGCTGGCGTTTGATACCCTGACATATCGTTGTCTCGCGCAACTTCGCGGTTTGGGTCTGGTCCGGACGCCCGATGAAATATAAGGGTGTTTTCAGTGTAAGAGAGACTCGGAAATCTGCAAGCGGAGTGAATGATGAATTTTGACGAGATCGTCGATCGGCGCGGAACCCATTGTGCGAAATGGGATATGGTGGAGCAGCTCTACGGTATTTCGGCCGACGATGCCCTGCCGATGTGGGTGGCCGACATGGATTTCCGCCCTCCGGCGGTGGTGCAGCAGGCCCTGCAGCGCATGATCGACCACGGCGTCTACGGCTATTTCGGCGACGAAAGTGCCTACAAGGACGCCATCTGCTGGTGGATGGCGAACCGTCACGGCTGGCAGGTGGATCCGGCTTCGATCTTTACCGCCCATGGCCTGGTCAACGGCACAGCCCTTTGCGTCGACACCTGGACGGAACCGGGCGATGCCGTGGTTCTGATGACGCCGGTCTATCATGCCTTTGCTCGGGTCATTAAGGCGGCTGGGCGCGAGGTTCGCGAATTGCCGCTGGTCCAGGAGGATGGCCGCTACCAAATGGATTTCGACAACTGGCACGGTCTGATGACCGGCCGGGAGAAGATGTTGATCCTGTGCTCGCCGCACAATCCCGGCGGACGGGTCTGGACCGCCGAGGAACTGCGGGACGTGGCGGAGTTTGCAAAGCGTCACGATCTCATCCTCGTCTCGGACGAGATTCATGCCGATCTGGTGTTTGCAGGGCACCGGCATATCCCAATGACCCTTGCGGCGCCTGACGTCATCGACCGTCTGGTGATGCTGACGGCCTCGACCAAGACGTTCAATATTGCCGGTGCGCATGTCGGCAACGTCATCATTCCCGATGAAAAGCTGAGACGCGCCTTTTCCAAGCGCCACCAGGCCATGGGCATTTCGCCCAATTCGTTTGGCATGCACATGGTGACGGCAGCCTATTCCTCGGAAGGGGCCGAATGGGTCGATGCGCTGATGCTATATCTGGATGGCAATCGCCAGGCTTTCGATGCCGGGATTGCCAGCATTCCCGGTCTGCGCTCCATGCCGCTGGAGGCCACCTATCTGGCATGGGTGGACGGATCCGGCGCCGGCCTCAGCAGCCAGGAATTCGTCACGCGCGTCGAGAAGCAAGCCCGTATCGCCGTAAATCACGGTCAAACCTTCGGGCTTGGCGGCGACGGCTTCCTGCGCTTCAACTTCGCGTGCCCGCGAGCGATGGTCGATGAAGCGGTCGTGCGCTTGCAGGCTGCATTCTCGGATCTGCAATAGGCCGATCCGGTATGGACGTTGCGGGCTGAAGGCGACAGGCTGTCAAAGGGCTGTCGCCCGCACTCCCTTCTCTTCGTCAAGCGTGGTCGCCTGAAGGGCGCTCGTTTCCGTCGTCAAGCGCGTGATCATCGGTATCAGATTGGCCAGCGATCCGACCGGTTCGATGGCGGCAACGTAACGGTCGCGGCGCAGCAGCAGGGCGTGGCCGAGGCATTCGCGGAACGGCTTTTCCGAGAAAAAGCGGCTCTGATCGCGCACGATCGGGAAGGCCGCCGCGACAGGGTTCATCCATTCGGGCGTCAGGCCGATGACCTCGCTGCCGAGCGCGCGCAGCCGCTCCAGCATGTCGTCGTCTACCCATTGATCCGGCATTTCGGCAAACACCAGGACGACGGGACGATCGGGAAGGCAAGTGTCGAACAGGATCTGCTGACGGTCCAGCGTTGCCACGATCGGCTGCGGGATCATCCGGCCGATGGCGGCAGCACCGGGACCGTTTATAACCGGACGGATCAGCCCGGCGGCGAACTTTGGCTTTGGCTTGTATTTCATCTGGGCGAAATAATCGCGGGCCGGGCCATAGAGGCCTAACAGCCGGAAGCCGGCCCGGATCATCGTGCCGCGCGGCACGGAAACGGGCATCATCACCTTGCCCATGCGCAGCGCCAGCTCGATCATCGACCAGGCATGGGGTTTGCGCTCGGTCTCGTAGCTGTCGAGCAGCGGCTCGGGGTCCGCCATCCGCAAGGCTTCGTCGAGTTTCCATGCCAGATTATGGGCATCCCGCAGTCCGCTGTTCATGCCTTGGCCGGCAAACGGCGGGGTCAGGTGGGCGGCGTCGCCAGCGAGGAAGACGCGTTTTTCGCGCCAGCGCGCCGCGATACGCGCATGGAAGGTATAGACCTTCTGACGACGGATCGGTTCGTCTCCGTCCGGGCCGACGTCGGCCAAAAGTTTGCGGGCAAAGCTTTCCTGTTCGGCCTCTGCGATGGTTTCGCCGGGATTGAGCTTGAACTCGTAGCGCCGGATGCCGCCAGGGCCCGGCAGGGTGATGGCCGAACGACGCGGATCGCAGAAGACCTCGGTGTGAAAACACCGGTTGCGGGTCGAGTGTAGATCGACGATCAGCCAGGGTTCCTGAAAGGTCGATCCCTCAAGCGGGATATCCAGCGCCTTGCGGACGGCCGAGCGCCCGCCGTCGGCAGCGACCATGTAGCGGGCACGCAGCGTTCGCGTCTGTGTGCCCTGCTTCACCTCGGCAAGAACATGATCGCTCATCTGCGAGAAGTTGACCAGGTCGACGCCGAAGCGCGCCGTGACACTTTTGTGCCGGGACAGCGCCTCGCGCAGGGTTGCCTCGAAGAGCGGCTGCTCGAAGGCGTTGCGCTTGTCGAACCCATATTCCTTGACGAATGGTTTGACCTCGGCGAAGCCACGCCCGTCGGGTCCCCGGTAAATGGACCCGTATCCCTTCACCGTAATCGCCGCGATCTTCTCGGCGAGACCTGCGGCCTGAAGCGCCCGCAGGGATTCGTCGTCGATCGACACGGCGCGGGGTTCCGGCACCGTCGTTTCGTTGCGCTCGATCAGGATCGTGCTCACTCCCATCGATCCCAACAGATTGGCCAGCAGCAGCCCGGTGGGGCCGGCGCCGACCACCAGGACGTCCGTTTCCTCCCGAGCATCGTTCATGGCGCGATCGCAGCCTCTCCGGCAATCGGGTTGACCAGCTGTCCCAGCTTGCTGATTTCGACTTCGATCACATCGCCGGCCTTCATGTAGAGCGGCGGCTCGCGCCGATCGCCGACGCCGCCCGGCGTGCCGGTCAGAATGACATCGCCGGCCGATAGCGGCGTGTAGGTCGAGATATAGGATATCAGCCGCTCGACCGGGAAGATCAGGTCGGCAAGCGTCGCGGACTGCATGATCTCGCCGTTCAGACGGGTCTTGATAGACAGCTTGGTGTAGTCACCGACCTCGTCCGGCGTGACCAGATAGGGGCCGAACCCGCCGGTGCCGGGAAAGGTCTTGCCCGGGCCGAACTGATGGGTGTGGCGCTGCCAGTCGCGAATGGTGCCGTCATTGTAGCAGGCATAGCCCGCGACATGGGAAAGCGCCTTGTCTTCCGGGATAGAGCGTCCGCCGCGGCCGATGATCACGGCCATCTCACCCTCGAAATCCAGTCGGTCCGAGACCGTGGGCACGATCATCGGCTGGCCATGGGCGATCTGGCTGTCGGCATAGCGCGTGAACATGGTGGGGTGCTGGTTGTCCGGCCGTTTGGTCTCGGCGCGGTGGGTCTCATAGTTGAGACCGACGCAGAGGATCTTTCCCGCATCCGGGATGACCGGCAGAAGCGTGACATCGGCAACGGTAAAATCCGGACGGCGTCCGGCGACGAACGCCACGGCCGCATCGAGCAGGTCGGCGGCAAGGAAAGTCTTCAGGCTGTTGATGCCGGATCCCAGTCGGTCGGTCAGGTCGATGATGCCATCGTCAACCAGCGCGCCGAAGCCGCATTTGCCCAGTCGTACAAAACTCATAAGCTTCATGATCTGTCTCCTCCCGTTACGATCGCAGGATCGCCCGGCCCCATTTGTTGAGCGTGCGCGGATGCTGCGGCCAGTCGATGACCTCGCGATCGTAGATGGTCTCAAGCTCGCCCGAGATCTCGATCCAGTTGCCGTCCGGGTCGGTGTAGAAGACGAAGAGATTGTTGCCCGGACCATGGCGGCCCGGTCCCCAGGTCAGCAACACATCGTTGGATGCGAAGCGGTCGCAGAATTTCTTGATATTCTCGAAGGTACCGGCCTCGTAGGAATGATGGTCGACGCCGGTGCGATCGGATTTGAAGCAGGCAATGGTGTGGTGCTCATGGTTCGATGTGGTGAACACGGTCGCCAGATCGCCATTTTCGTGCAGGACGCGGTCGGACAGGAAAAAGCCAAGCTTGTCGACGTAGAATTCCTTGAAACCCTGGACGTTCTGGCTGGCAAAGGTCAGGTGCTGGGTCGGGGCATGGATGCCCTCGCGACCTGGCGCATAGGCAATAGTCCGGTCGGAGCCGACGCCAAAGCAGATCAGATGGCCGTCGCCGTCGCGCACGGCAAACGCGCCCTCTTCAAAATAGGGAGAGACGCTTTCGAGGATCTCCACGCCATTTTTCTCGGCGTGAAGGCGCAATCCCGCCAGCACGTCGGCATTGCGGCAGGCCATGCCGGCATAGGCGAGCGCCTTGTCCTCTCCCTTCACCGCGACGAAGCGGCGAAGCGGTCCCTCGCAGCGATATTCGTCCGGCGATACTTCGATCAGCTCCATGTCCATATTGGCGGCATAGAAGCTCGCAAGCCGCTTCGGGTCTGAACTCTCAAAGGCGACGTGGTGCAGGTATGCACCAGCCTGAACTGCGTTGTATGTCATCGGATCCTCCAATTGCTTCTCAGCAAAGTTATCGAAAAAACCCAATATGGCAATAGGAGAATGCCAAAATTATTATATTTTGATAATTACGATTGCTCACGATTGTGAAATCATCGGTTCTTGCCGCCAGTGAGGCTTGCGCCGGCGATGGCGCCCTGGCTCAGCTGGCGTGACAAAATCATCCGTGCGGATTGACTTCGGCGCGTGTCAAATGCGAACAAGAATGCACTTGAACGCTCTTATTTGGCATTTCCTAGGAAGAGATCATGGCGGGACTCGACCGGTTTGTCGAAATTTTGAGACTTTTCGATGAGCGCAAGCCGGACTGGACGATCCAGGAAATGGCCGGCGCCATGAATGTTCCGGCCAGCACCGTCTATCGCACGGTCCGTGAATTGGTGGGGCAGGGGTTTCTCGATCCGTCGATCGAAGCGCACTACCGCTTGGGTGCTGCCTTCATCGAATTCGATCGGCGCCTGCGCATTTCCGATCCGTTGATCCGCGAGGGAGATCCGATGCTGGCAGATGTGATGGCCGCGGCAAATGTGCCCTGCGTCGCGGTGCTGGCACGGCTTTATCGCGACGAGGTCATCTGCGTGGCGGATCGCGCGACCCAGGACGTGGCCGTCGAAAGCAGTTACGAGCGGGGTCGTCCCATGCCGTTGCTGCGGGGGGCGACCTCCAAGGTCATTCTGGCGCAATTGTCGAAGGCGCGGCTCGGCAAGGTCATCAAGGCAAAGGGCCATGAGCATGTCCTCAAGGAGGAGGCCGTTGCCGAATTGTCCGCCATTCGACGCCAGGGTTACGCGATTACCCGGAGTGAGGTCGATAGCGGGCTGGTCGGTATTTCGGTGCCGGTCTCCTGTCCGGAGGCTGCCATACACGCCAGCATGAGCCTGATCATCCGCGCTGCCGATAGCAGCGAGAGCATCGAGCGGCGGCTGTTGATGACCATCATGCCGGCCGCCGATCTGCTGTCCCGCAAGCTGCGCGACATCGTCCCGAACGCATCGGCCTGATGGCTGAGAGCGTTCCGTGCCTATCCGTCGTCGACTGCGCTGCGCGCGAAGCTCTTTAAAAAGATCCGGCAGGCCGGTTCGACATTCGCCATGATTTCCGCATCGGTGACGCTGCTGCGGATCGCCCAGAAGGCCTGTTCGACCAGACGGGCCTCGCAGAGCGCCTTGAACCTCCAGGCGGCTTCGGTGGCGTCGGCGATATCCAGTTCCCCAGCCTCGGCAGCCTGCTGCAGGATGTCCGCGATGACGCCGATCACGCCTCTTGGGCCGTTTTCGTAAAAGATGCGCCCCAACTCCGGGAAGCGCACGGCCTCCGCGATCACCAGCCGGTTCACTGACATGATCTCGTCCGACAGCAGGAAGCGCAGATAGTTGCGACCGAGCGCCCGGAGCTTGGCGTCTATGCCCACGCCGTGATCGGGAAGGGCTATGAATTCCTGCCATCGCATTTGACCTGCTGTGACGACAAAGGCAGCGAAAAGCTCTTCCTTGGAGGCGAAGTAGCCGTAGAGCGTGCCTTTGGAGCCCCCGACCGCTGATGCGATCGTTGCCATGGAGACGGTGCCGTAGCCTTGTGAGCGGAAAAGCTCGCCGGCAATGGCTATGATTTCATTTCGTTTCTTCTCGGTCTTGACGCGCATGGCTGCCTTATAAACGTAAAGGTCAGTACTGTTAAGTTGACAAACTGCAAAGTTTATAATAGTACACATTGGTACTGTTATGGGGAGGATTCAATGACAGCACCATTCCCGAATGCGCCCGAGTTCACCGGCGCATTGTACACGCCTGCCCGATTCGAGGGCGAGATCTTTGATCTGGAGATCGAGGGCAAGGTCCCCGACGAAATCGACGGGACATTTTTTCAGGTGGCGCCGGATCCGCAATATCCGCCCATGCTCGGCCAGGACATGTTCTTCAACGGCGACGGGGCCATCAGCGCCTTTGAATTCAAGAACGGTCATGTCGATTTCAAGCGACGCTATGTGATGACGGAGCGGTTGAAGGCGCAGCGGGCGGCAAGAGCCTCGCTGCACGGCGTCTACCGCAATCCGTATACCAACGACCCGAGCGTTTGTGATCTGAACAACAGCACCGCCAATACCAATGTGGTCGTCCACGCCGGCAAGCTTCTGGCGCTGAAAGAGGATAGCGCACCCTATGCGCTCGATCCGATCACCATGGAAACCATCGGCCTGTGGGATTTCGACGGCCAGTTGACGAGTGCCACCTTCACGGCCCATCCCAAGATCGACCCGGCGACCGGCGATCTGCTCTGTTTCGGATATGAGGCCAAGGGCGACGCGACGCCGGACATCGTCTATTACGAGATCGATGCCAAGGGGCGGATGAAGCGCGAAACCTGGATCGTTGCGCCCTATGCCGCCATGATCCACGATTTTGCGGTCACTGAAAATTACGTCATATTCCCGCTGATGCCGCTGACCTCCGATCTGCAGCGCCTGAAAGACGGTGGCAAGCATTTCCAGTGGCAGCCGGGTCTCGATCAGCTGTTCGGCGTGCTTCGACGCCACGGCGATGGCCGCGACATACGCTGGTTCACGGCCCCCAACGGGTTCCAGGGCCATACATTGAACGCCTTCGATGACGGCGGTCGCATCTACATCGACATGCCGATCACCAGCGGCAACATCTTCTATTTCTTTCCGCAGGCCGATGGGAAAGTTCCGCCACCGGAAACGCTGTCGTCCAATATGATGCGGCTGACGATCGACATGAACGGGCGCAGCAACGGGTTGGACATGACGCCGCTGACGCGGTTTGCCTGTGAGTTTCCGCGCAGCGACGACCGCTATATGGGACGGCCCTACCAGCACGGCTTCGTCATTGCCATGGACCCGACCAAGCCCTTCGACGAGGCGCGTATCGGACCGCGACCCTTCCAGTTCTTCAATCAGCTGGCCCATATCAACGTCACGAACGGTCAGACGAAGACCTGGTTTGCCGACGCGCAATCCTGCTTTCAGGAGCCGATCTTCGTGCCGAAACATGCGGATGCGCCAGAGGGCGTCGGCTATGTGATCGGCCTGTGCAACCGTCTGGCGGACCGCACGACCGATCTTCTGGTGCTGGATGCCCAGCAGATTGACGAGGGGCCGATTGCCACGATCAAGTTGCCCGTGCGGTTGCGGATGTCGCTGCATGGCAATTGGGTCCCGGGCGCCGTGCTCCGGCCCTCCTGAGGGTTTTTGGCCTTAAAGATCAGCGCTGGCGGGTGTGAATCTCGCCAATCGCACGATCGATATTTAAATCCGGCAGGATCCACAGACCCCTAGGGCTGAGTGGATGTCGATATCTATTATTATCGAATAATGATAAATATTATTTTCATATAAAATAGTTTTATCAAAATATGATAATGGTATTGACGAATGGTAAATCCGGTGCCTAAATCACCGGCAGGAGGAGCCTCAAGACATTATTTGTCACCACATCTTTGCCGGACAAATGGTGTGGGTGAGGGCCGCACAAGGAGGAATTGCTTTGCAACACAATAACGAACAGCCTTCATCCAGGCCCGCCTACAATGGGTTTGACGGACAATATATCGCCGGTCGATGGATCGCCGGCACGGCGGGCTCGACCACCGTTGACAGAAACCCCTATGACGATTCTGTCCTGGCGGAAATTTCCCAGGCGAGCCTGGCAGATCTCGATCAGGCCTTTCATGCTGCCAAGGCGGCGCAGGGAGCCTGGGCGCGCACGCTGCCCAGCGAGCGGGCATCGGTCTTTCTAAAGGCCGTCTCGGTCATGGATGCCCGCAAGGAGGAAATCGTCAGCTGGCTTATCCGCGAGTCGGGTAGCTCGCGCATCAAGGCGGGCGTCGAATGGGGCGCGGTGCGGGCCGGCATGCTGGAGGCGGCGACCATGCCGGCCGCAGCCCAAGGCCATATCATTCCCGTCGACAAGCCCGGCAAGGAAGCCCGCGTCTATAAAAAGCCGGTCGGCGTCGTCGGTGTCATCAGCCCGTGGAATTTTCCGCTGCATCTCTCCAACCGTTCCGTTGCGCCGGCCTTGGCGCTTGGCAATGCGGTGGTGCTGAAGCCGTCGAACGACACGCCGGTCACCGGTGGCCTGCTGCTGGCGAAAATCTACGAGGAGGCCGGACTGCCGGCCGGCGTCCTCAATGTCGTCGTTGGCAGTTCCGCGGTGATTGGCGATGCCTTTTCCCGGCATCCCGTGCCGCGCGTGCTGACCTTCACCGGTTCCACGCCCGTCGGCCGTCACATTGCGCAAGTGGCGGGGGAATCGTCCCTTTTGAAACGGCTGGGCCTCGAACTCGGTGGCAATGCGCCGCTGGTGGTGCTGGACGATGCCGATCTCGAAAAGGCGGTCGGTGCCGCCCTGATCGGCAGGTTCATGCATCAGGGCCAGATCTGCATGAGCACCAACCGCATCATCGTCGACGCTTCGATCTATGACCGCTTCGTTGAGGCCTTTACCGAAGCGGTCAAGACGGTGAAATATGGCGATCCGAACGATCCTCACACGCTGGTCGGCCCGCTCTGCAACGACAGCCAGTTGCGCAACGTGACGGACAGCATTGCCCGTGCGCGCCAAAGCGGATTTCGGGAATGCGTGTCGGGCCCTATCGAAGGCCGCGTGGTGGCGCCGCATGTCTTTGCCGACGTGACGAACTCTTCGGAATTTGCCCGCCACGAGATCTTCGGCCCCGTCGCGCCGATCATCAAGGCGGCCAACGAGGCGGAGGCGCTGGCCTTTGCCAATGACACGGAATTCGGTCTTTCCAGCGCGGTCTTTACGCGCGACGAGGCCCGCGGCCTGGCATTCGCCCAGCAAATCGAGGCTGGCATGACCCATATCAACGACATCACGATCCATGATTATCCGCATGTGATGTTCGGCGGCGAAAAGAACTCCGGCCTCGGCCGCTTCAACGGCAAATGGATTATCGAGGAATTCACCACGGATCACTTCATCTCGATCCAGCGATAAACGGCTCGGCGCCCGCGGAGGACAAGGGCGCCGGACCACCTTTTTGAGCCGGCGGGTCGCGCTCGGCACTGAGACGTCATTTACGCACAAGGACAAACAGTTAGCCCTTCGCCTTGCGAGGGAAGGATGACGTGTGCCCTTTAAGGAGGAAGAGAGCATGCAGAAATTCGAAGCCAGCGCCCGTCATGGGTTGCTGCTGGTCGCGGTCGCGTGGCTGGCGCCAATAGGATCCACCCTGTTCGCGCCGGTTCTGCCCCATATGATCGCGCATTTTGCCGACGTGCCGAACGCCGCCCTGCTCGCGCCGATCGCTCTGGTCACGCCGGCCCTTTTAGTGGCCCTGCTTGCCCCTCTTGCCGGCATGCTGACCGATCGCATCGGCCGGCAGCGCATCCTGATGGCGTCACTCGCGCTCTATGCATTGGCGGGCGTCGCACCGTTCTGGCTCGACAATCTTTACGTCATCATCCTGACCCGGGCCGTGGTCGGGATCGCCGAAGCGGGCGTCATGACGGCCAGCACCGCCCTTATCTGCGATTATTTCACCGGCAGGCGGCGGGCCCATTGGCTCTCCGTGCAGTTCGGATCGGCCTCGCTTGTCGCGACGGTCTGCTTCGTGCTCGCCGGAATTCTGGGGGGCTACGACTGGCGTGCGCCGTTCCTGGTCTACGGAGCGACCGCCCTGTTCATTCCGCTGATCTTCTTGATCATCTTCGAGCCGGTCCGCGGCGCCGGGAATGAGACACCGGCCCAATCTCCGCAGGAGGATGACCAGCGTCTGTTCACGGCGCGGTTCATCGGCTGCCTGGGGATAACGCTGGTGTGCGGGGCCCTGTTTTACGTCACGCCCGTCCACATCTCGCTGGTGCTCAGCGAGCGTGGCATTGCGGATCCGGCCATGCTGGGCCTGGCCAGCGCCATCGGCTCGCTTGGCGTGGTGGCCGGGGCAACGATCTTCCGCTTCCAGTCCAAACGTTCGATCGGGATCCTGCTGATCGCGGCATTGGCGGCGCAATCCTTGGGCTTCGTCATTCTCTATACGCAGCCGTCACTGATCGGCGGAGTTGTCGGCATGTTCATCAACAATGTCGGCTGCGGTGTCTCGCTGCCTCTCGTGCTGGCCTACACGATGAGCAGGCTGCCCAATGCGTATCGCGGCCGCGCCTCCGGAGCCTGGACGTCGATGTTCTTTATCGGCCAGTTCGTCTGTCCGCTCTGGGTCTCTGCCGTCTCCACGCTGGGCGGCGGCATGGTCGCCGCAATGGCGTTCTTCGCCACGTTTACCGGGTTTGTGGCGCTTCTTCTCGTCATGGGTTTCGCATCCGGCCGGGCGTTGCGCGAGCCTGCGGCAACCGGTGCGCCCATCATTGCGACACACTGACATCTTTTTAACGGGGGAACTGAAATGGCAAAACGAACAGCAAATACCGGGTGGGGCTCTGCTGCTCTGTCTGGACTGTGTCTTCTGGGGACCATCTCTGCCGCGCAGGCAGCCGAATTCTACCAGACCACGACGCCGGGGGCGACCACAGACATCAGGGCAGCAGAACTGCCGCCGGAGGCCGGCTTCTATGCGATCGGCGGTCTTTGGGGCAATTGGCGCGATCGGCTGAACGACGGGGACGGAAACGCGATGTTTCCCGATACGGACGAGACCCTGTTGCAGGGGCAGTTGGGGGGACTCTATGTCTACCCAGGCGAATACCTCGGCGGACGAATGGCCTCCTCGCTGATCTTCGCCTACGGCAAGCATGACATGACCATTACCGAGACGACACCGGCAGACCTCAGCAGCGAGACCACCGGTTCCTTCGACGCCTATTCCGATCTCTTCTTCTGGTCGAAGAGCTGGTACGAAGGCCCACCGCCCGGCGCGCCGGGCCAGCCGAAGCCGACTGCCGACTTCGTGCCGCCCATGCCGGTTGGCTTCACGCTCGGCCTCGGCCTCGGCGTCACCATTCCGATCGGCGTTTTCGACAATCAGGAAGTCGGCAATCCCGGCTTCAACAATTGGGTGCTGTCGCCCAATGTCGCGTTCACCTATCGAACCAGGCCGATCCTGCTGGATGCCACGGAATTCTCGGGGCGGGTGTACTACAATCACAACTTCGAGCGGGAGGATTCGACCGGCGGCTTCGACTATCGAGACGGCGACTATCTCTCGGCGGATTTTGCGGTGACCGAGCGTTACAATCGGTTCCAGTTCGGTCTGGCCGGAAACGTCCGCTGGCAGATCGAAGACGACGAGGGGTCGCCGGCCATACCGGCCTCCGACGGACAACGCCACAAATCGATCCGGCTGGGTCCGATCCTGGCGATCGATTTCCCGGAACAGCGCACGACCGTGTCGCTGAAATACCTGACCGATGTCTATACCCGCAACGCTTTCGACGGCGACTATCTGCAGTTGAGCTTCATTCGTAAGATCTGGTGAGACCTCTTGCCTGCCTGCTCGCAACATGGGGGGAATGCCACCGGTTGCGAGCGGGATGGCGGCCTAGCCCCATGTTTTCTGCTCGATTTCCATCACGTGTATTCGTTATAAATATCGAAAAACGATAATTGTGAAAAAATATCCATAATGAGATAGCGTAATTTGAGAAACATCTTGATCTTTATCAAAATCTGAGAATACTCAAGGGCGTCGCTGGGCACCGGCCTGCATCGGGAGGTGGAGGCCGGAGCAAAGGCAGCGGCAAAGCGGAGATTGTTCCGGAATCGGATGGATTCAGCGCACGAATGACCGCGTCTAGTGCCGGTTGGCTCATGTCTGAAGAACGCTCTTGGGAGGAGATAATATGTCGACAGGATTGCAGTTGACGCGCCGCAGGGCGCTTGGCTTGTTTGCCGCCGCGCCATTGGCCGGTTGGGCCGTACAGGCGCGCGCCGCCGGCGCACCGGTCAAGATCGGGCTCGTGCTCACCATGTCCGGCCCGTTCGCATCGAGCGGACAGATCATGGCCAATGCGGCGAAGCTCTATCTGGAGACCGAGGGCAAGAAGGTACTGGGCGACATTCCGGTGGAACTCGTCATCCGCGACGATGGCGGCGCCAATCCTGATGTGGCCAAGCGGCTGGTGCAGGAACTGGTGACGCGCGACAAGGTCCAGTATCTCGGCGGGTTTCAATGGACGCCGAACGCCAACGCCATTGCGCCTTTGCTCAAGCAGGCGAAATTGCCCTGCGTGCTTTTCAATGCATCGGGCGCCAACACGACCCAGCTTGCGCCCTGGTTTGCGCGCACCGCCTTTACCCACTGGCAGGTAAACCAGCCGCTCGGCGAGTGGGCGGCCGGCTCAAAAGGCTTCAAGAAGGCCTACCTGCTGACCACCGACTTTGCTCCGGGGCATGATGCCGAAGAGGCCTTCACGAAAGGCTTCACGTCAAAGGGCGGCGAGGTCATCGATTCGGTGAAAATGCCGATCCAGAGCCCGAACTTCGTGCCCTTCCTGCTGGCCGCCAAGAATGCCAAGCCGGACGTGGTCTTTGCCTTTCATCCCGGCGGCGTGCAGGCGTCGGCCTTCATGCGGGCCTGCCAGGAAGCGGACCTGCGGGGCGCCGGCATCCAGCTCGTCGGCCCAGGCGACCTGACCAGCGACGAGGAACTTCCCAATATCGGTGCTGCGGCTCTCGGCGTCATTACCGCCGGGCAATACAGCATGGCAGGAGACCGTCCCGCCAATCATGCCTTCGTCGAGGCGTGGAAGAAGGCCTATACGTTTTCGCCCGTGCGGCCCAATTACATGGCAGCCGGTGCCTATGACGGCATGCATCTGATCTGCACTGCGATTGCGGCAACGGCCGGAACCGCAGACGCCCCTGCCGCCATGGCGGCCATGACGACATTCAGCGCCGAAAGCCCGCGCGGCCCGATTTCGATCGATCCGCAAACCCGTGACATCGTCCAGAACATCTACATTCGCGAGGTTCGTGAGGTTGGCGGCGAACTGGCCAATGTCGAGATCGAGACCATTCCGGGCGTCAAGGATCCATGGAAGGCGGAACATCCTCTCTGATATTCCGCCAAACCTGTCGGTTCCCTGGAGAGACGCATGAATACAGTGGTCGAAATCGCCTTTCAGGCGCTCGCGTATGCGAGCGTCCTCTATCTCATCTCGGTCGGGCTCTCTGTCACGCTCGGTCTGATGGGCTTCGTCAATCTGGCGCATGGCGTCTTCGCGATGGCGGGCGGCTATTTTGCCGCCGTCGCGATCGCAGACTGGGGCGCGCCCTGGCTCGTCATGCTCGTGTGTGCGCCGCTGGCCGTTGCCGTGCTGGCGGCGGTTGCCGAAAAGACCCTGTATGGGCGTCTCTACAACCGCTCGGAGCTTGATCAGGTGCTGTTCTGCATCGGCCTGATCTTTATCGTCGGGGCGTTGGCCCGCATGTTTTTCGGACCCTTGATGCGCCCCATCGACTTGCCTGAAAGCCTGATGCAGAGCGTGGCGATCGGACAATCCTCGTTCTATGTCTATAAACTGGTCGTCGTCGGCATCGGCGCCCTGACCGCTGGAGCCATTCTGATTGCGCTGGAGCGCACAAGGATCGGCGCCGTCATTCGCGCCGCAGTCGAAAACAGGGGCATGGCGGAGTCCGTCGGCGTGCGCACGAAATTCGTCTTCACCGCGACTTTCGCCTTCGGGGGCGCGCTGGCAGCGCTCGGCGGCATGCTGGGAGCAGATGTGTTCGGCCTCAACCCGTCCTACGCCCTCGACATTCTGGTCTATGTGCAGATCGTCGTGGCGGTGGCCGGTCTCGGCACGCTGCGCGGCTCCTTCATCGCAGCCCTGCTGGTCGGCATCATCCAGACCGTCTCGGCCTATTATCTGCCGGCCTTCGGCACCTTTATCCTCTTTCTCGCCGTCTTCGTCCTGCTGCTGTTCCGGCCGCGCGGCCTGTTCGGAAGGATCTGAACGTGAACATACCTGTCTCTCCGCCCCCCACCCCGCAGCAAGCGGCTTTCGCGGATGTCTTGCGCCGCAAGCACGGCCTGCGCCCGGCTGAAGGCCTGATCCTGGTCGCTCTGGCGCTGGTGCCGCTGTTCGGCGACCAGTATTACGCGCTCGGTGCGCAGATCCTCGTCGCCATCATCTTTGCGCTCTCCCTCGATCTGCTGGTCGGCTATGCCGGCATCGTGACGCTGGGACATGCCGCCTTCTTCGGCGTCGGCGCCTATGCCGCCGGCATTGCCTCGCAACGCGGCTGGGGGGAACCCTTGAGCGGCCTGTTGATCGGGGGGATTGCCGCGGCCCTGGCCGGGGTTGTCATCGGTGCGATCGTGCTGCGCACGTCCCGGTTCACCTTGCTGATGATCACGCTCTGCACCGTCTTTCTGTTTGGCGAAATTGCCAACAAGGCGACCAGCATTACCGGCGGGGTCGACGGCCTGCTGGGCATGGAGACCTGGCCGATCTTCGGCACATTCGAATTCGACCTGTTTGGACGCGCCGGCTACTGGTTTGCGGCAGCGGTGTTTCTGGTGGTGTGGATGGCCGTTCGCCGCCTGGTACACTCGCCGCTCGGCCTGTCGATCATGGCCATCCGCGACAATCCCGGACGGGCAGCGGCCATCGGCATGGCGGTCCTGCCGCGACAATTGCTGATCTTCGTCATATCCTGCTTTATTGCAGGGCTTGCCGGCGCATTGCAGGCCGAGATCAATCAGTTCGTCGGCCTGAAGGATATCAGCTTCGAGCTGTCGGCGACCATCCTCGTCATGCTGGCGCTTGGCGGATCCGGCCGGCTCTACGGCGCCATCCTCGGGCCCGTGGTCTATCTGGTGGCCCAGGACATGCTGTCAAAAGACAATCCGGTTCTGTGGCAGCTCTGGCTCGGCATCCTGATTGTCGGCCTGGTGCTGTTTGCGCCCGGCGGCCTCACGCAATTGTATATCCGCCTGAGAGAAAGGCTTGGCCGATGAGCGCGCTGGAACTCCGCAACCTCACGCTGCAATTCGGCGGGCTGATGGTCACCAACGACGTGTCGTTGACCCTTGAAAAAGGCGCGCGCCACGCGCTGATCGGTCCGAACGGGGCCGGCAAGACGACGCTGATCAATCTGATTACCGGCCGGCTGGCGCCGCGCAAGGGCACCGTCCTGCTGGACGGGGCTGATCTCAAGGGCTTGCCGCAACACCGGCGCACGCGGATGGGGCTTGTCCGCAATTTCCAGGTGACCAATCTTTTCACCAGTTTTACCGCAATGGAGAACATCGCGCTGGCGATCAGCGAGCGGGAGGGATACGGGCTTTCGGTGGCGGGTCACCATGGATTTCCAACGACAGTGGTGCAGGAAGCCGAGGAGATCGCCCGTCGCATGCGCCTGGCCAAGGTTCCGCATATGCCGGTCCGCGATCTCGCCTATGGTCAGCAGCGGCTGGTGGAACTTGGCGTGGCGATGGCCCTCAGACCGAAAGTGCTTCTGCTCGATGAGCCGGCCGCAGGGCTTCCTGCCTCGGACCATGAGGTTATCCTCGGCGTTCTTGACGAATTGCCGGCGGACGTGGCGGTCCTGCTTGTCGAGCATGACATGCCGCTCGTTTTCCGCTTTGCCCGAGAGATCACCGTGCTGGCAGAGGGAACCGTCATAGCGCGCGGCACGCCCGACGAGATCCGTCACGATCCGCAGGTCCGTACCGCCTATCTGGGAAATCGTTCATGACCGAAGCCGTGCTTGAAATCAGCAATATCGTCAGCGGCTACGGTCCGACACGAATCGTCGACGGCGTCAGTCTCTCCCTGCCGGCGGGTGGCGGATTGGCCCTTCTCGGCCGCAACGGTGCGGGCAAGACGACGCTGATGTGCACGATCGCCGGCCGTCTTCCCCTGAAGGAAGGCAGTATCCGCCTTGCCGGTGCGGACATCGGAACTCTACCCGCCAGCCAACGCTGCCGGCGGGGAATAGGCTTCGTTCCCCAGGAGCGGCAGATCTTTGCCACGCTCAGCGTCGAGGAAAACCTGCGTGTGGCCGATCTCGGCCGCGGCTGGAGCGTCGAGCGCGTCTACGACCTGTTCCCGCGGCTGGCGGAGAGACGCCGAAACGGCGGCGGGCAGCTTTCCGGCGGCGAGCAGCAGATGCTGGCCTTGGCGCGCGCGCTGATGAGCGATCCGGTCTGCCTGCTGCTGGACGAGCCTTTCGAAGGCCTGGCACCTGTCATCGTCGATATGCTGCTCGAGGCGCTGATCCGTCTGCGGGCAGAAAGTGCCCTGTCCCTGATCATTGTCGAGCAGCATGCGCGGATGGCGCTGGAGATCGCCGAACAGGCCATCATCGTGGAGCGCGGACGGATTCGGACTGAAGGCACGAAGGAAGACCTGCTCGGTCGGTGGCAGGAGATCGAGGATATGCTCGCCGTCACCCATTGAGGGCCGTCACCCATTGAGGCGGGACGTGCCGGCGTTCCGGATGGCAAGCGGCATCGATTGGGTGCCCGCTGCATCCGCCTTTGACTTGTGCCTGTCGGCCGGCGGCCATACGTCCCGCCGGTCGGACGTTTCCCGTTATCGAGACTTGGTGTCGCTGGCGGGATGTTCCGGAATGGTAATCTCGACGCGCAGCCCGCCGGACTCTGTGTTCCTGGCCGTTGTCCTGCCGCCATGCCATTCGGCGGCCCGTCGCGTGATCGCCAGCCCGAGGCCGAAGCCTGAGCGCGTGGTCGCCGTCGAACTTTGAGAGAATGGCTGGAAAATCGCCTCCAGTTCCGCTTCCGGCACGCCGTGGCCTTCGTCCTCGATCGACAGCATCAGCTGCTTGTGCCGGACCTCAGAGGCGACGAGGACCGACGTGCCCGCCCCGGTATGGGCGATCGCGTTGCGGATCACGTTCTCGATCGCCCGGTAGATCAGCTCGCCATTGACGGAGGCGACAAAGGAATCGACGCCTTTATATGTCACGACGATGCCGCGGGCTTGCCCCTCGAAGCCGGCGTCTTCGACAATCTCCCGAACGAGATCGACAACATCGAGGGTCTGCCGCTCGAAGCGCGGGGTGCTGCGCTCGGAGAGCCTGGCCAGGGTCAGGATTTCGCCCACCAGTTCGTCGAGGCGTTCGACCTCCCGTCCCATTCTCTCGATCATTGCCGTCAGTCGCGCGGGGTTCTGCTGCAGCACGCCGATGGCGGCCTGGAGCCGGGACAGGGGCGAGCGCAGTTCGTGGGAGACGTCATGGAACAGCTGCTGCTGGGCAACCTGGAGCGCCTGAAGCCGCGTGGCGGTAATGTCCAGGTCATGGGCGAGAGAGGTTATCTCGTCGCGCTTGCTGCCGATCGTATGGGCGATCCGAACATCGAGCTGGCCGTTTGCCAGGGCCCGGAGTCCGTATCGAAGCTGTTCGACGGGCGTGATGAAGTAACGGGCGAGCCAGTATGCGGCGGCAGCCGCGGCAAAAAGGGCCGCCAGCCAGGGAACTGCCCGCGGCCAGACCCTGGATATCGCGCTCTGCGCCGATCTGGCAATCTCCAGCCGATAGCAAGTCCCGTCGCTGACCGCATGTCTGACGAAACCCTTCCCGTCGGTCGAAGTGCAGTCGATTGCCGGTCCAATCTGTGTAATGCCGATCGGGACCACGTGGCCCGTCCGTTGAACGGCCGTGATCAGATGCGTTGCTGCGTCCAGTCCGTCGGATTGCAGAAGCTGCGCTGCCGTTTCCAGCACGAGAGCATGTTCACGGTTGACGGCCTCTTCCTCGAAGGGCGACTGAAACAGCGTGCTGATCGCAAAGAGCAGCGCTATGGATCCGGCCATGGCCAACCAAACGACGCTGAAGAACTTCCAGAACAATCGACTCATGACTAGCCTTCCAGAAGCTGGTAACCACGGCCCCGAACCGCCTGTATCCAGGATTGTCCGTCCGCCCGCGCCCCAAGCTTTTGCCGGATACTGCTGATATGCACATCGATCCGTCGGTCAAATGCGGTCAAGGGCCGGCCGAAGGCGCGAAGCGAGATCTCCTGCTTGGAGACGAGTTGGCCAGCAGACCGCACCAGCACCTCCAACAGGCTGAATTCCGTGCCCGTCAGCTCAAGCTGGCTGCCATGCCACTCGGCTCTCCTGTTCGACGGATAAAGGACCAGCGCGCCGGTCTTGATTTCTTCGACAGCGCCCTCGCGGCCGGCACGGCCGGAACGACGCAAAATCGCCCGGATCCGGGCTGCCAGTTCGCCCGGCGAACAGGGTTTGGCGACATAATCGTCTGCGCCCAGATTGAGACCGGAGATCCGGTCGATATCGTCGCCGCGCGCCGTCAGCATCAGCACCGGCACATCGCTCACCTGTCGGATTTTCCGCAAGACTTCTATGCCGTTCATCCGCGGCATCATGATATCCAGCACGATGAGATCGGTCGAGGACGCCATCGCCTCGGCGACCCCGATCCGGCCATCCGCGGTTGTTTCCACGGAGAAACCTTCCTCGGTCAGGTATTCGCTGAGCAGATTCGTGAGTTCGATATCATCATCGATCAAAAGCACCTTGGTCATGTCTTGCATCCGTCCGGTCGATGCGTGCACCTTTAATCCTTGCAGGCCGGGAATACAGCACTTTTACACATCTTAACACGTTCTTGACCGACATTTACATCGCGATCCCTATAGTGCGGCCGATAGCTTTCGAAGCAGCACGGATACCATGCGCGTCATATTTTCCTCCATTTCGATCTTGGCCACGGTGGCGTTTCTCTCCGGCTGCACGAGCCTGGGCACACTCAAGCCCTCAACGTCTGTGGTGGCCGCCTATTGGCACGCGACATTGCCGCATGGCGGTCGTTCGACCGATTTGGTGGCCTGGTGGGCAAGTTTCAAAGACCCGTCGCTGACTGAATTGCTGGGTCTGGCGGAACGCGAGAATCCCACCGTCCAGGAAGCGGTCGCCAATATCGACAAGGCTCGGGCCTCGCTAGATAGCGCGGCAGCCGGGCTTTTTCCGTCGCTCGATGGCTCGGCCTCTGCGACGCGGGGAGGCGATAAAGGCGACAAAGCCAATAGGGTCGGGGCCACAACCAGCAAGGATGGCGCTCTTGATGCTTCCTGGGAGCTTGACCTCTTTGGCAAGACCAAGAAGGAGACGCAGGCTGCGGCATTGCGCGCCGAGGGTCAGGTCTGGTCGTGGCATGACGCACGGGTGTCCGTGGCGGCCGAAGTCGGTGACTACTATGTGCAATATCGCGCGTGCCGCCAGTTGGAATGGCTTTACCGGGACGAGCTTGCGTCGCAGCGCGAAACAATCCGTGCGACGGAGAAATCGGCGCAGTCGGGATTTACCTCGAAGGCCGATCTGGCGTTGGCCCGGGCGAGCGCCGCATCATCGTCGTCCAGCCTGACGGAGCAGCGCGGAGAGTGCGACATCATCGTGAAATCGCTGGTCCAGCTGACGGGTGGTGATGAACCCCTCGTCAGAAAGCTCCTGGACCAGGGAAAGAGCCGCATTCCGCAGCCATCTGCATTGCGGATCGTCTCCGTGCCCGCCGAGGTCCTGAGGCAAAGACCTGATGTCAATGCCCTGGAAGCCGAAGTCGCAGCGACCATTGCCGACGTCGGTGCCGCCAAGGCCGATTTGTACCCCAGTCTCAGCCTGAGCGGATCGATCTCCATCAGCGAGTCCTCGTTAAGCGGCACATCTGTCCCCTGGTCGTTCGGTCCGGCGCTCTCGATACCGTTGCTCGATGGCGGAGCCAGACGCGCAGCGGTCAGAAGTGCTGTCGCGGATTACGATGTCGCGGTCGCGAGTTACAAATCTGGCGTTCTGACGGCTGTCTCCGACGTCGAGACGGCTCTTGTCCAGGTCAATACGGCGCTCAGACGCATCTCTGATGCCAAGATCGCGGCTGACAACTATCAAAGCTACTTCAATTCGGTTGACCAGAACTGGAAATCCGGAGGGGCTAGTATCCTCGATCGCGAAGAAGCGCGTCGCTCGGCACAGTCAGCGGCGATCACCCTGATCGAAATCCGGCGCGACGCGATTCGATACTGGATCGCACTTTATAAAGCTCTGGGAGGCGGATGGTCCGCTCCGGATGCCGTCTCAACAGCCTCTGTCAACGGAATACACTGATGCGTAGATTTGCCTTTCTTCCTGTCGCGGCGGTCCTCGCCTGCACACCCTATCTTGCGCTCAGCATCTCGGCCCAGGCCCAGGATGCCGAACAGAGCAGCAGTCAGGCAGCGGCCCTGACGGTCAGCGCCTCCAAGCCGGAGACAAAGTCATGGTCGGTGACCATCCCGGCAAGTGGCCGTCTTGCTGCATGGCATGAAGCCATCGTTGCCGCGGAGGTGAGCGGGCAGAGGATCACGGATATCAGGGCAGATGTCGGAACGTCCGTGAAGAAAGGCGATCTGCTCGTTCAGTTCGCCCCCGAGACCGCGCAGGCAGACCTTGACCAGGAGAAAGCCTCGGTCGAGCAGGCTGAAGCCGATCTTGATCAGGCGGTGGCGAACGCTGACCGCGCACGGGGACTGACGGGCTCGGGTGCGCTGTCGAGCCAGCAGATCACGGAATATCTGATTACCGAGCGCAAGGCGAAAGCCGAACTGTCCTCGGCGCGCGCCGCATTGGCATCCGCCCAGCTGACGCTGGACCGCACCAAGATCTACGCGATCGACGATGGGGTGATTTCCGAACGCTCGGCCTCGCTTGGCAAGGTCGTCACGGCCGGCGACGAGTTGTTCAAGCTGATCCGGCAGAACCGGGTCGAGTGGAAGGCCGAGCTGCCGGTCAAGCGCCTGGCGGACGTCAAGGAAGGCACTTCGGCGGTCATCCCCACGCCGCTCGGCGAGGTGAGGGGCGAGGTCAGGCTGATTGCGCCGACCACATCGACCGACAACGGTCGGGTGACGGTCTATGTGGCCTTGCAGCCCGCCGTCGGCATGCCGCAACCAAAGACCGGCATCCTGATCAGTGGCTATTTCGAGTTTGACCGTACCGATGCCCTTACGGTGCCCGCGACCGCCGTCATCATGCGGGACGGCTTTTCCTACGTGTTCGTTGTCAACGAGGGAGACCCGGCGACAGTGGCGCGAAAACGCGTCGAGACCGGCCGGCGACAAGATGATCGCATCGAGATCGTATCGGGAATCGAGAAAGCCGACGCAGTCGTGACAGCAGGCGGTGCATTCCTTGCGGACGGTTCGGTCGTGCGGGTCACCGACGTGTCGGCCGCGGCCCAGACTGAGGCTTCGAAATGAATTTTTCCTCCTGGTCCATCCGCAATCCCGTTCCGCCGGTCCTGCTTTTTGCATTGCTGACCGCCTGTGGCCTATGGGCCTTCAATCGTCTCGACATCCAGAATTTCCCGGACATGGATCTTCCAACGATCGAGATCAGCGCCTCGCTCGATGGAGCGGCCGCCTCTCAGCTGGAAACGGAGGTGGCGCGCAAGATCGAGGATGAGCTGACGGGCCTGGTCCAGCTGGATTCGGTCACCACGACGATCACCGACGGCTCTGTCAGTATCTCCGTCGCCTTCGAAGTCGGCAAAGACACGCAAGAAGCGCTTGACGAGGTCAAAAGCGCCGTCGACGAGGCGCAGGACGACCTGCCGGAGGAAATGAATGCGCCAACCGTCTCGAAGCAGTCGCTGAACTCGTCACCGCTGATTACCTATGTGGTGCGCTCCGACACATTGGACGATGCGGAACTGTCATGGTTCATCGACAATGACATGGCGCGCGCGCTGATGGCCGTGGATGGTGTCGGCGAAGTCGGTCGCCTGGGAGGCGTCGACCGGGAGATCAGGGTCGAGCTCAACGCAAACCTGCTCGACGGCTTGGGCTTGACGGCAAACGACGTCAACGGGCAGCTCGAAGCGGTGCAGTCCGATCTGTCCGGCGGCAAGGGGCGCATTGGCGGCGAAAGCCAGTCGGTTCGCACCCTGGCGGCGGCAGACAGCGCGGAGCAGCTTAAGGCTATGCCGATCCCGCTGCCAAAGGGCAGCTGGGTCCGGCTGGACGAACTTGGTACCGTGACCGATTCCCACAGCGATCTCAGTTCGCTTGCCTATCTGAACGGCAAGCCGGTCATTGCGGCGCAGATCAAGCGTTCCAAGGGATATTCCGACATTGCGGTCACCGACGATGTCCGCGAGGCGATGGTGGCCTTTGCTGAAGCCAATCCGCGTGTGACCATCGAGGAAGCCTACAACACCATCGTGCCGACCGAACAGAATTATGAATCGTCGATGCACATGGTCTATGAGGGTGCGATCATCGCAATCTTCGTGGTCTGGCTGTTTCTTCGCGACTGGCGCGCCACGCTTCTGGCCGCCGTGGCATTGCCCCTGTCGATCATACCGACGTTTCTGGTCATGTATCTGCTTGGCTACTCGCTGAACACGATCACGCTGCTGGCCCTATCATTGGTCGTCGGGATTCTTGTCGATGACGCGATCGTCGAGATCGAGAACATCGAGCGACACCTCAATATGGGCAAGAGCCCTTACGAGGCGGCAATGGAGGCCGCAGACGAGATCGGCCTGGCGGTTATCGCCACGACGTTCACGCTGGTCGCGGTGTTCTTGCCGACGGCCTTCATGGGCGGAATTCCCGGCATTATCTTCAAGCAATTCGGGATCACGGCGTCGGTCGCCGTGCTGGCCTCGCTTGTCGTGGCACGTTTGGTCACGCCGATGATGGCGGCCTATCTGTTGAAGGCGACCGGCAAGACCCATGAAGACGACGGCCGCCTGATGAGTGGCTATCTCTGGCTTGTCAAAGGCGCCCTTCGGCATCGCTGGATCCCGGTACTTGGCACTGTCGCGTTCCTGGCATTCTCGGCCTTGCTGCTGAGCCATCTGTCGACCGGATTCTTCCCGGCGTCGGATGACGGGCAGACCCAGGTCTCCGTCACCACGCCTCCCGGATCGACGATTGAATTTACCGATGCCGCGGCACAAAAGGCATCGCAAATCATCGCCGGCGTCGACCATGTCACCTCGGTGTTTCAGGCGACGGGCACAGCGTCGACCGGCGGCGCGAACAGTTCCACGAGTTCGAGCACCGACAGCGCCACGATCGTCGTCAATCTGACGCCCATCGACGATCGCGATGTCAAGCAGTCGCAGATCGAAGACGATCTGCGCAAGGCCTTGGAGGCGTTGCCGGGCGTTCGTCTCGAGATAGGCTCTGGCGGCAATGGCACCGAACTCACGCTCACCCTGGCTGGCGATGACTCCGACCTTCTGGAGGAGGCAGCAGGCAGCCTCGAGGCCGAATTGCGCACCTTGCCGGGCATCGGCAATGTGACATCCTCTGCTGCCCGGCAAGCGCCCGAGGTCACAATCAAGCCGGATCTGGCGCAGGCCGCATCTCTTGGCGTGACCTCTCAGGCGATCGCCGAGGCGATCCGGGTTGCCACATCCGGGGCCTATGATGCCGCCCTGTCGCAGCTTAACCTTCCGGAACGCCAGGTGCCGATCCGGGTCATGCTCGACACATCAAGCCGGCAGTCGCTCGACGCGATATCCCTGATCCCTGTCGAGGGCGCCGAGGGCAATGTGTCTCTGGGTGCGGTTGCCGATATTTCGATGGGATCCAGCCCCAGTCAGATCGACCGGCTCGATCGGTCGCGCAATGTCTCGCTGACCATTGAACTGAATGGCAGGAGCCTGTCGGAGGTCACGGCGGAGGCCGCGCAGCTCTCCAGCTACAAGAATCTGCCGCAGGGGATCAAATTCGTCGAGCAGGGCGAACTGAAGCGTCAGAGCGAGCTGTTCAGCAGTTTCGGTCTGGCCATGGGAATCGGCATCTTCTGCGTCTATGCGGTTCTGGTGCTTCTCTTCCACGACTTCCTGCAGCCCGTGACCATTCTGATGGCACTCCCGCTGGCGCTTGGCGGTGCCCTGCTGCCCCTGGTGCTGACCGGGACCAGCTTCTCGATGCCCGCGGTGATCGGTCTGCTTCTTTTGATGGGGATCGTGTCCAAGAACTCGATCTTGCTCGTCGAATACGCCATCGAGGCGCGCCGGGGAGGCATGTCGCGCTATGATGCGCTGGTCGATGCCTGCCACAAGCGCGCACGGCCGATCATCATGACGACCATCGCCATGGCAGGCGGCATGCTACCGGCCGCCCTCAGTCTCGTGTCGGGGGATTCGAGCTTCCGCCAACCGATGGGCATCGTCGTGATCGGTGGATTGATCACCTCGACGTTCCTGAGCCTTCTCGTCATCCCGGTGGTGTTCACATTTCTGGATGATGTGGTGGTATGGCTCCGTGCGAGAGTGGGAAAAACTGCGGCCTGAGGCCCTGCTCAACCGAAGCGCATCTGTAGAGGCGCTTCGGTTGAGTTTACGAAAAGCCGGGATCCCCGGCGCAGGTCAATCGCCGCGCAGGCGATCCTCCAGGATAAGGCTCATCTCCCAGGTCTCGGCGAGCCGGGTGCGCAGCAGGCCGGGGCCGCTGATATCCAGCGCGCCGCAGAGGCTACCGGTGGTGATGATTTCGCCGGCCGAAAGCGTGTCCAGCGGGCGCGTGCTGTCATTGGCCCAATCCATCAGCCAGGCCATCGCGTCATCGGCGGGGTGACGGGCGTCTGCGGCATGGATGGACGATCCCTCCAGAAGGACCTCCAAAGGGTTCCCCCCGACGGTTTCCAGCATATCGTTCGGCAGTTCCGGGCCGAGCGCGTAGCCGGCATTGCCAATCCGGTCGGCGAGAAACAGCAGATACGGCGCCTTGCTGCCTTCCGCGATTCGGCTGTCGAGTATCTCGATACCGAGATGAACGCTGCCGATGGCAGCCTTGACCTCGTCGCGGCTGTAGCCGCCTTGTCGCGGCGGCAGGGCCGTCGCAAACCGCACCGCAATCTCGACTTCGATCCGCGCGCCCTTGCGCCAGGGGAGGGCCGGGACCGGATCGGTTTCGATCGCCAGCGGCAGCAGCCGGCCGATGACGGCAATGCCATCCGGGGAGCAGGCGACCTTATAGCCGACCGGCCCGGCAGGTGCGGGTTCATAGGAGGCTTTCTGGACCGCCATGGCCTCCGTGACAGTTGCCGGCACAGGCAGATCTGGCGCGGAAAGGCGGTCACCGGCCGCAGAAAGGACCTTGGCGAGGTCGTGGATGTTTATAACTTGGGACATGGCGGGGATCATCCGGAAATAGAGTGTTGGTCAGGACGGGATGGCGGTTTGGCGGTCGAGCCGCGGATCATAAGCTGGCTTTCGACCGGTGGCGGGTCAATGGGGTGGCCCTGTTCGAGGCAGGCGAGCAGATAGTCGGCGGCGCGGCGGCCGATCTCGGCATTCTCGACCCGCATCGTGGTCAGCGGCGGGTCGATCTGTTCGGCCATGGCGACATCGTCAAAACCGGTGATCGACAGCTCGTCCGGCACCTTGATGCCCAGTGCGCGCGCCTCGATCAGGGCGCCGATCGCCAGGGTGTCGTTGCCGCAGACGATCGCCGTCGGGCGGGGGCCGGGCGCCTCCATGATGGCCTTGAGGCTCTGTCGTCCGAACACGATGGTCGGCGGACCCTCGTGCACATGGTGCGGCCGCAGCGCAATACCCTCTTCGGCAAGCGTTCCCCGCAAACCCTCCAGCCGGGCGAGCACGCGGTCGTTGTCGAAGGCCGGCTGATGGATCAGGCCGAAATCCCGGTGGCCAAGATCGAGAAGATGACGGGCCACCCGGCGAAAGGCCGCCCTGTTGTCGAAGCCGGCGAAGGGATGCGTCGCTTCGGCGCGATAGGAATACATGACGATATAGGGCACGCCGCGGGCGCGGATCATATCGAACACGCCGTCGCGCTGGGATTCGCCGACAATCGCCAGCGCCTCCACGCCGCGGGCCAGCATGGCGCGCACCTGGGCCTCGGCCTGCCGGCCATCGTAGTTGGAGCAGCCGATCAGGACGGTGATGCCGGCCTCCGCCAGCCGTGTCTGCAGGGCTCCGACCTGCGAGGCGAAGACGTCGTTGTCGAGGGTGGGGATCAGTACGCCGACCAGCCAGGTGCGGCGGCTGGCAAGGGCGGCCCCTGCCGGATGCGGCATCCAGCCGAGATCGGCGGCAATCTTCAGGATCTTCTCGCGGATCTCGGGGGCAACCTTTTCCGGCGCGTTGAAGGCGCGCGACACCGTCGCCGTCGACACGCCGGCAGCCGCTGCCACATCGAGCGCCCGTGGCCCTGTCGCCTTGCCTCTCTCCTTTGCTCCCCGCCCCATCCGCTCCCTTTCAAAATTATGTATTCGCGTACAATGAGATAAAGGTTCTGACGCCGGGATCAAGTGCCGATTGCTTGACAGCCTTGCTTTTGCTGATATGTATGCGCTTACATTTATGTAGCGCCTGGAGGCGGAAGCGGCGGTTGGACGCCGGATCCGGAGGCGCGTATGCGGAGGAGAGACCATGGACGCGGTCAAGAAGAACCTGCTCAAGCCCATCGAAGCGATTATCGCCGGCTGCCTGGCCGTGATGTTGCTGCTGGTCTTCGGCAATGTCGTGCTGCGCTATACGATGAACAGCGGCATCTCGGTCTCCGACGAACTGTCGCGACTGCTCTTCGTATGGATGGTCTTTCTCGGAGCGGCGGCGGCCCTGTTCGAGCGTGCCCATCTCGGTGTCGATACGCTGGTCCATGCCTTGCCGCGGTCCGGCCGCATCGTCTGCTTTGCGCTTTCCAACGCGCTGATGCTTTACGCCACCTGGCTGATCGCCACGGGCACCTGGAAACAGTTTGAAATCAATCTCGGCATGACCTCGCCGGTCATGGGGATTTCGCAGGGCTGGTTCTATGCGCCGCTTCTGGTGTTTGCCGCCATATCGGCCGGCTGGTTCAGCCTGATGATCCTGCGCACGCTGATGGGCCGGATTGAAGACGAAGAACTGATCAGCGTGCGCGAAAGCGAGGAAGAGGTGGATATCGACGCCTATCGAAAGAAGGACGACGGCAAGTCCTGAAAGCTCGGCGAAACCGCCGGCCCCTCGTTCAACAACCAAGCATGACAGCGCGGCGCGCACGGCGTCCCGTCCCTGCCGGAAACCACATCCATGACAATTCTGATCTTCGTCACCTCGCTGCTTGCTGCCATGGCCATCGGCATGCCGATCGCCTATGCGCTGATCCTCTGCGGCGTTGCGCTCATGCTGCAACTCGACATGTATGATGCGCAGATCCTGGCGCAGAACCTGGTCGGCGGCACGGACAGCTTCACGCTGCTGGCGGTTCCTTTCTTCATGCTGGCGGGCGAGGTGATGAATGTCGGCGGCCTGTCGCGCCGCATCGTCAACCTGGCGTTGACGCTGGTCGGTCATGTGCGCGGCGGCCTCGGCTATGTCGCGATCATAGCCGCCTGCATCCTGTCGGCGCTGTCGGGATCGGCCGCCGCTGACGCTGCGGCGCTTGGCGCGCTGCTGGTGCCGATGATGGTGAAGGCCGGTCACGACAAGGCGCGCTCCGTCGGTCTGGTCGCCTCGGCCTCGATCATCGGGCCGATCATCCCGCCCTCGATCGCCTTCATTCTGCTCGGCGTCACCACCAATCTGTCGATTTCCAAGCTGTTCATGGCAGGTATTGCACCGGGCCTGATGATCGGGCTTGCGCTCGCCGTGGCGTGGTTCATCGTGGCCCGCAAGGAAAAGACGGAGCTGCGGCCGCGCACCTCGGCTGCGGAACGCCTGAAGGTCCTGCGCGAGAGCCTCTGGGCGCTTGGCCTGCCGGTCATCATCATCTTCGGCCTGAAATTCGGCCTGTTCACGCCGACCGAGGCCGCCGTCGTCGCCGCCGTCTATGCGCTGTTCGTCTCCATGGTCATCTACCGCGAACTGAGCCTCAGCCAGATCTACGGCGTCTTCGTGTCCTCGGCCAAGATCACCAGCGTCGTCATCTTCATGGTCTCGGCCGCCCTGGTTTCCGCCTGGCTGATCACCATTGCCGATCTGCCCGGCCAGGTCGTGGAACTGCTCGCTCCCTTCATGGAAAGCCCGCGGCTGCTGATGCTGGTCATCATGATCCTGATCGTCGTCGTCGGCACCGCAATGGACATGGCGCCGACCATTCTGATCCTCGGGCCGGTTCTGGTCCCGGTGGTGGTGGCAGCCGGGATCGAACCGATCTATTTCGGCGTGCTCTTCATCATCAACAATTCGATCGGCCTGATCACGCCGCCCGTCGGAACCGTGCTCAATGTGACGGCAGGCGTGACGCGCACCAGCATGGATGCGGTGATCCGCGGCGTCACGCCGTTCATGATCGCCCAGCTCATCATGCTGGGTCTGATGATCGTCTTTCCCGAACTCGTCACCGTTCCGGCCGCCTGGCTGTCGCGCTGACCCGATGAAATCCGTTTTCGCATAACAACCAGGAGGAAACATATGCGCAAGCTCGTCAATGCACTCTTCGTCGGCGCCATGCTGGCATCCGTCGCCGCATTTCCGGCCAAGGCCGAGATCCATGAACAGGTCATCCGCTTTTCCAGCGCCGGCTCGGAAGGTTCGCCGCTGGTCATCGGCCAGCGCAAGTTTGCCGAGATCGTCAAGGAAAAGAGCGGCGGCAAGATCGACGTGAAGGTCTTCCCGGCCGGCATGCTCGGCGGCGACATGCAGTCCGTCACTGCGCTGCAGGGCGGCCTTATGCAGATGTCGGTGATGAATGCCGGCCTGATGGCAAGCCTTGCCCCGAATTTCGCCTTGCTCGACCTGCCGTTCCTGTTTGAAAACGCCAAGGAAGCCGATGCCGTGATGGACGGCGAGGTCGGCAAGATCTTCGCCAAGGAACTCGACGCCAAGAACCTTGTCGTGCTGGCCTATTGGGAGCTCGGCTTCCGCAACCTGACCAACAGCCGCCATGCCGTGGAAAAGGTCGAGGACATCAAGGGTCTGAAGATCCGTGTCGTGCAGTCGCCGATCTATCTGGAAATGTTCCAGGCGCTCGGTGCCAATGCCGTGCCGATGCCGTTCCCGGAAGTCTATACGGCGCTGGAGACCGGCACGGTCGACGGTCAGGAAAACCCTGCTCCGTCCATCCTGACGGCCAAGCTCAACGAAGTGCAGGATTACATGACGCTGACCCGTCATACCTACAATCCGATGGTCATGCTGTTTTCCAAGCCACTGTGGGACAAGCTCGACCAGGATGAGAAAGACCTGATCCAGCAGGCCGCCAGCGAGGCCGCCGCCTTCCAGCGCCAGACGTCGCGGGACGCCGATGCCAAGGCCGTCGAGGCGCTCGAGGCATCCGGAATGACCGTGACCAAGCTTGCTCCGGAGGAAGTTGCCCGGTTCCGCGAAGCCACCAAGCCTGTCGCCGACAAGTTTTCTGCCGCCGCCGATCCGGCTTTGGTCAAGCTGATGAACGACACCATCCAGCAGGTCCGCGCGGCCAAATAGTTCTCCCCGCCTGACGCGGAGGGTAAGCCTCCGCGTCCCTTTTTTCTATTCTGTCATTTAAAGGTTATCCGATGTACAAGCCCAACCGCCTGAAGGCCCGACTTCTTGCCAACGAGACCGTCTACGGTTGCTGGGTCGGGGGCGGATCTCCGACCAATGCCGAGATCCTCGGCCATGCCGGCTTCGACTTCCTGCTGGCAGACCACGAACACGGTATCGGTGAGACGCGCGAAATCATGGAGACCCTGCGGGCGATCGAAACGACGCCGACACCGGCCCTGGTGCGCGTTCCGTGGAACGACCATGTCTTCTTGAAGCGGGTCATCGATGCCGGCGTGCAGTCGGTGATGATCCCGTCGGTCGACACGGCTGAGGCCGCGCGCGCGGCTGTCGCTGCCTGCCTTTACCCGCCGCATGGCATCCGCGGTTATGCCGCCGGCGTCGTGCGCGCCTCGACCTTCGGGCTGGAGCCGGATTACATCCACAAGGCCAATGCCGAGATGCTGATCGCGGTGCAGCTGGAATCCTTCACCGCCGTCGACAATGCCGCCGAGATTGCCGCCGTCGAAGGTGCCGACATCATCTTCATCGGCGTCAACGATCTCGCGGGCTCGATCGGCCGTCTGGAACAGACCGGCCATCCGGATGTGCAGGCGCTGGTCAAGAAGGCCGAGCAGGCCATCCTCGCTTCGGGCAAGATCATGGGCACTGTGCCGAACGGCGGCGCATCGGTGGGCGAACTGCTCGAGCGTGGCTATCGCATCATCGCCGGCCCGCATGACGTGGCGCTGCTGCGCGATGCCGGCCGTGCTGCGATGGACGATTACAAGGCGCTTGTGGACGCGCGCGCCAAGGGTGACGGATCGGCTGCGGCCGGCGGCCTCGCCCGGTCCTATTGAGCGCATCCGACCTGCCAGACGAGGCGGGCCTCCGGGTCCGCCTCTGCCATTGTTTTAGTCATTCCCAGCGACGACAGGACCTTCGATGATCACGGTGCTCGGCTCCATCAACATGGATCTCGTGGCGACGCCGGCCCGGTTGCCGCGTCCCGGCGAAACGGTCTCCGGCGACAGCTTCATGACGGTTGCCGGCGGCAAGGGTGCCAACCAGGCCCTGGCGGCGCGCCGCGCCGGCAGCATGGTGCGCATGGCAGGGGCGGTTGGCACGGATGCCTTCGCCGAGCCGGCGGTCGCATTGCTGCGCCAGGCCGGGGCCGATCTGACGCTGGTCAAAACCGTGCCGGGCAGCACCGGGACGGCGCTGATCCTGGTTGGCGGTGACGGCGAGAATATGATCACCGTGATCGCAGCCGCCAATGGCGCCCTGACTGCGGCGGATACCGAACGAGCGCTCGATGGCATGCAGGCCGGCGATATCCTGATGCTGCAGTTCGAAGTACCGGCGGCCATCGTCGAACAGGCCCTCAATCTCGCCCGGCAGCGCGGCATCCGCACGATCTTGAACCTCGCACCGCTGGTGGCGGACGCACGGCGGCTGGCAGATCTTGCCGACATCGTGATCGCCAACGAAACGGAATTCGAGCTGTTGGCGGGCGAGGTGCTGGACAGCACCGGCGCGCGCGAGGCGATGCTGCGACAGCTGCATGCCAAGAGTGGCCAGACCATCGTCGTGACGCTTGGTGGCGAGGGGGCCATGGCCATGCAGGAAGGCCAGTTCTTCCGCGCCCATGGGCTTGCGATCACGCCGGTCGACACGGTGGGTGCCGGCGATACGTTTTGCGGCTACCTCGCTGCTGCGTTGGACCGTGGCGCGGATCTTGGCGCCGCCCTTCGCCATGCCGCGGTCGCAGGATCGCTGGCCTGCCTGAACCGCGGCGCGCAGGCCGCCATTCCCCTTCAGGCCGAGGTCGATATGGCTATGCTCGCGGCGGCTGAAGCCCTGAGCTGACCTGACATCACTCTTGCGTAAGGATCGACGGATCGAAATGCGTCCAGCATGAGGTCCGGCTGCTATCACGCACGCGGTTATCACGGATGGCAGACGCTCGGAAACGTGCGGCAATCTCTCCTTCGTCATGGTCCGGCCTGACCCGACCATTCATAACCCGTTGAAAGATATGGATCCTCGGCTCAAGGCCGAGGATGATTCGAAGAGGCATTGCGGTCTGCCGTCAAGTTGACGTCCGTTATCTCGGGCCTGTGCGTTGTCACAAAAGGTTCTTGCAAGCTTCACCAAACCGTCTCTCAGCCGCGCTAAACGGGGTCATGCAATTCATATTGCAAAGGAGAGAGAGATGACACGCAGATTGCACACGACCATCGCTGCCAGCGTCCTTGCCCTGTTTGCCAGCATCGGCACCGCCGAAGCCGCAACGACTGTGACCTTCTGGCATACGTTCAACAAGGGGAACGGTGAGGCGCTCGACAAGATCATTGCCGATTTCGAGGCCGCCAACCCCGACATCGATGTCCAGGCTGAATTCGTCGGCAACTACAACGACGTTGTCGCCAAGCTGCAGGCGGCGATCCCGGCGCGCCGCGCGCCTGATGCCGTTATCCTTGAAGTGACCCGCTATGGTCTCTTCGCCAACAACAACATTCTGACGGATCTGACGCCCTATGTCGACGCCGATCCGTTGAAGGACGACCTTTACGACTATGCCCGCGAAGTGGGCGTGATCGACGGCAAGAACTATATCGTGCCGTTCAACTCCTCGACGCCGGTGCTCTACTTCAACAAGGACATCTTCGCCCGCGCCGGCCTTGCCGCCGATACGTCCCTGAAGACCTTCGACGAAATCCTGGCCGCCGCCAAGACCATCTCGAACAAGCTCGGCGCCGAGGGCATTTCCGGCATTGCCGCACCCGGCCAGTTCGTCCGCTGGGGCCTTGCGATGGCCAATGACAGCGATCTGATCGACGCCAAGACCAACGAGATCCTGCTCGACACGCCGAACACGATCGAAGCCTATCAGTGGATGGCCTCGCTGGTGCATGAGCACAAGGTCGCCTCTCCCGACGGCGTGACCGATGAGGATAATGGCCGCGACGCTTTCCTTGCCGGCAAGGTCGGCATCATGATGAACTCCACCGGCAACTACGGCGGCGCCAAGAAGGCGATCGGCGATAATCTCGCCGTGCGGCCCATGCCCTGCAACAAGATCTGCTCCGTGCCGATCGGCGGCGCCGGGATCGGCATCATGGCCTCCTCGCCGAAGGAGGTGCAGGATGCAGCCTACAAGTTCGTCAGCTATGCCGCATCGTCTGAGGCCAATGCCATCTGGTTCGCCGCGACCGGTTATCTGCCGATCAACAAGAAGAGCGCAGCACTTCCCGTCGCCGTAAAGGCGCTTGAAACGCAGCCCGGCATCGATGTGGCGATCGACTCGCTGCCCGTCGCCCATGGTCGCGCCCGCTCAACGGTTGTCACCTGGATGCGCTCCACGGAATACAAGGTGTGGGAAGCCATGGCATTCGGACAGCAGACCGCCGCCGACGCTCTGAAGGATTTTGCCGAACAGACGCGCAAGGAAAGCCAGCGCGCCAGCAACTGATCCTCCCCTAAAACGCCACCGGTGGGCCTGTCGAAAGCCCGCCGGTGCTTGCCATAGCATGAAGTGCCATTGCCCATGATCCGCAAGCTCACGCCTTACCTGTTCGTTGCGCCGCTGATGATCTTCATCGCGGCCTTCACCTATGTGCCGATCCTCGCCAGCCTCAACCTGAGCGTCCGGCAGTGGAATTTCCTGACACCGGACATGCCCTTTGTCGGGCTACGCAACTATCAGGATCTCTTCTCGTCGCGGGAATTCTGGAACTCGCTCTGGGTGACCACGCTGTTTGCGGTCTTTTCCGTGCCGCTGCGGCTTGGCGCGGCACTTTTGATTGCCAGCTATCTGGCGCGCGAGACCTTGCCGTCCCGCCTGTTGCGCGGAGCCCTCTTTCTTCCCTTCGTGACATCGACGGTGTCGATCGCCGTGGTGTTCTCCTGGGTGTTCTCCACGGATTACGGCATGATGAATGGGATGCTGGGACTGCTGGGACTTGGAAAGGTGCCGTGGCTGCAGGATCCGCATCTGGCGCTGTGGGTGCTGATCTTCGTCAACACCTGGAAACAGATCGGCTACGATATCGTCATCTACATTGCCGGGCTGCAGGCCATACCGCAGGAACTCTACGATGCCGCCGCCGTCGATGGCGGCCGTCGTGCCCATATCTTCCGGCGTATCACCCTGCCGCTCGTCATGCCGACCACCTATTTCCTGCTGGTGATCTCGGTCATCGAAGCTTTCCAGGTCTTCACCATCGTCAACGTGATGACCCATGGCGGACCGGCCGGCGCCACCGACATGCTGGTCAACCTGCTCTACGAGGTCGGCTTCGTTCTGTTCGATATCGGTCGCGGCTCGGCGCTGGCCGTCATCCTGTTCGTCCTCCTGGTCAGCCTCGCCATCCTCAAATCCCGCATCGTCGGACGCAAGGTGCATTATGAAGCCTGACAATCCGTTTCGAGCCGGGCTGGCGCTTGTCGCCGGCCTGATCTTCCTGTCGCCGGTGCTCTATTCGATCTGGATGTCCTTCCAGACGTCGGCGGCCTATTATGCCGGCGGGCTGGAGTTCACGCTGGAGAATTACGGACGCGCCATCGGCCAGTTCCATTTTGCCCGCTACCTGCTGAACAGCCTGATCGTATCGGGGCTCGTGACCCTGATCGGCATTACGCTGGCCACCCTGGCGGCCTTCGCCTTTGCACGCTTCACCTTTCGCGGCGGCGATCTGCTGTTCGGGGCGACCGTGGCAACGCTGATGATCCCGAGCCATATCAGCCTGATCCCGAACTATCTGTCGCTGGCCAAGCTGGGTCTGCTCGATACCTATGCGGGGCTGATCCTGCCGGCGATCTCCAACGGTTTTGCGGCATTTTTCCTGCGGCAATATATCCGCGGCATTCCCAAGGCCCTGGACGAGGCCGCCTATATGGATGGCGCGACACCGTTGCAGGTCCTCTGGCGCATCATCGTGCCCCTGTCGCGGCCGGCCATCTCGTCGATGGCGCTCTACATCTTCATCACCGAATGGAACAGCTATATCTGGCCGCTGGTCGCGGTCGGCAAGCCGGACCTCTACACCCTGCAGATCGGGCTTTCCCGGCTCTATCGCATCAATCCCGGCGAAGGTCTGATCGACTGGCCGCTGGTCATGGCCGCGTCCACCATCACCATCCTGCCGGTTCTCATCGGCTTTCTGCTGGTGGAGCGTCATCTCGTGCGCGGCATCACCATGGGCGCCGTCAAGTAATTCAAGGACAGGACAATCATGACACGCATAGCATCCCATCGCGGTGGAACCCTGGAATTCGGCGACAGCACGCCGCAGGGTTTTGCCGCAACCGCCCGCATGGACCTTGAGGAAGTGGAATTCGACGTCCATCCGACCGCAGACGGCGGCATCGTCGTCCATCACGATGCGACCCTCGACGGCACGACCGATAGGACGGGCGAGATTGCCAAACTGACGCTGGCTGAGGTGCAGTCGGCCGTCATCAACTATGGCGCTGGCGGACATCCGCTGACCCTCGATGATCTCTGCGCCCTCTACGCTGGCAGCCGGGTGAATTTCCGCTGCGAGATCAAGCCTGGTCTTGGCGGCCGGCCCTACGAGGATTTCGTGCCGAAAGTCATCGCGACGCTTGCCGACAAGGGGATGCTGGAGCGCACCAGTTTTTCGTCCTTCCTCGTCAGGTCGGTCAACGAGCTTGCGGCCGCGACCGATCGGCCAAGGTTGTGGCTGGTCAGTCCGGCCGTGCTCCGCCAACTCGGGCCCGACGTGGTTATCGAGGTGGCGCAGGCGCACGGTATCCCGGAGATCGGCGTCCATATCGACACGGCGGACGACGCCCTGATGGAGCGTGTCACCGGTGCTGGTCTTACCTTCGGCTGCTGGGCGGCGCATAGCCCCGCACAGATCGAAAAGGCGCTCCGGCTCGGGGTTTCGGTTTTCACCACCGACCGGCCGAGCCTGGCCATTTCCATCCGCAACCAATATCGCCGGGAGATCACGGCATGAGCGGCATTTCACTGCGCGACATTCGCAAGGCCTATCCGGGTGGGCCAACCGTTCTGCACGGGGTGTCGATGGACATCAAGGAAGGCGAATTCGTCGTGATCATCGGTCCGTCCGGTTGCGGCAAGTCGACCCTGTTGCGGCTCATTGCCGGCCTTGAACGCTGTGACGCCGGCGAGGTGGAGATCGGCGGCCGGCGCGCCAACGATCTGGCGCCGCAGGATCGCGACATCGCGATGATCTTCCAGAATTACGCGCTCTATCCGCATATGAGCGTGCGTGACAATATCGCCTTTGGCCTGGAACTGCGCGGCGTGCCGAAGGCGGAGCGCCATGCGCGGGCTCTTGAGGTCGCCCAAATGCTGCAGCTCGAGCCCTATCTCGACCGCAAACCGGGCGCGCTTTCCGGTGGCCAGCGCCAGCGCGTGGCGATGGGGCGCGCGATGGCGCGCAACACGTCGACCTTCCTGATGGATGAGCCGCTGTCCAACCTCGACAATTCCCTTCGCGTCGCCATGCGCACCGAGATCAAGGAGTTGCACCGGCAGCTTGGCGCTACGATGGTCTATGTGACCCATGACCAGACCGAGGCTCTGTCGCTGGCGGATCGGGTTGCCGTGCTGAAGGACGGCCATCTTCTGCAATTCGACCGGCCGGATGTGATCTATGACCGGCCGCGCAACCGTTTCGTGGCCGGGTTCCTGGGCGTGCCACCGATCAACTTCCTGCCGTCCGAAAAACTCCCTGGCCTGCAGCATCTGCCGGCATTGACGGTGGGCCTCAGGCCGGAAATGTTGTCCATTCACGCCGGCCCACCTGCTGGCCCGGCCTTGCCGGCCAGGGTCATGATGTCGGAAATGACCGGCTCCGACATGCTGCTGCATTGCGACACTGCCGCCGGCCGGCTGACGGTCTCGGCGCCGCGCCGGGATGTGCCCCACAACGCCAGCGACATCTGGATCTCCTGCGACCTTGACCGTGCCCTGTTTTTCGACAATCAGACCGGCGAACGGGTCGATCTGGCCGGCGACCGTCAAAGCGTCCGGGCCACGCAGGATTGAGGACTGATGGACAAGCAGGAACCGATGCCGCAGGCCCTGGGCGACCTGATCAGCCGTTACTCCACCCGGTTGACCGAGGCCGATACGCGCCTGCTCGACGTCTTGATCCAGGATCCGATCCGTGCGGCCATGGAAAACGGCAAGGATGTCTCGTTCCGCGCCGGGGTTCATCCGGCATCGGCCGTGCGCCTGGCCCGCCGATTGGGATTCAAGGGTTATCCCGAATTCCGCAGCTTCCTGCAGGCCAATCTGTTGGAAGGCGGCAACGATTTCGAAAGCCCGGCCGCCCGCATGGCGGCTCGCCTTGTCCGCGCCGAGGAAGGCGGCCTGCTGGCCTCCGTGCTTGATAGCGAGATCGCCGCTCTGCAACAGGCCCGCAACAGCGTGTCCGATGCCGATATCCGCGCCTTTTCCGAAAGCCTGCGCGATTGCCGAAGGGTCTTTGTTTTCGGCCGGGGGCATTTCGCGGCCTTGTCGTCACTGATTGCCTTGCGGCTCAACCGTTCAGGCTATGACTCCGTCGATCTTGCCAGCCAGATGCATCAACTGGCCGAGGCGCTGGCGACGCTGACCTCCGAAGACGTCGTCTGGCTGCTGGCCTTTCGCCGGGCGCCGCCGCTTCTGCAGGAAGTCTGTGCGATCGCCACAAAATGCGGCGCGAAAATCCTGGCGATCACCGATGTCGGCGGAACCCGCATCGACCCCGTGCCGGATCACCAGATCCTGGTGTCGCGCGGCGAGCCCGGCGAATCCCAGTCGCTGGTCGTGCCGATGACGATTGCCAACGCGGTGATCCTCGATCTGGCGGCCATCGACCACGGCCGGTCTCTGCGCTCGCTGCAGCAGTTCAAGGCGTTCAGGGCCGGATCCGGTCTCTCTGCCAATCTCTGCTGACATCCGGTTCGGAAAGGGTCACGATCACCCCGGATTGGCCAGCAGGGCCCGCGCACTGTCAGCGTCGGTCACGATCGCGGTTGCAAGCCCCGCCTTCAGGGTGGCCCGCAGGATTGCCTGTTTGTGCAGGCCGCCCGAGGCGATGATTCGACTGGGAATGTCGCGGTAGGCGTTGAGGTCGAGCGAAATGACCTGACGGTTGAGCGGGTGATCGATCGGCTTTCCGTCGGCGTCGAGATAGTGTCCGAGCAGGTCGCCAACCGCACCGGCCCGGACAAGTTCTCCGATATCGGTCTGGGGCGGCAGGCCGTAGCGGACCTGCAGCGATTGACCGGTCACGTCGCCGACACTCAGGAATGAAAGATCGACGCTGGAACTCTCGCGCAGGAACTCGCGGAACACTGGCTGAGCCATGATCACGTCGTGCGACTGCATGCTGTCGGCGTAGATCGGTGCCGCAAAATAATGGCATTCGGCTTTCAGCACTTTGGCAAAGCGCCGGACGATCTCGAACGTGTTGATTTCCGAACCGCGCGTCAGGCCGCCCATCAGCGACAGCACCTTGATCTGCGGTGCGTTGGCCGGCGTCATCTGCTGCACGGTTTCGTTCAGGGTCGCCCCCCAGCCGACGCCGATCGATCGCGGCTGACGGCTCTCGATCAGGCGATCGAGGAAGGTGGCAGCGCTGCGGCCGAGTACCGCATGCATATGCCCGGGGTCCGACGGCGTCGGGGCGACAACCGCCTCCTGCAGGCCGAAACGGCGGCACAGCTCGCCCTCCAGTTCGACATTTTCCGACAGCGGTGAACTGAAGCTGATGCGCACGACGCCGCTTTCCAGCGCCGCGGCCAGAAGTTCGTTGACGCGGCGCCGGGTCAGGTTCATCCGCTCGCCGATCTGGGCCTGGGTCAGGCCCTCGACATGATAGAGCCACGCCGCCTTCACCATCAGTTGCTGGTTGTCCAAGCGTTTCCCCTCCCGCTCAAATGTCACATGCGCGTAACATATGTAACCTAGAACCGCTGCATAGACGGTCGCGACCCCGAAGGCAATTCTCACGAAAGCCTGTCGGTCGGCAACCCGTCCTGGCGGCCATTCCTCAAGGGAATGCGGTTGCCGGCATCAGCCATTTCGACCCACAGGAACCGGGCATCCGCTTCATGACCACCGAACTCCTCATCTTCGACTGCGACGGCGTGCTGATCGACAGCGAACCATTGGCGAGCCGGGTCGTCTGGCAGGCCCTGCAAGGGGCCGGCGCGACGATCTCGCAAGCCGAGGTCCACAATCGTTTTACCGGCTGTTCGCAAGAAGACGCTCGGCGCATCTGCCTGGAGGATCTGGGTCTCGACGATCTCGAAGCGGTGTTCGCGGGGTCACGCACCGCTCTTTATGGCGAGTTCGCCCGCTCGCTGACCCTGATGCCCGGTATCGCCGACCTGATCGGTTCGCTTGCCCATGCCAAATGCGTGGCGTCGAACAGCAGCATGGAGCGGCTGGAGAACAGTCTCGGCCTCTTCGACCTGTGGAATGCGTTCGCCCCCAACATCTTCTCCGCCGACATGGTGGCGCGGCCCAAGCCGGCGCCGGACCTGTTCCTGCTGTGCGCCCAAAAACTCGGCGTCGATCCGGCCCGTTGCCTGGTGGTCGATGACAGTCCCCACGGCATCGTCGGCGCGGTTGCCGCCGGCATGCGGGCAATCGGCTTTGTCGATCCGTCCGATCCGCGCAAGGGGCGCCATGCGGTGCTGCAAGAGGCCGGTGCCATGCTGGTTGCCAGCGGTGCCGACGAACTGCGCCAGGCTTTCGATACGGTTCTATCCACTTCATTCCGCCCTCTACCGCAACGCCGCGTCGCGGATGTTGCGGTCCCGCTCTGATCGATGTCCGCCGCGGTCTTCGCGGCGGGTGCGTCACTGAAAATTCACAAGCCCATCCGGAAACAGACATCTGGAAAGCGTAGAAAACCCCACCGCCTTTCCGATGTACATTTTGCAAAAGGAGATATGTCCGATGCTTTCCATCAATCGACGCAGCGCGCTCGGCCTCATGGGCGCGACCGCCGGCAGCCTGATCATTCCGCGCCTGGCCTTCAGCCAGGGCAAGCGCGTATCCGTGACCATCGCGGTGCAAAAGATCACCAACAACAACACGCTCGACATCTGGAACGAGCAGTCCAACGTCGGCGAACGGGTGTTTTTCCCGAATTTGTGGGAAGGCCTGATTTTGCGCGACTGGATGGGCAACCAGGGCCCGGTGCCGGGTCTGGCCACCGAATGGAAGCGGCTTGACGACAAGACCGTCGAGCTGAAGCTGCGCCGGGGCGTCAAGTTCCACAACGGCGACGAACTGACTGCCGATGACGTCGTGTTCTCCTTCTCCAAGGAGCGCCTGTTCGGCAATACCGAGCCGAAGGGCGGCAAGACCATTTTCGAGGCAGACCACAAGCCGACATCAGTCAAGGAATTGCCCGCGGCCCTGCCGGGGATCGCCCGCCGCCTGTGGCCGGCACTGGCCGGCGTCGAAGCCGTCGACAAATATACCGTGCGTTTCCACAATGCGACACCGGACGTGACGCTTGAGGGCCGCCTCTACGCCTTCGGCAGCCAGATCGCCAATCGGCGCTCCTGGGACGAGGCTGCATCCTATACCGACTGGGCCCGCAAGCCCATCACCACCGGCCCCTATCAGGTCGGCGACTACAAGCCGGACGTGTCGCTGACGCTGGTGGCCTTCGACGAATACTGGGGCGGCCGCCCGCCGCTCGAACAGATCCGTTTCGTCGAGGTCCCGGAAGTCTCCTCCCGCGTCAACGGCCTGCTGTCTGGCGAATACGATTTCGCCTGCGACCTGCCGCCGGACCAGATCGGCGCCATCCAGGCAACGGCCGGTTTCGAAGTGCAGGGCTCGACCATCCAGAACCATCGTATCTCGGTGTTCAACACCCAGAACCAGGTCCTGGCAAATCCGCTGGTACGCCGCGCCATGACCCATGCGATCGACCGTCAGGCGATCGTCGAGGCGCTTTGGGCTGGCCGCACTGTCATCCCGGCTGGTCTGCAGTTCGAATCCTACAAGGCGACGGACATGTTCATCGAGGGCTGGAAGCCGCCGGAATACAATCCCGAGATCGCCAAGGACCTGTTGAAGCAGGCCGGCTACAAGGGCGAGGCGATCCCCTACCGCCTGCTCAACAACTACTACACCAACCAGACCGCCAACGGTCAGATCATGGTCGAGATGTGGCAGCAGGTCGGCCTCAATGTCGAGATCCAGATGAAGGAAAACTGGGCGCAGATCCACGATCCGGAAGGCATCAAGGGCGTGCGCGATTGGTCGGCAGGTGCCAGCATCAACGATCCGGTTACCCCGATGGTCACCCAGTTCGGCCCGAATGGCGAGATGCAGCAGAAGAAGGACTGGACCAACGCCGAAGTGAACGAACTGTCCGTCGTCCTCGAGACCTCGACCGACCATGCACTGCGCAGGAAGGCCTTCGCCCGCATGCTGGAAATCTGCGAGCGCGAAGACCCGGTCTATCAGGTCCTGCACCAGAACGCCGTGTTCACCGGCATGAAGGCCTCGCTGAAGTGGAAGGCAGCGCCCGCCTTTGCCATGGATTTCCGCAGCAACAACTGGACGATGTAATCAACGTCCGTTCGCTCCGGCGGTCTTTCGGCCGCCGGATTTTCCTTCCAGCCGCGTCGGCGCGCCAGAGGCATTGCCGCTTGGGCCTTGAAGCAGGAGACCGCCATGACCCCCAATCTCGTGGAACTTCGCGATCTGAAAGTCGCCTTCGACGGCATTCAGGTTCTGCATGGCATCGATCTCGATGTGAAACCCGGCGAGGCGCTTGGCCTGGTCGGCGAATCCGGCTGCGGCAAGTCGGTCACCTGGCTTGCAGCGCTCGGCCTCCTGCCGGGCAAGGCGAGCATCAGCGGCTCGGTGCGGATCGACGGCCGCGAGATCTGCGGCGCACCGCGCAGTGCGCTTGAAGCGGTGCGCGGCGGGCGGATCGCCATGATCTTCCAGGATCCCTCGAGCTCGCTCAACCCGGTGCTGCGCATCGGCCGGCAGATCACGGAAGCGCTTGCCGTCCATCGCGGCCTGTTTGGCGAGGCGGCAAGGGCGGAAGCGCTGCGGCTGATGGACATGGTCGGCATTCCCGATGCCCGCCGGCGTGTCGACCACTATGCCCATGAATTTTCCGGCGGCCAGTGTCAGCGGCTGATGATCGCCATGGCGCTGGCGGGTCAACCCGACCTGCTGATCGCCGACGAGCCGACCACGGCGCTCGACGCCACCATCCAGGCACAGATCCTCGACCTCCTCATCCAGCTTCGCGCCGAAACCGGCATGGCGACGATCTTCATCAGCCATGATCTCGGTGCCGTCAGCCAGGTCTGCGAGCGGATCTGCGTCATGTATGCCGGCCGCGTCGTCGAACAGGGCTCGATCGAACAGCTGTTTTCGGCACCGCGCCACCCCTATACGCGCGGCCTGTTCGACGCCATCCCGCGGATCGACGGCCCACGCAGCCGGCTGGTGCCCATCCAGGGCACCGTGCCGAACCCGAAGCACCTGCCGCCGGGCTGTGCCTTTTCGCCGCGCTGCGGCCGCGCCGAGAAGGCCTGCGATTTCCAACGGCCATTGCTGGAGCCGATGGACGATGGCCGGCAGCTTGCCTGTTTCAGCCCGGTCCCGGTCCCTCATTCGCAGCCGGTCAAAACAGCGATTCTGGAAGGCGTCTAAGTGAACACTCCGCTCATTGAAGCCGACAACCTGACGCGCGTCTATCAGCTGCGCCGCGGCGTGTTCGGCAAGATAACCCGCGTGCGCGCCGTCGATGGCATTTCGCTTAGCGTTCTGCCCGGCGAAACGCTGGGCATCGTCGGCGAATCCGGATCCGGAAAATCGACGCTCGGGCGCATGCTGCTTGGCCTCGATCCGGCGCAGTCCGGCACGGTTAGGTTCGAGGGCAGGGCGATGCCGGCCTTCGGCACGGCCGAATGGCGGGCGCTGAGGGCCCGCATGCAGTTTGTCTATCAGGACCCGCTTGCAGCCCTCGACCGGCGGCTGACCATCGAGAGCCAGATCGGCGAGCCGCTGGAGATCCACGGTCTTCTGGAGAAGGAAGAGCGGGCCGCCCGTGTCGAGGAGCTGATGACGGCGGTCGGCCTGCGCAAGGATCAGGCCGGCAGCTATCCGCACGAACTGTCGGGCGGACAGCGCCAGCGCGCCGTCATTGCAAGGGCGCTTGCCTCCCGCCCGAAGCTTCTGGTCTGCGACGAGCCGGTCTCGGCGCTGGATGTGTCGATCCAGGCGCAGGTGGTCAACATGTTGCGCGACCTGCAGCAGGACAATCATGTCGCCATGGTCTTCATCAGCCATGACTTGAAAGTCGTGCGCAATATCGCCGACCGCGTCGCCGTGATGTATCTCGGCCGGATCGTCGAGGAGGCCTCCTCCGACGTCATCTTCCAGCGGCCGCTGCATCCCTACACCAAGGCGCTGGTCTCCAGCGTGCCGGTTCCCGGCAAGCTCTTGACCGGCCGCACCATCTTGCAGGGCGAGCCGCCCAATCCGGCCAATCGTCCCTCCGGCTGCGCCTTTCACCCCCGCTGTCCGCTTGCCGCACCGATCTGCCGCACGTCTGTTCCGCCGCTGCGCATGGTCGGCGAGCAGCGCACGGCTGCCTGTCATATGGTCGAAGGCGCAGTCGCGCCGATCGCCGCTTAAAGGGGGATGGCACGATGATCCGCTTCGTTCTTTCGCGCCTGCTGCGCGCCGCCGTGACCATTCTGGCCGTCGTCACCTTCGCCTTTGTCGTCCTGCGCATGTCGGGCGATCCGGCCCAGGTGATGCTCGGCCCGGATGTGCCGCAGGATGCGGTCGACGCCTTCCGCAAGGCCTGGGGCCTCGATCAGCCGATGTGGATCCAGTATCTCGCCTATATCAAGTCGATCTTCACCGGCGATTTCGGCGTCTCCATGCGCGATAAGGCGTCCGCCCTGCATCTGGTCCTGGAGCGCGTGCCGGCCACGCTGCAGCTGACGATCCCGGCGCTGCTCTTAAAACTGGTGATCGGCATTCCGGCCGGCGTCTTTGCCGCATTGCACCGCCAGAGCGTCATCGATCGCGGCGTCATCTTTTTGGCGATCCTCGGCTTTACCATCCCGTCCTTTGTCATGGGTCTGCTGCTGGTGCTGGTCTTCTCGGTGATGCTCGGCGTCTTGCCCTCGGGCGGCCAGGACAGCTGGATGCACGGCATCCTGCCGACCATTGCCATGAGCCTTGGCGGCATCGGCATCCTGGCGCGCTTTGCCCGCAGCGCCATGATCGAGGTGATGGGCCAGCCCTATATCCGCACGGCCTCGGCCAAGGGCCTGAAATGGCCGGAAGTGGTCTGGCGCCATGCTCTGCCGAATGCCGCCGTGCCGATCGTTACCATCGTCGGCTTCATGGTCGGTTCGCTGATCGCCGGCGCCGTCGTGGTCGAATCGATCTTTTCCTGGCCCGGCATCGGCCGGCTTCTGGTCGTCTCGGTCGCCAACCGCGATCTGGCCGTCGTGCAGTGCATCCTGCTGATCATCGCCGCGGCCATGGTGGTCTCCAACCTGATCGTCGACCTGCTCTACGGCTGGCTCGACCCGCGCCTGCGCGCCCAAACCGCTCATTGAGGGGAGATGTCATGACCTCTGCTGACACCGTTCAGGCGATACCGGCCCGCCGCCGCGCCGCCGGCCCGATCGCCGCCCTCCGCCGCAACCTGCCGCTCTCGATTGGGCTCGGAATAGGCTGGCTGGCGCTGATGGTGCTGGTCGCCTGTTTCGCCGATAGCCTGCGGCCGTTCAACATCACGGCGATGGACCTGTCCAACCGGCTTGCCGGGCCCGGCAATGCCAAGCACTGGCTCGGCACCGACGAACTCGGCCGCGACGTGCTGTCACGCCTGATTCAGTCGATCCGCGTCTCGCTGGTGATTGCCTTTGGCGCCACGATCATCTCGGCGGTGTTCGGCACGGTGCTCGGCTTTGCCGCGGCAAAATTCCGCGGCTGGGTCGAACATCTGGTGCTGGTGCTGGCCGATTTCCAGGCAGCGCTGCCGTTCCTGATCATGTCGCTGGCGGTGCTGGCCTTCTTCGGCTCGTCGATGGTGTTGATCGTCTGCCTGATGGGCTTTTACGGCTGGGAGCGGTATGCCCGCATCGCCCGGGGGCTGGCGATTTCGGCCAGCGCCCAAGGCTATGCGGCCGCCGTCGTCCAGCTCGGGGCAAAGCCTTCCCGTGTCTATTTCCGCCATATCCTGCCGAACGTCGCCTCGACGCTAATCGTCTCAATGACGCTGACCTTTCCGGAAATCATTCTCATGGAAAGCGGCCTGTCCTTCCTTGGCCTCGGCGTGCAGCCGCCGGAAACCAGCCTCGGCAACATGGTCGGCTTCGGCCGCGAATATCTGACCCGCGCGCCCTGGATCATGCTCGCCCCCTCGGTCGTCATCATGCTGACGACGCTGTCGATCTCGCTGGTCGGCGACTGGCTGCGCGACAAGCTCGATCCGACCATGCGCTGACCGTAACGCATCCCAATATAGCAGGAACACACTCATGACACTGATCACCGGCCATCGCGGCGCCCGCAATCTCTGGCCCGAAAACTCGCTCACAGGTTTTCGCAACGTCCTCGGCCTTGCCGTCGACGCCGTCGAATTCGACGTCCACCTGACCGATGCCGGCGAACTGGTCGTCATCCACGACGCAACGCTGGAGCGCACGACGGACGGGCACGGGCCTGTGCGGGCGCTGACGCCAGACGCCCGCGGCACGGTCAAGCTCAAGGACAGCGACGAGACCATCCCGACGCTCGCCGAGGTTCTTGAGGTCCTTTCGACGTCCGACGGTATCGCCCTGCATGTCGAGATCAAGAGCGACGAGACCGGTGCGCCCTATCCGGGGATCGCCGCCAAGGTGGCAGCCGAGATCGCCCGCTTCGGGCTTGCCGACCGCAGCCTGCTCACCTCCTTCGACGTCTCCGTGCTGGAGGATTGCCGTAGCCATGCGCCGCAGATCGGCCGCCTCGTCTCGGTCAACGCCGCCTGGGCCGAGAAGCAGGGCGGACTGGAGACCTTTCTCGGCCGGGTCGGCGATCTGGTCGAGATCGTCGCGATCCACCACGAGTTGATGGAGGCGCAATGGCCGCTGATCACCAAGATCCTGCCGCTCGAGCGGCTCTGCGTCTGGACGCTGAACGACGAAGACCTCATCCGCAAATGGCTGGAGCGCGGCATCGGCCATCTCACTTCGGATAGTCCGGACATCGCCCTGTCCCTGCGGGCGAACACACCAGCCGCGGCATAACCCTCAACCCCGATCATCAGGAGACCCATCATGGGCAATATCATTGCAACCGGCTTCAACGCCGCCTCGAACAATGGCGAAATCGACAGCCTGGAACAGGATCTGAGCGCGCTTGCCGATATCGGCGTCGATACGGTCGAACTGGGCGTGACCACGCTCGACCTGATCGCCGGCGGCCGCATCATCAAGGAGCGGGCCGACGCCCTTGTGGCCATGACCAGCCAGTTCGATTTCCGCTACACGGTGCACGGCCTGGTCTCGTCGAACTTCATGGATCCGGCCACCTGCCGCTACCAGATTGACGCGGCCAAGGCGCTCGTCGAGGTCTGCGACCGCATCGACGCCCGCGTCATCGTCCAGCATGGCGGCTGCCTGCGCGCCGAGCAGATCTTTGACCGCGCGGCCGCCGACGAGCGCGAGCGCGAGGCCCTGCTCGAGCTTGCCGAATTCTGCAAGCCCTACGGCGTGCGCATCGCGTTGGAGAACATTTTTACCACCGAGCCTGGCCAGTACCGCCAGACCCCGGCAGAGCTTGCCGAAACGGTGAAGGCGGTCAACCATCCCAATGTCGTGGCGCTGATCGACTTCAGCCATGCCTATATCGAATCGACCTATCGCGGCCTCAATTTCCGCGAACAGATCGCCGCCATGGCGCCGGTCACCGGCCATCTGCACCTGCATGACAGCTTTGGCCGTCCGCAGGGCTTCTATAAAGGCCACCACCTGCAGGAAAATACCGCCATGGGGATTGGCGACCTACACATGCCGCTCGGCTGGGGCGACATCGACTGGGAGGACATCTTCTCCGAACTCACCTTCCTACCCGGCACGGTGGCGATGATGGAAGTCGGTGCGCGCTATCGCCGGGAACAGCCGGAAAGCCTCACACGCGCCCGCAAGCTCCTGGCGCTCAACGACGGCAGACAGGCCGTCGCTGCAGAGTAGTTCTTCGCGCTGCGTTCAGGGGCGTTGCTGCGAGAAGCAACGCCCCTGGACTGCCTTGCGGCCGGTCCACAGGCGACCGGTCAGGAGGGCAACAGTCTGAAATCGGCGCCCTCGGGCAGGAGCTGCCCGCCATCGACGACGATGGTGGTGCCGGTCACATAGCTTGCGTCGTCCGAGGCGAGATACAGGAAGGCATTGGCGACGTCGCGCGGTGAGCCCAGGCGGGCCAGCGGGATGGCGTCTTCCATGTTCTTGATAAAGGCGGCGCTGCGATGCAGCTGGATTGCTTCGGTCAGGATATTGCCCGGCTCGACGCCATTGACGTTGATGCCGTAGGACGAGAACTCCAGCGCAGCTGAGCGGATGAAACCGTTGATGCCTGCCTTGCTCGCCGCGTAATGGCCATGACCCGGACTGGTGACATGCGGGCCGGTGATCGACGAGGTGAACAGGATGCGCCCCGAGCCCTGTTTCTTCATCGGCGTCAGGGCAGCGCGCGCGGCATTGAAACAGCCGCGCAGGTTGACCGCCATCACCCGGTCCCAGTCTTCCGGTTCGGTGTTCTCGATCAATTGCCAGGGATAAATGCCGGCGTTCTGCACGATGATGTCCAGCCGGCCGTAACGCTCAAGCGTGAAGGCGACGGCAGCAACGGCGTCCTCCATCTTCGAGATGTCGGTATGGACGAAGTCGATGCCGAGTTCATCGGCCGCCGCCTTGCCCTCTTCGGCCTCGAAATCGGCCAGCACCAGTTTTGCGCCTTCCTCCTGGAAGCGGACGGCGATCGCCTTGCCGATGCCGCGCGCCGCACCGATGACCAGCGCCACCTTGTCTTTCAATCTGTCTGTCATGCGAGCCTCTGGCGGAGCTTTTGTTTGAACGTGTCGAGGAGAACGGCCGCCAGCACCAGGAAGCCGTGGATGACCTGGGTATAGTTGGCCGGCAGGCCCATCAGGTTGATGGCCGTGTTGATCGACGACAGCAGCAGCACGCCGGCATAGACGCCGGGCAGGGCGCCCACGCCGCCCTTGAGGCTGACGCCGCCGATTACCACGGCCGCAAAGGCGTTGAACAGCAGTCCGACACCGAGATTGGCGGTGGCGCCCGACGTGCGAACGGCCAGCAGCCAGCCGGCAAGACCGGCAATGGCGCCGGCCATCACGAAGGCGATGATCAGGTTGCGGGTAACGCGAATGCCGGCGCGGTAGGCGGCGGTCTCGTTGCCGCCGATCATGATCAGGTGCCGACCGAACGGCGTCTTGGCCATCAGCACCGAGAAAACAACGAAACAGGCGATGGCGATCCAGGCCGAGAGCGGAATGCCAGCCACCCGCTCGATCGCGAACCAGCGGATGGCCGGGTCGAGATCCTGGGCGGAGCGTCCGCCGGAGACCGCCAGCACGATACCGCGCACCCAGATAAAGGAGGCAAGCGTGATGATGAAGGCGCTCATCTTCAGCTTGACGACGAGGAAGCCGTTGAAGAGGCCGATCAATCCGCCGATCGCACAGGCGATCAGCAGCGAAACGGGGATCATCAGCCATTCCGGCGACAGCTTGATGCCCAGGCCGATGCCTGCCGAGCAGAACAGGATGCCGACAGCCATGGCCGAAAGAGCGGCCACGGATTCGACCGAGAGGTCCATGTGACCCGTGATGATCACCAGAGCAAGGCCGATCGACATGACGCCGAGCACGCTCGACGCCTCGATGATGTTGGTGAAGATACCGATCTGGAAATAGTTCGGGATCAGCGCCGAAAACAGCGCGAGCACGAGGATCAGCATGAACCAGACGAGATTGTCGAGCACGAATTCGAGTGTTTTGCGCGTACGAGGCGTCATGCGGCAAATCCGGATTTGAGGGGAGGAGTCCGGGGTCTTGCGACCCCGGATGAAGGGTCGTTACTCGACGGATTTGACCGCTGCGGTCGGCGGCTTCATGTTGCCCCAGAAGGCCGGGTCGTCGACATTTTCCTTGGTGATCGCAGCACCCGGGATCTTGATATTCGGACCCCAGGCTTCGATCGTCACGACGCCCTTCAGGCCAAGCACGTCATAGTCGCCGGCCTTGATTTCCTGCTTGCCGACGATCTTGTCCATGAACATGGCAACGGCGGCGGCCTGGGCGTAAAGCGGCTGTTCCACTTCCGCGTTGAGCCAGCCCTTGCGGATCAGGTCGAGGCCGACCGGCGCGCCGTTCGAGCTCATCATCATGACGTCGCCCGGCTTCTTGCCGGCCGACTCCAGCGAGGCGACGGCGGCAACCGAGAGATGGGCGGCATGCAGGAAGATCAGGTCGATATCGGGATTGGCCAGCATCTGGTCGGAGACGATCGTCCCGGCATTGCTGGCTTCCCACATGAGGGCCGGCACCGACACGATGGTGACGCCGGGGAAGGCCTTCATCTTTTCCTCAAAGCCCTTCTGGATATCGAGCGTGTAGGGATCGCCCGGATCGCCGAGAACCTGCAGGATCTTGCCCTTGACGTCGCCATGTCTGGCCTTGAGCATCGCCTCTGCCTGGTCGGCAGCGACATGGCCGATCTCGATCGTGCCGGCGACGGAGGTAAAATCGGACGGGGTCGAGGTGATCTGGCGGTCGAACTCGACGACCGGGATCCCGGCGGCCCGTGCCGCTTCGATGGAAGGCTTCAGCGCATTGAAATCGACGGCCGCCAGAACGATCGCCGCTGGTTTGAGTGCGATGACGTCGTTCATCTGCGATTGCTGGGCATCGGTCTTGTTGTCGGCATTGAGCGTTTTCATCTCGTAGCCGGTCTGCTTCAGGAACATCTCCAAGGCACTGACCGAGCCGGTCTGGAATTCATCCAGCAAGGTCGGCACGAGATAATAGACCGTGCCCTTGGACTGGGCGGCGGCCGTCGTGAGCATGGACAGGCCGAGCACCAGAACGCTCAGCAGGGTTCGCATTATTCGGTTCATGATCGTTCTCTCCAGTTTGAGCCGGACCCCTTTTCATTCTTTGCCCACCGGTCCGGCTCCGGTAAGGGTTTGCCCTGTGATCATCTCGATCACTGCATCCGGGCTTGTTTTGGCTCGCTCGACATCGCCGGCGACGACGCCGTGGCGGATGACGACAATGCGGTCAGCGACCTGGAAGGCCTGCTGCATGATATGGGTGATGATGACGACTCCGATGCCCTGGTCGGCGACATGGCGGATCATGTCCAGCCCGCGCCGCGTCTGTTCGACGCCGAGCGCTGCGAAGGGCTCGTCGAGCAGGACCAGCTTGCCGCCCCAATGGACAAAGCGGTTGAGTTCGATCGCCTGGCGCTGACCGCCCGACAGATGTTCGACCTTGGTGCGCATGGAGGGAATGCGGGTTCCGGCGCTGGTCAGAGCCTTCGTTGTGATCTCCTCCATGGCGCGTTCATCGAGAAAGGGGATGCCGGCGACCTTGCGGGTGATTTCGCGGCCCATGAAGAAATTTCCGACCACATCGACATTGGTGCACAGCGACAGGTCCTGGTAGACGGTCTCGATGCCGGCGGCCTTGGCCTCGGCGGGGGTCTTGGCCTGATAGTCCTGTCCTTCGAAGAGCATGCGGCCCGACGTCGGCTGCAGGCCGCCCGAGATGATTTTTACCAATGTCGATTTGCCGGCGCCATTGTCGCCGAGAAGGGCGACGACCTCGCCTTTGCCAATCGAAAAGCTGATGCCCTTGAGGGCTTCGATGGCGCCGAAATTCTTGCGAATATCATCAAGGACCAGCAGTTTTTCGGTCATTCGGAAATCCCTTTCTCTGAAGCTTCAAACATCTGGCCGAAGCGCGGTGACAAGACGCCGAACACCGCAAGTGCGGCAGCGCCGCGAAGCGCCGAATGCTGGCAATCGCTGGCGACGACGACGCGCGGATGGCTGCGGTTGGCGCGGGCCGATATCGAATTGTTCAGCCCGTTGACCAGGGTGGCGAGCTGCTCGATCAATGACTGCGGCGCCAGGCCACCGAGCACCACGGTCTCGGGGTCGAAGAGGTTTTCAATGGTGCGGATGGCATTGCGGAAGATCGGCGCGATCTCGCGTACCCAATCGACCTCGGACAAGCCGCGCCGCTTGAACGCCTCCAGCGAGAGATAGCGCTCAAGGCAGCCGTTGTTTCCGCAGGGGCAGGGCTCGCCATCCGGCACGGCGGGGATATGGCCGATTTCACCGGCATTGCCCCAGGCGCCGCGCATCACCGTACCGTCATGCATCATCGCACCGCCAAGGCCGACGCTGAAGAACAGGTAATAATAGTCCGAAATCTGTTGGCCGAGACCATAGAGTTGCTCGCCCAGGGCGGCTGCCGCCATGTCGTTTTCCATGAAGGCCGGCAGGCCGGTCGCATCGGTCAGGCGCTGGCGGATGTCGACATTCTGCCAGCCGGTCATCGTCGTCGGGCCGATGAAGCTGATGGATTCCACGTCGAACGGTCCCGGCAGAGCCAGCCCGGCGCCGAGCAAACGGCCGCGGCGCGGGCTTGCCTTGAGTTCGTCCACCATCTCGCCGATCAGGGCAAAGGCATCGTCCGGCATCGGGTTGGACGCATAGCGGCGGCGGCTTTCCACGACATCGCCGCGCAGATTGACCAGGGCCGTCTCGATGCCGAGCGGGGTCAGGTGAATGCCGACCGCATGGCCACCTTCCGGATTGATGGTCAGAGCCGAGGGCGGAATGCCACGGCCTTTCGGCTTTTCCCGCACCGACAGGATCAGCCCCTGCTCCTCCAGTTCCCGGACGATCGTCGACACGGTCTGGACGGTGAGACCGACCCGGCTGGCGATGTCGCCGCGCGTCACCGGTCCCTGCAGGCGGATCGATTCCAGGACGATCCGCCGGTTGAAGGGCCTTCCCGATTCCTGATTGGTGCCGCGCAGTGCCATGCCAAACGCCTCCGAATGGCCAAAGACTGACATCGCTTTTTTATTTAGTCAAATGGTTTTCAAAAAAGAATCGAGCAACGCGTCATGTGTCATCGGTAGCTGGCGAAGACGATCGAAACGGTATTCCGCACGTGCCTTTGTGTGCGTGATCCGTGCACGTCACGACCGGCCCCGCCGCGTGCCGAGAAGCGTCGGACTGACCAGGTCGAGGATCGGGCCGGTTCGAATTCGGCCCGTCGAGGGCTTTGTCGTGCATCCGACAAAGACGTCTTCAATCCGACAACGGGGATCTTTACTGAACATCAAGTCTTTGTATCTCAAGGACAAATCGTGGTGGCACGCGCCTTGCTTCCTTCCTTGCATCGTTCACCCGCCGCAACGGAGCCATCGATGTCCGCACCGCTCATCTCACTGGAAAGTCTCGCCTCCGCAACGTCCATGGAAGCCATGCTCGCCAAGGCAAGCTCGGGCGGCTGTTCCTCCTCGTCCTGTGGCTCGTCGGCCAAGCCGGACGATATGGATCCGGCCGTCTGGGAGAAGATCAAGGATCACCCGTGCTATTCGGAGGAGGCGCATCACTATTTCGCCCGCATGCATGTGGCCGTCGCGCCGGCCTGCAACATCCAGTGCAACTACTGCAACCGCAAATATGACTGCGCCAACGAGAGCCGTCCCGGCGTCGTCTCGGAAAAGCTGACGCCGGATCAGGCCACGCGCAAGGTGATCGCGGTCGCCAATGAGGTTCCGCAACTCTCCGTGCTCGGCATTGCCGGACCTGGTGACGCCTGCTACGACTGGCGCAAGACCAAGGAGACCTTTAGCGAGGTTTCCCGCGAGATCCCCGACATCAAGCTGTGCATTTCGACCAATGGCCTGATGCTGCCCGACCATGTCGACGAACTCGCCGAGATGAATGTCGACCACGTGACGATCACCATCAACATGGTCGATCCGGAGATCGGCACGAAGATCTATCCGTGGATCTTCTACAAGAACCGCCGCTACACCGGTCTGGAGGCCTCGCAGATCCTGCATGAGCGGCAGATGCTGGGTCTCGAGATGCTCACCGCGCGCGGCATTCTGACCAAGGTCAATTCGGTGATGATCCCCGGCGTCAACGACGAGCATCTCATCGAGGTCAACAAGTGGGTCAAGGAGCGCGGTGCCTTCCTGCACAATGTCATGCCGCTGATTTCCGATCCGGCGCACGGCACCCATTACGGCCTGACCGGCCAGCGGGGGCCGAAGGCGATGGAGCTCAAGGTCCTGCAGGACAAGCTGGAGGGGGGCGCCAAGCTGATGCGCCATTGCCGCCAATGTCGCGCCGATGCCGTCGGCCTGCTCGGTGAGGATCGCGGCCAGGAATTCACGCTCGACCAGATCCCGCAAGAGGTCTCCTACGATCCCGCCAAGCGCGAGACCTATCGCGAGGTCGTGGCCCGCGAGCGCGGCGATCACGTGGCGGCCAAACAGGCCGCGGTCGCGACCGTCAAGGAGACCGAGGCGCGCGGCGCGCTGCTGGTGGCGGTCGCCACCAAGGGCGGCGGCCGGGTCAACGAGCATTTCGGCCATGCCCGTGAATTCCAGGTCTATGAGGCCTCGCCCAAGGGCATCAACTTCGTCGGTCATCGCAAGGTCGAGCAATACTGCCTGGGCGGCTTCGGTGAGGACGCCACGCTCGACGGCGTGATCGAGGCGCTGGAAGGGGTCGATGTCGTGTTGTGCGCCAAGATCGGCGATTGCCCGAAAGACCAACTGACCGAGGCCGGCATCAGGGCGACCGATGCCTATGGCTTCGACTACATCGAATCGGCGATCGGCGCGCTTTATGCCGCCGAATTCGGGATGGAGCTGCTCGCCGAAAGCGCCTGACATCCCAGCCCGTGATCCGCAACCGAAGATGCCAAAGGAGATGGAAAAATGGCCTTCAAGATCATCGCATCGCAATGCACGCAGTGCTCGGCCTGCGAATTCGAATGCCCGACCGGGGCAATCAAGTTCAAGGGCGAGACCTACGTGATCGACCCGAACAAATGCACCGAATGCGAGGGATATTTCGAGACCCAGCAATGTGCGGCGGTCTGTCCGGTGCCCAAGACTTGCGTCCCCGCCTGATCCATCCGGGCCGGACAACCCGGCTGCCGCATTCGGGCTTTGACCCCGTCTGCCGGCAGCCGGGCACTGTCCCGGATACGATCTCGCCCGAGAGCCCGTCGGCACAGGACGGGCGTCTTTCAACCGGCAAGGCGGCAGCGATGATGAGCGAAGGGAAAGACATGGCGCCGGGCGAGGACGTGCCGGCGATCGACTGGCTCGGCAATCCGGTCTCGTGCGGCGATTGCCCGCATGAGGAAAACCGCATCTCCGGCCGTTGCGATCTCGGCCGGGCCTGCGTGCGCGATCTGCGGGCCCGGCGGATCGACCGGTTCTTCTCGATCAATCCGGATCTGGCCGAAAACTATCTCGCGCACCCCTTCTTCGAGCTGCGCACCATCGCGGCCCGTTATGCCTCGCCGTTCCGGCTCATTCCCTTGCTGTCGGACCCGGAACCTGATGTGCGGGCCATGGCGGCGCTGCGATTGCCGGTGGCGCGGGTGCTGGCCCTGCGCCGCGATCCCGACCGGCGTGTCAGGATCGCGCTGGCGCGTCGCCTGTCCGGGGACGATCTGCTGCCGTTGCTGGCGGATCCCGATTACCAGGTGCGCCTGTCGGCGGCGCGGGCCGCCACACCGGCGCTGCTCGTCTCGTGCCTGGACGACCCCGAGCCCGATATCCGCCGCGAGGCGGCGCGCCGGATCGATCATGTTCACCTGCCGGCGCTGGTCGGCGACCCCGAGCCGCTGGTGCGCATCGAGGTGGCGCGGCGGCTGGAGGTCGGTCGGCTGCATCTTCTCAGTCGCGACCCCGATTTCCGGGTGCGCTACGCGGTCGCCGAGCGGGTGGCCGTGGACGATCTTGCCCTCTTCCTCACCGACGAGGACGAGGCGGTGCGCGAAATCGCGCGGGAACGCGCCGGCATAGACAAGGTTGGCATCTACAATCTTGGCATCGACAACAAGGAGACCTGAGCCATGGGACTTGGACGCGAACAGGACGTGGAAATCCGCCGGCCGCCGGTGCTCAATCCGGGAGAGCGGGTGCGGGCCACCCGCCACGTCAAGAATGACGGCACCTATCCCGGCAAGGAGATCGGCGAAAATCTCGTGCGCAAGGGCGACGTCGGCTATGTCCGCGATATCGGGACATTTCTCCAGCAATTCTACATCTATTCCGTCGAGTGGGTCGACCGCGGCACGCTGGTCGGCATGCGCGCCCGGGAACTCGAGAGCCTCGACAGGCCCGTGAAGCCGCCGGTGCCGGCGCCTGACCAACCCCAAACGGCCGATGCCGGGAGTGCAATGCCATGAAGATCATGATCCGGAAGTCCGATCGCGGCTTTTCCGTCTATGTCCCGAAAAAGGATCTGGAGGAGCCGGTCGTCAAGGCGGACAACGAGACGCTCTGGGGCGGGGTCGTGACCCTGAAGAACGGCTGGCGGCTGGATCTGCCCGATATGCCTGCCGACACCCGCCTTCCCATCACCGTCGAGGCCCGCAAACTGTCCGGGGATGACTGACACTGCAGCCACAGTCCTTCACGCGACCATGGAGATCAAGCCGATGAACGCCATACTGAACAATGACTTTCTCTTCGCCGTCGATGGTGCGGAGGCCGAAGCGGCCCTTGACGGGATCGGTGCTGATCTCCTGGCGGGCCGTCTCGTCCCCTATCTCGGGCCCGGCCTGTTGTCGCTCGACGAGGCTGGATCGTCCGTGCCGGTTTCGCCGGAACAGGTGGCCGCCGAACTCCATGCGCGGGCACCGGCACCATCGCGCATCCGCACTAACATGTGGTCGGTCGCGCAGTTCATCGAGCAGCGCCGCCATCGATCGACGCTTGCCAAATGGATGTCGGAGATCTTTGCCGCCGAGCCGCGGCCTTGCGCCCTGCACCACTGGCTGGCGCGAATGCCATTGCCGCTGGTCGTCGATACCTGGTATGATGGCGGGATGCGTGCCGCCTTGCTGGACAGCGGCCGGGACGATGTCGTGTCGATCCAGGGCATCACCCGGTCAGGGGAATTTCGCGATATCTGGAGCAAGGCCTACCGGCTGGACGGAACGCAAACCGATGAGGAGGCCGCTGACAAAGCGACGACGGTGCTCTATGAACCGCATGGCGGCGCGCGGCCGTCCGGCAATTTCCTGGTTGCCGATTCCGACTATGTCGAGGTCCTGACGGAAATCGATATCCAGACGCCCATTCCGGACGTGGTCAAAGAGCGGCGCGGCGCCCTCGGCTTCGTTTTCCTCGGCTGCCGCTTCCACGACCAGATGTTGCGCACCTATGCGCGCCAGATCATGAAACGGTCGAAGGGGCCGCATTTCGCCGTGATGATCGCAGCGGAACTGACGAAAAACGAGCGACGTTTCCTCGCCGACAACGGCATCACGCTGGTCGACATGCCGCTTGGCGCCGCGATCGACAGGCTGGTCAGGCTTTAGCCGGGAAGGGCTGGCGCACCACGCCGGTTCCGCCCGACCCCGCCGCGATCAGAACTTCTTCACCGGGATATCGTGCCGGCGCAGCGCATAGCCGACCTGGCGCGGCGTCAGTCCGAGGATCCGCGCCGCCTTGGCCTGAACCCAGCCGGACCGCTCCATCGCATCGACCAGCCTGTCGCGCTCCGTCAACCGGCCGGCCTGGGCGGGACAGTCGGCATCCTCGGGATCGCAGGACCGCGCAGGACGCGGCGAGGCGTCACGCTCCGCCGGTGCAGGCCTTTCGGCAGCGCCGACCGGCAATGTCCTGCCGCTGGCCAGCGCGTCGATGGCACTGGGCGGCCCCTTGCCGTTTCCCTTCCACAACAGGGCCGAGAGACATTGGCCGGTGCTGCAGGCGAAATCCTGGGTGTCGATCACCTCGGATCGGGTCAAGGTCGCGGTTCGCTGCACGCAGTTTTCCAGCTCACGGACGTTGCCGGGAAAATAGCATCGGGAGATCAGGTCCAGGGAGTTCTTGCTGAATGTCATCTTGCGCCGGTTTTCGCGGTTGAAGCGCTCGAGAAAGGATTCGGCAATGCGCGGGATGTCGCCCTTGCGTTCGCGCAGCGGCGGCAGCGTGACCGGCACGACGCTGATCCGGTAGTAGAGATCGGCGCGAAATTCGTGGCGCCGCACGGCATCCTCAAGATCGCGGTTGGTGGCGCAGATCAGCCGGACATCGACCTTGATCGTCTTGTTGCCGCCGACCCTTTCGAACTCGCCTTCCTGCAGCACGCGCAACAGCTTGGCCTGGAACGATGCCGAGATCTCGCCGATCTCGTCGAGCAGCAGCGTGCCGCCATGGGCCAGTTCGAAGCGGCCGATGCGCTGGCTCGTGGCGCCGGTAAAGGCACCCTTTTCATGGCCGAAAAGCTCGGATTCAAGCACTGATTCCGGTAGGGCAGCGCAGTTGAGCTTGACGAAAGGTCTGTCGTGGCGGGGCGAGAGCTCATGGATGGTCTGGGCGAACAGCTCCTTGCCCGTGCCGCTTTCGCCGCGCAACAGCACCGTCGAATTGGTCTTGGCGACGATGTTGATCGTGTCGAGGACAGTCTTCACGGAGGCGCTTTCGCCGACGATCCGGCTGGGTTTGCCGGGCATGCGGCGCGGCTGCGGTTCGGCCGCGTATTCGATCGTCTTTTCCAGACGTCGCTGCTGCTCGATCAGCCGTTGCCGGTCTTCGCTCAGGATCCGGTGAAGCCGGATCGTCTGGCCGGCGAGATTGGCGACCATGGTCAGGAAGCGCATATCGTCGTCCAGGGTGAAGTCGCCACCTTCCTTGCGGGTGCGATCGATCGACAGCGTGCCCAGCACGGCATGATTGACCTTGACCGGCACGCCGATGAAGCACACGGCCGGGCCGGAGGTTTCGACATCGGCGAACAGGTGCGACCGGCTGGTGTCGGGGATGACGAGAGGCGTCCCGGTGGCGACGATCTGGTCGATCACCGCCTGCGGCACCGGCATGAAATGATCTTCGCCGGCGCGATGGCTATATCCGGCCGTCGAGATGATTTCTGGCAGTCCGTCTTCATCAAGCACGATCAGCGCGCCCTTGCGCATCTGCAGAAAGGACGACAGGATGTTGACGACATTGGCGAGGGTAATTTCCAGTCGCGCCGGCTCGGCCAGCACCTTGGAGATTTCGTAGATTCCACTCAACGATATATTGGCGCGTCGGTTGGAACTGATCGCGGTTTCGGAGAGCTTCTGCCCTGCCGACGGGGGGGCAACTCGCTCGACATATTGGTTCATCTGTATACCTCTTGGACTATCCTCAGTTGGATTGTTCCAAGGGCAACCTCCCTAAACCGTATTTTTTGATCTTGCATGCAAGCTTACGCCCATCGTCCCATTTGTCAATTCGCCTTGACCGCCAGAGGGCCCGCAAATGCGGGGTTTTCAGGCGATTCATGACTGGTTTTTGACGCCACGGAGTGACCGCCTGGTGCCAGCAGCGCAGGGGGCTGCCGGCGATCGGGCGGCTCGGTCTGTTGGTTCAGCCGAACTTGAACAGCACGCCGAAGCCGCCACGCGGATAGTTCCACTCGATCTCGCCGGTCGCCTCGCACAGCACGCGGCAGGTGCCGCATTCCATGCAGCCGTCGGCGGTGATCTCGACCTGTCCGGTGTCGTTCTGCTCGTAGCATTTGGCAGGACAGACGCGGGTCAGCGCCAGCAGATTGGCGCTGGGCGTCTCGTGCGGATGCACCGTGATATGCGGCCGGCCGACATCGACCAGGTAGCGGTTCTGGAAAAGCTTGTCCTCGACGCGGACGTCCTTGATGGCAATGGTCATTGCAAAGTTCCTCGTTGACGTGTGTTGAAAGGCATGCGGAATCAAAGGTCTTGTCAGCGCCAGGCAAGCGCCAGCTTCACGGCGTCGGAGACCATGCCCCAACGGCTGCGGTTCTTGACGAATTGCCCGATCGTCGCCTTTTCCTTGTCGATCTTCGGGGTACCGTCGACGCGCAGGAAATTCTGCGCCGCAGCCGACATCAGTTGCGGATAGGTCATGAAGAAGTTCTGCGAATTGGTATGCAGAAGCGCCGGCATGTCCTTATGCTTCTTGAGGTCCTTCACGACGAAGCTGTCATCCAGCATGGTCTTGTAGAGGCTGAGATTTGCAGCGCTCATCGGATCGCGGCGGCTGTTGACCTGGAAGATGGCCTCGGCGGCAATGCGGCCGGAGGTCATGGCGAGGTTTGAACCTTCCCGGTGCACGGCATTGTTCAACTGCGCGGCGTCGCCCACCACCACCCAGCCATCGCCATAGAGCTGCGGGATGGCCTTGTAGCCGCCTTCCGGGATCAGGTGCGCGGCATATTCCTTGACCTCGGACCCGACGAGCAGCGGCCGGACCGAGGGATGGTTCTTGAACTCCTCCAGCAGGGCATAGGGGCTTTCCATGGTCTTGGCATAGTCGGACACCAGACAGCCGACACCGAGCGAGATGGATTCGCGGTTGGTATAGAGGAAGGCCAAGCCTGTCATGCCCTGCGAGAACGTGCCGGCCGCCTCGATGACGCAGCCTTCGTTGCCGGTCAGGCCGAAGCGCTGGCAGATCACCTCCTCGGGCAGGAAGTGCATCTCCTTGACGGCGAGCGCCACGGTTTCCGGCTTCGGCATGTCGCGCAGGCCGGCCCGGGTGCCCAGAAGCCCGTTGACGCCTTCGGCCAGCACCACGACGTCGGCAAAGATCGCCCCGCCGCGCCGGTCGGTGTGGACGCCGATGACCTTGCCGGTGGTGTCGCGTGCCAGTTGCGTGACGGTGGTCTCGCAGAGCACCGTTGCGCCGGCTTCCTTGACCTTGGAGGAAAACCACTTGTCGAACTGGGCGCGGATGATCGTGTAGCGGTTCGGCTTCTCCTCGTTGAAGTCGTTGGAGCGGTAGTGCATGCCGGTATGGGAGCTGTCATCCATCATCCAGAACCGCTGTTCCACCAGATGGCGTTCCAGCGGCGCGTCCTCGCGGAAGTCCGGGATGATCTTTTCCAGCATCGCGGCATACATGATGGCGCCTTGCACATTCTTCGAGCCGGCATATTCGCCGCGCTCCAGCTGCAGCACCTTCAGCCCGCGGCTCGCCAGCGTATAGGCGGCTGCATTGCCGGACATGCCGGCACCGATGACGATCGCGTCGAATTTTTCCTCGATCATGGTCAGGGCTCCTCAGCTTGCGAGCTTGTCGCGGTTATGGGGCGAGAGCCGTCTGACGAAGGCCTCGGTGAGGGCAGGCAGAAAGCGCACGGCATCGGTGACGATGCCCACATGGGCGAAATCGAAGATCGGCGCCTTGGGATCGGTATTGATGGCGACGATGAGATCGGCACCCTCGACGCCGACCCGGTGCTGGATGGCCCCGGAAATGCCGGCAGCGATATAGAGCTTCGGCCGGATCGTCTTGCCGGTCTGGCCGATCTGGCGGTCGGACGACATCCAGCCTTTCTGCACCACGGGTCGCGAACAGCCATATTCGGCGCCAAGCGTGGCAGCGAGGTTGCGGATCAGCTGGAAATTTTCCGCGGCACCCATGCCGAGCCCGCCGGCCACCACGATGTCGGCATAGGCCAGATTGACCTTGGACGACTGGGCGTCGGGAATGAAGCTCCGCACCTTGGTGACGATATCTTCCTCGACCATGGACAGCGTGTGCTGGATGACGCGGCCGATCGGCCGTTCCTGGCGGGCCGGCATCGGCATCACGCGGGGGCGCACGGTTGCCATCTGCGGGCGGAAGTTCAGCGTGTAGATCGTGCACAGCAGCGAGCCGCCGAAGGTCGGGCGGGTGGCGGCAAGCGACTTGTCCTCGTCGACATCGAGTTCGGTACAATCGGCCGTGAGCCCGGTCTTGAGCGTCGTGGCGACCGACCCCGCAAGGTCGCGGCCGAGCGTCGTAGCACCCAAAAGCAGGATCTCCGGCTGGTAGGCGTTGACCAGATCGGTCAGCGCCTTGGAATAGGGCTCGTTGCGATAGTCCCTGAGAACCGGATCCTCGACCAGATAGACCATGTCGGCGCCATGGGCGAAGCTTTCGGCCACGGCATGCCAGGTGGCCTCGCCCGGCGGGCCGATGACGGCGCCGGCCAGTTGCACCCCGAGCTTGTCGGCCAGCACGCGACCGCAGCCCAGCAGTTCATAGGAGACCGGATGCACCTGGCCGCGCTCCAGTTCGACCGCAACCCACACATGCTTGTAGGATTTGAAATGCTCGGGCAGTTCCTTCTTCATGCCGGCTCGGCCGGCGGCGGGGGCAGCTTTCGGGGCGTCTGTCATGGTGGATGCTCCTTGCTCAGGCGAGGCAGTTTTCGGCGGCAAGCGCCGCCTCGATTGCGGGTTTGCGGCTGAAGAGATCGGCGATCAGCTTGTCGGCGAGGTCGCGCGGCAGGTCGCCGGGTTCGCCGATCAGCACGGCCTTGTCCTGGCGCGCCGTCGGCGCAAAGACGCGCTTGACGACGGTCGGCGAACCGCGAAGGCCGCATTTCAACAGATCCTCGATCCCGGCATCGGCGGCATTCCAGGTGACGATCTCGGCCCGTGCTGCACGCAACGCATCGTCGATCGTGCCGCGACGGATTTCGTTGGAGCCTTCCAGCATGGTGATGAGGCAGGGCAACCGGGTCTTCAGCACCTGCGTTCCGCCCTCGGCGCGCCGCTCGACGGTGATCTCTGCCGCATCCGGATCGACCGAACCGATCCGGGCCACATAGGTGAGTTGCAGCAGGCCGAGGCGCTTGGCAATGCCGGGGCCAACCTGGGCCGTATCGCCATCGATGGTCTGCTTGCCGGCGAAGATCACGTCGGGTTTGCCGAGTAGGGCGCCGATCTTTTCGATCGCCGCCGACAGCGCAAACGACGTCGCCAGCGTATCGGAGCCGGCGAAATAGCGATCGGTCAGGAGAACGCCGCGATCGGCACCATAGGTCAGCGCCTTGCGCAAGGAATCCGAGGCCATCGGCGGACCCATGGTCAGAACGGTCACCTCGCCGCCATGGGTGTCGCGCATGCGCAGCGCCTCCTCGAGCGAGAACAGGTCATAGGGATTGATGATGGTCGGCACGCCCTGGCGCATGATGGTGTTGGTCACCGGGTGCACGCGGATCTGCGCCGAGTCCGGCACCTGCTTGATACAGACGACGATATGCATGCTCCCGACCTCCAGCCTGATTGTTCAAATATGCTCTGCAAGATCATCAGCATAAACCGTGCCAAACGCGTCGATGTCGTGCAGGTCATTGATAAATAACGGTTATATAAAATCGTGATGATGCGCTTGTTGGATTTGTCGGGTTCTCGACATTGTCGCGTCGTGTCCTCTGCAGAATTATCGGCCTGCGTCCGGAACAAAAAAGGGGCCGGTCGCGCCTGGCGCACCGGCCCAGTCGGGAACGCGCCCCGATCGGGAGCGCGGGGGAAGGCTCTATTGCTCGGCGAAGGGCTTGAGTGCCGCATCGAACGACACGAAGGCACCGCGCTTTTCCGCCGGCTTGTCGGGATCGTGGTCCTTCAGCACCTTGAAGACCCGCTGCGACAGGGGCGAGGCCGTCTCGAAATCGGCATAGGCGCGTTCCAGCGTCGAGCGGGCCCGCGCCGCGATGACCCTGTCGGGCAGGCCTTCGAAATCCTCTTCCGAAAGATACTGACCCATACGCTTGAGGATATGCAGGCGCGCGACATTGAGGATCTGCGGATCGTAGAGCACGCCGAGCTGGTGGAAGAACTCTTCCGCCGAGGACAGGCCCCGCAGCCGTTCGAGAATGTTATCGACGTCGATGGGACGCGAATTGGACGAGCACTCACTCATGATGGTCTCCCTTTGCTGAGATGGTTCGGCCGTGGCCGTGGATGGCTGGTCTGCGTTGTCGTGCCTTGGACCGCGCGGACCCTGAAGATGGGCGAGCCGCACTTCGAGGAACTCGATCCTGTCGATCAGGGCCGAGATCGCCTCGCCGACAGGGTCCGGGATCAGGTGGTGGTCGAGATCGATGCGGCCATGGCCGATGCGTCGCCGGTCGCTTGCCGGCCGGACCACCCGTCCGGGGATGCCGATGACCGTCATGCTGGCCGGCACATCCTCCACGACCACGGAATTGGCGCCGACGCGACAGCCGTCGCCGACGGTGATCGGTCCGAGGATCTTGGCCCCGGCACCCACCATGACGCCATTCTTCAGGGTCGGATGGCGCTTTCCGGCCGACCAGGATGTGCCGCCGAGCGTTACGCCGTGATAGAGCGTGACGTCATCGCCGATTTCGGCGGTCTCGCCGATCACCACGCCCGCGCCGTGGTCGATGAAGAAACGCTCGCCAATGGTCGCGCCCGGATGGATATCGACATTGGTGACGAGACGCGAGAGCCAGGCGACGAAGCGGGCCGGAAAGCGCAGCCCCCGCCGCCAGAGCCGATGGGCGAGCCGGTGCCAGATGATCGCATGGACCCCAGGATAGGTCAGCAGAACCTCAAACCGGTTGCGGGCGGCCGGATCGCGGGCCATGACGCAGGCAATATCGTCCAGGATGATGCGACGAAGGGATTTCCGTCTGGGCCGGACATCCCGTTTTCCTGTTTTGGCTGATGTCGTGAGCATGACGAACGACATGGCTATCCTTTCAAGGTCTCGTTGAGCCGGGACGCCAGCCGGTCGTACAGGCGGATGAGGTCGGTCGGCGCAATCGGAGCCTTGGTCTCGGTGGCCAGCCGCCGCACCGGCGCGACCAGCGCCTCGACCAGATCGCGGCGCGGCGCCATGCGACCCGACTGGTCGAGCACATGGGCAATGGCGGCAGCGCCCGAATGTTTGCCGATCAGGATACGGTGGTCGCGGCCGAACACCGAGGGATCGAGGCCCTGGTAGGTCTGGCGGTCGGCGAGCAGACCGGCAACATGGATGCCGGATTCATGGGTGAAGACATTGGCGCCGGTCACCGGCTTGGCGGGCGCGATGCCCTGGCCGGAGGCCTGCGCCACCAGGGCAGCCAGACCGGGCAGGGCGGTCATGTCGATCTCGGTGTTGGCGCTGCCATGCAGCAGGCTCAGTCCGGCCACCACCTCCTCCAGTGCGGCATTGCCGGCCCGCTCGCCGAGCCCGCCGACGGTGACCGACAGATGGCGGATGCCGGATCGATAGGCCGCCAAGGTATTGGCGGTCGCAAGCCCGAGGTCGTTATGGGCGTGGAATTCCAGATCGATCGGCGCCCGGGCGGCAAGGGGTTTTAGCAATTCCAGAGTCGAGAAGGGATCGAGGATGCCGACCGTATCGGCCAGGCGAACGCGTCTGGCGCCGGCGCCGGCGGCCACGGCAATGACGTCGGAAAGATGGGCGGGATCGGCCCGCGAGGCATCCTCGCAGCCGACCGCGACGAAGAGACCATGGCCGACAGCCCTGCGGACCATGGTGTCGATGGTCGACAGCGCCTGCGCCCGGCCGATCCCGAGCTTGGCGGACAGCTGCAGGTCTGAGGCCGGCAGGGACAGGTTGACCGCCTCGACCCCGCTTCGAAGGGCAGCGTTCAGATCGACATCCGTCATGCGGCACCAGGCCATCACTCGCAATGGCAGGTTGAGCGACACGATGTCTCGGAGCGCGGCGATCTCATCCTCGCCCATGGCCGGCGTCCCGGCTTCGATTTCGGCCACGCCGGCCGCCGCCAGCGCTTCGGCAAGGCCCAGCTTTTCCGATCGGGAAAAGGCGACGCCAGGCGCCTGCTCGCCATCGCGCAGCGTCGTGTCGTTGAGGAAAACCGTGTCAGTCATCTGATCCTGTCCTTGCCGCTTCTACCGCCGTCAGGCGAAAGCGGGATTGATACGTTTCGGTGTCGCGCCCGCCGCTCGTCCGACGGGCGGGAGATCCCGCAGCCGGGCGACGATGCCGGGCAAGGTCGCGATGACCCGGTCGATGTCCCGCTCGGTGCTGTCGCGCGATAGCGAAAAGCGCAGAGCGCCGTGTGAGGCGCTGGCGGAAAACCCCATGGCAAGCAGCACATGGCTCGGCTGCATCGACCCGGAGGCGCAGGCAGAGCCGGTCGAGCAGGCGATGCCCTGGCGATCGAGCAGCGCGACGATCCCCTCGGCATCGACATCGGCAAAGGTCATATGGGCCGTGTTGGGCATGCGCCGATCAAGATCACCGGTGACCCTCGCATCGGGAATGCGCTGCAAGAGCGCGCCTTCCAGCCGGTCGCGCAAGAACCGGACCCGGCCGCCCATTTCGCCGAGATGACCAAGAGCCAATTCGGCGGCCTTGCCGAGCCCGACAATAGCCGGCGTGTTTTCCGTCCCGGCCCGGCGGCCGCGTTCCTGCTGCCCACCGCGCAGCAGCGGACAGAAGGGCGTGCCGCGCCTGACATAGAGAACGCCAATGCCTTTCGGTCCATGCAGCTTGTGGCCGGACAATGACAGCATGTCGATGGCTGTGGACCTGAGGTCGATAGGAACTTTGCCGACCGCCTGGACCGCATCCGTGTGGAACAGGACGCCGGCCTGCCGGGCGTATTCGGCCAGCTCGGCCACCGGAAACAGCGTGCCCGTCTCGTTATTGGCCCACATCACGGAGGCGATTGCCACCCGGTTGGACAGTGCGGCGCGATAGGCGCCTATATCGAGCCTGCCCAGCCCATCGACCGGGATGCGGTGGACCCGGATGCCGCGCTGCTGTTCCAGATGGGCGCATAGCGCCAGGATCGCCGGATGCTCGACGGCTGTGGTGATGATCTCGTTGCGGCCCGGCATGGTCTCCAGCGCCGAGAGGATCGCCGTGCTGTTGCTCTCCGTGCCGCCGGAGGTGAAGATCACCTCATGGTCGTGCTCGGCGCCGATCAGCGCCTGGACCTGCCGGCGGGCGGCCTTCAACGCGCCGCTGACGCCGGATCCGAAGGCGTGCCGCGACGAGGGATTGCCGAACTGGTCGCCAAAGAACGGCAGCATGGCATCGACCACGGCTGGCGCCACACGGGTCGTGGCATTGTTGTCGAGATAGACGGCATCCATATCCGGCACCTCCGCTGAAGCCGTCAGTTGATCGGGATGAGGCGCAGCGTCGGCATGCCGGTTGCCTCGATCAGCTTCTGGCGCACACCGCTCAGGGTCAGCGAGGCCAGCTGACAGCCGACGCAGGCACCCGACAGCTTGACGCGCACCGCATCGCCGACGATCTCGACCAGTTCGCAATCGCCGCCGTCTCGCCGCAGATTGGGTCGGATCGCTTCGAGGGCTGCCTCGATCAGCGGACGACGGCGTTCCATCAGAACGGCCCTGAGCGCTGCCGCCTTGCCGTCCGGATCGGCGGCGGCATCCTCCTGCCGGCCGCCGACATCGCCCGGATCGGCCGTCGCACTGTTTCGCAGCGAAAGGGCCGCCGGCTTTACTGGGCGATCACGCAATCCGTCATAAAGCGTGATGCGTGCCGCATGGCTGTTGTTCTGCATGATCCCGCTCCCCGGTTCAGCCGAACGACTTGCCGCAGGCGCATTTGTCCGCAGCGTTTGGATTGTTGAAGACGAAGCCGGAGGATTCGAGCCCGGTGACAAAATCGACGGTCATGCCGGCGACATGAGGCTGCGAACTGGCATCGACATAGACCTTGACGCCATCGGTTTCGATCACCGCGTCGCCATCGCGGGACGTCGATTCCAGGCCCATCAGGTATTTGAAGCCGGCACAGCCGCCGGCCTGAACCATGATGCGCAAGCCTTCGGCGGGCTCGCTCGCCCGCAGCAAGGCGGATTTGACGGCGGAAACGGCATTGTCGGTCAGAATAATCATGGCACTGTCTCCTTGGTGAGATGCGGACAGAGACAGCCATGCACAGGGCGTGCCAACAATAAAAGCGCTTCAATATCAATGATATAGGTCTATTTCATCAATGTCGGCAATCCGACAAAGTCGGCAAGTCCACACGACATGGAGACGTCGCTGCGACAATCCGTGCGCCGGCCTTGCGCCGGGCAGTCGACCCTGTGCCCCCGTCTTAGGGAGATCCAGGCGTGGCGTTCCGATCACCGGACGGTCCGTCCGACAGGACCGATCCCGAGCAGACGTTCCTGTCGCTTTTGTCGGGTCTGCGACACGGCGTGTCGGGGCGCTCTGGCTGCATCCGGAATTCTCAAGTCTATGAAATATATGCAGAAATAAAAATTCCTCCGATGCTTTTCGAAACTGGCACGGCTTTTGAAACGAGAGAGACGGCGGCGGTCAAGCCTGCCGATCCGGTATCCAACTCGCGGCCTTGCCGCGGTTGCCTAAGCGAAGGAAGGAAAAGTCATGGCAGCTCTGCGTCAGATTGCATTTTATGGGAAAGGCGGCATCGGCAAGTCCACCACCTCCCAGAACACATTGGCCGCTCTCGTCGATCTGGGTCAGAAGATTCTGATCGTCGGCTGCGACCCCAAGGCGGACTCCACCCGCCTCATTCTCAACTCCAAGGCCCAGGACACCGTCCTGTCGCTCGCGGCCCAGGAAGGCTCCGTCGAGGATCTCGAGCTCGAAGACGTGCTGAAGATCGGCTACAAGGGTATCAAGTGCGTCGAATCCGGTGGTCCGGAGCCAGGCGTCGGCTGTGCCGGCCGCGGCGTCATCACCTCGATCAACTTCCTGGAAGAAAACGGCGCCTATGACGACGTGGACTATGTGTCCTACGACGTTCTCGGCGACGTGGTCTGTGGCGGCTTCGCCATGCCGATCCGCGAAAACAAGGCCCAGGAAATCTACATCGTCATGTCCGGCGAGATGATGGCGCTCTATGCCGCCAACAACATTGCCAAGGGCATTCTGAAATACGCCAATTCCGGCGGCGTGCGCCTGGGCGGCCTGATCTGCAACGAACGCCAGACCGACCGCGAGCTTGATCTCGCCGAGGCTCTGTCGGCGCGGCTCAATTCCAAGCTGATCCACTTCGTGCCGCGCGACAACATCGTGCAGCATGCCGAGCTGCGCAAGCAGACGGTCATCGAATATGCGCCGAATTCCCAGCAGGCCGACGAGTACCGGCAGCTGGCCCAGAAGATCCATAACAATTCGGGCAAGGGCACCATCCCGACCCCGATCACCATGGAAGAGCTGGAAGACATGCTGCTCGCCTTCGGCATCATGAAAACCGACGAGCAGATGCTGGCCGAACTGGCCGCCAAGGAAGCCGCCAAGCAGGCCGTTGCCGCGGTGTAATCGGCACAGACGAAACCGGGCGCCGGCCTTGACCCGGCGCTCCTTTCAAACCCGGCGGATCTGCCGCCATCCATCTTCGAAGAAGGGGTCGATTGCCATGAGCCTCGATTATGAAAACGACAGCCAGCTCCACGAGAAACTGATCGAGGACGTGCTGTCGCACTATCCCGACAAGACGGCCAAGCGCCGCAAGAAACATCTGAACGTCGCCAAGACAGGCGAAGAGGTCGATGCCGAAGACGGCAAGCCGCTGTCCGAGTGCGACGTCAAGTCGAACATCAAGTCCATTCCGGGCGTCATGACCATCCGCGGCTGCGCCTATGCCGGCTCCAAGGGTGTGGTCTGGGGTCCGGTCAAGGACATGGTCCACATCTCCCACGGACCGGTTGGCTGCGGCCAGTATTCCTGGTCGCAACGCCGCAACTACTATATCGGCACGACCGGCATCGACACCTTCGTCACGATGCAGTTCACCTCCGACTTCCAGGAGAAGGATATTGTCTTCGGCGGCGACAAGAAGCTCGAAAAGGTCATCGACGAGATCGAGGCGCTGTTCCCGCTCAACAATGGCGTGACGATCCAGTCCGAATGTCCAATCGGCCTGATCGGCGACGACATCGAAGCGGTGGCGCGCAAGAAGAAGAAAGAGATCAACAAGACCATCGTGCCGGTGCGCTGCGAAGGCTTCCGCGGCGTGTCGCAGTCGCTCGGCCACCACATCGCCAACGATGCGATCCGCGACTGGGTATTCTCCGGCGAAGACAAGCATGCCGAGTTCGAGACCGGCCCCTACGACGTCAACATCATCGGCGATTACAATATCGGCGGCGATGCCTGGGCGTCCCGCATCCTGCTTGAGGAAATGGGCCTGCGGGTGGTCGGCAACTGGTCGGGCGATGCGACGCTTGCCGAAATCGAGCGGGCACCGAAGGCCAGGCTCAACCTCATCCATTGCTACCGGTCGATGAACTATATCTGCCGCCACATGGAAGAGAAATACGGCATTGCCTGGACGGAATACAACTTCTTCGGTCCCTCCCAGATCGAATCCAGCCTGCGCAAGATCGCCAAGTATTTCGGGCCGGAGATCGAGGCCAATGCCGAAGCCGTCATCGCCAAGTACCGGCCGCTGGTCGATGCCGTGATCGACCGTTTCCGCCCGCGCCTGCAAGGCAAGACGGTGATGCTCTATGTCGGCGGCCTGCGCCCCCGCCACGTCATCACGGCCTATGAGGATCTCGGCATGGAGATCGTCGGCACCGGCTACGAGTTCGGTCACAACGACGATTACCAGCGCACCAGCCACTACGTCAAAAGTGGCACGCTGATCTATGACGACGTCACCGGCTACGAGCTGGAAAAGTTCATCGAGGGCATCCGTCCCGATCTGGTCGGTTCCGGCATCAAGGAAAAGTACCCGGTCCAGAAGATGGGCATTCCGTTCCGCCAGATGCATTCGTGGGACTATTCCGGCCCCTATCACGGCTATGACGGCTTCGCGATCTTCGCCCGCGACATGGATCTGGCCATCAATAACCCGGTCTGGGGCCTCTACGACGCACCGTGGAAGAACAAGGCTCCGGCTCCGATGGCGATCGCCGCCGAATGAAGAACCATTCCCGCTTCGTCCGCGAAACGGGAATGCCGACATCCGGTCCGGCGAGACCGGCGGAATGAACCAGCGCCGGTGGGCAGTGCCCGTCCGGTTCCTTTCAATGTCTCATATGTCCCAGTGCCGCCGTATGGCGCGGCCTGCAAGGATGGAGGTGACCAGTCATGCCACAGTCGGCTGAAAAAATACTCGACCACGCCCCGCTCTTCCGCGAGCCCGAATATGTCGAGATGTTGAAGAACAAGAAGGAAAACTTCGAATGCCCGCATCCGGGCGAATGGGTCGATGATCAGCGCGAGCTGACCAAGACCTGGGAATATCGCGAGAAGAACCTTGCCCGCGAGGCCCTTGTCGTCAATCCCGCCAAGGCCTGTCAGCCGCTCGGCGCGGTGTTTGCCGCCGCCGGGTTTGAGAAGACCATGTCCTTCGTGCATGGATCGCAGGGCTGCGTCGCCTATTATAGGTCGCACCTGTCGCGTCATTTCAAGGAGCCGTCGTCCGCCGTCTCCTCGTCGATGACGGAAGATGCCGCCGTATTCGGCGGCCTCAAGAACATGATCGACGGGCTTGCCAACACCTACACGCTCTATGAGCCGAAGATGATTGCCGTCTCGACCACCTGCATGGCCGAAGTCATCGGCGACGACCTGCGCAGCTTCATCGAGAATGCCAAGAACGAAGGCTCCGTGCCGGCCGATTACGACGTGCCGTTTGCCCACACCCCGGCCTTCGTCGGCAGCCATGTCGATGGCTATGACAACATGGTGCGCGGCGTGTTCGAGCATTTCTGGAAGGGGCAGCCGCGCACCGAGATCAAGGGCCGCTTCAACCTGATCCCCGGCTTCGACGGCTTCTGCGTCGGCAACAACCGCGAGATCAAGCGGATCCTGGCCATGATGGGCGTCGACTATACCTTCATCCAGGACGCCTCCGACCAGTACGACACGCCCTCGGATGGCGAGTACCGCATGTATGACGGCGGCACGAAGATCGATGACGTCAAGGCGGCGCTGAATGCCGAGTGGACCCTGTCGCTGCAGCATTACAACACCCGCAAGACCGAGGATTACTGCAAGGAGGTTGGCCAGAAGGTCGCGTCGCTGCATTATCCGATGGGGGTTCGCGGCACCGACGACCTGCTGATGAAGGTCTCGGAGATGACCGGCAAGGAGATCCCCGAAGAACTGCGCATGGAGCGCGGCCGCCTGGTCGATGCCATGGCCGACAGCCAGGCCTATCTGCATGGCAAGAAATACGCGATCTACGGCGATCCGGATTTCGTCTACGGCATGGCGCGCTTCATCCTGGAAACCGGCGGCGAGCCGACCCATTGCCTGGCCACCAATGGCACCAAGGCTTGGGAAGAGGAAATGAAGGACCTGTTCGCCTCCTCGCCGTTCGGCAAGGATTGCCAGGTCTGGCCCGGCAAGGACCTCTGGGCCATGCGCTCGCTGCTCTTCACCGAGCCGGTCGATCTGCTGATCGGCAGTTCCTACGGCAAGTACCTGGAGCGCGACACCGGCACGCCGCTCTTACGCCTCACTTTCCCGATCTTCGACCGCCATCACCATCACCGCTTCCCGGTCATGGGCTACCAGGGCGGTCTCCGGGTCCTGACGACGATCCTCGACAAGTTCTTCGACGTCTACGACCAGCAGACGATCGTCCCGTCGAAGACGGACTATTCCTTCGACCTGACGCGCTAAGTCGTGCAGCATCCTGCAACACCGAAACCGGCTCCTCTTGGGGCCGGTTTTGCTTTGGGCGCTGATTTTCGCAGTCAGGCATGGTATATGTCGGTCGGACCATGGAGACAGTCATGAACATTTCCGTCAGCGAAGCCGCCCAAAAGCTTGCCGAACTCGTCCGCCGTGCCGAAGCGGGAGAGGAGATTGTCCTGACCGACGCTGGAAAAGCGGTTGCAAGGTTGAAGGCGGAGGTCGATCCGTCCGATGCTGCTGTCGTTTATACAGAGGAAGACCGGAAGGCCGAAAAACCGGTAAAATCCCCGGAAGAAAAGCTTGCGGCGATCAGGAAAATCCAGGCTGATGTGAAAGCCATGAACCTGCCGAAGGGCGTCTCCGCCGCCAGAAGTCAGGATTACCTTTATGACGAATCCGGGCTGCCCAAGTGATCGTTGCGGACACTTCGGCGCTTCTCGCGGTCATTTTTCAAGAACCGGAAAGCCGTTCTTGCGAGCAGATTTTATCGTCTGAACAACAGATTCTGATGTCTGCTGGAACCTTGGCTGAGGCACGCATCGTTGCCCTTGGCAGGGCTGTGTCGCAAAAGCTGGAAGAATTGCTGGTCGAAATCCGACCTGAGATAGTTCCTGTCGATAGTCATTCGTCGGCGATGATCGGCAAAGCCTACCGCCAATGGGGCAAGGGCTTCCATCCTGCCGGTCTCAATTTCGGCGATTGCTTCGCCTACGCTCTGGCCAAGGAGCGCGATCTGCCGCTGCTATTCGTCGGCAACGATTTTGCGCGGACCGATATCCGCCCGGCAATTGGCCTTGCCTGACCACTTTGTCGGGAAGCTGACAAGCCGACAACGGTTTTGTCGCAACCGGATTCCGGGCAGTTCCGGAACGTTATGAATTTCCTATGAAAAATTGCCTTTCTTGATGCTGGCATGCCGTTTGCAGAACCCTGTTTGTCGCCTCCTTTCCGGAGGTGGTTCGAACAAGGAACTCGCCAATGTCGCTGAAAGCAAAGATCGACGACGTGTTCAACGAGCCCGGTTGCGACAAGAACCAGGGCAAGGATGCCAAGGCGCGCAAGAAGGGCTGTTCCAAGCCGCTGACGCCGGGGGCGGCGGCCGGCGGCTGCGCCTTTGATGGCGCCAAAATCGTGCTGCAGCCGATCACCGATGTCGCCCATCTGATCCACGCGCCGCTCGCCTGCGAGGGAAATTCCTGGGACAACCGCGGGGCGGCGTCCTCTGGGCCGGATCTGTGGCGCACCTCGTTCACAACAGACCTGACGGAACTCGACATCGTGCTCGGGCAGGGCGAGAAGAAGCTGTTCAAGGCGATCCGCGAGATTTCGCAGACATACGCACCGCCTGCGATCTTCGTTTATTCGACCTGCGTGACGGCGCTGATCGGCGACGATATCGAAGCGGTCTGCCGGCGGGCGGCGGAAAAGTTCGGGCTTCCCGTGGTGCCGGTCAACGCGCCGGGCTTTGTCGGCTCGAAGAACCTCGGCAACAAGCTGGCCGGCGAGGCGCTGCTCGACCATGTGATCGGCACCGAGGAGCCGGACGACGTCACCGATATGGACGTCAATATTCTCGGCGAGTTCAACCTCTCCGGTGAGTTCTGGATGGTGAAGCCGCTGCTCGAAAAGCTCGGCATGCGCATCCGTGCGTGCATTCCCGGCGATGCCCGCTACCACGATGTCGCGACCGCCCACCGCGCCCGGGCTACGATGATGGTCTGTTCCACCGCGCTCATCAATCTTGCCCGCAAGATGGAGGAGCGCTGGGGCATCCCCTATTTCGAAGGCTCGTTCTACGGCATTTCCGACACATCCGATGCCCTGCGCCAGCTGGCGCGGCTGCTGGTCAATCAAGGAGCGTCCCCTGAGCTCCTTGACCGGACGGAATCCCTCATCGAGGAAGAGGAGGCCGCCGCCTGGGCCACCCTCGAGGGATTCCGTCCCCGCCTTGAAGGAAAGCGCGTGCTGCTCAACACCGGCGGGGTGAAGTCCTGGTCGGTGGTGCATGCGCTGCAGGAAATCGGCATCGAGATCGTCGGCACATCGGTCAAGAAGTCGACGCCTGAGGACAAGGAGCGCATCAAGCAGATCCTCAAAGACGAGAACCATATGTTCGACTCGATGGCGCCGCGCGACCTCTATGCCATGCTGGCCGAGCACAAGGCCGACATCATGCTGTCGGGCGGGCGTACCCAGTTCATCGCGCTGAAAGCCAAGATGCCCTGGCTCGATATCAACCAGGAACGCCATCATCCCTATGCCGGCTATGACGGCATGGTGGAACTGGTGCGCCAGATCGACATCGCCATCCACAATCCGGTCTGGCAGACGGTGCGCGAACCCTGTCCCTGGGACAGAGAGGGTAATCCGGCCGAAATCGCCGCGGTTGTGTCTCCGCCAGGCGACGAGGCGGCGCTGCCGGCGCCAGCCCATGCCTTTCGAAAATTTCTGTCCACCACCGCCGACGACATGGGAGAATGCTGATGGCCCGCGTATTGCACCAGACCAAATCCGCGGCGGTCAATCCGCTCAAATCCTCGCAGCCGCTGGGCGCTGCCTTCGCCTATCTCGGCGTCGATGGCGCCATGCCGCTGTTCCACGGCAGCCAGGGCTGCACCTCCTTCGCGCTTGTGCTGTTCGTGCGCCATTTCAAGGAAACCATCCCGCTGCAGACCACCGCCATGGACGAGGTGGCGACCATTCTCGGCGGGGCCGACCACCTGGAAGAGGCGATCCTCAACCTGAAGAGCCGCACCAAGCCCTCGCTGATCGGCATCTGCACCACGGCGCTGGTGGAAACCCGCGGCGAGGATTTCGCCGGCGATGTCGCCGCAATCAAGGCGCGCCGCGCCGAGGAATTGGCCGGCACCGAAGTTGTGCTGTCGACCACGCCGGATTTCGACGGCGCCATCGAAGAGGGCTGGGCCAAGGCCGTCACCTCGATGATCGATGGCGTGACGATCGCGGGCGACCGGGTGCGCGATCCGAAAAAGGTGGCGATCCTGCCCGGCTGGCACCTGACGGTCGCCGATATCGAGCATATCCGCGAAACGGTGGAAAGTTTCGGCCTGACGCCGGTCATCCTGCCGGATGTCTCCGGTTCGCTCGACGGTACCGTGCCGGAGCGCTGGGTGCCGACCACCTATGGCGGCACTAGCGTCGAGGATATCCGCGACCTCGGCACCTGCTTCCAGGCGATCGCCATCGGCGAACACATGCGGGCGCCGGCCGAAGCGTTGCAGGCGAGAACCGGCGTGCCCTATTCGCTGTTCCAGCAACTGTCGGGCCTGAAGAGTATCGACCGTTTCATCACCATGCTGGCGCTCATCTCCGGCAAGCCGGTGCCGGCGCCGATCCGCCGCCGCCGGGCGCAATTGCAGGATGCCCTGCTCGATGGCCATTTCCATTTCGGCGGCAAGAAGATCGCCATCGGTGCCGAGCCCGATCATCTCTACCAGCTCTCGACGTTCTTTCTCGGCCTTGGTGCCGAGATCTCCGCCGCGGTGACCACCACCAGCGGCTCACGCATCCTGTCTAAAGTGCCGACCGACACCGTGCAGGTCGGAGACCTCTCCGATCTCGAGTTCCTCGCCGAAGGCGCCGATCTGCTGGTCACCCATTCGCACGGCCGCCAGGCCGCCGAGCGCCTCGGCATTCCGCTGATGCGGGTCGGCTTCCCGATCTTCGACCGGCTCGGCAGCCAGCACAAGCTGAGCGTTCTCTACGAGGGCGCCCGCACCATGATCTTCGAGGCGGCGAATATCTTCCAGGCCAATATCCAGCCGCCGACCCCGCAAGGCCTCAACCCGTTCCGCAACAGGGAGACCGACAATGACAGCTGTCCGACGTCTATCACTCGTCACTGACGAGATGCCGGCACCTGCACCTGAGCGCCCGAAGGGCGTGCTTCGCATCGCGATTGCCACGCAGGACATGAAGGGGCTGAACGCCCATTTCGGTTCTGCCAAGCTGTTTGCCGTCTACGACGTCACCCCCGCCGGCTGGCAGTTCGTGGAAGCCGTCGGTTTCGGTGACGTGTCAGACGAAAGCGGCAATCACAAATCCGAGGGCGACGACCGCATCACGCCCAAGGTGGAGGCGCTGAAAGGCTGCCACCTGCTGTTCTGCCTGGCGATCGGCGGCCCGTCGGCCGCCAAGGTCGTCTCCGCCAAGATCCATCCGATCAAAGTGCCGCAGCCGTCCTCGATCGACGAGGTGCTGGCACGGACCCAGACCATGCTGAAGACCGCGCCGCCGCCCTGGCTGCGCAAGGTTCTGGCCGAAGCCGGCCTTGGCGAGACGAAACCCTCCTTCGATGACGACGACAATTGAAAAGGAACCGATCATGACCCCGACAGCCGTACTGGAAAAGCTCGCCGCCAATGATGATGTCGACGCACTCGCGACACCTTTCATGAAATGCCTGGTGCGCCTGATGCGCGCCCAGGACACTTACGACGCCTGGGAGGGCCGCTCCGATGCGTCGATCCTCGGCGACTACATCCTGACCAAGGAACAGCGCCGCGAGATTCCGATCATCGGCGATCCGGATCCTGATGTGCTGTGGCGGCTCGATATCTTCTATTCCGCCATCGGGCTGGCCATCGAGCAGGAGACCGGCATCATCGCCTCGCCAATGATGAAGATGAGCCATGAGGGTTTCGGTCGGGTGCTGCTGACCGCCGGCCGGCTGGTGGTCGTGCTGAAATCGCTGCGCGATGTCCACCGCTTCGGCTTCGAGACGCTCGCCAAGCTGTCGGACGCCGGCGACAAGCTGATGCGCGATGCCGTCGAGATGATCGAGAAATATCCCGAGGTGGCTCGCTACTGAAACCCTGTTCGATCAAGGAGACATCGCATGTCCGAACTCGAGGAACTGCAGAAGACGGTCCGCAAGCTGAACTCCCGGGCCGGCAATGCCAAGATGGAATTGCATGACCTGGCGGAAGACCTGCCGGTCAACTGGACGGAGATCAAGGCGGTGGCCGAGCGCACCTATGCGGTGTTTGCCGAGCTGGACGCGGCCAGGCAGCAATTGATCGCATTGGAGAACGCCTGATGGCCGCCCCGTTTGAAACCCGCGACGGATCTGCCTGGATGCCGGACTACCTGACGGCGATCGACGGGGCGACCTGCATCGGCTGCGGCCGTTGCTTCAAGGTCTGTTCGCGCGAGGTGATGCACCTCTACGGCGTCGATGACGAGGGTGAGATCCTCGGTCGTTGCGACAATGATGGCGACGATTTCGACGGCGACCTGAACCGCATGATCATGGTCGTCGACCAGGCCGGCGCCTGTATCGGCTGCGGCGCCTGTGCGCGCGTCTGTCCGAAAAACTGTCAGACCCATGTGAAGGCTGGGGCGCTTGCGGCCTGACCCCGTTGCCCGTCCGACCTGAGCCAGAGAGGAGTGCTTCGATGTTTGCTGATCACTACGCCTGCCTGATGGCCGGACAATGGCCTGCCATCGATGCCGACACTGCCTTCGACCACCACGCGCTGGCCTGCGCCCTTTCGATGGCCCGCGACGAAGCGCTTGCCGGCTCTGTAACATTCGGTGCAGCCTGCGGGCTCGGCTCGCGGGATCTGGCCTCGGTCATTGCCTGCAATTTTCCTGGCGTCTGTCTGAGCTTCTTCGATGTCGGCGGCGCCGGCACCGAGCTAGAGCGGGAGGTGGAGGAGGATCTGCTGCTGGCACTGCTGCTGGACCATGCCGATGGCGCCAAGATCAACAGCGCGTTTTTCGCTCATATCGTCGCCCGCCGCGCCATGCGCGACGATCATCTCTGGCAGGATCTGGGCCTGTTCGATCGGCGCGAATTGACCCGCCTGCTGAACCGTCACTTCCCAGGTCTGGCGCGTGGCAATACCAGCGATATGAAGTGGAAGAAGTATTTCTATCGCCGGCTCTGCGAGGCCGAAGGCTTTTCGCTGTGCAGCGCACCGAGTTGTCGCGAATGCAATGATTTCGAGGCGTGCTTCGGCGAGGAGAGCGGCGAGAGCCGTCTGGCGCGGCTGAAGAACGGCTTGGTGGCCCATGCCTGACGATAGCTCCAGCGCTCTGACTCATCGGGCTCGACAGGTCGGCTTGTCGATCAACGGTCTTGTCCATTTTGCGACACTGCTGGCAGATCGCGTGACGCGGGGAATTCAAGCGATTGAGCTGAAATATCTGTTTTGAGGCTCCAACCCAAGGGATCGTGCAAAGATTCATGATATCCAGATTTGCCGGATCTTGGCCGACGGTGACGGTCATAGGCGCTTTTCATCGTCGATCAGGGTGAGCCGACAAGGCGCCGTATTGCTCCATGCCCACAAAACGAGGTTGAGGTCGTCACCGGTTGCTCCGGCAGCGAAGCTCTCGACCAGCAATCCGCAATAGCCGGCCTCCGCCAGCCTTCGGGCGAAACCTTGTGTCTTGGCTTCGCCGCTCGCTTTCATCTGATCGCGCCATGTCCTATCGGCCAGTGCTGTTGCATTCATACCCTCGGCTTGGAGGGCGGCCTGGTCTCGACCATCGAAAACCCGCTCGATATCCGCATCATAGGAGACCAGCAGGGTTGGTTGCAGATTGCCAACCTGATTGCCTCCCGCAACGCCGTCATGATGGACAGGGACGTATAGAGCGCAGGGGTGCCCTTGCGATTGAAACGCCCGCCATAAAGGGCTTCACCGCGGCCCGACAAGGGGTCTTGCGCAAAGATCGGGTTGATCGCCCGATAGAGTTTGCCCTTAAAATGCATCGGCTGGATCAGGCGTGAATGCCGGCATCCACGGCATCGATATAGTCCATCACATCGTCAGCGCGTCCGTCACGGACCAGTTGCATCGCGGTCTGACCGGAAAAGCCGGTCAAAGGCTCGGACCGAAACCAGGCATAGGCCATCAGGGCCGATCCAAATCGCGGCTCAGTCTTGTTGAGGATTTCCGCCATCTCGCGCAAGCGCCGCTGCGTCTTGTCGGACCTTATGCGCTCCTTGCGCTGGATCGCGTCTTTCCCCAGCCCTGCCGTGCGCGCGATTTCCTCGCTCGTCGTGCGCAGCGTGTCAGCGATCTTGCGTGGCGAGAAAAGACCGCCGTCTGCATATTGGGCAAGGCCCATGGAGTTTGTCTCCCTGCTGAATGCCGATGATTTAGACGCAATATAGCGTCAGAAACAGCGGAAGACAATCCGGTTTTCCGGAGGGAGCGGTTCTGTTTTGAGGATCAGCAACGTTAAGCCCTTGGCTCAAGCGCTCTAAGGCCTGAACTCCAGGGCTGAACGCGACAAGGCAAGGACCTCGCGATGGCACCCGATCGGTGCAATCAGCAATTGCCGGCGCGCGCTGAAGCCAGTCTTTTGATGCCGTCCATGGACAGTGTATTGGTCAGGTCGCCCTGCAACTCTGATACAAGCGTCTGGCGGGCCGTATTGAGATGCGTCGCGGCGGTCGTGACCCCCAGCGTTTCGGCTATGCCGACGGCATAACCCATCATGTTGATCAGAGCCAAAAGCTCCTGTTGCCGTTCGCTCGTCTGTAGGTCGCTGATTGTGTGTGCCATTTTGGCGGTCCCTGTATGCTTCGTCTGAAATCATAGTCTCACAAGAGAGCGCACCGCGCGCGTTGCAAAGCCGTTGCACACGCGTGGCGTGATTCATGCGAATTTCCGATTGTCAGCTATAGGTCTTGGCCCGACGGATACAATTTCCGCCACAGCGGCGTCGCATTGAAACGCCAGGCCCGTTGAAGCGCTGTTGCTGCCGTCTGGCCGTTGAGCCTGCCAAGCAGTTCGAGGGCGTCCAGTCGTTTCTGGTCAACCCAGGCTTGTTCGATGATCGGCCGTAGGGCGGCCCAGTCCAGACCGGCGGCCTGTGCAATGCGCTTCCAGCTTCTGTCCTTGAAAAACACAGACCGGGCGGCCGCAGCGATCTCGGAGCAGCGTTGAGCAGACAGGAGCCGAAGCTCGCACACCTGTTCCAAGGTGGAATCGACGCTGACGATCGGCACGCTCAAGGCGAGATAGTTCAGCTCGGCGGGGCCATGCGACAGGGCGACATCGGCGTCATCGACCCGTCGACCGGAGATGAAGTCTTCAAAGATCCGGCCGATGCCAATCATGCCGAAGGGTGCGCATTCCGCTGCCCGAAGCGCCCCCATGCTGGCTGCTCCGAACACCTGGATATTGTTCGACAGGGCAAAGAGCAGTTCCTTGTGCCAGACCGGCGTGACATACTCAAATTGGGCATCGATCAGTCCGATGACCGTTGCCCCGTCGGCCACGGCACGCATGACATCGCCCTGGCAGGCGGGCGGCCTGATCTCCAGGTCCGGCCCGGCAAACTCAGATGCCTGCGGCAGGCTCGGTCCGACAAAGGCGATCTTCACTGAAAGGCCCTGTTCAGCGCACGAGATCCATAGCGCTGGCGGCGCTCGCCTTCGGGATTTTCGAGTTGGGGGATGATGATCTTGGCGACGAAGGCCGGCAACCATGGCGGTGTGAGGTTGACAGCATAGATGCCGGAGATGCCACGGGCCGCAAGGCGACCGAGAATGGAGGTGGTTGCTTCGTCGATCGAGGTGACGGGCAGGGCCGGCATATCCTCAAGCCTGCGAGATGGTGGCGCATCGAAGGCCGTCAGGGTCTCTGGATGAAGGGGGCGGGTGTAGGTCTCCGGCAGCAGATCATCCCGTGCGCCGGCGATGAATGTCATGCGCGACTGGACCGCCTCGGTCACCGCCCGGATCGCTGCCTGACCGGGTGATGTCGAACAACCGGCTCCAAGGGTGACATCCACATGCCGCAGCGGTGACAAGCCGCGGCGCTGTTGCGGGCCTAGAAGGGCCACCACGCAAGGGACGGCGAGGTCGCTGCTGATGTCGAAAAGCGCGACATCGTGGCCGGCATTTCGGATCCGGCTCAGGATAGCCTGCAGATCGGCATTGGCAATGCTGTCTGTGTCGATCCTGCAGCCGTAACGTCTTGCCGGCGAGGACACGTGCCAAAGGGTGAGCGCATCCCGCTCGATGCGTTCGAGCAGTCCATGCAGGATCGCCTCTTCCAGCGTATTGCCCGAGGCCAGCCCATCGGAGGATTGCCAGTATCGTGGCGCCGTCACCGTTCGGTCAAGATGCACAGCCTCGAACGGAAGCCAGACGATCCCGCCGGTCTGAAGGTCGGTTGCAGGCGTCCACTGAAGTGGCTCATCGAGGTCGATGGAATGGGCGGCGCGTGCCAGAAGGCAATCCAGCGTATTGGCGGTTCGCCCTTCCAATTGCAGCGATCGCAGGCTTTGGGTGGTCACCGCACAGGAAGGGTCGGTCGCCACGGATCGTTCGATGGCTTCCATAACCGCCGATGTCCTGGCGGCATCGTCATCAAGCCCCTTGCCTTGGGAGATGACAATGGCCTTGGCATTGGGGGTATAGGCACACCACACCGGAATGCCGATGCGGTCGAGATCTGTTTGTCGAGCGATTCGTGTGATGCCGAGGCGCAGCAGGTGAGACGAGACCCTCGCAAGGGTCTCGCTTGGTGCACAGACACGATAAAAGCTGTGATCCAATCGGCTACGATCAGCCTTCATGATGGCTGGATGCCACCTCTGCCGCAGATGCCAGGGCAACCGCAACGTCAATTCCCTTGATGACCGTCACGCCTTGCCCGCGCAGGGATGCGGTCGTTGCAAGCTCGCCCGACAAGGGCTCAGTCAAAGCCACGATCGTTCCGGCCGCAAAGTCGGCCAGCCAGAGACCCGTTTCACCCGATACGCCAATAATTGCAGCATTCGCCATTGTGCTCTCCTTGTTAAAAACCAGCCCTCAAAAGGCCGTCCCGATAAAGTTCAGTCTGCCAATTTTCTTTGTGCGGTATCATTTCCAGCCACAGGTTCAGATCGAAACTGGGGTTGTCTTTTAGAACTCTCAAGCGGCATGCGCGTGCCTTCGTAACCTCCCCCAACATCCCCCAACTCGCGGCTGCCAGCCGGCTTGCGGGACGGCTATCGCGCATGCGGTCAATGTAGCCGAGTGCCTGTTGATATTCACCTAGAAAGTAGCTGGCGCCAGCCGCTGTCCAGAAATATGTGTCGGGCGGAATTGGGTTCAGCGCGATGGCCGAGGTAATCTTGGCAAGCGCTGCAGCGGGATTGCTGGCGTGCACCAGACTGTCGGCGTGGCTGTAAAGAGCGTCGGCATAATGCGGGCTGATTGCTTCGGCTTCGCTGAGCGCCTCCAGGCTCTCGTCGATCTTGCCCAGATAGAGTTGGCTGACGCCCAGTTCCTTCAGCGCGCCGGCGGAGGGGCCGTGTTTGGTGATGGCGGTCTGGGCAAGCCTTTCGGCATGAAGAAGCAGTTCATTATCGCCACGGGCGGTCAGCAGCCATTCCATGCTCAACGTTCGTGCGGTGCCGGCAAGAGCCGGAGCAAAGCCGCGTTCGTCTTCGAGCGCTTGCTTGAAATACTTGCGGGCCTTTCTGATCGACGGCAAAGTCAGTGTCGACAGGCCCGTGAGGCCGTGAAGATAGGCATAATAGGCTTCCGGCCGTTGGCGGAAATCGCCGGCGATTTCGGTGCTGACCGATATTTTGTCGATGATCGACCGCTGGATGGCTGTCGAGATCACTGTTCGTTGTTCGACGATTGCATTGGCATCGAGTTTGAAGCGAGTGGCCCAGACAACCTCGTCGGCAGGCATGAAGATCAGCTGGACGAACAGGCTATCCTCGGTTCGTTTTGTATCCAGCGCGTAGACCACATTGTATTGCTGCAGAACGGCTGCCTTGTCCTTGGAGGCCTGGATCCGTTCGGCCGTGTACGGTGCGACGATCGAGACCGTTCGGTTTGCGCAGAGGCTGATCGTCAAATCTTCGATCAATGCATTGGCGACCGATCCATCCCTCCGCGCACTTTGCACGGTCTCAGGTGGCAGCAAGGCGAGCCGCAGAGGCGGCTGCTCGGCCACGCCGAAATTGGGATCCTTGAAAGCCAGGGGTTGCGGCGTCGCGTCCACACGGATGCTGGCCGCTGCCGGTTCTGGCCGCCTGGCATCCAATCCGGATGTGAGAAGCGTGCGGACCTCATCGTCGGCCGGATCGCATTCCAGAAGCAGGATTGCGGCCCGTCTCAGCTCGCCTCGCCATGCACTGGTGTTCAGCGAGGCATGATGCTGCATCAGTTCGGACCGAAGAAATCCGGCCAGTCTGGTGCGCACGTCGCGAACCCAGCTGTCGAGCTGGGTTGTTCCGTGGCCCATGGACGGCAGAAACTGCATGGCAACGGCGTCATTGGCCGCCCGGAGCCGGTCGATCGGATCGGCCAACTCCACAAGGCTCAAGTCACAGCGAAGCGTTGCCCGATTGACCGAAAGCGTCTGGCCGTCGCTCTCAATGAGCGGGGCAAGCGTCTCGGCCGTCGCCATGGCCAATCGGCGCAATGTGGAACGAAGGTTCGTGTAAGCCGTCTCCCGGCTGCCTTGCCAAAACAGCGTCGCCAGCTCTCGCCGCGATATGGGTTGGCCCCTGTCGTAGAGATAGGCCAACATGACGAGGGAGATCAGCGGGACCCTTAAGGCGTGCCCGCCGTCGTCTTCAAGCCGGCACGTTCCAAACGTGGTGAGGGCAAGACCCATCGCTCATCACTGGACCGCTTTTCGAGTTTCCTCGCTTGGCAGCGACGCATCCGCATCGACGCCCAGCGATCGGATCAGGCTGAGCACGGTCTGGCGGACACGCTTGTCCTCGATGGCGGAAAAGGCTGCAGCAAGGGCGATGCCTTCCTTGGAATTCATGAATTCCGTCAGAACGCTTGGGCCGATATCCGTATCCGACATGGCGCCGGGTCCGCCTTCGAAGAAGAACGGGATCGGCACGTTCAGCAATTCCGAAATGTGCTGGAGACGGCTGGCGCCCACCCTGTTGGTGCCCTTTTCGTACTTCTGAACCTGTTGAAATGTCAGGCCGAGCCCGTCGCCGAGCTTCTCTTGACTCATGCCGAGCATTGTTCGGCGAAGCCGGATCCGCGATCCCACGTGAATATCGATTGCATTAGGAATTTTTTTCATTTCGGCTCTACCATTTGGTGTCGATCCTACATCCTTGCTTGAAATTATACCGTTATGCAACTGCGTTTTGAACGCCTTGAGTGTTATTGGCACTCCCGCAGATCGCGCCTGAGCTGTGGTCGGCCGCATTTAACAGACCCTATCGGCGAAATGGCGAACTGCCTCGCGCTTCATATGCCAGATCGTATCCGGTTGACTCCCCTTGGCCAAAATCGCTTGCCAAATGGCAGTCTTGGGGCATGCTTGCCCTCGTGGGCAATCCGATTTGGCAAACGCCACTCAATGGGTGGACTTCGCACTCGGCATCATTCTTGCTTAGTATCCTGTGACAATCGAACCAAAAAAGGCCCCGCCATGCCGCAGACTGAGCCGACACAAACGAAAGCCGACGACGGGATCGTGTTGTCCGTCAAGGAGCTGACCGTCAGCCTGCCGAAGAACATGGAGCGGGTCCATGCGGTGAGCGACATCTCCTTTGATCTGCGATCGGGCGAAATCCTTTGCATCATCGGCGAATCCGGTTCGGGAAAGTCGGTGACGGCCAATGCCATCATGGGATTGCTCTCCTCCGCCATCACCGTCACCCACGGCAGCATCCTGTTCAAAGGCATGGACCTGATCCGGACCGAGGAAAAAACACTGCGGACGTTGCGCGGCCGTGCCGTGTCGATCATCTTCCAGGACCCTCTATCGGCGCTCAATCCGCTGATGACGATCGGCGACCAGATTGCCGAGGTGATGGAGGCCCATGATGTCGGAACCTCCGAAAGCCGTGCCGCCAAGATCCTCGATCTCCTGAACGAGGTCGGCCTGCCCGATCCGGCACTGCTGCAGCATCAATATCCGTTCCGGCTGTCCGGCGGCCAGCGCCAGCGTGTCATGATTGCCATGGCGCTGGCGCTCGATCCGGACGTCCTGATCGCCGATGAGCCGACGACGGCGCTCGATGTCACCACGCAAGCCCAGATTCTGGACCTGATCCGCAAGATCCAGCGCCGCAAGAACATGAGCGTGATGTTCATCACTCATGATTTCGGCGTCGTGGCGGAGATCGCGGATCGCGTCATCGTCATGGAAAAGGGTCATCTCGTCGAGCAGGGTCCGGCCGAGGTGGTGCTCAAGACGCCCCAGCATCCCTATACGAAGCGCCTGATCGCGGCTGTGCCGCGCATGACCGCTCGGGATCGCGAAGGGGCGGACGATACGCCGGTCGTGCTGGAAGTCTCAAACCTCAGCAAGACTTACCAGACGTCGGGCGGCTTCTTTTCCAAAGGACGGACGGTGAAGGCCGTCAACGATGTCAGCTTCTCGATCCGCAAGGGCCGAACCCTCGGCGTGGTCGGCGAATCCGGCTCCGGCAAGTCTTCGCTCGGCCGTGTTCTCCTCAAGCTGATGGAGTCGGATGGCGGCAAGATCCTGTTCGACGGTCGTGACATCGCGCCGATGTCGAACGATGACTTTCGCTCGATGCGTCCCTATATCCAGATGATCTTCCAGGACCCGTTTGCCTCGCTAAACCCGCGCCACACGATCGGCAAAGTGCTGACCGTCGGGCCGATGGCGCACGGCGTTTCCGCGGCGGAGGCCAAGGCGAAAGCGCTTCGAACCCTGAAACTCGTCGGCCTGGATGACGGCGCCTATGACCGCTTTCCGCACGAATTCTCCGGCGGCCAGCGGCAGCGCATCGGCATCGCCCGCGCGCTGATGTTCGACCCGGTGCTGCTGGTGGCCGACGAGGCCGTCTCGGCGCTCGACGTGTCGATCCAGGCGCAGATTCTGGAGCTGCTGACGGCGATCCAGAAGGAAACCAAGGTGGCGATGATGTTCATCACCCATGATCTGCGCGTCGCCAGCCAGATCTGTGACGAGGTGGCCGTGATGTACAAGGGTGAGATCGTCGAATACGGGCCGCCCTCGCAGATCTTTCGCGCTCCGCGCCATGAGTATACGCGCAAGTTGGTGTCGGCCATTCCCGGCGCCGAATGGGAGCCTGCCGCCTGACGACAGGCATCCGCGGATTTTGCAAAGCCGTCCAGCCGCGAAACGGGGCGGCTTTTGTCATTTCTGCAGCATCTGCACAGGTTGACCGCCCATCGGATAGGCACGGCAATGCCGTGAATAAAATACCGGCGGCGGCCTCAAAAAAATAATTGCATTTATCCACTATCTGGCAAATCATGGTCCTCGCAAGACAGCCTGACCCTGCCGGCCACCCATCCGTTCAATCCTTTTCTCGTGTCGAGAACAGGGGCGCTATTCCTTTGTTCTTCGGAGCCTTCGCCGTGCGTAATCGAAAGAAATCTCCGCCCGTCTCCATCAGCGACATCGATCTCGATGTGCTGGAGGATACGCTGAGTTTCTACATCCGCACCGTCAATCTGGCCGTGTCTCGGGATCTCGACGAGCGGCTGGAAGGCTATGATGTGGCGCGCGGCACCGGAAAGATCACCACCCTGCTGATGGTCGACAGCCATCCGGGAATTCGCCCCTCCGTCATTGCCCAGCTGATCTTGAAGGACCGGTCGGCAACCGGCCGGCTGGTCGATCAGATGGAAGCGCACGGGCTTCTGACCCGTGAGACATCGGCTGACGACAATCGGGCGCAGGAACTCTACATCACGGCGAAGGGCGCAGCCTTGGCCGAGCAGGTGCGCGCCATCGTGACCCAGCAGTCCAAGGACTTTTTCCATTTTATTCCGGAAGACGAACAGGCCCTGCTGATGGATATCCTGCGCCGGGCCTATCGGCGGATCGCCGGCCTATCCTGAGCCTTTAACTTGGAGACCATGCCATGACGGCAGGACGTGTAGCGTTGATTTCAGGGGCCAATCGCGGCATCGGCGCTGAAGTGGCCCGGTCGCTCTGGGACCAGGGCTGGAGCCTTTCGCTTGGCATGCGCAAGCCTGAATTGCCGGACTGGGCGGATGCCGATCGGGTCAGGCTCTTTGCCTATGATGCGGACGACATAGAGGCAGAAGCCGCCTGGGTGGCAGAGGTCATGGCCGCCTTCGGCCGTATCGATGCCATCGTCGCCAATGCCGGCATCATGATCCCGAAAACCGTCATCGAGGCGGACGAAGCGGATTTCGAGGCAACGATGGCGGTCAATGTCCGAGCGCCGCGTCGGCTTGCCAAGGCCGCCTGGGAGCCCCTTGCGGCCAGTGGCCGCGGCCGGGTCATCATTCTCTGTTCGCTGTCCGGCAAGCGGGTGAAGAGCGCCAGCGCCGGGCTTTATTCGCTGTCCAAGTTTGCAGCCGTCGCCCTTGCCCACGGCATCCGGCATGCCGGCTGGGATGCAGGCATCCGCGCCACGGCCGTCTGCCCGGGGTTTGTGGCCACCGACATGGCGCGAGGCCTGACCAACCGCGCCGACGACCAGATGACCGACCCGCGCGATCTGGCGCGCATCATTGCCATGCTGCTCGACCTGCCGAACGAGGCGAGCGTCGCGGAATTTGCCATCAATTGCCAGCTTGAGGAGTCCTACTGATCATGCCCGGACCTTATGTCGTTCCCGTCCACGGGGACAGTGATTTGCCGAAGGAAGTGGATGTCGTCGTCATCGGCGGCGGCATCATCGGCACGTCGACAGCGCTTGAACTGGCCGAACGCGGCCTGCGGGTTGCCGTGTGCGAAAAGGGCGGCATCGGCCACGAGCAATCGAGCCGCAACTGGGGTTGGGTGCGGATCTCGCGCCGCGACCCCCGTGAGGTGCCGCTGATGGCGGAGGCGCTGCGCATCTGGAGCACGCTCGACAAGAGAACCGGACGCGATCTCGGCTATACGCGCGCCGGGATCATGTTCACCTGCGCCACCGACAAGGAATATGCCGAGCACGAGCGCTGGAACCGCAATCTCGAGGGCTACCAGTTCGACTCGCGCATGCTGAGCGGCGGCGAGTTCAAGGCGATGTTTCCAACCGCCAATCTCGACGTGAAGGGCGCGCTGTTTACCAGTGCCGACGGACGGGCCGAGCCGCAGAAGGCAGCGCCTGCCATTGCGGAAGCTGCCCGCGAGAAGGGGGCGACCATCCTGACGGAATGCGCCGTGCGTGGCATCGAAACCTCCGGCGGCCGGATTTCCGGTGTTGTGACGGAGCGCGGATCCATTGCCTGCAGCGCCGTGGTTCTGGCCGGCGGCGCCTGGTCCAGTCTGTTCTCGGGAAATTTCGGCATCGACCTGCCGCAGTTGAAGGTGATGAATTCGGTGCTGCGCACTAAGCCGCTTGAGGGTGGGCCGGAACAGGCGATCTGGTCGAACGGCTTTGCGGTGCGCAAGCGCCAGGATGGCGGCTACACGATCGCCTCCGGGCACGAGAATATCGTCGACATCGTGCCGAAATCCTTCCGCTATGCCCGGCAATTCCTGCCCGCACTCGGCACGGAATGGCGCTCGCTGAAGTTCCGGCTCGGCGGCCGCTTCTTCGATGAGGCGCGCATCCCGAACCGCTGGTCCCTGGATGAGGCGAGCCCGTTCGAATATAACCGCGTGCTCGATCCAAAGCCCTCCGCCAAGCTGTCCAACCTGGCGCTTGCCAATCTGAAAAAGGCGTTTCCGGTCTTCGAGAAGGCCGAGATCGCCCAGCGCTGGGCCGGCTATATCGACGTGACGCCGGATGCCGTGCCGGTCATATCGGCCATAGACGCCATCCCCGGCTTTCACATCGCCACCGGTTTTTCCGGCCATGGCTTCGGCATCGGACCGGCGGCGGGTTGCCTGATGGCCGATATCGTTACCGGCAGACCGCCGATCGTCGACCCGAAGGATTTCCGATTCTCCCGCTTTTCCGACGGCTCGAAGATCGAGCTGATCAGCGGGTTCTAGTCTGCCCGAGACGAAGGCAGAGCGCATAAACGATAAGAAAAACAAAGTGGAACAGTGACTGAGCAACAGCAAAGGGAATAGACTGATGTCTGACAAATCCAGCAATGCAATTCTCAATCCGACACGCCGCCAAGCCCTGACCATGATGGCCCTTGCCAGCGCCTCCGGTCTGGTCATGCCCAATCTGCTCGGCCGGGACCGGGCCTTTGCGGCAACGCCGCCTGCCAAGCCGACCGGCCAGATGATCGTCGGCTTCTCGCAGGAGCCGACCGTTTTCAACCCTCATATGCTGCATATCGAGGTCGACGAAGGCATCCATTTCAGCGTGTTCGATCCACTCTTCGCCATCGATCCGGACGGCAAGTTCACGCCGGCGCTCGCGATCGACGTGCCGACCGTCGAGAACGGCGGCATCTCGGCCGATGGTCTGTCCTGGAAGGTCAAGCTGCGCGACGACGTGAAATGGCATGACGGCACGCCGTTCACCGCCGAAGACGTCAAGTTCACGCTCGAACTGATGGTTGATCCGGAGTTCCGCAGCTGGCGCAAGACGGGCCACGAACTGGTTCGCGAGCTGACCGTGGTTTCGCCTACCGAGATCTCCTGGAAGATGGAAAAGCCGTTTGCGCCCTATCCGTCGATCCTCGCCTCCACCTTCATCGTGCCCAAGCATGTGCTGGGCGCGGAAAAGGACAAGAACATTGCGCCGTTCAACAATGCGCCGATCGGCACAGGCCCGTTCAAATGGGTGGAACGGGTCGCGGGCGACCACATCACGCTCGAAGCCAATGCCGACTATTTCGGCGACGGACCGTATCTGGAGCGGATCATCTACAAGTATATTCCCGACCTCACGGTGCTCTACACCCAGTTCAAGACCGGCGATATCGACGTTGCCGGCCTCCAATGGATCACCCCGGACCACTACGAGGAAGCCAAGGCGCTGGACGGCAAGACCGTGGTCGTCGTGCCGGGCTCGACGGTGGAATCCGTAACCTTCAACATGGAGAAGCCGCAGTTCAAGGAACTGGCCGTCCGTCAGGCGCTCTATCATGCGATCGACAAGGCAACCATCATCGAGGCGCTCTATTACGGCCTTCCGACGCCGACCGAAAGCTACATGCCGCAGCAATCCTTCTACGCCAATCCGGATCTGCCCAAGCACGAATACGATCCGGAAAAGTCCAAGAAGCTCCTCGACGAGGCCGGCTGGGTGCCGGGCAGCGACGGCATTCGCGCCAAGGACGGCGTCAAGCTCTCCTTCTCCAACTCGACGACAGCGGGCAACCATATCCGCGAACAGGTGCAGCAGTTCATGCAGCAGTCGTTCAAGGATATCGGGGTGGAGATGACCATCTCCAACCTGCCGCCGGCCGTCATGTGGGGCGAGTACTGGATGATGTCGAAATTCGACAGCGTCGTCGTCGGCCTCGACTTTCTGACCGGCGCCGATCCCGATACCTCGGATTACTTCAAGTCCACGTCGATCGGCGCCAAGGGCGGCGCCGGGCAGAACAACTGGCAATATGCCAACCCCGAGGTCGACAAGCTGCTGGACGAGGGCGGCCAGGTCTTCGTGCCGGAAGAGCGCAAGAAGATCTACCTGAAGATCCAGGAGATCATGCGCGCCGATCTGCCGTTCCTGCCGATGTTCCAGTATTCGACGGTCCGCGGCTACAAAACCGGCGCGGAGGGCATCGCCTACAACGTCAATGTCCGCATCGACAGCTGGAACCCGGGGAGCTGGTACTGGGCCTCGTAAAACACGGTCCGTTGATACATCCTCTCCCCGTTTTGCGGGGAGGGGCTCAACGGAGTGTTTCGACCATACCCATAGAAATCGGAGAGACCTGCGATGCTGCGCTATCTCGTCAGCCGCCTCTGGCAAAGCCTGATCCTGCTGTTCCTCGTGTCGATGATCGGGTTTGCGGTTTTGAATCTCGCCCCCGGAGGTCCGCTGTCGCAATATGCGCTGACACCGGGCATGACCCAGGAGGCGCTGGACCGCATCGCCAAGCAGATGGGTCTCGACCGCCCGCTGCCGATCCAGTATCTCGACTGGCTGTGGCATCTGCTGCAGGGAGACTGGGGCCGCTCCTATCGTGACAGCCAGCCGGTTCTCGGCATCATCACCGGACACCTGTTTGCCACCCTGCTTCTGATGGGCTCGTCGACCGTCCTGTCGATCGCGGTGGGCACCTGGCTTGGCATCAAGGCCGCCACCAAGCGCTACTCGATCTTCGACTATACGGCGACGGTCGGCGCCATGGTGGCTTTGTCGATCCCGACCTTCTGGTTCGGGCTGGTGGCGATCTATCTCTTTTCTCTGCGGCTGAAATGGCTGCCGGCCGGCAACATGTACACGATCGGCGATGGCTCGGTCCGCGACTATGCCATTCACCTGATCATGCCGACGGTGGTTCTGGCGCTGGTCAATGTCGCCGTCTGGAGCCGCTACATGCGGACCGCGACGCTCGACGTCATCAACCAGGATTTCGTCCGCACCGCCAAGGCCAAGGGACTTTCGGCGCGACGGGTGCTGATGAAGCATGTGATCGGCAACGCTCTTCTGCCGATGATCACGCTCGCCGGCCTGCAATTGCCGACCATCCTGGGCGGCGCGCTGGTCACCGAGACAGTCTTCACATGGCCCGGAATGGGCCGGCTATTTCTCGATAGTCTTGGCTACAACGACTATCCGGTCGTGATGGGGCTGTTGATGTTTTCGGCCATCCTCGTGCTGATCGGCAGTCTCATCACCGATCTGCTTGTCGCCTTCGTCGATCCCCGCATCAGGCTGGGTTAGGATCAGGAGAACGAACATGTCCGCCATCGTGTCCACGTCCACGTCCCCGAAAATCCATTGGTGGCAGAGCCGGACGTTCCGGCGTTTTGCCCGCCACAGGCTGGCCATGCTGGGGGTCGTCATGATCACCGTCCTGGCGCTTTCCTGCATCATCGGGCCCTATCTCCTGCCGTTCGATGAACTGTTCATCGACCTGCGCGCCCGTTTCGCGCCGCCGCTGACCGGCTATCATATCTTCGGCACGGATCCGCTCGGCCGCGATCTTGCCGCCCGTCTGTTCATGGCCGGCCGCATTTCGCTGCTGGTCGGCTTCTTTGCCATGCTGCTGTCGACGGCGATCGGCACGGTCATCGGCGTCTGCGCCGGATATTACGGCGGCCGCATTGGTGCTGCCCTGATGCGGTTCGTCGATGCCTTCCTGTCCTTCCCCAGCATCTTTCTGCTGCTGGCGCTGGCCGCCTTCATCAAGCCCAGCCCGTTCATGATCACGGTCATCATCGCCATCACCAGCTGGATGGAAATCGCCCGCATCGTCGAAGCCGAAGTGCGCTCGCTGCGCGAGCGTGACTTCGTGCTGGCGGCGCGCATGCTAGGCCTCTCCAACAGCTGGATCATGTTCCGGGAACTGCTGCCCAACGTCATCGGGCCGATCATCGTCGCCGCCACCCTGACCGTGGCGCGTGCTATCCTGCTGGAGGCCTATGTCAGCTTTCTTGGCTATGGCATCCAGCCGCCACTGCCGAGCTGGGGCAATATGCTGAACGGTGCCCAGCAATATCTCGACCGCGCGCCATGGCTGGCGATCGTGCCCGGTGTGGCCATCACGCTGGCGGTCACCAGTTTCAACTTCATCGGCGACGGCCTGCGCGATGCGCTCGACGCCCGCAGCGACCACAGTTGAACGGAGGACGAGGCGATGACACGGTTTTCCCCGTTCGAGACGACCCTGTGGTATGCGACCGCAACGCCCGCACCAGTAACGACGGATCTGCAGGGCACGATCAAGGCCGATGTCTGCATCGTCGGCGGCGGCTATACTGGGCTGACGACAGCGCTGGAGCTTGCCCGCGACGGGGTCAGTGTCGTGCTGCTGGAAAAGGAGGAGATCGGTTTCGGCGGATCGGGCCGCAATGCCGGACACTGCACGCCGACCTTCACCCATTACAGCCTGCCGGAATTGCGCGGCATGCTGGGTGAGCCCTGGGCCGAGCGGCTGATCGCCCGCCAGACGCGCGCCAATGACCGGGTTGCCGGCATGATCGAGCGCTACCAGATCCAATGCGAATGGCAGCAGAACGGCTATGTCATGGGCGCGCCCTATCCCGGCATGATGAAGACGATCGAGGAGAAGGTCCGCACCTACAACGCCGTCGGCGCCCGCACCCGCACTATTGACCGCGACGAGGTGGCGGCGATCACCGGCAGCCCGCGCTTTCATGGCGGCTGGCTGCACGAAGAGGCCGGACATCTCAATCCGCTCGGCTATTCCCGAGGCCTCGCCCGTGCCGTTCTGCAGGAAGGTGGCAAGATCCATACCGGCTCACCCGTGACCGGTTGCGAACGGGAAGGGACCGGCTGGGGGATCAGCACGCCCCAAGGCAAGGTCATCGCCGACAAGGTGATCTTTGCCACCGGCGCCTATACGGTGGGAGGTTGGCCGAAGCTCGACCGGACCTTCAAGATCCAGAGGGTTTTCGTCGCCGCGACAGAGCCCCTGTCGGCTGACGAACGCCACTCGATCCTGCCGCGCAACACCACCATCCATGACGGCCGAGGCGATATCTACGTTTACAAATACAATGCCGAAGGCCGCATCGTCGCCTCGATGTTCCCGATGGGGCGTCGCGGCCGGGACATGGACTATACGCGCACCGTGATGAGCGATCGGCTGAAATGGCTGCATCCACAGATCAAGCAGGAGATCCGCTGGGAGTATGTCTGGTTCGGCGAACTGGACATGCAGTATCGAACGGTGCCGCGTCTCTATGATCTGGCCCCCGGTGTCGTCGCCCTCACCGGCCTGTCAGGCCGCGGCGTGCCGACCGGCAGCATGCTGGGCGGCATTTTGTCGGAATGGGCGAAGGGCGTGCCGGACAGGGATCTGTCGCTGAAACTCGAGCCGTTGACGGCCGCACCCTTCTACATGAACTATGGTCCGCAACTGACGCTCAGATACTATCGCGTCTCCGACTGGATCAAGACCAAACTCTCAGGCGTTCCTTTGCCGCCGCATGCCTGAGCGGTTGCCGATGCGCCGTGCCGTGATCGACAGCGTTGCCGCACCGCGCGATGAGGCTCACCGGCTGCTGACCCGGTTTCGTGCCTGCTGGTCGCGATCCGAGTGAAAGCCCAGTTTCTCCGAGATCTCGTCTGCCGCTTTCAGGAGGCTGTCGAGATAGGCGTCGCGATTGCGCAGGCCATCCTCGCGCGGCGCGACCAGGCACAGCGTGGCAATGCAGGCGCCATCTGCCTGGTGGATCGGCACCGCGAAACATTGCGTGAAGTTCTCGACTTCGCTGTTGAAGGTAAAGTAGCCGTCGCGGCCGGCCTGGCGCACCTGGGCGATAAAATCGGCAGGCTCGAACAGCCGGCCGTTCGGCAGCACGAAATCCTCCGCCGGGATCAGATCAAGGATCTGCTCGTCGCTCAGATGCGAGACGAGCAGGCGGCCCGAGGCGGTCCAGGGGACCGACACCAGTTCGCCGACATTGGAGGAAATGCGGAATGGCCGGATACCCTCGCGCATCATCGCGACGGTGTATTTGCGGCCTTCGAGCAGGCACATCTGTGCCGTCTCGCGGGTTTCCTCGGCCAGCCGCACCAGCATGCGGTCGCATTCCCGCATCAGGTCGAACTGTTCGGCATAGGCCGTTCCGAGGAAATAGAGGCGGCGGCCGAGAAACACCCGGCCGTCGCCTCCCTGATAATCCAGCATGCCGTGACTGAGCAGCAGGTTGACGAGTTCGTAGATCGAAGAGCGCGGCGCGCCGATTTCCGAGGCGATCTCGTTCGGCCGCATGGGCTGGCGCTTGACGCGCAGGAACTCGAGGATCTCGAACGCGCGATCCAGTCCCCGCGTGCGTCGCGAGATCGTATCGCCTGCGGCCTCGGTCATGCTCTTCTCCACACTTCTGTCAGGTACGATCGGCGCGATAGGCCACGCAGTCCACCTCTACCTTGCAATCGACCATCATCCGCGACTGAACACAAGCGCGCGCCGGCGGGTTCTCGCCGAAGTACTCGGCATAAACGCCATTGAAACTCCAGAAGTCGCGGGGATCATCGAGCCAGACGCCGACGCGCACCACGTCCTCAAGGCCGTAGCCGGCCTCATGCAGGATGGCAATGAGGTTCTCGATGGCCTTGCGGGTTTCCGCCACGATGCCGCCGCGGATAATCTCGCCCTTTTCCATCGGCACCTGGCCGGACACGTAAAGCCAGCCGTTTGCTTCGACCGCGCGCGCGAAGGGAAGGGGCTGTCCGCCTGCGCCGGATTCGCCGGCGCCGTAACGTTTGATCGTCATGAAATGCTCTCTTTTCTTGTCGTTGAAGCTGGTCTTTTAGTTAAAGCTGGAGGTCTTGAGGAATTCGGCAAGCCGCTCGGTCTTGGGCCTGACGAACATCTCCTTGGGATCGCCTTCCTCGCAGATGACGCCCTGGTTCATGAAGATCACGCGGCTTGAGACCTCGTAGGCAAAGCGCATCTCGTGGGTGACCAGCAGCATGCTCATACCGTCGGCGGCCAGACCCTTGATGACCTGAAGAACCTCGCCGACGAGTTCCGGATCGAGCGCCGAGGTCACTTCATCAAACAGCATGAGCTGCGGCGCCATGGCAATCGCCCGGGCAATGGCGACACGCTGCTGCTGGCCGCCGGACAATTGCCCGGGATAGTGATTGCCGCGGCCGGTCAGACCGACGCGGTCCAGCCATGTCTCGCCGAGGACGCGGGCCTCGTCGCGGCTCATCTTCTTCACCTTGAGGAGGCCGAGCATGACGTTCTGCACCGCGGTCATGTGCGGAAAGAGGTTGAACTGCTGGAAGGCCATGCCGGTCATCGCCCGGTGCCTTGCGATTTCCTTTTCGCTCTTGCGCTTGCGGACCGGGCCTGCGTGTTCATAGCCGATCTCTTCGCCGGCCAGGCGGATATGCCCGCCCTGGAATTCCTCCAGCATGTTGATGCAGCGCAGCATGGTGGTCTTGCCGGAGCCGGACGATCCGATGATCGAGATCACCTCGCCCTCGTGCATGGTGCAGTCGACACCTTTCAGCACTTCGACGGGGCCGTATTGCTTGCGAAGACCCTGGATTTCGAGAAGTATCTTGCTCATGCGGGAGCCCTCACGACGGAACGGCGGTCTTGCGCTCGACATATTTGCCGAAACGTTCGATGCCGTAATTGATGACGAAGTAGAGAAAGCCGGCGAGGAAATAGAACTGCAGGCTCATGAAATTGCGGGAGATGATCTCCTGGGTGCGTAGCAGCAGTTCCGCGACGCCGATCACCGAAAGCAGCGTCGAGGCCTTGACCATCTCGGCCGAGGTATTGACCCAGGCCGGGAGAAACTGCCGGAGCGCCTGCGGCCAGAGCACGTAGGCGAAGGTCTGGCCGAAGGTCAGGCCGATCGCCTTGGCAGCTTCCGTCTGGCCGGTCGGAATGGCCTGCAGGCCGCCGCGGACGATCTCGCCGACATGGGACGAGCAGAAGACTGCCAGCGCCAGCACGCCGGCCTGGAACGGTCCAAGCTCGATGCCGATCGTCGAGAGCACATAATAGCTGGCCAGAACCAGCACCAGGACAGGCGTGCCGCGGATGAAATCGACATAGGCCCGCACGACAAAGCGCAGCACGCGATTGCCATAGACCAGCGCCAGACCGACCAGCACGCCGAGCAGCGATCCGATGACGATCGACAGAAACGAGATCGAGATCGTGACGCCGAGCCCTTTGAGAATGACGGCGCGCGCCAGCCAGATCTGTTCGAAGAAGGCGGAGAAATCCATCATGACATCACCTCGGGACGACAAGGCGCCGCTCGGCCATGCGCATCAGCGCCGCCAGCAGCGAACAGGTGGCGACGTAGAGACCGGCGGTGACGATCCAGGTCTCGATCACCCGGAAGGTCTCGACATTGATCTTGCGGGCCTCGAAGGTCAGTTCCGGCACGGCAATCGCTGCGGCGAGCGAGGTGTCCTTGAACAGCGAAATCACGGTGGACGAGAGCGAGGGAAGAACGTTGCGGAACATCAGCGGGGCGATGATCGAGGTGCGGATCTGCATCGGCGTCAGGCCGATCGCCAGGCCCGCCTCCGTCAGCCCGCGGGGGATCGACAGAAGACCGGCCCGGAACACTTCCGCCAGATAGGCACCGGAATAGATCGACAACACCGCCACGAAGGTCTCGATCTTGCCGAGGCGCACGCCCAGTTGCGGTAGCGCGAAATAGGCAAACAGCACCAGGACGAGGATCGGCAGGTTGCGGATCACCGTGACATAGGTTGCCGCCGGCCGTCTGACCCAGCCGCTTTTGGCGATCAGCGCGAAGGCTACGACCAGGCCGATCACGGCGCCGACGAGAATGGAAACGAAAGCCAGGCCGAGGCTGAGCAGCAATCCTTCCAGGAGCTGGTCGAAACTGCGCCAGACGGCGGCAAAATTGAGGGTGTAACCCATGGCAAGGTCCCGTCACAGAGAATGGAGACGGGACGAAGGGTTTAACCTTCGTCCCGACAGCAGGCCTTGAAGCTTACTTGTACTCGACCGGGAAGCCGATCTGCGGCGGGGCCAGGTCCTTGCCGAACCAGGTCTTGTAGGATGCGGCATAGAAGTCGAATTCGACGCCGGTCATCGCCTCGTGCAAGGCGGTGTTGACGAAGTTCAGCCAATCCTGGTCGCCGCGCTTGACGCCGCAGGCGTAAGACTGCGGGTTCCAGCCATAGCCGGCATCCTTGTAGCGGCCCTGGTTCTGGGTCATGTACCAGGCCAGCGACGACTGGTCGGTGGCCGCCGCATCGGCGCGGCCGGATTCCAGTGCCTGATAGATCATGTCGACGGACTCGTACTGGTCGACGGTGGCCTCCGGCAGGGCGGCATGCACCATGGCTTCGGCATAGACATTCTGCAGCACGGAGATCGTCACCGACGAACCGGCGGCCTTCAGGGCGGCATAGTCGGCATATTTGCCATCAGCCTTGAGCATCAGGCCGACGCCTTCGCGGTAATAGGGAATGGTGAAGGCGATCTGCTGGGCGCGCTCGCCCGTCACCGTCATGAACTGGCAGGTCAGGTCGACCTTGTCGGTGGTGATGTTGGGAATGCGGGCGTCTGAGGACTGGTTGACATATTCGATCTTGTCGGGGTCGCCGAACAGCGCCTTGGCGACGATGCGGCCCATATCGACGTCAAAGCCCTGCAGCTTGTCGTCGGCGCTCTTGAAATGCCACGGCGCATTGGTGCTGCCGGTGCCGAGAACAAGATGGCCGCGGGCCAGCACGTCATCGAGCTTGCTGCCCTCGGCGAGGACCGGAGGGGTGGAAAGGAAGGTGGCGGCGACCAGCGACGTTATGCCGGCGCGGAAGGAAATGGTCATGGCGTTCCCCTGAGATTGAGCGCTTCTTTGAAATCCAATATACCGGACACATGTCTGTTTTATCGGACATACCCATCAAAACGGAAGGCCAATGACTTGTCAATGGTCCGCGGCGATAATTGATGCAGCTCGGATGGGTGGCGCATTTTTCGGCAGTGCAGCATTTTCTGGGAGGAAGGACGCCCGGCGCGGCTGCGGGTCAGAGCCGACCAAGGGAAGGGTACTCCAGGCGCCAGGGTTCGGGCCGGCGTTGCGATGCGGCCGCTATCTCAATCGGTGCGCTTTGCGACTGCCGCTGAGGTGCGGCACGGGCCCTATTGCCGGTCGACGGCCAGGCCATTCATGACGAGATCCAGATGGGCCCTGACATAGGATGGCAGGTCCGGGTCGCGACGCTTGCCGAAGAGCAGGACCTCGATCGTCATGGCAATGATCGGTGCGACGATGACCGGGGCAAGCGCTGCCGGCGCATTGCGGAACTCGCCGTTGGCGATACCCTCGTCGAGCAGCGATTGGGTCAGCGCAAAAAGCGGTTCGATCAGTTCCTCGTGATGCGCCTCGATGACGTGGGGAAAGCGTGACCCTTCCGAGATCACGAATCGGACCAATTCGCGCGTGTGTCGGTCGTCCGATATCCTTTCGTAGAACAGAAGGAGAAGAGCTCGAAGCCGCTCGGCGCAGGTCCCTGTCAATTCGCCGGAGTCGCGCAGCAGTTCCTCCAGCGGTATCGAGATGTGATCGATCATCGCCGAAAACAGCTCGTCCTTCGTCGGGAAATACACATAGATTGTGCCCTTGGTCACGCCAATGCGATCTGCGATGTCTTCCACGCGCGTTGCGGTGAAGCCATTTGCGACGAACTCTTCGAATGCTGCATCGAGAATTTGAATCGGCCTGAGCGCCTTTTGCTCAGCCCGGGAAAGCTTCTTGGGTCTTGCCATCAAACCTGCCTGTTCATTTCAATCGGTGCTTCAGAAATTTCATTGACTAACGCGTCATTCAAAAGTAATCACAGTCTTGTCATTGATCAAGAGGCGAATATGCGACGGGTATTAACGAGCGCGCTTTTGGCGTTTTCATTTGCGTCCCTGACGGCTTGCGCTCCAAAGGAAGAGGCGCGCGAAAAGGAAGTGCGACATGTCGAGGCGGTGGTCGTGAAGGCCGAGCCGCTGTCGGAAACCATCTCGACGACGGGTGAAATCAGCGCTCGCGTTCAGTCCGATCTTTCCTTCCGGACCAGCGGGCGGATCACGGAACGACTCGTCGATGTCGGTGACCGTGTCAAGGCCGGACAGGTTTTGGCGCGCATTGACGCCGAAGAGCAGAAGGCAGATCTGGAGGTGGCTCTGGCGAGTCTGCTCTCCGATGAGGCGCAGTTGACGGAAGCGCAGCAGGCATTCGATCGGCAGGAAAGACTGTTTGCCACCGGTGTCACGACGCGGGCCGCCCTCGATGAGGCGCGGGAAACGCTGCTGCGGGCCCGGGCAACGGTGGAGGCGGCCCAGGCCGATGTCGATACCGCCAACGACACGCTCGGTCAGGCCGATCTCGAAGCGGATGCCGCGGGCATTATCACCGCTCGCAGTGCCGAAGTGGGGCAGGTGGCGCAGGCCGCCGAACTCATCTTCACGCTGGCCCATGACGGGCCGCGCGATGCCGTACTGGAAGCCGATGAATCCTCTCTTCTGGGCCGTGAACTGGAAGATAATGTCGAGGTCAGGGTGCTGACGGGCGGGGAACCGCTGAAGGCAAAGGTGCGCGAGATCTCACCGACGATCGATACCACGACCGGAACCATTCGCATCAAGCTTGCCCTTGAAGACGCAGCCGACGTCCGGCTTGGCAGTGCTGTCGTCGCTACCGTGAGCTACAAACCGGTCACGACGATCGAACTGCCCTGGTCCGCCATGGCGTCTGCTGCAGGGCAGCCCGCCGTGTGGACCATCGACCCCAAGACACGCGCAGTTTCCATCCGCCCCGTCACGGTCCTTGCCTATGGCGCCGAACGCTTCTTCGTCCAGTCGGGTCTGACGGAGGGCGAGGTTGTCGTCAGCAACGGAACCAAGTTCCTCAGCGAAGGCGAAGTCGTGGCATTCGAAGAGGCTATCCAATGAAGTCCATCTCCCGTCTTACTGCACTTCTCATCGCCGGCACGGTCCTGACGGCGTGCCAGAAGGAAGAGGCCGCTACCGTCGAGCCGCCGCGTCCGGTCTTGTCCCAGGTCATCGCGCTGGAGCCGGCGGCCCGGCTGACGCTGCCGGGCACGGTCGAAGCGCGCATCGAAACGGAATTCAGTTTCCGCATCCTCGGCCGCATCGTGGCGCGTAATGTCGAAATCGGCGACCTGGTGAAAAAGGGCGATGTGCTGGCAGCCATCGATCCTTTGGCCCTCGAACTCGCCGTCAAAAGTTCGCAGTCCGATCTCGCCAACAGCCAGGCGCAGCTCGCCAACGCGCTGACCAATGAAGAACGACAGAAAATCCTCTTCGAAAAACAGTCGGCGGCCAAGGCCACCTACGAGACGGCGCAGCAGGAGCGCAAGACCGCCGAGGCCGCCGTGGCCAAGTCCAAGGCCAACCTCAACAAGGCCAATGAACAATTGAGCTATTCGCGCCTTCTGTCCGAATTCGACGGCGTCGTCACGGCGACATCCGCCGAGGTCGGGCAGGTTGTCTCGGCCGGCCAGAGTGTTGCCACTGTCGCCAGACCGGAAGAGCGGGATGCGGTGATCGACGTGCCCGAAGTCGCAGGCGTTCAAATGCAGCCGGGCGCCGAATTCGAGGTTTCCCTGCAACTCGACCCCACCGTCAAGGCCAAGGGCATCGTGCGCGAGATCGCGCCTGAAGCCGACGATGCGACCCGCACCCAGCGCACCAAGCTGACGCTGGTCGATCCGCCCGAGGCGCTGAGGCTCGGTGCGGTGATTACCGCCAGCGCCACAACCCAGTCGAATTCCGTTATCCGAGTTCCCGCATCGGCCATCAAGACGGACGGTTCGAACCATTCTGTCTGGGTCGTCGACGGCGCCGATGGCAAGGTGTCCTCGCGCCAGGTCACGGTCGACGGCAGCATTGTTCCGGGCGACCGCGTCACGATTTCCGACGGCATCAAGCCGGGCGAGCGCATCGCCGTAGCCGGCGTCCACAAACTCGAAGAAGGCCAGACCGTTCGCATCGACCAGGAGATCACCCAGTGAAATCTTTCAACCTCTCCGACTGGGCGCTCGAACACCGTTCGCTCGTCTGGTACTTCATGATCGTCTTCCTTCTGGCGGGCACGTTCTCCTATCTCAACCTCGGTCGCGAAGAAGACCCCGCCTTCACCATCAAGACGATGGTGATCAACGCCCAATGGCCGGGAGCCTCTGCGGAGGAAGTGACCCGTCAGGTCACGGACCGGATCGAAAAGAAGCTCCAGGAACTGGATTCTCTCGACTATACCCGCAGCGAAACGACCGCCGGGCAGACGACCATCTTCGTCGAGCTCCTGGCCACGACAAAGGCAAGAGACGTGACGGGCAACTGGGTCCGGGTCCGCAATATGGTCAACGACATTTCCGGGGATTTCCCGAGCGGTGTGGTCGGGCCGTTCTTCAATGACACGTTCGGGGACGTCTACGGCAATATCTATGCCTTTACGTCGGACGGTCTGACGCAGCGTCAGCTTCGCGATTTCGTCGAGGATGCTCGTACCCAGCTGCTGGCCGTCCCGAATGTCGGCAAGATCGACGTCGTGGGTGCGCAGGACGAGGCGATCTATCTGGAATTCTCCACCCGCAAGATCGCCGCACTCGGCATCGACCAGCAATCGGTCATCGAAACGCTGCAGGCGCAGAACGCGGTCACGCAATCCGGTTTCGTCGATGCCGGGCCGGAGCGCATTGCCTTGCGCGTCGGCGGTCAGTTCACCTCGGAGGAAAGCCTGAAGGCGATCAACCTGCGGGTCAACGATCGCTATTTCCCGCTGACCGATATTGCGACCGTCAAGCGCGGCTATGCCGATCCACCATCAACGCTGTTTCGCTTCAAGGGTGAGCCCGCCATCGGTCTGTCGATCGGCATGACGACCGGCTCAAACCTGCTGGAATTCGGCGAGGCGCTCGACGCCCAGATGAAGAAGGTCGTTGCGGATCTTCCGATCGGCGTCGATGTCGAGCGGGTGTCCGACCAGCCGGCCGTCGTCGAAGAGGCCGTGTCGGGCTTCACCAAGGCGCTGTTCGAGGCCATTGTCATCGTTCTGGCGATCAGCTTCATCAGCCTGGGCATGCGCGCCGGCATGGTCGTCGCGATCTCGATTCCGCTCGTTCTGGCGATCACTTTCGTCTTCATGGAATATAGCGGCATCTCGCTGCAGCGAATATCGCTCGGCGCTCTGATCATCGCGCTCGGCCTGCTCGTCGACGACGCCATGATCGCCGTCGAGATGATGGTGTCGCGGCTGGAAGCCGGGGACACCCTGCGCAAAGCCGCCACCCATGTCTACACATCCACGGCGTTCCCTATGCTGACGGGCACGCTTGTCACCGTCGCGGGCTTCATCCCGATCGGGCTCAACAATAGCGCGGCCGGTGAATTCACCTTCACGCTGTTTGTCGTGATCGCCGTTTCCCTGGTCGTGTCATGGATCGTTGCCGTGCTGTTCACGCCGCTGTTGGGCGTGGCCATCCTGCCGAAGACGATGAAATCCCATCATGAAAAAAAGGGGCGGGTAGCCGCCGGCTTCGCGTGGCTGCTCTTGCTGGCCATGCGCTGGCGCTGGGTCACGATCATCGCGACCGTGGCGACCTTCGCTGTCTCGGTGGGCGGTCTCGGGCTTGTGCAACAGCAGTTCTTCCCGTCGTCCGATCGCGTCGAACTGATCGTCGACTGGAACATGCCGCACAACACCACCATCGCCGAGACCAACCGGCAGATGGCGAAGTTCGAACAGGAAAAGCTCGTCGGCAACGCGGATATTGACCATTGGTCGACCTATGTCGGTGAAGGTGCCCCGCGCTTCATCCTGTCCTACGACGTGCAGACGCAGGCCGTGTGGTTCGGACAGATCGTCATTGTCGCCAAGGACCTGGACGCCAGAAACCGCCTTCGCGCCGATCTTCAGGCCTATGTGACGAAAACGTTTCCCGGCACCGACGCCTTCGTCAAGCTTCTCGACATCGGTCCTCCGGTCGGCAAGCCCGTCCAGTACCGCGTCGGCGGGCCGGATATCCAGAAGGTTCGCCAGCTGGCGCAGCAATTGGGGGGCATCCTCAATCAGCATCCGCTGCTGACCAACATGACCTATGACTGGAACGAGCCGTCGCGCGTCGTGAAGGTTGACGTCCTGCAGGACAATGCCCGCCAGCTCGGCATCTCGTCGGAAGATATCGCGACGGCGCTGAATGGCGTCGTCAAGGGATCCTCGTCGACCCAGGTCCGCGACGACATCTACCTGATCGATGTCATTGGACGGGCGCAGGATTCCGAGCGCGGCTCGATCGAGACGCTGAAGAACCTGCAACTGCCGAGCTCGAGCGGAAAATCGGTGCCGCTGTCGGCGATTGCCAAGTTCCGCTACGAACTCGAACAGCCCTTCATCGGCCGCCGGGACCGCATTCCGACGATCATCGTCAAGGCGGCGGTCATCGGCTCGACGCAGCCGGCAACGGCTGTCGAGCAGCTGAAGCCCGAGGTGGACAAGTTTTCGAACGCTCTGCCTGTCGGCTACCATGTCGAGATCGGTGGTTCCGTCGAGTCCAGCGCGGATTCGCAAGGGCCGATCGTCGCGGTCGCGCCGATGATGCTGTTTGCCATGGCAACGATCCTGATGATCCAGCTTCAGAGCTTCAGCCGCCTGTTCCTGGTGTTTGCCGTTGCTCCGCTGGCCTTGATCGGGGTCGTGGCAGCCCTGCTTCTGAGCAATGCGCCGATGGGCTTCGTGGCGATCCTCGGCGTGCTGGCGCTGGTCGGTATCCTGATCCGCAACTCGGTTATTCTCGTCGTGCAGATCGAGCATCTTCGAAGCGAGGGCATGCCGCCCTGGAAGGCGGTGGTGGAGGCCACCGAACACCGCATGCGGCCCATCCTGTTGACAGCGGCGGCGGCCACCCTGGCGCTCATCCCGATTTCCCGGGAAGTGTTCTGGGGGCCGATGGCCTATGCCATGATGGGCGGCATCGTCGTCGGAACGGTTCTGACGCTGCTGTTCCTCCCGGCTTTGTATGTGGCCTGGTTCCGCATCCCGCGCGATGAAACGACGGTGGACGTCGAGGCCTAGACGCTTTGTCAATAAGGGCGCCCACCGGGCGCCCTTATCTTTCCCGACCATGACCTAAGGCTTTTTCATGTCCCTTCTTTATATGAGCCGCTTCCAGCGCGCGATTCTTGGCATTGCCCTGCTCGGCGGCCTGGTTGGCCTTGGAGGTTGTACGTCCAGACCCGATGCTGCGGTTCTTCAACCCGCGACCATCGTTCAGAAGAACGACGACCAGGTCACCGTATTCGCCGTTACCAACCGCAATCAACTGGCGGATCATGGCGGTTTCGGCAGCGAATGGGCAAATCGCCTCAGCTACGAGCGCTATGGCTTTTCCGTGCCCGAAAGCCGCAAGGGTTCGACGATCGTCTATCCGACAACAAAGCCGGATCCCAGTCGTCAATATGTCGTGACGGCACGAGAAGAACTGACGGATCAGGCCTTCATCGACCGGATGACCCGGTCCGCCGCGTTCGACGGCACCGTTGCGGTCTTCGTCCATGGTTACAACTACAGCTATCAGGAGGCCCTCTTCCGGACGGCTCAGATGGCAGCCGACGCCGATTACATCGGATTGCCGATCCTGTTCTCCTGGCCGTCCGCGGCAAGCGTGACCGGTTACGTGACGGATCGCGACGCGGCGCTTTATTCCAGGAGCGAGCTCGACCGGCTGTTGCGGACGCTGGCCGCGGTGCCGAAAGTCAAGCGCATCGTGATTCTGGGCCACAGCATGGGCGGCTTTCTGACCATGGAAGCGGTCAGGCAGTTGAAACTCCAGGGACACTCCGATGTCCTCAAGAAGATGGAAGTGGTCCTGGCAGCGCCCGATATCGACGTCGACGTTTTCCGTGCACAGCTTCACGACATCGGCAGGATGCAGACACCGATCACCCTGCTTGTGGCCAAGACGGACCGGGCCCTGGCGGTATCGAGCCTGATCGGCGGCGAGCGGCCACGGGTCGGGTTGCTGGATATCGATGATCCCGTCGTCCGCAAGGCCGCCGAGACCGAACACGTCCGCATCATCGACATTTCCTCCGTCGAATCCAACGACGGGCTCGGCCATGATCGATTTGCGACACTGGCGCGGTTCGAAAAACAACTTACCCTTGCGGAAAGCCAAACAAAGAACGGGACGAGCAATATTGGGGCCTTCGTCTTCGATACGGCGGGCGCCGTGGTGGCAAGTCCGTTCCTGCTGGCGGGAAAACTGGTGAGATACTGAGCCGAGATCGCAGGCGGACGGCCCCCGGTTGGCGATCTGGCCAGCCGGGGGCTTTCGTGTCAGGTCAGGAATGCGAGGCTGCCAATGCCTCCGCCGGGGTCCAGTTGCCATGCAGCGACATGCGCAGACGGAACGGGATCTTGATGCGGGCGACAGGGCCGGCGGCCATCTTCAAGGAGTCCAGCACCACCACTTCGGTATCATCGCCGTGGAGATGATTGAGCAGCGCGATCACATAGCCGTCGCCCTCAGGCGCATCGGATGACCGGGGCACGAAGATCGGTTCCTGGAAGCACTGGGCATTGCCGGGATACCAGGCGTCGGTTTCGCCCGTCCTGACATTGACATGGGCAAGCTGGTTGAAGAACTGGAATGGACGTTCGCCCAAAGTCTCGTCGAACGGCAGGGTCGGGTCGAAGGCCAGAACGAAACCATGCTCATACGGCTTGCCGGCAAAGCGTTCGTCGCAGCGCGGGAACTCGCACGGGAAGGATGTCAGCGGGCGGGGTTGGAGCGCGTGCTCGTCGGCACCGGAATCGCCGGGACCGTTGAGATTGAATGTCCAGCGCATCAACTGCGAGCTGAGCGTTTCGGGAAGCGGAACGGAGCCATCGGCCTCTGGGAAGAAGTAGAAGATATTGCCCATCGTCACCGGCATGTCGACCTGCAACATGCCGTCCTCCTCGTAGGAATTCAGCGTGTGCCCCTGGAAGCCATTCTTGGGGCCGTGGAACCACATCACGTCGTCTGCGCTGCCGTCGCGTGGCAGGATGCCGAAAAGCTGGGGAAGATCCGGCTGCCATTCGAAATGCTGTCCGCCGGCCTTCATCCGCTCGACGTCGACGGTCAGCGGAATGAGGGGGAAGACCACATGGCGGGCGGTGACGGCAAAGTCATGGATCATGGCCGCATAGGGGGCCTTGAACCAGATCTCCTTCTTCAGCTTGCCGGTGGCGTCGATCTCGAAATAGGCGATATCCGGCGTACCGTCGCCCTTGGCTTCGTAGGCGAAGCACAGAAGATCGCCATTGTCCGGATCGATCTTGGGATGGGCGGTAAAGGTCGCCGACGTGATCTGGCCGTTGAAGTCCCAGATGCCGAGCGTCTCCAAAGTTTCGGGATCAAGCGCGTAGGGCAGCGCGTCCTCCTTCATCGCCAGCAGCACGCCGGCGTGGAACAGCACAGTGGTGTTGGCCGTCGTGTTGTTGTCGGCCGCCAGCGGATCGTTGGTGTAGATGTTGCGGTAGACGCCGTTCAGGGAGCGCCGTTCCTTCCACTGCGCCCGCAGCCGGTCGGTCTGGACGTAGCGGCGCTTCAGGCTGACATGACCGCTCTCGAACTTGAAGGCCGAGACCAGCCCGTCGCCGTTGAAGAAGATGTCCTTGCCGAGCATCGGCGGATAGTAGGAATCCGGCGAGACCTGGAAGAAGGTGCCGTTGATGGCGGAGGGAACCTCGCCCTCGATTTCCAGGTCGAAGACCTCCGTCTCGACGCGGCTTGGCTTGTAGAGGCCGGTGAATTCCGGCGTTTCGGGAAATTTCAGGCTCATGCTCTTACTCCTCAGTTGGTGTGGCGGCCGGATGGCGATCAGAAGGGATAGACGCGCGGCTCGTGCTGGACGCTGATCCAGTGGTCGCTCGTCAATTCCTCAATGATCCAGTCGCTGTTGAAGCGGCCGAGACCGCTGTTTTTCTCGCCGCCGAACATTGTGTTGGGATCGTCGTTGGGAGAAATGTCGTTGATGTGGGTCATGCCCGCCTCGATGCCCTGGGCGAAACGAAGTCCGCGTGCGGCATCTTCGGTGAAGACCGCGCTGGAGAGGCCGAATTCGGTCGCATTGGCCATGCGCAGGGCATCGGCGTCGTCCTTGGCGCGAATGAGGGGAGCAATCGGGCTGAACAGTTCGGACTGCGCCAGCGCCGACTCATGGCTGACATCGGCGAAAACCTGTGGCGGCAGCACCAGTCCTGAGGGCTCTTCGCCAAGCATCTGACGGATGCCGGCGGCGCGCGCCGTTTCGAGATGGCCAAGGGCCGCCTTGAACTGCTTCTCGTTGATCAGCGGACCGATCACCGTATCGAATTCATTGGGATCGCCGACCTTCAGCTTGCGCGCCCGCTCGACGAAGGCCTCGACGAAGCGGTCGTAGAGACCGTTTTCGATGATGATCCGGTTGCTGCTCATGCAGATCTGGCCCTGATGCAGGAAACGGCCGACGATGGCGCCGGACACGGCCCGGTCGAGATCGGCGTCATCGAGCACGACGCAGGGTGCATTGCCGCCGAGTTCCAGCCCGACCCGCTTCAGGGTCGGTCCCGTCATCGCCAGTTCGCCGATATGGCGGCCGACCCGTGTGGACCCGGTAAAGGAGATGAACTTCGGAATCGGATGGAGCGTGAAGGCGTCGCCGATTTCGCTGACCTCACCCACCGTGACATTGAGCAGGCCGGGCGGCAGGCCCGCCTCCTCATAAATGCTGGCGAGCAGCAGGCCGCCGGTGACCGGCGTGTCCTCGGCCGGCTTGACCACCACGCCGTTGCCGATCGCCAGGGCCGGCGCGATCGTGCGGTTGGACAGATGCATGGGGAAGTTCCACGGGCTGATGACGCCAACCACGCCGAGGGGCCGGCGGTAGACGCGGCTTTCCTTGCCGGCAATGTCGATCGGCAGAATGCGCCCGGCGACACGGGCCGGCATGGTGGCGGCGGCAAGCGTGCCGGCCCGAACCGAGGCCCATTCCATTTCCGCCTTCATCCGGGTGCTGCCGGATTCGGAAATCAGCCATTCGACGATCTCGGCATGACGCCGGTCGATGACCTCGACGGCGCGGTACATGACAGCCGCGCGGGCGCTCGGCAATTGCCGCTCCCAGTCGCGCTGAACTGCGGCGGCCGAGCGGTAGGCGTCGTCGAGGTCGGCGCGTGAGGCTTCGGCGATTTCGGTCAACAGCTCCTGGTTGTAGGGATTGCGGTCCTGAAGGGTGGTTCCGGCGCGGCCGGATCGCCATTGACCGGCGATATACTGGCCGGTGAACCTCTTCTGGTCTTGATCATTGATGGTCATGGTGTCTCTCCCGTTTTGTTTTTTGCAAGTGTGGCACTCAGCGTGGCGGCCGCCTGCCGGGCGGCATGGTCGTAGGCCGCGGCGCTGTGTAATGAGGTCGATGGGGCTGGATCGCCGCATCTGGCTGCCACCGCCCGGCTCGACGCCGTCAGGCAGCCCTGGGCGGCGACGAAGGTCGCGCTCTGTGGCGGGGTGAAATCGAGAAGTCTTGCCAAGGCTTGGCGCAGGCTCTGCCTCAAGGCCTTGGCGGGTTTGAGGCCTCCGGCTTTCGAGAGCCGCAGGGTCAGGCGGGCGATCCTCTGTCCCAGCAGTCGGCTTCGAACCGCTGGCGTGGCCGGCAGAAGGGTCCAGAACGTCGCCACCGCGATCGTCACGCCGACGATCATGGCTGCGGTTTCGTTGAGGGCCTGAGCAAGCGCCACCGGCGGCGAGGAGGGCTGCGAGGTCAGCAGGAAGGTCATGGTGAGGTCGATGGCCATTTTCGATGTCAATGGGCGCCGCATCAGCCAGGCGCCGGCAAGCAGGAAAGGGGCGATACACAGCAATGTCGTTGCAAGGTCATCGGCATGGGGCAGCAGAAAGAGGCGGGCCAGCGTTCCGGCGACAGCGCCGGCCATGGTGCCGAACAGCACCTGGATCACCATGTGATTGCCCTGGTCGTGACTGGAAAACAGCGAGGTGAAGAGCGCTGCCGTCATCGCCATCATCGCGCCGCTCGGCCAGCCCGTTGCCGACCAGATGGTTGCAGCGATCGCCAGGGCGACAACCGGACGCGCTGCCGCCCGCCAGACGGAGGATGGATCGATGTCGAACCACACGGGCAGCGGCGCCGCTGTCTCTGTCGTCAGGATCTGTCGCAACTCCTCGAGCGACTGGGCCATGGCGGGCTGCGTGGCGGCGTTGGCGGCTGCAATCAGCGCAACCAGTCGCATGTCCAGAGAAGCGTCAGCGTCGGGCGATCGCAAGCGGATCCTGTGGCGCACCGTTGACCCGACGGTCAGGCCGAGCAGCTCGAGAAGCAATCCCGAGATGCGGCGTGTGCGTCTGGCGTCGCGCTGGCGGCGCAGCGATCCCGCGGCACCGTCATCGACACTGCGGTCGAGCGCTGCGATGTCGGACAAGAGAGCAAGGCTGGGCTGGCCAATCGTGTCCTTGTGCAGGAAGTCCTCGATATGGACGAGGCAACGGTCCACGATCTCCGCCCGGCGCTGCGCCAGTTCGCGACCGCGATCCGGCAGGGCGCGGAACGAGAAGGCGGCCGAGCATAGGATGCCGATCGCCGTGCAGACGACCCGGTCGAGCGCCAGGCCCGGGTCGGATACACCCTCGCCAAGTCCGAACAGGACGACGATTGACGCCGTATAGCCGGCGAGCACGAAACCGTAATTGCGGAAATGCCGGAAGGTGCTGCCAAGCCCGGCACATAGCGCCAGCCAGGCGGCGACAGCCACGAGCGCCGCCAGGCGGTCCTGCGCCAGCAGGCCGAGTACCAATGCGCCGACCAGAGCACCGCAGACGGTCCCGACCAGGCGGGCGATGCTGCGCTCAAGCAGAAGCCCTCGTGTCGGCTGCGCCACGAGCCACACCGTCATGGCTGCCCACCAGGGATGGTGAATGCCAAGACTCCAGGCCACTGCGAAAGCAAAAAGTGCGGCGCTTGTCGTCCGCAATGCGAAAATTGCCGGCAGTTCCGGGCGGGGGAGGCCGGCTTGCGAGGTCTGGCCCGCGCCGATACCGCCGCGACGGGAGGCAGAGGGGCCGTCATCGGGCCGGATTTGTGTCGAGTGGTGCGCCAACGGATGAACCTTAACTGAACGGTACCGTTTAGAAATGGATTGCTCTTTCGCAAATGTCAAGTTTTCTATACGGTATCGTTCAGTTAAGTTTAGATGGGATGGCAGCCGCGTCGGTGCGCCTGACAAGAGGAGGATTGCCAATGCGCCGAAAAACCGAGGATCGCAGGTTGAGTTTCGTGACGGCGGCCAAAGACCTGTTCATCGAGCAGGGGTTCGGGGCCGTGACGATGGAGGCGATCGCTCTGCGCGCTGGCGCGTCCAAGGCAACGCTCTACAACTATTTCCTCAGCAAGGAGGCGCTGTTTGAGGCGTTCGTATCCGAAGCCGGCAAGGGCGGCCTGGAAGACCTGGAGGCCGCCAGGCAGGACGGGTCGGCGCAAGACGTCCTTCATCACCTCGGCTTGGCGTATCTCGATCTCGTGACGCGGCCGGACGTGATCGAAGTCAATCGCCTGATCATGGGGGAGGCGCGCCGCCAGCCGCAGTTAAGCCGCATATTTTATGAGAACGGACCTCGAAAGACATTGATCGCGATCTGCGAGACAATCGGATTGCTGATGGAGCGCGGCGACCTGCGCCGATCCGAGATCCGGCAAGCCGGTCTCTATTTCAAGGCGCTGTGCGAGGCGGGGCTCGTCGAGCGCCAGTTATGGGGGCTGGACCAGGTACCCGACGCAACGATCCGCCGGGCCGCCGTCGAGGATGCGACCACCATTTATCTCCGTGCCTTCGCGACGCACGAGATGCCCCCGAGGGGAGACGAGGCCAGAGATAGCGAGGCTTGACCGTTCCTAGGCCGGCACCGGGTTGTCACGACGACACTGTCTCTGCGGTGGCGAGTTCGTTGCAAATTGGGCGTTGTAAGACGACAAAACCCCGCACCATTCGAGGTGCGGGGCTCAGCATTGTCTAATCGATGATCCCGGCCAAGCCGTGGATCAGACCGAGTTCAGTTGTAAGGCGAATTGCATCGCGCCCGAACGCCTACGCGTGGCGCATAGGTATTGTCCGAAGAGCGATAACTGCGATAGCGGTCTGCACACCACTGAACGTGTCTCGATGAGGTCGCGCGTGGCTGGTTCTGGTTGACGATGGCACCGCCGATGATGGCACCGAAAGCTGCAAGCGGATACCAGTAGCCATCGGAATTGCGTCGATATCCAGGCCGGCGATCGCGGTAACCGCGGTGACCGTTGTAATAACCGCGCCGAACTTGATGACGGCGATACTGGGCAGGCTCCGCCAGTGTATTCTGCGACGCCTGAGCGAATGTCGGCATTGCCACCGGCAAAGCGGCCGCGCTGGCCTGGGGAATCGATGTCAGCGCCATCAGAACTCCGACGGCGCAAACGGAGAGTTTTCTTGTCAATGTCATAGCAATTCCTTTTGTTCGAATCGCTATGAAACCTTTCTGAACCGCAATTGGTTCCCCTGCTTTAGGAAAATCCATGCATTAAAATTCGGCAGCGATCATCGTGCGCGCCGTCGGATGGGGGCAGCCCGGGAAAAAGAGATCAATTGATGCCTGCTCGCAGCAGAACGTTGATCGCGGAATCGAAATGTTCGGACATCGCGGCTTGCGCCCGCTCCGGGCTTCGATCGTTGATCGCCTCAGCAATCCTATGATGGCAACGAATATTCTCTGTGCGGTTTTCAAGTGTCGCACGGCTATGCCACCCGATGTGCCACGTCTGCTGGGTGACAACCCGGAATGAGCCGATGATGATACCGTAGAGCGAATTGCCGGACGCCTGGGCGATCAGTTCGTGAAACCGAATGTCGAGTTCCATGATCGTTGTCGGCGTCTCAAGGGACCGGAACATCTGCTCCACAGTGCTCAGGAGTTCCTGGGCCTGGATCTCGGTTCTTCGCAAGGCCGCCAAGCTGGCGGTTCGAAGCTCCAGCGTTCGTCGAACATCCAGCACCTGCTGAATGGAAAGCTGCTTCATATTGACGGTATGGTCCAGGATCATGCTCAAAGGCGCGGCGTCAGGGGCTGCCACACGGGCCCGGCGCCCCGTGCTCACTTCAATGATGCCGAGTGCGGCAAGCGCGCGAAAGGCTTCCCGGGCAACCGTTCGGGAGACTTTGAGCTGCGCGGCGATGGATGTCTCGCTCGGCATGGGATTGCCGGGACGAAGTTGATTCTCACGGATGTAGGCACGGATGCCAGCGATGGCTCGCTCGACAAGGCCGGTTTCGTTATCGTTATCCTGTCCTACAGCTTTTTCCATATCAGAGCATAACTTTCAGATAAACGGTTGACAACATCATGGTAACCCTGTCACAAATTTCGCCAAGAGATCGGCTGGAGGAGCGGTAAGCAGGATTTCCGGAAATTACAAGCGCTGGCGGTACTGCCGTCCGGCCCAGGATTTCTGTTGCCCTGTCTCTGCCGAAAGTCGCGATTTGTTCGGCATGAGCTGGGCTTGAGGGAGTACCATGAAGATTACCGCAATTAAGACCTTTCGCGTCGAAGAATTTTCCAACGTCCTGTGGGTCCATGTCGAGACAGACCAAGGAATAACGGGACTTGGCGAAACGTTTTATGGTGCGGCTGCCGTCGAGGCGCATATCCACGACACACTTGCCAGCCGCCTGGTGGGCCGAAACCCGCTCCATATCGAGGCGCTGCATCGCGAAATGCTGAACCTACCCATGGGCCATGCCTCGACGGGTGCTGAGCATCGTGCCGCATCCGCGGTCGACATCGCGCTTTGGGATGTCTTCGGCAAGGTCTGTGGACAGCCGGTTCACCAGATGCTCGGCGGCCTCTGTGTGGAGAGGATGCGGATTTACAACACCTGCGCCGGAGGGCGTTACGTCCGGACCAAGAAAATCCGGCCTGTGGACACCTGGAACCTGGGGGATGAAGCCGGACTTTACGAGGACCTCGACGGTTTTATGAACCGCGCCGGTGAGCTTGCCGAAGATCTTCTTTCAAACGGCATTACCGCCATGAAAATCTGGCCCTTTGATCCCGCTGCCATGGAGAATCGGGGCCTGTTCATCTCCGCGGAGCAGATGAAGACGGCAATCAAGCCCTTCGAACTGATCCGCAAGGCGGTCGGCGACAAGATGGAGATCATGGTCGAGTTCCATTCCCTGTGGAATTTGCCGACCGCCATGCAAATTGCGCGCGAGCTCGAGCCCTTTAAGGCAACCTGGTACGAAGATCCGATCCGGATGAATTCGCCCCAGGCTCTGGCTGAATTTGCGGCCTCGACCGACGTCTGGACCTGCGCATCCGAAACTTTGGGCACCCGTTTCGCTTACAAGGAATATCTGGATCGCAACGCCGCCCATGTCGTTATGGCCGACTTGTGCTGGACGGGTGGACTGACCGAAGGTCGCAAGATTGCGGCCATGGCCGAAACCTACCATCGGCCCTTTGCGCCACATGACTGCATTGGCCCGGTCGGCTTCGCCGCGGCCATTCATATGAGTTTTTCGCAGCCAAACACCCTGATCCAGGAAAGCGTTCGCGCCTTCTACAAGGGCTGGTATCGCGAACTCGTCACGGAAGTGCCGAGGATCGAAGGCGGTTTCGTCTATCCCATGGAAGGGCCAGGCCTCGGCACGGAACTTCAGCCCGGGTTCTTCAATCGGCCCGACCTCACCGTCCGTGTCTCCGATATTTGAGGATAAACTGCAATGAGCATCAAACTTTTCGATCTCACCGGCAAGACTGCTTTGGTCACCGGTTCTTCTCGCGGCCTGGGGCGGGCTTTCGCCGAGGGGCTGGCTGCGGCCGGTGCGCGCGTCATCCTCAATGGGATCGATGAAGCCCGGTTGGAGGAGACGGCCGCATCGATGCGTTCGTCCGGTTTCGATGTGCTCACTGCGGCGTTCGACGTCACTGATGAGACGGCCGTGATATCTGCCTTCGAGACGTTCGATGCGAATGGCATCGAGGTGGGAATTCTCGTCAACAATGCCGGGATCCAGTTCAGAAAGCCGATGCTGGAACTGGCGACGTCCGATTGGCAGCGGGTCATCGACACCAACCTGACATCCGCCTTCCTGGTCGGCCGTGAGGCCGCGAAGCGAATGGCGGAGCGTGGTGCGGGGAAAATCATCAATGTCGGATCCCTGACGTCAGAACTCGCCCGAGCAACGGTCGCCCCGTACACCGTCGCCAAGGGCGGCATCAAGATGCTGACCAAGGCGATGACGGCAGAGTGGGCAGAGAAGGGCATCCAGGCAAACGCCATCGGGCCGGGCTATATGATCACGGACATGAACGAGGCCTTGCTCGCCAATCCGGAATTCGATGCATGGGTCAAGGCCCGCACCCCGGCGCGCCGATGGGGCCGTCCGGAGGAGCTGGCGGGCACCGTCATCTATTTCGCATCCGCCGCGTCGGATTATGTGAACGGCCAGATCGTCTATGCGGACGGAGGCATGATCTCGGTTCTTTGAGCCGTCCGCCTTTTGCACTCGGACCCCTGGGAGGGGGCAGGCCCCAAGGTTGGGGCTCCGAGCGAGCAAACCAAAGATCACAGGATCTCAATGTCAACAGGTTTAATGGGAGGAACCAAATGAAGCATATGATCAAAATCGCGCTTGCAGGCATAGCCTTGGGCTTTGCATCGCTGCCAGCTCTTGCCGCAGACTTCACCGCCAGATTTTCGCTCGACGTCCCGGAAGGGCACCCCAAGTATCTGGCCGCCCAGCAGTTTGCAGAGGCGGTCTCCAAGGGCACGAATGGCGCTGTCGAGATCAAGGTGTTTGGAAACGGTCTGCTTGGCGGCGAAGCGGAATCGGCCGAGGGCATTCGACTGGGCTCAGTTCAGGGCGGGATCATCACCAGTTCGGTCTTCGCCACCTGGATACCGGATGTACAGGTCCTTGATCTGCCGTTTCTGTTTCGCGACGATGCCCACGCGGTTGCCGCAAATCCCTTGCTGATCGAGCGGCTGTCACCGCAGTTCTCCGAGCAGTCTTTCCATCTGCTTGGCTTCTCGATCAATGGCGCGCGCCAGCTGATGAGTTCGTTTCCCGTGAAGGTGCCGGAAGACGTGAAGGGCAAAAAGATGCGCGTCATCCAAAGCCCGGTGCATGCCGCGCTTTGGCAGGCCGTCGGTGCCAACCCGGTTCCGATTCCCGCCGCCGAAGTCTACAATTCCATGCAGACCAAGGTTGTCGATCTGTTCGACAATACGGCCACCAATTACCAGGCTTTGCGCTTTTATGAGGTCGCGCCGCATTATACCAACCTCAGTCACGTCTTTGCCATGGGCACCTGGGTGCTCGGCGACGCCTTCTGGAAGAAGCTGTCTGCCGAGCAGCAAGCCGTTGTCTCGGCCGCTGCCCTGAAAGCGCAGTCCGATCTGGTGGCGGTACAGGCGGCACAGGACAAGAAAGCCCTGTCGGAGACTGTCGCCGCCGGGGCGACCATCTACGAAGTCGCCGACAAGCAGCCGTGGATCGACCTGATGAAGCCTGTCTACGACAAATTTGCGCCTTCCATTCCCAATGCTGAAGGAACAGTGGAAGCCATTCGCGCCCTCCCGTAACCGCAGCAAGGCGACTCCGCAGAGGCGGAGTCGCCTCCTCCAATCGATAGGCGAGTTATGTCTGACACCGATTTCATCGTGTCCGAGGCGGCTTCACACCGTCCTGGCAATCCGAAGCTCGATACGTTTGTGCTGTGGCTTGCCAACAGCCTGCGTGCGCTCAACGTCGTTGTGCTCATTGCGATGTTCGCAGTGGTCTTCGCAAGCGTCTTCGCGCGCTATGTTCTCAACAACGCATTCTCCTGGAGCGAAGAATTCGCCATCTGGGCTTTCACCTGGCTGATCTTCATTGGCACGGTCTTGGGAATTCGCGACAAGCGCCATATCGTGGTGGACCTGTTCCTCGAAATGCTGGGCCAGCCGAGCCGCTCCGCCGTTGAATTTCTGCGCGACAGTTGCGTCGCACTCGTGGTCTTCATCCTGATCTTCAGCGGCTACGATCTGGCAAGCAAGGTCGGCGGTGTCAGCACGCTGCTGCAATGGCCCAATGCCCTGCGATACGGCATCATTCCTGCTGCGGGTTTCATCAGCCTCTTCTTCCTGTTGCTGGATAGGACCGACCGGGCCGGGCTGATCCGCAATGCGGCCACAGTCGCAGTCGGTGGTGCGCTCTATCTGCTGATCCGCGCTCCAGATCTGTCGCCGTTTCAGACCTTGTCGCCGAGTTTGCTGATGATGGTGAGCTTCTTCGTGACGATGATCGCTGGAGTGCCGGTCGCGTTCGCGATGCTTCTCAGCGTTTTCTTCACGACCTGGAGTGCCGAGCTTCTGCCGGCGCCGGCGATCATCCAGAACATGGTGTCCGGTTCCAGCAAGTTCATCCTTCTGGCTATTCCGTTCTTCCTGACCACCGGATATCTCCTCAATCTTGGCGGCCTGACAACGCGGTTGATCGACTTCGCATCGTCCATCTTCGGTCATTACCGGGGCGGTTTGGCACAGGTCAACGTCTTCAACAGTGTGCTGATCGGCGGGATTTCCGGGTCTTCCAGCGCCGACGCCGCCAGCGACTCCAAGATGCTCGTGCCCGAGATGATCAAGCGAGGCTATTCGCCGCAGTTCTCCTGCGCGATCACAGCGATTTCTTCGATCCTGCCGAATATTCTGCCCCCCGCCATCGCCATGCTGGTCTACGCGTCGGTGTCGAATGTTTCGGTCGCCAAGTTGTTTACGGCAGGTGTCGTGCCCGGCCTTCTGGTTGCCGTCGCGCTCATGGTGATGGTCAATATCATCTCCCGCCGCCGCGACTACCAGACATCGACGACCCGAGCGCCGTTGAAAACGGTGTGGTTGACGTTTGTCCGGGCATTGCCGGTGATGATCATCGCCGTGATCGTGTTGGGGTGTATCAGGCTTGGCATCACCACCGCCACCGAAGCCGGCGTCATGGCGGTGGTTTGGGCGTTCGTCATCGGGAAATTCATCTTCAAGGAGTTTTCCTGGCGCGAAGCCTATCGGGCATTCGAGGAGTGCAGTGTGGATGCCGCGATGATCGGCTTTCTGATCGCCTGTTCGGTACCCTTTGCGTGGGTTCTGATTGCCGAGGGCGTACCGCAAACGCTGATCGGATGGGCGCAAGCCGGAGAATTCGGCCCGTTCATGCTGCTGCTGCTCATGAACCTGCTGCTCTTTGTCGCCGGGATGTTTCTGGATCTGACGCCCGCAATGCTGATTACCGCGCCCTTGTTCCTGCCTTTGATGATGCAGATCGGGATTGATCCTGTTCAGCTCGGCATCATCATGATCATCAATCTGCAGCTCGGCGGTGTGACGCCACCGGTCGGCATCCTGGTGTTCATCTCGGCCCAGATAACGCGAATTGCGCCCTATCCGATCTTCAGGGAGGTCATTCCGTTCATTGGCGCGGTGCTGGTCGTCTTGGCCCTCGTCTGCGCGTTTCCGGTCCTGACGCTTGGACTGTGGGAGTTCATGGGCGGTTAGAGGTTCACGGACGCATGAAGAGGGCTGTTTCCGAAATCTTTGGGAGGCGCTGGTGGGAACCAAAATACAGATCCGGCGTTTACGCAGGGCATACTCGGAGGTTCCATTGCGCAAAACACGTTTACGAATAGCCTTCTCAGCCCTTGCTGCGATTGTTTTCACCTCGCCAGCCTTTGCTGACGCAGTCATCATCACCAACGACAAGCCGGTGGCCACGCAAGACGCGCCGCCACCGCCACCACCTCCTCCGGCCAAGTGCGGTAAACCGCCGGCACCCCCGTGCCCGACCCCACCGCCTC
>NZ_JABAEF010000008.1 GCF_023701945.1 Rhizobium sp. CG5
CATCCGCCCTGCCGGGCACCTTCTCCCCGCGGGCGGGGAGAAGGGACTCGTGGGGCGCGCTCGGCTTGCTGCCGGCGCTTGATGTGTTGCCGGGCTCGGCGCGGGGTTTTTCCGGGAGTTTGCCGGGGACCGGTTTTTCGGTGCGGCCGACGGTCATTTCGTCCAGCGTGTTCTTGCGGAACAGCGAGGCGGTGTCGCGGCCGCCTTCGGCGCGGCCGGGGATCTGGCCCTCGCGGCGCAGCGGTCTGGCCATGTCGGTGCCCGGGCCCATGTTGTCGAGATCGGGTTTGGCGAAATAGCTGCCTTTACCCTCCCCTTGAGGGGGAGGGTCGGACCGCAGGTCCGGGGTGGGGTGACGGCCGGTGGCGTTCGCGTTTGCGGTGGCGTGGCTGTCGTTGGCGTTCGTGCCGGGGTGGCTGTCGTTGGCGTCTGCATTTTGGGCAGGGTCACCCCCACCCGCCGCTGCGCGGCGACCTCCCCCCTCAAGGGGGAGGTGGGGGCCGGCTTTGCCGGGGCCGGATGCGATGGCCTTGGGTTGGCCTTTTCCGCCCTCGATGGCTTTGGCTTCCTGGCGGGCCATGGGGTCGTCCATGGAGGCGAGTTCGACGGCTTTGAGGCGTTTGATTTCGTCGCGGAGGCGCGCGGCCTTTTCGAAGTCGAGGTCGGCGGCGGCGTCGCGCATGGATTTTTCCAGCGCGGTCAGATGGGCCTGCAGATTGTTGCCGACCAGGTGGCCGCCATCGGCAAAGCCCTTGCCGGAGACGCCGGATATGTCGGCGCGGACATGGTCGCGCTCGTAGACCGAATCGAGGATGTCGGAAATCTTCGCCTTGACCGATTCCGGGGTGATGCCGTGTTCGAGATTGTAGGCGGTCTGCTTTTCGCGGCGGCGGGCGGTTTCGTCCATGGCGCGCTGCATCGAGCCGGTGATCTTGTCGGCATAGAGGATGACCTTGCCGTCGACATTGCGGGCGGCGCGGCCGATGGTCTGGACCAGCGAGGTCTCGGAGCGCAAGAATCCTTCCTTGTCGGCGTCGAGAATGGCGACAAAGCCGCATTCGGGAATGTCGAGGCCCTCGCGCAGCAGGTTGATGCCGACCAGCACGTCGAAGGCGCCGAGACGCAGGTCGCGGATGATTTCGATGCGCTCCAGCGTGTCGATGTCGGAATGCATGTAGCGGACGCGGACGCCCTGCTCGTGCAAATATTCGGTCAGATCTTCGGCCATGCGCTTGGTGAGCACCGTGACGAGCGTGCGATACCCGGCCTGGGCCGTCTCGCGGATCTCGCCGAGCACGTCGTCGACCTGGGAGCGGGCCGGGCGGACCTCGACGGGCGGATCGATCAGGCCGGTCGGGCGGATGACCTGTTCGGCAAAGACGCCGCCGGCCTGTTCCATTTCCCAGGCGGCCGGCGTCGCCGAGACGGCGACGGTCTGCGGCCGCATGGCGTCCCATTCCTCGAAGCGCAGCGGCCGGTTGTCCATGCAGGAGGGCAGGCGGAAGCCGTATTCGGCCAGGGTCGCCTTGCGCCTGAAGTCGCCGCGATACATGCCGCCGATCTGGGAGACCGAGACATGGCTCTCGTCGATGAACAGCAGGGCATTGTCGGGGATATATTCAAACAAAGTCGGTGGCGGCTCGCCGGGGGTGCGGCCGGTCAGGTAACGCGAATAGTTCTCGATGCCGGCGCAGGAGCCGGTCGCCTCCAGCATCTCGATATCGTAGCGGGTGCGCTGTTCGAGGCGCTGGGCTTCCAGCAGGCGGCCGCCCTTTTCCAGCTCGGCGAGGCGGAGCTTCAGCTCCTCCTTGATCGACTTGATGGCGCCGTTCAGCGTCGGGCGGGGCGTCACATAGTGGCTGTTGGCGTAGATCTTGACCGATTTCATGTCGCCGGTCTTGTGGCCGGTCAAAGGGTCGAATTCGGTGATCGCGTCGATCTCGTCGCCGAACATCGAGATGCGCCAGGCGGCATCCTCCAGATGGGCCGGGAAGATCTCGATCGTGTCACCGCGCACGCGAAACGAGCCGCGCACGAAATTGATGTCCTGGCGCTTGTATTGCTGGGCGACCAGGTCGGCGAGCAATTGCCGCTGGTCGATGCGGTCGCCGACCGACATCTGGAAGGTCATGGCCGTATAGGTCTCGACCGAGCCGATACCGTAGATGCAGGAGACCGAGGCGACGATGATGCAGTCGTCGCGCTCGAGGATGGCGCGGGTGGCGGCGTGGCGCATGCGGTCGATCTGCTCGTTGATCGAACTCTCCTTCTCGATGAAGGTATCGGAGCGCGGCACATAGGCTTCCGGCTGGTAATAGTCGTAATAGGAGACGAAATACTCGACCGCATTGTCGGGAAAGAAGTTCTTGAACTCGGAATAGAGCTGGGCCGCCAGGGTCTTGTTGGGCGCCAGGATGACGGCCGGGCGCTGGGTGGCCTCGATCACCTTGGCCATGGTGAAGGTTTTGCCGGAGCCGGTGACGCCGAGCAGCACCTGGGTGCGGTCGTCGTTCTCAAGGCCCTCGACGAGGTCCTTGATGGCGGTCGGCTGGTCGCCGGCCGGCTCGTAGTCGGAGACCATGCGGATGGCGATGCCGCCTTCGGACTTGTCGGGGCGGGCCGGGCGGTGCGGCACCCAGATCTTGCCGTCCTTGAACAGCGGATTGCCGCTCTCGATCAGCGAGGACAGGGCCTCGACGGTTGCCGTGACGGCGCCGGGCGCCAGGCTTTCGGCATCTTCGAGCGAGGTATCCATGCCGGCGACCGGATTGAGACCGGCGGCGGCGCGGGTTTTCGGATCGGTGGACCCGCCCATCGAGGTGCCGCGTGAGGATCGCTGCGCGCTCGGGGCATCCGGGGCTGCTTTGCGGCCGGCCGTCGATTTCTCAAAGGCGACCTTTTCCGACTGCTTGCGCGCCTCGATCTCGATCTTCTTGCGGTGCTTTCCGGCCTTGGAGGCCAGTTCGCGCTGGGTCTCGACGGTCGAGGCCTCGGCCTCGGCCTCCAGCTGTTTCACCCAGTCGGAGACGCTGCCGGAAAGCGGCGCGCCTTCAAACGATGCCTGGGGAGACTCTTCGAACCCGGTCGGGCGGGCGGGGGATTTCGGTGCTTTGGCCATGGCCGGAATATGGAGAAGATCGCGGCGAAAGAAAAGGGGCCATGAGTACAAAAGGGAAACGCTTTTGCGGGTTTCAGGCGATGCGGGCGAGATCGTCCGGATGGGGCCTGGGGGACCGGGTGGCCAGCCAGGCGGGCAGGTCGGCGGCCGGCATCGCCCGGCCGTAGAGATAGCCCTGGGCAAAGCGGCAGCCGAGCATGCGCAGCACCTCGGCGTCTTCCTGTGTTTCGACGCCCTCGACGACGATGTCGATCGACAGAGCATGGCCCATGCCGACCAAGGCGGCGACCAGCGCCTGGTTCTGGCGGCTAGCGGATATGCCGTGCACGAAGCTGCGGTCGATCTTCAGGCGGTCGACCTTGAGGCTGATGATATAGGCGAGCGACGAATGGCCCATGCCGAAATCGTCGACGGCGAGGCGGAAGCCGGCCTTTTCCAGGCGCTCCAGCTCGGTGCCGGCGGCGGCCGTGTCGAGGGTGGCCTCCTCAGTGATCTCGATTTCCATCTGCGACGGCGCGATGCCGGCAGCCCGGGCCACGTCGCCGAGCGTCTTCGACAGGGAATACATCGAGAATTCGCGCGGCGAGACATTGATGGCGACCACGGTGCCGGCCAGGCCGAGGGCGGGCAGGCGCAGGATGAGATCGGCGGCAGCGGTCGCGACATGGCGGGTCAGCCGTTCCGAAACATGCAGGGCGCGGGCCGCCTGGACGATTTCCGGCGGGCTGATCGGCCCCAGCACCGGATGGTTCCAGCGCACCAGCGCCTCGAAGCCGACCACCGTCTCGCCGGCCAGTTCGACCTGCGGCTGGAAGAACACCTCGACCGCACCGGAGGTCAGGGCCTCCTCCAGGCCGATCTCGATCTGCTTCTGGCGGTCGAGGCGCTGCTTGATATCCGGGCTGAAGACGCGCAGGCGGCGGCGGCCCTGTTCCTTGGCGGCGTAAAGGGCGATGTCGGCGCAGGCAAAGATCGCTTCCGCCGAGTGGGCATGTTCGGGCACATGGGCGAGGCCGACGCTGGAGCCGATGGTGACCTGGCGGTCGCCGATCATCACCGGCCGCGCCGTCAGGTCGAGAATTTCGGTGCCCAGGGCCAGGCCTTTCGCCGCGGCGCCTTCGCCCTCGACGACCACGGCGAATTCGTCGCCGCCGAGGCGGGCGACCAGATGATCAGGGGCGGCAATGGCCGACAGGCGGCGGGCAAACTCGGTGAGCACGATGTCGCCGGCGGTGTGGCCCATGGTGTCGTTGATCGACTTGAAGCGGTCGAGATCGATGATCAGCAGGGCCATCGGCGTATCGCCGCTGTCTGGCTCAAGCACGTGCGCCAGGCGCAGGTTGAAGGCGGCGCGATTGCCAAGACCGGTCAGCGGATCACGGCTGGCCAGGATTTCAAGCTGGCGATTGGAGGAACTGATCGCCTGATTGGCCTGCGACAGGGACGCCGCCAGCGACACCGCCTTGAGACGGTCGGTCAGGCTGACGATGAAATTCAGCTCGCTCATGCGGCTGCTGCGGAACATCATCACCATCAGCAGCAAGACGTCGGCGGCAATGACCACATTGACCGTGCTCGGGGTTTTCAGCAGGGAGGCCACGGCGGCCAGCATTGCCGGTGCGCCAAAGCCGATGGCGATGCGGCAGCAGGCGGTGCTCTGGATGATCGCACCGGCCGAAATGCCGGCAATGATGAAGATCACATAGGCCTGGGCCCCATCCGAGCTCAACCCCAGGCCGAGAAAGGGCGCAAAGGCCCAGAGACAGCCGCTGGCAAGGGAACCGATGGCGAGGTGGTTGAGAACGGCATGCGGATTGCTGCGGACCACATCCCTGCGTTTGAGGATCGCCGCCGAGACCTGCCGCAGCATGTTCAGCGTGACAATGCCCGCCAGCCAGATGGCGTGGTCGGCGGAGGGCTGCCGCAGCGTCAGAACTGCCGCCGTGGTCAGCGCGATGAAACTGTTGGCGATCAGCGAGATGGTCAGCCCGGCGAGCACCGTATCGGCCTGGGCAGCGCGGATCTGATCCTCGAATTTCATGATGCTGCCTTCTTCGCCATCTTGGCCCTCGTTTTCTTGTGTGGTCGCGCCACAGGAAGGGCCCCTCATCCCTTCTGCTTATATAATCGCTTCCTGATAATTTTGATTTAACAGGGCAAAGGGCCCACCGCGGATAAAACTGGTGTCTTGTCGGCGCCCGTTGGGCCGTTTAAGGGCAATTATTGCCCTTCAAATACCAAGGATTCGCCGATGCCCTTCTCCCTGAGCGCTGCCGCCGTCTGGCCGATCGTCCTTCTTCTCTTGTCCAATGTGTTCATGACATTTGCCTGGTACGGGCATCTGAAGTTCACGTCCCTACCGCTGTATGTGGTGATCCTTGCCAGCTGGGGCATCGCCTTCTTCGAATATTGCCTGGCGGTTCCGGCCAATCGCATCGGTCACGAAGTCTATTCGGCAGCGCAGCTGAAAACCATGCAGGAAGTGATTACCCTGGTGGTGTTTTCCGGCTTCTCGGTGTTCTGGCTGAAAGAGGCGCTGACCTGGAACCATGCGGCCGGGTTCGCGCTGATCGCCATCGGGGCGACGATGATCTTCCGCGCCTGAGGCATTCCTTCAAATCGCCGTAAAAATCCGTATCGTCCTCGCAACTGCCCCATTGCGAGGAAACCCATCGATGAGTCTCTCTGTGTCGAGTACGGCGGCCATGCGGTTCGGTTACGGGCTTAGGCCGTCCCAGCCTGGAATTTCCGGGCCGGACGATCTGCTGACACAGGTCGAGCGTGGTGCGGCTACAGCGCCGATGTTCCCGCACGAGGGCATTGCGGGTCGGAGGGAACGGATCAACCTTTATCGGGCCACGTCCAAGGACATTACAGCCCGCCAGAAGCTCGGCGAACCGGTCGAGGAGTTGACCCGGGCGCGCAACAAGGAGGTCAGTGCCGGCCTTCGCGCCGATTGCGAGGCGCGGATTGCCCAAGCCGTGCTGTCGCCGAACGGGTTTCACGAGCGGCTGGCCAGCTTCTGGACCAACCATTTCGCCATCAGCACATTCAAAAGCCCGCTGATGCGCATCATGGTCCCCGGCTTCGAGGCCGAGGTCATTCGGCCGCTGCTGAAGGGTCGATTTGCCGAGCTGGTCCGGGCCGTATCCCTGCATCCCGCCATGCTGATCTATCTGGATCAACCCCAGTCGACCGGGCCGAACTCCGCGATCGGGCTGGAAAAGGGCAAGGGCATCAACGAGAATTTCGCTCGCGAACTGATCGAGTTGCATACACTCGGGGTGCAGGGCGGCTATCACCAGACCGACGTGCGGCAGGCGGCCTTCGTGCTGAGCGGCTTGGCGATCAATCTGGAGACCATGCAAGTTCGCTTCCGGGACCGGTGGGCCGAGCCCGGCACGTTCACGGTTCTCGGCCAGACCTATGGCGGCGAGATGCGCGGGATGGACGATTGCCTTGATCTGTTCGACGACCTGTGTTCGCATCCGAGCACGGCAAAGCATATCTGCCGGAAGCTCGCCGTGCATTTCGTCAGCGACGAGCCACCGCAGGCGCTGGTCGACGAGATGGTGGCCGCCTGGACCCGCAGCGACGGGGATCTGACGCGCGTCTACCAGGCGATGGTCCATCACCCGGCGGCGTGGGAAAACCCCGGCGCCAAGATCAAGCTGCCGTTCGACTATATCGTCTCGTCGCTGCGGGCCTTCGATGCTGACGAGGCCATGCTGTTCGGCTCTGCCACCGAGGTTACGGTCGCCGAACCGCAAGGCATGGCGATGGCCATCGCGCCTAATGGGATGCAGCCAGCCCCGCCGCCGGCGGCCCCGGCGACAAAACTGCAGGTCGGCGTCAACCTGCTCAGACGAATGGGCCAGCAGATCTGGGCGCCGCCGAGCCCGGCCGGGTTCGAAGACGATTCCGCATCCTGGATGAATGCCAACCAGTTGACCGAGCGGATCGGCTGGGCGCGGCGGCTGGCCTCCAGCCTCGGCAAGGACCGCGATCCGCGCGCGTTTGCGAAGATGGCGCTTGCGGATGCGGCGCGGGATGAGACCATCCACATTGTCGGGCAGGCGCCGTCGAAAGAGATCGGCATTGCGCTGGTGCTGGCATCCCCCGAATTCAACAGGCGATAGGACCCCGACGATGAGCGACAGGACCCATCTCTCCCGACGCGGCTTCATAGCCTCGGCTTGCTGTCTGGCGGCGGCGCCGGTGTTCACCCCGTTGACCTTTGCCGCGATGCCCGGCGACAATCGTTTCGTTGCCATCGTGCTGCGCGGCGCCATGGACGGCCTGGCTTTGGTGCAGCCCTATGGCGATCCGCTGCTGAAGCAGTTGCGGCCCGACCTGGTGGTCGGCGCAGACGCCGGCTTGCTCGACCTGGACGGATTTTTCGGCCTGCATCCCGCGGCCGCGGACCTGATGCCGCTGTGGACAGCGGGGGAACTTGCCTTCGTGCAGTCCGTGTCGACGCCTTATCGCAACGACCGCAGCCATTTCGACGGCCAGGACATTCTGGAAACCGGCAGCGCCGGCACCCAGGGTCTTCGCACCGGCTGGCTCAACCGCACGCTGTCGGTCATGGCGCAGCCGACGGCTGCCATCGATGTCAGTACGTCCCGCGATCTCATTCTCGCCGGCCCCAACAAGTCGGAGGTCTGGTCGACGCAATCGGACATCACGATGGATGGCGATGCCCTGCAATTTCTGGCGCGGCTCTACAAAAATGATCCGGTGTTCGCGACGGCCATGGCGGAAGCCGTCGGCGTCGATGGTTTCAGCGATCAACTCTATGGGGACGCCAAGCGCGGGCAGGGCGTGCATGAGGTGGCGCGGCTGGCCGGCGGATTGCTGCGCGAGCAATATCGGGTGGCGGCCTTCTCGATCAGCGGCTGGGATACCCATATTCGCCAGGCCGCCGATTTCGCCAAGGCGGCCAAACAGTTGGCACTGGCCATCACCACCCTGAAGGAGACGCTCGGGCCTGACGCCTGGAGCAAGACGGCGGTGGTGGCAATGACGGAATTCGGCCGGACGGTGCGCCAGAACGGCAGCACCGGCACCGACCATGGCACGGGCGGCTGCTGCGTGATGGCCGGCGGAGCGATCAAGGGTGGCCGTGTACACGGCCGCTGGGCGGGTCTCGGGGAGGGCGATCTGCTCGACGGGCGCGACCTGATGCCGACCGGCGACGTGCGCGAAGTCGCCGCCGCCATGCTCTACCGGCAGTTCGACGTGCCGATGAGCGCGCTGACCTCGACGATTTTCCCGGGTCTCGATTTCAGCCGTAGTTCCGCTTATCTCTGAATTTGCTGCGCCGAGGCGCTGATTATTCGGCCGGCACCGGAGTCGGCTTGCCGTCGCCGTCGAGCGCCACCATGACGAAGGTCGCCTGGGTGACCTTTTCCATGATGTGGGTCAGGTAGCGCTGCGCCCAGACCTCGACCGACAGGGTGATCGAGGTGCGGCCGACGCGGGCGATATCGGTATAGACGCAGAGCGTGTCGCCGATCTTGACCGGCATGGCGAAGGCCATTTCCTGGACGGCGGCGGTGACGACGCGGCCGCTGGCCCGTTCGGCCGCACGGATACCGCAGGCCAGGTCCATCTGCGCCATGACCCAGCCACCAAAGATATCGCCGGCGGCATTGGCATCGGCCGGCATGGCCAGCGTTCGCAAGGTCAGTTCGCCGGTCGGCGCTGTGGTGTCGGTCATGGTGTACCTCCAAATGGTCTGCGTCTGGCGGCGCGATGCGCCGGCGTCGAATCACGGGCCCTGTTGTGGGCGCCGCCAATCCTTGGCAAGCGTATGGGGCCAACCCGGCAGATACAAGGCGCAAAGGTCGGTGCCGTAGAGCGGCGGCAGGAAACGCTCAAAGCCTCGCAACAAAGCCTTTACCGCTTGGCGCCTATGATCGGCCCTCCTGCGGACAGACAATCCGCCAAACCGGGTATCGAGCATGGCGCAAAGATCCGTTTCAGACAGCATGGCGATCCTGGCGATCGCCGCGCTCGGACTTTCCAACTGCTCTTCGGACGGTCTCGTGCCGCCGGAGGAGATCGATGGCGGCACACGGGTCGGCTCGATATCGTCCGAGCGCCAGTTGATCGGCCGCGTCGGCGAGCCGATCGGCCGGATCGAAGCGCCGAGCGGCTTTGTCCAGACCGGGCCTGCGGCTCCGGGCGGCCTGGCCGAGGCCGGGTCTCTCGACAATCCCTATCCCGAGACGGACACGGACCTGCCGGTTGCCAGCGCGCCACTCGACATGGCCACGGCGGGCGTCGACAGCGCGCCGGACGAACGTGTTTCGTCGCCGCCGGCCGCCGGTCCGATGACCATTCCCGAGGAGGGGATCAATATCGACAGCGAGGTCATGGGGACGGCGGAGGGCCCGGATCTGCTGGCCGACGAGCCGAAGGCTGTCACACCACAGGCTGTCACCGACGGTCCGATGGCGATTGCCGAGGGCAGCACCAGCCAGCCGGTGGTCGACGGCATCGGCACCGACGAGCCGGTCTCCGTGACGCCGCCGGGGCCGGCGGTTCAGTAAATCAGGCCGGACTTTTCGGTCGGCGCGCCCTTTGCCGCCAACAGCTTCTCTGTTCAGACGACAACGCCGGTGCGGGTCGTCGACATGGTCAGCTTGCGCTCGGCGCGCTCCTGCTGCGGCGAGCGGTTGTAGAGTTCGCGATAACACTTGGAGAAATGCGAGGCGGAGACGAAGCCGCAGGCAACCGCCACCTCGACCACCGGCATGGAGGACTGGACCAGCAGGTGGCGGGCGCGGTCGAGGCGGATTTCCAGATAGTAGCGGGCCGGCGAGCGGCCCATCTCCTGCCTGAACAGCCGTTCGATCTGGCGGCGCGACAGGCCGGCATCGTCGGCGATTTCCAGAAGCGACAGGGGTTCGGCCAAATGGCTTTCCATCAGCTCGATGATCGACAGGACTTTTGAATTCTGCACGCCGAGACGGGCCCTGAGCGGCAGGCGCTGGCGGTCGTGCGGACTGCGGACGCGGTCGGTCAGGTGCTGCTCGCAGACCCGGTTGACCAGACCCTCGCCAAAATCCTGGCCGATCAGGTTGAGCATCATGTCGAGCGAGGCGGTGCCGCCGGCGCAGGTGTAGAGATTGCTGTCGACCTCGTAGAGATCGGCATAGACCTCGGCCTGCGGGAAGGTTTCAGAAAAGCCCGGCAGGTTTTCCCAGTGGATGGCGCAGCGCTTGCCGTTGAGCAAGCCCGCCTGGGCCAGCACATGGGCGCCCGTACAGAGCGAACCGACGGCGACGTTGCGGTTATAGGCCTCGCGCAGCCAGGCATTGACCGACTTGTTGTTGAATTCCTCGACATAGATGCCGGAACAGACCAGCGCCATGTTCGGCCGGTTTTCACCGCCGAGATAGCGGCGCTCGTCGGCCAGCGAGGAATTGACCTCGATGCCGATGCCGGAGGAGGAATAGACCTTTTGGCCGTCGACCGAGGCCAGCCGCCACTCATAGGCGGTATAGCCCAGCATGCGATTGGCGATGCGCAGGGTCTCGATGGCGCCCGAAAAAGGCAGCAGCGTGAAATGCGGGACCAGGAAGAAAACCAGAGTGCGTTTCTTGATAGGCGTCTTGCTCATGTCGGACCACCATGCTGCGCAGCGAATGCCCATTCCTCGCGTGGAATGGACATTCTGGATATCTCAATTGCGACAATAGCATGGACAAATCCGTCGGCCATGACGGGCCGGCGAAAAAAACGCGACATTTTTTTGAAATTTTGCCAGTTGCGACCTTATGCCTCTGGCGCGATGGCCCGACGGTGCCGGTATGCGGTTGAATTTCGACGGTATTTTCCAGTGCGTCGAGGACCGCACCGGATCCACCTAACTGGTCAGTATACGACGGGATCTCGGCTCCCTGTCGCAATCAGGCCTTGTCGGACGGCGGCAGGGCGCGGTCGGCGGCGGGCCAGCCGAAATCCTTGCGCAAGTCGGCCGGCATGGCCTCGAACTGGCGCAGGGCCAGGCGGTTGCGATGCCATGCGCCGACAGCGGCCGCGGCGCGCTTTGCCGCGCCGGCGATCAGCGTGACGACGGAGGCCTGCGGCGTGCGCCGGCTGGTCAGGATGTCGTATTGGGTCAGTGCCATGGTCTTTCCTCCAGGATTGGAAGCGGATCTAAGTGATATGATCTCGTTGGTTCCATCAATCAAACGAATGTTTCTTATGTCAGACATTAGCTTGATTGATGTGTTGCGGTGATGCCTGCCGGGTGTCAGGTGTCTGCGCGCAATTTCGTCACGCCGATATCGTCCCGCAGATGGGCAGACAGGGCGGCGATTTCGGCGCTGGTTTGGCGACGATGGCGGTTGCGGCGCGCCGCCTGCAGCAGGGCCTTGAGGTGGCGAAAAGCCCGCAGGAGCGTGGCGATGAACATGACAGTCTCCTTCCCGTTGGTTGCGTCTGATGAAGAGAATGCACCCGGATTGACATTCAATCAAACGCAATGATATGTCTCTTAACTTCAATTATATTGATGAGGCGAGCCATGACACTGCCCTTCCGTCAACCTTTGCCGCTGCTCGACAATGATGTGCTGCGCACCTTCGTGGCGATCGCCGAGGGCGGCAGTTTTTCGGCGGCCGCCGATCAGGTGCTGCGCACGCCGTCGGCCGTGTCGATGCAGATCAAGAAGCTCGAGGAGCAACTGAACACCGTGCTGTTCCTGCGCGATGCGCGCTCGGTGACGCTGACGGAGGGCGGCGAGACCTTGCTGAGCTATGCCAGGCGAATGATCGCGCTGTCGAACGAGGCGGTCGGCCGTTTCCGCATGCCCGACATGAAGGGTGTGGTGCGGCTCGGGGCGCCGGACGATATCGGCGAGCGCTTCATGCCGACCATCCTCCGGCGCTTTGCCGAGATCTATCCGGCGATCATGGTGGACATGACGGTCGACAACAGCAGCGGCTTGCGGCGCCGGCTGAGCGAACAGCGGCTGGACCTGACGCTGGTCAACTGTGCGCCCGGTACGGTGACAACAGAGGGCGAGGTGATCCACACCGAACAGCTGGTCTGGGCCGGCGCCAAATGCGGCACGGCGCATCTGCGCGAGCCGCTGCCGGTGTCGATCTGGGAGGACGGCTGCTGCTGGCGGGCCGATGCGCTGGCGCGGCTGGAGCGCGACAAGCGGCCCTATCGCATCGCCTATCTCAGCGCCCATACCATGGCGCAGCGCGCCGCCGTAGTGGCCGACCTTGCCGTCGCACCGCTGCCGCGCAGTTATCTCACCTCCGACATGATGGCGCTCGGTGCCAAGCATGGCATGCCCGATCTCGGCAGTTTCGAAGTGCGGCTGCTGACCGGCACGGAACGCTCCGATCCGGTCAAGGCGGTGGCCGACAGCGTGCGCTTCGCCTTTTCCGAAATGGTCGGCATGGCGGCGTAAGGTTTTTGCGCCTAACCGCCGCATCGTTCGATCAGGCTTGCTCGGCCTCGTAGAGGGCCTGGCATTCGGCCAGTGCCTCGTCCAGGGGACGGCCTTGGCGATAGATGTCCAGCAGGGCCGGGGCCTCGACGCCGGCGGGCACATGCGGGCTGATCTCCGGCGCGCCGATCACGGTGTGCACGGGAATGACGCCGGCCCACAGCGGCGTTGCCATGTCTTCTTCATCATCGCCGACGCCGGCGGCGCGGATCTTGGCGGAGGCCTCTTCGATCTGCATGCCGATCACCATGGTCGCCTTGACCTCCTGGGCATGGTTGGCGCGCAGATCCGTGCTGCGGCCGGGATAGAAGCGATCGACGACACCCTTCAGGGCCTGGGCCTTCTCAAGCGGATCGTCGATGATCCGAGCCGTGCCGAAACACATGGCGGAGCGGTAATTGGCCGAATGGTTGAAACCGGAGCGGGCCAGCACCAGACCATCGAGATGGGAGACCGTCAGGCAGACCGGCGTGCCTTGGCTCTGGTTGCGCAGCATGCGGCTGGCGGACGAGCCGTGCCAGTAGAGCCAGTCGCCTTCGCGCCAGTGGATGGTCGGCGTGCAATAGGGCTGTCCGTCGATGACATAGGCGACATGACAGAGAAAGGCGCTGTCGAGCACGGCAAACACCGCCTGATGGTCGTAGCTGCCGCGCTGGTGCAGGCGCTTGATGCGGCTGCGGGGCGTGGCGGAGAAGGAATTGTCTGGCGTTTCGACGGTCATGCTTGCCTCCGGGCTGTGGTTGAGGCACAGCTAGGCCATGCGATTGGTTTGAAGAAGATCCAATATGGCCAATATTATGCGAACCAATTTATCCGACTGGTCGGCCTGCGTGCCGGTGCTGCCGAAAACCGGGCCGCGGCGCCAGGCGCTTTATGGTGAGTTGCGGCGGATGATCGAGACGGGCACGCTTGTGCCCGGCGCAAAACTGCCGACGACGCGCGACCTGGCGCGGCGCTTCAGCCTGTCGCGCGGTGCAGCCGTCGCGGCCTATGACATGCTGGTGGCCGACGGCTTTGCCGAGGCGCGTGTGGGGGCGGGGACCTATGTGGCCTCCATCGTACCGGTGATCGAGACGCCACCGCCGCCGCGTCCCGATCCGGTGCGACGCGAACCGCCGCCGCTGCCGGGCGTGCTCGGATCGTCGACGGCGGATCAACGCACGCTGCAGATCTTTCGCGGCCTGTTGAACCGGCATCTGGCCAAGCCGTCGATCCGCCATTTTCACTATAACGAGCCGGCTGGCGGGCAGGATCTGCGCGACGAGATCGCCGCCTATCTGCGGGCCGCCCGCGGCGTGCAGTGTACCGGCGACCAGGTGATCATCACCGCCGGCACGCAGCATGGCATCGACCTGGTGATCCGCACGCTCTTAAAACCCGGCGATCCGGTCTGGGTCGAGGAACCCTGTTATCCGGCGGCGCGGGCCGCCTTCCAGGCCGCCGGCCTGCGGCTGATCGGCGTTCCGGTCGATGCCGATGGTATCGACCCGGCGGCGGGCATTCGGCTCGGGCCCCAGGCGCGCGCCGCCTATGTGACGCCGTCGCACCAGTTTCCGCTCGGCGTGACACTGTCGATGCCGCGCCGGCTGGCGCTGATCGACTGGGCCGAGCGGCAGGGTGCCTATATCATCGAGGACGATTACGACAGCGAGTTCCGCTATGCCGGGCCGCCGCTGACCTCGCTGCAGGGCATCGATGGGCAGGGCCGGGTGATCTATGTCGGCACCTTTTCCAAGGCGCTGATGCCGGGCCTGCGCATCGGCTATCTGGTGGCGCCCTGGGCCTTGCGCGATGCGTTGCTCGACACGCGGCGGCTGGCCGACCGCTTTCCGCCGACGCTGGCCGAAGAGGCGCTGGCCGAATTCCTGCGCGACGGCCATTTCGCCGCCCATATCAAGCGGGCCCGGCGACGGCTGAGGCTGGCGCGCGACATGCTGGTGTCCGTGCTTTCCGACGGCGGGCTGGAGGTTTCGACGCCGGAGCAGGGCCTGCACCTGGTGGCAGGCCTGCCGCCCAAACGGTTCGATCCTGGCCTGTCCGATCTCGCGCTCGCCGCCGATGCGGCGCGCAGCGGCTTCGGAGTGCGGGCGCTGTCGCCGATGTATCTCGGCACTCCCGCCCGCCAGGGCCTGATCATCGGCTTTTCCGGCTTTCCGGCCGAAGAGATTGCCGGCGCGGCGCGGCGATGGTTGGAGACTAATCCGTTCTGAAATGCGCGTGACGACATTCGGGGCAAACCAGGTGCAGAAATACCGCAGCTGCAGCCTCGTCTTCGAGCCAATTCGACATGCCGAACACCATGGTTCCGTGAAAAAGAGCGTGGGCGCCGCGGAATCAGGTCTGCGACGCAAGTTGACATTCTGAGCTGTCATCAGAAGAATACTGAGAAACAAGGATTTTCCGATGAAAACAGGGGTAACAGGACTCTATAGCCCGCGAACCGTCACATATTTGGGGCTTTGGGACGTCGGTCATCTGAAGCTCAAGGTCTACGGTGTTGTGGCAGCCGGAAAAGAGTTGACCAGCACAATGATTGACGATGCCAACTCCTTTGTTGTTCAAGATTTACCGCCGCTCGTCTTGGCGGAAGGTGATGACAATGGTTTGGGCTTCGTCATCATACACCCAGGAGATTTGGGCATATCGGTTCTGGCACATTGGTGGATCCAGGGATCCGTACTCTGCCAACACATTCGTCGCACATTGTGGGGCGCCAACACACCTATGGATACCGCGAAAAGACCCGTGATCGCGTGCGTATGGGAATTGGGGCTTATTAACGCCGAACAGCAGCTGTGGCGCGATACGATGATGATCGATCAACCCGATTCTGGCGCATATCTGAATGCCCACGCCGCAATAGCCGTCGTTTAACAGCGGATCGTCAGAGGTTCTCTGCTATCCGTGATCGCTATATCTGTGGCCACCAATAATGATTGAGGTCTCCAGGAGGCAGTCGCGCATTCTCGATTGACCGAACCCGGCGAAAGGCCTGTTCAGCTTTCCCTATTCCGCCGCCGTCTGCGGCCGCCGCCGGGGTCTTCGCCTTCGGCCAGAACTTTTCGCTCCGGCAGGGTAACGACGGCGGAGAGTTTCGGGAAGGGGTCGACCTTGTTGGGCATGGCCATCGCGAAGACGAAATGCTCCTGGAATTTCGGCTCGAGGGCGGTTTCGATCTTTTCGATGCGGGTGACGGTGTCCTCGATCTCGCGGCGGTAACCGCGATTGAGCAAAGCCATGCGGGCGCCGGTGCCGGCGGCATTGCCGACGGCCTTGACCTTGTCGAGGTCGCAATCGGGGATCAGCCCCAGCACCATGGCATATTTCGGATCGATGAAGGTGCCGAAGGCGCCGGCGAGACCAATGCGGTCGACATGGTCGATGCCCTGCTTGTCCATCAGCAGCTTGACGCCGGCATAAAGGGCGGCCTTGGCGAGCTGGATGGCGCGCACGTCGCCTTGCGTGATGGTGATCTTCGGTTCGCCGTCATGCAGCAGATAGGAAAAGGTGCGGCCGGTCGCCTGGATGCGGGGTGAACGCTCGGCCAGCGAGCCGTCGACCACGCCGTCCTCGGAAATGATGCCGGCCAGGAACATTTCGGCGATCACCTCGATGATGCCGGAGCCGCAAATGCCGGTGACACGTACCTTGGCGGCCTCCTCGGCAAAGCCCGGTTCGTTCGACCATTGCTCGATGCCGATGACGCGAAACCGCGGCTCCAGCGTCACGGGATCGATCCGCACGCGCTCGATGGCGCCGGGGGCGGCGCGCTGGCCGGACGAGATTTCAGCCCCTTCGAAGGCGGGGCCGGTGGGCGAGGAGGCGGCCACGACCCGTGCGGCATTGCCGAGCACGATCTCCGCATTGGTGCCGATATCGACCAGCAGCATCATTTCGTCCTGGCGATGCGGGCCTTCACACAGGGTCGCGGCCGCGGCATCGGCACCGACATGGCCGGCGATGCAGGGCAGCATGTAGACGCGCGTGCCGGCATTCATCGGCAGGCCGATGTCGGAGGATTTCAGGTGAATGGCGCCGGAGACGGCGAGCGCAAAGGGCGCACCGCCCAGTTCGGTCGGATCGATGCCGAGGAACAGGTGATGCATGATCGGATTGCCGACGAAGACGCTGTCGAGAATGTCCTGGCGGGATATGCCGCCCTCGGCGCAGACCCGGTCGATCAGGGTGTTGAGCGCCTCGCGCACGGCGAGCGTCATGCCCTCGCGGCCGTCCGGGTTCATCATCACATAGGAGACGCGGCTCATCAGATCCTCGCCGAAGCGAATCTGCGGATTGGAGGTGCCGGCCGAGGCCACCGTGCGGCCCGACAGCAGCGAGGAGAGATGCATGGCGATGGTGGTCGAGCCGATATCGCAGGCGATGCCATAGGCCTCGTTCTTGAGGCCCGGATAGAGCGCGATGATATGCGGCCGGCCGGTCTCGTTGTCGCGGTGGATGGCGACGGTCACCTTCCAGTCGCCCTTGCGCAGGATCGTCTGGACATGGGGAATGAGGTGAAAATCGACTTCGAGAGTGTCGTAGCGCCAGTCCCGGGTGAGCGCTGCCTTCAGCCGGTCGAGATCGCCGAGCGGCATGTGCATGTCGGGTTCTTCGACCTCGACATAACACATGTGGATGGCCGGATTGCGCTCGATGACGCGGCCGTCGGAATCCTTGCGCACCACCTGGGCATTGACGGCGATATCCTGCGGCACGTCGATGACGAGATCGCCGAGCACGGTGGCGGAACAGGACAGGCGACGGCCGTCCTTAAGCTCGCGCTTTTCGGCATAGCGTACTTCCTTCGGCGAAAACTCCGTGATGTGGTCATTCGACGAGGTGATGCCATGTTTTGCGAACTGGCCTTCCTGCACCTCGATCTGACAGCGCCCGCAAATGCCCCGCCCGCCACAGACGCTCTCGACATAGACGCCAAGCTGGCGTGCGGCTTCCAGCACCGGCGTGCCGACAGGGAAACGGCCGCGCTTGCCGGACGGCATGAAGAGGACGAGGGGATCTGCGGTTTCGGTCATCTTGGTCCTTCACATGGCTTGGGGTTTCAGGCCCCGGTCGTGTCTTGCGGGTGTGCTTTGAACGCCGCGGCTGTGGAATTGCCCCTCACCCTAGCCCTCTCCCCGCAAGCGGGGAGAGGGGACTTTGCGGGCGCTGCGGCACTGCCGCTGCACCCCCCTCTGTCACTTCGTGACATCTCCCCCTCAAGGGGGGAGATCGTTTTCGGCTGGCCTTTCGCTTCGAGGCATTGGCCATGACCTTTGGGCAGAGCGCCCCGGCTAGTCGATCTCCCCCCTTGAGGGGGAGATGCCCGTCAGGGCAGAGGGGGTTGCTTCGGTATCAGATTCGCTGGGCCTGGATCGAGAGTGCGTAAACTCGAACTTCGCCGGCCGAAAGCCGCTAAGATCATAGTCCGACAAGTCGGCAGTTGCGACGAAGTGTTCGGCTTCTTCATCACTGGCGAAACTGGGCAGCGGTTTCAGTGTCGACATCCCATGTTCTCCTTGGAACTACTCCGTCGCAGCGCCCGCACCGGCCCTTGCCGCGCGGCCGCCGCGGCGGCCGGAGGAGGCGCCGGGGGCTGACGTGGAAGGGGCGGCACCCGGCTCGGCGGGCTTGTGGTCGCGATAGGTCATGATCCAGTTGCCGCAATTGGGATCGGTGCCGTTGAGCACATTGGCGGCGCGCACGGCCTCCATTTCCTGCGGGCGGCAGGGGTTCATGATGGCGGACGTCATGCCGGCGCCGATCACCATCGGGATGAAGCCGGCATTGATGCCGTGGCGGTGCGGCAGGCCGAAGGAGATGTTGGACAGGCCGCAGGTGGTGTTGACCTTCAGTTCGTTGCGCAGGCGGTAGAGCAGCTGAAATACCTGGCGGCCGGCATCACCCAGCGCGCCGATCGGCATGACCAGCGGATCGACGACGATGTCATGGGGCTTGATGCCATAGTCCATGGCGCGCTCGACGATCTTCTTGGCGACGGCGAAGCGCACGTCGGGATCCATGGAAATGCCGGTTTCGTCATTGGAGATGGCAACGACCGGCACGTCGTATTTCTTGCAGAGCGGCAGGATGGCCTCGAGCTTTTCCTCCTCGCCGGTGACGGAATTGACCAGCGGCCGGCCCTTGGCCACTTTCAGCGCGGCTTCGATGGCGGCGGTGACGGAACTGTCGATCGACAGCGGCACGTCGACCAGCCCCTGCACGATTTCCATGGTGCGGACCAGCAGGCCCGGCTCGGTCTCGTTGGGGTTGACCGAGGTGACGCCGGCATTGACGTCGAGCATGGTGGCGCCGGCGGCGACCTGTTCCAGGGCATCCTTGATGACCGTGTCGAAATTGCCCTCGATCATCTCGGCGGCGAGCTTCTTGCGGCCGGTCGGATTGATGCGCTCGCCGATCACGCAAAAGGGCTGATCGAAGCCGATGATGATTTCTCGGGTGGCGGATGCGACGATGGTACGGGTCATTTCAGTCCTCCGGTCGTGGCGCGTCTGGTGACGAGGTCTAGCGCGCCGGGATAGGCGTTAACAAGGGCGGCAGGGCCGGGATCGGCCCCTTGGCCGATCAATGGGGATTGCCGGCGGCAAGGCCGGCCAGCTGCTGCTGGTCCTGCTCGTCGCGGCCGCGGATGTCGTCCATGCGCTGGGCGACTTCGGCATCGCCGCGATTGGCCTCGCGCTTCCAGGGCTTGCGGCCCTTCAGCACGCCGGATTCATGGACGATCTCGGCGACATATTCTTCCTGCCGATAGGCCATGACATGCACGCCCGACACACCCTCGATCTCCTTCACCTCGTTGATGATGTCGATGCAGAGCTGCTTGCCTTCTTGTCTCTGGTCGGCAGCGCCTTCGAGGCGGGCGATGATATGGTCGGGGATATGGATGCCCGGCACGTTGGAGCGGATCCATTTCGCCGTCTTGGCGGAGGCGAGCGGGCCGACGCCGACCAGGATGAAGCATTTCTCGTGCAGGCCGAGATCGCGGACCTTGCTCATGTAGTCGCGGAACATCGGCACGTCGAAGCAATATTGGCTCTGGACGAATTGCGCGCCGGCCTCGATTTTCTTGGCCAGACGGTAGGGCCGGAAATCGTATGGCGGCGCGAAGGGATTGATCGCGGCGCCGAGAAACACCTGCGGCGGGGTGGTCAGCTTGCGGCCGGACAGGAATTTCGCCTCGTCGCGCATGGTGCGCACGGTTTCCAAGAGCGACATGCAGTCGAGGTCGAAGACCGGCTTGGCGCCCGGCTGGTCGCCGGCCTGAACGCCGTCGCCGGTCAGGCACATCATGTTGGCGACGCCCATGGCAGCGGCGCCCAGCACGTCGCCCTGGATGGCGATGCGGTTCTTGTCGCGGCAGGCGATCTGCATGATCGGCGCATAGCCCATGCGGGTCAGAAGGGCACAGATGCCGACCGAGGACATATGGCAATTGGCGCCGGAGGCATCGACCGCATTGATGCCGTCGACCCAGCCGTCAAAGACCTTTGCGCGCTCGTAGACATCGTGGGGGTCGGCGCTGTCGGGCGGGTTCAATTCGGCGGTGACGGCGAATTCGCCGCGGCGCAGCACGCGCTCCAGCCGGCCAAGCGAGGAATGGCCGGGCAGGGGATCGAGCGGCAGGTCGATGCCGAGCGGGTTTTCGTCGATCTGGGCCATGCTCAGGCGTCCTTCTTCGCGGTTTCGCGGGCGGCGGCAGCTTCGGCCGTGACCCGCAGCCAGGACGAGGTTTCGCGCAGCGACTGATTAACCGGCTTCTGCACCGTCATGATGGCGCTGCCCTTCTCCATCGACTGGGCGCCCTTCCAGGCCTGCACCCAGACGCAGGGCATATCCGGCTCGACTTCACAATTGCCATTGGCACGCACGCCGCCGCAGGGGCCGTTGCGCAGCTGTTTGGGACAGTTCATCGGGCAGGACATGCCGGTCGACGACAGCGCGCACTGGCCGCACATGCGACAGTCGAACAGCAGGCCTTTGACATTGCGCTCGACGAAGGTGATCGGCTTTTCGACGCGGGAATAGCCGATGAGTTTCCAGAGGGGATGCAGCAGCAGGAAGGTGTGGGCGAAGCGGTGATAGACCCATTCGAGGAAACGCGAATGGCGGACCGACCAGAGCCGGATGGTGTAGCTGCGACGGGCGCGGCGGTTGGGCGAGACGCCGGCCGGGGTATAGGCGCCGGTGGCGGCCTTTTTGGCCGGGGCGGCATTGCCCTTGAGGTCAGGCATCGGCGTGGCCTCCGGCGTGCACCAGCGCCACCAGCCGGGCCTTGTCATAGGCCGCCTCGATCTCGGCGACGGCTCTGTCGGCTTCGGCTTCCAGATCGTCGCCGACGGGGGTGGGATCGGCCTTGCGCCATTCGGCGAGATAATCGCCGGATTCGGCAGCACCGGTGCGCATCGCCGCCATGTCGATCGCCTCGGTGAAGCGCAGCGACAGCTCGCGCTTGGCGTTTTTGCGACCCTGCTTGATGATGACCTGGGCGGGTATGTCGCGCCAGTAGACGATGATCCGATCCGCCATTCCCTCAATCTCCCTTTGCATCACAATGCACGCGCTTCCGACCCTGGACTGCGCTTGCGACGACGTCGCAGATGCTGAAATACGACGCGGCGGAGATTTACCAGATTCGCCGGGTCAAACCGACAGAGATCCATGTCCAGAGGGCGGGCGGAAATCGTAAATGCGACGGGCCGGTCGGTGCTGTCGGCGCAAGGGTGCCGTTCACCGCGTCAGCGACGGCGCGCGCCACGATGTCGAGGGCGGCCGCGGTCAGCAGCATCGGATAGGTGGCGATGAAATCGCCTTTGGCGGGGGTCGTTCTGACCTCGTAGAGCGTGCCGCCGGTATCGGTGCCGGCGTCGACGAGATGCACGGTGGCGCCAAAGTTTTCGCGATCCCCCTCGACCAGCGACCAGTAGCCGCCCATCTGGCCGCGATAGGCCGGATTGATGCCGGCATGCAGGTTGAGGACCGGGCAGGGCATGGCGGAGAGGGCATGGCGGCTGAGCAGGCGGGTCGAGACCAGCAGGACGACGGCCGGATTGAGGTCGGCGATGTGCGCAAGGGTATTGGCATCGTTGATCGAGGCGACCTTGTGCACCGGGATCTGCGGATTGGGATTCGGGTCGAGACGGAAGGTCTTGCAAATCTCGTCGACGCGAGTCTGGGCGGCTTTGCGCAGCAGGCGGGCGGCGATCATGGTGGCGAGCTGGCCGGTGGCCTGCAGGACCCCGAGACGTTTGGCGCGGCGGCGCCAGATCTCCAGCTTCGATTCCGGGCTTTCCTCGATGACATGCAGGTCGGGATAGCGGGCGTGGAGCGCGTTGATGACGATGGTGGGGTTTTGACCACCGGCGGTCATAACCACGACCCTTCTGTTTTCCCCACTCGCCATATCGATCTGATCCTTCAGAACACCAGAGAGAACAGGGCGCCGGCCGTGCAGACGATGAAGCCGGCGATGGCGACCGAGAGCAGGCCGACCAGACAGCCGACGATGACGCCGGCGCCGTCGCGCTCGGAATGGGCAAAACCGATGATGGCCAACGCAAAAGCCGGCGGCCAATTGCCGAGCGGGATGGGCAGCACGATGATGACGGCGAGGAACAGGGCGTAGACGCCGAGCAACCGTTCGGAGAAGCGGGTTCCGAGGAACCAGAAGCGCGGCACGACCAGGGTTTCGGCGCGCTTGATCCAGGGACCGATGCGCTTGACGATCAGATCGAAGGTCTGCGGTTCGAAACCGTAGTCGCCGATGCGGCGCGGCAGGTAGACGCGGCCATGCGGCGAGGCGATCATCTGCCAGGCGACGAAGACCAGCGGCAGGCCGAGAATGAAGGTGGCGCCGGGCGGCAGCGGCACGAGGTTGGGAAGAGCGAAGACCAGAAGGAAGGCGCCGAAGGAGCGATCCTGCAGGGCGACCGCAATGTCGCGAATGGTGATCTTCGAATCGGATGTCCGCGACAGGCGGACGAGGAGATCGGACAAATGCTCGGGCGCTTGCGCCTCGTTGGATTTGTCGAAGGAACTGTCAAGCGTTGCCACCCTGTTGGTCATTTCTTGCCTTTTGGTTTCTTGTTGACCTGGGTTCATCCTGGCGGAGATCGATTAGAAAGGGCTTAAGCCCAAGGCTTCGGCAAGGCCCATTTTAGCAATAGCGTAAAGGGCCGATTAACGGGCGGAGCCAAGGCGCAGGTCTGCCTTGATTTCCGCCAAAACCGATGCGAGGAACGCTGCCGTTGATTTGTTCCATCGGGAGATTTTTGCATGATTGCCAGGACCATCGGCCTGTCTAAAGCCATTGTGGCGCTTGCCGTGATCGGCGTGTCGCTTCTGTCCCTGTCGGGCTGCGGCAATACGATCCGCGGCGTCGGTCGGGATGTCGGCGCTGTCGTCGATGCGACGCAGGACGCGGGGCACAGCGTGGCCAATTCGGTGAAGTGAGACGGCCAAGGACTAGAGGCCGGCCAGCTCGGTCTTGAGGTCGCCATAGCCGGTATAGCGGTATTCGTAGGCGAGCCCCAGAAAGGCGGCGGCCTGTTTGGCCTTGTCCTGCAGAACAGGATCTTCCTCCTGGGAGAGATAGACCAGTTTGCGGTAGTTCGAGAAATAGATGTCGCGCAGCTCGGGATGGCGGTCGAGACCGAGCGGCTCGACGACGAAGGCCTCGAACTGGCGGGCCAGGAAATCCGTGAGAAAGAAGGATGTGAAATCCTCGTCCCAGCGCGCTTCGAAATCGGCGTTTCCGGCAAAGAAGGAATAACAGTGCGGACCGGACAGCCGGGTGATGCCTTCCCGCTCGCAGATCGCGTCGATGGCGCCGCCCGTGCCGCAATCGGCATAGCCGATGAAAATGCGCTCCGCCCCGCCGGCCCTTGCCTCGGCAATGGCCTTTTCGAGACCCGGCGCAATCTTTTGCGGATGGGAATGCCAGATGGCGGGCAGGCATTGCAGCTCGACATGATCCATCCGGTTCACCCGGACGATGGCCATAATTTCGCGGGCGATGGCGCCGCACGCGATAATATGAACCTTTTGCCGAGTTGTGCGTTGTGCCATCGCAAGTCTTCAAACCAACCGATTGTCGATCAAGGGGTCATCCTATCATGTCTGCCAACAAAATTCCCGTCGCCGCTGTTCTCATTCTGGCCGTGCTGTCGCTGAGCGCCTGCGGCAACACGATTCGCGGCATGGGCCGGGATACCGCCAATACGGTCGACGCAACGCAGGCCGCCGGCCGCAACGTCAACCAGGCTGCCCAGTAATCAGGCTGTCTTAAGGGAGGGGTAGATCATGTCACTCTCTGTCACCGCCAAATTGAGCGCCGCCTATATCATGGCGGTGCTTTTGTCGGCAGCCGGTCATTCCGTATGGGAGATCGGCCGGTCGACGCAGGTGGCGTCCATGCAGCCGGCGGATCTGTCCGCCGGCTCCGGATTGATCGGGCGCTGACGCCCGGTTCTTGTCTCAGGCGCGACCGGCCAGCCGGTTGTGCTTGCGGTTGATGAAGTCTTTCGCCGTTTCGACGGCCACAGCCGCATCGCGGCAATAGGCGTCTGCACCGACCGCCTTGCCGAATTCCTCGTTGAGCGGTGCGCCGCCGACCAGCACGATATAGTCATCGCGCATGCCCTTTTCCTTCAGCGTATCGATGACCACCTTCATATAAGGCATGGTCGTGGTCAGCAGTGCCGACATGCCGAGAATGTCCGGCTTCTCGCGCTCGATGGCTTCCAGATAGTTTTCGACCGGGTTGTTGATGCCGAGATCGATCACGTCGAAACCGGCCCCCTCCATCATCATGCCGACCAGGTTCTTGCCGATATCGTGGATGTCGCCCTTGACGGTGCCGATCACCATCTTGCCCTGCTTCGGGGCGCCGGTGGCGGCCAGCAGCGGTCGCAGGATGGTCATGCCGGCCTTCATGGCATTGGCCGACAGCAGCACTTCCGGAACGAACAGGATGCCGTCGCGGAAATCGATGCCGACGATGCGCATGCCCTCGACCAGAGCCTGGGTCAGAACATCGTAAGGCGTCCAGCCGCGATCGAGCAGGATGCGCGTGCCCTGTTCGATTTCCTCTTTCATGCCGTCGTAGAGGTCGTCATGCATCTGCTGCACAAGTTCTTCGTCGGACAGATCTTCGAGAATGATTTCGTCGTCTGACATGATGATGCTTTCCGATTGGCTCGATCGCGATTCAGTGTCGCAGTCATCAGAGACTGCATGATCCGCAGTTAAACCTCAATATCGCTAAAAACTCTTTTCGATAGCGACGCCGCACCCTTGAAAAGCGACGGTAACGGACCAACGATGTCTGTTCCGTGCAAGTGGTTGGCGCTTTAAGGAAGGTTTGAGATCGGAATTCGAATAGCATAGATAAAGGACAGAGCGCGGAGAGCGCCAGAGCGAGGAACGACCATGGACGATATCACAGAGCAGTCAGGCGCCGCCGGCCGGCGGTCGCGTGGAGAGGGACGGGGAGCGGCCGCACGGCGCGCCTCGCGGACCGGCGGCGGAGCCGGGCCATCGCTGCCCTATATCCAGCGCAAGATCGGCGTCTACGAGGTCCTCGATGAGGAGGGGCTGCAGCTGATCGAGCGCAATGCCGATATCATCCTGGAAGAGATCGGCATCGAATTTCGCGACGATGCCGAGGCGCTCGAGTTGTGGAGAAACGCCGGCGCCGATGTGCGCGGCCAGCGGGTGCATTTTCCAAAGGGCCTGTGCCGGGAGCTTTTGAAGACGGCGCCGTCGGTTTTCACCTGGCATGCCCGCAACCCCGAGCGCAACGTGCAGATCGGCGGCAATGCCACGGTCTTCGCGCCGGTCTACGGTCCTCCCTTCGTGCGCGACCTGGAAGGCGTGCGCCGCTATGCGACGATCGAAGATTTCCGCAATTTCGTGAAGCTTGCCTATATGGCGCCGTCGATCCATTCGTCGGGCGGCACGGTCTGCGAGCCGGTCGATATCCCGGTCAACAAGCGCCATCTCGATATGATCTACAGCCATATCAAATATTCCGACAAGCCGTTCATGGGCTCGGTGACGGCGCCCGATCGGGCCGAAGACACGATCGCCATGGCCAAGCTGGTGTTCGGCGACGAGTTCGTCGAAAACAATTGCGTGACGCTCAACCTGATCAATGCCAATTCGCCGATGGTGTTCGACGAAACCATGGTGGGGGCGCTGAAGGTCTATGCGCGCCACAACCAAGCCAGCGTCGTGTCGCCGTTCATCCTGTCGGGCGCCATGAGCCCGGTGACGGTGGCCGGCACGCTGACGCAGATCCTGGCCGAAGTGCTGGCCGGCGCCGCTTTCACGCAGCTGATCCGCAAGGGTTCGCCGGTGCTGTTCGGCACGTTTGCCGCCTCGATCTCGATGCAGTCGGGGGCGCCGACCTTCGGCACGCCGGAACCGTCGCTGGTCTCCTATGGTGCAGCACAGCTCGCCCGTCGTCTGGGCCTGCCGTTTCGTACCGGCGGTTCGCTGTGCGGCTCCAAGGTGCCGGACGCCCAGGCCGCCCATGAAAGCGCTAATACGCTCAACACCACACTGCTCGCCGGGACGAATTTCGTGCTGCATGCCGCCGGCTGGCTCGAAGGCGGGCTGGTCTCGTCCTATGAAAAATTCATGATCGACCAGGACCAGCTCGGCATGATGCAGAAAATGGCGATGGGCGTCGACCTGTCGGAAGACGGCCAGGCAATGGACGCGATCCGCGAAGTCGGCCCCGGCAGCCATTATCTCGGCTGTGCCCATACCCAGGCGAATTTCCAGACGGCCTTCTACCGGTCGGCGCTGATGGATAACAATTCCTTCGAACAGTGGGAAATCGAGGGCGAGAAGCGCATCGAGGACCGCGCCAATGCGCTGTGCCGCTCGTGGCTCGACACATACGAAGCACCGCCGCTCGATCCTGATATCGACGAGGCGCTGCTCGCCTATATCAAGGGCCGCAAGGATTCGATGCCCGACGCTTTCACTTGAAAGCATCCCGACACCGCCAGGGAGCAAGGCGGCGCGCGACAGGTGGCCGATATGATTCAAACGTCGGTCTGGCGTCCGCACTATAAATACGAGGGGCCGCGATGAGCGGCCCTTTTCTCATGCTGCAAGAGGTGGCACAGTCCTTGGAGCCGCACGGCCTCTCGCCGCGCGGTGTGGTGAATTTCGAGCCGGGGCAGGGCGGCCCTCTCCTGGCCGATGGCAAGCCTGCACTGACCATCGTGCTGATCGGCCATGCCGGCGGATCGCTGTGGGAGCCGTTCCGCCGCTGGCGTGAGCTGCAGCCGGACGGCGGCGGCGCGGATCCGCTCGATCGCTGGTCGGTGGAAACAATCGCACCGCTGGCCAAGCATTATGACGCGACCGCCTATTTTCCCTCCGACCAGCCTTACCAGCCGTTCCAGCAATGGGCGATGCGGGCCGAGGGCCTGAAGGCCTCGCCGCTCGGCATTCTCATTCATCCGGTCTACGGGCTGTGGCACGGCTATCGCGGTGCACTGGGATTTGCCGAGAGGCTTGATGGGGGATCGGCGCATCGGCAGGGGCCACACCCCTGCGCGACCTGTGTTGGAAAGCCGTGCCTTACGCACTGTCCGGTCGACGCCATCACGTCCGAGCGTTTCGACGTGGTTTCCTGCCGGGCGCATCTGGCAGGCGATGCCGGCCGGGCCGGATGTATGATGACAGGCTGTCTGGCGAGAAGCGCCTGTCCCGTCGGGGCGGCCTACCGGTATCCGGCAGGCCAGCTCCGTTTTCACATGCAGGCGCTGAAGGCCCTGTAACGGCAGTGTCTCAGGCGGCCTTGGCCATGACCGGCTTGCGGGCGGCCGGGCGGGCAGCCTTCTGCGGCAGGAGGGCGATCAGTTCGTCGGCGAGCTGGGCGGCGTTATCGAGCGCCTTGCCGAGATTGCTGACCTCTTCCGGATTGAGGGCCTGCAGCGCGCCGCCCTTGTCGAAGATGTCGCGATAGGCAGCGCGCTCGGCGATCGGGGTCTGCAGCGTCGGGATGGCGCGGCTGGCCAGGAAATCCTTGGCGGCCTGCAGGGCGCGGGTGGTGACGGCGGCGTTGACGCGGGTCAGCACCACGGAATGGGCCACCTGAATGCCGCAACGGGCGTCCAGTTCGTTGAGCAGTTCCAGCACATCGGCACCGCCGGCGGCGTCCATGGCGCAGCCCTGAACCGGGATCAGCACGTGATCGGCCAGGCCGACAGCTTTCGCCAGAAGCGCATCGTGGCTGCTCGGCAGGTCGATCAGGATATAGCCGCCGCGCTTCTTCGCCTTGGCGGTCATGTCCTCGATCGTCTCTTCCGTCACGCCAGAGGAAACGGAAATCAGCTTGCCGGCACCGGCGATCGCATGCCAGCGGGAGATCCAGCCGCGCGGGTCTGCGTCGAGAATGGTGACGCGGTTGCCGCGCCGGGCGAGTTCGCAAGCGAGAATGAGGGTCGCCGTGGTTTTTCCGGCGCCGCCTTTGGTATTGGCCAATGTAATGACGGGCATATCAGTTCCTCTGGAAATCAGTGATCGAGCCTGTTGATCGCTCTTGGAAACGGGCAGCGCCGAAATCATGCTGCGTGGGAATGATCTTTGGCAATTATGGTTAACGAAACGTAAAAGGCGGATAGAATTAATTAACATCTGTCGCCCTAACCCCTTAATCTGCAGGGGCAAACGGGCCTGCCCATGGACCAAAGACGAAGAGAAAATACGGCGTATGGTCTTGTTTTGGTTTTACTTTCTTCTGGTCGGCGTGGCGTGCGGTGCAACAGGCGCGGTTGCAGCGCAATCGTGCCGCGACGTGGATTTTCGCGACGCGCATTACACGGTCTGCCAATTCGACCCGGCGCATGACACGATGCGGATCTACGACCGCGGGCCGGATGGGCAGCCGTTCGGTGGATTCGATTCGCTGTCGCGGCAAATCTGGGCCGAACGCCATACGCTGGTCTTTGCCAGCAATGGCGGCATGTATCACGACGATCTGTCGCCGGTCGGGCTGTTCGTCGAGCACGGCATCGAGCGCCAGCCGATCAGCACGTCAGGCGGCTGGGGCAATTTCCACCTGCTGCCAAACGGCGTGTTTTTCCTGAAAGACGGACGGGCCGGCGTGCTGGAGACGCAGGCCTATCTGAAGGCCAAGGTGGCGCCGGATTTCGCCACGCAATCCGGGCCGATGCTGGTGATCGACGGTAAAGTGCATCCGCGCTTCCTGCCGGACAGCGACAGCCTGAAGCGGCGCAACGCGGTTGGTGTGGATGCTGAGGGCCAGGTGTTTTTCGCCATTTCACAGGATGCGGTGCGGTTTTATGATTTTGCCCTGCTGTTTCGCGACGCACTGCACTGCGCCAATGCGCTTTATCTCGACGGCACGATTTCGAGCGTGATGATTGCCGAGCGCAATCGGCGCGACAATGCCTTCCGGCTCGGGCCGATGATTGCGGTGATCGGCAACCGGCCGGATTGAAACCTCAGGTCGGCGATTTCGGAAAGGCGCGCTCGAGCCCGCCGGAGCGCGTCAGCCCGTCGCGGAAGGCCATATAGGCCGGGTGCTGGCTGGAGCGGGCGGCCTCCATCAGGCGGATCTGCAGGCGGGCAGGGGCATGGTTGCCGAGCCATTCGCCGCAGCGTCCGAGTTTCAACGAATTGAGGAACCGCGACGCCGAGGCCGCGTCGAGATAGGCCGCCAGCCCTTCGAGCAGGCGCTCGTCCTGCAGCGGATTTTCCAGGATCAACGCCAGATAGGACTGGTCGGCCTCCTGCAGCCCGGCCAGCTTGTCGGCCACGGTCTGGGGGTCGGGAAAGGATGTCGATGGACTTGTCATGGGGGGCCTCCCGTCGCGTTGCAGGCAAACTTCCGTTCTGTCATTAGAGCGGGACGGGGAAGGGTGTAAACGGTTTTTGCGGACTATCCCGTCCGATCGACGGGAATCGTGCCGATGGACACGGGCGCCGCACAGTGCGCTGCAGCAGCGCTATGGTTGACAGAGGGACGATCAATCCAGAGGTTTACGCCATGGGGTGGCGATTCGCGGGCTTCCCCGACCTAGAAAGGTGGTTGCCGGTGTGTCCGTCGCCGCCTGGAGCCAGAAATGCCTGACCTGTCCATCTGCATGCCGAGCCATCGGAACCTCGAAAATTCCCGCCGCTCGATCGAAAGCGCGGTTGCCTATTGCGAGGCGCGCGATGCCATGCTGATCGTGTCGGACAATTCGGGCGATGCCGAGAAACAGGTCGTCCTGAAAGACCTGTCGCCGCGCCTGGTGCTGATCGATTCAGGCGAAGCCAGTGCGATCGAGAATATGGAACGGGCACTCGATGCGGTGCGGACCACCTTCGTGATGCCGATGGGCGACGACGACGAGATCCGCTTCGATGCGAACCTGCCGGCCTTCGACCTGGCGTCGCTCGGCTATGACTATATCGGCGTCACGCCGGTCAGCGTGCCGTTCACGCCGCGGCACGGCGACATGCCGGCCAAGGGCTTTGGGCTGGAATCGAGCGACCCGGGCGAACGCATGGCCGCCTACATGGCCAAGGCGCAAGGCAATAACAGCGTTTATTACAGCATATACCGGCGCGATGTGTTCGTGTCGCTGACGCATGCCTTCACGCAACACCATCCGACCAAGGGCGGCTATTGCGACTGGGCGCTCAGCCAGGCGCTGGTTTCCTACGGCAAGATGGCGCATGATCCCGGCACGACCTTCCGCTACAACATGGACAAATGGGATTCGGCCGAAAAGATCGGCGAGATGTACCAGGCGCTCTATACCGGCGTCGGCCTGCCGGCCGGTTCGGAAAAGTTCGAAAACCTGTTGATGTATCTCGACGTGTTCATCCTGGCGACGCGTCCCGGCACCCCCCTGCCGCAGGACCAGCGCCAGGCGCTGGGACTGTCGATCAACAGCCGGTTGCTCGGCCCTTTCATCAAAAAGGTCGCCGCCAATCCGAACAGTTTCGACGGGACGATCCGTCATCTCGCGACCATGGTGATCGAGGAACGGGACAGTTTTGGCCGGTTCCAGATCGCACTGATGATGGCCGACAGTGTGCAGCCCGGTCTGAAAGACCGCTATGTCGACTTTCTGAAAGCAGTGATGTCGCCGGCCTGATCAGGCCGGCGGTTTTTCCCAGTCGCGATCAGCCGCGGCGGCGCGGACGCTTCTCGCGGTTCGATTCGGCCGGAGCATCGCTGGCCGCCTTGTTGCGCAGCGGTCCGATGCGGTCGACGATCGTCTCGATGGTCGGGCGCGGTCCGGGCGTATAATCGTCGAGGGCGGCGCGCATGGCGGCGAGATGGCCACAGGACGTGCCGCAGCAGCCACCGATGATCTTTGCGCCGGCATCGCGGGCCAGCCGCGCATAATCGGCCATCAGCGGCGGCGTGCCGGAATAATGGATCTCGGCGCCGCGGAATTCCGGAATGCCGCAATTGCCCTTGACGATGACGGTCGCCGTCGGATCGGCAGAGGTCATGTCGAGCAGGCTGGAGAGAATGTCGGAGGCGCCGACGCCGCAATTGGCGCCCACCGCCAGCGGTCCGCTACCGATATCCTTGGCAACCGCATGGATATCCTTCGGATCGAGGCCCATCATGGTCTTGCCGGCCGTGTCGAAGGAGCCGGTATAGACATAGGGCAGGCCGACCTTGGTGGCGGCTTCGGCGGCGGCGCGGATTTCGTCGACGGCCGACATGGTCTCGATCCAGGCGACATCGACGCCGCCGGCTTTCAGACCCTCCATCTGCTCGACAAAGGCCGAGACGGCATCCTCATAGGACATGGCACCCAGCGGGATCAGCAATTCGCCGGTCGGGCCGACAGAGCCGCCGACAATGACCTTGCGCGGCGCCTTGTCGGCCACCGAACGGGCGATCTCGGCGGCCTTGCGGTTCATCTCGAAGACCCGGTCAGCGGCATTGTGCAGCTTCAGGCGATGGCGGGTGCCGCCGAAGGAATTGGTCAGGATGATATCGGCGCCGGCATCGACGAAATCCTGATGCAGCTTGACGATGCGGTCCGGATGGTTCTCGTTCCACATTTCCGGAGCCTCGCCGGCCTCCAGTCCCATGGCAAACAGATTGGTGCCGGTGGCGCCATCGGCGAGCAGAACACCTTTCTCAGCCAGGAGTGTCGAAAGCGGATTGGAAGCGACGGGCATGGCGATATCCTTTGAAGACCGTGTCCCCAATGATATAAAGACTTCTTTATATGTCTGCAATGCGGTCCACCGAGAAATCGAACAGGGCGCACCGATCCGGTGCGCCCTGGCGATTGCAAGCGGCTGCTATTCGGCGGCCATCGGCGCGTCGAGATGGCTGGTCGGCGTCACCATGGCGGAAATGATGGCGGAAAGATCGACCGAGCCGATCGGGACGCCCTTGTCGTCAACGACATGGGCCAGCGACTGGCCGGCATCCGTCATCGTCTTGGCGGCCGATTCCAGGACGGTCTCGGCGGGCAGGGGAAGGCCGCTCGGCGCCGCGGTCAACGGCTGCATGATGGTCTTCACCTGGACGACCCGGCCGCGGTTCACTTCCTTGACGAAGGCCGAGATATAGTCGTCGGCCGGCGTCAGGACGATTTCCTGGCCGGTGCCCTGCTGCACGACTTTGCCGTCGCGCAGGATGGCGATCTTGTCGCCGAGCCGCAGGGCTTCGTCGAGATCGTGGGTGATGAAGACGACGGTCTTCTTCAACTCCTTCTGCAGATCCAGAAGCACCGACTGCATGTCGACCCGGATCAGCGGATCGAGCGCCGAATAGGCTTCGTCCATCAGCAGGATGTCGGCATCGTTGGTGAGCGCCCGGGCCAGGCCGACGCGCTGCTGCATGCCGCCCGAGAGCTGGTTGGGATAGTGGTTTTCGAAGCCGGACAGGCCGACGCGCTCGATCCAGTATTGGCCCTTCTTCAAGCTCTCGTCGCGGCTGATGCCCTGGATGTCGAGGCCGTAGACGGTGTTCTCGATCACGGTGCGATGGGGCAGCAGCGCGAATTTCTGGAACACCATGGCGGTCTTGTGCCGACGGAATTCGCGCAACTCGCCCTGGTCCATCTTGCAGACATCGACGCCGTCATAGAGCACTTCGCCGGCGGTCGGCTCGATCAGCCGGTTGATATGGCGGATCAGAGTGGATTTGCCCGATCCCGACAGGCCCATGACGACGGTGATGCCGCCGGCCGGCATGGAGATGGAAATATCCTTCAAACCGAGGACGTGGCCGTGCTTCTCGTTCAGTTCCGCTTTCGACAGTCCCTTCTTGACCGCCTCGATATAGCTTTGGCCGGACGGGCCGAAGATCTTGTAGAGTTCGCGGATTTCAATGCCGTGACTAGCCATGGACGACCTCCGAATGCTTCTGAAGCCGCTTGCCATAGGCCTGGCTGGTGCGGTCGAAGATGATGGCGATGGCGACCAGGGCAAAGCCGTTCAGGAAGCCTATGGTGAAATACTGGTTGGTGATGGCCTGCAGCACGTTCTTGCCGAGACCGCCGACGCCGATCATCGAGGCCACGACCACCATGGCGAGCGACATCATGATGGTCTGGTTGATGCCGGCCATGATGGTCGGCAGGGCGAGCGGGATCTGTACGTTCATCAGTTTCTGCTGGTTAGAAGACCCGAAGGCGTCGGCCGCTTCGAGAACTTCCTTGTCGACCAGCCGGATGCCGAGATTGGTCAGCCTAATCATCGGCGGCACGGCATAGATCACCACGGCGATCAGGCCCGGAACCTTGCCGATGCCGAAGATCATCACGACGGGGATCAGGTAGACGAAGCTCGGCATGGTCTGCATGACGTCGAGGACCGGGTTGACGACGGCCTGGACCCGGTCGGAGCGCGCCATGACGATGCCGATCGGAATGCCGATCACGATCGAGATCAGCGTACAGACCGTGACGATGGCCAGCGTGATCATGGTGTCTTCCCAAAGGCCGACGAGGCCGATGAGCAGCATGGAGAGCGTCGTGCCGATGGCGATCCTTGGGTTGCGGCTCGTCAGGTAGACGACGGCGACAAGGGCTGCCAGAAAGACGATCCACGGCGCATCGACGAAGAGGTCCTGCAGCCAGTTCAGAAACCATTGCAGCGGCTGCAACAGGTTGTCCAGAAAATCGCCATAGGCGCGCACGAAGGCCTTGAAATTGGTGTCGACGGTTACCTTGAACACGCGCATGTAACTGTCGTCGATCTTGGGGAAATCGCAGAGGATTTCCGGAATGTAATTGCAGATGCCAGAAGCCATCGTTGTTCCCCTTTTTGACCCGTTCCTTCGGCTGCCGGGTCCGTATGGCTGTCCAGACCTTCTTGTGCCGCCTTGCAGTGCCGCCTTTGAAAAAAGCAACGCCTGCACAGCCCCTTTAGGGGATTTGTCCGTGGGTATGATTTTCTGTCTGCGACCTCGATGGGACGCGACTGCACTCGCTTAGCCCTTGCCCCAGCAAGGATAGAGGGAAGACGGGCCGTCGGGCCCGTCTTCCGATGCCTGGCAACGATCAGAGATCGGCCTTGACCTTTTCTGCGACATCCGGAGCCACCCAGGTGGTCCACAGGTCAGGATAGGTTTCGAGGAAATGCTTGGCGGCATCCTCGTTGGTGCCCTGGTTTTCATCCATCCAGGCGAGAACCTTGCCGACCGTCTGGTTGTCCCATTTGCGGACTTTCACGTAATCCATGGCGACGCCGGCCTTTTCGGCGAAATTCTTGGTCACCACCGAGTAGACGTCGGAGACCGGGTAGGAGTTGACCTTGGGATCGGGGCAATCGGCAACGGCTGTGCAGGAATCCCAGTTGGCCTTGTCGTGCTCGACGCCGAAGCTCAGCTTGACCATCTCGTATTTGCCGAGAATGGCGGTCGGCGCCCAATAGTAGCCGATCCAGCCGGTCTTCTTTTCAAAGGCATTGGCAATCGAGCCATCGAGGCCGGCTGCCGAGCCGGTGTCGATCAGTTCGAAGCCCTTGTCCTTGGCGCCGAGCGCCTTGTAGAGGTTGGCGGTGGAGATCTGGCAGTTCCAGCCCGACGGGCAATTGTGCACGGCAGCCTTGGACGGATCTTCCGGCGCCGGGAAGAGTTCGGGATGGGTCAGGGCATCCTGGACCGTCTTGATATCAGGATGGGCATCGGCGAGGAATTTCGGGATCCACCAGCCTTCGACGCCGCCGTCGCTCAAGAGCGGGGCAAGCTGGATGAGACGGCCTTCGCCGATGGCCGCGTCAAGCGGGACACGCACCGAGTTGACCCACAATTCCGGAGCCAGATCCGGCTCTCCCTTTTCGTTCATAGAGGCAAAGGTCGGCATGGTGTCGCCGGTGACCATGGTCACCTTGCAACCATAGCCGCTTTCCAGGATGATCTTGTCGACATAGGCCGCGACGCCGGCCGAGGCCCAGTTCATTTCAGCGATGGAGACGTCGCCACAGTCGGCGGCCTGCACGGAGCCCGCCAGCGCGAAAACGCCGGTTGCGAAGAGGGTGGAAGCGAGGAGCTTCTTCATGATGATAAGACCTCCCAGTCTTAATCTGCAGCATACAAAGGACGGGATATGCCTGGCACTGCTCTTCCGGGCATTCCAATGGCGAGGGTCGAAAGTCCGATCCGCCGCCGATCCAAGGTCGGCAAACGGGAAATACGGGCCGGCTGAAATCCGTCTCTTTGAGCGCTGCGTAACCCTGTCGCAGCCCTGTCGCGTTTTGTGCCAGCATTCGCAGCCTAAGGGTTCCGGAGAAGAAATCAACCGCCTCCTGGCCAAGTCGAACTCCGGCGACCGGGTGCAAGCCTTTGTAACGTCTCGACTTCAAGCATCATTCCGGGCAAATGACCGTGTCGTGGGCTATTGAGTGCCTGTTAATGTCGCAGCACGAGCGGGCGGAACGAAAGGCGTTGAAATGTCACGCCCGAGTTGAGACTCTTGGTGTCGCGAACACGCCAATTGCGGGCGTTGAAATTTTTTTGTCAAAAGACCGATTATTTTTGCATTTTTCCGCAGCAGGGGCGGGATGGCATGCAGATCCGGGGGCTGGAGACCCGAAAAGGCCCGGCAGGCCAGGGCCCGTTCTCGTCACGCACAGGCCTTAAGCCAGCGTGGTGCGGCGCCCCGGCATCTGAAACGCCGGGCGCCATGACATGCCTGCGAGGGCGACGGAAGGCTCAGCCAGCGCTCCAGGTGCGGATGAAGCGGGTATTGGCGAGGCGCGGGAAGAGCTGCTCGGTGCGGCTTTCGCGGACATTTTTCGGGGTCTTGGAATCCCAGGCGATCTGCAGGCTATTGTTCTGGCTGAAAATATAGAGCATTGGGTGTTTCCTTGGTGCCGGCTCTTTGACGCGCCGATCGGTTGATTTCGACGTGGTGATAGTCCTGTTTTCGCCCTTTCGCCATGGCGGAAGTCGTCATCGGATGTCGCAATTTGACAATGCGACAAAGCGCCCGGCGGAACGGTCCGGCGATGTCGCAAAAACGCCGCGCCGAAGACTTGAAACACGGCAAAAACACGGCAAAACAGTGGTTTTGCTGAGAGCGCCTTGAAGGAGATCGCGACATGACAAAAACCGTCATGCTTCAGGGCACCGGCTCGGATGTCGGAAAGACGATACTGGTGGCCGGGCTCTGCCGGCTGGCCGCCAATCGCGGCCTGACGGTGCGGCCGTTCAAGCCGCAGAACATGTCGAACAATGCGGCCGTGGCCGATGACGGCGGCGAAATCGGCCGGGCGCAATGGCTTCAGGCCATGGCGGCGCGCGTTGCCTCCAGCGTGCACATGAACCCGGTGCTCTTGAAGCCGCAGAGCGAGACCGGCAGCCAGATCATCCTGCAAGGCAGAGTCTGGGGCCAGGCGGCCGGGCGCGACTACCAGCGGCTGAAGCCGCAGCTGCTGGAGGCGGTTCTCGACAGTTTCGAGGAGGTCAAGCGCGGCGCCGACCTGGTGATCGTCGAGGGCGCCGGATCGCCGGCCGAAATCAACCTGAGGGCCGGCGATATCGCCAATATGGGATTTGCGACGCGGGCCGGCGTGCCGGTGGTGCTGGTCGGCGATATCGACCGCGGCGGGGTGATCGCCTCGCTGGTCGGCACCCATGCCGTGCTGTCGGAGCCGGACCGGCAGATGATCTGCGGCTATATCATCAACAAGTTCCGCGGCGATGTCTCGCTGTTTTCAGACGGCATCACGGCGGTCGGCGCCCATACCGGCTGGCCCTGTTTCGGCGTCGTGCCATGGCTGACATCGGCCGCACGGCTGCCGGCGGAAGATTCCGTGGCGCTGGAGCGGCTGGTGCGGTCCGCGGCGGGGGCCGTCAAGATTGCCGTGCCGGTTCTGTCGCGGATCGCCAATTTCGACGATTTCGATCCGCTGGCGACTGAACCCTCGGTGGAGCTGGTGTTCGTGCGGCCGGGCGAACCCTTGCCGGCCGATGCGGCGCTGATCATCCTGCCGGGGTCGAAATCGACGATCGGCGATCTCGAGGACTTTCGGCGCCATGGCTGGGACCGGGATCTGAGCCAGCACAGGCGGAGCGGCGGCCGGGTGATCGGCATCTGCGGCGGCTACCAGATGCTCGGCCGGGTCGTCGACGATCCGCTCGGGCTGGAGGGCGCCGCGCGTTCGGTCGAGGGGCTGGGCCTGCTCGACATCGAGACAACCATGGCGCCGGAAAAGACGGTGCGCAACAGCCAGGCGCAGTCGCTCGAATACGGTGTGGCGCTGTCGGGCTACGAGATCCATCTGGGCGTCACGCGTGGGGCCGATTGCCTGCGCCCGGCGATCCGCATCGACGGGCGGGCCGACGGCGCTGTGTCGGCCGATGGGCGGGTGATGGGCACCTATCTGCACGGGCTGTTTGCCAATGATGCGTATCGGGCAGCATTGCTGAAACAGTTCGGCGTGGAGCAGGCCGGCGAAAACTATCGCGATGGGGTCGATGCGGCGCTCGACGGGGTGGCCGCCGAGCTCGAGGCGGTGCTGGACAAGACCTGGCTTGACGGACTGATGGGGTAGGGGAGCGGCGGCGGGCTCAGGCCCTGCCAACCTGCATGCGCCCCTATAGGCAGGGCAATCGTATATGAAAACAGTCCCCTCCCAAACCCTCCCCACAAGGGGGAGGGCCTAACCCAGCCGCACCCTCTATGGATAAAAGCAAGCGGGTTCGTCCAGGTTTTCTCCCCCCTTGTGGGGGAGATGGCCGGCAGGCCAGAGAGGGTCGTTTCTAATAGGCAATTGTCCTCCCCTACAGGCGTCAGGCTTCCGGCTCGCCGTCGCCCGGCGTTCGGCGGCCGAACAGGGTTTCGGCGACTAGCCAGAAGGTCAGCGCCCAGGCGGCGCCCGCCACCCAGCCGGCCAGCACGTCGGTCGGCCAATGGACGCCGAGATAGATGCGGCTGAGGCCGATCAGCAGCGTCAGGATCACGCCGACCGAAAAGACGAAGATGCGCAGCCGCCAGCTCGCCTGGGCGCGGGCCACCAGCGCGCCAAGCGTCAGATAGGCGACCGCCGACATCATGGCATGGCCGCTGGGAAAACTCAGCGTCTGCACCTCGACCAGATGCGGCACCACATCGGGACGGGCCCGTTCAAACACATATTTCAGCAGCGACGAGGCGATCGCTCCGAGCGCGATGGCAATCGCCACCAGCGCGCCCGAGCGGTATTTGCCGGCGGCAATGAGATAGGCCGTGGTCAGAACGGTCATCAGGGTGATGACGGTGAAGCCGCCGAGGCCGGTGATGTCGCGAAACGCCTGCTCCAGCCAAGCAGGTCCGATCGGCAGACTGAGATCGTCGGCTGAGCGCAGGGAGAGCAGGATCACCCGGTCGAAGGCGTGGCTTTCCTGTTCCAGCACGTCTTCCGCCACCGCGACGAACAGGAAGACCAGGCCGGCCAGGGCGATCAGGGCGATCAGGATTCGCGGCTCGATCCGGCGGGCCAGGCTTTGCAGGGGTACTCTATAGGGCATCGAACCTCTTCAAGGATTTTGTCGTCTCGCGCCCATATAAGGCGGACGGCCATGGCTTTCCAGCCGGGCCGCAGCCTATCGCGGCAAAACCCATCCGGTCGATCAGGAGCGACAAAGAGCGGCCACGTTGTTTCGCGGCAGCAGGAGAGACGTCAATCAACCTGCCCGACCCCGTCCTATAGATGACGGCAGCCGCGCCCAGAGGGCTTGTGTCAGATTTTGTGGCGAAGGGAAACAGCCGATCGCAGCTGCCGCCGCCGTTTTCCAAGGCGCTGCCGGTTTATCCAGCGATCAGCGCCTAGATCGGACACGCAGGGCTTCGATCAGCCGGTGAACCTTTTCGGTGCCATAGACGATATCTTCGCGCGGCAGATGCACGGTGATCTCGATATCGTTCCAGCGCCCGCCGTTTTCGCGGGCATAGATCACCGCGGCGCGCAGCGAGCGGACCTGCACCGCCGGTGTGTCGGGGGTCCAGAACTGCACCGAGCAATCGGCTTCGGCAAAATCGGTGAAAGCCTTGTTCGGATCCAGAGCCATCTCGGCCTCCTTTTGGCGATTGCGCCCGCCGGCATGGATGAGACCATAGCGGTCTGGACCAGATTGTTTGGCGGAAGAGGTGGGATTCGAACCCACGGTACGGTCTCCCGCACGCCGGTTTTCAAGACCGGTTCCTTAAACCACTCGGACACTCTTCCGTATCGTCGATCCCGGGTCTTTTTTGAGCGGCGCAGGGCAAAACGTGCCGGGGCCGCGGTAGACACCGCATATCGTGGTTTGCTGGCTTTATAGCCTTTGGGATTGCAGCGTCAACCTGTTCTGCGTTGCCGTGAAGCGCATAGATGCATGTTGGCGAACCGGGAGACGGCGAGGCGTGAAAAATCAGGCGCTGACCAGGATATTGGCTTCGACGGCGGCGTCGATGAAGGCCTTGCGGGCGTCTTCGGGTTTCTGCTTGCCGGCATCCACCGCAGCGCAGACGGTAAGGGCACGGTCGAGGGCCGTGCCGTCTTCCATCGGCCAGTCCTCGATCAGCGCCCAGGCGGCGCCTTGCGTGGTGTCGATCTTGGTGTCGCTCGGCGTCTCGCCGATCAGGACGGTGACGGGCTTGGACCAGGGTGTGTTCATGGGTTGCTTCCAGTGTTCGGATTTCCTGCTGCATATACCGTTTCGGCTGGTCTGGCGAGGCCGGGCCGGGCGGCGAGCGGTCGGTTCCCGGCAGCCGGTTCGCCTCGCACAAGATTAACCCTTTAGTAACCATACAAGCGCTTGGATGGATTACATCTTGCGCATATTCGCAATTTCGCCATTTTGTGGGCTTGTTATGAATGGGTCACATGCTTCACGCCGGGGGACAGGATTTTGAAGCTTGAATTCCATATTTCATTGCACGCCCAAGTCGGATTTTGTTGACAGCCATGCGTAAGCCGACCCTGAAAGCGTGCCGTGCATCGCTCACTGTGACCGTCAGACTGGCGGTCGTCGCCGTGATCGGCGTGAGTGCGGCAGCCTGCTCGTCGACCACCCAGACCAGCAAATCGGGCAGCCGATCCAAGGAATATTTCGCCGAATCCGAATATGGGGTGAAGGCAAGCCCGCGGGTCACGACCTCCGGTCCGGTGCCGAAGGGCGGCGGGCGCGCCATGGTCGGAAAACCCTACCAGGTGCGCGGCAAGACCTATGTGCCGAAGCTCAATCCCGCCTATGACAAGACCGGCTATGCCTCCTGGTATGGGTCGGCCTTCCACGGCCGCCGCACCGCCAATGGCGAGGTCTACGACCAGTATCATCTGTCGGCCGCCCATCCGACCATGCCGCTACCGAGCTATGCGCGGGTGACCAATGCCGATACCGGCGCGTCGGTGATCGTGCGGGTCAACGATCGCGGCCCGTTCCATTCCGACCGCATCATCGATGTCTCCGACAAAACCGCCGAAATGCTCGACATGAAGAACCACGGCACCGCCAAGGTGCGGGTGCAATATGTCGGGCCGGCCGATATGAGCGGTCATGACATGCCGTTCCTGATGGCCTCCTATGTCGCCAAGGGCAGCCGCTTCCCGCAGACCCTGCCAGAGGGCCAGATCGCCAGCGGCGTGATGGTGGCCTCGGCAGGACCCGTGGCCATGCCGGCGCAGACGTTTGAAGCGCAGACCGCCGCATTGCCCGGCGTTGCATCGTCCGGCCTGTCCAGCACATCCATGGCGCTGCAGGCGACGCCGGCACAGAGCGCCGCTTTCGACGCCATCACGCAATTCGTCGTTCTGCCGGAATTCGGTCCGATGCTGATCGAACGGCCGATCGAGGGACCGGGCGGCAGATCCGGCGGACCGAGCTATGCTTCCGCCTATCTCGATCCGGCCTCCGTTTCGGCCGACGGCCTTGCCTTCGACGCCATTCTGGTGCGCAATGATACCTTGAATACGGCTGCGATTCTCCAGTCAGCCAAGCGCCGCGCCGCCGACTGACGTGTCGCCGCGACGCCAAGGCGGGCGGAGGCGAGGGAAGGGCGGAGTTTTGCGCAAGGGTTTCAGTCTCCTCACAGCCGCCCTGCTGCTGGCCGCATTTGCGGTCTTTCCCAGCGCTTCCCAGACGGTTCAGGCCGGCTTTGAAAGCCGTGCCGGCCAGGCCCTCCTGATCGAGGCGGACACCGGCACGGTGCTTTATGCCAAGAACGAGGCGCAGCCGATTGCCTCGGCCTCGCTTGCCAAGCTGATGACCATGGAACTGGTGTTTGCAGCGCTGAAGGCCGGCGAGCTCAGCGCCGACACGGAATTTCCGGTCTCCGAACATGCCTGGCGCACCGGCGGCGCGCCGTCGCGCACAGCAACAATGTTTGCGGCGCTGAAATCGCGCATCCGGGTCGAGGATCTGGTCAAGGGCGTCACCGTGCAGATGGCCAATGATGCCTGCATCATTCTCGCCGAAGGCATGGAAGGCAGCGAGGAGAAATTTGCCGAGCGCATGAATGCGCGGGCCAAGGCGCTCGGCCTCAAGGAGACGGTCTTTGCCAATGCGACGGGGCTGCCCAATCCGCTCAACAAGACCAGCGCCCGCGACATGGCGCTCTTGGCCCGCCATATCGTTTCGAGCTATCCCGATCCGTATCGCCTCTATGCGCTGTCCGAATTCGAATGGAACAAGATCCTGCAGCGCAACCGCAACCCGCTGCTCGCCATGGACATCGGCGCCGACGGCTTGCTGACCGGCTATGCCGAAGAGAGCGGCTATGCCATCGTTGCCTCGGCGACACGGGACGGCGTGCGGCTGTTTCTGGTCATGAGCGGGCTTGCCAGCGACAAGGAACGCACCGAGGAAGCGGCCCGCGTGCTCAATTGGGGGCTGACCAGCTTCGAGCGCAAGCGGGTGTTCGAGGCCGGTGAGGTGATCGGCGCGGCCAGCGTCTATGGCGGCGCGGCCTCCAGCATCGACCTCATCGCCAAGGCGCCCGTCGAGATCTTCGTGCCCATCGCCAATCCCGAGCGGCTCTCGGCCCGCATCGTCTATCGCTGGCCGCTGTCGGCACCGGTCGCGGCGGGCGATCAGGCGGGCGTGCTGCGGATCTTTTCCGGCGAGCGGCTGCTGCGCGAGGTGCCGTTGCAGACGGCGGCCGCCGTCGAGCCGGGGTCGCTGCGCCGCAAGGCGACCGATGCCCTGCTGGAGCTGCTGTTTTTCTGGCTGTGACGCGCTGTCGACAAGATGGCCGCACAATAGGCCGGGATCTGTCCGTTCGGGCGGTTCCCTGTATGGGGTTCTTGCGCTACACAAAGCTCGATTAACAAGCCTTCGGGCGGGAAAAGGCATCGTGTCGATCGGTACGGGATTATTCGTGAGTTTCGAAGGCGGCGAGGGGGCGGGCAAATCGACCCAGATCGCCCGCCTGGCCGAGGCTTTGGCACGACAGGGCGTGAGGGTGCTGAAGACCCGCGAACCCGGCGGTTCGCCGGGCGCCGAGGCGCTGCGCCATGTGCTGTTGTCGGGTGCGGCGGAAGAATTCGGCATCCGCATGGAGGCGATCCTGTTTGCCGCGGCCCGCAGCGACCATGTCGAAACCCTGATCCGGCCGGCCCTCGTCAGCGGCACGGTGGTACTCTGCGACCGCTTCATGGATTCGTCGCGCGTCTACCAGGGCGTCACCGGCAATCTGGAACCGGAATTCATCACATCGCTGGAGCGGGTGGCGGTCAACGGCGTGACGCCGGATCTGACCGTGATCCTCGACCTGCCGGCTGCCGTCGGTCTTGCCCGCGCCAAGGCCCGCAGCGATGCGGCGGCGAGTGCGCCGGCAGCGCCCGACCGGTTCGAGCGCGAGGAGATCGAAACCCACGAGAAGCGCCGTCAGGCCTTTCTGGACATCGCGGCCGCCGATCCGCAGCGCTGCAAAGTGATCGATGCCCGCCAATCGGTCGATATGATCGCGCAGGCGATCCTCACCCATGTGCAGCCGCTGTTGCACAAGCGTGGTCACGGCGCTGTCGCAGCGGAGCGGAGCGCCGGCCGGCCCCAGACGGAACGTGTCGAATGAGTGCTGAACAATCCGGCCTGCTCGACGGCGCCCTGGCGCCGGCGCAAAACCCAAAACTGTTCGGCCACGAGGCGGCGGAAGCGTTCCTGGCGCAATCCTACCGCTCGGGAAAAATCCATCATGCGATCCTGATCGAAGGACCGGAAGGCATCGGCAAGGCGACGCTTGCCTTCCGCTTTGCCCATCATGTGCTGACCCATTCGGATCCGGCCACGGCGCCGGAGCATATCGCCGATCCTGACCCGATGTCGTCGGTCGGCCGGCAGATCGCCTCGGGCGCCTCGCACAATCTGCTGCATCTGACCCGACCGGTCGACGAGAAAACGGCTAAGGTCAAGCAGGCGATCACCGTCGACGAGGTGCGCCGCGCCGGGCATTTCTTTGCCCAGACATCCGGCACCGGCAATTGGCGGATCGTCATCATCGATCCGGCCGACGACCTCAACCGCAATGCCGCCAACGCCATTCTGAAGGCGCTCGAAGAGCCGCCGAAGCGGGCACTGTTCCTGGTGCTGTCGCACGCGCCGGGCAAGCTGTTGCCGACCATCCGCTCGCGCTGCCTGCCGCTCAAACTATCGCCGCTCGACGAGACCGCCATGGGCCGGGCGCTCGGCAATCTCGGGCTGGCACCGGCGGGCGACGATCCGGCCGGCATTCTGGCACTGTCGAAAGGCAGCGTCGCCCAGGCCCTCAAGCTCTTGAACTATGGTGGCGCCGACATCATCGCGGCGTTTCGCGCCGTTCTCTCGGCCGAGGGCGCCGATGCGCGCCGCGAAATGCATAGGCTTGCCGATGCGCTGTCGGCCCGCGATACCGAGGTGATCTTCAACTTCTTCAAGGAGCAACTTGGCGACTATCTGATCGACCGCGCCAAGGCCGCGGCGGCGGCCGGCGACCTGTTTTCGGCCGATCGCTTTGCACGATTGTCGGTATCGATCGGAGAGCGGATGGCGGTCAGCGCCGCCTACAATCTCGACCGCAAGCAGACCCTGCTCGAGGTGCTGGGGGAAGTGGCGCGGTAGCCCCTGACCCTCAGGAGGCGATCAGCTTGGCGCCAACCACGGCCAGCGTGATGGCCAGAATGATGCGCACCAGCCTTTCGGGCATGCGCGGCGCCAGGAAGCTGCCGAGGATGATGCCCGGAATGGAGCCGACCAGCAGGGCCAGCAGCATGAACCAGTCGATCTCGCCGATCAGCCAGTAGCCGATGCCGCCGACGAAGGTCAGCGGGATGGCATGGGCGATGTCGGAGCCGACGATCTCCTGGATGGCGGTTCTGGGATAGAGCAGCAGCAGCATGGTGACGCCGATGGCGCCGGCCCCGACCGAGGTCATGGTGACGACGAAGCCGAGCACCAGGCCCAGTATCAGCGTGTAGGTGGCAATGGCACGGCTGGAGGGCAGGCGGTGGGTTTTGACCCAGCGGGTCTTGGCTGCCATGATGGCACCGCGAAAGATCAGGATGGCGGCGGTCAAAAGCAGCATCCAGCCGAGCGCCGTGGTCAGCGTCGAGACGGCATTCATGTCGGTGCGGTCTATGCCGCTCATCAGCCATAGGGTGAGGAGGGCGGCCGGAATGCTGCCGAGCGCCAGCAGGCCGGTCATCTGCCAGTTGATCTTGCCGTGGCGGTGATGGACGGCGGCACCCGCCGTCTTGGTGATGGCGGCATAGAGCAGGTCCGTACCGACGGCCATGGCGGGATGGACGCCGAACAGCAGGACCAGCAGCGGCGTCATCAGCGAGGCGCCACCGACGCCGGTGATGCCGACCAGCATGCCAACGCAGAAGCCGGTGACCGAAAAGAGCGGATTGAAAGGACCGTCAAAAAACAAATGCTGTCCCCGCTGGATGCAATCAGAAAATCATCGGCTCGATCTCCGCGTTAAGCCGGGGCTCATTGCCTGTCAAGGCGCGGACGGAGCGCCGGAACAGGCAAAACGGCACGCGGCCGCGAAACTTGCTGTTCCACCCAACCGAAACATGGGGTAAGAGCGGCTTCTATACATTTGCAAAGCCAGTTCCGGATCTGATGCTTCCCATGACAGACACTTCGCCCTTCTACATCACCACCGCGATCTCCTATCCCAACGGCAAGCCGCATATCGGCCATGCCTATGAGCTGATCGCCACCGATGCCATGGCGCGCTTCCAGCGGCTGGACGGGCGAGACGTGTTCTTCCTGACCGGCACGGACGAACACGGGCAGAAGATGCAGCAGACGGCACGGGCCGAGGGCATCACACCGTTGGAACTGGCAACACGCAATTCCGACGAATTCCGCGCCATGGGCCAATTGCTCAACGCCTCGAACGACGATTTCATCCGCACCACCGAAGAGCGTCACCACAAAACCGTGCAGGAAGTCTGGCGCCGCATGGCGGCCAATGGCGACATCTACAAGGATAGCTATGCCGGCTGGTACTCGGTGCGCGACGAGGCCTATTACCAGGAAGAGGAAACCGAACTGCGCGCCGACGGCGTGCGCACCGGGCCGCAGGGAACGCCTGTCGAATGGGTCGAGGAGGAGAGCTATTTCTTCAAGCTGTCGGCCTATGAGGACCGGTTGCTGAAGCTCTATGACGACCAGCCCGATTTCATCGGCCCGAACGAGCGGCGCAACGAGGTGGTGTCCTTCGTCAAGTCCGGCCTCCGAGACCTGTCGATCTCGCGCACCACGTTTGACTGGGGCATTCCGGTGCCGGGCGATCCCAAGCACGTGATGTATGTCTGGGTCGATGCGCTGACCAATTACATCACCGCGACCGGCTATGTCGAAGACGAGAACGGCCCGCGCGCCAAATACTGGCCGGCCGACGCCCATATCATCGGCAAGGACATCATCCGCTTCCACGCGGTCTACTGGCCGGCCTTCCTGATGTCGGCCAAGCTGCCGCTGCCCAAGAAGGTGTTCGCCCACGGCTTCCTGCTCAACAAGGGCGAGAAGATGTCGAAATCGCTCGGCAATGTCGTCGATCCGGTCAATCTAGTCGACCATTTCGGGCTCGACCCGGTGCGCTACTTCTTCATGCGGGAAGTCTCGTTCGGCCAGGACGGCAGCTATAGCGAAGAGGCGATCGCCACCCGCATCAATGCCGATCTCGCCAATGGTATCGGCAATCTGGCCAGCCGCTCGCTGTCGATGATCGTCAAGAATTGCGACGGCCAATTGCCGGCGCCGGGACCGCTCAGCGACGAGGACAAGGCGATGCTGTCTGCTGCCGACGGCATGCTGGCAATCTGCCGCGAGGAGATGAGCAAGCAGATGATCCACCGCGCCGTGGCGGCGATCATCGGCACGGTGTCGGAAGCCGACCGCTATTTTGCCGGCCAGGCGCCCTGGGCGCTGAAAAAGACCGATCCGGCCCGCATGGAGACCGTGCTCTACGTGACGGCCGAAGTGGTGCGCCAGATCGCCATCCTGCTGCAGCCGATCATGCCGGACAGCGCGGCGAAACTGCTCGATCTGGTGGCGGTGCCTGCGGACAAGCGCAGCTTCGCCTCTCTCGGCGAGGCCGGTCGCCTGACGCCGGGAACGGCGCTGGAGACCCCGGCGCCGGTGTTCCCGCGTTATGTGGCGCCCGAAGCGGCGAAGGCCTGAGGGTAAAGATGCTGATCGATACCCATTGCCATCTCGACTTTGCCGATTTCGACGCCGAGCGCGACGAGCTGGTGGCGCGGGGCCATGCGGCCGGTGTCGCGCAGATGGTGACCATTTCGACGCGGGTCAGAAAGCTCGACACGCTGCTGGCCCTGACGGAGCGCTATCCGACCGTGTTCTGCTCGGTCGGCACCCATCCCAACAATGCCAACGAAGAGCTTGACGTCACCACTGAGGACCTGGTGCGGCTGGCCCAGCATCCGAAAGTGGTGGCGATCGGCGAGGCGGGGCTCGACTATTTCTACGACACGCAGAAGCCGGAAGACCAGAAAACCGGGCTCACGCGCCATATTGCGGCGGCGCGGCAGACCCAATTGCCGCTGGTGATCCATGCCCGCAGCGCCGACGACGACATGGCGGCGATCCTGACCGCGGAAATGGGGAAGGGGGCCTTCCCTTTCATCCTGCATTGCTTCTCCTCCGGTGCGGATCTGGCGAAGACCGGCGTTGAGCTTGGCGGCTATATATCGTTTTCCGGTATCCTGACCTTTCCGAAATCGACCGAATTGCGCGATATCGCCAAGACGATACCGCTCGACCGGCTGCTGGTCGAGACCGATGCGCCGTATCTGGCGCCAAAACGCTGGCGGGGCAAACGCAACGAGCCGTCCTATGTGGTCAATACGGCCGAGGTGCTGGCCGAGACCATGGGCTTAAGCTTCGAGGAGATGGCGAAGATCACCACCGACAATGCCTTTCGCTGCTTTTCCAAGATGCCGAGGCTCTGACCGATGGGTTTTCTGCGGCGCTTCACGATCCTCGGCTGCTCGTCGTCGCCCGGCGTGCCGCGGATCAATGGCGACTGGGGCGCCTGCGATCCGGGCAATCCGAAAAACCGTCGGACCCGTGCGTCCTTCCTGATCGAGCAGATCGGACCCGATGGCGGCAAGACCACAGTTGTTGTCGACACGGGCCCGGATTTCCGCGAGCAGATGATTGCAGCGCGGGTCGCCCATGTCGATGCGGTGATCTACACCCATGCCCATGCCGACCACCTGCATGGTATCGACGACCTGCGCGGCTATTTCCACACACAGCATCACCGCATCCCGATCCATGCCGAGCCGGAGACCATGGAGCGGATCCGCCTCGGCTTCGGCTATTGCCTTGAGACGCCGCCGGGCAGCAGCTATCCGCCGATCGTGCTGCCGACGATCATCGAGGATCTCGACCGCCCGATCACGATCGACGGCAAAGGCGGCGCGATCGCGCTGCTGCCGCTGGTCCAGCAACATGGCGACATCACGTCGCTGGGCCTGCGGATCGGCGACGTGGCCTATTGCTGCGACGTCAGCGATTTTCCCCAATCGACGATCGACAAGCTGTCCGGTCTCGACGTGCTGATCATCGACGCGCTGCAATACCGCTTCCATCCGAGCCATCTGTCGCTGGAACAGGCGCTCGGCTGGATCGATCGCTTCCAGCCCAAACGCGCCATCCTGACCCATATGCATATCCCGCTGGACTACGCGACCGTGATGGCGGAAACGCCGGAGCATGTCGAACCGGCCTATGACCAGATGGTGTTCGAGTTTGAGATCGACGACAGCGCGATCTGACGGAAAAGTCTGAGGATACGGCGCCAAGTGCTTGATCGGGCCGAGTTTTTTGGCATCAGCGCTGGCGGCCATTGCACCGGGGTTCTGGATCTTTTCAGCCGTTTTAGTTCCATAATCTATCTTATGCGATCTTTGCGTAGCGGCGGGTGGGTTCTATTTCCAAGTGCGACAGGACGCGGATCGCCTTCCAAATCCCATCACTTTGCCGGCGTCGTCCCTTGTCGTGATCGCCGGGTTAGCAGCGGCCGCCTGCCTTCTGCGACCGGCGCCATGATGACGCTGAGGACCGTCAGCGGCAGCAGGATGAGAAAGCTGGCGGTGATGCCGAAATGTTCGGCGATGGCGCCGAGCACGGGTGGAATGCCGAGCGTCGAGACCAGCATGGTCAGCGACAGCGCCGCCAGGTTTTCCGCCGGACTGCGCTGGCCGCCGAGATTGGCGACGGTGGCAACGGCCATCGGATAGTTGAGCGCCACGCCACAGCCGATCAGCGCCAGGCCGAGGCCGCCGGCAAGCTGGCCGCCGACCAGCAATAGCAGAATGAGGCCTAAGGCCACCAGCAAAGCGGAACCCTGGACGAGATGCTGCGGGCGGAACGTGTCGCGCAAGCGGTCGCCGATCAGCCGCGTGAAACCCATTCCGACGGTGAAACAGGCGTAGAGCAGCCCTGCCCTTGCCGGATCGCCGGTGATTTCTTCCTGGATGAAGAAGATGCCCCAATCGTAGATGGCGCCCTCGATAATGCCGATGCCGATAATCAGCAGCGCGATCAGCAGGATAGCCTTGTCGGGCATCACGAAGATCGTCGCCTTGGCACCCGATTGCGCGATCCAGGGCGCGACTGCGGGCGGCGTGATGCGCAGGATCAGCAGGCAGCAGAGAAGCACAAAGGCGCCGGCACCGGCCAGGTGGACGGCGGCACTCGTTCCCCATCCCGCCAAGAGGCCGGAGGCGATGGTTCCGACCAGCAGGCCGATCGACCAGAAACCGTGGCTACGGGCCAGGATCTTGACGCCGCTTTGCTGCTCGATGCCGGTCGAGACCATGTTCTGCGCCACTTCCAGAATGGTGCGGATAAAGCCCATCAGCACCAGACCCAGCACGACCGCGTAAAACGGCACCAGTGCCAGTACCGGGATCAACAAGGCCAGCAGGGCCAGCATCAAGGCGGCAGTGCGACGCGGGCTCAGCGCGTTGTTGATCTTGCCGGCCAGCGGCAGCGCCAGGAACGTGCCGAGCGGCACGGCAAGCAAGGCCGCCCCGAGCATGGCCTTGTCGATGCCAAGCCCCGCCTGAATGTCGGGCAGCCGGGTGAACAATGAAATGAACAGGATGGAATTGCAGAAGAACATCAAGGCAGGCGGCGCGAGCATGCGCATGGCGAGACATATCCGACTAGAGCATGTCGTCCGAAAGTGGGCACCGGTTTCGCGACAACGACATGCGACACAAAAGAGAGGAAGCGTCTGGACGCGAATCTCAAAGATCGCGACAGGCTTTCGGCAAATCGACGGGATGGACCGAACCGCAACCGGTTCGCAATGTTGCGTCGCACAAGCGTCTTGAAAGCGCAAGGCGGGCGGTCTGGCCCTGCCGCCCAATTCGGCGTGAGAGCCGGCTTTTGCACCCGCCCTTTTCGAATCGTCGAACTGCTCTATACTTGTTTAGGATCACGTGAAAAACCAGAAGGGGAATTGCCATGCATGCCGGACTTTCCAGTACCTTCGCTTTCCTTGGATTTTTATCTGTTGGCCTGTTGCAGCCGGCGCAGGCCGATGACAGGACCGATGCCGCACGCCTGGCGATTTCCGGCCAGATCTCGGCCTTTCTGAACGACGATGCGGAAAAGGCCTATTCCTTCGCCTCCCCGGATATCAAGGCGCGGTTTCCCGATGCGGAGCGGTTTTTCGACATGGTCAAGCAGACCTATACGCCCGTTTATCGCCCCGGCAACTATGCCTTTGGCCGCGCCAAGTTCGTGGCGGACGGCAATCGGGCCTATCAGGAAGTTCTGATTTCCGGCAAGGACGGCAAGGACTGGGCGGTCTATTACGATCTGATGCGCCAGCCGGACGGCCGTTACGTGATCAATGGCGTCAAGATGACCGTCGACACGCTGAGCCGCGGCATCTGAGCCATCAGAGCGGCCGAGGCGCCTGCTGGAGCATTTCCGGCGAAAACGGAACCGCCATCAATGCTCTATCTCTTTGTTCTGACGCAAAACCGGTTCAGACTTTTGCTGGAATTGCTCTACCGGGCCTCGATATCGCCCCTCGCCCACATGTCCTGGGTCTCGGCCATGAAATCGGCAAAGCGGCCCTCGTCCAGCGCCTTGCGGATGCCCTTCATCAGGTCCTGGTAATAGGACAGGTTGTTCCACGACAGCAGCATGCCGCCCAGCGCCTCGTTGGAGCGCACCAGATGGTGCAGGTAGGCGCGCGAATAATCGCGGGCGGCCGGGCAATCGGATTCCTCGTCCAGCGGCCGCATGTCCTCGGCGTGGCGGGCGTTGCGGATATTGACCTTGCCGCGGCGGGTAAAGGCCAGGCCATGGCGGCCGGAGCGGGTCGGCATGACGCAGTCGAACATGTCGATGCCCTCAGCCACCGATTTCAGCATGTCGTCCGGCGTACCGACGCCCATCAGGTAACGCGGCTTTTCGGTCGGCAGCACCGGCAATGTGACATTCAGCATCTGCAGCATGACGTCCTGCGGCTCGCCGACCGCCAGGCCGCCGATCGAATAGCCCTTGAGGTCGAGATCCTTCAAGGCTTCGGCCGAGCGGATGCGCAGCTTTGGGATATCGCCGCCCTGGACGATGCCGAACATCGCCTTGCCGGGCTGGGTGCCGAAGGCAACACGGCAGCGCTCGGCCCAGCGCAGCGACATTTCCATGGCGCGCTCGATCTCCTTGGGCTCGGACGGCAGCGCCACGCATTCGTCGAGCTGCATCTGGATATCGGAGCCGAGCAGTCCCTGGATCTCGATCGAGCGTTCCGGCGACATGTGATGCAGGCTGCCGTCGATATGGCTCTTGAAGGTGACGCCCTGCTCGTCCAGCTTGCGCAGGCCCGACAGCGACATGACCTGGAAGCCGCCGCTGTCGGTGAGGATCGGATGCGGCCAGCGGATCAGCTCATGCAGGCCGCCGAGGCGGGCGACACGCTCGGCGCCCGGCCGCAGCATCAGGTGATAGGTATTGCCGAGAATGATATCGGCGCCGGTGTCGCGGACCTGATCGAGATACATGGCCTTGACGGTGCCGACGGTGCCGACCGGCATGAAGGCCGGCGTGCGGATGGTACCGCGCGGCATGGTGATCTCGCCGAGCCGGGCCCGGCCCTCGGTCTTCTTCAGGGTGAACTGGAAATTGTCGGTCATTTCAAGGCTTTCCGGAACAGGAGGCTGGCGTCGCCATAGGAATAGAAACGGTAGCCGTCGGCAATGGCATGGGCATAGGCGGCGCGCATGGTGTCAAGCCCGGCAAAGGCCGAGATCAGCATGAACAGCGTCGACTTCGGCAGATGGAAATTGGTCATCAGCAGGTCGACCGCTTTGAAGCGGTAGCCGGGCGTGATGAAGATGCCGGTGGCGCCCGACCAGGGCGTGATGGTGCCGTCGTCCTCAGCCGCACTCTCGATCAGCCGCAGCGAGGTGGTGCCGACGCAGACTATGCGGCCGCCCCTCGCCCGCACAGTATTGAGGGCGGCTGCGGTCTTCTGCGAGACATGGCCGGTTTCCAGATGCATCTTGTGATCGTCGGTATCGTCGGCCTTCACCGGCAGGAAGGTGCCGGCGCCGACATGCAGGGTGACGAAATGGCGCTCGACGCCTGACGCATCGAGCCTCTCAAACAGGTCCGGCGTGAAATGCAGGCCGGCGGTGGGCGCGGCCACGGCCCCCTCCTCCCGCGCGTAGATGGTCTGGTAGTCGGCACGGTCCTGCCCGTCTTCCGGGCGCTTGGCGGCGATATAGGGCGGTAAAGGAATGTGGCCTGTCGTGGCGATGGCGGCGTCGAGATCGGGACCGGAGAGATCGAAGGTAAGCGTGATTTCTCCCGCCTCGCCCTTTTCCGTGACGGTGGCGATCAGTTCGCCGAGCAGGCAGGTCTCGCTGCCCTTGCCGAACACCACGCGGTCGCCCGCCTTGATACGTTTGCCGGGCCGGGCGAAGGCCAGCCAGCGGTTAGGCCCGACGCGCATGTGCAGCGTCGCGGAAACCGGCGTCTGTTCGGCGCCATCGCGCAGGCGGACACCTTCCAACTGGGCCGGAATGACCTTGGTATCGTTGAAGACGAGGGCGTCGCCGGGTCTGAGATAGGATGGCAGGTCGAAGACGTTACGGTCCTCGAAAGCGGCCTGTTCCGGCCAGACGATCAGCATACGGGCGCTGTCGCGCGGGCTGGCTGGCCGCAGCGCAATATTGTCATCGGGCAGGTCGAAATCGAACAGGTCTACGCGCATCGGAAATCACGGGCATTGGAGAAACGCGAAACCCGCCCGAATGCCAAGCACACGGGCGGGTTTGCAATCAGATACGACTTCAGGCGTCGGCAGCGACCTTCATCGAGACGATCGAGTCGGGGTCGCGCACGGGCTCGCCCTTCTTGATCTGGTCGATGATGTCCATGCCTTCCATGACCTGGCCCCAGACAGAATACTGCTTGTTGAGCCAGGGGGCATCGGTGAAGCAGATGAAGAACTGCGAATTGGCCGAGTTCGGGCTCTGCGAGCGGGCCATGGAGCAGGTGCCGCGGATATGGGAGGTCGCGGAGAATTCTGCCTTCAGGTCGGGCTTCGACGAGCCGCCCATGCCGGCGCGGGCCGGGTTGAAGCTTTCGCCACCCTGCTTGCCGAACTGTACGTCGCCGGTCTGGGCCATGAAATCGGGAATGACGCGGTGGAAGACGACGCCATCATAGGCACCTTCGCGCGACAGTTCCTTGATGCGGGCGACATGCTCGGGCGCCAGTTCGGGCAGAAGGGCGATGACGACCTTGCCCTTGGTGGTTTCCATGATGATGGTGTTTTCGGGATCCTTGATCTCGGCCATGTTATTTCTCCTTGGTGCGGGATTGCGCCCGTTTTGGTATTATTTTCTGCCGACCGTGACCTTGATCATACGGTCGGGATCGGTGACTTCGCCATTGCCGCCCTCACCGCGCTTGATCTTGTCGACATAATCCATGCCGGCGATGACCTTGCCGACGACCGTGTACTGGCCGTTCAGGAAGCCGCCATCGCCAAACATGATGAAGAACTGCGAATTGGCCGAATTCGGATCCTGGCTGCGCGCCATGCCGACCGTGCCTTTTTCGAAGGGGGTGTTGGAAAATTCGGCCGGCAGGTCGGGCAGGCTGGAGCCGCCGGTTCCGGCACGGCTGGCATCGAAGCCATTTTCCATGTCGCCATACTGGACGTCGCCGGTCTGGGCCATGAAGCCGTCGATCACCCGGTGAAAGGCGACATTGTCATATTCGCCCTTCTTGGCGAGTTCCTTGATCTGCGCGACATGTTTTGGCGCGATATCGGGCAGCAGTTCGATGACAACAGGACCGTCCTTCAGCTGGATCGTCAGGAAATCGTCTTCGCCGGCAAAGGCACTGACGGCCGATGATGCGAGAGCAATGGCGCCAACAAAGGCGAGATGAAGCAGTTTCATGGGGGCTCCATAGGCTATGAATTAAAAGAAAGGCTCACGTCTTGAGCTTTGACTGCAGAGCCCGCAGCACGGCCGCGGGCACGAAGGCGCTGACATTGCCGCCCATGGCGGCGATTTGCCGGACCAATGTGGCGGTAATGGGCCGGGAGGCCGTTGCCGCGGGTAAGAAAATCGTCTGCAGGTCGGGCGCCATCTGGTTATTCATGCCGGCCATCTGCATCTCGTAGTCGAGATCGGTGCCGTCGCGCAGGCCGCGCACCAAGAGTCTTGCGCCGTGTTGGCGGGCCGCATCGACGGCGAGGCCGTCGAAAGACACCACGGAAATCCTGGCGGCCCGATCGGGAAAAGCGTCCGCCAGGCTCTGGCGGATCAACTCGGCGCGCTCCTCATAAGAAAATAGCGGCGGCTTGCCGGGATGAATGCCAATCGCCACGATCACTTCAGGCACGACGTTCAGCGCCTGAACAAGAACGTCCAGATGTCCGTTGGTTATCGGATCGAAGGAGCCTGGATAGAATGCTTTGGTCATGGCAGCCCGAGGAGTGGATTTTCTCGCCTTTTGTCATGGAAGAACCGGGACCGCAAGCAATTTAGGCATTGTTGCGGCGCGGGCCGCGTGAACCGCCGATGAACGCGCCATTCAGCACGATTTCAGGGCAAGCGTGTCAATAATGACACCCAGATCCTGATTTTATTGTTCGGTGCAACATATGCTTGCTGTTCTTGTAATCCTTGCGATATTGGCGTCGCTGCTTATCGAAATCGTCGTCTCGCTCGTCCTTGATGCCGAGCTGCCGCCCTGCCCAAATCGGCTCGGGTGCCGGCGCTCGAACATGAACGAGAGATGAACGAAGCGTTAAGGTGAGCTTCAGGCCGGCTGTCTTATTAAGAATTGCAAGAAACAACGGAACCAATCTCATTCCTGAGGGTTTTTCGCCTGAGGTCGATGATGCTTCCTACGAAGGAATAAATCCGATGCCCGATAAAGTGACGATGATCAATCTTGTATGGATGGCCATGATGGGCGCCATGCTTGCTACCTCACTCGGCTTTCATACCAGCGAAGATGAAGGCGGCACGTTTTACGGACCGCCGATTACCGCTCGGTACCACAGCTTCGGACACTGAAGCTTAAACATATTCGGTTAAAACAGCCCAGTCTGCCGTCACGGCACACGCCGAACCGGAAAGGAAGACCTATGTTCGTAACGCTAGCCGTACTTGCCGCGCTGATCAGCGCCATGTTTGTTGCGTCCGTGGCTTCCACGGTTTCGGCGCTGCGGCGCGAACGCGATGATTTCAAGAGCATGGTCGAGCGCCACAAGGCGTTCTGATCGAACCGGCGGACGATATCGCCTCCAGTATCGCTCTGCCGATCATAGCGGCTCGTCGGGATCCACACCGTCCAGCCTGACATCTCAGACCAGTCCTCCCCTCCTGAACCAGCATGGAGAGCAGGTTTTCAAAGCCCGCCGGACAACCGTCCGGCGGGCTTTTGTTATGCCGAATTATTCCTGCGGCGTAGTGTCGTCGGCTTCCGGCAGATCGGACTGTCCGGGCTCGGCGACGACCGTTGCCTCATCCTCGACCGCGCCGACCTCGTCATCGCCTTCCGGCTCGCTGATGCGCTCGACGGACACGACTTTCTCGTCCTTGGCGGTCGAGAAGATGGTGACGCCCTTGGTGGCGCGGCTGGCGATGCGGATGCCGTCGACCGGCACGCGGATCAGCTGGCCGCCGTCGGAGACGAGCATGATCTGGTCCTTGTCCTCGATCGGGAAGGCGGCGATCAATTCGCCGATCTCGCCGGTCTTCGACGTGTCGGTGGCGCGGATGCCCTTGCCGCCGCGACCAGAAATGCGGAAGTCGTAGGACGAAGACCGCTTGCCGTAACCCTTCTGCGAGACCGTCAGCACGAATTGTTCGCGCGCCTTCAGTTCCTCATAGCGCTGGTCGTCGAGCTGACCTTCTTCCGTCACCTCTTCGCCGACCAGGGCGATATCGTCCTCATCCACGCCGCTGGCGCGCCGCTCGACGGCCGAGCGCTTCAGATAGGCGGCCCGTTCCCATGGCTCGGCATCGACATGGCCGAGGATGGTCATCGAGATGATGCGATCGCCATCGGCCAGCACGATACCGCGAACGCCGATCGAATTGCGGCCGGCAAAGACGCGCACGTCATCGACCGAGAAGCGGATGGCCTGGCCGAGCGCCGTGGTCATCAGCACGTCGTCCCGTTCCGTGCAGGTTTCGACCGACAGGATTTCGTCGCCGTCGTCTTCCAGCTTCATGGCGATCTTGCCATTGCGGTTCACCTGGATGAAGTCGCTCAGCTTGTTGCGCCGCACCGTGCCGCGGGTCGTGGAGAACATCACGTCGAGATTGGCCCAGCTTGCCTCGTCCTCGGGCAGCGGCATGATCGTGGTGATGCGCTCTCCCGGTTCGAGCGGCAGCATGTTGATCAGCGCCTTGCCGCGCGAGGTCGGCGTGCCGATCGGCAGGCGCCAGACCTTCTCCTTGTAGACGATGCCGCGCGACGAGAAGAACAGCACCGGGGTGTGGGTATTGGCGACGAATAGCCGGGTAACGAAATCCTCGTCGCGGGTCGCCATGCCGGAGCGGCCCTTGCCACCGCGACGCTGGGCGCGATAGGTGGCGAGCGGCACGCGCTTGATATAGCCGAGATGGGAGACGGTCACGACCATCTCCTCACGGGCGATCAGGTCCTCGTCGTCCATTTCCAGGCCGCCGTCGATGATCTCGGTGCGGCGCGGCGTGCCGAACTCGTCGCGCACGGCGATCAGCTCGTCCTTGACGATGGTCTGGATGCGCAGGCGCGACGACAGGATATCGAGATAATCGCTGATTTCAGCGCCGATCTTGTTCAATTCCTCGTCGATTTCGTCGCGACCAAGGGCGGTCAGGCGGGCGAGGCGCAGTTCGAGGATGGCGCGGGCCTGTTCCTCGGAGAGGTTATAGGTCGCGTCCTCGTTGATACGATGGCGCGGATCGTCGATCAGCTGGATCAGGGCTTCGACATCGGAGGCCGGCCAGCGGCGGGTCATCAACTGCTCGCGCGCCGTCTGCGGATCGGGCGCATTGCGGATCAGGCGGATGACCTCGTCGATATTGGCAACGGCAATGGCCAGGCCAACCAGGACATGGGCGCGGTCGCGCACCTTGCGCAACAGGAACTTCGTTCGCCGGCTAACAACCTCCTCGCGAAAGCTGATGAAAGCCTTCAGCATGTCGATCAGCGTCATCTGTTCCGGCTTGCCACCGTTCAGTGCCACCATGTTGCAGCCAAACGAGGTCTGCAGCGGCGTGTAGCGATAAAGCTGGTTGAGGATCACCTCGGCATTGGCATCGCGCTTCAGCTCGATGACCACCCGGTAGCCCTGGCGGTCGCTTTCGTCGCGCAGGTCGGAAATGCCCTCGATGCGCTTTTCGCGCACCAGATCGGCCATTTTCTCGATCATCGTCGCCTTGTTCACCTGGAAGGGAACTTCGGTGATGATGATCTGCTCGCGGTCGTTGCGCATCGGTTCGATGCGGGCCACGCCGCGCATGATCACCGAGCCGCGGCCGGTCTCATAGGCCGAGCGGATGCCGGCGCGGCCGAGGATCAGCGCGCCTGTCGGGAAGTCGGGACCGGGAATGATCTGCATCAGGTCCATCAGATCGATGGCCGGGTTGTCCATCAGGGCGATGCAGCCGTCGATCACTTCGACGAGATTGTGCGGCGGGATATTGGTCGCCATGCCGACGGCGATGCCGCCGGCGCCATTGACCAAGAGGTTCGGGAACTTCGCAGGTACGACCGACGGCTCGCTCATCGTGCCATCGTAGTTATCGCGGAAATCGACCGTTTCCTTGTCGAGGTCGTCCAAGAGCGAATGGGCGGCCTTCTGCAGGCGGCACTCGGTATAACGCTGGGCGGCCGGAGGATCGCCGTCGATCGAGCCGAAATTGCCCTGGCCGTCGATCAGCGGCAGGCGAAGCGACCAATCCTGCGCCATGCGGGCCAGCGCGTCGTAGATCGCCGAGTCGCCGTGCGGATGGTATTTACCCATCACGTCACCGGTGACGCGGGCCGACTTGACGTATTTCTTGTTCCAGTCGATGCCCATCTCGCTCATCGAGAACAGGATACGGCGATGCACGGGCTTGAGACCGTCCCGGACGTCGGGAAGGGCGCGGCTCACGATGACGCTCATCGCGTAATCGAGATACGACCGCTGCATTTCCTCCATGATGGAAATCGGCTCGATGCCTTGCGGGAACTTGCCGCCGGAAGTGTTTTGCTCAGTCAAATCAGGTCACGATCTTTTTTCGGAATCACTGGGGCGTTTATAGCGGAAAGGGCGCGCGAGCGCCAATTTCGCCGGAGGTTTTGAACAGGCTTTTGCGGCTGCCCGAAGGCAGAACCGCCATTTGCCAGAGGTATAGCGGATGGCCGGCCTTGCCAAGGGCTGGTCGCAGGCTCCACAATGGAGCCAGTGCCGATGTTCAAGCGGCAGGCTTTGGCGATCGGGCAGAGGGTGGACCATGGCAGGTGCCGAAGCATTGATCAACGCATTCACGACGATCCTGGTCACCGTCGACCCGCCGGGCCTGGCACCGCTGTTCCTGGGCCTGACCCAGGGCATGTCGCGCGCCCAGCGCCGCCAGGTAGCGGTGCGCGGCTCGGTGATCGCCTTTGCCATCCTGGCGATGTTTGCCGTGTTCGGGGCCAGCGTGCTCGGCCTGCTCGGCATTTCCATGGGCGCCTTCCGCATCGCCGGCGGCGTCATGCTGTTCTACATCGCCTTCGAGATGATTTTCGAGAAGCGGCAGGAGCGCAAGGAAAAGACCACCGACAATGCCATCACCAAGGACCACATCCACAATCTCGCGGTCTTTCCCCTCGCCCTGCCGCTGATCGCCGGGCCGGGCGCCATCTCCGCCACCATCCTTTTGGCCGGCGCCATGCCGGGCGCCGTCGAGCGCAGCCAGCTGATCGGCGTGATCGCCGTCTGTCTCGGCCTGGTGTTTGCCGCCTTGGTGATCGCCGACCGCCTCGACCGCCTGCTCGGCATGACCGGACGGGCGATCCTGACACGGCTGCTCGGCGTGCTTCTGGCGGCCCTCTCCGTGCAGTTCGTCGTCGATGGCGTCAAATCCGCCTTTGCCTGAACGGGCCCTTTCCATCCAAACGAAACACAATATTGGAGTGTTCTGAATGTCAGTCTGGCCGGATCTTTTCACGGTTGAAGGCGATTACGTCTCCGTCGTACCCCTGACGATGGCGCATCATGACGACCTTTATGAAGCCGCCGGCGACGGTGAGCTGCATCGCCTCTGGTACACGATCGTGCCGGAGCCGGCCACCGTCGCCGCCGAGATCGAACGGCGGCTCAGGCTTCGCGCCAGCGGCTCCATGCTGCCGTTCGCCGTGGTCGACATGGCAAGCGGCAAAGCCGTTGGCATGACGAGCTATATGAACATCGATGCGGCAAACCGCAGAGTTGAAATCGGCTCGACCTGGTATCGCCAGTCCATGCAGCGCGGCCCGCTCAACACCGAATGCAAACTGCTGCTGCTGCAACATGCCTTTGAAAGCCTTGGCTGCATCGGCGTGGAGTTCAGGACGCATTTCATGAACCATCAAAGCCGCCGGGCGATCGAGCGGCTCGGCGCCAAGCTCGACGGCGTGCTTCGCTCGCATATGGTGATGCCGAATGGCACCATCCGCGATACCGCCGTCTATTCGATCATCCCGTCGGAATGGCCCGCCGTCAAAGCCAATCTGAGGTGGCAATTGGAGAAGCCAAGGCCATAATAGTCCGAGACTTTGCATTCAGGCGTCCCCCATTGCCGAGCGGGTCTGTTTCCCCTCGGCAATGGGCGGAAAAAGGAGCCGCCCGCCCCTGTTCGAGGATGGGCGATCCGTTACCAGATCAGGGTAGTGCTGCCAGGAAGGCCTGGACCAGCCTGGCCGAATTGGCCGAGGCCAGCGCGAAGAAGACGCCCATTTCGTTTTCCCCCTCGCCGCCGCCGGCCAGGTCCGACAGGCTGCGGAAGGCGATGAACGGCACGCCATTGCTATAGGCGACATGGGCTGTGGCCGCACTTTCCATGTCCAGCACCTGCGCCTCGAACGTCTTGAAGGTGAATTCCCGGAATGCCGCATTGTCGACGAAGGCCGGACCGGACACGCCATTGCCACCCACCACGACTTTCGGCTGATGGGACAGGCATTTGTCCGCGCCGGCACATTTTTCCAAAGTGACCTTACCCGCCACCTGGCGCGCCGTCTCCAGCAGCTTCCCGTCGACCGGAAACCAGAAGCGGTCTTCGGGCTCGGTGGAGCCGTCGCGCACCACTTCGCTTTCATTGGGATAGATCATCCCAAAATTGGGGAACTGGGTATCGAGGAACGGCGGAATGGCAAACGTGCCTTTCTCAGTCTCCCGGGCAAAGATCGCCTCGAGATATTGCCCCCATTGCGCGCTGACGACGACATCGCCGATCGAAAGCGAAGGATCGACACCGCCGGCGATGCCGGAAAAGACGATCGCCGTGATGTCGAAATAGTCAATTGCCTGCTGGGTGGTCATGGCGGCGTTGACCATGCTGACGCCGCTCAGGAACAGCACCACGTCTTTGCCATTGAGCGAGCCGGTCACGAAGCGCCGGCCGTGCACCACATGCTCCTGCGGGTCCTGCAAGACCTTCAGCAACACCTGCCATTCGGGCTCGAAAGCCGACATCACCGCAATGCGCGGCTTGTCATCCAGCAGGGGCGCGGCAGTAACTGGGTGTGCAGCCGCGCTCAAAAATCCGAGCGCGGTCACGATTGGGCCAATATGTCTCATGAAAAATCCTCGTTTGAAAACAAGGATAATCACTTGCAATAAGCATGCCAATCATGGTGGCCGAATAAGATCATCATACCGAGTTTCGCCAGACGACCAAGGTCATCCGACGCGCCAGGGCGGTTGTCCCGAAGTGTGACCGCCCCGATCAGAACGGGATGTCGTCGTCGAGATCGCGTGAGAAATTGCCGGCCGGAGGAGCGCTGGCGCCGCCGCGCGATGCATTGCCGCCGCCGCGGGCCGGCGTGGCCTGGCTGTAATCGTCGCCGCCGCCGCCATAGCTGCCGCCAAAATCGCCGCCGCCACGCGAAGCGCCCTGACCGTCGCCGCGACCGCCGAGCATGGTCAGCGTCGAATTGAAGCCCTGCAGGACGATTTCGGTCGAGTAACGATCCTGGCCGCTCTGGTCCTGCCACTTGCGGGTCTGCAGCGCGCCTTCGATATAGACCGTCGCGCCCTTCTTCAGATACTGCTCGGCGACCTTGCAGAGACCTTCATTGAAGATCACCACGGTGTGCCATTCGGTCTTTTCCTTGCGCTCGCCGGTATTGCGGTCCCGCCAGCTTTCCGACGTGGCGATGCGCAGATTGGCGATCGGCTTGCCGTCCTGGGTGCGGCGGATTTCCGGGTCCGCACCGAGATTGCCGATCAGAATTACCTTGTTGACGCTGCCAGCCATAACACTCACCTTGCTGCCGCCCATCGACGGCGTCTCAAAACAGAATTTTTCCCACCTTAAACCATAACGGTCGCTGCGTGGCCGTCGTTCCTTCGTCATCCACAGCGAAAAATGTTCTTGGTATGTTCTAGCTTTTCGCTATCATCCTGTCAACCGAATCGACGACTCCCAGCGATTTCGGCCGACAAACGCGCATTGCGCCTCGACAGGGGCGTTCCCATGACTAAATAAGGACTGACCTCCTCCCATACGAGCCTTATCCATGAGCGAACTGAAGACCATTTCCATCCGCGGTGCCCGCGAGCACAATCTCAAGGGGATCGATCTCGATCTGCCGCGCAATTCGCTGATCGTGATGACCGGGCTGTCGGGATCCGGCAAATCGTCACTGGCCTTCGACACGATCTATGCCGAGGGGCAGCGTCGTTATGTCGAGAGCCTGTCGGCCTATGCGCGGCAGTTTCTCGAGATGATGCAGAAGCCGGATGTCGACCAGATCGACGGGTTGTCGCCGGCCATTTCGATCGAACAGAAGACCACGTCGCGCAATCCGCGCTCGACGGTCGGCACGGTCACCGAAATCTACGACTATATGCGCCTGCTGTTTGCCCGCGTCGGCATTCCCTATTCGCCGGCCACCGGCCTGCCGATCGAGAGCCAGACCGTCAGCCAGATGGTCGACCGGATACTGGCCTATGAGGAAGGCACGCGGCTGTTCATCCTGGCGCCGATGATCCGCGGCCGCAAGGGCGAATACAAGAAGGAATTCGCCGAGCTGATGAAGAAGGGCTTCCAGCGCGTCAAGGTCGACGGGCAGTTCTACGAGATTGCCGACGTGCCGGCGCTCGACAAGAAATACAAGCACGATATCGACGTGGTGGTCGACCGCGTCGTGGTGCGCTCGGATATCGCCTCGCGGCTGGCCGACAGCCTGGAGACCTGCCTCAGGCTCGCCGACGGGTTGGCGATCGCCGAATTTGCCGACAAGCCGCTGCCGGCATCGGACACCTCGGCCGGCGGCTCGGCCAACAAGTCGCTGAACGACACCCATGAGCGGGTGATGTTTTCGGAAAAATTCGCCTGCCCCGTTTCCGGCTTCACCATTCCGGAAATCGAGCCGCGGCTATTTTCCTTCAACAATCCGTTCGGCGCCTGCCCGTCCTGCGATGGGCTCGGCAGCCAGCAGAAGATCGACGAGGCGCTGATCGTTCCCGAAGCGGAGCGGCGCATGAATGACGGGGCGATTGCGCCCTGGGCGAAATCCTCGTCGCCCTACTATAACCAGACGCTGGAAGCGCTGGGCAAGGCCTTCGGCTTCAAGATGTCGAACCGCTGGTCGGACCTGTCGGAAGCCGCGCAGCATGCTATCCTGCATGGCACGGAAGACAAGATCGACTTCCACTATGCCGATGGGGCGCGCTCCTACACGACCACCAAGACATTCGAGGGCATCGTTCCCAATCTGGAGCGGCGCTGGAAGGAGACCGACAGCGCCTGGGCCCGCGAGGAGATCGAACGCTTCATGTCGGCCGCCCCCTGCCCGGCCTGCAAAGGCTATCGGCTGAAGCCGGAGGCGCTGGCGGTCAAGATCAACGGCTTGCATATCGGCCAGGTCACCGAAATGGCGATCCGCAATGCCGGCACTTGGTTCGAGACTTTGCCGGCAACGCTGACCGACAAGCAGAACGAGATCGCCGTGCGTATCCTCAAGGAAATCCGCGAGCGGCTGCGCTTCCTCAACGATGTCGGGCTCGACTATCTCTCGATGTCGCGCAATTCCGGCACCCTGTCGGGCGGCGAAAGCCAGCGCATTCGGCTGGCGTCGCAGATCGGCTCGGGCCTGACCGGCGTTCTCTACGTGCTCGACGAGCCGTCGATCGGCCTGCACCAGCGCGACAATGCGCGACTGCTGGAAACGCTGAAGCACCTGCGCGATATCGGCAATACGGTGATCGTCGTCGAGCATGACGAAGACGCCATCATGACCGCCGATTACGTGGTCGATATCGGCCCGGCCGCCGGCATCCATGGCGGCCATGTGGTGGCCGAGGGCACGCCGGCCGAGATCATGGCCAACCCGAAATCCCTGACCGGCAAATATCTCTCCGGCGAGCTGGGGGTCAGCGTGCCGGCAACCCGGCGCAAGCCGAAGAAGGGCCAGCAGATCAAGGTGGTCGGCGCGCGTGGCAACAATCTCAAAAATGTCACGGCGGCGATACCGCTCGGCGTCTTCACGGCGGTGACCGGGGTTTCCGGCGGCGGCAAGTCGACCTTCCTGATCGAGACGCTCTACAAGGCGGCGGCGCGGCGCGTCATGGGGGCGCGGGAAAACCCGGCCGAGCATGACCGCATCGACGGCTTCGAATTCATCGACAAGGTGATCGATATCGACCAGTCGCCGATCGGCCGCACGCCGCGTTCCAACCCGGCCACCTATACCGGCGCCTTCACGCCGATCCGCGACTGGTATGCCGGCCTGCCCGAGGCAAAAACCCGCGGCTACCAGCCGGGGCGCTTCTCCTTCAACGTCAAGGGCGGCCGTTGCGAGGCCTGCCAGGGCGACGGCGTCATCAAGATCGAGATGCACTTCCTGCCCGATGTCTATGTCACCTGTGACGTCTGCCACGGCAAGCGCTACAATCGCGAGACGCTGGATGTGACCTTCAAGGGCAAGTCGATCGCCGACGTGCTGGATATGACGGTCGAGGAAGGGGTCGAGTTCTTCTCGGCCGTGCCGGCGGTGCGCGACAAGCTGCAGGGGCTGTTCGACGTGGGTCTCGGCTATATCAAGGTCGGCCAGCAGGCCAATACGCTGTCGGGCGGCGAGGCGCAACGCGTCAAGCTCGCCAAGGAACTGTCAAAACGCTCGACCGGCCGCACGCTCTACATCCTCGACGAGCCGACCACCGGGCTGCATTTCCATGATGTCGCCAAGCTTCTGGAAATGCTGCAGGAACTGGTCAACCAGGGCAATTCCGTCGTGGTCATCGAGCATAATCTCGAGGTGATCAAAACAGCCGACTATATCCTCGACTTCGGCCCCGAAGGCGGCGACGGCGGCGGTCAAATCGTGGCCATGGGCACGCCCGAGCAGATCGTCAAGGAGGAGCGCTCCTATACCGGTCAGTTCCTCAAAGGCCTGCTGGAGCGACGGCCGATGAAGAAGGTGGAAGCGGCGGAGTGATCCGTCGCTACCCGAGCCTGTCGATGTCAAAGCCGTCGAAGGCCCCGTCGGCGCTGATCAGGACCAGCGCGTCGAGGCTGGCCTGGGCGGCCAGCAGCCGGTCGAACGGGTCCTTGTGATCGCCGGGCAATCGGCCGGCCAGGAGGGCATGGGAGGGCGTGACGTCAAGGGTTAGAAAATTGGCTTCGCGGAGAACCGTATCGAAATTTTCGACAATCTCTCTGGCGAATTCCAGTTTTCCAAGGCGGAGCTTGTTGGCAATTTCAAAGGCCGTGACGGAACTGATATAGCGGGCAGCATTTCCGTCATCGATGGCGGCCTTGGCCTTGGAACTCAGAGTTGGGTCTGCCAACACCCACCAAAGAAAGGCATGGGTGTCGATCAGGAAACTCATTCGCCGTTGTCACCGGGAAAGGAGTATTTGCCTTCCCAGGCGTCAAGCTCATCCTGGGACATCGGCTGGAGGAACAGATCCGACGGAATCTTGTCGCGCAGGTGCGCCAAGCGGCCATAACCGCGAACGGGGTGTTTCGGCGATTGGATCGCCACCAGTTTCGCCACCGGCTCAGCGCCGCGCGCAATCACGATTTCCTCGCCCGCTTCGACGCGGGCGACGAGTTTGGACAGTTCGGTCTCGGCCTGGTGAAGGGTGACGATTGTCATTGTCCGCTCCATAACGTCTTTTACATTAGCCAATCGCACAAGGCATTTCAACGGGAGGCATTTCATGACCACAGGCACAATCCGCACCGGCATCGGCGGCTGGACCTTCGAGCCCTGGGAAGGCACGTTTTATCCTGACAAACTCACGAAGAAGAAACAGCTGGAATTTGCCAGCCGGGAACTGACGGCGATCGAGGTGAATGGCACCTATTATTCCAGCCAGAAGCCGGCGACATTTGCCAAATGGGCCTCAGAGGTGCCGGAGAATTTCGTCTTTTCGCTGAAGGCCAGCCGCTATGTGACGAACCGCAAGGTTCTGGCCGAGGCCGGCGACAGTATGGCAAAGTTTCTCGGCCAGGGCTTGAGCGAACTGGGTCCGCATCTCGGCCCGATCCTCTGGCAGTTCATGGGCACAAAAAAGTTCGAGCCGGAGGATTTCGAGGCCTTTCTGGCCATGCTGCCGAAAAGCCAGGATGGCATTCCGCTCCGCCATGTGGTCGAGCCGCGGCATGAATCGTTCTGCGTGCCCGAGTTCATCGACATGCTGGCGAAATATAATGTGGCGGCGGTGTGTGCCGACCATCACGACTATCCGATGTTTGCCGATGTGACGGCGGATTTCGTCTATTCCCGCCTGCAGAAGGGCAGCGATGATGTCGAGAGCTGCTATCCGCCCGCCGAGATCGACGCCTGGGCAAAACGGTTCAAGACCTATGCCGCGGGCGGTGTGCCCGACGACCTGACGCTGATCGCCCCTGCCCGCAAGGCCGACAAGAAGCCGCGCGATGTCTTCGCCTTCTTCATCAGCGGCGGCAAGGTCAATGCGCCGAACGGCGCGCGGCTGCTGCAGACCTCTGTCGGGTAGCTGTCACGGCCGTTGCGGGCTATGTCCGACCCGGCAGATGCACCAGAGCCGAAAACGGCTTGACGACGGCGGCCAGATCCTCGGCGGTCAGGCCCTCGCCGGCCCGCTGACCGGCCTCGCCATGCAGCCAGACGCCGGCTGCGGCCGCTTCGAAGGCCGGCACGCCCTGGGCCAGCAATCCGCCGATCATGCCGGCCAGCACGTCGCCGGAGCCGGCGGTGGCAAGCCATGGCGGGGCATTGTCGTTGATCAGGGCACGGCCGTCAGGGGCGGCGATCACCGTATCGGCACCCTTGTAGACCACGACCGCATGGGCGCGGGCCGCGGCGGCCAGGGCTCTGTCGACCTTGCCGAGAGAGGCGTCAGCGGCCAGATCGGCAAACAGCCGGGCAAACTCGCCCTCGTGCGGCGTCAGCACCAGACGGGCGTCGCCGCCGGCAAAGGCGGCAAACAACGATTGCGGATCCTCCTTGAAGGCCGTGAGGCCGTCGGCATCGAGAACCAGCAGGCGATCCTTCAGGGCCAGGGCAAAATCGCGCGCGTGCGCGCCCACGCCGAAACCGGGACCCAGCACAAAGGCGCCGCGGCGACCATCCTGCAGATAGGCCTGGAGCGCGGAGAGATCATCGACCGGCTTGACCATCACTGCGGTGGTCTGGGCGGCATTGGCCGCCATCGCCTCCTGCGGCGAGGCGAGCGTCACCAGGCCTGCGCCGACCCGCAAGCCTGACATCGCCGACAGCCGTGCAGCACCGGTGGCGGCGGATCCGCCGGAAAACACGGTCAGATGACCGCGGCGGTATTTGTGGCTGTCAGAGGTGGCTTGCGGGATTGACCGTCCCCAGATGCTCGGATGGTTGACCGACATGGCGCCGGCATGGGCCGCCACGAGGCGGGCGGGAATGCCGATGTCATAGACCTCGACCGTACCGCACAGGTCGCGGCCGGGCAGCAGCAGATGGCCCGGCTTGCGGCTCATGAAGGTCACGGTGTGGGTGGCGCGGACGGCAGCACAGCGGACCAGGCCGGTGCGGCCGTCCAGACCGGACGGCAGGTCGACGGCGATGACCGGCAGGCCGGCCGCGGCAATACGCTCGACAAGATCCGCCATGGCGGCCGGCACGTCACGGGCAAGGCCAGCGCCGAAGACTGCGTCGATCACCACGTCACCGGCAAGCGGCTGATAGGCCTCGAGCGGATGGCCGATGACGCCGCAGCGCCGGTAGGCCTTCTGCGCATCTCCCGTCAGGCGGGCGGGATCGCCAAGGTGGTGGATGGCGACAGTGGCGCCGCAGGCGGCCAGCGCCCTGGCTGCCACATAACCATCGCCGCCATTGTTGCCCGGCCCGCAGAGAACCACAAAACGCACAGCGCCGGGATAAAGCCGCAAGGCGGTCGCCGCCACCACCTCGCCGGCCTTGACCATCAATCCGAACGAATCGATGCCGGAGGCGGCCGCGGCGGCATCCACGGCGGCCATGGCATCGGGGGTCAGCAAGAGAGTACGAAGCTCTGGTTTCATGCCGGTACTAGACGCAAAAACGAGACGGAAGACAACGGCTGATATCACGTCATATCAGGGCATATTTTATGCACCTGCCTATATTTAATACAGCAAATCTCGACATCTCGGCAGGCGGCCCGAAGGAATTGTGAACGGATGGACAGATGCACCTCGGCTTCACAAAAATTAGGCAAATGGCTCTAGCCTTTTGCATGGGTTTCAGCGAGATTGCGTTGGGACGCGGAGTTTTTTGCATAATTCTCGCATTTCGCGGACCAATTTGGCACGTTACGTGCATCATTGCAGGACGAGCGGGGTAGAAATCCTGCCATAATGAGGGAAGCGGAGAGAAATTTTCTCATGAAAAAGATCGAAGCGATCATCAAGCCATTCAAGCTCGACGAAGTGAAGGAAGCTCTTCAGGAGGTCGGCTTGCAGGGCATAACGGTCACGGAAGCCAAGGGCTTCGGCCGTCAGAAGGGTCACACGGAACTTTACCGCGGCGCGGAATATGTCGTGGACTTTCTTCCGAAGGTTAAAGTTGAAGTCGTGCTTGCTGACGAAAATGTGGAAGCCGTTATCGACGCTATTCGCAACGCCGCCCAAACCGGCCGCATTGGAGACGGAAAGATTTTCGTGTCCAACGTGGAGGAAGTCGTTCGAATCCGCACCGGCGAAACAGGCATAGATGCCATCTAGCTGACCCTGGTTCCGCGATCGGAACCGGGTCCCACATCGTCATCTCACTCAAGGAATACGTTAAATGACGACCGCAAATGATATTCTCAAGCAGATCAAGGACAACGACGTCAAGTTCGTCGACCTGCGCTTCACGGACCCGAAGGGCAAGCTGCAGCACGTCACGATGGACATTTCCTGTGTCGACGAAGACATGTTCGCTGATGGCGTGATGTTCGACGGCTCCTCGATTGCTGGCTGGAAGGCGATCAACGAATCCGACATGGTTCTGATGCCGGATGCCGATACGGTTCACATGGACCCGTTCTTCGCCCAGTCGACCATGGTCATCCTGTGCGACATTCTCGACCCGATCTCCGGCGAAAGCTACAACCGCGATCCGCGCGGCACCGCCAAGAAGGCCGAAGCCTATCTGAAGGCATCGGGCATCGGCGACACCATCTTCGTCGGCCCGGAGCCGGAATTCTTCGTCTTCGACGACGTGAAGTACAAGGCCGACCCCTACAATACAGGCTTCAAGCTCGATTCCAGCGAATTGCCGTCGAATGACGACATGGATTACGAGACCGGCAACCTCGGCCACCGTCCGCGCGTCAAGGGCGGCTATTTCCCGGTCCCGCCGATCGACAGCTGCCAGGACATGCGCTCGGAAATGCTGACGGTTCTGTCCGAAATGGGCGTCTCGGTCGAAAAGCAGCACCACGAAGTGGCCGCTGCCCAGCACGAGCTCGGCGTCAAGTTCGACACGTTGGTGCGCAATGCCGACAAGATGCAGATCTACAAGTATGTCGTGCATCAGGTCGCCAATGCCTATGGCAAGACGGCCACCTTCATGCCCAAGCCGATCTTCGGCGACAATGGCTCCGGCATGCACGTGCACCAGTCGATCTGGAAAGACGGCAAGCCGACCTTTGCCGGCGACGAATATGCCGGCCTGTCGGAAAGCTGCCTCTACTATATCGGCGGCATCATCAAGCATGCCAAGGCGATCAACGCCTTCACCAACCCGACGACGAACTCCTACAAGCGTCTCGTTCCGGGTTATGAAGCACCGGTCCTGCTGGCCTATTCCGCCCGCAACCGTTCGGCGTCGTGCCGCATTCCGTTCGGCTCCAATCCGAAGGCCAAGCGCGTCGAAGTGCGCTTCCCCGATCCGACCCAGAACCCGTATCTCGGCTTTGCCGCCATGCTGATGGCAGGCCTTGACGGCATAAAGAACAAGATCCATCCCGGCAAGCCGATGGACAAGGATCTCTATGATCTGCCGCCGAAGGAGCTGAAGAAGATCCCGACCGTCTGCGGCTCGTTGCGCGAAGCGCTGGAAAGCCTCGACAAGGATCGCAAGTTCCTGACCGCCGGCGGCGTGTTCGACGACGACCAGATCGATTCGTTCATCGAGCTGAAGATGCAGGAAGTCATGCGCTACGACATGACCCCGCATCCGGTCGAATTCGACATGTACTACTCGGCCTGATCGGCCCAATTCGGGGCTTTCAAACGCCTCTGAAACCACAAAAAAACCGGCAGGCGCTTGAGGCTCCTGCCGGTTCTTTTTTGCCTGAATTCTGAAACTTGATATCGGTTTATCGCCGTCTTTTTATGGCTTTATCGCTACTTCTTCAGGCGCTGCTTGAGCAGGTTGAGATATTCCTCGTTGGCATCGGTGGACGCCCGCGGTGCGGCGGGAGCCGTGCAGGTCGGCTTGTAGTCGACGGCAAGGCCAACCTTCACACAGCTGCCGACCTGCCAGCCGGGCGGCAGCGCGGTCAGATCGACGGCTTTCCATTTCGGATGGCCGGTTTCTTCCAGTTCGGTCAGGCCGTTGAGAATGAGGCTTGAAAAATCGGAGACCGTCTTGCAGCTGTCGCGGTGATAGGCGTTCCGCTTCGGATCATAGTCGAAGGTCATCAGCACGGCCTTGACGGCGACCAGGTCGACCGGCTGGTCCATGAAGGAATAGGTGCCGGCCGGAATAGTGGCGGCATTGTAGGTGGCCAGCAGCGGTGCGTCGGTGATCGGCAGCAGGTGAAATTTCTGCTTGTCGATGTCGGCATTGGCAAACAGCGCCGCGGGTGCGCCGGCGACATAGAAGAAGGCGTCGATCTCGCCGGCCAGCAGCTTCGACAGGGCCTGGTCGGGATTGTCCGGCAGCCGGTCCACTGAGCCTACCTGCAGGATGTCGAGCATCAGCGAGGCGGTCAGGAAGGTGCCGCTGTCCTTCTTGCCGACGGCGACCTTCTTGCCCTGCAGATCCTTCAGGGACCCGATGTCCTTGCGGGCCAGCACATGAACCTCTTCATTGTAGAGCGGGAACATGATGCGCACGCCGCGCACCGCCTGCTGCACCTCCGGATCATTGGCCTCATAGGTCTTCAGATATTCCAGCACATCGCTCTGCACGATGCCGAACTGGGTGTTGCGGCGATTGCGCACGCCGACGAAGTTTTCGAGCGACCCGGCGCTTTCAACGACATTCAGCGTCTGGCCGCAGGCTTTGCCGAGATTGGCGATGTCGCGTCCGAAGCGAATATAGGTGCCGCTTGGACCGCCGGTCATGATATTGCGCTCGAAATCCGCAGCGGTCGCGGCAAGGGGCATGAGCCCCACGGCGATGACGGTGAGCAGCAGCCGTCTGGCCATTGTCGTGATCATGTGGTCACCTCTCCCAATCGTTGCTAGCACTTGCTCTTCAGGTCGCGCATCAGGTTGCGCAGCGTGATGACCGGTACCCGGTCGAACACGGCCTCCAGGCCTGTCGTGACGCATTGACCGGAGACCAGGGCCGCCTTCAGCCGGTCATAATCGGGCTTGGACAGGCGGTCGAGACCGGGCGTCTTCTCCATGGCCTCGATGACCCGCCGTTCCGGACGGCGCTTTGGATCGCCCGCAACCGGCGGCGGTTCGCGGCCAGGCTCGACCTCAACCGGCGGTGGTTCGCGGCCAGGCTCGACCTCAACCGGTGGAGGCTCGCGGCCAGGCTCGACCTCAATCGGTGGCGGCTCGCGGCCAGGCTCGCCCGAGGCGTCGCGCGCTGCGGCGAGCTGCCGCTCGAGCGAGGTAATCCTTTTTTCATTAGCGGTCAGTTGATTCTGCAGCTTGTCATTGGCACTTGTCAGCGTGTCACGCTGGCGAATGGCGCGCTCCGCCTGCTGGCGGCTTTCGGCCAGCGCCTGCTCGAGCGCGGCCTGCCGATCCGAGCCGTCGGATTGCTGGAGCCGGGTGGCGAGCTCGGCGACCCTCTGCTCCAGCACCACCGTGCGGGTTTCCGCAGCCGTCAGGGCCTTTTCCCGGGCGGCAATCGTGGCCTGCAGATCGCGGCGCTCGGTGGCAAGCGCCGCCAGGCGCTTCTGATGGGCGTCGGCTTCCTTCTGCTGGGCCGCGCTTGCGGCCGACAGGCTCTCGCTCAGCCGATCGAGTTCGCGGGTGCGTTCCGCCAGGCGGTCCTGCAGGTCGGCGACGGTGCTATTGCCGTTCGAGGCGCTGGCGCTCAGAGCAGCCAGATCGGCCTTGGCCTGGTCCAGCTGCTTCTGCAGCTCGGCCTTCTCCGTGCTTGCCTGCTGCAGGGCTTCGGTCTTGTCCTGGCCGCTCAGCCGCAGGGCGCCGTAACCGCCGCCGGCCCCCACGACGAGGCTGGCAAGGACGGCAACGACAAGGCCCATGGACGATCGGCCGCCGCCGGTATTTGACGGTTGTTGATCCCTGCCCCAGCCAGTGTTGCTCACGGTCGCTCCTGCCATCGCCATGTCAATTCCCCGAATGAGGTAGCGCGAATTGTGGGCAGGCGCAAGGAAACGGGGACACGACGCCTTGAGTGCTTGCGCTGGCAGCGCTGGGCGATAAAGTTCAGGGATCCTTCCATTGGCCCGAGGGCATCATCCTTTCGTCACCCACTGCAGATCGGTTCATTTGATGAGTAACAATGGTGGCGCGCCGCGGCCGCTGGACTGGGCACTGTATTTCCTGACCCCGGTGTTCTTCTCCAGCAATCTGATTTTCGGACGCGGCATCACCGGCGAAATCGGACCCTATACCACGGCGCTGATCCGCTGGGCTGGTGCTGCGCTGATCATCCTGCCCTTCGTGATCGCCGACCGCCGGGCAGCCCTTGCCTTCGTGCGGCAGAATACCGGCCTCTGGCTGATGCTCGGCTTTCTCGGCATGGGCATCTGCGGCGGGGTGGTCTACTGGGCGCTGACGCGGACCACGGCCTCGAATGCCACGCTGATCTACACGACATCGTCGCTGTTCATCATCCTGTTCCAGCGGGTCTTCCAGGGGCGACAGCTCTCGGCGCGCGAACTGGTCGGCATGGCGATCGCCTTTCTAGGCGTCGCGGTGATCGTGCTGAAGGGCGACCTGATGGCCGTGCTGCATTTCCGCTTCAATGTCGGCGATCTCGGCATCCTGGTGGCCGCCGTCGCCTTTGCCATCTATTCGATGCTGCTGCGCCATCCCGCCACAGCCACGGTCAGGCCGCTTTCGATGTTCGGGCTGCTGTCCCTGTCCGGCGCCCTGCTGCTGCTGCCGCCGGCGATCATCGAGTGGATGGCCGGGGCACCGCGGCCCGACAGTCTCGACGACTGGGTCAAGCTTTGCGGCATCATCCTGTTTGCCTCGCTGGCCGCCTTCTACTGTTTCCAGCATGCGGTGCGGGTGTTTGGCCCGGCGCTGGCCGGCATCACGCTCTACCTGATGCCGCCGATCTCGATCGTCATGGCGGTGATGTTCCTCGGCGAGCGATTCGAGGCCTATCATGCGGCCGGCATCGTGCTGGTGATGGGTGGCGTGATCCTGGCCTCCGCGCCGATCCCGTGGCGGCGGCGTGCATGACGGAATTATGACCGCGCCCGCAACAGCCCTTGATGTTTTGCACGATCTTTCCCAAATAATGGAAGGAAAGGAAATCGCACCATGAAACAAAGCAGCGCAAAATTTGGAATTGGCGAAGTCGTACGCCACAAGCTATTCCCGTTCCGCGGCGTCGTGTTTGATGTCGATCCGGAATTTGCCAATACGGAAGAGTGGTGGAACGCTATCCCCGCCGACGTTCGTCCTGATCGAGACCAGCCGTTCTACCATCTCCTGGCGGAAAATTCCGAGACGGAATACGTGGCCTATGTCTCGGAGCAGAACCTGGAGCATGACGGCAGCGGCGAACCGCTTCGAAACCCGCATGTCGAGCAGATCTTCGTCGAGGAACAGGCCGGCCGTTATCGGCCCAAGGCCAATTTCACCCACTGACCACGGTCAGATGACCCCATGCAAAAAAGGCCCGGAGCGATCCGGGCCTTTTTCTTGTAAAACCTTGGCGTTGAAGGCGCGGATTATTGGCCTTCCTTGGCCGCCTTCTGCGCGTCTTCCAGAGCCTTCTTGCTCTCTTCGTTCTTCTTCTGCATGGCTTCTTCCAGAAGACGCTGACGTTCCTGCGCCTGGTTCTGGCTGATCGCCTCGCCGTCGTAGATGCCGGTGAAGCCTTCCAGGGACAGCTTGATCGGGTTCGGCGCACGGCGGAAGTTGATCGAGGTAAAGACCACTTCGCCGCCCTTCTTGAGGGCTGCGATCATGGCATCGGTCATCGGGATTTCGGCCGTGCAGCGATCCGGGAAGCAGACCGCGTAATCGATCTTCTGGCCCTTGCCGCCATCGATCTGCATCATGATCCCCGGCGGGATCAGACGGGCAGACGGAACCGAGACCTGCATCAGCTTGCGGTTGATCTTGCCTTCGATCGAGATCAGGCCGACGGCGATGATCATCTGGCGGTTCTGCGCGACCTGGATGTTCTGCACGGTGCAGATGTCATTGTCTTCCTGCTTGGAGCAGGTCTTGAACCAGCCCTGCGGCGGCGCATCCGGTGCGGCAGCCTGCTGCGCATGGGCGGCGCCGGACGCGGCGATGGTGAAGGCGATTGCGGACATGGCCGCGCGCGCTGATCTGGCTGTGTTGAACATCATAACGAAATCCGTCTCCTGAAATCCACTGTCGAACCGCGGTTCCGATCCGAGATTGCTTGGCCTCTTTGCCCATCCCCTGTGGTTCAAATAAGGCAAATAGATGACCTCGGGTTGATCGCCATCCTGTTACAGTGCGGCGTTGTGAATATCCAGTACTTCTTTTGGGTGGGTCGTCAAGAAAAGCCGCGAATGGGCGTTATTTGCCCCTCCACTGTGTTGGTTTTGAGGAGCTTCATGATAATTTGCGCGCGAATCTGCAGTCTCCTCGAAAGGATCTGATGTGCGGCGTCTTCTCTTGAGCCTTGTTATCCTGTGCCTCGGGCTGCCAGTCCAGGCCGAGCCGGTGCACGGCATCGCCATGCATGGCGAACCGGCCCTGCCGGCCGGTTTCACGCATTTCCCTTACGTCAATCCGGACGTCAAGAAAGGCGGCAGATTGGCCTATGGCGTGGTCGGCACCTTCGATGCGCTGAACCCGTTCGTGCTGAAGGGCATGCGCACCACGGCGCGCGGCATGTGGGACCCGGAATACGGCAACCTGTTCTATGAAACGCTGATGCAGCGCTCCAGCGACGAGCCCTTCTCGCTCTATGGCCTCTTGGCCGAAAGCGTCGAATGGGACGAGGCGCGCTCCTTCGTGCAGTTCAACCTCAACCCGAAAGCCCGCTGGCACGACGGCCAGCCGGTGACGCCCGAGGACGTGATCTTCTCCTTCAACCTGCTGCAGGAAAAAGGACGTCCGCCGTATAACCGCCGCCTGGCCGTGGTCGACAAGATGGAGAAGGTTGGCGATCACAGCGTGCGCTTTACCTTCAACGACAAGGCGAACCGCGAGACGCCGCTGATCCTGGCGATGGGCTCACCGATCCTGCCGAAACACGCCATCGATCCCGAGACGTTCGAGCAGACGTCGCTGGCCGTTCCGGTCGGCTCCGGTCCCTACAGGATCAAGTCGATCAGTCCCGGCGAGAAAATCGTCTACAGCCGCGATCCGGACTACTGGGGCAAGGACATTCCGGCCAAGGTCGGTTTCGACAATTACGACGAGATATCCGTCAGCTATTTCCTGCAGGACAGCACGCTGTTCGAGGCCTTCAAGAAGGGCGATGTCGATATCTATCCGGACGGCGATACGAGCCACTGGACGCGCGCCTATGATTTTCCGGCGGCCAAGACCGGCCAAGTGCTGCGCGAAACTTTTCAGCCCGGCCTGCCGTCGGGCATGCTCGGCTTCGTCTTCAACCTGCGCCGGCCGATCTTTGCCGACGCGACGGTGCGCGAGGCCCTGACGCTGGCGCTCGATTTCGAGTGGATGAACAAGACCATGTTCGGCGGCGCCTTCAAGCGCACCCAGAGCTTCTGGCAGAATTCCACGCTCGGCGCCTATGGCAATCCGGCCGACGCCCAGGAACTGGCGCTGCTGGGACCTGCCAAGGACCGCATCGATCCGGCGATCCTGGCCGGCACCTATCAGATGCCGGTGGCCGACGGAACCGGCGCCGACCGCAAGATCCTGCGCGAGAGCGTCACGCTGCTTTCCAAGGCCGGCTACACGATCAAGGGCGGCAAGATGGTGGATGGCACCGGCAAGCCGCTCGCCTTCGAGGTGATGACCCAGACCCCCAGCCAGGAAAAGATGGCGCTCGCCTATCAGCGGACGCTGGCGCTGATCGGCATCGGCATGTCGATCCGCACGGTGGACGATGCCCAGTACCAGGCGCGCTCCAACAGCTTCGACTATGACATGATCATCAAGGCCTATCCGTCGTCCCTGTCACCGGGCGCCGAACAGCTGTTGCGCTGGGACAGCTCGTCGCGCGACAGCCAGGGCAGCTTCAACTATGCCGGCGTCGCCGATCCGGATATCGACCGGATGATCGATGCGCTGGTCAATGCGCGCAGCGACGAGGATTTCCGAGCGTCGGTCAGGGCCCTCGATCGGCTGCTGGTCGATGGCCATTATGTCGTGCCGCTCTATCATATCGGCGAGCAATGGGTGGCCCGCTGGGCCCGGATCGGCCGGCCCGACAAGACGCCGCTCTATGGCTATCAGCTGCCGGTCTGGTTCGACACGCGGGCGCAGTGACCGGCCGACTACCGGTGCGCCGGCCGGGCGGTTCCCTTTCGGTAACCGGTTGAACTGAAGCACCATTGCTCTTAAGTGGCGGGAGATCGATCACCCGCTGCCAACGGCTGCCAGGAAAGGAAGACCCCATGAAGCACATCACCATCGACCTCGTCTCCGATGTGGTTTGCCCCTGGTGCTATCTCGGCAAGGCGCGCCTCGACCTGGCCGTGGCCGAGATCCAGGACGAGATCGGCGTCGACATCAACTGGCGCCCCTACCAGCTCAATCCCGATTATCCGCCGGAAGGCGTCGATCATCAGGTGGCGCTGGCGGCAAAACTCGGCGGCAAGGACAATATGGACCGCGCCCATGCGCAGCTGAAACAGCTGGGCGCCGAGGTCGGCATCGCCTTTGATTTTAAGGCGATCAAGGTCGGCCCGAACACGCTCGACGCGCACCGGCTGCTGCATTGGGCGGCCACCGAAGGCCGCGAGATCCAGAACAGGGTGGCCGCCGCCCTGTTCAAGGCCAATTTCGAGGAGGGCCGCAATGTCGGCGATCCCGCCGTGCTGCTGGACATTGCCGAACAGAGCGGCCTCGACCGTCCGGTGATCGCAGCGCTTCTGGCCGGCGATGCCGACAAGGAGAGCGTGCGCGGCGAGATCGATGCGGCCCGGCAGATGGGCGTCAATGGCGTGCCCTTCTTCATCATCGACCAGCAATATGCCGTCAGCGGTGCGCAGCCGACCGAGGTGCTGGTCAATGCCTTCCGGGAAATTGCCGCCGCCAAGGCCGAGGAATTGCAGAAACTCAATTGACGGAAACGGCCTTCACTCCTAAAGCGTATCGCGATCTTCCAGATATGCTCCTTACGCTTTAGCTCTTCGTTTTATGGCATGTCGTTGTCCCGAAACCGGTGCCCAGTTTCGGGCGACATGCTGTAGGCACGAAAGTCTCCCGCCTTCTCCCAGGATGTGCTGCCTTGTCTCCCGATATGACCCTCAGGGGTGTTTTTCTGGCCTTTGCGGCCTTCCTTGCCTATTCCATCAGCGACGCGGCCGTCAAAATGATCGAAGGCCGCATCAGCCCCATCGAATCGGCCTTCTTCGGCGCCTGCTTCGGCATTGCCGCCCTGCCCTTCCTGCTGAAGCGCAGCGATCGCTGGGTCGACGTGGTGAAGACCACCAACCGGCCGCTCTGGCTGTTACGGTTCTTCTCCAGCGGTGTCGGCGCGATCGGCAGTGTGACGGCCTTTACCCATCTGTCGATGGCCGAGGCCTTCTGTCTGATCTTCCTGCTGCCGTCCTTCGTGACCATCATGTCGGTGCTGTTCCTGAAAGAACAAGTCGGTATCCGGCGCTGGAGTGCGGTGATCATCGGCTTTATCGGCGTTCTGGTCGTGCTCCGGCCCGGATTTCGCGAATTGTCGATCGGCCATGTCGGGGCAGTGTTTGCCGGCCTGTCGGGGGCGATGTCGATCGTCATCTTCCGCGCCATCGGCCCGTCGGAAAAGAACATCTCGCTTTATGGTGCCGGCCTGCTCGGCACGCTGCTGCTCTGCGGCACCGCCATGTTGCCGTCTTTCTCGCCGCCCACCGGCCAGGAATGGCTGCTGCTGGCCGGCTACGGGCTGATCGGCGCGCTCGGCAATGTGCTGTTGATGTATGCCGCCTTCTATGCGCCCGCCGCCGTGCTCGGGCCGACGCAATATAGCCAGATGCTATGGGGCATCCTGCTCGGCTATCTGTTCTTCAACGATCTCGTCGACATGCCGATGCTGATCGGCATGGCGCTGATCGTCGGCTCCGGCCTGTTGACCATCCTGCGCGAACGCACCCGCGGCGTCGCCCTGCCGCCGCCGCTGGCCGCCGCCGACAGCCAGGCGGCACGCTTTCCATTATGAAGTCAGCAAAAAAATGTCATTTACCGCTGTAGCGGCCGTGATAACATAACCACGCTCTTTCAAATAGCTACGGGCAGCGGCGCTTGAGCGCTCCCTGCGATCTCTTTCAATGCATATAATTGGTGGCTTCCAATTTGCCCAATCGATCGATTGCAATATCTCAAAATCCAAGCCTTCAATATCTATTGTAAGAACTACAGGTCCAGGCGGAGTGAAATACATTGAAAATATATCATTTACAGAATACAATTTGACTTCTAATTCTTCAACCTCGGCACACAAACTACGCCTTTCGTACCAAGACAAGACAAAAGAACGAGAAAGACTTGCAACTTCAGCATGTTGCGGCACGTAGAGCGTTGCAGTACGCGCATCAGATGTAGCTACTCCCGCACATAAAAATATATCTTCTGGCCTAGATTTTAGCGTGTCATGCTCATAGCGCGGATTCGCATCCACAAGAACGCTACGAAATCCTCGTTGATACAGCATCCATGTGTTACTCATATTAACCGGATGGTTAGACCCAAGCTCAAGTATCATCGGCCTATCACTTGGCTCCACCATTGCAGCTCTCAACAAACTGTCAATAATGATATCTTCTCCATGCTGACTATAGCTATTGCACCGCTCACAGAGAATATCCGGCATTTGAAGGTCGTACCGCTTCACATCGACAATAATGTCGATGTTGGGTCTCTCGACGTGCCTATCTCCTAAAGCCTGAACTGACCCGGTCAATTGCTGCAACGCTGTAGCGAACAAATTGAATGCACGCTCTTTCAAGACGGCTTCCTCTTCAGGTATTTTGGTCGACCAAAAAGCGCACGACCTATCATTCGGTATTTTGCCGATTTCAGATCAGCAAAAAACTTTGCGGGATGATCGTCGTATTTAGCCACGTCCTTTGACGAGCCAATGGCCTGGACTACGGGCCGAACCGGCTGCCGAAACACTTTTCTCCAACCCATCGGAGCAACAATAGCTTTACTCTTCTCCGGCTTTTTTTCGCCCATCGAAGACTTTGATTTGGCTTTTCCTGCTTTTTTTGAGATAGAAATGGACGGATAAAGGATCGACTCTCCCTGGGACCAATTGGATTTAATCGAGTTGTTGCGATCAGCTTTCAAAATTACTTTATCTGCCCCACCCCCGTAATTATCTTCAAATATTAGGCCAGCCATCAACCGTGCATCCTTGACGGTTGGATTCTTGAAGTATTCGCTAAAAGTACGAAATGACTTCATCGGTTCAAAGTCAAATTTAAACTGAATATCACCAAAAACATCGCAGAACCGATTAACGAACGCAAGACCACCCTGATGAACTTGACGTGAGAAAACTTTCCGATGGCTCTCTCCAGATGTCTCCGGTTGAAAAATGGGAACAAATTTAGTCCCGGCAATCCTCGCTATACGCTTAAGAGAAGCTTCATCATTCGAAAAGAACGATTCATAGAGAGGCACATGTCTGCAAAACGTCAAATGCGTATCGTGTCTGTCAATGAAATCTCCAAAGAAGCCGGATGTCGGTAGACCTTTCTTTTCACAACGCTCAATCGCTGGCCTAAACGTGACAAGATAATATCCGGATATTGGATTCTTCCTGTCCGTCAGTTCGTACAAGGATTCTTGCATAGTGCCCGCGTATCCAATATCCACAACAGCCTTTGATTTCGTGTCTAAGAATCCAACGCTATCAAGATAAGCAATGTAGTCCGCTCGTTCCGCTTCAGCATTCGATAGGATCAATTCCTCCAACTCTTTCAAAACCGGTATTAATATATTTCGAGTCTCATTATTTACGCTCTCATACCGCAATCGTTCGTAAACAGGAAAAACTCCTGCTACCTGGATATTTACCGGTGATATTCCAAACCTTACTTCCAGCAGCCGTTCGACCGTCATCTTGCCAAAGTCGACCATTGACAAATCTATGATATCTTCAAATGTCTTCAGTTTGGCGACATTCGCGCTGCGACGAGAACAATAAAGGTACACAGATTTCGGCGCTTCGGGGACGTGTCGCGCGACGATATCATAGGCCTGCTTCATAATTTGGCCGTCTCTTGAAAGGAAGAATAAGGTCTTTATGCCATCGTTCAATGATCGCTTCAAAAGCCAGTGACTATAAGCTAACAACAGAGGCCCGAAAGCCGAAAATCCTAGATCGTATCGACCGCCAGGAAATAAGCAATTTTGTGCAACATCTTTATCATCGTAGCATTCATTAGCGATGACTGCCAGCATCGCTCGTAGCGATAGAGAATGTCGGGCTTCATCTTTGGCCCAAACCTGACTGTAATGCAGACTTTTCTTGAATGTTTCCCAAGGCCGGTTCAAATGAGCAGCCTTAATTCCTGCATCTTGCGGACGCTTCAGATCCCCAATCTCATTATCGCCGATATGCAGCATGTTTTCGACAGGCTTTGAAAGGGCGGCTTTGTAAACGTCAAACAATGCACCCGATTGTTTCTTTGCATTATGCGACGAAGAAAGGAATAGCGACTTATATCCGGTGATACCATTTGACCGCAATACCGAAGATAAAGTGTCTTCGGAAAGATACATATCGGATATCAAATAAACTTCTTTACCAACTGAAACAAAGTCATGATATATATCAACAATGCACTTCCGAGGATAAAGTAGGCGCGTCTCAAGCCGAACCTCCTCCTGCATGATGCGCATCGAAACATCCGATGAAACCCCAAGGCTTAATTCCACCTCTTTATATATATCGGATATATGGATTTCCTGCCGTCCCTCCGCAATCGCGATTTGAAAAGCTCTCTTCTCCGCAGCACGCCGAACATCGACAAAATTAACATGTCTTTTGCCAGTGGCCTCCTCCACAAAATCATTCATTATTCTAAAGAGATCGGCAGGCTCAGCGAGCGGTCGCACCAAAAGAGTATCGAAAATATCGAAGGATATAATCTGGCGGCGCTCCGCAACGTCGCGAACTACATTAAAGGGGGATTTCTCAACAAGGGAATCTCGTTTGCTCCCTTTCTTTGTACTCTCCTGCCTAATTCCGCTAAGTAAATCCCCAACAGCATCCTTTATGTTAGGCACAGAGCCAATTTTCGAGTCCGATTCCGCGACATCCAGGAGTCGCTGAATAAACCGCATGGGATCAGTCTTAATCAACGAAGTAGCCAGCGCGTATTTCGAAATGCAAAAAGCTAGCGCAGCATCACGATCAATGTCTGTCCTCGAATGCACTTGATCTACAAATTCAGTGACTGCCGTCGCCGTGGAAACCAGGTCTAAATGAGATCTGCCAAGGGTCAAGAGAGGCTTTTTCCAAAGCGCCGCCTGAAACCCGACCGAGGATGAAGCTACAACGACTCCATCAGAAAGGGGGACTATGCATTGAGACACATTGTCGTAGCTATTGATGTCATTGTCGAATATAAAATTGGAGTAGTTTTCCCTCAGATAATTTACAGCCGCATCGGTCATTGTATCTGTTGTCACCGAGCGCGACCGGTATAATGTAGCTATAATACCGAAGTCAGATGGTACGGAAGATAGGATATATTCCAGCGCGCCTAGCTGACTACCATATTTCTTTATCACCTCATCAACCATAAAGTAGTTGTCAACCTGAAGGGGATACAGCAATAAATATTTATATTTTTGGCGCAACGCGCTTATTCGTCGCGACACGCCTGTCTTTACAAGACTCCCCCTAAGTAATTGACGCCGGACTTCATCGAAATTTGCTTCGGTAGACTTTGGTGGCTTAGACAAGCAGTCCTTAAGCAACTGAGGAATGAACAGCGTGTAATCAGGAAACGGTGCGCGAGAGAAAGGTCCAGGCAGTTCATAAACTATTTTCGCATTCGGAAAAATATTCCGAAGATATTCAGCCGCGCTCTCCCACACTACGATCAACTCCGGATGGAAGTCGGTTGGGACCGCTGCTGAAATTATATCCTGTAGGATGCCGTGCTGCTCCTCAGTAAATGAATTTTGAAGGCCTTTGGCCGCGAGTTCCCGATAAGAAGGTGTGATTGAAGCTAGTTGAGCGTCCTTGATCGTTCCATAATCACCAAGCTTTCCTTCGAGGCCATCCAACTGAAGCCGACTCAACAAATGAGCGCCAAAAATTAGAAACGTTCTATGTCCGCAAATTCTTGCCGCTTCAATTTGCGGGATTATTGAGTTTCGAATCGTGGGCAGCCTAAAATAGGGATCGTTTCTTTCAATCTTAGGCTCAACGTAAAAAAGGATATCCATAACCACTCCGTCTTTTTCGAATTAGCATATCAGCGGCCAGCGGGATTACCAAGACAGGGTGGCACATATGAATTGTTATCTTCAGGCAAACAAATTATTGAGGCATTTCTCCGCGACGCGTACCTCGCCGCCGGCGATCAGAATTAAGGTGAATATATGCAGGTTTTGATATGGACTCCGCCTTGGGTTGGACAGGGAGGCGATATTTATTTCGGCCTCAATTCGTTCTCTAGACACCTTCTAAAGCAAGCGCGAACCCTGTCGGAAAAGGGCTGCAAAGTCAGTATCGCATATCCTAATACGTTCCAGGATTACGTATCGGAATTCAAAGATATAGCAGATCTGATTCCTCTCGACGCCATGGATGCCATACAAATTGCAGGCGGATGGCGGGATCCATCGATCAATTTTTACACCGGCACTGGTTCGTCCAAGATCCACGATGATGTGGTCGCTTGGTTGGGCAAGAGATTGCCGAAGTCGATAGATTGTATCTTGTTGTGGGAAACACCGGATTCCTATTTGAGAGCGATTTATCCTGATGCACTTATCGTCAGTCAAATGCCCGGTAGTTTTGCCCGGGCGCCGTATCCAAAAACAACCGTCTTCGATCCCATCGGACTTTATAAAAAAGGTGCGTTGCATCAAAATGCACTCGCCATCATGTCGGATCAAAATCATCCAGACACGGCAGTCGGAAGATTCAAGTTGAAGGCGCGGCAGATCTTCTCGCGTTATCCGTATCGAACGAAAAGATCCCTAATTGCGGCATCAGGGGCTGACAGGCTCTCCGTGTTGCCCCTTCAGATCAGCGGGCACTACGCCTTCCAAGGGGAGACCGGCTTTCTATCACAATCAGAGTTTGCACTGGCCGCCGTCCAAACCGCCGCGCCTGAAAATGCAGTCTTGGTTACGGAATATGTTTCAAGACTGTACAGCGATAAGGTGATGAGTCCCGATTTTCTGAAGTTCCTTTCCCGTAAAAATGAACGGGTCCTCTATTTTTCGGACATGGAAAACATTCCTTCGATAACCCAGCATCTTTTGCAATACGCCGACGAGTTGCTCGTTGCCACCAGCGGCTTAGCATTTCAGGCGATGATCTGGGATGTTCCGGTCAAGGTGATAGGGAACACATGGTTGAGCCCGTTTGGGCATCAAGCAGTGCATACGACCGCAGATCGGGACAAGATACTTGATTTCACATTGTTGAAACATCAGCCGTTGACCTCGCTCATTACCGATGACGGCGACTTCCTGGTCGCCTTGTTGGAGGAACTGCACAGCCGGCAAAACGCCGTCGGAATCGAGCGTCTAGCGTCTCTGCCGTCGATAGACACACGGTACGAGGATCGGCTACTAGGGCATTTCCGGGAGCGTGAGGTTCAGAAGGTTTTTCAGAGCAAGGCTCTAACCTTTTACGGCAAATCAAAAGATGATGCATTTCATCATCTTCTAAACAAAACATCTCCGAAACTTATTAGCTTTGATCTTTTTGATACTCTCGTAACCCGCGGATTTGAGAATCCAGCCGATTTGTACCGATTCATGGAGTTAGAATTCTCTCGTCGCGGTATAGTTGTACCATTTGACTTTGCGGAGAAGCGCCTTTCGGCGGAATTACTCGCGCGAGCGAACGCTACGACAGAAGAAATTTCGTTGAAAGACATCTATGTCGAATTTTGTTTAGCAGAAAATCTGCCGCAAGAAATGGTCGACACATTGTCAGATTTGGAAATCGAAATTGAAATCAATGCCGCCCGACGCCGACCAATCGGCACAGAACTTTATGAAGAAGCGCAGCGGCGCAGAATCCCAATCTGCATTACAAGCGACATGTACCTACCCCGCCGATGCATAGACGGGATCATAGAGAAGACAGGCTACACATATAAACGTCTATATCTCTCAAGCGAGATTGGGCTGACCAAGAAGCACGGCACCTTATTCGATTTTATAATGACGGATCGAAAGTTGTCAGGGCCAGACATGGTCCATGTTGGTGACAACGCCAAGACAGATATACAGCCGGCGAAAAAAAGAGGTATTACTACATTTCACGTTCCTCGGGCCGCCATTAGCTTCTCTCGACACGAGGAGTTCAAAACCGCTTTTCCTAAAAGACCTCCGATTGCTGGCCTTGCCCGAAGCGTAACTGCCGCTGCCATCGCGAATCGATTGTTCGATGATCCCCGATCTGTGTCAAATGTCGGCATCTCGGATTCCGATCCCTGGCAGTTGGGCTACGCTGCTCTTGGTCCCTTGGTTTTCGGTTTCGCCAATTGGGTCAGATCATCAGCGATAGAGCATGAAGTTTCCCACCTGCATTTTTTGTCCAGGGAGGGGAAACTGATCAAGGACGTATTCGATCGGATCGACCGGGAAAATCCATCCGGCGTAGCGAGCAATTACCTCTGGGGATCCCGGCGCGCCATTCGAGTGGCCCAGTTACAAAACTTTTCCGATATCATCGAGATTGCGGGGCAGACGATAAATCCTACGGCAACGTTGAGAAGGATTCTGACTCAGAGGTTTGGCCTTTCAGAAGACAAAATCAACTTAGAGGTGGTTCGAAACAGCGGATATACGTCACTTGAGGAGGAAATCGATCGGAGCAGAAATGGGCGTCATAAACTCAATGCTCTGTTGAGGTTTCTGTCGGATGAGATTCTCTCAGCGGCGAGTGAAGAACGGTCCGTTTATACGGCATATCTGGAAGAAAACGGCCTTTACTCCGATTTGAAACCGGCGATCGTCGACGTTGGCTGGAGCGCCAATATGCAAGGCAGCCTTGGTCAGTTGTTGAAAAGGCCGTTACATGGATATTACATAGCAACGACGGATGCTGCCATCCGATGGAAATCACACGGAAACGAGATACACTCTTACTACGTCGAGGATTGCGCGAATACATACAATAAGCCAATTTTGAATCATCGCTTGATGGTTGAAAATATGCTTTGTGATACTATCCCAAGCGTCCGTCGGATCGTTAGAAGTGAAAACGGATTTCAACCAGAACCTGTCAGTCCATCAAATCTTGAGAGAAACCAGCTCATTTCGGCGATTCAAGACGGAGCGAGAGCTTTTGCAAACGACGTTTGCGAGACGCTTGGACCGCTCGCACCCTCGACGCCCTTTAGACCGGACCTGAGCCTTCCGCTTTTGGAGCAATTTCTAACTCGTCCCCATCCAGCGGATGCCGAACTGTTTGCAGGTCAAGATCTCGACGATACGTTCAGCGGTGCAGGTAAACGCTATTATATCGCTCCCTTGGACGAAAACCGCAATCCGGTTTCTGGCATTGAATCCAACTGGGCTCCAGGTGCGCTAGCCTTGGATGTTAGAAGCAAAGCGTTAAAAATAGAAAATACCGAAAAAAAAATTACGTCGAACAAAACCGGCCAACTGGGATCCGGACCTAAAGCAAAGCGTAAGCTCCCTGTAAAGGCTCAAGAACCCGAAAGGAAAATAGAAATTTCTCAAAGAGAAAATTTTGTCTTTACGATCACCACGCCGATAATGCGGTCTGCTCTATCCAAGGAAAAATATAAAAAGCTCCGGAATAATCCAAAATCATTCTATAAAAATGTGAAACATCCGGCATTAAGGCTGATCAGATGGCTGGCACTCGGTAAGTGAGGCTAAACTAACAGTCGGATCGCGTGCGTAGGTTCGGTGGGGGTGGCGTTGGCCAACCACTATAACCGAAGCGCGCGATACCCGCCCCTTCACCCCTTCGCCAGCTCCGCCAGCTGCGTCATCACCACGGCTGCGCCCTGCAGGCGCTTTTCCGGGGTCGGCAGGTCGCGGGTTAGGAAGACGCTGTGGTCGCTGCGGATTTTGGCCATCGAGCCCTGCTTGGCGATATAGCCGACAAGGGCGGCGGGGTTGGGGAATTCGCGGTGGCGGAACTGTACCACGACGCCCTTCGGACCCGCTTCCAGCTTCTCGACATTGGCCTTGCGGCATAGCGCCTTGATATAGACGACCTTCAGCAGATGCTGGACCTCGACCGGCATGGCGCCGAAGCGGTCGATCATCTCGGCGCCGAAGCCGTCGATGTCGTTGAGGTCGGTGATTTCTCCGAGCCGGCGATAGAGGCCGAGGCGCAGGTGCAGGTCGGGCACGTAGTCGTCGGGGATCATCACCGATGTGCCGACCTGGATCTGTGGCGACCAGCCGGTGTCGCGCACCTCGTCATCGCCCTTGACCTCGGCGACCGCCTCTTCCAGCATCTGCTGGTAAAGCTCGAAGCCGACTTCCTTGATATGGCCGGACTGTTCTTCGCCCAAGAGATTGCCGGCGCCGCGGATGTCGAGGTCGTGGCTGGCGAGCTGGAAGCCGGCGCCAAGCGTGTCGAGCGACTGCAGCACCTTCAGGCGGCGCTCGGCCGTGGTGGTCAGCACCTTGTTGACCGGCAGCGTCAGAAGCGCGAAGGCGCGCACCTTGGAGCGGCCGACACGGCCGCGCAGCTGGTAGAGCTGGGCGAGCCCGAACATGTCGGCGCGGTGCACGATCAGCGTGTTGGCGGTCGGCACGTCGAGGCCGGATTCGACGATGGTGGTCGACAGCAGCACGTCATAGCTGCCGTCGTAGAAGGCATTCATGATGTCTTCGAGCTCGCCGGCCGGCATCTGGCCATGGGCGATAGCGACCTTCAGCTCCGGCACATCCGACTGCAAAAACGCCTGGATATCGGCAAGGTCGGCCAGCCGCGGGCAGACATAAAAGCTCTGGCCGCCGCGGTAATGCTCGCGCATCAGCGTCTCGCGGATCACCAGGGGATCGAAGGGCGAGATGAAGGTGCGCACCGCCATGCGGTCGACGGGCGGCGTGGTGATCAGCGACAGTTCGCGCACGCCGGTCATGGCCAGCTGCAGGGTGCGCGGGATGGGCGTCGCCGACAGGGTCAGCACATGCACGTCCGATTTCAGCTCCTTCAGGCGCTCCTTGTGCTTGACGCCGAAATGCTGCTCCTCGTCGATGATCAAGAGGCCGAGATTGGCAAAGGAAATGCCGGCGCCGAGCAGCGCATGGGTGCCGACGACGATATCGGTCCGGCCTTCGGCGACTTCCTTCTTGGTCAGCGCCAGCTCCTTCGAGCCGACCAGGCGGGAGGCCTGGGAGATGCGGATCGGCAGCCCACGGAAGCGCTCGGTAAAGGTCTTGAAATGCTGGCGGGCGAGCAGCGTGGTCGGCACGACGACGGCCACCTGGATGCCGTTCATGGCGGCGACAAAGGCGGCGCGCAGCGCCACTTCCGTCTTGCCGAAGCCGACGTCGCCGCAGATCAGCCGGTCCATCGGCCGGCCGGCCGAGAGGTCGCCGCGCACCGCCTCGATGGCACTCATCTGGTCTTCCGTCTCGTCATAGGGGAAACGGGCGGCGAATTCGTCGTAGAGGCCTTCCTGGGTTGCAAGAACCGGTGCGGTGCGCATCATCCGCTCGGCGGCAATGCGGATCAGGCCGCCAGCCATGTCGAGCAGGCGTTTCTTGAGCTTGGCCTTGCGCATCTGCCAGGCGCCGCCGCCGAGCTTGTCGAGCTGGGCATCGCTGTTTTCCGAGCCGTAGCGCGACAGCAGTTCGATATTCTCGACCGGCAGGAAGAGCTTTGCCTCGTCGGCATACATCAGCTCGAGGCAGGCGTGCTGGCCGCCGGCGGCCTGGATGGTGCGCAGCCCGATAAACCGGCCGATGCCGTGTTCGGCATGCACGACGATGGCGTTTTCGTCGAGGCCGGCCACCTCCGAGATGAAATCGGCACCGCGCTTGCGGCGCTTGGAGCGGCGCACCATGCGGTCGCCGAGAATGTCCTGTTCGCCGACGACCACCAGGTCGCCCGCCTCGAAGCCGGCCTCGAGGCTGAGCACGGCGGTGGCCGCCTGGCCCTTCTTGAGCGTATCGAGATCGGCAAACGAGGCGACAGGCTTCAGCCGTTCCAGACCATGTTCGTTCAGCACCTGCAGCAGGCGGTCGAGCGAGCCTTCCGACCAGCCGCAGATCAGCACGCGCGAACCGCTAGCGCGCTTTTCGGCGATATATTTGACCGCCTGGTCGAAGACATTGCGGCGGCCTTCGTCGGCGCTTTCGGTGGCATTCTTGGCCCAGCGCGGCCCGGAACGGGCCTTGATCTCGATGACCTTGCGGGTCTCGCCGTCATGCTCGGCAAAGGGCGTCAGCCTGAGCGGATTGACCGCATCGAGCGCCTTGCCGAATTCGGCGGCGCCGAGATAGAGATGCTCGGGCGGCACGGGCTTGTAGGGTGTGCCCTGGCTGAGGTGGCCCTTGCCTGGTGTAGCCGAGTTGAGGCGCGCTTCGTAATAGTCGCGCACCAGCTTGGCGCGCTCCTGAGCGGCCTCGCGCACCGTATGATCGGTGACGATCATGAAGCCGTTCAGATAATCAAAGACCGTCTCCAGCCCGTCGTAGAACATCGGCAGCCAGTGTTCCATGCCGGCATAACGCCGGCCTTCGGAGACGGCGGCATAGAGCGCGTCGTCGCGGGTCGTGGCGCCGAACAGCGACAGGTAGTTTTTGCGAAACCGCCCGATGGTTTCCGGCGTCAGCGTCACTTCGCTCATCGGGTTCAGATCGAGCGAGCGGGCCTGGCCGGTGGTGCGCTGGCTGGCCGGATCGAAATAGCGGATGCTTTCCAGCGTATCGCCAAAGAAATCGAGCCGCACCGGCTCTTCGGAACCGGGCACGAAGACATCGAGAATGCCGCCCCGCACCGCAAACTCGCCGACGTCACGCACCGTTGCCACCCGGTCGAAACCGTTGCGCTCCAGCCGTGCGGCGACATCGTCCATGCGGACCTGGTTGCCGGGTTTCGCCGAAAAGGCCAGGCTTTCGATGATCTCGGCCGGCGCCAGGCGCTGCAACAGGGCATTGACGGTGACCAGCACGATGCCGGCATGGGGCTTTTTGGCATGGGCAATCAGCCCGGTCAGCGCCGCCAGACGGCGGGCCGAGACATCGGCGCTGGGCGACACCCGGTCATAGGGCAGGCAGTCCCAGGCGGGCAGCGTCAGGACAGGGATTTCCGGTGCTGCAAAGGACAGCATCTGCTCGATATCGGCCATACGCTGGCCATCCGACAGCACATAGGCGACCGGCCGGCCCTGGCGAGCGAGATCGGCCAGCAGGAAGGCGTCCATGCCGTCCGGCACATTGGCGAGCGTCAGCGCGGCATCGGTCCGCGCGATTGTCTTGGCGTCGAAGAAGGATGTCATCAGGCCTTACCGAGTGCCTCGACCGTGACCGGCGAAAAGTCCGGCTTGTAGGAGGCGATGCGTGCAAAAAGTGGGGTATTGAAACGCTCCGGCAAGGGGTCGGCGCCGGTAATCCAACGCACCAGGTCGTTGTCTTCCTCGGCCATGATCACTTCCAGCTCGTCCAGGTCGTCGTCCGACAGGCCGGCAAGCTCGGCTTCGGAGAATTCGCCGAGCACCAGGTCCATTTCGCGGATGCCGCGATGCCAACAGCGAAACAGGATACGCTTGCGGCGGGGATCCAGATCGGAACTGCTGCGGGTCAATCCAGTCATCGCCATGCCACCTTCCTGTTGATGCGCCTCTATAACGCGTCGCTACCGGCTTGTCAGCCTTGCCAAGGGCGTAATTCTCGTCGCATTTTGCCAGCCATCATGCGACCTGCCCTGCTCGATCCCCTGTTCTCGCCCATCGCGTCGCTTACCGGCGTCGGGCCGAAGCTTGCGCAATTGCTGGCAAGCCTTTTGGGGCGCGAGGATGCCGAGGATTGCCGGGTCATCGATCTCCTGTTCGTGGCGCCGCACCGGCTGATCGACCGGCGCAACCAGCCGGGCATTGCGCTGGCCCAGCAGGGCGCCATCGTCACGGTGACCGGACGGGTCGATCGCCATCAGCCGCCGCCGCGCGGCAAGAGCAGCCATCCCTACCGGGTCTTCCTGCATGACGAGACCGGCGAACTGGCGCTGACCTTCTTCCGCGCCAAGGCCAACTGGCTGGAAAATGCCCTGCCGATCGACGAGACGGTCATGGTGTCCGGCAAGGTCGACTGGTTCAACGGCCGGCCGTCGATGGTCCATCCCGATTACATGGTGAAGGCGAGCGAAGCCGGCAACCTGCCGATGGTCGAGCCGGTCTATCCGCTGACGGCGGGCCTGTCGCCGAAAGTGCTGCGCAAGGCGATCGAACAGGCGCTTGAGCGGGTGCCGGAGTTTGCCGAATGGATCGACGGGCCGCTGGTCGAGCGTCAGGGGTTCCCCAGCGCCCGCGACAGCCTGATCGGGCTGCATCACCCGCGCGACGAGATGGATATCGACCCTCAGGCGCCGGCAAGGCGCCGGCTGGCCTATGACGAATTCCTGGCCGGGCAATTGTCGCTGGCGCTGGTGCGCCAGAAGCTGCGCAAGGTGGCAGGCACACCGGTCAGAGCGACGGGCACCCTATCGGCCCAGATTCTGGCCGCCCTGCCCTTTTCGCCGACCTTAAGCCAGACCGCGGCGGTGGCCGATATCCTGAAGGACATGGCGAGCGACCAGCGCATGCTGCGGCTGCTGCAGGGCGATGTCGGGGCCGGCAAGACGCTGGTGGCGCTTATGGCCATGGCGGCCGTCATCGAGAGCGGCGGCCAGGCGGTGCTGATGGCGCCGACCGAAATCCTCGCCCGCCAGCACCATGCGACGATCTCGACCTTTGCGGCGGCGGCCGGCATCACGGTCGAGGTGCTGACCGGCCGCACCAAGGGCCGCGAACGCGAGGCGATTACCGAGCGCATTGCGTCTGGACAGGCGCAGATCGTCATCGGCACCCATGCGCTGTTCCAGGATAGCGTCACCTATCACAACCTGATGCTGGCGGTGGTCGACGAGCAGCACCGCTTCGGCGTGCATCAACGGCTGCGGCTGACCGCCAAGGGCATCTCGCCGCATATGCTTGTGATGACCGCGACGCCCATTCCCCGCACCCTGGTGCTGGCCGCCTTTGGCGATATGGACGTGTCGAAGCTCACGGAAAAGCCGGCCGGCCGCAAGCCGATCCAGACGGTGACGGTGCCGAGCGAACGGACCGGCGAGATCGTCGAGCGGCTGCGCGCCGCCGTCGCCGATGGCAAGAAGGCCTATTGGATCTGCCCGCTGGTCGAAGAGTCCGAGGTCTCCGACCTGATGTCGGCGGAGGAGCGCCATGCGGTGCTGACCCAGGCGATCGGCCCGTCGGTCGGGTTGGTACACGGCCGGATGAGCGGCCCGGAAAAGGATGCTGCGATGCTGGCGTTCAAGTCTGGCGAGACGCGGCTGCTGGTCGCCACCACGGTGGTCGAGGTCGGTGTCGACGTGCCGGATGCGACGATCATGGTGATCGAGCATGCCGAGCGCTTCGGCCTGGCCCAGCTGCACCAGCTGCGTGGCCGGGTCGGACGCGGCGCGGATGCCTCGACCTGCATACTGCTCTACAAGGGGCCGCTCAGCGAGACCGGCCGGGCGCGGCTGTCGATCCTGCGCGACAGCGAGGACGGTTTTCTGATTGCCGAGGAGGACCTGAAGCTGCGCGGCGAAGGCGAATTGCTGGGAACCCGGCAATCGGGCACGCCGGGGTTTCGGATCGCCAGCCTCGAGGCCCATGGCGATCTGCTGGAGATTGCCCGCAAGGACGCCGCCTATCTGCTGGAGCGCGATCCCGATCTGATGTCGGAGCGCGGAGAGGCGATGCGCGTGCTGCTGTACCTGCACCGTCGCGACGAGGCGATCAGGTTTCTGCGGGCGGGATAGGGGCAGGCTCTGGCTGCGGCAGCTTGTAGTTCGGCACGATCAAGCCGCCTGAAATCAGCAGCTTGGCGCCCTCTTCCGGGGTCATGTCCAGCAGCTTCAGCTTGTGGCGCGGCACGAACATCAGGAAACCGGCGGTCGGCACCGGGGTTGGCGGCAGGAAGACCGCGACCATTTCCTGACCGTCCTCGTTAAGCCGCGCGGCGATCTCGCCGGTGGCATCCGTGGCGATGAACACCAGCACCCACATGCCGGGACTGGGAAATTCGACCAGCCCGACCTTCTTGAAGGAGGAGGACTGGTCCTTCAGCACCGATTCGAAGATCTGTTTTAGGCTCTTGTAGAGCGTGCGGACCAGCGGCATGCGGTGAAAGATCTGCTCGCCGAAGGTAACGATCGAGCGGCCGATCAGGTTCTTGCCGAGAAAGCCGACGGCCGTGATGGTGATGACGGCAATCAGCAGGCCGAAGCCGGGCACGGCGAACTGCAGGTAGCTTTCGGGATTGTAGCGATCGGGAATATAGGGTTTCACCCAGCTGTCGGCCCAGCGGATAAACGACCAGGTCAGCCAGATGGTGATGGCGATCGGCGCGCAAATGATCAATCCCGTCAGGAAATTGTTCCGGAGGCGCGTCGCCACGGAGATGGTCTCTGGGCTTTCGTTCATCGTACCGCCGTTATGCTGCACTGCCATAAAACGCAGGATGGAAGGCGACAATGCCGGATGGCACAGGCCCTCGCAAGGGCAAAATCATGAAATATTCAGCCGGCAAATCAGGGTAGGTCAAACCTGCGTGATGACCAAAGCCGAACTTGGGATAAAGCTTCGGGCTGCCGACGACCACGCAGCCTTGGGCTCCGAGATCCCGCAGTCGGGCAATACCGTGGCGGATCAGCCGGGCGCCGATGCCCTCGCCCTGGCGATCCGGACGCACGGACACCGGACCAAGCCCGTACCAGTCTTTCTCGCCGCCCGACAGCGTCACCGGCGAGAAGGCGATATGGCCGATGATGCCCTCCTCGTCTTCAGCCACAAGGGAAATGGTCAAGTCATGGGCGGCGCGCAGGCGGGTTACGATCCGGTGTTCGGTCTGGTCGCTGTAATCCTTGCCGGCAAAGGCGGCTTCGGTGATCTCGCCGATCGCCTCTTCGTCGCCCGGTTGCTCAGGCCTGATGATCATTCCACCGTGACCGATTTCGCCAGATTGCGCGGCTGGTCGACATCGGTGCCCATGAAGACGGCGGTGTGGTAGGCGAGCAGCTGGATCGGCAGGGAGAAGACCATCGGCGAGATGATTTCCGCAACATTCGGCAGGACGATGGTCGCCATGGTCGGCAGTTTGGAGGCGGCCGCCCCCTTCGCGTCGGTGATGAAGATGATGCGGCCGCCGCGGGCAGCGACCTCCTGCATGTTCGAGACGGTCTTTTCGAAGAATCGATCATGGGGGGCGATGACGATCACCGGCATGTTCTCGTCGATCAGCGCGATCGGCCCATGCTTCAATTCGCCGGCCGCATAACCTTCGGCATGGATATAGGAGATTTCCTTGAGCTTCAGCGCACCTTCCATGGCGAGCGGATAGCTGGTGCCGCGCCCGAGATAGAGCACGTCCTTGAACTTCGACAGTTCGCGGGCCAGGCTTTCCATCTGCGGCTGGATGTCGTTCAGCACCTTGCTCATGATGCGCGGCATTTCGGCAAGGCTGCGCACCAGCTGCTTTTCGTCGGCCGGGGTCACCGTGCCGCGGGCCTTGCCAGCGCCGATCGCCAGGGCCGCCAGAACCGCCAGCTGGCAGGTAAAGGCTTTTGTCGAGGCGACGCCGATTTCCGGGCCGGCCAGGATCGGGAAGACCGCATCGGCCTCGCGGGCAATGGTCGATTCCTTGACATTGACGATGGCGCCGATCTTCAGGCCCTCCTGCTTGCAATAGCGCAGGCAGGCCAGCGTATCGGCGGTTTCGCCGGACTGCGAGATGAACAGGGCGACCTGATCCGTGGACAGCGGCATTTCGCGATAGCGGAACTCGGAGGCGACATCGATCTCGACCGGCAGGCGGGCATAGCGCTCGAACCAGTATTTGCCGATCAGCCCCGACAGATAGGCGGTGCCGCAGGCCGAGACGGCGAGGCCGCGCAGGGCCTTGAAATCAATCGCCGAGACATTCGGCTTGATCGAATGGTCCTGGAAATCGACATAATGGGAGAGGGCGTGGGAGATCACTTCCGGCTGCTCGTAGATTTCCTTTTCCATGAAATGGCGGTGATTGCCCTTGTCGACCATGAAGGCGGTCGCCTGGGAGATCTGATGCGGACGTTTCACCGGCTTGCCGGAGAAATCCATGATCTCGGCGCCGCCGTGATGGATGATGGCGCAGTCGCCATCGACCAGATAGGCGATCTCGTTGGTAAAGGGGCTGAGCGCGATGGCATCGGAACCTAGGAACATTTCGTCCTTGCCGAAACCGATGGCCAGCGGCGGTCCGAAGCGGGCTGCCATGATGGTATCCGGGTCGTCCTGAAACATCACCACCAGCGCATAGGCACCGGTGACCTGGTTGAGCATGGCGAGCATGGCGGCGCGGTTGTCGAGGCCCTGGCGGCGATATTTGGCGAGCAGCTGGGCGACGACTTCGGTGTCGGTCTGGGTGGTGAATTCGGCGCCTTCCGCCGTCAGCGCATCGCGCAGCTCGGAGAAATTCTCGATGATGCCATTGTGCACGACGGCGACGCCCTCGACGAAATGCGGATGGGCATTGGTCTCGTTGGGCACGCCATGGGTGGCCCAGCGGGTATGGGCAATGCCGATCGTGCCGGCCAGCGGTTCGTCGGACAGTTTCTTCTCAAGATTGAACAGTTTTCCTTCGGCGCGGCGGCGCTCCATGACGCCATCGTGAATGGTGGCGACGCCGGCGGAATCATAACCGCGATATTCGAGCCGCTTCAGGGCGTCGACAAGACGCTCCGCCACCGGCCTGTTACCGACAATACCGACGATACCGCACATGAAATTCTCCGTCTGGCTTTAACTGTGGCGCCAGTCCTAATGATTTTCGCAATTTCCGCAATCGCGAAGCCGGTCACATTCGGTATCGTTCCGTTACGGAAGGCAGCTCCCGTTCACGCACCGGATTTCTTCGCTGCCTTCGCCGCCAGGTTGCGGGCGCGGATCTCCTTGGCGCGGCCGGGCTTCATTTCCTGGCGGGAGCGGCCAAGCGCCAGCGCATCGGCCGGCACGTCCTGCGTGATGACGCTGCCCGAGGCAATGAGGGCACCGTCGCCGATCGAAACGGGTGCGACCAGCGACGAGTTGGAGCCGATGAAGGCGCCCTCGCCGATCCTCGTGATATGCTTGTTCACGCCGTCGTAATTGCAGGTGATGGTGCCGGCGCCGATATTGGTCTCGGCGCCGACGAAGGCGTCGCCGATATAGGTGAGATGGTTGACCTTGGCGCCGCGGCCGATCTCGGCCTTCTTGACCTCGCAGAAATTGCCGACCTTGGAGCCTTCGGCGAGATGGGCGCCGGGCCGCAGCCGGGCGAAGGGGCCGACGGTTGCGCCGGTCGCCACATGGGCGCCTTCCAGATGGGAAAAGGCATGGATGACCGCACCTGGCTCGATCACGACGCCCGGACCGAAGACGACGTTCGGCTCGATCAGCGCGTCCTGGCCGATCACCGTGTCATAGGCGAGAAAGACGGTTTCGGGCGCAATCATGCTGACGCCGGACAACATCAGCTCGTGGCGGCGGCGCTCCTGCCAGACCCGCTCGATCTGCGCCAGTTCAGCGCGGTTGTTGCAGCCGGCAAGCTCGGCCTCCGGCGCATCGACGGCGACGGCCTTGCCGCCCGCTGAGCGGGCGATTTCGACGAGGTCGGTCAGATAATATTCGCCCTTCACATTGGCATTGCCGATCTGCTGCAGCAGATCGAGCGCCTTGCGGCCGTTGATCGCCATCAGGCCGCTGTTGCACCAGGTGACCTGGCGCACGGCATCGGTGGCGTCCTTTTCCTCGCGGATAGCGACCAGTTCGCCACTCTCGACGAGCAGGCGCCCATAGCCGGTCGGACGCTCCGTGTGGAAGCCGATGACGGCAATGTCATTGCCGGCGGCAAGGGCGGCGCGGGCGGCCAGCAGCGGGCCTTCGGTGATCAGCGGCACATCGCCATAGGCGACGAGAATTTCGTCATAACCCTTTGCGATCACGTCGCGAGCGGTCAGCACGGCATGGCCGGTGCCAAGCCGTTCGGTCTGCAGGACGGGCGTCACCTGCAGGCCATCGACCCCGGCCGCCTTGGCAACGGCCTCGGCATCGCGGCCAACGACCAGCGCCACATCGCTGATACCGGCTTTGGCGATGGCCGCCATGACATGGGCGATCATCGGCCGGCCGGCCACCGGATGCAGCACTTTCGACATCGAGGATTTCATGCGCGTGCTGTCGCCCGCGGCAAGAATAACGGCCAAACAGCTGCGGTCCATGGTGAGACTCCCTGATATGCGTGGTCAAAAGCTGGGATGAGCTACCACGCAGCGCCGCCCTTCGGCAAGGCACGGCGAGAAGCGGCGCGCCCTCAGCAGATCAAACGATAAGGGAAAGGAAGGATCAGCCGCGCTGCGCGGCAAAACTTGCCTGCGCCCGGTCCCGGCCGACCAGGATGACCTTTTCCATGGCGGTCCGAGCCGCGGCCGTATCGCGGCTCTCGATCGCTTCGACGATCGCCATGTGGGAGGCCTTGACGTCGGAGACCCGCATTCTATCGGCCGGTGTCGAGGACAGCTTGAAGGCACCGACCAGCGCCGCCTTGATCAGGCTGCCGAGCGTGCGCATGAAGGGATTGCCGGAGGCATTGGCGAGCGCCATGTGGAAGCGCAGATCGGCGATCGCCAGACTTTCGGTGGTGTGATCGGGATTGCCGAGATCCTCGGCCAGCTGCCGCAGGATGTCGATCGCCTCCGGTGTCGCCTTTTCCGCGGCAAGGGCGGCGGCGGCCGGCTCGAAGGCCAGGCGGATCTCATAGAGGCTGAGCAGGAAGTCCTCGCTGACGCCGCATTCGAAATGCCAGGTCAGCACATCGCCATCGAACATGTTCCAGAACTGCCGGTCGGTGACGCGGGTGCCGATCCGCGCCTTCGGCACGACCAGTCCCTTGGCAGCCAGTGTCTTCATCGCCTCGCGCAGCACGGTGCGCGAGACGTGAAAACGTTGCGCCAGCTCCAGATCGCCCGGCAGGACACTGCCGACCGGAAACTCGCCGCTGATGATGGCCGTGCCAATCTCATCGACGACCTGGCCATGGCTGGTGCGCGAGCCGGTTATCGTCACGGGTCCGAGCAATCCGTTGTACAAGATGAAACCCTTTCTCTCTCGTCATCCACTGCCTTTGCGCGACAGGGCGAGAATGCCCTTCTGCAACAGGATGAAGGCAAACAACAGTAGGCCGATGAGGATTTTCGTCCACCAACTGGAAAGGGTCCCGTCAAAGGTAATGTAGGTCTGGATCAATCCCTGGATGAGAATGCCGATGAATGTGCCGGCGATGAAGCCCGAACCGCCGGTCAACAGCGTTCCGCCGATCACCACCGCGGCGATCGCATCCAGTTCGACGCCGACCGCCGAAAGCGGATAGCCGGCCGAGGTGTAGAGCGAGAAGACGATGCCGGCGAGACCGGCCAGCAGGCCCGACAAGGCGTATGTCAGGATCGTCGTGCGGCCGACCGGCACGCCCATCAGCCGGGCCGTCTGCACACCGCCGCCCAGCGCATAGACATTGGCGCCGAAGCGGGTGCGGTGGGCGATCAGCGCGCCGATGATGAAGACCAGGATCATGATGCCGCCGATCAGCGTCAGGCGCCCGCCGCCGGGCAGCTTGTAGAAGGTCTTGCGCATCACCGAATAGAAGTCGTGGGCGATCGGGATGCTGTCGATCGACAGCACGAAGGCCATGCCGCGCGCCAAAAACATGCCGGCGAGCGTCACGATGAAGGACGGCATTTCCAGATAGTGGATCACCGCCCCCATCAGGGCGCCGAAGGCCGTGGTGATGACCAGCAGCAACGCAAAGGCAACGACGGGGTGGACGCCGGTGTTTTCGAGCAGGACGGCCAGGAAGACGCCGGCAAAGGCGATGACCGCGCCGACCGAGAGATCGATGCCGCCCGACAGGATGACGAAGGTCATGCCAACCGCGGCGATGCCGAGGAAAGCGTTGTCGGTCAAAAGGTTGCTGATCACCCGGACCGAGAGCATGGCCGGGAATTGCAGGGCGCAGACCGCATAGGCGGTGATGAAGATGACGACGGTGGCCAGAACAGGCAGATAACGGGCATTCAGGGTCATCGGCATCACTCCCCGGCACCGCTTGGCGCACGCCTGAAATAGAGGCCAAGCTGCTGCAGGGCGGGCGACTGGATGACGAGAATGATCACGATAATGGCGGCCTTGATGATCAGGTTGAATTCCGGCGGAAAGCCGGAGAGCAGGATGCCGGTATTGATCGACTGGATGATCAGCGCACCGAGCAGCGATCCGGCAATGCTGAACCGGCCGCCGAGCAGCGAATTGCCGCCGACCACGACGGCGAGGATGGCATCGAGTTCCAGCCAGAGACCGGCATTGTTGGCGTCCGCGCCCTTGATATCGGCGGCGACGATCAGGCCGGCGATGGTGGCGGCCAGGCTGCAGAGACCATAGACGACGATCAACAGCACCGGCGTGCCGACCCCCGACAGGGTGCTGGCGCGACGATTGATGCCGACCGATTCGACCAGCATGCCGAGCGCCGTGCCGCGCACCAGGAAAGCGATGGCAATGGCAAAGGCGATGAAGATCAGCACCGGCATGGGCAGCAGAAACAAAGCACCGCTGCCGATGAAGACCAGGCCCGGATCGGTGAAGGTCAGGATCGTGCCTTCGGTGATCAGTTGCGCGATGCCGCGGCCGGCGACCATCAGCACCAGGGTGGCGATGATCGGCTGGATGCCGAGCACGGCGACCAGCACGCCGTTCCACAACCCGCACAGCAGGCCGGCGACCAGCACCAGACCGAGCGTGTAGGGCAGTGACGCACCGCCGGAGATGGTTGCGGCAGCGACCGCACCGGTGATGGCAATCACCGCGCCGACCGAGAGGTCGATGCCCTTGGTGGCGATCACCAGCGTCATGCCGACGGCCAGCAGCGCCACGGGCGCGCCGCGGTTCAGCACGTCGATCAGGCTGCCATAGAGCCGGCCGTTCTGGATCTCGATGTCGAAGAAGCCGGGAAAGGCGATGACATTCAGGGTCAGGATGACGGCCAAGGCGATCAGCTGCGGCGCCAGCCGGCGAGCGAGCGGTTTCAGATGCTGGATCATGCCGCGCTCCCTTCGGCGGTCTGGGCGGCAATGGCATCGACGATATGGGTCGTGGTCATCTCGGGCCCGGACAGTTCGGCGACATGGCGCCGGTCGCGCAGCACCACGACCCGCGAGCTATAGGCCAGCAATTCCTCGAGTTCGGAGGATATGACCAGCAGCGACAGGCCTTTGGCGCAGAGGTCCTCGATCAGCTTGATGATTTCGGCATGGGCCCCGACATCGATGCCGCGGGTCGGCTCGTCGAGGATCAGGAATTGCGGATCGGTGGCCAGCCAGCGGGCGAGGATCACTTTCTGCTGGTTGCCGCCGGACAGCAGCCGGATCGGCTTTTCGCGGTCGGTGGTGCGGATGTCGAGGGCGGCGATATAGTGATCGGCGAGTTCCACCTGTTCGCGCATAGACATCGGCTTCAGCCAGCCGCGCCGCGCCTGCAGCGCCAGCGCGATATTCTCGCGGATCGACAGGTCGCCGACGATGCCGTCGATCTTGCGGTCCTCCGGGCAAAAACCGAAGCCGAGGCGGATGGCCTCGCGCGGGCTGCCGATCTTCACCGGCTTGCCATCGATCTCGGCGCTGCCGCTATCGGCGGGACGTACGCCAAACAGGGTTTCGGCGGTTTCCGTCCGTCCCGATCCAAGCAGTCCAGCCATGCCGACCACTTCACCGGCGCGGATTGCGAGATCGAAGGGCTGAACCCGCCCTCGCCGGCCGAAACTGCTGAATTGATAGCGGATCGGGCCGTCTGGCTCGGCGGTGGCGTGATGGCTCTCCTCGATGGCGGCGAGTTCCCGGCCGAGCATCATCGAGATCAGGGCCTTGCGATCCAGCGACGCCGTTTCGGCGGTGCCGACCAGGCAGCCGTTGCGCAGCACCGTGACGCGGTCGGCGACCTCGTAGACCTGGCCTAAGAAATGGGTGATGAAGACGATACCGAGGCCTTTTGCCTTGAGGTCGCGCATGATGCGGAACAGCATCTCGACTTCCTGCGCATCGAGGCTGGCGGTCGGCTCGTCGAGGATCAGCACCTTGCCGGAGAGATCGACGGCGCGGGCGATCGCCACGACCTGCTGGATGGCCACCGAATAGACCGAGAGTTCGGCCTTCACATCGATGTCGATGCCGTAGCCTTCCAGCAATTGCCTTGCCTGTTCGTTCATGCGGCGGGTGTCGATCAGGCCGAAGCGGCGCGGCTGGCGGCCGAGATAGAGGTTTTCGGCAACCGTCAGGTTACCCAGCAGATTGACCTCCTGGTAGACGGTGCCGATGCCGAGCGATTGGGCGGCGTGGGTATCCTTCGGGTCGATATCGGCGCCGTCGAGCATAATCTGCCCGTCATCGCGCCGATAGGCACCGGTCAGGCATTTCACCAGGGTCGATTTGCCGGCACCGTTTTCGCCGAGCAGCGCATGGATCTCGCCGCGTCGAAGATGGAAATCGACATGGTCGAGGGCGATCGCGCCGGGGAAATATTTGCAGACCCCGCTGGCCGCCAGAATAGCGTTCGAAGTTTCCGTCATGCTTGCCTCAGCCACCACTTCAACCGTCCCGCCGGAGGCTTTCGCACTCCGGCGGGGTGTCGCAGATCAGGGTCGGCCGCCCTTGTGGACAGCCGGTCCGATGGAAACGACGTCTTAGTAGCCGAGGCCCTTCTTCTCTTCGTAGACCTTCTTCGGATCGTCAGCCTGGGTGTAGAGCTTGGATTCGGTCTGGATCCACTTCGGCGGCAGGGTGCCGTCCTTCTTGAAGGCTTCCAGAGCGTCGAAGGCCGGGCCGGCCATGTTCGGCGTCAGCTCGACGGTGGCATTGGCTTCGCCGGCAGCCATGGCCAGGAAGATATCCGGAACGGCATCGATCGAGACGACGAGGATGTCGGTGCCCGGCTTCAGGCCGGCTTCCTTGATCGCCTGGATGGCACCGACGGCCATGTCGTCATTATGGGCATAGAGGGCGCAGATGTTCTTGCCGCCGTCTTCGGCCTTCAGGAAGCTTTCCATGACTTCCTTGCCCTTGGTGCGGGTAAAGTCGCCGGTCTGGCTGCGGACGATCTTGAGGTTTGCCTTGCCGGCAATGCCCTCTTCAAAGCCCTTCTTGCGGTCGATGGCCGGCGAAGACCCGGTCGTGCCCTGCAGTTCGACGATGTTGCAGGCCTTGTCGCCGACCGTCTTGGCGAGCCATTCGCCGGCAACCTTGCCTTCATGCACGAGGTCGGATGTGACCGCCGTCATGTAGAGATCCTTGTTGGCATCGACGGTGCGGTCGAGCAGGATGACCGGGATTTCGGCTTCCTTGGCTTCTTCGAGCACTTCATCCCAGCCGGTGGCAACGACCGGTGCGACCAGGATCGCATCAACGCCCTGGGCGATGAAGGAGCGCAGCGCCTTGATCTGGTTTTCCTGCTTCTGCTGGGCATCGGCGAATTTCAGGTCCACGCCGCGCTTTTCGGCCTGCTGCTTGGTCAGCGTGGTTTCCGCCGCGCGCCAACCCGATTCAGAACCGATCTGCGAAAATCCGACGACGAGGCCTTCGGCCTGGGCCGTGGCGAACATGCAGCCAGCAAGCATCGTGGCGCTGGCAAGCGCTTTAAAAAACTTCATGATTTCCTCCCTAAGCGTCACCTCCCGTGACACTCCCCCAATAATCATACAATATGACTTTTGTAAATGTGGCGCTGGCGGGAATTGAAAGAAATCAATCGGGAAAACAAAAGGCCGCTGTCAGGGCCCCGTTCCCAGCAGAGATGCGGAATACTCTCTGTCGCAGATACCAATCGCAACACTCGGACATTTGCTTCTGATTCTCGCGACGGAAATATTTCCAACTTTTCACCGTTGGCGAGTTTGGGTGAATCTCAGGGATTACGCGGCAAGACGCCTCACCGCGATGAACGTTGCCCGATGCCTTCGACAACAATACGGATGATGTGTCTGATTTCGCCCTCTGTAAACTGCCCTCTGGTGAGGGCTGACAGCATCGCCTGACCGTAGATTCCAAGTAGAACGAGCGCCATAAAATTGGGGTCATCATCCTTGCGAATGAAACCCTGCCGTTGGCCGAGTAGCAGAATGTCCCTGACAAGCCGCTGGAATGAGGGCCGGTCGGACGGCGGCTCAAGGGATGGCCTGTCGGCCGGGGCAAGGGCCAGCCTTGCAAGCGAGGGATTTGCCAGACACCAGCGCGCGCTGTCGAGAAAGACGCCTTCGAGCAAAGGAAATACGTCGTCGCCGGCCTCCATTCGATCGCGATAGGGCGCGTCGTTTGCTTCCACGCGGGCTATGAGTTGCGAGGCGATTTCGTCTTTTGAGGCGAACAGGTTGTAGACCGTCTTGCGGGTCAAGCCCGCCCGCATAGCGATTTCCTCAACGGAAGTGGCCGCGAACCCCTTCTCCCGAAACGCAGCGTCGGCAGCATCGAGGATGAGAATTCGGGACCGGTCCGTTCGCTTTGGGATTGCCATATTTATACAATAGTATAAATTTATACTGATGTAAACGTTTGTGGGGTAACGGCTATGTTAAAGGAGTTCGGCCCGAATATCTGGATTGCGGACGGGCCGACGGTCACGGCGACGGCTGGATTTCATTATCCCACGCGCATGGCTGTCATCAGGTTGGCCAATAGCGATCTGGTCCTTTGGTCGCCAACGGCGCTTACGGATGATCTTTGCGCCGAGGTCGAAACGTTAGGGGCGGTGCGCTATCTGGTCCCTCCCAACTCTCTCCACCACTCATTCCTTGGCGACTGGCAGCGGGTATATCCTGACGCCAGGGTCTGTGCGCCGCCTGGTTTGCGGGAGAAACGCAATGATATTAGGTGCGACGCGGATTTTAGCGATCGTCCGATCGCGGCATGGGCAGGGGAGATTGATCACGCGATCATGTGGGGCAATCGGATCACAACGGAAGTCATCTTCTTTCATCGCCAGAGCGGGACCGCGATTTTCACCGATCTGATTCAGCAATTCCCGCGCGGATGGTTTAGGGGCTGGCGGGCGCTTGTTGCCCGGCTGGACCTGATGACGGCCGCTGAGCCTACGGTGCCACGAAAATTTCGAGCAGCCTTCACCAACCGACGCGCCGCGCGTGAATCTCTCCGGCGTATTCTGGCATGGCCTACGGAAAAGGTGATTATAGCCCACGGCCCGCCGATCACCCATCACGGGCAAGCATTCCTGCGCCGGGCGTTTCGCTGGCTAGCTGAAAAGGGATAGATTCCGCCAGCCTGTCGCGAAAATCCCGATCAAACCGACAGCTTTGCAACTGATATTTGCGACAAAGCCCATCTTGCCAGCATCGTGTCGCCATTCAAGCTTGAAAAACAAGGGCGCCGCCAGGGCGCCCCGTTCAGCGCTGACATGGGGAATACTCTCTGACGCAAAGATCAATTGTAAAACCCGGAGTTTTGCTCCTGATTTTCACGATCGAAATGTTTTCACCGTTGGCGAGTTTGGGTGAATGCTAGGAATTGCGCAACACGACAGCGACAGCCTCGCCGTGTGGGAAGCTGACAACCTGCTCTGGCAAAGGCCAATCCGCGATTACTTCCGGCTCACCGTCCCCGTCAAGATCGGCGTTCTTGAGCCTTGAAGCGAGGTGGTCGAGCGTTATGCGCGCCTGTTGCGGCACTTGAGTTGAAACCGGGGAAAGGTCCTTTGACAGACCCCAGTAATCCCAGGGTTTCAGTTCCAGTTTACGCAGGGCCGCGATTTCTCGAAGCAGGCTTCCCGCGACGAACCATTGCCCGCCAAGGTCGAGGCTCGACACGCCAAATCGCGTGGCGATCGCCGGCTCGTCCTTGATTAGAAACCATGCCTCGCTTGCTGTTAGGAACCGCTCGCGCGGCACGTCCAATGTATCGAATGACACTGCCTCGATCGCCGCAAACTCCACATCGAGCCGTTTCCAACGGCCGCCGTCATGCCATTCGCAGAGCCAATGATCTTCCCAATGGCCAGGCGCCAGATAGTCGGCAAACCCGACCCGCAGGCGTGCCGGGGTGCCGTGCTGACGAAATCTGCTCACCGCCAGTAGAGCGAAATCCCGGCATACGCCGCCGACCTTGGGCTGCGTGGCATCGCCCTCCAGCAAATTGCGGTTTACGGCGACAGACAGGATCTCTGCCACCGAACGAAGCTCCATATCGGCGGCCTGTTCCGGTGCGAAGCCTCGTTCTTCGGACTCAGGCCCGCGAGGATGCTGCAGGAATGAACTGATCCACCGGGCCATTGACCGAGGTTCGACGCCACCGCGCATCAATGTTTCGCGATACGGCCCAGGGTCCGAGTAGACGCTGTGAGAAGCAGCGAAGGATTTGCGCATTGCTGTCTCTTTCCAGTTGAGGATTGAGACATGACAAGGAGGGCAAATTTTCAAAAATTGTCAATCGGACACTTGTTCCGGAATGATGGGCCATCGCATAAATTACCATGGACGCGGCTTGCTTTGGATTCCAAGGCAAGCGCAATTCATGAAGGTGAGACGATGACCGCACAACCGCGCCTCTTCGGAGCAGATTACAGCGTTTACGTGCGAATTGCGCGACTATGCCTGATCGAGAAAGGCATCGAATATCACCTTGTTCCGATCGATATCTTCGCAGACGGCGGTCCTCCAACCGACTACCTGGCAAAGCACCCATTCGGACGCATTCCTGCATTCGAGCATCACGAGTTTAGCCTCTTTGAGACCAGTGCCATCGCTCGATATATTGATGACGCGTTCGAGGGGCAGCAACTTCAGCCCTCGGATCCGGTGCATCGTGCACGATGCAATCAGTTGATCAGCATTGCTGACAACTATGCCTATCCTCACCTGGTGTGGGGTGTTTACGTGGAGCGGATATCGAAGCCCGGCAGAGGCGTTCCCACTGACGAGGACAAGCTCGCCGCGGCTCTTGCGAAAGCACGAAACTGCCTGGCGGCGATGTCCCAACTGATGAGAGACGGTCCATGGCTGGTTGGCGAGCAGCTCACGCTAGCCGACTTGTACGCCGCGCCCATGTTTGACTATTTCCTGATGACATCCGAAGGGGCGGAACTCATTCGTCAATACGGAAATCTCCAGGCTTGGTGGACCCGTATGGCGCTACGGCCTTCAATGGCAGCGACCAAACCGTCCTAGTTTTCAGACCGTCTGTCCGACCAACGCGACGGTTCTGCGACTGAGTGGATCTTGCCATCGCTTCGCCAAAAACAAAGGGCGCCACGGGGCGCCCTTGTCGTTCTCGTCGGGTTCAATATTGAACAGCTTACTGCGGCAGCTTGTCGTCGACGCCTTCGATGTAGAAGTTCATGCCTAGCAGCGTGCCGTCGTCGGCCTTTTCGCCGTCCTTCAGCCAGTCCGAGCCGTCCTGCTTCTTGATCGGGCCGGTGAAGGGATGCAGTTCGCCCGACTTGATCTTGGCTTCGGTGGCTTCCGCCATGGCCTTCACGTCGTCCGGCATGTTGGTATAGGGCGCCATGGTCAGAATGCCGTCCTTCAGGCCGTCCCAGCTTTGCTGCGACTTCCAGGTGCCGTCGAGCAGCGCCTGGGTGCGCTTGATGTAATAGGCGCCCCAGGTATCCTTGATGGCGGTCAGCTGGGTGTTCGGGCCGGCGGCGATCATGTCGGAGGCCTGACCGAAGGCCTTGATGCCGCGCTCCTGCGCGACCTGCATCGGCGCTGTCGTGTCGGTGTGCTGGGTCAGGATATCGACGCCCTGGTCGATCAGCGCCTTGGCGGCGTCGGCTTCCTTGCCCGGGTCGAACCAGGTGTTGACCCAGATGACCTTCATCTTGAAATCGGGATTGACCGACTTGGCGCCGAGTTCGAAGGCATTGATGCCCATGACGACTTCCGGGATCGGGAAGGAGGCGATGTAACCGGCCACGCCCTTGGCAGACATCTTGCCGGCGATCTGGCCGGAAATATAGCGGCCTTCATAGAAGCGCGAATTGTAGGTGGCGACATTGTCGGACGACTTGAAGCCGGTGGCATGTTCGAACTTCACATCCGGGAATTTCGCGGCGACCTTGACGGTCGCATCCATGAAGCCGAAGGAGGTGGTGAAGATCATCGCACAGCCGGAGCGGGCCAGGCGCTCGATGGCGCGCTCGGCATCCGGGCCTTCCGGCACGCTTTCCAGGAACGGCGTTTCGATCTTGTCGCCGAAATGGGCCTGCAGCTCCTGGCGGCCAATATCATGGGCCTGGGTCCAGCCGCCATCGGTCTTGGTGCCGACATAGATGAAGCAGACCTTGGTCTTGTCCTGGGCCTCGGCTCCGACGGTAAACCCGCCGAGCGCGGCCGTCGTTGCAACAAGTGCTATGAGCAGTTTCTTCATGGTAACCCCTATCCGTTTTCGTTGATATCCAGGTGTTTTATCGGTCCGGCACGAAGGGCTTGCCCAGGGATGCCGGTGTATTGATCAGCGTGGTGCGCCGATTATGGGAAATTATGATCAGCACGACAATGGTCGCGACATAGGGCAGTGCCGAGAGAAACTGCGACGGCAGGCCGATGCCGAAGGCCTGGGCATGCAGCTGGCCTATCGACACGGCGCCGAACAGATAGCCGCCGGCCAGCACCCGCCAGGGCCGCCAGGAGGCAAACACCACCAGCGCCAGGGCGATCCAGCCGCGGCCGGCCGACATGTTCTCCACCCATTGCGGCGTATAGACCAGCGACAGCTGCGCGCCGGCGAGCCCTGCGCAGGCGCCGCCGAACATCACGGCCAGATATCGGGTGCGGATGACCGAGATGCCGAGCGCATGGGCCGAACTGTGGCTGTCGCCGATGGCCCTGAGCTTCAGCCCGGCCCGGCTCTTGAACAGGAACCAGTTGACGCCGACGACCAGCGCGATCGACAGGTAGAAGACGATGTCCTGGTGGAACAGCAGCGGGCCGACAAAGGGAATATCGGACAAGAGCGGAATGGCGATCGGCTGCAGCTTGACGCCGGGAATGCCGACAAAGCTCTCGCCGAGCATGCCGGAGATGCCAAGGCCGAGAATGGTCAGCGCCAGGCCGGTCGCCACCTGATTGGCGACCAGCGTCAGGGTGAGAAAGCCGAACAGCAGCGAAAAGGCAGCGCCTGACACGATGCCGGCCAGGATGCCGACGAAGGGCGAGCCGGACAGCTGGGCGGCGGCAAAGGCGCAGACGGCGCCCATGATCATCATGCCCTCGACGCCGAGATTGAGAACGCCGGAGCGCTCCGTCACCAGTTCGCCGACCGAGGCGATGACCAGCGGCGTGGCAGCGGTGATGATGGTCAGGAGAATGGCTTCGATGATCATCTCGCATCTCCCTTCAGAAGGCTGCGGCTCTTGTCGAAGACGATGCGCACCTTGTAGAGGATCAGCGCGTCGCAGGAGAGCACGAAGAACAGCAGCAGGCCCTGGAAGACGCGCGTCACCTTGTCGGAGACGCCGATCGACAGCTGGGCGCCCTCGCCGCCGAGATAGGTCAGCGCCAGCACCAGGCCCGAGGCGATGATGCCGAGCGGATTAAGCCGGCCGAGAAAGGCAACGATGATCGCCGTGAAGCCGTAACCCGGCGAAATGCTCGGTTGCAGATGGCCGATCGAACCGGACACCTCGGAAATGCCGGCAAGTCCGGCAAGCGCCCCGGAGACCAGCATGGAGAACCACACCATGCCCTTCGACGAGAAACCGGCAAAGCGCCCTGCACGCTCCGACTGGCCGAGCACCACGACCTCAAAACCCTTCAGCGTATAGCGCATCAGGAACCAGACGCCGATGGCGGCGATAATGGCAAAGGCAAAGCCCCAATGGGCGCGGCCAGAAGTCAGCATTTCCGGCAGCACGGCCTCGGTGACATAGGACCGGCTCTGCGGGAAATTATAGCCCTGCGGATCGCGCCACGGGCCGCGCACCAGCCAGTCGAGCAGCAATTGGGCGATATAGACCAGCATCAGGCTGGTGAGGATCTCGTTGGTATTGAACCTTGTCTTCAACAGCGCCGGGATCGCCGCATAGAGCGCGCCGCCGGCCATGCCCATCAGCAGCATCAGCGGCATCAGCAGCGGCGAATGCCACTCGTAGAACAGAACAGGCAGGATCGACCCGGTCATCGCGCCGATGGTGAACTGGCCCTCGGCGCCGATATTCCAGTTGTTGGAGCGATAACAGAGGGACAGGCCGACGGCGATCAGGATCAGCGGTGCCGCCTTGATCGCCAGTTCGTGCAGCGACCAGACCTCGAGCAGCGGCTCGATGAAGAAGCTGTAGAGGGCCGAGACCGGGTCCTTGCCGAGCAGCGCGAACATGATGCCGCCGAAGAGGACCGTCAGCGCCAAGGCCAGGAGCGGCGACAGGACCTGGAACAGGCCCGATGTGCGGCTGCGTTTTTCCAGTTCAATGCGCATGGGCAGCCTCCCCGGCATGCATGCCGCCCATCAGGATGCCGATGCGCTCGCGGGTCATGGTCTTGGCGGGATAACTTTCCGACAGTCGGCCTTCGGAGATCGCGGCAATGCTGGTCGCCACTTCGAAGATCTCGTCGAGATCCTGGCTGATGACCACGACGGCCGAACCGCTGCGGGCCAGATCGACCAGGGCCTGACGAATGCGGCTCGCCGCCCCCGCATCAACGCCCCAGGTCGGCTGGTTGACGACGAGCACTGCCGGCTGGCGGTCGAGTTCGCGCCCGACGATGAATTTCTGCAGATTGCCGCCCGACAGGGATCCGGCCGCCGGATCGACACCGCTCTTGCGCACATCCATCGCTTCCGAGATCCGGGCGGCGGCGGTGCGGACGGCGTCGTGGCGGATCAGTTTCAGGAAACCGCCGCCCAAGAAGGCCTTGCGATCCGACTGGTTGCGGGCCAGCAGCAGGTTGTCGGAGAGGCTGAGCGCCGGAACGGCGGCATGGCCATGGCGCTCCTCGGGCACGAAGCCGGCGCCCAGCAACCGACGCGCCGAAATGCCGAGCCGGCCGACCGCCTTGCCGCGGATGCGGATGCACTCGTTGTCTTCGACCGGATATTCGCCGGACAGCGCGTCGAACAGTTCCGACTGGCCATTGCCGGCCACCCCGGCGATCGCCAGCACCTCGCCTGCCTTGACCGACAGGGACAGTTTTTTGAGCGGCATGGCAAAAGGCGAGCGCGGCCGAACGGAAAGGTCGGTGATCTCCAGCTGCACGGCACCAAGCGGCGCGTCCTCTTCCTGGTAGACACTGGCGACTTCGCCGCCGACCATCATGCGGGCGAGCGAGGCCGGCGTTTCCTGGCGGGGATCGCAGGCGCCGGTCACCCGGCCGTGGCGCAGCACCGTGGCGCGGTCGCAGATGCGCTGCACCTCTTCAAGGCGATGGCTGATATAGAGCACGGAGCGGCCCTCGCTTTTCAGCTTTTCCAGCGTCTCGAACAGCCGGTCGGCCTCCTGCGGCGTCAGCACCGAGGTCGGTTCATCGAGAATGATCAGTTTCGGGTTCTGCAGCAAAGCGCGGACGATCTCGATGCGCTGGCGCTCGCCGACCGACAGATCGGCCACATGGGCGTCGGGATCGAGCGGCAGGCCATAGGCCTTGGACAGTTCGGCGGCCTTTTGCGAAATCGTGCCGATCGATGTCTTGCCGTCGAGCGACAGGGCGATGTTTTCCGCCACCGTCAGCGCTTCGAACAGGGAGAAATGCTGGAAGACCATGCCGATGCCGAGCTGGCGGGCGGCACCCGGCGAGGCGATCTCGACGGGTCGGCCCTGCCAGACGATCTCTCCCGATGTCGGCGCCAGGACGCCGAACAGCATTTTCACCAGGGTCGACTTGCCGGCGCCGTTTTCGCCCAGCAGCGCGTGAATTTCGCCGGGCCGGATGTCCAGGTCAATGGCGTTGCAGGCCGTGAAGGCGCCGAACATTTTTGTGAGCTGGCTGACCGAAAGCAGCGCGTCCGGTACTGCTGTTTGCGACACATATCCCCCTTGCCACACCGTCTCCAGGCGATGACCGCCCGATCCCCATGCGTGGTCGTTACCGATACCATTGCCCCGATCCGCCTGCCGCTTGCGACAGACCGGGCTGATTTCTCACTATTGATACCCGGTTTGTTGCCATGCACAACAGTCAACCGACCATTTTTTGTGCATGCTCAAGCTTTCCTCGCGCCAAGGCCGAAAGACGCGGCCTTTACGACTTGCCGAGGGCTGGAACGAACTGCAGCACGGCGCCGATCCCATAGAGGTAAATCCCTGTTACGACGAAGGGAATGACCAGCCAGGACGGGCTGTCGAAATGCATCAGCAGGGCCGCACCGCCGAGCCCGCACCACAGGAAGAAGACCGCCAGGTTGAGCGGCCGCAGGCGCTTGACGCGCACCGGATGGAGGAAATTGATCGGCAGGAAGGTCAGGAACACCGAGACGGTGACGACGGTCATCGCCGTGGTCGCCGAGGCATCGATGACGAACAGCGTGAAGACGATCATGTTCCAGACGACGGGAAAGCCGGAGAAGAAATATTCATCCGTCTTCATGCCCATGTCGGCATAATAGATGGCGCTCGACACCACGATCATGCCGGCCGCGACGAAGGACCAGGGCTCGCCGATCATGCCGCTCTGATACAGCGCAAAGGCCGGCAGCAGGACATAGGTGACATAGTCGATGATATTGTCGAGCGTATCGCCGGACCAGTTCGGCAATACTTCCTTGACGCGGACCTTGCGGGCGATCGGACCGTCGATGCCGTCGACGGCGAGCGCCAGGCCGAGCCACCAGAACATGTCGACGAATCGATGCTCGGCCGCCGCCACCACACCGAGAAAGGCCAGGAACGAACCGGAGGCGGTGAGGATATGCACCGAAAACGCGCGGATTTCCGCATAGGGCACGCGCCTGTAGTTGAAAATCTTCATATCGGTCCGACCGTCCCTCATTGCTCGCGGTGCAGGGGATATTCCCCGAATCCATTCGTTTTGCAACAACGCAGCCGCGGCAATACAGTATTGGCCGGCCCGTCCCTCTTTGTCGCGCTGCGACAACTGCGCCAATTCAACCCATGGATTTCAAGCATCGGACGCACTAGATTGCTTGCAGAAACAATGGATCACCCTGATGAGACAGTTTGACATAGCGGTAATCGGTGCCGGTCTGGCGGGAAGCGTGGCAGCACTCGCAATGGCGCGCGGCGGGCGATCGGTGGTGCTGGTGGCCGGGCCGCGTTCGGGTGCCGATGGCCGCACGACGGCGCTGATGGACCAGTCGATCGGCTTTATGGCGCGGCTCGGGCTTTGGGACGAGATCGCGCCGTTTGCCGCAGGCCTGTCGACCATGCAGATCATCGACGGCACGAAACGCCTGCTGCGGGCGCCGCCGGTGTCCTTCCGCAGCGCCGAGATCGGCATTGACGCCTTCGGCTACAACATGGCCAACCGCGATCTGATGGCCGTTCTGGAAAAGGCGCTGGCGCAGGAGCCGGGCGTCAGCCTTGTGCAGGCAGAGGCTCAAAGCCTTGCCTTCGACGATGGCGGCGTGACGATCGCGCTCGACAGCGGCGAGACGCTTTTCGCAGCCTTCGTGATCGGCGCGGATGGCCGCAATTCCAAGACTCGCGAAACCGCCGGCGTCTCGGTGCGCAGATGGTCCTATCCGCAATCGGCGCTGGTGCTAAATTTCGCCCATACCGTGCCGCACCACAATGTATCGACGGAATTCCACACCGAGACCGGACCGTTTACCCAGGTGCCGCTGCCGGGCCAGCGCTCCAGCCTGGTCTGGGTGGTCGAGCCGGCCGAAGCGACGCGGCTTGCGGCCCTGCCGCTGGAAGAGCTCAGCCGACTGGTCGAAACCCGCATGCAGTCGCTGCTCGGCAAGGTGAGCGTCGAAGAGGGCGCGCAATGCTGGCCGCTGTCGGGCATGACGGCACTGCGCTACGGCAAGGGCCGTGCCGCCTTTATCGGCGAGGCCGCGCATGCCTTTCCGCCGATCGGCGCGCAGGGGCTGAACCTTAGCCTGCGCGATGTGATGGCGCTTGAAGACATCCTGTGCGCCGATCCGCAAAGGCCGATCGCCGCGGATGCCGGCGACGTGTTCGACCGCCGTCGACGGGTCGACGTGATCAGCCGCACGGCAAGCGTCGACATTTTGAACCGTTCGCTGCTGTCGAGCTTCCTGCCGGTGCAGATGCTGCGGGCGGCGGGCCTGCATCTGTTGAAATCGGTGGCGCCATTGCGCCATCTCGTCATGCGCGAAGGCGTCGAGCCCGGCCGCGGCTTCGGATCGTTTCCGGCCCTGTTACGGGAAAAGATCGGCCGGCAGGCGTCCGGTCGTAATGGCAAAGAGCAGGCCGGATACGGTCAGGACTGAAAACACCGTGGTCAGCAGGATGGTGGCCGAGGCCCGCTCCTGCCAGACGCCGTATTGCTGACCGATGACGAAGACATTGGTGGCGGTCGGCAGGGCGGCGAGCAGCACGGCGGTATAGATCCACAGCGGGTCGAAATTGCCGACGGCGCCCAGCACGACATAGACCACCAGCGGATGCAGCATCAGCTTGATCGGCACGATATAGACGATCTCGGCTGGAATGCGCTTGAGCGGCCTGAGCGCCAGCGTCACCCCCATGGCAAACAGGGCGCAAGGGGCGGCGGACTGGGCGAGATAATCGATCAGCCGCTGCAGGGCGAGCGGCGGCTCGATATCGCCGGCGGCCGCCACGAAACCGGCAGCGGTTGCCAGGATGAAGGGATGAAAGGCGATCTTCTTCGCCACATCCAGGACCAGCAGACCGCGCGGCCGGGAATCGCCGCCGGCCAGCGCCATCATCGCCGGCGCCACCATGAAATGTACGGCATTTTCAAAACAGAAGATCAGCGCCACCGGCACCGCCGCGGCGTCGCCAAAGGCCAGCAGCGCCAGGGCCGGTCCCATATAGCCGATATTGCCATAGGCGGCGGCCAGCGCCTGCATGGTGCTGTCGGCCAGATTACTGCCACGTCCGACGTGGCCGATCAGGAAAACCAGCACAAAGATCGCATAGGTTCCGGCCATGCTTGCCAGGATGAAATCGACGCGGGCCAATTGTTCGATCGGCGTGCGCGACACCAGCTTGAAGAACAGCGCCGGCAAGGAGACATAGATGATGAAGAAATTGAGCCATCCCAAAGCGCCGGCCGGCTGATAGGCGAGCCTTGCGGCGACATAGCCGATCAGGATCAGCCCGAAGAACGGCAAAACCAATGCGACAATGTCGGCCATCTCTTGGCGCTCCGCCTCACCATGCCGAACCTCACCAAGACCCAGCCACTTTTCCCTGCCTCGGCCTTAGCCGATTTGCGACAGGATTGGAAAGGTCTGCTGGAACCAAATCGCCAGATCGCTGACATAACCGAAGATGAAGGCAAGGCCGGTCAGCACGAGAAGTCCGCCCATCAGCTTTTCGACCAGGCCGAGATGGCGGCGGAAGCGGGTCAGAAAGCGCATGAAGGCGCCGGAAAATCCGGCGGCGATCCAGAACGGCACGGCGAGGCCCAGCGAATAGACGGCCAGCAGCAGGGCGCCGTCGCCGACCGTGTCGCGCGATGCGGCGACGCCTAAAATGGCGCCCAGCACCGGGCCGATGCAGGGCGTCCAGCCAAAGGCGAAGGCCAGCCCCATGACATAGGCACCGGTCAGCGTCGCCGGCTTGCCGCCGCCTTGAAAGCGCATCTCGCTCGACAGCAAGCCGATGCGGAACACGCCGAGAAAGTTCAGGCCCATCAGGATGATGATCAGGCCGCCGAGCTTCGAGAGCAGATCGAGATGCTGGCGCAGCAGCCCGCCGATGGTCGAGGCCCCTGCCCCTAGCGCCACGAAGACGGTCGCAAAACCGAGCGTGAAGAGCAGCGAGGACAGAAGCACGGCGCGGCGCGTATCGGCCTTAGCCTTAACCGTCTCGCCGCGGAACTGCTCCACCGAAATGCCGGCCATGTAACAGAGATAGGGCGGCACCAGCGGCAGCACGCAGGGCGACAGGAAAGAGAGCGTCCCGGCCAGCAGCGCACTGAAGAAGGAAATATCGGCAATCGACACGGCACGGGCTCCACTTCAGGCACATCAGCGGCCCTTCCTATCGCCCGACGGCGCGCTCTGCCAATCACCTTTTCGCGCACGTGACGTAAAACCGCAGGAGACGCGCAATTTCGACGTTTTTTGGGTTGACCCGCCGGGGTCACCTGCCTATGTTCCGCGCACTTCCAGGGGAGCTGATTTGCTCGCCTTTCGGGAGAGCGTAGCTCAGCTGGTAGAGCAACTGACTTTTAATCAGTAGGTCTCGGGTTCGAACCCCGACGCTCTCACCATTCATGTCCAGCTTTCGATGACTTAAAGCGAGACCATGGCAAACTTTGTGCCCTCTGTAGCTGGGTGGTTTCCAGATCTAAGCGCGCGACAGCGCCAGACCATTGGCGGTCTGCTCCTCCAGCACCATTGCCAGATACGGACCCGCAAAATCACTGCCGAAAAGCCGGTCATGATCCTGCAATAGGAGATGGGCCAGATCGAACGATCCATAACACTCGCCCAGGATCAGTGCGCACTTCCTCAGTTTCTCGGACGACATGGACTCCGGACGCAGCCAGTCGCGGACGTAGACGGCGTCCGCCCACAGGTGCTGCCGCAGGCCGCGGTTGACGCTCTTGCCGACCAGGAGCGGCTTGAAGGCCAGAGTGCCCGTCGAATAGAAGGTATGGAACTGGAAGCCCTGCTTGCGCATGAAGAGGTCGACATCGGCGAAAAAGGGCTGCCCCTTGTAAAGCTCGACAAACTCCACTTCGACCTGCACCACCAGCGCATCCTTAAGCTTGGTCAGGCCGTTTTGCAGGACGCTGAGCTCGGCGCCCTGAATATCCAGCTTGAACAGGTCGATATTCGCGATCTCGGCGATGTCATCGATTCGCTTGGTCGCCACCGCATGGGTCCCGGTAATCTGACAGACCTCATTGAGGTTGTTGAACTTGCTCAGCAGCTCCGGGTTCGGTTCGAAGAGGGAGCTGGTGAGCGGCCAGTTCGTCTCGTAGAATGTCTGCGTCTCCCCGTTGCCCACAAAGTAAGGAAAATATCGCTCATAGGGCTTCTTCTGAGCATCCAGTTTTTCAAGCTCGACCGCGCTCGGCTCGAAACCCACGACGGCGGCCCAGCCCTTCTCGGCAATCCCGTGATAGACCGTCTTTTTCCCTCCCAGCGAAGCGCCGACATCGACGACGTCGATGGGGCTGCCTATCTCCAGAAATTTGAACAGATCCATCATCCGCACCATGCTTTCTATAAAAACCGTCGGTCTTCCGTACTGTTCTTTCGGAGCGGATTCCAGTCCTGTGCCGCGCCTCACTCTAAAGGACGCCCAGAGCCTCTGAAAACGTTCCGTCAAAACGCATGGCGTCACGGCGGTCCGGCGCCATCGACATCACGGGCCGACGAGCGCAGTCAAAACAATCAAATATTGCAAATAGAAATTGGACAACCTGCGTCATCCATGTTCTTGTTTTTAAGTATAGGATCATCATAGCCGAGAGAGCGTGAAAAAAGACCGAAGTCAATGATGAACGGCGAATGATCCGTCATGGGGGATATCAGGAGGACGAAGCATGACTATGGACATCGGCGAACTGGAAAGACAGTTAAATAACCATCAATTCTATCATATCATCGATCTCCCGGGCGGGCTTAAGACGCCGGGCCGACCCCATTTCAAATACATGTGGGACCTGGTCATCGAATCCCTGGATACGATCGATTTCAAGGGAAAGCGTGTTCTCGACATCGGCTGCCGGGACGGCCTTTTCAGCTTCTACGCTGAAGAAAAGGGGGCTGCTGAAATCATCGGGATCGACAACCTGATCTCCACGGGGGCCGTCGAACTCATTATCCCCGCCAGGCAATCAAAGGTGCAGATGGTCGAAATGAACGTCAACGATCTCCGGCAGGAGACATTCGGAACCTTCGACGTCATCATCTTTGCCGGTGTGCTGTATCATCTGCGCTATCCGTTCTGGGTGATCAAGAAGCTGCAGGAATGCCTGAAACCGGGCGGTGTCATGGTGATCGAGTCGGGCATCCTGACGTCCATGAATCAGTATCCAATGATGTTCTGCCCCGCTGGCGAGGTCAAAGGTCCTTATGATCCGACGTCATGCACATTCTTCAATGTCACGGGCATGAAGTGCACGCTGCAATCCATGGGCTTTATCGATGTCAAACTGGACTCGATGATCCGACACGCAGGGGACGGACACGAGCGGCTAAAGACCGATAATGCCAGTCTCGACGCATCCTTTGAACGCAAGATCGGACGTGCGGTGTTTTCGGCGACGAAGGCGTCTTCCGCCGTCAACGAACAGTGGGTCGACGACTATTGGGATGGGGTGCAGAATCCGGAAGTGCTCAAGGAGAGGGCCCGGGCCGGCAAGGTCAAAGCACACCATGGCAAGGAGGCCATTGTCAAAGATCTGACAAAGGACTGACGACACGCCGACAGCGCAGTGGCTCGGTTTGTCCTTGCGGACCGTCACTACCAACACAGGGATGTCTTGGGGCGTTGTCCGCCCGGCGCAACGCGAGATCGCGTGGTTGTCGGCATCCTCTGAGAGGCTTTGAAGGCCACCTGTCGGGTGACCTTCAAGACGAACAGTCTTACGATTCGTCGTCACATTCGGTGATTTCGCAGACCGAATCGACTGTCGTGTTGGCGGCGCATTCGTTGAGGGCCTTTGCCCGGGCGCTGTCCTCATCGTCGTAGTTGTAGCTATAGCCGTAGCTGCCTTCATCGGACACAGCGATGCAGCCCCAGGCGAATGCCTGGCTGGTCGATGCGTTGAGCGAGCCGGCCAGTACGAGGGCAGCAAGCCCCAGTCTTGAAATCGAAGTCATGACTCTGTTCCCCTCCCAGGGATTGTCGAGCGCGCCCGCGCCGTTATGGGTGGTCGTCCGCCACGGCCTGCAGGACGCCACAACGATCTGATGACGGGATTTCCAGCAGCGAACAAGAGCCGGGAAGCAATCGTCAAAAATAGTCTGTCAGCGATGAGTAACGCAAGCCGCATCTGAGGCGGATTACGATCCTGCGACAAATGTACCGAATGGCGGGAACAGATGACGTCGCTTTGCGTTCCGTGAGGATCCTGCCATACCGCGGCGATGAATGGAGACACCATGACCCGTAAATCCCTGATTACCCTTGCCGCCCTCGGCCTCTCAACCCTCACCCTTGCCGGCTGCGTCAGTGAAGGCGAACCCTATCGTTCCCGCCCGCCGGTCTATCGCGAACCCGTCGTCGAATACCGCCAGGACTACCGCGCCAACGACCATCGCCCCCGCCGCGCCGCCAATCCCGATCGTCACGACAGGGTCGACCGCAACGACCGGGTTCGTCGCCCCAGCGAGCGGGATCGGCGCCCCACCACCAAACGACCGATCTGCGACGAGCGCGGCTGCGTCGATCAGAACGATCCGCGCCGGCGAAGCTAATCCGCGCGGCGCATCATCCATCAAGAGCTTCGAATGGTTCGGGCGGACCCGTTGGGTTCGCCCGAACCGGATATGGTTAACGTTTGGTCAATCGCCTTGCGATAGGCTGGGAACTTATCCACGGCTGCACCGTTTCTGCAGTGCTTGAAAGGACCCATCATGTACGCTTTGCTGACCGCCATTCGCCAGACGACGCGCGACACACCCGACACCGGCACCTATGCCGATGGCATGCCGAGTGTCGCCTCGCTCGATCTGCAGGTCCTGTCGCGCCGCGAGCGTCGCAGCAATCCTCATGCGCGGGACTATGGCATGGAGCGCAAGGTCAATCCCGACGTCATCGGCTACGCCTGATCCCGATGGGGCTACGCCTGATCCGGATGGGTACGGGCCGGCACCGCCATGGCCGGGTGACCCGGCAAGACGGCGGTGCATGCCTCCTGTCCCTACTCCACAGCCGGCCAGCCGCCCCTAATCTTGGCGCCCGCGCATCAAGTCGCTGATATCATTATATTTCATAACTGCCCGGCACCATCGCGACGATTAGCGATTGCCAAAACGCCGTGAATTACGAAATTTTCACTTCAATTTCAAAGATATATATGGGAATTTGCCGCAGAGTGGCTTCCCTGGGCCTGTCGCCGTTGAAGCCTTTGGGATTCGACACGCGAGAGCTTGATGACGATCCGTCCAGGGGAGGCCGTTTCAGCCGATAAGAGTATGATGGCAAGACCACAACCCGACATGGATCCTCAATGAGCAGCACTGGCGACACGCCCTCCTCTCCGCCGCCCAAGGTCGAAACCGCCGACCTGGCCTCGCTGCTGGCAACAGCGAGGAAACCCGCGGGCCGGTCGCGCTGGCTGTGGCGAATCCTGGGCCTGGGCGCCATAGTGGCAGTCGGCGGCGGCTATTATCTCGTCCCCGCCGGCGGCGCGAGCTATAGCTACACCACATCGGCCGCCAAGAGAGGCAATCTCACGGTTATCGTCACCGCCACGGGTTCGGTGGAGCCGACCGTGCAGGTCGATGTGTCCAGCGAACAGTCGGGCACGGTGCGCGAGGTGTTCGTCGACTATAACAGCACGGTCAAGGAGGGCGAGGTCGTCGCCCGGCTCGATACCGCCAAGCTGGAAGCCGACGTCAAGAGCAACCAGGCCAAACTTCTGGCAGCCAAGGCGTCGGTCTCCAAGGCCGATGCCGATATGAAATCGGCCAAGGCCACGTTCGAGCGCCTGAAGACCCTGGTCGGCAGCCGCGTTTCGACGCAGCAGGACCTCGATGCCGCGGAGTTCACCTATCAGGCGGCGGTCGCCACCAAGGAAAGCGCCGAGGCCGACGTGCTGTCGTCAGAGGCCGACCTGGAACTGGCCGCACTCAACCTGTCCAAGGCGACCATCGTCTCGCCGATCAACGGCATCGTCTTGTCGCGGGATGTCGATCCCGGCGCCACGGTTGCCGCATCGCTGGAGGCGCCGACGCTTTTCACCATCGCCGGCGATCTCCGGCATATGGAATTGCAGGTCGATATCGACGAGGCCGATGTCGGCCAGGTGGCCGTCGGGCAGAAGGCGACCTTCACCGTCGATGCCTTTTCGGAGATGCGCTTTCCGGCCGAAATCACCTCGATCCGCTATGCCTCCGAGACGGTCAACGATGTCGTCACCTATATGGGCATCCTGGCGGTCGAGAACGACAAGCTACTGTTGCGCCAGGGCATGACGGCAACGGCCGACATCACCGTACAGGCCATCGACAACGCGCTGCTGATCCCCAATGGGGCGCTGCGCTATTCGCCGCCCGACGCCGTGACCGCCATGGAGACGGGCGGCGGCGGCGGCATGTTCAGCCTGTTTCGCCCGCCGCGCATGGGCTCGATTTCGGCGCCTGAGCCGGAGGGCAGCGAGCGCACCGTCTGGCTGCTGCGCAATGGCGTGCCGACAGCCGTCAATATCGAGATCGGCTCCAGCGACGGGCAGAATACGGTCGTCACCAAGGGCGAACTGGTCGAGGGCGATCTGTTGATCACCGACGCGCTCGAAACGAGCGGCTGATCCGATGGCCCCTCCTCCCCTGATCGAATTCCAGCAGGTCTCGAAAGTCTACGGCTCCGGTGAGGCGACGATCCGGGCGCTCGATCGGGTCGACCTGGTGATTGAAAAACACGAATTCGTCGCGATCATGGGCCCGTCGGGCTCCGGCAAATCGACCGCGATGAACATTATTGGCTGCCTCGACGTGCCGTCGGCCGGCGAATATCTGTTCCAGGGCATCAAGACCTCCGAATTCGACCGCGGCCAGCACACGCTGCTGCGCCGGCACATGCTCGGTTTCGTATTCCAGGGCTTCAACCTGCTGGCCCGCACGTCAGCGGTCGAGAATGTCGAATTGCCGCTGGTCTATCGCGGCATGGAGGCGCGGGAACGGCGGCGGCTGGCGACCATTGCGCTGGCGCAGGTGGGCCTGGCCGGCCGCGAAAACCACACGACGCAGCAGCTGTCCGGTGGCCAGCAACAGCGCGTCGCCATTGCTCGGGCGATCGTCACTAGCCCGGCCGTGCTGCTGGCCGACGAGCCGACCGGCAATCTCGACACCAAGACCAGCAAGGAGATCATGGACCTGATCACCGGGCTCAATCGCGACCATGGCATCACCGTGATCATGGTCACCCATGAGGACGACATTGCCGCCTATGCCCGGCGCAACCTGCGCTTCGTTGATGGGCGCCTGCAGTCCGACAGGCAGAACGACAAGGTCGAAGCCGATGTTCTATGAAACGATCAAGCTGGCACTGCGCGCCATCAGCCGCAACTTGCTGCGCTCCTTCCTCACCGTGCTCGGCGTGGTGATCGGCGTTGCCGCCGTCATCGCCATGGTGACGATCGGCAACGGTACGACGGCGCAGGTTTCGGCGGAGATCTCCAAACTCGGCACCAATCTGCTGTTCGTGCGCCCCGGACAGTTCGGCCCGGGACGGGCCAGCACCGAAGCCAAGAAATTCACCGAGCGCGACATCGAGGCGGTCAAGAGCCAGATCAATGGCCTGCGGGCGACGGCCGGCATCAACCAGTCCTCGCAGACGGTCATTTTCGGCGGCGAAAACCATTCGACGACGGTGACCGGCTCGACGGGTGACTATTTCATTGCCCAGGACTGGGACATCAAGAGCGGACGGACCTTCCTGGCATCCGAGGAACGCGGCGGCCAGGCCGTCTGCGTGATCGGTGCGACGGTCAGAAGCGAACTGTTCGGCTCGACGCCGGCGCTGGAGCAGAACCTGCGGGTCGGCAGCGTCTCCTGCAAAGTGATCGGAATCCTGGCCGAAAAAGGCCAGAGCAGCATGGGCAGCGACCAGGACGATATCGTCGTCATGCCGCTCAAGGTCTTTCAGCGCCGGATCGGCGGCTCGAACGAGGTGTCGAGCATGGTGCTGTCGGCCAATGATGGCGTTTCCACCGCCAAGGTGCAGGCCGATGTGGAACGGCTGCTGCGCGAGCGGCGCAAGATCATCGCCGGCCGCGAAGACGATTTTAACGTCAATGACATGACGCAGATGGCCGCGACCCTGACCGGGACAACGACGCTGATGACCGGCCTGCTCGGGGCCGTGGCCGCCGTCAGTCTTTTGGTCGGCGGCATCGGCATCATGAACATCATGCTGGTTTCCGTCACCGAGCGCACCCGCGAGATCGGCATCCGATTGGCGATCGGCGCCGTCGAGCAGCAGGTGCTGATGCAGTTCCTGGTCGAGGCGGTGACCCTGTCGGTGTTCGGCGGCGTGGTCGGCATTCTGCTCGGCCTCGGCCTTGCCTATACGGCCGTCAGCCTTCTGAGCGTGCCCTTTGTTGCGAGCCCCTCGGTCATTCTGCTGGCTTTCGTCTTCTCGGCGGCGATCGGCATGATCTTCGGCTATTTCCCGGCCCGCCGCGCGGCCCAGCTCAACCCCATCGAAGCGCTCCGCCACGAGTAATCAACTGCATGTTTTTGATAGATCTTTTCTTAATTTCCCGGCGTGCCGCTGGCCAAAGTGCGACAAGTGACCTGCGTGCAAAACCCGTTCTGATATATCAGAGCCATTGCCACGGCGAAAACACTGTGCAATGATCTGATATATCAGAAGGGGAGGATGGCATGGCCAGTCCGCATGAATCCCAGAGCCACCAGGCCTATCGGGTCCTGGAACAGTTGATCGTCACCCTCAAGCTTGCTCCGGGTGCGCTGGTCAACGAACGCGAGTTGATCGAGCGATCCGGCCACGGGCGCACGCCGGTGCGCGAGGCGATCCAGCGGCTCGACTGGCAGGGATTGATCCTGGTCCGCCCCCGCGTCGGATTGCAGATCGCCGACATCCATCCGGAGGATCTTCGCCAGATCATGGCAGTGCGCGGCAGGCTGGAACCGCTGGCGGCAGGCCTTGCAGCGCAGGCCGCGACGGACGAGCAGCGGGCGGCACTGGTCGACTGCGCCAAGGCGATGACGGGCGCGGCGACCTCTGGCGATTTCGACGGCTTCCTGGCGGCCGACAAACGGTTCGACGAGATCCTCGAAGCCGCCTGCCCCAATGCCTTCCTGATATCAGCCCTGCAGCCGTTGCAGACCCATGCACGCCGGTTGTGGTATGCGCAGGCGACGCTGGAGAAGATGGATCGCTCGGTGGCCCTGCATGTCGGCGTGATCCGCGCCATCCAGCAGGGCGATGCAGCCCTTGCCCAGTCGGCCATGGAAAACCTGATCGGCTATCTCTCGCAGGCGTGAGGATGTGCTTGCTGATAGGCCGGCTACGCCTCCTCGAACACGAGAAAGGGTACAGCCTTTCGTCACCCTCGGGCCTGTCCCGAGGGTCTGCCGCCGAGCACCATGAATTGAACTTGGCTGTGAAATCCGAATGTTGCGGATGCTCGGCACAAGGCCGAGCATGACGTCGCAGAACAAACGCGGCCTGCCCTCAAACCAAGCCCGGCGTTTCCGCCGGGCTCTGAATCGTTCGCGCAAATTCCGTAGAGGATTAGCCGACGAAGGCCCGTTCGATGACGAATTCTGCCGGCTTGTTGTTGGCGCCTTCAGTCAGGCCGGCGTTTTCAAGGGCAGCCTTGGTGTCCTTCAGCATGGCGGTCGAGCCGCAGATCATGCCGCGGTCGACGGCGGGATCGAGCGGCGGCAGGCCGAGATCGGCAAACAGCTTGCCGTTGGCGATCAGGTCAGTGATGCGGCCCTGGAACGGATAGTCCTCGCGGGTCACCGTCGCGTAGTGCTTGAGCTTGTCGCCGACGATTTCACGCAGCATCTCGTCGGCGCGGATCTCCTCGATCAGGTCGAAACCGTATTTCAGTTCCGCCACTTCGCGGCAGGTATGGGTCAGGATGACCTCTTCGAACTTCTCATAGGTTTCCGGATCGCGGATCAGGCTGGCAAAGGGCGCGATGCCGGTGCCGGTCGAAAACATGTAGAGGCGCTTGCCCGGCGTCAGGGCGTCCAGCACCAGCGTGCCGGTCGGCTTCTTGCGCATCAGCACCCGGTCGCCCGGCTGGATGCGCTGCAAGTGTTGCGTCAGCGGGCCGTTCGGCACCTTGATCGAGAAGAATTCCAGTTCCTCGTCCCAGGACGGGCTGGCGATCGAATAGGCGCGATAGATCGGCTTGCCCTCGACCATCAGACCGATCATCGCAAACTCGCCGGAGCGGAAGCGGAAGCCGGCCGGTCTGGTCATGCGAAAGCGGAACAGATGTTCGGTATAATGGGTGACGCTGAGGACGGTTTCGGCGTAGACGCCTTCCGGCACGATCAGTTCGGCTGTCTCGGTCTTGGCTGGAGCATTCATGCGCGGTCAGGTCCTCAAACATATGGCTTGCAGCTAAAGCATGTCGCGATCTTTCGGATTCGCTCTTCACGCTTTATCTCTTTGTTTTGCAGCATGTCGTTGTCCCGAAACCGGTACCCACTTTCGGGCGACATGCTTCAGGGATACGGCGGAATGTTGAACCCTTGCCGAAAGTTTCCCGATGCTTCAAGAGGCGATTTGCAAGATCAGGACACGATTGCCGAATCCTGATCGATTTTTCCGTGGTCAGCATGCCCGAAAGCCGGCCATCGCACTTTGACATCCGTCAAAAGTCGCCATTTACATAGCATTATTTTAATGTTTTACACAGCCGCCCGCCGGCGCCAGCTATAGGCACCGATCTCGCCATCGCCGCGGGCAGCCGGCTGATAATGCTCGGCAATGCCCGTCAGGTGGCGGTCGGCCAGACGCTTCAGCGCTGTGGCATTGGTCACGGCAAAACTGTCGAAGCCGGTGCGCTGCATCAGCGGGATCTGGTCGATCAGTACGTCGCCGACGGCGCGCAGTTCCCCCTGATAGCGCAGCCGATCGCGCAGCAGCGAGGCCTGGCTGAAGCCGCGGCCGTCGTTGAAGGCGGGAAAGGCGACGGCCACCAGCGCCAGGCGGCCCAGATGCGGCGCCAGACGCCTGACATCGTCAGCCGGCTTCAGCAGCACACCGAAATCGCCGTCATTGGTGGCGTCGGCTGCCGCCAGGAAGGCTTCGAGACCAAGCAGCGGACGCTGGCCCTCGCCGGCCTTCTGCTCGTCGGTCTCGACAATCCAGGCATCGCTGTCGGCAAAGCCGTTTTCGGTCCAGATACGGGTCATTTGAGGCTCCTCACGCGGCTTCGGCCGCTTCGCCGTAAAGGGCGTCCTTGAAGGGTTGTGGACCCACCCGGCGATAGGCGGCCAGGAAGGTCTCCTTTGGATCAAGCCTGAGGCCCAGATAGGTGTCGACGATGGTTTCCACCGCATCGGTCACCTTGTCCGGCTCGAAGCCGCGACCGATGATTTCACCGATCGAGGTGTTCTCGTCGCCGGAACCGCCAAGGGTGATCTGGTAGAGTTCGGCGCCCTTCTTTTCGACCCCCAAGAGGCCGATATGGCCGACATGGTGATGGCCGCAGGCATTGATGCAGCCGGAGATCTTGATCTTCAGCTCGCCGATTTCGGCCTGGCGTTCGGCCGAGCCGAAGCGCGTCGAGATTTCCTGGGCGACGGGAATCGAGCGGGCATTGGCCAGCGCGCAGTAATCCAGGCCCGGACAGACGATCATGTCGGTGATCAGCCCGGCATTGGCGGTGGCAAGGCCTGACGTCGCCAGCAGCGAATAGACCTCGTAGAGATCGGCGCGCGCCACATGCGGCAGGATCAGGTTCTGCTCATGGCTGACACGGATCTCGTCGAAGGCCAGGCGCTCGGCAATGTCGGCGACGATGTCCATCTGGCTGTCGCTGGCATCGCCCGGAATGCCGCCGATCGGCTTCAGCGAAATCGTCACCATGCCGTAGTCGGGATGCTTGTGGGCCGCGACATTCTGGTTGACCCAAGCAGCAAAGCCGGCATCGGCCTTCTTGGCACGGGCCAGATCGGCCCAGCCTTCCGGCCGATCAGTGAGTGCCGGCGGCGCAAAATAGGTCTCGATGCTGCGGATATCGCTGTCCGGCAGATTCAGCTCGCCGTGGCGCAGCGCATCGAATTCGGCCTCGATTTCGCGGGTCAGTTCCTCGACGCCGGTTTCATGCACCAGGATCTTGATGCGTGCCTTGTATTTGTTGTCGCGGCGGCCGTGCAGATTGTAGACCCGGACAATGGCGGTCACATAGGACAGCAGGTCTTCTTCCGGCAAAAAGTCGCGCACCAGCTTGGCGATCATCGGGGTACGCCCCTGCCCGCCGCCGACATAGACGGCAAAGCCGAGATTACCAGCCGCGTCCTTTTTCAGATGCAGGCCGATATCGTGGACCTGGATGGCGGCGCGGTCGCTCGGCGCGCCGGTAACCGCGATCTTGAACTTGCGCGGCAGGAAGGAAAACTCCGGATGCACCGACGACCATTGCCGCAGGATTTCGGCATAGGGGCGCGGGTCGGCCATTTCGTCGGCGGCAGCACCGGCAAAATGATCGGCCGTGACGTTGCGAATGCAATTGCCCGAGGTCTGGATGGCATGCATCTCGACGCTGGCCAGTTCATTGAGGATATCCGGCGTGTCGGAGAGTTTTGGCCAATTGTACTGGATGTTCTGGCGCGTGGTGAAATGGCCGTAGCCGCGGTCGTAGCGGCGGGCAATATGGGCCAGCATGCGCATCTGCCGGCCGTTCAGCGTGCCGTAAGGGATCGCGACGCGCAGCATATAGGCATGCAATTGCAGATAGACGCCATTCATCAGCCGCAGCGGCTTGAAGGCATCTTCGGACAGTTCGCCCGACAGCCGGCGTGCCACCTGGTCGCGAAATTGCTCAACGCGCGCAGACACGAAGGCGTGGTCGAATTCATCGTAACGGTACATGATATTCCTCAGGCAGCGATAAAGTCGGGATCGGCAAAGCCGTGTCCCTCGGCATAGGCCATGGTCGGCCCTTCGGCGCGAATCCGTTCGCGCAGCCGCAGCGGATGCAGACGGCCGTTGCGTTCCTCCACGTCGATGACATTGACGTCGACGACGAGATTGTCGGCCAGAGCCTGCTTGCCGGTCGCCTCAAGGGCGGCCACGGCCTCGGCATGGCGCGCCACAAAGGCCTCCTGCAGCTTTTCGTTCCACTGGCCGGCAGCATCGAGCCAGACGGCGATGCCGTCGCTCAGGCGATTTGCGGTCAGGACTTTCTCTGCCATCTTCAATTCCTCAACAATACAGGCGCTTCTGACGCGACGCCATTCAACGGCTGCGAGCGGCTGAAATCGGCACCCGCCACCGCATCGCCGATAATCACCATGACCGGGCCGGTCAGTTCAACCCGGGCTTCAAGACCCGGCAATTCCTTCAACGTGCCGTGCAGCAGGCGCTTGTCCTGCCGGCCGGCATTTTCAACGATCGCAACGGTCGTATCTTCGGCAAGGCCTGCCGCCATCAGGCGTTCGGCCACCGAGGCCGCGACGGTCCGGCCCATATAGACGGCAACCGTGGCACCCGAAAGGGCAAGCCTTGCCCAATCCGGCAGAATGTCGCCGGTCAGATCGTGACCGGTGGTGAAGACCAGCGACGAGGCGACGCCGCGCAGCGTCAGCGGCAGCTCGAAATCGGCAGCCGCGGCCAGCGCCGAGGTGATGCCCGGCACGATCTCGTAGGGGATCTCGGCATCGCGCAGCGCCGCCATCTCTTCCGCCGCCCGGCCGAACACCAGCGGATCGCCCGACTTCAGGCGCACGACACGCTTTCCTTCGCGCGCCAGTTCGACCAGCAGGTCATTGATCTCGGATTGGGACTTCGAATGGCAGCCCTTGCGCTTGCCGACCGGAATGCGGGTCGCATCGCGGCGGCCCATGTCGATGACGGCCTGCGGCACCAGCGCATCATGGACGATGACATCGGCTTCCATCAGCAGGCGGTGGGCGCGAAGGGTCAGCAGGTCTTCAGCACCCGGTCCGGCGCCAACCAGGAAGACCCGACCCACCGACCGGCGGGTGCCGGCCAGCATCAGCAGGGTTGCGCCCCGCCGGGCTTCGGCCATGTCGCCCTTTTCCACGGCATCGGCAATGTCGCCCTTGAAGAACGAGCGCCAGAACAGACGGCGGCTGACACCGCGCGGAATGAGGCGATCGACGGCGGAGCGATAGTCCTCGGCCAGCCTGCCCAGCCGACCGAGCGAGCGCGGCAGGCGACGATCGATCTCGGCGCGGATCATCTGCGCCAGAACAGGGCCGACGCCCTCGCTACCAATCGCAATGGCGATCGGGGCGCGATTGACCAGCGCCGGCGTATAGAAATCGCAATAGTCCGGCTGGTCGACGGCATTGGCCGGAATGCGTTCGGCGCGGGCCGCCTGAACGATGGTGCGGTCCCTCTCCGCCTCGCCGGTTGCGGCAAACACCAGCGTGGCACCCCTGACCAGATCAGGGACAAAATCGCGGCGATCGATCTCAATGGCGTGGCGCGCCAGCAAGGCCGCGTAGGAGGCCATCGGATTTTGCGTGAAGGCAACGATGCGCGCCGAGGTATTGCGCAGCAACCGAACCTTGGCATAGGCCTCATCGCCATCGCCGAATACGGCCACCACCTGCCCGGCCACCCGGAAGAAAGCCGGGAAATGGCTGAGCAAGGCAGGATCATGGGCTGTGGATGGCGATCTGGCTATCATGGCGCCAGTATTACGTCTGAAAAGTCAAAAATGAAGGAACAAAAATGCGCATTGGGCGAGAAGACCAAATTTCTTTGCTCCCCTGCCCGCCGTTTGGAGCATAAGGCGCGCTGGCCGGTTCGGCAGCAGCTCCTAAAGGCTGGACCGACGGACGGAACTGCGGGCAGCACTGGCTAAACGAGCGTCAAGATAGTCTATTCCGGCGCGCGCACGCTTGAGGACCGAGCCTTGGTGATGGCCCGGCTGCGCTCGATCCCCTGACGAAATAGGCGGGTACGTCGCGGCCGGAGATTTACAGGCCAACCGACGGTCGGTAGTGTGCAGCCGACCCCAATAGCCGCGAGCATGTCCTTGTCCGATTCCACCGCCCTGACCGCCCGTCTGCTCGATGTTATCGAGCACGACATCCTGCCGCTGACCGCCCAGGGCGTCGCCGCCGGCAACAAGGTTTTCGGCGCGGCGATTCTGCGGAAATCCGATCTGTCGCTGGTGCTGGCGGAAACCAATAACGAGCTGGAAAACCCGCTCTGGCACGGCGAAGTGCATACGCTGAAACGCTTCTACGAACTGGGCGAGCGGCCGGACACCAAGGAACTGATCTTCCTGTCGACCCATGAACCGTGCACCATGTGCATGTCGGCGATCGCCTGGGCGGGCTTTGACAATTTCTATTATTTCTTCAGCCATGAAGACAGCCGCGACGCCTTTGCCATCCCCCATGATCTGAAGATCCTGAAAGAGGTTTTTGGTCTGGAGCCCGGCGGCTATCGCAAGCAGAATGCCTTCTGGCATTGCCATGCCATCGGCGATCTGGTCGCCGTCGAGGACACACCGCGACGCGAAACCCTCACAGAACAGTCGCGGCGCATCAAACAGACCTATGCCGGGCTTTCGGATCGCTATCAGTCGAGCAAGACCGACAACGCCATTCCCCTGAATTGAACACCCTGAACGATCGGCCGGGCCGCGGGGCATTGGAGCAGAAGACGATGGATGCATCGAAGGATATTGCGCGGCTGATCGAGATCATGGCGGCGCTGCGCCAGCCCGAGACCGGCTGCCCCTGGGACCTGGTCCAGACATTCGAGACGATCAAGCCCTACACGATCGAGGAAGCCTATGAGGTGGCCGATGCGATCGAGCGCAACGACCCCGACGATCTCTGCGACGAATTGGGTGACCTCTTACTGCAGGTGGTGTTCCATGCCAGGATCGCCGAGGAAGCCGGGCTGTTTTCGTTCGGCGACGTGGTCGAGGCGATCACGAAAAAGATGATCCGCCGTCATCCGCATGTGTTTGCCCGCTCCGACGCCGATACGCCGCAGGCGGTCAAGCTGCAGTGGGACGAGATCAAGCGAGAGGAAAAGGCCGAGCGGGCCGCCCGCCATGCGGCGCGGACGGTTGAGACCGGCAGGCCGGCCGAGGATTTCACCTCAGGTCACCTGGGCTCCGTGCAGCGCAGCTTTCCGGCACTGACCGAGGCTCTGAAATTGCAGGAACGGGCCGCCAAGGTCGGCTTCGACTGGTCGGAAGCAGCGCCGATCCTCGACAAGATCGAAGAGGAAATCGGCGAGCTGCGCGAGGCGCTGACGCAAGGCCGTCCGGACAAGGTCAAGGACGAGTTGGGCGACCTGATCTTCGCGCTGGTCAATATCGGCCGGCATGTGGATGCAGAACCGGAACAGGCGCTGCGCGGCACCAACACGAAATTCCGCAGGAGATTCCGCTTTATAGAGGAAAATCTTCAAGCGTCAGGTGAGACGCTGGAAGAGGCAAGCCTGGAGCGCATGGAGGAATTGTGGCAGGCGGCGAAGGGAATTGAACGGGCGCTAGAGTGAAGAAGTCCCAATTATCCGCTAGATTATTTCTTTTGCAAGATTCTCCAGATATTTAAGCCGCTGCCGGAGAAGGTGGGCTTTCAGAGATGGTCGAACGTCAAAATACTGCCAGCCAGCAAGATCGAGCGTGGCAATAAATTCGAGTTCAGCAATCAGTCCAGCATTGCTTTTCGCGAGCAATGCTGTCCATCTGTCAATTGTCAGGCCTTCCGCGCAATTCCCCTCCGCGATGGCATCACTAATCGCCGCTTCCATTGTCCTTATCTTCGTCATCAGCGTGCCCACCTCATCAACTGGGTAGCCTGCGGAATCTAACTGATTTGGAAAACCCTCCGAAGCGAAAGCAGTGATCTGAGCTTCAACGCCCCTGATCAATGAAAGAACAATATTTCCTTGCTCTAGAACTTCCTTAAACGTCGAAAAATCTCTGACGTTTGGGTGCCCTATAGCCTGAATTCCAATTTCATGAACCAATGTGTTTCTGCTCACATAAAGGTCTTCGATGACCTGAGCATCGGTTCCTAGCAGATTCTTGATTTCACCCTTTGCGCCCAGCGCGGTTAATACTCTATCTATAGTCGAGATATATGATTCATAAGTCGATACGCTTGAACCACTGGCGATAAGATGGGGTATTTCCAAGCCTTCTGAAATCATTAGTGCGAGTTTCGCATCAGAAAAACCCTGTTTTACATCATTCGCCGAAATCTGCTTCGGATCGAAAACAAACAGATCGTAGAGCCTAGACTTTGCATGCCACTCCAAACAAGTGACAAATCCCACTTGATAATATGAAACGAACTCAAATGTTTTATGGCTTTGCTGCGGGGTAAGGAGCCCAGAAACCTCCTTTGCATCATCGATAAGCGCCTCTAGTCTATAAATTGCCGAGGCGGCATTAAAAGTAGAGACCTGAGACACGATATGGCGCTTCGCAAAGTCGATCTGGGGAGACACTAGTGTTCTTTTCATTTCAAAATACACCAGCGGTGACTATTTAAAAAATCCCAAGAACATACATTGCGGAAAAGCAGGCACCAGTCAAACAAGCCAGCCTTCCCAATGCCAGGTTGACGCTCACAGCTTGGTAGTGGCGCACCCCTCCCAGCCCAAGCTAACTCTGAGTGAGATCGTCCAAACTCGCCAAAAGAGGCAGCAAAACTCTGGCTGCGTAGTTGTATGCCACCTTAGTTTTCCCAGTCTTCCCTCGCGGGCTTCTGCCCCGTACCGAGCTTGCGCTCCAGCTCGTCCGCCTGGCGGGCGGTCAGGCGCAGGTCGAGGCTGACGGAGCCGTCTTCGTGGTCTTCGCGGCCGTCGACCACGGCATTTTCATAGGCCCAGGAAATCAGCGCCTGCTTGTCGGCGGGAATGGAGATCGTGGCTACCGTCAGCACGCCGGACAGGCGCTGCGAGATCACGTCGAGCAGGGTGTCGACGCCCTCGCCGCTGACAGCAGAGACTGGAATGACGTTGTCGCGGGTGGCCGCCTTCTGCAGCAGCGCATCGTGCATCTCCGGATCGAGCCGGTCGATCTTGTTCCAGACCTCGATGATCCGCTCGCCGGCTTCCTTGTCGTCGATGCCGAGATCGCCGAGGATGCGCATGACGTCGCCGGCTTGGGCTGCATTGTCCGGATCGGCCATATCGCGCACATGCAGCACCAGATCGGCTTCCAGCACCTCTTCCAGGGTGGCGCGGAAGGCGGCAACCAGATGGGTCGGCAGATCGGAGATGAAGCCGACGGTGTCCGACATGATGACGGTGCGACCGTGCGGCAGCTTCATGCGGCGCAGCGTCGGGTCGAGCGTGGCAAACAGCATGTCCTCGGCTAGCACCCCGGCTCCGGTGATGCGGTTGAACAGCGTCGACTTGCCGGCATTGGTATAGCCGACCAGGGCCACGATCGGATGCGGCACCTTGCGGCGCTTGGCGCGGTGCAGCTGCCGTGTGCGCACCACCTGCTCAAGCTCCTTTTCGAGCTTGATGATCTTGTCCTGCAGCATGCGCCGGTCGGCCTCGATCTGGGTTTCACCGGGACCACCCATGAAACCGGCACCACCGCGCTGGCGTTCAAGGTGGGTCCAGCTGCGGACCAGACGGCCCTTCTGGTAGTTGAGATGGGCCAGATCGACCTGCAGCGTGCCCTCCTTGGTGGAGGCGCGGCGGCCAAAAATTTCCAGAATGAGGCCGGTGCGGTCGATGACCTTGGCGTTCCATTCCTTTTCCAGATTGCGCTGCTGCACCGGCGTCAGGGGATGATCGACGATGATCAGGCCGGCATCATGCTCGTCGAGCAGCGCCTTGATCTCGGCAATCTTGCCGCTGCCGAGCAGCGTGCCGGGACGCGGCTGGCTGACCGGCACGACGAGGCCCTGCACCACGACCAGGTCGATGGCACGGGCAAGGCCCATGGCCTCCTCTAACCGTGCCTCGCTGGAGCGGGTCGGGGCCGGCGGCGCATCGGACGCACTACCCTGGGCGGCGGATCGCGATTGTTTCAAAACCGGCACGATGACCACGGCGCGCATGTCGTCGCGGTGCTTTTCGAGCTCCGGAATAATCGAATCGCTAGTTGTGTCTCTGGTGATCTTTTTAATTCCCGTTACGAAGCGGCTTCTTCGCTTTCAAACATCTGCATCGGCTGGCCCGGCATGATCGTCGAGATCGCATGCTTGTAGACCAGCTGCGAATGGCCGTCGCGGCGCAGCAGGACGCAGAAATTGTCGAAGGATGTCACGACGCCGGTCAGCTTGACGCCGTTAATCAGGAAAATTGTCAATGAAATCTTTTGTTTGCGAACCGTATTGAGAAATAGATCCTGCAAATTCTGAGAACGTTCCGCCATCGCGCCGCTTCTTTCTTTCTTGCCGGCCCATAGGCCGGTGAATTATCGCATCAAGTCTTTTTGGATCACTGTCGCCCCAAAATGCCCCGTAACGACAAGTTGGTATCAAATCGCAGTCTTTTCCGCAACGTCGAAAAAGGCACTGCGAATTTTGTGTGACACCGTGCGGCGACAGATTTTATGCCGGCATAAACGGCGCCGGGCGGAGTGCGCTTCGCCTAGAAATACTGGATCGAGACCCGGAACATCTGCTCGACGACACGCACGGCGCCGGCGGTGGCAAACAGCACGACGCGGTCCTTCGCCTTGATCTTGGTATCGCCATCCGGCCGGATGACGCGGCGATCACGGTACAGCGCGCCGATGCGGATACCGGCCGGCAGTTCGAGATCGCGAAACGGCCGGCCAACCAGCGGTGAGGTCTCCAGCGCTTCCGCCTCGATCACTTCGGCAGCCCCCTTCTGGACGGCATAGACGGAGCGAATGCGGCCCTTGCGCACATGCTGCAGCACGCGCGAGATGGTGACGGCGCGCGGGTTGATATAGGCGTCGATGCCCAGCGACGTGGTCAGTTCCTGGAACGACGGGTTGTTGATCAGCACCATGCCGGAGCGGCAGCCGAGCCGCTTTGCCATGGCAGCACAGAGCATATTGGTCTGGTCGCTGTTGGTCAGCGTGACGACGAGGTCGGCATCCTGGATATCGGCCTGCAAAAGCATGTTCTGGTCCAGCGCCGAGCCGTGCAGCACGATGGTATTGCGCAGCTGATCGGAGACGGTGACGGCCCGGTCGCGGTCGCTCTCGATGATCTTGATCTTGGTCTTCGGCTGCAGGTCCTCGATGGTGCGGGCGACGTAATAGCCGATATTGCCACCGCCGGCGATGACGATGCGGCCGGCTTCCTGCTCCTCATGGCCGAACAGGCCAAGGGTGCGTCTGGTGTGGCCGCGCTCGCAGATCACATAGGCGAGGTCGCCGACCAGCAACTGATCGGTGGAGCGCGCCACGATCAGCTGGCCGTTGCGATAGATGCCGACCACGGTTGCCATCAGGTCCGGAAACAGCTGGCTCAGCTGCTGCAGCGGCGTGTTGACGACAGGGCATTCCTCCATGCACTCGATCGCCACCATGGCGATATTGTCTTCGGCAAAACGTGCCACGTCGGTGGCGCCAGGAAAGGAAATGCGCCGCAGCACCATCTTGCCGACCTCGATCTCCGGCGAGATGGTGACGTCGATCGGCATATTATCGCGGCTGAAAAGGTCGGAATATTCCGGCCGCAAATAGTTCTGGGCGCGGATACGGGCGATCTTGGTCGGCACGTTGAACAGCGAATGGGCGACCTGACAGGCCACCATGTTGATCTCGTCGTAGAGCGTCACGGCGATGATCATGTCGGCCTGGTCGGCGCCGGCTTTGGCCAGCACATCGGGATGGGCGCCGTGGCCGACATAGCCGCGCACATCGAGCGTCTGGGTGATATGGGCGACGAGCGAGGCCGAGGTATCGATGACGGAGACGTCATTATCCTCCTGGGCCAGACGCTCGGCGATGCCGTAGCCGACCTGCCCCGCACCGCAAATGATGACTTTCATGACGTCTCTTTCACTGAGGTGACCGGCATCGGTACCGCGGCGCGCCTGCCGCTGGACATTCTATACGCCAAGCGATTTCAGTTTGCGATGCAGGGCCGAGCGCTCCATGCCGACGAATTCCGCCGTGCGCGAGATATTGCCGCCGAAGCGGTTGATCTGGGCAATCAGATAATCGCGCTCGAACATTTCGCGGGCCTCGCGCAGCGGCAGCGTCATGATGTGATAGTCGCTCTTGCCGGACATTTTCGGCAGCATGTCGCCGAGATCGGTCGGCAGCATATCGGCGGTGATCGGCGCCTCGGGGCTGTCACCCTGGGCGAGAATCATCAGCCGCTCGATATTGTTGCGCAGCTGGCGGATATTGCCCGGCCAGTCATGGGCCTGCAGCACCGCCATGGCGTCCTCGCCGATCTTGCGCTGGCGGATGCCGGCCTGCTCGGAGATCTGGCGGACGAACATGTCGACCAGGAAGGGAATGTCCTCGCGGCGCTCGGCCAGCGCCGGCACCCGGACCGGCACCACGGCCAGGCGATGGAACAGATCCTCGCGGAACCGCGCCTCGGCAATCAGGCCCTCCAGATTGTAGGCGCTGGACGAGATGATGCGCACATCGACCTTGACGCGCTTCGATCCGCCGACCCGTTCGAACTGCTGGTCGACCAGCACGCGCAGGATCTTGTTCTGGGTCTCGCGCGGCATTTCGCCGATCTCGTCGAGATAGAGAATACCGCGATGGGCTTCTTCAAGAGCGCCAATGCGGCGCGCCTGCCCCGGTGCGCCTTCGGTGCCGAACAGGGCCACTTCCATGCGGTCGGGCGTGATCGCCGCGGCGTTCAGCGTCACGAAGGGACCGCCGGAGCGCGCCGAGCGCTTGTGGATCATCCGCGCCACCAGTTCCTTGCCGGCACCCGACGGGCCGACGATCATGATGCGGCTGTTGGTCGGCGCCACCTTCTCGATGGTCTGGCGCAATTGCGACACGGCCACCGACGTGCCGATCAGTTCGACGGCATCGCCGGTGCGGCGCTTCAGGTCGGAGACTTCGCGCTTCAGCTTGGAATTTTCCAGCGCCCGCTCGGCGATCAGGATCAGCCGGTCGGTCTTGAACGGCTTTTCGATGAAATCGAAGGCGCCGCGTTTGATGGCCGAGACCGCGGTCTCGACATTGCCGTGGCCGGAGATCATCACGACGGGCAGGTCGGGGTGGCGGGCCTTGATTTCGTCGAGCAACGACAGACCGTCGAGCCGGCTGCCCTGCATCCAGATATCGAGAAAGATCAGCCGCGGCACCCGGTCGGAAATGGCCGCCAGCGCGCTGTCGGCATCATAGGCCGTGCGGGTTTCATGGCCCTCGTCGCTGAGGATGCCCGAAACGATTTCGCGAATATCTTCCTCGTCATCCACTACGAGAATATCAGAGGCCATATGCTGCTTCCTTGTCCATGTCCGTATCGGCGGCCAGTTGCACCGGCTGACGCGGCAGGATGATCCGGATCATCGCGCCTCGGCCATGATCGAATTCCGCCGGTGCGTCATGCAGTTCGAGCTGTCCGCCATGCTCTTCAATAATCTTCTTGACGATGGCCAGGCCAAGCCCGGTACCCTTGTCGCGCATCGTCATGTAGGGCTCGAGAATCCGGTGACGGTTCTCGATCGGCAGCCCCTTGCCGTTGTCGATGACATCGACCACGAAGCGGTCCTGGGCCTCGTCGCGCTGCGCCCGGACCAGCACCTTGCCCTGCTGGCGCGGCTGATCGCCGGGCACCGCCTCGATGGCCTCGACGGCATTCTTGATCAGGTTGCCGACCGCCTGCGACAGCATGCGGGCGTCGAACAGGCCCTCCAGCGGCTCGTCGCCGAATTCGCGCAGGAACTCACAATCGGTATTGCCCATCTCGCGCAGGAAAACCGCATCGCGCAGGATATCGCGCAGGTCGGACCGCTGCTTGGTGGGCTTCGGCATGCGGGCAAAGGACGAGAACTCGTCGACCATGCGGCCGATGTCCTCGACCTGCCGGACGATGGTGTCGGTGCACTGGTCGAAGACGGCGCGGTCGCTCTCGTCGATCTGCTTGCCGTAGCGGCGCTTCAGCCGCTCGGCCGAGAGCTGGATCGGGGTCAGCGGGTTCTTGATCTCGTGGGCAATGCGCCGCGCCACATCGGCCCAGGCGGTGGAGCGCTGGGCGATCACGAGATCGGTGATGTCATCCAGGGTGATCACGTAGGAATCGACCGAATTGCGGGTCTCCTCGCGGGTCACCTGGACACTCAGGGTTCTCTCCTTGCCGCCACGCATCAGGTTGATCTGCTTGCGGAAATTGCCGCGATGGCGGATCGAGGCCTCGGACAGGACGGCATTGATCTCCGGCGCCACGCGCTCCAGCTTCTCGCCGATCAGTTGATCGGTGCATTGGGCGAGGAAGAGTTCAGCAGACGGATTGACGATGGTGATGACGCCATCGTCCTCGACGCCGATGACCGCCGCCGTGACGCCCGACAGAACGGCCTCAATGAAGCGGCGCCGATCATCCACCTCGTCCTTGGCCTCGAGGATCTCGTCGCGCTGGGTGCGTATCTGGGAAATCATCTTGTTGAAGGTGCGCGATAGGCTGCCGACATCGCCGTCGGCAACGCGCACCGGCACGATCACATTCATATTGCCGGAGGCGACATTGTCGGCCGCGCTGATCAACAGCCGGATCGGCCGGACGATCCGGTCGGCGACGGCAATCGCCGTCCAGATGGCGGCCAGCAGCACGATCAGCGCAAAGCCCAGATAGAGAACGGCAAAGGCGATCTGCAGCGTTGTGCGGCCGGCCTCCATCGACTGGTACTCGGCGGTGTTTTCCTCCATCTCGCGCATCGCCGCCATGACCTTCGGGTCGACGGCACGGATCGTGTAGAGAAAGCCGCCGGTGATCGATTCGAGCTTGATGATCGCGCCGACCAGGTTGGTCACCCCTGGCGGAATAAGCGTCGGCTGGCCGGCGGCGGCCTTGTCCAGCGCATCGGCCGGTATCGCCGGCAAGGGCTTTTCGGTCGGGATATCGGCCTGCACCATGGCCGAGCCGTCCTGGCGCACCAGAAAGGCGCCGAGCAGGCCGCGGCCCTTGGCCTGGCGGGTCATCAACTGCACAAAGCCGGTGCGGTCGAGGTAATAGAGCGCCCGGTTGCGCTCCAGATCGTTGGCCATCGAAATGGTCTGGCCCTGCAGATAGCTGGCATTTTCCAGCATATAGGCCTGCGCGACATTCATCGACGAACTGACGATCGACTGAGTGCGGAGCGAAAACCAGCGATCGAGGCCGACATTCAGGGTGATACTGGCAAAGATCGCCACTAGGATCGCCGGCGTGATCGCCACGATCGAAAACAGCACGACGATGCGCACATGCAGGCGGGCAGCGGCCCGTCCGCGGGTGCGCGCCTTGAGCAGGCGCCCGACCTCGCGGCCGATCAGAAATATCAGGCCGACGACGAACAGGGCATTGAGGATGGCCGAGGCAATCAGCACGCGCGACGTCGGCTCGATCGGCGTCAAACCCAGCAAAACGGGCAGCGTGAAAATGGCGCAAAGCAGCGCGCCGCCTGCCAATAGCAGGCCCGGCAGAGCGAAAGATGCCCGGCGATCCTGCGCGACAGCCAACGCTTCTTCGTCGGCGCTGCTTACGATCTGGCGCTTCGCCATGACAATTCCACTCCCCGCCCCGGAAAACTGTCCGAGGTATCACCGACATGATGGCCGTGCGAGTGCCGATCAGACCCGCGCACGACGCTTATCGCGACCCCTGCCCCGGCGCTTGCCTCTGGATGACCGGGCGAAGGCAAATGGGGCTGCAGAAAATCACGACTGCGTTGCCATTGAGCAACGCATTGTGGCGAAATTGCAACGCAGCTTCGTCGATTGTCAAGCGCTGCGCGAGCTTCTGTAAACCGAAACGCCGAGTTCGCGGATTTTCTTGCGCAGGGTGTTCCGATTGAGGCCGAGCAGATCGGCCGCCTTGATCTGGTTGCCGCGCGTGGCGGTCAATGCCGCCAGAATCAGCGGGTATTCCATTTCGGTCAGAACCCGGTCGTACAGGCCGGTCGGCGGCAGGGCGTCGCCGAAGCTCGCAAAATAGCTGCGCATATTCTCCTCGACCGCCTGGGCAATCGACATGGAGCCGCCGCCAGTGCCGGATTTGGTGATCGGGCTGTCGGTGATATCGGAGCGCAATTCCGATTCGATGATCTCCCGGGACATCACATCCTGGGGATAAAGCGCCATCAGCCGGCGCACCAGGTTTTCCAGTTCGCGCACGTTGCCGGGCCAGGCATAGGACTTCATGACCTCGATGGCCTCAGTGTCGAAGCGCTTGGAATCCAGGCCTTCCTTCTCGCCCTGCTGGATGAAATGGCGGACCAGGTCGGGGATATCCTCAGCGCGATCTCGCAAGGGCGGCAGGCGCAGCGGCACGACGTTGAGGCGGTAATAGAGGTCCTCGCGGAACAGGCCCTGGTTGATCGAGTGCTTGAGATCCTTGTTGGTGGCCGCGACGATGCGCACGTCGGTGCGGATCGGCGTGCGGCCGCCCACAGTCGTATATTCGCCCTGCTGCAGCACGCGTAGCAGCCGGGTCTGGGCATCCATCGGCATGTCGCCGATTTCGTCGAGGAACAGCGTGCCGCCCTCGGCCTGTTCAAAGCGGCCGGTGGAGCGGTTCTGCGCGCCGGTAAAGGCGCCCTTCTCGTGGCCGAACAGTTCCGATTCGATCAGGTCGCGCGGAATGGCCGCCATGTTGATGGCAACGAAAGGACCGTTGCGGCGCTTGCCGTAATCATGCAGCGCGCGGGCGACGAGTTCCTTGCCGGTGCCCGATTCGCCGGTGATCATCAGCGTCAGATCAGTCTGCATCAGCCGGGCCAATACCCGGTAGATTTCCTGCATGGCGGCCGAACGGCCGACCAGCGGCATGCCATCCTGCATGTCGTCGTCAAGCCGCGCTGGCTTTCGTTTCGGCTCGGACAGCGCGCGGCCGATGATGGCGATCAGTTCGGTGAGGTCGAAGGGTTTCGGCAGATAATCGTAAGCGCCCTTTTCCGACGCCTTAATGGCCGTCATGAAGGTGTTCTGGGCGCTCATCACCAGAACAGGCAATTCGGGCCTTGCCTTCTTGATGCGCGGCAGCAGGTCGAAGGCGTTTTCATCCGGCATGATGACATCGGTCACCACCAGATCGCCTTCGCCCGCGGAAATCCAGCGCCACAGGGTGGCGGCATTGGAGGTGATGCGCACATCATATCCGGCCCGGGTCAGCGCCTGGTTCAGCACGGTGCGAATGGCAGCATCATCATCGGCAACAAGAATCGTGGCAGTCATCAGCGTTTTCCTGTGGATGTCGCAGGGTGGAAGTCGTCAATCATGTCGGATTTCGAGACCGGCATGAGAACCCGGAAGGTTGTCCGGCTGGCCTGGCTGTCGCATTCGACAATGCCGCCATGGCCGCCGATGATCTTGGCGACCAGGGCCAGGCCGAGGCCGGATCCGTTGGTCTTGGTGGTGATGAACGGATCGAACAGATGCGGCAACAGATCCTCGGGCACGCCGGGACCGTTGTCATGCACGCAGAATTCCAGCGGCAGGGAGATCTTTTCGCGGGAGCCTGCCACCGACAGGCGGATGCCCGGGCGATAGGCGGTGGTCAGTTGGATCTCGCCATCCGGCTTGTCGCCGACGGCTTCCGAGGCGTTCTTGATCAGGTTCAAAAACACCTGCACCAATTGATCGCGATTGGCATAGACCGGCGGCAGCGACGGATCATAGCTCTCGGTGATCTTGATATTGCGGGCAAAGCCGGCCTTGGCAATGGCTTTGACATGGTCGAGGACCGAGTGGATGTTGATCGACATGCGGTCGACCGGACGTTCGTCGGAGAAAATCTCCATGCGATCGACCAGCGAGACGATGCGGTCGGTCTCGTCGCAGATCAGCCGGGTGAGTGCGCGATCATCGTCGGGCACCGACATTTCCAGCAATTGCGCAGCACCCCGGATACCGGAGAGCGGGTTCTTGATCTCGTGGGCCAGCATCGAGGCAAGGCCGGTGACCGAACGGGCGGCGGCGCGGTGGGTCAGCTGCCGGTCGATCTTGTCGGCCATCGAGCGTTCCTGGAAAACCACGACCACGCAGCCCGGCTCGCTCATGACAGGGGCGACGTAGAGATCGACCAGCTTGTCCTGTCCGAGCCGCGGCGAACTGAGGTCGACCCGGTATTCGTTGACCGGGGCGCGGCGCTCGCGCACCTGGTCGATCAGGGCCAGCAGGGGACTGCCGAACGGGATGAAGGTGGAGACGCGGTATCGGGCCAGATGACTGGCGCTGGCGCCGAAAAAGGCCTCCGCCTCCCAATTGGCAAAGGCGATATGGCCGTTCGAATCGACCATGATCACCGGGTTCTGGATGGCGTTCAGCACCGCCATGGCCAGACCGTTGCCGCTTCCCGAGATGACGCCATCCGTGCTCATGCGGCCTCCTGACATTGTTCGATCGCGCCGCTATCAAGGGCACGACGCAGGCAATTCTCGACGAAACCGGCATCCCGGGACGTCATGATCTCTGCCCTTCGGGCCGGGTCGATGCCGGGCGCGAAGCGATCCAGGTACCAGCCCAGATGCTTGCGGGAATGGCGCACGCCGACCGCCGAGCCATAATGCTCCAGCATCATGCGATAGTGCTCGGTGACGATGTCGCCGATCCTGTCGGCCGGCGGCGGTGAACCGCCCGCCAGCACGCCGGCATGCCAGGGACGCCCCTGACAGGCGCGGCCGACCATGACGGCATCGGCGCCGGAGCGCTGCAGAATTTCGAGCGCATCCTCGCGGCTATCGACATCGCCATTGGCAATCAGCGGAATGGCGACGGCCTGGCGGACGGCGGCAATGGCGTCCCAGTCGGCGCGGCCTTCGTAAAACTGCATGCGGGTGCGGCCATGGATGGTCACGGCCTGAATGCCGGCCTGTTCGGCGCGGCGGGCAATATCCGGGGCATTGATGGAATTCTCGTCCCAGCCAAGCCGCATTTTCAGCGTTACCGGCACCTGGACCGCCTTGACGGTCGCTTCAACGATGGCCAGCGCATGATCGGGTTCGCGCATCAGCGCCGAGCCGGCATAACCGCCGATGACCTTCTTGGCGGGGCAGCCCATGTTGATGTCGATGATATCGGCGCCATTGGCCTCGGCGATCTTGGCGGCTTCCGCCATCCAATGGGGGTCACGGCCGGCAAGCTGCACCATATGCGGCGTCAGGCCGGCGCCCTTCAGGCGAACCCAGGATTCCTCGGCATTGTGCACCAGTTCGCGGCTTGCCACCATCTCGGTCACCACAAGTCCGGCGCCATAGCGCCAGGCCAGGCTGCGGAACGGCAGATCGCTGACGCCCGACATCGGCGCAAGCACGACGCGGTTGCGGATGGCAATCGGGCCGATCTGAAAAGGCGCCTGAAGTTTATCGGACAAATGGCTATCTTTCGGGCACATTATATTTCTGCTTGATTTTTAGACAAAGAATAAGGTTTTGCCAAGCGAAATCGCGGCGGAGCGATAATAATCCGGGCATATGCTGGAATCTTCGCGCCGGAGCCGATAGAGGACTGTCGGGCTCCACCAGCAATTCGGGATTTGTTGTGCATATGAAACATGACAAGGCAAGGTCAACCGGAATCGTCATCGTCGCTGCCGGACGCGGCGAAAGAGCCGGTGCTTCCGTCGAGGGACCCAAGCAATACAGGACGATTGGCGGCAAGCCGGTGATCGCTCATACAATCGAGCATTTCCAGAGCTTTGCCGATGATATGCCTGTTGTCGTGGTCATCCATCCCGACGACCGGGCGCTGCTGGACCGGGCGCTGACATTTCTGCCGCAGCGCAACAGCGATATCAGGATCGTCTCTGGCGGACAGACGCGGCAGGCCTCCGTCCTGGCGGGCTTGATGGCGCTGCACGACGCCGCGATCGATACGGTGCTGATCCACGATGGCGTCCGGCCGTTTGTCGAGACGGATCTGATCGCACGGGTGGTATCATCCCTGGAAGGCGGTGCCGACGGAGCGCTTCCGGCCATGCCGGTCACCGATACGCTGAAGCGCGGCACGCCGGACGGATTGATCGACGGTACCGTCTCACGGGCCGGCCTCTATGCCGCGCAGACGCCGCAGGGCTTTGCCTATGCGGCGATCCTTGCCGCTCACCAGCGGGCCGAGGCGGATGGCCGGACCGACTTCACCGACGATGCGGCGATTGCCGAATGGGCCGGCCTTGCCGTCCGCCTGGTCGAAGGCTCGCCGGATAATGTGAAACTCACCATCCAGAGGGATATCGCCATGGCCGATGCCAAACTGTCTGCTGCCGCCCTGCCCGATGTGCGCACCGGCAATGGCTATGACGTGCATCAGTTGGAAGCCGGTGACGGCGTGACGCTCTGCGGCATCTTCATTCCCCACGACCAGAAGCTCAAGGGCCATTCCGACGCCGACGTGGCGCTGCATGCGCTGACCGACGCGCTGCTGGCGACCTGCGGTGCCGGCGATATCGGCGACCATTTTCCGCCGTCCGACATGCAGTGGAAGGGTGCCGCGTCGCGCATCTTCCTGGAACATGCAGCAAAAATCGTCCGCGACCATGGCGGCACGATCATGAATGCCGATATTTCGCTGATCGCCGAGGCCCCGAAGATCGGCCCACATCGCCTTGCCATGCGCGAGAAACTGAGCGAGATCCTTGGGCTTTCGCTGGAGCGCTGTTCGGTCAAGGCGACGACAAACGAGACGATCGGCTTTGTCGGCCGGCGCGAGGGCATTGCCGCCATCGCCACGGCGACCGTCGTTTTTGCAGGACAGCCGTCATGAGCCTGTTTCCGGCCGATATCGAAGCGCAGGCACGGCAGATCATCGAGATCTATGCGCAGCGCCGCCTGACGATCGCCACGGCCGAATCCTGTACCGGCGGCCTGATTGCCGGGGCGCTCACCGACATTTCCGGCTCGTCTGCCGTGGTCGACCGAGGCTTTGTCACCTATTCCAACCAGGCCAAGAGGGACATGCTGGGTGTGCAGGCCGCGACGCTCGAAGTCTATGGCGCGGTCTCGAAGCAAACAGCGCTGCAGATGGCCAAAGGCGCCCTGATGCGCTCCGGCGCATCGGTCGCCGTCGCCGTCACCGGCATTGCCGGGCCGGGCGGCGGATCGGTGGACAAGCCGGTCGGCCTGGTCCATCTGGCAGCCGTCGGCAAAGCCGGCCAGATGATGCACCGGGAGATGCGCTATGGCGATCTTGGCCGCAACGGCATCCGACTGGCGACCGTCAGAACCGCTCTCGAACTGTTACGGGAACTCGGTCAGGACGCGGCGTAGATCTTGTCGGCGCGGGCCTCGAAGGCCTCGCTGAACATGCGGAAGGCGCGGTCAAACATCGAGCCCATCAGGGCGCCGAGCAGGCGGTTCTTGAACTCGTAGTCGATGAAGAAATGAACGGAGCAGCCGCCCTCGCCGGCCGACTCGAAACGCCAGCGGTTTTCAAGATAGCGAAACGGCCCGTCGATATATTTGACATCGATGGCGCGCTCGCTCGCATTGAGCAGCACTTGCGTTGTGAATGTCTCGCGGATCGCCTTGTAGCCGACCGTCATGTCGGCCACCATCAGCACCTTGCCATCGCGCTCCTTGCGCGACCGGACGGTGAGCGCCTCGCAGAGCGGCAGGAATTGCGGATAGCTCTCGATATCGGCGACGAGATCGTACATCCGTTCGGGAGAATGCTTGACGGGACGGCGGGTTTCGAATTGCGGCATGAAGCTCAGCTAATGACCGCGATCGAGAATGGCAAGTAGCCGGTGGCTTTCTGCATGGGATTTCAACACCAGAACCGGCAATTCCGCCCCTGCAGCATCCAAATGCCCTAAAATCTCCGGCACCTCCGTCTTCTCGAAGTTCCACACATAACGGAAGAACGGCCAGTCCATTTTCTCCGGGCACCCCTCCGCCTGTTCGGGCCTTGTCTGCCCGCGATAACGTATCCAGCGCGACAGGATGCCATAGACGGAAACCCAGCGCGGCGGCCGCAGCCAGACGACGAACTCGGTCCGCTGCAGGCGGATCGGCAATGTGCCGGGACTGTTGCCATCGATGAGCCATCGCTCGCCGGCCACGAAGGCTTTCATGCGCTCGACGATTTCCGCACGCGGCCGCATCTTCCAACCGGCGAGCCAGAAGACGTCGCGGTCCATCGAGATATAAGGGAGGCCTAGCCGTCGGCACAGCTTTTGCGACAGCGTGCTCTTGCCGCTGCCGGAGCAGCCGATCACGAGGATACGGTTGGCCGAGCGCAGCTGTTCGGCGGCGGTAGAGATGGAAACGAATTTTGGCATCTCGCCTGGCTGTCTCAAGCTGCGCGAACCGGCGATATCTTGTCCAACCCCTGCGCCGTTTTCAGGGCGAGCGAAAGGTCATAGGTCCGCTGCAGATTGAGCCAGAATTCCGGGCTATTGGAGAAATAGCGCGACAGGCGCAACGCCATTTCAGCAGTCACAGGTGCGGAGCTTTGATAAACGGCGGCAAGTTCTAGAGGATCGATCCCGGTATCGGCCGCCACCTTCTCAAGGGTTAGCCCGTAATCCGCCAGAAACTCTTCTCTCAGTATCTGTCCGGGATGAATGGCATCTTGGGGAGTGTGCAACATGCGGTTCCTCAGTGGTAGTCGCAAATTTCGACATCAAGCGCATCGCCATCCAGCCAACGGAAGCAAATCCGCCACTGGTCGTTGATACGAATGGAATGCTGGCCGGCGCGTTCGGCCTTCAGCAATTCCAGTCTATTGCTCGGCGGCACCCGTAGATCGTCCAACGAATTCGCGGCGTTCAGCATCATCAACTTGCGCCGGGCACGATCAACGATCTCCGTCGGCAACCCTCGGGCCTTGCTGGTGAGGAACAGTTGCTCCGTCCGCTTGTCCTTGAAACCCTTTATCATGAATGACAAGCCGCAGACAGAGCCCCGTGCATCACCGCCCCGCTTGCAGCTTTTCCCGGTTGGCCTTCAGCCGCGCAAAGTCGTCGCCGGCATGATGAGACGAGCGGGTCAGCGGGCTGGAGGCGACCATCAGGAAGCCCTTGGTATAGGCGATATCCTCATAGGACTTGAATTCTTCCGGGGTGACGAAACGCTCGACCTTGTGGTGCTTGCGGGTCGGCTGCAGATATTGGCCGATGGTCATGAAATCGACGTCGGCGGTGCGCAGGTCGTCCATCAGCTGCAGGACCTGGTTCCGCTCCTCGCCAAGACCGACCATGATGCCGGATTTGGTGAACATGGTCGGGTCGAGTTCCTTGACCCGCTGCAGCAGCCGGATCGAGTGGAAATAACGGGCGCCCGGGCGAACCGTCAGATAGTTGCCCGGCACGGTTTCCAGATTGTGATTGAAGACATCCGGCTTGGCGGCAACGACCCGCTCCAGCGCGCCGGGCTTCTTCAGGAAGTCGGGCGTCAGGATTTCGATCGTCGTCTCCGGCGAGGCGGCGCGGATCGCCCATATGACCTTTTCGAAATGCTCAGCGCCGCCATCTGGCAGATCGTCGCGGTCGACCGAGGTGATGACGACATGCATCAGGCCCATCTGTTTGACAGCCTTGGCAACATTCTCCGGCTCGGCCATGTCAAGCGCGTTTGGCTTGCCGGTGGCGACATTGCAGAAGGCGCAGGCGCGGGTACAGATCTCGCCCATGATCATGAAGGTGGCGTGCTTCTTGTCCCAGCACTCGCCGATATTTGGGCAGCCGGCCTCTTCGCAGACGGTGACCAGCTTGTGGCTGCGCACCAGGTCGCGGGTCTCGGCATAACCCTTGGAGGTCGGCGCTCGCACCCGGATCCATTCCGGCTTGCGCAGCACTTCGGTATCGGGCTTGTGGGCCTTTTCCGGATGGCGCACGCGCTTTTCGTCGAGATTGGTCCTGTCGAGGATGGTTACCATGGTAGCAATACCCGTCTATCCGCCGTCAGAGCGCGGATCCTTGTTCTAAAGCGTCTCGCGATCTTTCAGATTCGCTCGTCACGCTTTATCTCTCTGTCTTGTCGCATGTCGTCATCCCGAAACCGGTGCCCACTTTCGGGCGACATGCTTTAGCGCCGTACCAGCTTGACGACGAACAGCAGAATGCTGGCCCCGACGAAACTGGTGATCAGATAGCCGAGCCAGTCGCCTTCGACGCCGATGCCTAAGCGACGGAAGATGGCCGAAGCGACGACCGCACCGACGATGCCGATAAGAATGTTCATCAGGATGCCGAAGCGCACATTCATGAACTTGCCGGCAAGCCAGCCAGCAAGGCCGCCCATGATGATCGTCAGAAACCAGCCAATTTGAAATCCCGTCACGATCCGCTCCTTCGGTTGAAACCCCGCCGCCTATATAGGCGGCGGAATGGGGTGTCGCAACTGGCCTTAGGCGTTGAGCGCCCGGCCATAGGCGTCCAGAACGCTTTCCTTGAGGGTCTCGGAAATGGTCGGATGCGGGAAGATGGTGTGCATCAGATCCTCTTCCGTGGTCTCGAGGTTCATGGCGATCACGAACCCCTGGATCAGTTCGGTGACTTCGGCGCCAACCAGATGGGCGCCCAGCAGTTCGCCGGTCTTTTTGTCAAAGATCGTCTTGACCATGCCCTGGTCTTCGCCCAGCGCAATTGCCTTACCGTTGGCGACGAAGGGGAAACGGCCGACGCGGATGTCGCGGCCCTGTTCCTTGGCCTTCGCCTCTGTCAGGCCGACCGAGGCGACCTGGGGATGGCAATAGGTGCAGCCGGGGATTTTTGCCTTGTCCATCGGATGGACATTCGGCAGGCCGGCCAGCTTCTCGATGCAGATGACCGCCTCGTGCTCGGCCTTGTGGGCCAGCATCGGCGGACCGGCGACATCGCCAATCGCGTAAATGCCGGGCACATTGGTCTTGCCGTAGCCATCGATGGCGATGAAGCCGCGGTCGGTCTTCACGCCGAGCGCCTCCAGGCCGATATTCTCGATATTGGCCTGCACGCCGACGGCCGAAATCATCCGGTCGGCGGTGATCTGCTGGATGGTGCCGTCCTTCAGCTCGACATGGGCGGTGATGGAATTGGCGCCCTTTTCGACCTTCGATACCTTGGCTTCGAGCAGGATCTTCATGCCCTGCTTGTCGAACTGCTTCTTGGCGAAGGCCGAGATCTCGGCATCCTCGACCGGCATGACCTGCTTCATCACTTCAACGACGGTCACATCGACGCCCATGGTGCGGTAGAAGGAGGCAAATTCGATGCCGATGGCGCCGGATCCCATGACCAGCAGGGATTTCGGCATCTCTTCGGGCTTCATCGCCTCGAAATAGGTCCAGATCAGCTTGCCATCCGGCTCGATGCCGGGCAGTGCGCGCGGACGGGCACCGGTGGCAATGATGATGTGCTTGGCGGTATAGGTGCCCTCGCCCAGCGTGTTCTTCGGGATCGGCCCCTGCGGCTCGACGATCTTCTTGGTGGTCTTGGACACAACGATCTCACCGGGCTTGGAGAGCTTTGCCTCGCCCCAGATGATATCGACCTTGTTCTTCTTCATCAGAAACCCGACGCCGCCGTTCATGCGCTCGGCAATGCCGCGCGACCGCTTGACGATGGCCTTCAGGTCCGGCGTCACAGCGCCTTCGATCTTGATGCCGTAATCGCCGGGATGCTGGGCATAATGCAGGATTTCGGCCGAGCGCAGCAGCGCCTTGGTCGGAATGCAGCCCCAGTTCGAGCAGATGCCGGCCAGATGCTCGCGCTCGACGATCGCGGTCTTCAGGCCAAGCTGGGCGGCACGAATGGCGGCGATGTAACCGCCGGGGCCGGAACCGATAATGATGACGTCATAAGCGTTGGACACTGCCTTCATCTCCTCTTGGTCAGGTTCAGGGCTTGGCACTGCGGCCAGGCCCCTTACCCTCGGGATGAAGCAGCAGCCGTCAGGCCTTTGTCAGCATCCCGTAAATTTCGTCCTTCAGAACCACTCTTTGCTTGCGCATCGTTTCCATATGCGTGTCGCCGACCGGTTCCACATCCGTTTCCGCGCGGTGAATGGCGCGGTTGACGTCGTGATATTCCTCAAACAGCTTGGCGAAATGCGTGTCGCTCATTTTCAGGGCGTGCATCTTGGCCGCATGTTCGGGGAATTCTTCCGCCAGTTGGTGCGGGGTGTTCGACATATCGTATCTCCTCTTTCATGTCGGTCGATACGATGAGCCTAACCACTTGACCCCTTTACTCCTTGATCTCAGTCAACTTTTCTCGTCGTCCGTGGGTTTGCACCCTGTATTTCCTCAGACATCAGCGGCCGTCGTTGACCATCAGCACCCAGGCATGGCGCCTAGCCTTTTCGAAAAGCGGCACGGCGTCCAGACGTGCCCTTTCCGAAAAACCATGGCGCCGATAAAACGTCTGCGCCATCTCGTTGTGGCTCTCGGTGATCAGACTGACCGGCCCACCATCTGCCTGTCTCATCTGGTCCAGAAGCAGGTAACGCCCCGCTCCCTTGCCCCGCTGCTGGCGATAGACTGCCAGCGTACTGACGAACCAGCTGCCGACCGCATGCTTCTGCAAGGACATGATCGGCTCCAGCACGGCATGTCCCGCCTCCAGATCCCGCACCGCGTCGGTCAGTAGGTAGCCGATCGCCGCCCCGGCAATCGCACCCTGCAGTTCGGCAACCGTCGCATCCTGCCATGCGCCCGTGCCGCCATCCTCGGCCAGCTTCGACCGCCCGTGCTCCAGGGGCGTATCGGCCAGGCCTATCGCCACCGCACCATGCCAGAGCCAGGAGGCAAAGCCATGGGAGGCAATGTCGACCAGCAGAGCCAGATCCGCAGCGTCGCTTCGGGTGGCATTGCGCAGCGGAACGCGCGACACGACACCCGGCGCCGTCACGTCAAAGGCCCAGCATCATACGCACCACCGGCTCCACGCCACGGCCGAGCGCCCTGGTGTTGTCGGCATCGAGATGGATGCCATCAAGCGGCGTGGTGCTGGCCACCGATCCGGCATCGAAGAAGCCGCAGCCGGTCTCGTCGGCCAGATCCCGATAGAGGCTCGCCAGCATGGCCGATTCGTCAAGGCTGCCCTTGAACATCGCGGCAAACGGCGCATTGGCGGTCTCGCAGATCGCCGGCGGTGCCACGATCAGGATTTCCGGCGCATCGTAGTCGAAACCCCATTCGTGGTGCCGGATGAGCTTGACGAGACGTCCCATGCCCTTGGCCGCGGCAATCGCCGTGCCGGCCATGCCGCGTTTCATGTCATTGGTGCCGAGCAGCAGGATGACCAGATCGATTGGCGCATGGGTTTCCAAGACGCTCGGCAGCAGCTTCACGCCGTTGCGTTCGCAATCGGCGAGATGGTCGTCATAGGCGGTGGTGCGGCCGTTCAGCCCCTCGGCAATCACCCGGACGCCGTGGCCGAGCCCCTTCTGCAAAACACTCGTCCAGCGGTCCTCATAGGCATGACGACCCGGATTAACCGGATCGTATCCCCAGGTGAGGCTGTCGCCGTAGCAAAGAACGGACTTCATATCAGCCCTCAGCCCCTGACATCACTGCAAAGAAAGCGTGCCCACCCATGCCCGTCACTTATCCTTGATCAGCGCTTCGACCTTGCGCTCCAGCTCGAATATCCGATCTTCGAACTCGCCTGTCACGAGCCTCGACATCATTGTGTCCGCCTGCAGCGCCTGGCGAATGGTCTTCTGGCCACTCTCCAGCTTGTCCAGCTGCTGCTTCATCTCTTGCATGTCGCCACGCATGTCACGCATCTCACCGCGAATTTCCCGCATCTCACCACGCATTTCCCGCAGCATTGGCATGATCATATCGACCGGTTCATTCACCATACGAGACCTCCTTCACACGTTGCGCTTGATCTCACAAATATGGAGAGCCGATGGCAAAATGTCGATCCGGCGCACGGTGTCGCAGACAATGAAATCCCTTCCCCTAACCGGGAAGGGAAGATCGCTTATACCAGCATGCCCATCGGGTTCTGGATATGCCGCTGGAAGGCGGCGGCGAGTTCGGCGCCGAGCGCGCCGTCGATCACCCGGTGGTCGAAGGCGAAGGTTGCCGTCATCACCGTTGCGATCTTGATCTCGCCACTCTTGACCACCGGCTTTTCCACGCCCGCACCGATCGAGACGATCGAGGCGTGCGGCGGGTTGATGATCGAGGTGAAGTTCGACACGCCGAACATGCCGAGGTTCGACACCGCCGTGGTGCCGCCCTGGTATTCATCGGGCTTCAGCTTCTTGTCGCGGGCGCGCCGTGCCAGATCCTTCATCTCGTTGGAGATCACCGACAGGGTTTTCGTTTCGGCCTTGCGGATGATCGGGGTAATCAGTCCATCGGGGATCGAGACGGCGACGCCGACGTCGGAATGCTTGTGCTTGATGCGGGCCGTCGAGGTCCAGGAGGCGTTGGCCATCGGCACGTCGCGCAATGCCAGCGCCATCGCCTTGATGACGAAATCGTTGACGGAGAGCTTGTAGGCCGGAACCTCGCCCTTCTCGGTCTTCAGCATCGGCGTGGCCTTGTTGATCTCGGCCCGCAGTTTCAACAGCGCGTCGATCTCGCAATCCATCGAGACGAAATAGGACGGAACGGTCTGGTTCGATTCGCTGAGGCGGGCGGCGATGGTCTTGCGCATGCCGTCGTGCGGCAGGACCTCGTAGGAGCCCTCCTCGAACAGCTTGAGCACGGCGTCATCCGAAGCACCCTTCGGAGCCGGAGCGGCCCCAGCAGAGGCAGGTGCTGCGGCAGCAGCCGGTGCGCTGGCCGGTTTCGCGGTGCCACCCGACACCGCCTTTTCGACATCGCTTTTGACGACGCGGCCATGGGGGCCGGAGCCCGACACGGCAGACAGGTCGATGCCCGCTTCCTTGGCGATGCGGCGGGCGAGCGGCGAGGCAAAAATGCGCTCGCCGTCAGCCTTGGCCGGTGCCGCAGCAGCAGGAGCCGCCTGAGGTGCCGGTGTGGAGGCCGCAGACTCGACCTTGGCAGGCGCAGCGTCAGCTTTTGCCGGAGCGGCGTCAGCCTTGGCCGGAGCGGCAGCGCCGCTGCCCGACGCCGCTGCCGCGACATCCTCGCCATCGACCGCCAGGATGGCGATCAGGGCATTGACCTTGACACCTTCGGTGCCGGCCGGAATGACCAGCTTGGCGACGATCCCTTCGTCGACGGCTTCCACTTCCATGGTCGCCTTGTCGGTCTCGATTTCGGCAATCACATCGCCAGACTTGACGGTATCGCCTTCCTTGACCAGCCACTTGGACAGGTTGCCCTCTTCCATGGTGGGAGAGAGGGCGGGCATTGTGATGTTAATTGGCATGTTAGTCCTCCGCCCACACAAGTTCATACTGGGCAAGTTCTTCCGGATTTTCCATGATCACGGCGACTTGCTCAGGAGGCACTTCGATATATCCCGCTACGTTTTCGAGCCAACCGTCTACCGCGCCGATCACACCGATCTCTTCTCGGGGAACGCCGACGATCACTTCGGTATCCTCGGTCTTGACCAAGGCCCAAAAGACGATCCGTTCGAGAACGGGATGTTCGCGCGTTCCGATCACCCTGAACCACGAACCCGAAACAGGAAGAATCTGCTTCACAGACGATTTCGGCATCAGCCGGATCCCTTACTTGTAGCAGACGGTTTTCACCGCCTCGACCACTTCGCCGACATTCGGCAGAGCGAGCTTTTCGAGGTTGGCCGCATAAGGCATCGGAACGTCCTTGCCGGCAATCGTCAGGATCGGCGCATCGAGATAGTCGAAGGCCTGCTGCATGACGCGGGTGGCGATTTCGGTGCCGACGGAAGACTGCGGATAGCCCTCTTCCACGGTGACCAGACGGCCGGTTTTCTTGACCGATTCGATCACCGTCGGCAGGTCCATCGGACGGATGGTGCGCAGATCGATGATCTCGACGTCGATGCCGATCTTGGCAAGCTCTTCGGCCGCCTTGACGGAATAGTTCATGCCGATGCCGAAGGAGACGATCGTTGCGTCCTTGCCTGTTTTGTGGATGCGCGCCTTGCCGATCGGCAGGACGAAATCATCCATTTTCGGCACTTCGAACGAATGCCCGTAGAGGATCTCGTTTTCCAGGAAGATGACCGGGTTCGGATCGCGGATGGCCGCCTTCAGCAGACCCTTGGCGTCGGCGGCCGTATAGGGCACGACGACTTTCAGACCGGGGATCTGGCTGTACCAGGCGGCATAGTCCTGGCTGTGCTGGGCACCAACGCGGGCCGCAGCGCCGTTCGGACCACGGAACACGATCGGCGCGCCCATCTGGCCGCCCGACATGTAGAGGGTCTTGGCGGCCGAATTGATGATCTGGTCGATCGCCTGCATGGCGAAGTTGAAGGTCATGAACTCGACGATCGGACGCAGACCGGCCATGGCGGCACCGACGCCAACGCCGGCAAAGCCGTGTTCGGTGATCGGCGTATCGACGACGCGGCGTGCGCCGAATTCGGCCAGCAAGCCTTGCGTGATCTTGTAGGCGCCCTGATATTCGGCGACTTCCTCACCCATGATGAAGACATCGGGATTGGCGCGCATTTCTTCGGCCATGGCTTCGCGAAGGGCTTCGCGCACCGTCATCGACACCATTTCGGTGCCAGCCGGGATATCGGGGTCGGAGGCAATCTCCATCTTCGGCGCTGCCGGGACGGTTGCCGTCTTGGTGGCGGTCGGCTCGTCGGTCGCTTCGCGGGCCTTGCCGCCGGCTGCGTCAGAGGCAGCGGGTGCCGCGGCTTCTGCCGCCTTCGGTGCGGCTGCGGCCGCATCAGACGCGCTTTCGCCGTCCTGCAGCAGGATGGCGATCGGCGTGTTGACCTTGACGCCTTCGGTGCCGGCTTCGATCAGCAGCTTGCCGATCACGCCTTCATCGACGGCCTCCACTTCCATGGTGGCCTTGTCGGTTTCGATTTCGGCAATGACGTCGCCGGAGACGACCTTGTCGCCTTCCTTTTTCAGCCATTTCGACAGGGTGCCCTCTTCCATGGTCGGAGACAGGGCGGGCATCAGAATTTGAACGGACATGGGCTAATGCTCCCCAATCACAACAGGATATCGGTGTAGAGCTCGGATACATCCGGCTCCGGATCGGCCTGGGCAAAATCGGCGCTGTCGGCGACGATATCGCGGACATCCTTGTCGATTGCCTTCAACTCGTCCTCGGTCGCCCAGCTCTTTTCCAGGAGCCGCAACCGCACCTGCTCGATCGGATCATGCTCGGAGCGCATCTTCTGCACTTCGTCCTTCGACCGGTACTTGGCCGGATCCGACATGGAATGGCCGCGATAACGATAGGTCATCATTTCGATGATGACCGGACCCTTGCCGGCGCGGCAATAGTCGGCCGCCTGTTCACCCGCGGCGCGGACGGCGCGCACATCCATGCCGTCGACCTGCAGGCCGGGAATATTGAACGAGGCGCCGCGCTGCGAGAAATTGGTCTGGGCCGAGGCGCGCGAGACCGAGGTGCCCATAGCATAGCGGTTGTTCTCGATCACGTAGATGACCGGCAGCTTCCACAGCTCGGCCATGTTGAAGCTTTCGTAGACCTGGCCCTGATTGGATGCGCCATCGCCAAAGTAGGCGACGGAAATATTGTCATTGCCGCGATAGCGGTTGGCAAAGGCGAGGCCCGTTCCGAGCGACACCTGGGCGCCGACGATGCCGTGGCCGCCATAGAAATTCTTTTCCTTGGAGAACATGTGCATGGAGCCGCCCTTCCCCTTGGAATAGCCGCCCTTGCGCCCCGTCAGTTCCGCCATGACGCCGCGGGCGCTCATGCCGGTGGCCAGCATGTGGCCGTGGTCGCGATAACCGGTGATGACCTGGTCGCCGTCCTTCAGCGCCATCTGCATGCCGACGACGACAGCTTCCTGGCCGATATAGAGGTGACAGAAGCCGCCGATGAAGCCCATGCCGTAGAGCTGGCCGGCCTTTTCCTCGAAGCGGCGGATCAGCAGCATTTCGCGGTAGGCCTTCAGTTCGGTGTCCCGATCGAATTCAACTATCAGACCATCGACGAGGTCCTTCTTGGCAGACTTGGCCGTGGGCTTGCGGCTGGAAGCAGTCGCGGATTTTCGCGGCGCCATATATCCCTCCCTGAGACTTGAGATCTAACTCTTTTGTTGCCGACACCATATGCAAGAATGGACCGGTCGGCAATGCAATAAATGCATAGCAACCATTCATGTTATGCATTTGAAAGTAAACGACTTTAGTCGATTAACTGAATTCCAGTTAATTAGAAATAGCTATTGAAGATAACAATCTCGTCGGGACGCGAAACATTCAGCTGATAGCGCGCCTTTTCGTCGATCATGTCGCGCTCCAGCGAACCGTCGCTGAGCAATTCGACCTGCTTTTCCAACATCTTGCGGCGAGAAACGAGCGACGCGAGCTCGGCGCTGCGGGCACTGCGCAGCTGCTCGAATGTCTCGGCGGCGCGCAGGCCGTAGTCGCCATGCACGGAGTGATAGCCGAAATAGCCAAGAAAGGCCGTGGTGACTGCTGGAAGAATAAGGCGACCGAATTTTCTCTTTTTATGGTGCCGAGTCCACATGCTTGAGATGCCCTAATACGCAAAACTATGAGCACACCGTAGCGTCGATTGTTTAACCGATCGTTGACCAAGGCGGGCAAGCATGAAAAAGCCCGCGCCTCGATCAAGAGGCGCGGGCAAAAACAAGCGAATACTCGGGCAATAATCAGCCGCGCAGGATCGACATGCCGGCGTAGCGGGCCTGGGGGCCAAGCATTTCCTCGATGCGGATCAGCTGGTTGTACTTGGCCAGACGGTCCGAGCGCGACAGGGAGCCGGTCTTGATCTGGCCGCAGTTGGTGGCAACCGCGAGATCGGCGATGATGGAATCCTCGGTTTCGCCGGAGCGGTGCGACATGACGGCGGTATAGGCTGCCTTGTGCGCCGTTTCGACGGCATCCAGCGTTTCCGTCAGCGTACCGATCTGGTTGACCTTGACGAGGATCGAATTGGCGACGCCCATCTTGATGCCGTCGCGCAGGCGCGCGGTGTTGGTGACGAACAGGTCGTCGCCGACCACCTGGCACTTGTCGCCGATCAGATCGGTCAGCGTCTTCCAGCCGTCCCAATCGTCTTCAGCCATGCCGTCTTCGATCGAGATGATCGGATATTTGCCGACCAGCTCGGCCAGGTATTCGGCCATGGCGCCTGATTCGAGGGTGCGGCCCTCGCCTTCCATGGCGTATTTGCCGCCCTTGAAGAACTCGGTTGCGGCGCAGTCGAGCGCCAGGCAGACGTCGTCGCCGGGCTTGTAGCCGGCTTTTTCGACCGACTTCATGATGAAATCAAGCGCTTCCGGTGCGCTCTTCAGGCCTGGCGCAAAGCCGCCCTCGTCGCCGACATTGGTGTTGTGGCCCTGGGCTGCCAGTTCCTTTTTGAGGACGTGGAAGATTTCCGAGCCCATGCGCACGGCGTCGCGCAGGGTGTCGGCGCCGACCGGCATGATCATGAATTCCTGGAAGTCGATCGGGTTGTCGGCATGGGCGCCGCCGTTGATGATGTTCATCATCGGCACCGGCAGGACATGGGCGTTCGGGCCGCCGACATAGCGATAGAGCGGCAGGCCGGAGGCTTCGGCAGCCGCCTTGGCGACCGCTAGCGACACGCCGAGAATGGCGTTGGCGCCGAGGCGCGACTTGTTCGGCGTGCCGTCCATTTCCATCATGATATTGTCGATCTGGATCTGGTTTTCAGCGTCCAGTCCGCCGATGGCGTCGAACAGTTCGGTATTGACCGCCTCGACGGCCTTCTCGACGCCCTTGCCATGGTAGCGCTTTCCGCCATCGCGAAGCTCGACGGCTTCGTGGGCGCCGGTCGAGGCGCCCGAGGGAACGGCCGCACGGCCCATGCTGCCGTCTTCGAGATAAACATCGACCTCGACGGTCGGATTGCCGCGGCTGTCGAGAATTTCTCGGCCGATGATGTCAGTGATCGCAGTCATGGGGGCCTCCCTGCTTCTGTGGGACTTGAGGATGGCCTGTCTTAATCGAAGATGGCGAAAATACAATGGCGGCAATATGACAGAAGCCTGTAACCGATGCCGGCCCGTGCCCTTCAACGCAAGACGCCGGCCCGAAGGCCGGCGTAGAAGCCGTGACTATAGTGAGTGGCAGCGCGAATCAGACGGCCTTGGTGATGGCGTCGAAGGCCAGCAGCTTTTCGAGCAGCCGCGGCATGTCCTTCAGCGCCACCATGTTCGGACCGTCCGACGGCGCGTTGTCGGGATCCTGATGGGATTCGATGAAGAGGCCGGCCACGCCGACCGCGACGGCCGCACGCGACAGGGTTTCGACGAATTCGCGCTGTCCGCCGGTCGAACCGCCCTGGCCGCCCGGCTGCTGCACCGAATGGGTGGCGTCGAAAATCACCGGCGCGCCCATGGCGGCCATGATCGGCAGGGAGCGCATGTCGGAGACCAGTGTGTTATAGCCGAAACACGCGCCACGCTCGCACAGCATGACATTCGGATTGCCGCTGGCAACGATCTTGTGCAGGACGTTCTTCATGTCCCAGGGCGCCAGGAACTGGCCCTTCTTGACGTTGATGGCGCGGCCGGTCTTGGCGGCGGCGACCAGCAGGTCGGTCTGGCGGCACAAAAAGGCCGGGATCTGCAGGACGTCGACGACCGGCGCCACGGCGGCGCAATGCTCTTCGGTGTGCACGTCGGTCAGAACCGGGAAGCCGTATTCCTTCTTCAGGTCGGCAAAGACTTCCAGCGCCTTTTCAAGGCCGATGCCACGGCCGGCCGACAGCGAGGTGCGGTTGGCCTTGTCGTAGGACGATTTGTAGACCAGGCCAATGTCGAGCTTGTCGCAGATTTCCTTCAAGGCGCCGGCCATCATGAAGGCATGATCGCGGCTTTCCATCTGGCACGGGCCGGCAATCAGCGAAAAGCGGGCGCTGTTGGAAAAGGAGACCTTGGTGGCGCCGTCGCCTGTGGTGACGGTGGAATTGGTCGAATTGCTCATGAAACCTCCTGGAATAGATAGAGCGCGCCCTGCCCGGCCTGATGCGGTACGATCAGGCGGCTTTGCCGACGGATAGTGGCCACGCCCTTATCAGCCAGCAGGCGCTCTGTCACCTGCAGATCTGCAACGCCAAACACGACCGCAGCCCCCGACAGGCCCTCGGCAGCCGGCCGCTCCGGCAGGCCGGTCATGGCCTGCAAGCCGGCCGCATCGACGATTTCGATCTGCGCTGCTGCCGTCGAAAAGGCAACGCCGTACGGCCGTGCTTCGGCCCAGCCCTCGCCGAGCACCACCCGCAGCCAGGGAAGATGGGAGGCCGGGTCGTCTGCCGTCAAGATCACCGAGGTGATCGCCAGAGCGCCGTTGTCGTGGCGCTCCAGGGCCGCCCTGTCGACCGTCAGCGGCCGGACACGCTGGCAGGTAAACAGGAAAAAATCGGGCGACTGCGGATCGGCTGAAAAAGCGAGCCTGAACCCGGCTTGCGCGGTTTGCCCATCGGCTTGCAGTACGGGCCGCTCAAATGCCAGCATATCGCCGCCCGACAGGCCGTTTTCCACAAAACGGGCATGATCGAGCCCGGCATCTGCCGTCTGCCCGACAATGGCCAAAAGACCTTCGGCATGGCGAAGGCGAAACGCCTGGTCGCGCGCCACGAAGACATTGCCCTGCTCCACCGCCGCCTGGCACTCCTTGAGACTGGCGACGGCCAAAGGCTCCAGATAGGTACCGCTCGCCAGAAAGACGCAGGCATTCTCGGTGCCGAAGGGGTGGCGCGCCTCCGGGGCGACGGTGAAGCCGAGCGCCGCCAGCCGCGCCCTGGCCTCGGCAAGCGTTTTCACCGGCAGGACCAGATGATCGAGCGGGCGCCGTTCACTGGCGGGCAATGTCATGTTTGAAACCCTCGCTGTTATCCGCCAGATTTGCGCGATATTGCCGCCGCTTGCAAGCCGGACCAAAGACGCGCGCCCACAAAGCGAAGGCGGCGTCCGCCGACAAACAGCAACGGCAGGCTCAGGGCCAGACCGAGAGCGGTGGCCGGTCCGGACCAGACGAACACCGAGAGCGATATGCGGTCCTCGTCGATGGCGGCTTGCAACAGAAGTGCGGCTGCCGGCAGGATAAAGAGCACCGCCGTCGCCGTCCCCGGCATATAACGCTGCTGCCAGAGCGTAAGGACGACATGCGGAACCAAGACGTTCATCAGCATCGCCAGGGCATAACCGCAGAGAAAATAGAGTGCCACCCCACTGCCGGTACTGACCAGCAGCGCCGCGCCATAGCCCAGCACGGTCAGAAAGGCAGCCGCCAGGCGGAACTCGAAGGCTCCCGCTTTGGCGAACCAAGTGGGCGCCGACCGCGTCCAGGCCGGAAGATAGACCGCCTCCTCCAGGTTATGCAGTGTGAGGGCCGCGGCAAATAACCAGCACAGCGATTCGAAATCCATGGATGCCTCGCAGCACAAGGACAAAATGCGGACACGGCGCTATCCGCCGGCCTCCGAAAACGGCTCCGCCGCCAGAGAGGAGAAGCCGCAATCCGGGACGTAGCACAGGACAGCGGTGCTGCGAAATATGATGGCGACGCCGAGGTGCCTGGCAATGCGCCAAAATCCCGATTTTCCGCCACCGTGGCGTTGAGGGCATGGATTCACCGCAAATTAGGGACTTGCAGAACACAAATGGAACATATAGTGTATGTTCTGGATTTGTTTCACAAAATTCGGGGATTTGGCCAGATGCTGACGCGCAAACAACAGGAACTGCTGCTGTTCATTCACGAGCGGATGAAGGAGTCAGGCGTTCCGCCGTCCTTCGACGAGATGAAGGATGCGCTGGACCTGGCGTCGAAATCGGGCATTCACCGGCTGATCACGGCGCTCGAGGAGCGCGGCTTCATCCGCCGCCTGCCGAACCGGGCCCGGGCGCTGGAGGTCATCCGGCTGCCGGAAGCCTATACACCCAGCCTTCAGCCGCGCCGCGGTTTTTCGCCGAGCGTCATCGAGGGCAGCCTCGGCAAGATCCCGCCGGTTGCCGCCGTACCGCAGAAGAGCAGTGCCGACGAGCCATCCCGTTCGACTTCGGTGCCGATGATGGGCCGGATCGCCGCCGGCGTGCCGATCTCGGCGATCCAGAACAATACGCACGATATTTCGGTGCCGTCCGAAATGCTGGGGTCCGGCGAACATTACGCGCTGGAGGTCAAGGGCGATTCGATGATCGAGGCCGGCATTCTCGACGGCGATACCGTGATCATCCGCAATGCCAGCAATGCCAATCCCGGCGACATCGTCGTGGCGCTGGTCGACGACGAGGAAGCCACGCTGAAGCGCTTCCGCCGCCGCGGCGCGTCGATTGCGCTGGAAGCGGCAAACCCGGCCTATGAGACCCGGATTTTTGGCCCCGACCGGGTGAAGATCCAGGGCAAGCTGGTGGGTCTTATCCGCCGCTATCACTGACGGGTCTTGGGCGATACGGCGGCGCGACATCGAGATAGGCGTCGGTTCGCCAGTCGTAGCGGCGATGGACCGACCATGGCCGATCGGAAAGCGTAAGTGCGGCCCTTTGCTCAAAGGTTCGGGACGGCGGATCGCCGAGCACGAGTTCCAGTGAGCCGGTGCGGCGCAGCGTTTCGACGGTGATCAGCCGGGCGCCGGAGCGGCACTGGGTGAAGCTTGGCCTTTGCGCTGAAATGACGAGATCGGCCATGTCACAGGCCATTCCAACATAGGCGTAGTGTTCGACGGCCGCGATACGCCAGCCGCTTGCGGTGCGCGCGACGCACCAGGCCTTGTCGATGCAGGCAAACCGGCCGGATTCGGTTTTGCCGATCATCTCGGCCATGGCGGCGCGGGCGGCTGTCAGGGCGGCGTCGCGATCGGCTTTTGTGAGAGGCGGCGCCCGGATGCTGTCGCTGGATGGCGGTTTGGAGGTCGACGGCGCACCGACTGGGCGCTCCCGGGATGGGGGGTCGCTGGGCGAAGGCATGGTGGCGGGACGCAAGGCCGCCGGCACGAATCCTTTCGGTTCGACAGGGATTGGCGCGACATACTCGGCGATGCTGAGCGCCGTCTGCCATTGTTGATAGATGAAGTCCGGCGGGCGGCGGCGGTTGGTGGCCATCACCCCGTCCTGCAGCAGGCCGACGAGCCGGCCGTCTTCGGCAATGACAATGTCCGGCGGGCGAGCCGGTGGCGTCAGAAACTCCCAGGCGAATGCCATCACCAGGCAGGCCGTGCCGAGATGACGGAGGTTGGAGCCGAGCAGCGTCAGCACAATCAGGCCGGCGGAAGCCAGCGGCAGGAATCCTTGAGAGAGCCGGCCGGTTGCCACTTCGCCGCCCCAGCCGGCCACGTAGCGTGCGACGGCGATCACCATGTCGAGGCCGAAGCCCATGATTTTCAAAGGAACGGCGTCGAGACCGAAGGGCATCAGAAGCATGCCGATAAGCCCGGCCGGCATGACGAGCAGCGACATGATCGGCATGGCGGCGAGATTGGCCTCGATGCTGTGGGCGCCGATCCGATGGAAATGCGACAGCGCGAAGATCGAGGTCGAGAGCCCGCCGATCAGCGATGTCAGGATGATGCCGCCGAACAGCGTCGCCACGGGTTTTGCAAGGCGCGCTCCGGGAAGGTTTGCCAGGGCGGTGTCAAAGCGCGGCCGGCGCCGCCAGGCGGCATAGCCGGCAATCAGTGCCGCAGTGGCGGCAAAGGACATCTGAAAGCTCGGGCCGAGGATCTGCGAGGGCGATATGGCAATCACGATGATCGCGGCGACGGCGGCGTTGCGCATGCTGATCACGGGGCGATCGACAAAGGCCGCGCAGAGCATGATCGCCATCATCAGGAAGGCGCGCTGGGCGGTCACCTGATAGCCGGAGATCAGGAAATAGCCGGTCGTCGTCAAGAGCGCGCCGGCGGCCGCGATCTTCTTGATCGGATAGGCCTCCGCCAACGCGCCGGACAGGCTGAGCAGAAATCGCAGGCCGACGAAGAACAGGCCGCCGGCCAGCGCCATATGCAGGCCGGAAATCGAGATGATGTGGAACAGGCCCGCCATGCGCAGCGCTTCGTTGGTCTCCTCCGACAGGCCGCGCCGTTCGCCGGTGACGATGGCGGCGGCAAAGGCGCCGGCATCGCCGGGGATGACGCTACGGATCCGCAAGGTCACGTTACCGCGCAGCATCGACAGGCGTGTTTCGGCCGCCGTCAGCCAGCCGGGCTGCTCGAGCGACGGAGCGGCAACGGCCTGCGGCGGCCCATAGAAATAGCCGATGGCGCCAATGCCGGAAAAATAGGATCCGAAGGCGAAATCGGTGAGGCCCGGCAGGGCCGGACCGGAGGGCGGCTGCAGCCGGGCCCGGCCCGATATGGCCTGGCCCAGCACAAGCGGCTGATGGGCGCTTCTGGCGAGAAGTGCCGCGCGGGAGGGCGGACGCTTCAGGACCGGATCCCGCGTCGCATCCAGCTTCACGACATAGCGCCAACGCCCGGCGCCATCCGGCTCGCGCGCCTCGACCCGGCCGGTGATCCAGGTGGTGACGGGCGTGTCGATCAGCACGGTGGACCGCCTGGCTGTCTCCAAATCGGCCAGCAGCATGCCGGTCGCCATCAGCGCCAGGGCGGCAAGCGCGTGGTAGAGGGTGCGGTTGCGGCTCCAGGCATAGATCGCAGACGGCACGAGGACCGCAAGGGCGAGGATGACGGCCAGAAAATGCGGTGTCGTCCGCGCTGTGAACCAGGCGACAGCGCCGACGCCAAGGCAGACGGGCACGAGCAGGAAGGCATGGCCAAAGGCGACCTCCCTGTCCCAGGCGACGGCTCCGCGGCGGGCAAGCCGGCCGATCGGGGAGAGCGCAAGCTCGGACCTTGCGTCACCGGACAGAAGGGCGAGCGGGCCGGGATCATCATCATCATCGCCAGGGCCTTGCGACCGCTCCGGCAGCCTCTCCAGGCGGGCGGTCATGCCCACCGGAGCTCGCCTGGCTTCGGTCAAGAACGGCTCCTGCATGGTGCATCGCCCTGTCGGCTTTCGCGCCTCTAGAAGGCGCTCTGAACGACGATGGTAACAAGCAATGAAAGCCGAGGAAAGCGGCGGCAGCGAATCGGCACCTGCCCCAGAATGCGAAAATTGTGATCCATAACGATTATATCGCGATGCACAATTTGCCCTTCGGATAGCTTGGCATTAACCTCTGTATCATATAGCTAATTCGAACGCTTAAAACCTGTGGCGCCCCCGGGCGCCTTCCCGCCACTTCCGGAGGATTCGCATGACGGACAAAAGCGCTGCACTCAAACTTGGAGACAAATCGGTCGAGTTGACCGTGAAGAGCGGGACCATCGGCCCTGACGTCATCGACATCGGCGCGCTTTACAAGCACACCGGCACCTTCACCTACGACCCCGGTTTCACCTCGACGGCCTCCTGCGAGTCCAAGATCACCTATATCGACGGCGACGAAGGCGTGCTGCTGCACCGCGGCTACCCGATCGAACAGCTGGCCGAAAAGGGCGACTTCCTGGAAGTCTGCTACCTGCTGCTCTACGGCGAACTGCCGACCGCTGCCCAGAAGAAGGACTTCGACCATCGCGTCACGCATCACACCATGGTGCATGAACAGATGAGCAAATTCTTCACCGGCTTCCGCCGCGACGCCCATCCGATGGCCGTCATGGTCGGTACCGTCGGCGCGCTGTCGGCCTTCTATCATGACAGCACCGACATCACCGATCCGCATCAGCGCATGGTCGCATCGCTGCGCATGATCGCCAAGATGCCGACGATCGCCGCCATGGCCTACAAGTACCATATCGGCCAGCCCTTCGTGTATCCGAAGAACGATCTCGATTATGCCTCGAACTTCCTGCGCATGTGCTTTGCCGTGCCTTGCGAGGAATATGTGGTCAATCCGGTCCTGGCCCGCGCCATGGACCGCATCTTCATCCTGCATGCCGATCACGAGCAGAACGCGTCGACCTCGACGGTGCGCCTGGCCGGCTCGTCGGGTGCCAATCCGTTCGCCTGCATCGCGGCCGGCATTGCCTGCCTCTGGGGCCCGGCGCATGGCGGCGCCAACGAAGCGGCGCTCAACATGCTGATGGAAATCGGCACGGTCGACCGCATTCCGGAATATATCGCCCGCGCCAAGGACAAGAACGATCCGTTCCGTCTGATGGGCTTCGGCCACCGGGTCTACAAAAACTACGACCCGCGCGCCAAGATCATGCAGAAGACCATGTACGAAGTGCTGGAAGCGACCGGCCACGGTGACGACCCGCTGATGCAGGTCGCGCTTGAACTGGAAAAGATCGCGCTCAGCGACAGCTACTTCATCGAGAAGAAGCTCTATCCGAACGTCGACTTCTATTCCGGCATCACGCTGCGTGCGCTGGGCTTCCCGACCACCATGTTCACCGTGCTGTTCGCGCTTGCCCGCACCGTCGGCTGGATCGCCCAGTGGAACGAGATGATCGAGGATCCGCAGCAGCGCATCGGCCGTCCGCGCCAGCTCTATACCGGGGCTCCGCAGCGCGACTACACGCCGGTCTCCAAGCGTTAAAGACCGGCACATCGCGCCGACCGCGATCCATCAACGAAACCCGGCAAGCCAGATGGCTTTGCCGGGTTTTTCTTTGTTCAGGCCGCGGCTTTCGACGTCTCGCGGTGCCGGCGGTCGATCCATTTGTCCAGTTCGCTGACCAGCAGCACCGAAGAGGCGGCCAGCAGCAGCAACACCCATTCGCGCAGACTGATTGGCGCAATGCCGAGCAGGTCGCTCAGCCCCGGCACATACATGGCGCCGATATGGAGCGACTGGGCGCCGATAATGCTGAGCAGCAGGTAGGGATTGGACGTCAGTTTCTGGCGGAAGACCGAGCGCCGCTCCGATCGGCTGTTGAGGCACTGGAAGTTTTCAAACAGCACGAAGAGCAGCAGCAACAGGTTGCTGACCACGGGCAGCGAGACACCCTGCGACAGCAGCCAGTAAAACAGCGTAAAGCCGCCAACACTCATCGTCAGGGTGGCGGTCACGATTCGCCGCAGCATCAGCCGGTCGAAAATCGGCTCGCCGGGGCCGCGCACCGGCTGCTGCAATTCGTCGCCTTCGGCAGGTTCCGTCACCAGCGCCACGTCCTGCACGCCGTTGGTCACGAGGTTCAGCCATAAAAGCTGCACGGCAGTCATCGGCATCGGCGTGCCGGCGATCATCGCCAGCACGAACAGCAGCACTTCGGCCGCGCCTGTCGAGACCAGCATGAAAATGACCTTGCGGATATTGTTATAGGCCACCCGCCCCTCGCGGATGCCAGCGACGATCGAGGCAAAATTGTCGTCGGTCAGGATGATATCGGCACTTTCCCTGGCGACATCCGTGCCCTTCAACCCCATCGCCACGCCAACATGGGCGTGCTTGAGGGCCGGCGCATCGTTGACGCCGTCGCCGGTCACGGCCACGTAATGGCCGTTGCGGGCCAGCGACCGGACGATCGACAGCTTCTGCTCCGGCTTGACCCGCGCAAAGACCCGGACATGGCGCGTCAACGCATCGAGTTCCTGGTCTCCGGCTTCACTGGCTTCGGCAACGCGCTCGCCACTGGCGACATCCGCATCGGAAAACAGGAGGCCGGCCTGGCGGGCGATCACGGCAGCCGTCTTCGGGTCGTCGCCGGTGATGACGGCCACATCGATGCCGGCGCTGCGGCAGGCCGCCAGCGCCGCGGGCACTTCGGGACGGATCGGATCCTGCATGCCGGCAAGCCCCAGGAACTTCAGGTCGATCAGCATGCGGCCATCATAGGCCACGTCGCCAGGGGGAGCGATCTTGCCTTCGGCAAAGGCCAGAACGCGCAGCCCCTGCCCGGCCATGGCATCGATCTGGGTGCGCAGGAGGTGACGGTCGAGCGCCAAGACGCCGCTGCCGCCCTGCATGGTCTCGCACATCGCCATCAACATATCCGGCGCGCCCTTGACGAAGACCCGCAGCGCATCCTGCGCATGATGAAAGGAGGCGGCGTATTTCTGTTCCGGCTCATAGGGGATGCGGCTGTGCAGGGGAAAATCCTCGAGCAGCTGCTTCCGCATCACGCCGCCTTTGTGGGCGGCGGCCAGCAGGGCAATATCCACCGTATCGCCCATCGGCTCGAACGTATCGTTGCCGCCCATCAGCTGGGCCTCGTTCGGCAGGCTGGCGGCCGTCAGCAGCCGGGTGACGGCGGCACTTGGACCCTCATGGACGCCGTCATGGCTGCGAATGCCGCCGGCGACCGGATCCGTCCCGGTATCGAGCAGCCAATGGGTGCCGTCGGGCAGCCGGATATCGGTCACCGTCAGTTCGTTGAGGGTCAACGTGCCCGTCTTGTCGGTGGCGATCATCGTGCAGGAGCCCAGCGCCTCGACCGCCGGCAGGTTGCGAACAATCACATTGGCGCGCGCCATGCGCCGCATGCTGATCGCCAGCGCCACGGTGATGGCAATCGGCAGGCCTTCGGGGATGGCGCTGACGGCAAGGCCGATCGACATGGTCAGGAGATCGCCAAGCGGCATCTGCCGCAGGAGGCCGACCGCCACCAGAAAGACGATGGCGACGCCGACCGCAATGGCGATCAGGCGGGTAAAACCCTGCATGCGGATCATCAGCGGCGGCTTTGCGGTCGACCGTTCCTGGATCGCACCGGCAATGCGCCCGAGTTCGGTCTGGCTGCCGGTGGCGGCGACGATGCCGCGCGCCCTGCCCCTGGTGACGATGGTTCCGGCAAAGACCGGATCGCCATCGCTCTTGATCACCGGCCGGGACTCGCCGGTATGGGCCGCCTCGTCGCTTTGCAGGCCCTCGACATGCTGAAGCGTGATATCGGCCGGCACGCGCTCGCCGGATTCGAGCATCACCAGATCGCCCGGTACCAGCTCGGCTGCATCGATCATCTGGCGCTGCCCGTCGCGCACCACCGTGGCATGGGCCTGTTCCAGGGCACGCAGTGCATCGGCGGATTTTCCGGCGGAATATTCCTGGATGGCCCCGACAATGCCGTTGACGATCAGCACAACGGCGATGAACAGGGCGTCGGTGACCTCGCTCAGCACCATGGACAGGGCCGCAGACGCCATCAGGATATAGATCAGCGGACTGAGAAACTGCAGCGCCAGCACTTTCAGGAACCGTGGTGGCGGGACGACCGGAAGACGGTTCGGCCCGAAATGCTGCAGCGCCGCTTGTGCCTGATCGGACGTCAAACCGCCCGATTGCGTCGAAACGGTCTTGCCATCGAGATTTTTCACGCAATCGTCCTTGAGCTGGTCACAGGCAGTGTGCGGCGCACTATAGGGAGCAACCCAGCGGCGCGGCATTGATATTTGTCAACCGCCGGGTGCCGATACCTGCCTTTGCTAGGCCGAAGGAGTGACAAGCCGGCCGGCGGCGCCGGCTGGCTGCAGCTGTCGAGACGGCTTTTCGCCAAACATGCCTTCATTTCCGTGACGGTTTGATTTAAGGAACGTCAACTGCTTCGCAGGCTTGCGAGGATCATTGATTGAGGTTTGCGTTCCGATGCTCGAATTACTGAGAAAAGCTTCACGTACCTGGTTTGCCAAGGGGCTGCTGCTGCTGCTTGTCGCGTCCTTCGGGATCTGGGGTGTTTCGAGCTCGCTCATCGGCGACAATTCCGACGCCGTGATCACCGTCGGCGACCAGACGATCTCCACAAACGAGTTCCGGCTGGCCTATCAGCGTCAGATGTCTGATCTCAGCCGCCGGTTCGGCACACAGCTGACCACCGAGCAGGCCCGGGCGCTCGGCATCGACACCCAGGTCTATGCCCAGCTTGCTGCCGGTGCGGCGCTGGATCAGCTTTCCGACGAGATGCGCCTTGGCCTCTCCGAGGACCGGCTGGCCGGCCTGATTGCCGAGGACCCCGCCTTCCGCAACGAAAGCACCGGCCAGTTCGACCGTCAGCTGTTTGCGTCGCGGCTGCGCAATTCCGGACTGCGCGAGGAAGACTATATCCTGGAGCGCTCCAAGGTTGCGGTGCGCAGCCAGATCGTCGAAGCCACCTCGGACGGCTTTACGCCGCCCCAGGTGCTGGTCGATGCCTTGCGGCAATACCGCGACGAAAGCCGCACCATCGATTACCTGCTGCTCTCCAGTGCCAATGTCGACCCGATCAAGGCACCGGACGACGCCACGCTGGCCGCCTGGTTCGAAACGGTGAAGGCCCGCTACCGGGCGCCCGAGTATCGCGCCTTCTCCTATGTCAAGCTGCAGCCTGCCGACCTTGCCGATCCGGCCAGCGTTTCCGACGAGATGGCACGGCAGGACTATGAGGCGCGCAAGGCACGCTATGAAATCGCCGGCACGCGGACGATCGAACAGCTGACCTTCGAGACCCGCGAAATGGCAGAGGCTGCCGTGGTCGCGATGAAAGAAGGTGCGTCCTTCGATCAGCTGGTGACCGACCAGGGCAAGACGGCCACCGACGTGCTGATCGGCGATTTTACCAAGGACAGGGTTCCCGACCCGGCGCTTGCCGAGGCCGCCTTCGCCATCGAGAAGGAAGGGGCAACCTCGCCCGTCATCGACGGTTCGTTCGGGCCGGTCGTGTTGCGCGTGTCGAATATCAAGCCGGGCCGGACCCAGAGCTTCGACGAAGTGAAGGAGCAGATCCGCGAGAGCCTGGCCACCGCTGCGGCGATCGAGGACATCACCACGGCCCATGACCGGTTCGAGGACCTGCGCGCCTCCGGCTCGTCGCTGGAGGACGCCGCCAAGGAACTGAACCTGAAGCCGGTGATCATCGACGCCATCGACCGCCAGGGCCGCGACAAGTCCGAAAAGGACATTGCCGGCATTCCGGAAAAACAGGCGCTGATTGGCGAAGTCTTCCAGACCGACATCGGCGTCGAAGCCCTGCCGCTGTCGATCGGCAATGACGGCTATGTCTGGTTCGAGGTGCGCGACATCGTTGCCGAACGGGACCGCCCATTGGCTGAAGTGCGGGAAAAGGCGGTCGCCGACTGGACCGCCGAGCAGCAGAAGATCGAGCTTGGCGCCAAGGTTGAAAGCCTCAAGGAACGGGCAGAACAGGGCGCGCCGCTGGCAGATATCGCCGCCGAACTGGCGATCTCGGTGGAAAACAAGACGGGCCTGCGCCGCAGCAGCGATGATCCGGTGCTCGGTGCCGCCGCTGTGGCTGCGGCCTTTACCGGCCCGGTAGGAACGCTTGGCTCGGCGCCCGGCAACGACCCGGACACGCAGATCCTGCTGAAGGTGACCGAGATCAACAACCAGCCGACGGTCAATGCGCTCGACAATCAGGACCAGCAGGTGATTGCCACGGCCAAGGCTGCCGGCGACGACATTCTCGACCAGATGGTCAACGAGTTGCAGGCGAACTATGGTGTCAGCGTCAATCAGGCGCTGGCCGAGCAGGCCATGGTTCGCTGATCGACACGCGTATTTGGGGGACACAGCTTCATGTCTGGGCTCAAGCCGTTTATCGCCAAGGTGGCCAATCGAGACGCGCTGTCGCGGGCCGAGGCCAGCGAGGCGTTTGAAATCCTGATGTCCGGCGAAGCGACGCCGGCGCAGATCGGCGGGTTCCTGATGGCGCTTCGGGTGCGCGGCGAGACGGTCGGCGAGATTGCCGGTGCCGTCAGCGTCATGCGCGCCAAGATGCTGCCCGTCGATGCGCCATCCGACGCCATCGACATCGTCGGCACCGGCGGCGACGGAACGGGAACCTACAATATCTCGACGCTGGCCGCCCTGATCGTGGCGGGCACCGGCCTGCCGGTCGCCAAGCACGGCAACCGGGCACTCAGTTCGAAATCCGGAGCGGCCGACAGCTTGTCGGCGCTGGGCGTCAAGCTCGATATCGATCCGGCCGGCATTGCGCGCTGCATTTCCGAAGCCGGTATCGGCTTCATGTTCGCGCAATTGCACCATTCGGCCATGCGCCATGTCGGACCGGCCCGCGTCGAGCTCGGCACACGCACCATCTTCAATCTGCTAGGTCCGCTCTCCAACCCGGCCGGCGTGCGCCAGCAATTGCTCGGCGTCTTCTCGCCCGACTGGGTGATGCCGCTTGCCGAAGTGCTGCGCGACCTCGGCTCGACGAGCGCCTGGGTGGTGCATGGCAATGGTCTCGACGAGATCACCACCACGGGCATGACAAAGGTGGCGGCCCTGGAGAACGGAGAGATCCGCAGCTTCGAACTGCAGCCGTCGGACTTCGGCGTCGACACCGTGGAGCTGGCAGCGCTGAAGGGCGGCGATGGCGTGGAGAATGCGGCAGCGCTGACTGCGGTGCTGAACGGCGCTAAAAACGCCTATCGCGACATTGCGCTTTGCAATGCTGCTGCAGCGCTGGTGATTGCCGGAAAGGCATCGAACGTGCGCGACGGCATGGCGATCGCCACGCAATCGCTCGACAGCGGCGCGACGGCGACGGCGCTCGAAAAACTCGTGGCGGTTTCCAACGCCAACAATTGAGGCTAGGATCGTGATATGACCGATATCCTGAAGCGGATCGAAGACTACAAGCGCGACGAGATCGCCGCTGCCAAGCTGGCGCGTCCGCTCGCCGAGTTGAAGGCGATGGCGGCCGATCAGGATGCGCCGCGCGGCTTCTATGCGGCGCTCAAGGCGCGGCAGGCGGCCGGCCAGTTCGGACTGATCGCCGAAATCAAGAAAGCCAGCCCCTCGAAAGGCCTGATCCGCCCCGATTTCGATCCGCCGGCGCTGGCGCGCGCCTACGAGGCAGGCGGTGCCAGCTGTCTGTCCATCCTGACCGACGGCCCGAGCTTCCAGGGTTCGCCGGAGTTTCTTCGCACGGGGCGGGCCGCCTGCAGCCTGCCAGCGCTGCGCAAGGATTTCATGTTCGACACTTATCAGGTCCACGAAGCGCGCGCCTGGGGCGCCGATTGCATCCTGTTGATCATGGCCTCGCTGTCCGACAGTGACGCGGCACGGCTGGAGCAGGAGGCACTGGCGCTTGGCATGGATGTGCTGGTCGAGGTGCATGACGAGCACGAGACCGAACGCGCCCTGAAACTTACCTCGCCGATGATCGGCGTCAACAATCGCGATCTGCGGACCTTCGAGGTCAGCCTGTCCGTCAGCGAGCGAATTGCGCCGCTGGTGCCGAGCGACCGCCTGCTGGTCGGCGAAAGCGGTATCTTCAGCCATGCGGATTGCCTGCGCCTGAAGGCAAGCGGCATCACCACCTTCCTTGTCGGCGAAAGCCTGATGCGTCGCGACGATGTCAGCCAGGCGACCATCGAACTGCTCACCGGCACCGCTGGCACCCTGGCGGCCGAATGACAGGCCTCACCCATATCGGCGCCTCCGGCGAAGCCCATATGGTCGATGTCGCCGACAAGGCCGAGACGGTTCGCGTCGCGGTCGCCGAGGGCCATATCCGCATGGCAGTCTCGACTTTGGCGCTGGTCCGCGAGGGCAATGCCAAGAAGGGCGATGTGATCGGCACGGCACGCATTGCCGGCATCATGGGCGCCAAGCAGACGTCGAGCCTCATTCCGCTCTGCCATCCGCTGATGCTCAGCAAGATCACCGTCGACATCGAGGAAGACACCGCCCTGCCCGGCCTGCGCGTGACCGCGACCGTGAAATTGACCGGCAAGACCGGCGTCGAGATGGAAGCGCTGACGGCGGTGTCGATCGCCTGCCTGACGATTTACGACATGGCCAAGGCTGTCGACAAATCCATGGAGATCGGCGGCATCCGGCTGATGGAAAAGACCGGCGGTAAATCAGGTCCCTATCGCCACCCGGAGGCCGCTTCGTGAGCCTGCTGACGGTTACCGAGGCGCAGAGCCGCCTGCTGGGCGGCGTCTCCCCGATTGCCGACAGCGAGACCGTCGGCCTGCACGACGCCGATGGGCGGGTGCTGTGCGGCGCCATTGCCGCCAATCTGACCCAGCCGCCCTTCGATGCCTCGGCGATGGACGGCTATGCCCTGCGGGGCGCCGATGCGCCGCTGCCCGGCGCCGTTCTGTCGGTGATCGGGGAATCGGCGGCCGGACACGGCTTTTCCGGCTCGGTCGGCGCCGGCGAGGCCGTGCGGATCTTTACCGGCGCGCCGATGCCGGATGGCGCCGATACGGTGCTGATCCAGGAGGATGCCGAGCGGCTGGATGACGGTCGCCGCATCAAAACGACATTCCCCATCGCCCTCGGCCGGCATGTGCGGCCACGCGGCCAGGATTTTTTGCTGGGCGAGACCGTGCTTGCCGATGGCACGCCGCTCGATTTCGCGCGCCTGACGCTGGTCGCCGCGATGAACCATGGGGAGATCGCCGTCTACCGCAAGCCGCTGGTCGCCCTGATCGCCACGGGCGACGAACTGGTGCGGCCGGGCACGGCGCCCGGTCCGAGCCAGATCGTCGGCTCCAATACATTCGGGATCGCCGCACTCGCCCGCCAGAATGGCGCCGACGTGCTCGATCTCGGTATTGTGGCGGACAAGCCGGAGGCGATTGCCGAGGCAATCGAGCGGGCCACGCGGGCCAAGGCCGATATCCTGGTGACGCTCGGCGGCGCCTCTGTCGGGGATCATGATCTCGTGCAGTCGACGCTGATTGCCTGCGGCATGCAGCTCGATTTCTGGAAGATCGCCATGCGTCCGGGCAAGCCGCTGATGGTCGGTTCGCTCGGCGACATGCGGGTGCTGGGCCTGCCGGGGAATCCGGTGTCCAGCATGGTCTGCGCGCTCTTGTTTCTGGAACCGCTGCTGGCCCGGATGACGCGTCTGACCCCGTTGCCGCGCGACGCCGTGGCCATCACCACGACGGTGCTTGCCGCCAATGACAAGCGCCAGGATTTTTTGCGCGCCCGGCTTGGGCGCGACGAGGCCGGCGCACTGGTCGTCACCAGCTACGGCAAGCAGGATTCATCGATGATGAAGATCTTTGCGCAGTCCGACTGCCTGATCGTGCGGCCGCCGCATGGCGAAAGCGTCGAGATCGGCGCTGCCGTTCCGGTCCTGCTGCTGAGGCCGTTCGACGGCTAAGCCCAACAACTGAAGCCCACACTGATCCCTCGGCCGCCCCTGTGGTTGGCAGACGCGGCGGATGGCGTCAGGACTTGGTCGTCTTGTCGGCTTCCCGAACGGCCTCTTCGTGATACCAGCTTCCGCCGGATGCGGCATCGCAACGCGTCATCGGTCCGGCGTCGCCGGCCATGCGTTCGATCGCCTGGAGATCCCGGAACGCTTTGCGGGCGATGTTCGGGAACTGATAAATCTTTGCGGTTTCGCGATGGAAACTCATGGTCATTGGGGCGTCTCCTTCTAAAAGCAATGCTACCCTGAATATCTTTTTCAACTCCTAATATAGCAGACCTGTATAGCGATTGCATCATCTGCCTAAAAATAAATCACACATTGCCTCTTTTTTATGCATCGTTGCAATGTGCCGTTTTGCCGAACGAGGAACGAAGCGGATTTTTCGGTTCCGACATCATTTTGGGCAGATTTGCGGGTCGCTTAAAAAATGACGAGCCTTTTTGGACGAATTTCATCAGAAAACCGTCCGCAGCCGGCCAAAACTCGCCGTTCTACGGAGGTTTTACCATTATTAGTGCCGCCGCAGATACACACCAACTGGCGGCCGAACCGACGATCATTTGTCCCCGATTCGCATTTTTCTAAATCTTCATAAATTTTTTCGACACAACCGGTCCGTTTGGCACGTCAAATGCAAGGCACTTCGCGGATGTTGACGGGTGGGATTTGACCGCGGTGCTGGCCGAACGACCTCCCTCACTTCGCATCACTAACCCATGAGAGGTTCGCAATGACAAAATACAAGCTCGAGTATATTTGGCTCGACGGGTACACTCCGGTACCTAATCTCCGCGGCAAGACGCAGGTCAAGGAATTCGAGACTTTCCCGACGCTCGAACAGCTGCCGCTCTGGGGCTTTGACGGCTCCTCCACGATGCAGGCCGAAGGCCGCAGCTCCGACTGCGTGCTGAAGCCCGTCGCCGTTTACCCGGATCCGGCTCGGACCAATGGCGTTCTTGTCATGTGCGAAGTCATGATGCCCGATGGCGTCACCCCGCATGCGACCAACAGCCGTGCAACCATTCTCGACGACGAAGGCACCTGGTTCGGCTTCGAGCAGGAATACTTCTTCTACGAAGACGGCCGTCCGCTCGGCTTCCCGGAACACGGCTTCCCCGCTCCGCAGGGCCCGTATTACACCGGCGTCGGCTACAAGAATGTTGGCAGCGTTGCCCGCGAAATCGTCGAAGAACATCTCGACCTGTGCCTGGCCGCCGGCATCAACCACGAAGGCATCAATGCCGAAGTGGCCAAGGGCCAGTGGGAATTCCAGGTGTTCGGCAAGGGCTCCAAGAAGGCCGCCGACGAAATCTGGATGGCCCGCTATCTGCTGCAGCGCCTGACCGAAAAATACGGCATCGACATCGAGTATCACTGCAAGCCGCTCGGCGACACCGACTGGAACGGTTCGGGCATGCATTGCAACTTTTCGACCCAGTACATGCGCGAAGTGGGCGGCAAGGAATATTTCGAAGCGCTGATGGCAGCCTTTGAAAAGAACCGCGAAGAGCACATCGCCGTTTACGGTCCGGACAACCACATGCGCCTGACCGGCAAGCACGAGACCGCTTCGATCCACAGCTTCTCCTATGGCGTGGCCGACCGTGGCGCCTCGATCCGCGTGCCGCACTCCTTCGTCAACAACGGCTATCGCGGCTATCTCGAAGATCGCCGCCCGAACAGCCAGGGCGACCCCTACCAGATCGCTTCGCAGGTCCTGAAGACCATTGCCGAAGTTCCGCTCGGCAAGGCCGCTGCTGCCGCCTAACGGCGTCTGCGCTGACAATCGACAGGCGACGGCTTGGTCTCCAGGCCGTCGCCTTTTTTGTTTGCGCTCGCTTTGTCTTTATCCCGCACAAACAAAAGGCCCGGATCGCTGCGGGCCTTTTGCTTTTTAGAACTGGATTGCTCTTGTCTTAGACCAGACGGCTCTGCTCCATGGCAGCGCCGATAAAGCTGGCGAACAGCGGATGCGGATCGAGCGGGCGGCTTTTGAGTTCCGGGTGGTACTGAACGCCGATGAACCACGGATGATCCGGGTATTCGACCGTCTCGGGCAGCAGGCCGTCGGGCGACATGCCGGAAAACACCAGGCCACAGTCTTCCAGCCGCTCCTTGTAGTCGACATTGACCTCATAGCGATGACGATGGCGCTCGGAAATATCCGTCGAACCATAGACTTCGGCGATCTTGGTGCCCTTCTTGAGGGAGGCCTTGTAGGCGCCGAGGCGCATCGTGCCGCCGAGATCGCCGGACGAGGCCCGTTTCTCCAGCTGATTGCCGTTCATCCATTCGGTCATCAGGCCGACCACCGGCTCGTCTGTCTTGCCGAACTCGGTCGAGGAGGCATGGTCGATGCCGGCCAGATGGCGGGCCGCTTCGACGACTGCCATCTGCATGCCGAAGCAGATGCCGAAATAGGGAACCTTGCGTTCGCGGGCAAACTGCGCCGCCAGGATCTTGCCTTCGGAGCCGCGCTCGCCGAAACCGCCGGGCACCAGGATGCCATGCACCTTTTCCAGCCAGGGCGCGGGATCTTCCTTTTCGAAGACCTCCGACTCGATCCATTCCAGCTTGACCTTGACCCGGTTGGCGATGCCGCCGTGATGCAGGGCTTCGATCAGCGACTTGTAGGCGTCCTTCAGGCCGGTATATTTGCCGACGATGGCAATCGTCACCTCACCCTCCGGGGTGCGGATGCGGTTGCAGACGTCTTCCCAGGCCTTCAGACGCGGCTTGGGGGCCGGTTCGATACCGAAGGCGGCCAGCACTTCCGAATCCAGCCCTTCGCGGTGATAGGCGATCGGAACGTCATAGATATTGGCCGCATCCAGCGCCTGGATGACGGCGGACGGACGGACATTGCAGAACAGCGACAGTTTGCGACGTTCGGCTTCCGGGATCTCCCGATCGGCGCGCACCAGCAGGATATCGGGATGGATGCCCAGCGCCTGCAATTCCTTGACGGAATGCTGGGTCGGCTTGGTCTTCAATTCGCCGGCCGCCGGAATATAGGGCATCAGCGTCAGGTGCACGTAGATCGCGGTGCCGCGCGGCAGGTCGTTGCCGAGCTGGCGGATCGCTTCCATGAACGGCATGGCCTCGATGTCGCCGACCGTGCCGCCGATCTCGCAGATGACGAAGTCGTAATCGTCATTGCCCTCGGTGACGAAATCCTTGATCTCGTTGGTGACATGCGGAATGACCTGGACGGTGGCGCCGAGATAGTCGCCGCGCCGCTCCTTGTCGATGATGTTCTTGTAGATCCGACCCGTGGTGATGTTGTCGGTTTTGGTGGCCGAACGCCCCGTGAAGCGTTCGTAATGACCGAGGTCGAGGTCCGTCTCGGCGCCGTCATCAGTCACGAAAACCTCACCGTGCTGGGTGGGGCTCATGGTGCCGGGATCGACGTTGAGATAGGGGTCCAGCTTGCGAAGGCGAACGCGGTAACCGCGGGCCTGCAACAAAGCTCCGAGTGCTGCGGCCGCTATTCCCTTACCAAGTGAGGAAACCACGCCGCCAGTGATGAATACATATCGCGCCATGGGCTTCACCGGATACCGATTTGAAATTGATTCCACCAGCCCAAAAGAGGAATTACCCCCATTTTTTATCAGCCGGCCGGAATATGGACAAAAGAAAACCGGCGGACTCGATGAGCCCGCCGGAGCTATATGGACGAAACGATCAGTTTCCAGTCGGAACGGCGTTCGGATCCGCCTTCGGAGCGGCCGGCGTCGTGGGTGCCGGAGCAGCGCCATTGGTCGCAGGTGCGGCCGGGGCTGCGCCCGGAAGCTGATCGAGAACATTGCTGCCCTGGCCCTGCGATGTGCCGGCCGGGATCCGATCGAGAATGTCGGTCGGCTTCGATTCGTAGCGAGCCAGAATGCCGAGCCCAAGCGAGGTCACGAAGAACAGGCCCGCCAGGATGGCCGTGGTGCGCGTCAGCGCGTTGGCGGTACCGCGGGCCGACATGAAGCCGGAGCCGCCGCCGATGCCCAAACCACCGCCCTCAGAGCGCTGGATCAGCACCACGCCGACAAGCGCCAGCACGATCATGAGGTGAATGACAATCAATACGGTCTGCATGTATAATCCGTCCTGCCCTCATCAGGGCAAAATCTTCTATGGCTTCGGCGGCTCTTTACATGAGGTGACGGGGCATGGAAAGCCCCTCGCCGTCAATTCAGGACACCAGATCCTTGTAGACGCCGTATATGGCGAGGAAATCAGCGGCTTTCAAGCTGGCACCACCGATCAGTGCGCCATCGACATTGGCGACGGCCATGAGTTCCTTGGCATTGGACGGCTTGACCGAGCCGCCGTAGAGGATGCGCATCTTGGCACCCTCGTCGCCAAAGCGCTTGACGAGCTCGGAGCGCATGAAGGCATGGGCTTCCGTCACGTCCCTGGTGGTCGGTGTGACGCCCGTGCCGATCGCCCAGACCGGCTCATAGGCGATGACGGTGCTTTGGGCCGTGGCACTGTCCGGCACGGAGCCGGCCAGTTGGCGCTTCAGGATGTCGAGGGTCTGGCCGGCCTTGCGCTCGTCTGCGGTCTCGCCGATGCAGATGATCGCCGTCAGCTCGGCCGCATAGGCGGCTTCGGCCTTGGCGCGGACCAGATGATCGGTCTCGGCGTGATCGGTGCGACGCTCGGAATGGCCGACGATGACATGGGTGCCGAAACAATCGGCAATCATGTCGGCGGAAATCTCGCCGGTATGGGCGCCAGAGACGTTCTGGTGGCAATCCTGAGCACCGATCAGCAGCGGGCTGTCATCGCACAGAGCCGTCGCCACGTAGAGAAGGGTTGCAGGCGGGCAGATCAGCGCATCGACCTTTTCAGCCAGCGGCGACTTGACGCCCTCCGCGATCGCCTTGATCTGATCAAGCGAGGCTCGGGTGCCGTTCATCTTCCAATTGCCGGCCACAAGTGGACGTATATCCGGCGTCATATCAGCCCCCTATCCATTTGATTTATAGGGGGACTAGCAAAAGACGAGGACAAAGGAAAGGTTATCGCGGCGTTTTGGCTGTTAAATCGGCAGATATGGTGAAAATCGAGGCGAAATCACTTTCTGCGTCAAAACCAAACAGCAAAGGCTAATATTTCAGCCCTGCCCTATCATCCAGTTAAGGATCTTTCGCCAGTCCGTCATGCGCACCGGCGTACCGTGCGATCCGCTCTGAAACAGCGTGAAGCGCACCGGATATCCCTTGCCGTGCAGGCTGTCGTAGAGGGCGATCTGGGTTGCCGCGGCATAGACGCTGTCGGCGCTGCCATGGGTGAAATAGACCGGCAATCTGCGTTTGAAGGCAGCACTCTTGGCAAAATCCGGGTCGGTTGCGCCACCGAGAAGGGCCATGCCGGAAAGAACCGACGAAGCCGTGGGATCGCGGGCAATGTCCCAGCAGATGCTGCTACCCATCGAGGCACAGGCCAGCACCACCGGCCGGCCGGGCGACTGGGCCGCGCTATAGGCGATCAGGGCTGCGATATCGGCCACGCCCTTGCTGTCGAAGGAGGTGACGCTCGGCGCGTAATAGGTGCCCTGGTTGTCGACGGCGAGGTTCTTCAGCCGGTTGAAATTGCCGCCGAAGGTAAAATCGTTGACGCCAAGCCGGCGGTCGCCGCCGCGGCCATGAATGAAGATCACCGTGAAGCGACCGCCCTGGGCCGCGCCGACGCGGGCGACCTCCAGTTGGCGCGCGCCGAAATCGAGCGTCTCTTTGACCTCAGAGCGACGCACACCCAGTGCCACATAGGCCTGCTTGACGCGGCGCTCGGGGATCTGGTCGCGGCCGTTGATATCGCGCATTTCATCGTAATCGAGCACCTCGAAATCGCCGCCATCGCGGCTTTCGAGCACGGTCTGCTGCGAGAAGAGCTCGTCTTTGAAGGGTTTGAGGACCAGCGGATCGGCGGCAGCCGCGCCGGCCAGACAAAGCCAGGTCAAAAAACTTGCCGCAATGCGGAAATGAGCTGTGGACATCTGCATGACAACGGTGTCTCCCTTGGGCGTCAGCCTTGCCTTTAGAACCGGAGAAACGCAATGCTCTCGAAAAAGCATGCGGGCCCCGCCGGCAAAGTCGCGCACGCGCCGCCTTTCTGGCAAAATCCAGCCGATTCGCAAGACTGACACGGACATGCGGCAAGATTTGCGCACGGCATTCCGGCCCTCGTGCTGCCAGATGGAACAGATTATTGAACGACGCCATGGACGATAACAGCGATCTCTTTGCCGGCCTGCCGCTTGCCCCCAAGCCGGAAGCCGCATCTGCCCCTGCCGTGAAAGCGCCGGCCGCTCCGGTCGAAAAGCCGCGCGTGCCGCATGTGGCGCAGACCAGCAGCGAGAGCGAATACGGCGCCTCGTCCATCCGGGTGCTGGAAGGCCTCGAGCCGGTGCGCATGCGTCCCGGCATGTATATCGGCGGCACGGACGAAAAGGCGCTGCATCACCTGTTTGCCGAAGTCATCGACAATTCGATGGACGAAGCGGTGGCGGGCCATGCCAATTTCATCGACGTCCATCTCGATACGCAGGGCTTCCTGACCGTTACCGACAATGGCCGCGGCATTCCGGTGGAACTGCATCCGCAGGTGCCGGGCAAGTCGACGCTCGAAGTGATCATGACCAAGCTGCATGCCGGCGGCAAGTTCGACGGCAAGGCCTATGAGACCTCCGGCGGCCTGCACGGCGTCGGCGTCTCGGTCGTCAATGCCCTGTCGGATCTGCTCGAAGTGGAAGTGGCGCGCAATCGCAAACTCTATCGCCAGACCTTTTCGCGCGGCGTGCCGGTCGGCGGGCTGGAGGAACTCGGCGAAGTGCACAATCGCCGCGGCACGCGGGTGCGCTTCCATCCCGATCCGCAGATCTTTGGCGACCATGCGAAATTCGATCCGGGCCGGATCTTTCGCATGGCGCGCTCCAAGGCCTATCTGTTCGGTGGCGTCGAGATCCGCTGGTCCTGCGATCCGGGCATGGTGCCGGAAGGCGGCGACATTCCGGAAAAGGCCGTGTTCCATTTTCCAGGCGGTCTGAAGGACTATCTGGCCGCAACACTCGGCAAGGACTTTACCGTTACCCGCGAGATCTTTGCCGGCCGGACCGACAAGTCCGGCGGGCATGGCGCCATGGAATGGGCGGTCACCTGGTACGGCGGCGATCCGCAGCTGCATTCCTATTGCAACACCATTCCGACGCCCGAGGGCGGCACCCATGAGGCGGGCCTGCGCATCGCGCTGACCAAGGGCCTGAAGAACTATGCCGAGCTGACCCAGAACAAGCGGGCCCGCGAGATCACCACCGACGACGTGATGATTTCGGCGGTCGGCATGCTGTCGGTGTTCATCCGCGAGCCGGAATTCGTCGGCCAGACCAAGGACAAGCTGGCGACCGTCGAGGCGCAGCGTCTGGTGGAAAATGCGCTGCGCGATCCGTTCGACCATTATCTCGCCGACAATCCGAACGAAGCGGCCAAGCTGCTGGAATGGGTGATCGAGCGCGCCGAGGAGCGGCTGCGCCGCCGCAAGGAAAAGGAAGTCAACCGCAAGTCGGCGGTGCGCAAGCTGCGCCTGCCGGGCAAGCTGGCCGACTGCTCGCAGAACACCGCGGACGGCGCCGAACTGTTCATCGTCGAAGGCGATTCGGCCGGCGGCTCGGCCAAGCAGGCGCGCAACCGCTCGAACCAGGCCATCCTGCCGTTGCGCGGCAAGATCCTCAACGTGGCGAGTGCGGGCCGCGACAAGCTGACGGCCAACCAGCAGATCGGCGACCTGATCCAGGCGCTTGGCTGCGGCACGCGCTCGAAATATCGCGACGAGGACCTGCGCTACGAGCGCATCATCATCATGACCGATGCCGATGTCGACGGCGCCCATATCGCCTCGCTGCTGATCACCTTCTTCTACCAGGAAATGCCGGAGCTGATCCGCGGCAACCATCTCTATCTGGCCGTGCCGCCGCTCTATGTCATCCGCCAGGGCGCCAAAACAGCCTATGCCCGCGACGATATCCACCGTGCCGAGCTGATGGAAACCATGTTCAAGGGCAAGAAGGTCGAGATCGGCCGCTTCAAAGGCCTTGGCGAAATGATGCCGGCGCAGCTGAAAGAAACCACCATGGATCCGTCCAAGCGCATGCTGTTGCGCGTGGCGATCGATGACATCGATTTCGAAGGCACGCGTGACGCCGTGGATGCGCTGATGGGCACCAAGCCCGACGCCCGCTTCCGCTTCATCCAGGACCGGGCGGCCTTTGCCGAAAACCTGGATATCTAACAACCTTCGCCCGGTTAGCCTCACTCGCTCCACTGGCTGCCGAGGCTGGCCGCCGCCTGGGGCGCCGAGCATTGCCTCCCCCTGACCTTCTGCGATAGAAGTCAACGGTGTTCTCTACGTGCTCCGTCGCTATCAAAGTGTGCGGATGCAAAGAGCCCACATTTGGCCTCTAGGATTTCCTTTCGACCCAGTATTGGCCGATCAGAATTACCCCACCTCACGCTAGACGTCGTTCGGAATGACGCGCCACCGCTGGTCTGATCAGCGGTCCATGCCCCTGCGAGCAAAACTAGCTATGCCATTGATGAAATTTAATCGAATTCAAAAATTCGCGGTTTGTGCGATGCTTGCGCTTTGGACCATCGCCTACGTTTCATCCTCACCTGCCGCGGCGGCAGATCTCTACTACACCATCTACTATGGCGACACCGTCAGGATCCCCGTCAACAGTTACGGTCAAAATGCTGTCGGATATGATCATACCAGCACTGTCGGTCTGATCGAACCGGTATACGATCTGACTTTCGACGTGACGTACACGCCTCGAAACGGCTTTGTCGGAACGGACGTCTTCACCTACACGGCCTATAGCGACGCGTGGGTGGCCGTCGGCACGGATACGATCCATATCACCGTGAAGCCAAAGATAACGTTCTCTTCATCAACCTTGCCAAACGCGAAGCAGGGAGAGGCTTACAGCCAGTCGGTGACGGCGTCTTTCAATGCTGGATCGCAGAGTGTCACATATTGGGTCAGCGCCGGCACGCTGCCGGCAGGCCTCAGCTTAGACACTCAAAGCGGGACAATCTCCGGGATACCATCGGCAAGCGGAACCTCATACTTTCAGTTCCACGCAGCGAACGGAGATGGCTACAGCGCGCTGCAATCAATGACGATCGCTGTCGGCCCGCACATCGACGACGTCACCGCAACCGTCGCGGCCAACAGCAGCAGCAACGCCATCGGCGTGACGGTGTCCGGCACGGAATCGCTGACCGCGGTTTCGACGCCGAGCCATGGCTCGGCCAGCATCAGCGGCGCGACGCTGAGCTATACGCCGACGTCAGGCTATTCCGGTACCGACAGCTTCACCTATACCGTGACCGACAGCGCGTCAGGCCTTTCCGACAGCGCCACCGTTTCCCTCACGGTGACGGCCCCCACCCTGTCGATCGCGCCGTCCAGTTTGCCCGACGGGACCGCCGGGACCACCTATAGCCAGACGCTGTCGGCAACCAGCGGCACCTCGCCTTACAGCTATGCCGTGACGTCCGGCGCCCTGCCCGACGGCTTGTCGCTATCGTCCTCGGGCGCGATCTCGGGCACGCCGACAAGCGCAGGAAGCGAATCCCTGACCGTCACGGCAACCGACGCCTATGGCGCGACCGGCAGCCAGGCCTATACGCTGGCCATTGCCATAGCGGCGCCCGTCGCCAGCAATAGCAACGCCACCGTGGCGGCAAACAGCAGCAGCAACACGATCGCGCTCAGCCTGTCCGGCGGCACGACCGCCAGCGTCACCGTCGCCTCGGCGCCCTCCCATGGCACGGCAACCGCCAGCGGCACCTCGATCACCTATACGCCGACATCCGGCTATTCCGGCACGGACAGCTTTACCTACACGGCGAGCAACGCGACCGGAGATTCCACGGCGACGGTTTCCCTCACCGTGACGGCACCCGTGGTGACCGTGACGCCCACGACGTTATCCGACGGAACCGTCGGCGTCGCCTATAGCCAGACGCTGTCGGCCAGCAATGGCACCGCGCCCTATTCCTATTCGCTCTACAGCGGCACTTTACCGCCCGGCCTGACCCTGTCGTCGGCGGGCATTTTATCGGGCACACCGACAACGCAGGGAACCTATTCGTTCGTCCTGGGTGTCACGGACCAGTATGGCGCCTGGGGTGCGCCGGCCTATACCGCTGCGATCGCCATCGCAGCCCCGGTCGCCGATGATGTCAGCGCGACCGTCGATGCAAACAGCGGCGACAACTCGATCACGCTCGACCTGTCCGGCGGAACGGCCAGCAGCGTCGCCGTCGCCTCGGCGCCCTCCCATGGCACGGCGACGGCCAGCGGCACCGCGATCACCTATACGCCGACGTCAGGCTATTCCGGTACCGACAGCTTCACCTATACGGCAAGCAACGCGAGCGGCGATTCCACGGCCACCGTTTCGATCACCGTGACGGCCCCCCCCCTGTCGGTCGCGCCGTCCAGTTTGCCCGACGGAACCGCCGGCGTCGGCTATAGCCAGACGCTGTCGGCGAGCAACGGCACCGCGCCCTATTCCTATTCGCTCTCCAGCGGAACCTTGCCCCCCGGCCTGATCCTGTCTTCCGCAGGTGTTTTGTCGGGCAGCCCGACAACGCAGGGAACCTATTCGTTCGTCCTCGGTGTCACCGACCGGTATGGCGCCCAGGGCGCGCCGGCCTATTCCGTCGCCATTGCCGTTGCCGCGCCGGTCGCCAGCGATGTCAGCGCCACCGTGGCGGCAAACAGCAGCGACAACACGATCACGCTCGACCTGTCCGGCGGAACGGCCAGCAGCGTCACCATCGCCTCGGCACCGTCCCATGGCACGGCGACGGCGAGCGGCACTGCGATCACCTATACGCCGACATCCGGCTATTCCGGCACCGACAGCTTCACCTATACCGCGACCAATGCCACGGACACCTCGAGTGCCGCGACCGTATCGATCACCGTCAGCGAGCCGACGCTCACCCTCAGTCCGACCACCCTGGCGGACGGAACGGTCGGGACGGCCTATAGCAGCTCGCTGAGCAGCGCGAATGGCACCGCGCCCTATCGCTACGCCGTCACCTCCGGGGCCCTGCCCGATGGCCTGACCCTGACGTCGGCCGGCCTCCTGTCCGGCACGCCGACCGAAGACGGCACGTTTTCCTTCACGCTGACCTCGACAGACGCGTACGGCGCCATCGGCAGCCAGGCCTACAGTGTCGCCATGGCCGTGCAGGCCCCGGCAGCAGCGGCGGTCAGTGCCACCGTGGCCGCCAACTCCACCGACAATGCCATCACGCTGTCGCTGGGCGGCGGTACGGCTTCCAGCGTCACCATCGCTTCGGCACCCTCCCATGGCACGGCGACCGCCAGCGGCACCGCGATCACCTATACGCCGACACCAGGCTATTCCGGCACCGACAGCTTCACCTATAGCGCGACCAATGCCACGGGCACGTCGAGTGCCGCGACCGTGTCGATCACGGTCAGCGAGCCGACGCTCACCATTCGTCCAACCACCCTGTCGGGCGGAACGGTCGGGACGGCCTATAGCGTATCGCTCAGCAGCGCCAACGGCACCGCACCCTATCGCTACTCCGTCACCTCCGGCGCCCTGCCCGATGGGCTGACCCTGTCGTCTGCCGGCCTCCTGTCCGGCACGCCGACAGAAGACGGCAGCTTTTCCTTCACGCTGACCACGACGGATACCTATGGCGCCATCGGCAGCCGGGCCTATAGCGTCGCCGTGGCCGTGCAGGCCCCGACACCGGCTGCGGTCAGCGCCACCGTGGCGGCCAACTCGTCCGACAATGCCATCACCCTGTCGTTGGGCGGCGGGACCGCGGCCAGCGTCGCGATCGCCTCGGCGCCCTCCCATGGCTTAGCGACCGCCAGCGGCACCGCGATCACCTATACGCCGACATCAGGCTATTCCGGCACCGACAGCTTCACCTATACCGCGACCAATGCCACGGGCACGTCGAGCGCCGCGACCGTGTCGATCACCGTCACTGCGCCGACGCTCACCATCAGCCCGGCGGGCCCGTTTTCCTTGAAGACCGGACAGACCTTCTCTCAAGCCTTTTCCGCCAGTGGAGGCACCGCCCCCTACAGCTTCAGCGTCTCCGGCACGCTGCCCAGCGGCCTGACCTTCAAGGCCAGCAGCGCCGAGCTCTCCGGCACCCCGCTCGCTGTCGGCAGTTCCGAGTTCAATCTCACGGCGACCGACACGTTCGGCGCGACGACGACCATTTCGGTCAGCCTCGACATCGAGACCGGTGTCAGCACCCCGTCACCCAAGACCGTCACCGTCAGCACCGGCGGCGCCACGACTGTCAGCCTGACCGATGGCGCCAGCGGCGGTCCGTTTACCGGCGCGAATCTGGTCGCCCTGTCGCCGGCCTCGGCCGGCACCGCGATCATCACGCTCGGCGATACCGCCGCCAGTACAAGCGATGGCGCCTTCGGCGCCGCCTACGCGGCTGGCAATTACACGCTCAAATTCACGCCCAAGCCCGGCTATACCGGGACCGCGGTCGCCACCTATACCCTTTCCAGCGCACTCGGCACGTCAGATCCCGGAACGATCACCTTTGCCGTTGCCGCCCGCGACGACCTTACGACCGATGCCGACGTCGTCGGCCTGGTCACAGCGCAGGCATCGGCCGCCAGACGGCTGGCGGAAGGGCAGATCGATACCGTTACCGATCACCTGCGCGCGTTGCGCGGCAAGAGCTGCCTGGAAAACAGCCTGGGCCTATCGCTGAGCGACGGCCACGACGGCGATGCCCCGGTCAGCGCCTCGACGAGCTGCTCGCCATTCGCCGGCGGCAACCTCGCCTTCTGGATCGCCGGCTCCGCCAGCTTTGGCGACGAGAGCGGCCAATACAGTATCGAACAGGCCATGGGGTCATTTTCGGCGGGGCTCGACTACCGCGTCACCGACAAGATCGTCGCCGGCCTCAGCCTCGGCTTTGGCCGCGACTACAGCGATATCGGCACGAATGGCACCGAAAGCCGTAACGACGCGCTGAGCGCCACCGCCTATGCCCTCTACCAGCCGGGCAATGGCTTCTACATCGACGCGCTGGCCGGAGCCGGCCTGCTCGACTTCAGTTCGCTCAGAGTAACCTCCGGCGGCGCGCAGGCCGAAGCCGATCGCGAGGGCCACCAGGTCTATCTGTCGCTCGGCCTCGGCTACGACTGGAAGGCTGACGGCTGGCTGATCTCGCCCCATGGCCGCATCAGTGCATCGCGCTCGATCCTCGACGCGGTGAGCGAAACCGGCGCAGATTGGGAAAACATCGCCTACGGCGAGCAGCAAATCGACAGCCTGAAGGCGACGCTCGGCCTGACCGTCTCGCACGACATTCGGCTCGAAGACATGGTTCTGACACCCGAGCTCACCCTCGATTTCTCCCACGCCTTGCAGGAGGACGATGACATCGCTGTGTCCTATGCCGATGGCGGCGGCGCTTATGTCATCGACGGAACCAGCGGCCGCACCAACTCGATGTCCACGGTGTTCGCGCTGAAGCTGGCGACCGTGAAGGGCGCCGCCCTGACCGGCCGCTATGGCGCGACCTTTGACGGCGACGGCCTGCGATCGCAGCGTTTCGGCCTCGATCTTGGCGGCAGGTTCTGAACGACGACAGCAACACGCTTGCGGCCAACCGGCCGATCGAGGAGCTAACCCGGCACCCTGCAGGCGCCGCGGCCGTTGCGGCGAATATGACAGAACAAATATAGCAGCTGCCGTTTCCAGATTGGAATTGCGCTGGCGCGCCAGGGATACTATCTCATGGTCTCCAACGGCCGGCGCTTGCGTTGGATCCGCGAAATCGTTCATAGTCTTGGCTGTGCAAACAGGAAGTATTCATCGTGCGAAAAAAAGAGGATCGCAGTTCCCCGGACATGCCGCGCTGGCTGGGGCCGGTCGCTCCGAGCCGGACGGCGCTCGTCACGCCGATTTCCGCCGCACGTTGGCTGATGTTTCTGATCGCCGTTGCCGCGATCTATTTCTTTCACGGGTTCATCGTGCCGGTTCTGGCGGCGCTGGTCATCGCCTTTGCCAGCTGGCCGCTCTATCGCAAGCTGCTGGCCAATGTCGGCGGCAATAAAACCATCGGCGCGACCCTTGCGATCCTGCTGATCCTCGCCTTCCTGGTCGTACCAATCGGCATTGCGGCGACCTATACCGTCGGTGAATTGCGGGTGCTGATCGGCTGGGCGATCGAGGCCAACCGATCCGGATCGCCGCCGCCGGACTGGATCGTGGCGCTGCCCAAGGTCGGGGTCTGGCTCGGGCAACAATGGGATCGGCATATCGGCTTGCCTGGCGCCATCGGCGAGCTCGTGCAACTGGTCAGCGGCGCCAATATCGGCAATATCTACCGGGCGGTGATCGCCGCCGGTGACGGGGCCTTCCATCTGCTGCTCACCATGCTGTTCATGCTGATTGCGCTGTTTTTCGTCTATCGCGACGGTGCGTCGTTTGCCCGGCAGCTCGACCTTCTGGGCGAACGCATCCTGCCCCTGCGCTGGGAGCGCATGTCGCGGGTGGTGCCGGCGACCATCAGCTCGACGGTGACCGGCATGACGCTGATCGCCATCGGCGAGGGCTTCATTCTGGGCATTGCCTATTGGCTGGCCGGCGTGCCATCGCCGGTGACGCTGGGCGTGCTGACCGGTGTCATGGCGCTGGTGCCGGGTGGTGCACCGCTGTCGTTTACCCTTGTCAGCGGCTATCTGCTGGCGCGGGGCTCCTATATCGCCGGCTTTGGCCTGTTCATCTGGGGCACGGTCGAACTGTTCATCGTCGACAAGACGGTGCGGCCGCGGCTGGTCGGCGGACCGATCAAGCTGCCGTTCCTGCCGACCTTTTTCGGGCTGGTCGGCGGCGTCAAGACCATGGGCTTCCTCGGCCTGTTCATCGGCCCCGTCCTGATGGCGCTGATCGTGGCGATCTGGCGCGAATGGATGCGGGAAGTCGAGCTTGCCGATGTGCCGGAACCGGCCGTGCCGGCGCCTCCGCCGATCCCCGACGAGCCACCGGTGGCCAAGAAAATGTCATCCGCGTAAAGCTAGGTCGGCGTCCGGCCAAGCCGGAACGCCACCGTCATTCCGCCGCCTGGATGCCGAACTGGGCGTCATAGAGCCGGCTGTAAGGGCCCTTGGCGGCAATCAGTTCCTGATGGGCGCCGACTTCGGCAATGCCGGTCTCGTCGACCACGACGATCCGCGCTGCGTCGCGGATGGTGGCCAGGCGATGGGCGATGATCAGCGTCGTGCGGCCCTTGGCAAGCTCGCTCAGCGATTGCTGGATGGCCCGCTCGGTTTCCGTGTCGAGCGCCGAGGTCGCTTCGTCGAGGATCAGGATCGGCGGGTTCTTCAGGAACATGCGGGCGATCGCCAAACGCTGCTTCTGGCCGCCGGACAGTTTGACGCCGCGCTCGCCGATCACCGTATCGAGGCCCTCGGGCATGGCAGCGATCACGCCGTCCAGCTTGGCGCGGCGGGCCGCCTGCATCACATCCGCGTCGCTGGCGCCGAGCTTTCCATAGGCGATGTTTTCGCGCACCGTGCCGCCGAACAGGAAGACGTCCTGCTGGACGATGCCGATCTGGCTGCGCAGCGAGGCAAGCGTCATGTGGCGAATATCGATGCCGTCGACGGAGATCGCGCCACCCTGCACATCGTAAAAACGCGGCAGTAGCGAACAGAGCGTCGTCTTGCCGGCCCCGGAAGGACCGACAAAGGCCACCGTTTCGCCGGCACGGATCTCCAGATCGATATGACGCAGGACGAGCTTGCTGTCGCTATAGCCGAAGCTGACATCGCGATAGGCGATATCGCCTTTGAGCGGCGGCGCGGCAATGGCATCGGCGGCATCGGCGATATCGGGCGCCGTGTCCATCAGCTCGGTAAAGCGGCGGAAGCCGGCAATGCCCTTCGGATAGGTCTCGATCACCGAATTGATCTTTTCGACCGGCCGGAAGAAGACGCCGACCAGCAGCAGGAAGCTGACGAAGCCGCCATTGGTCAGTTCGCCGGACAGGACGAAATAGCAGCCGGCGATCATGACGATCATCTGGATCAGCCGCATGCTCATGTAGCTGAGCGAGGTGCTGGCGGCCATGATGCGATAGGCGGCGAGCTTGGTCAGCCGATAATTCTGGTTGTCGGTCTCGAACAGCGAGCGCTCATGGTCCTCGTTGGCAAAGGCCTGGACGACGCGCATGCCGCCGACATTTTCCTCGATGCGGGCGTTGAAGTCGCCGACGCGACCGTAGAGCGCCCGAAAATTGTCGGTCATGCGGCTACCATAGCGGCTGGTGACCCAGGCCGTCAGCGGCACGACGATGGCGGTCAGCACGGCCAGCTGCCAGTTGATCGACAGCATCAGCAGGAAGGCGCCGATGAAGGTCATGATGGCGATGAACAGGTCTTCCGGCCCGTGATGGGCGACCTCGCCGATCTCTTCCAGATCCTTGGTCAGCCGACCGACCAGATGGCCGGTTTTCTCGTTGTCGAAATAGCGGAACGACAGTTTCTGCACATGGCTGAAGGCCATGCGGCGCAAATCGGTTTCGATATTGATGCCGAGCATATGACCCCAATAGGTGACCGTCGCCATCAGGCCGGTATTGATGCAGTAGATTGCCAAAAGCCCGATCGAGGCAGCAATGATCACCGCCCATTCTCCCCCCGGCAGCAGATCGTCGACGAAAAGCTTGACGGCCATCGGGAAGCCGAGCTCCAGCAATCCGGAGATCACGGCACAGGTAAAATCGAGAATGAAAAGCCCTCGGTAAGGACGATAATGGGCAAAAAACCGCCTGAGCATGGCTATCTGACTTTCTGCGCTTTGGCTGTGCCCTGTCTTGAGCACTGAGCGGCCGGCGCTCTATCAACAAACTTGTCGCTTCGTCTCATATTTCGGCCGATGGGCCAAGACCCGCCGGACACATTGAGACCTCGGTTGTCACCGATTCGACAAGGAACGGTAATACCAGCGACAAGAAAAAGGGGCAGGAATGGCGATGGGGACGGTTTGGTGCGGTCACGCCGCCCGATCGCCTTGCCGATGTCATTCCCACTCTGAGAGAGAGCCATGTTGAGATTGCCGCTTTCCGCCACTGCCCTTTCCCTGATCATCGCCGTCGCTCCGGCCAGTGCGCTGGAGGCAGGCAAAAGCGTCGACCTGCCCTGCCCATTTGGTGACTGCCGGGCGGGCATGGCGCTTGCCTATCTCGGCGAGTTTTCCATCCCGACCGGCGAGATGGTCGATGGGATCGAGTTCGGCGGCATTTCAGGCCTCGATTTCGACGCCTCGACCGGCCGCTATATCGCGATCAGCGACGATCGTTCCGAAAAGGGTCCGGCCCGCTTCTATGAGCTGGCCATCGATGCGGATGCCACCGGCATCAGAGGCGTCACCGTGGCCAAAACAGTCGTGCTCAAGGACAAGAACGGCGAGGCCTTTGCCGCCAAGACGGTGGATCCGGAATCGCTGCGCATCAGTGCCGAGGGTCTGCTTTGGTCCAGCGAAGGCGATGCCAAGGCCGGCATAGCGCCTTTCGTCCGTCTGGCCAGCCGGGATGGCGCCTTCCTGCGGGAGTTCAAGCTGCCGGAGGGCTTTGCGCCGACCGCCGACAAGACCAGCGGCATCCGCAACAACAATGCGTTTGAGAGCATGGCCCTGCTGCCCTCCGGCGACCTGCTGGTGGCGCTGGAAGCGGCTCTCTATCAGGACGGTCCCGCAGCGACGTTGCTGTCCGGCAGTCTCGCCCGCATTATCCGTAACGATGTGAAATCCGGTGAGCCGACGGCACAATATGTCTATCCCGTATCTCCCATTCCCCAGGCTCCGGCCAAGGAAAACGGCTGGAACGACAACGGTCTGCCGGAAATGCTGGCCCTCGACGATCACCGCCTGCTGGCCGTCGAGCGAGGCTTTGCCGAGGATTTCGGCAGCTCGATCAAACTGTTCATGGCGGATCTCGATGGCGCGACGGACGTCTCCTCCATTCCGTCGCTAGCCAGCACCGACAAACACGTCGTGCCGTTGCGCAAGAGCGAGTTGCTCGATTTGCGTGCCGTCGGCCTGATCCCCGACAATATCGAGGCACTGACCTTTGCCAAGGGCACAGACGGCACGGACCTGCTGATCCTTGCCTCCGACAACAATTTCAATGCCAGTCAGAAGACCCAGTTCTACGCCTTTCGGGTTTTGAAACGGCCTTAGCCGAACGTTTGGATCGTCGTGCCCACGGTGAGTGCGCGGGCACGACGATCATCTCCGGCCTCGAAGGGGTGGCCAATTCCGAAATTGTGGAGGCTATTGCGGGAAGCTCCCGAATAGGACTGGTTTTCGCCTTGCTGCTGCTCAATTGTTGGCGATAACAACAATGTGACCGTTCCTCGTTGCGAAGGCTTCCCCGATGAATACTGCGCTGATCATGATGACCATCCTTGGCTGCGACGACAGTGTCAGCCAGTGTCACTTCATTGCCAAACCCGAGCAGCACTATGTCTCCGTCGAACTCTGCGACGCGGCATCCGAAAAGGTGCTGGAGCGGTATTCCAACGTCAATTATCCGATGGTCGTGGCGGTCTGCCAGCCTCCGGACGCCAAAGACGGGTTACAGGCCGCAGCCGCGCCGAAGCAAGCCGACAAAGAGCCGGAGCTTGCAGCGCCGGCCACAGCTTTGCCCGAAGCGCCGATCCCGGAAGCGCCGATCCCGGAAGAGACCAAGCGGAACTTTGCGGCCAGAGCCGTGTCGCGCATCCGCGAGGCGCTGCCCGGCACATCCGATATCCGCATGGTGTTTGAAACGCCGGTGCATGTCATTGCCGACAGCTATTCCTGGGTCGCCAAGAAACTGACGCAGTAAGTCCCCCGACGGTCGGCTACCGCCTCAGGCGGCGGCCAGGGCCAGGCCGCTGGCATAATCACGCGCCTTGCGGCGCTGCTCGTCCATTTCGAGAGCCTCGACCAGGTCGAGAAGTCCGGTCGCGGCCGTGCTCTGTTCGATTCGACGGCTTCGCTCCAGCAGCCGCGCCGAAATGCTCTCCAGTTCCACATCGACGGCGGACTGAACCGCCTGGCGCCACAGCAGGACGGCTTCGACGAAGATGGTGCTGATGGCGCGATCAAGGCCCGCCGATTCGATCAGGGCGCGAACGGCATGCTGGCGGCCGGTGGCGAGGATCGAGCGGACGCGGCGCTCGTCGAGACCCGAGAGCGACGTGACCGCACAGGCAAAGAAATCCGCCTTGCCGAGACACAGGATGCGCATCAGGAAGGCCGGCGTCAGGCGGCCGGCCAGGCGCAGATGGTCGACCAGCGCCGGAATGTCCGCGTATGGAACGTTGCTGACGATGAGTGCCGTCGCGGCGGCATCGGCTTCGCGGGTGACACGCTGGATGCGACGGCTGCCGATGGCGGCCTGAACGAGATGGGAGCCAGACAAAGCGGCCGTGGCATGCTGGACCAGAAGATGGCGCGCATCGGCGGGCAGATCATCGCGCTCGATCAGTGCGCCGCGGATACCGTCGTCGCCACCCAGCCGTTCGGCAATACGCTTCAGGGAAAAGCGAGAGATGGCGGCGCTTTCGTTTTCGAGCAACACGGCAATCTCCGGCACATCGCCGATCTCGGCAAGGGCGGCAGCCACGGCGCGCGACAAGCCGCGGCGGGCGGCGATCAGCGAGCGGGCGCAGACATCGCCGCGGCCGGCCAGATCGACCAGATCCGAATCGGTCAGGACCGGCGAGCGCAGGATGACGGCACAGGCGATCTCGGTCTGATCCTGGGCGAGCGACACCAGAAGCGGACGCGGAGCGGCGGGCGAATCGGCCAATGCTTCGGCCAGCGCCAGGCGGACGCGCGGCGACGGATCATCGAGCAGATAGGTCATCGCCACATAGGCGGCACGGCGCTCATCGTCGGCCATGGACGACGCGAGATAGGCGCGGCCCAGCGCATTGGCGGCTTTCGCGCGCTCGACCGTCTTTGCCGTTTCCGCCCAACGAAGAAAAGCCTGTACTATCACTGTCAGTCCCAACCGGTGCAAAGAGGCAATGCTATGGCCACGCGGCCAGGACTTCACGCTAGCGACAAAAAGTTTATGATTGGTTCACCATGCTGATTAACCATGACAATGCCCCCTCGCCGCCGGACGCCATCGTGATTGCCGGGCGCGTGATCCGCTCTTTGCTGGCCGTGCCAATGGGCGACGAGATGGGCATCCGCGGCGGCCTTTCGAGCCATGCGGATGGCCTGATGATCGATCTGACGGCACGGGGCGCCATCGCGCAGCCGGCCGATTTTTCGGATATGCTGGCGCAGCCGGACCGGCCCCTGCTCTTCTTCGCGGTGCCGAACCATGCCGATAGCGACGCGATGGCGGCCGAGGTCGAAACTCTGATGGCCTTTGCGCCGGCCGGGGTGATTCTCGGCGGCGTGACGGCTGCTGCCGAACTCCAAAGGCTCGACGTGATGCTGTCGGTGGCCGAAGTGCGGCTTGGCAGGCCTGAAGGGGCGACCGCCATTGTGGCGCTCTGCGGTGACACTCCGGCCGGCGTACTGGCCGCGCAGCAATGCCGCTCCGAAACCTCGGCACGGCTTGCAGCACTCGGCTTTGATGGCCGACGGTTGGCGCAGGCCCTTCGCCTGCCGGCGCCGGCCCACGGCACGGCACAGCCGAATGCGATCGCCGTGGCGCGCGGGCTGGTGCAGCTTGCCGCGGCCTCTGCGCAGCTTGGCTGTCTCGACTGGATCGATCCGCCACTGGAAGGCGAGAGGCTCAGAGAGGCCTGCCGGGCGGCGCGTGACGAGGGATTTTCCGCCCTCGTTTGCACCAATGCGGATCAGATCGGGGCGATCAACGCGGCTTACCGGGACGGTCGCCGCTAACGGCCCGAGCCTGGACGCTGCGGCCTGAGCAGTTCGAAGGTCTCGCTGACATCGCCGAAATCCATATAGCCGAGCCGTGCCAGCGGGCGGTTAAGGTCTGCCGCGAACCGGCCGTCGCGAATGGCTTTTTCCTGGATATGGATGCCGACCACCTGGCCGAACACCGCATAGGCCTCGGCCTTGTCACTGGTCAGCGTTTTCAACTGATGGATCTCGGTGACACGGCATTCGAGTGCTGCCAGCGCCTCGCCGACATAGGGCGCATCGACCAATTGCCCTGGAACCGCCGTCAGACCCGCCAAGGCAAACTCGTCGACGCCATAGGGCACGGCCACCGACGAGGCGTTGAGCTGGGCGGCCAGATCATAGCCGGCGAAGCTCGTGGTAAAGCAGCCGGTCTCCTCGGCATTGCGCAGCGAATCCTTACGGCCGCTGGAGGAGAACATGACGATCTTCGGCCGGTCGCTGACGGCATTGAAGAAGGAATAGGGGGAGAGGTTGATCGAACCGTCCCTGCCCTTCGAACCGATCCAGCCGATCGGCCGCGGCGCGACGATCGCCTTGAAGGGATCGTGCGCCAGGCCGTGATGATTGCCGTCCGTGTCGTAGAACATCAGGCGTCGCCGCCGATCCAGGTGGTGACGTCTTCGATGGCGGGACGCGGCCGCTCGACCACAGGGAATGTGCTGGAACCGATGTGGATGAAGCCGGCGACCTTTTCTCCCGCAGTGATGCCGAGCAGAGGATGGGCATCACTGTCATAGGCAAACCATTCCGTCAGCCAATTGGAGAAATAGCCATGGGCATTGGCCGCCATCAGCAGGTTGAGGCAAACGGCACCGGCCGACATGACCTGTTCCCATTCGGGGATCTTTCCATGGGGCGCTGCCGTGCTGACCACGGCAATGACCACAGGGGCGCGGGTGAAGCGGTTGCGCTCGACCTCGATCATCTCGGCGCTCAGATCCGGCTTCTTGGCCAGCGCCATGGCCAGCAGCTGTTCGCCGATCTCGACCCTTTGCGCGCCGCGATAGACGATGAAGCGCCAGGGCGCCAGTTTTCCATGGTCCGGAACCCGGACGGCCAGCTGCAGCATGTCCTCGATTTCCGCTCTGGATGGGCCGGGTTCGCACATCTGGAAGGCCGGCATGGAGCGGCGGATCTTCAGGTAGTCGACGAGTTCGCGATTAACATTCATGTTTCTGTGCTTTCGAGGCTATTGGGCGTTCGCTGTGAATCAATTGTCTTGAAATTGCCACCGCATTGCGGTTGAAGTTGCTAGCATTGCTGAGGAAGTCAACCGGTTGCACATTCAATGACAGTCATACCCTTCGCTGCGCGCCTGGTGCTAGCCCTCACGGCTGCGTTGGCGCCTGTCGTTCATGCGAATGGCCAGGAAGCCTTCAAGACATTCAAGCAGCTCGACAGCACGGCGAAGATGCCGAAGCTCAATGCCTTTTCTCCGAGCCTCCCCGGGGCCGCAAGCCCCTCACAGAGCCAGAGCATCACCTTCGAGGCGCGGCTGACCAGTGATGGCGAGCCCATGCAGCAGGGTCTGTCGTGGCGCGTGTTCAGCCCCATTCCTTCGGCCGATGGCAAGCTGCCGCTTTTGGCGAGCGCCGAAGGCGGGACGGCCGATTTCCAGCTGGTGCCGGGCGACTATTTCGTCAATGTCTCGTTCGGCCGGGCCGGTGCGACCAAGAAGCTGTCGATCCCCAAGGACGGCACGCTCGACAAGCAGGTGATGGTGCTGGATGCCGGCGGCATGGTGCTGAATGCCGTCTCGGGACCCGACACGCGCATTCCGCCGGCCAACCTGAAATTCAAGATCTATTCCTCGGAAGTCCTCGACGACGGCGAACGCGGCCTTGTCATGGACGACGTCAAGGCCAATACCATCGTCCGGCTCAATTCGGGCACCTATCACATCGTCTCCGAATATGGCGAGGTCAATGCCGTGGTGCGCGCCGACATCAAGGTCGAAGCCGGCAAGCTGACCGAGGCGACCATCCAGCATCGCGCCTCGCAGATCAATCTGAAGCTGGTGTCCGAACATGGCGGCGAAGCGATCGCCGACACGGCCTGGTCGGTCCTGACCTCGGCAGGCGATATCGTCGCGGAAAGCGTCAGCGCCTTTCCCACCATGGTGCTGGCCGAAGGCGGCTATACCGCCATCGCCCGCAACAAGGACAAGATCTACCAGCAGGAGTTTACGGTGACCGCCGGTCGCAACAGCGATGTCGAGCTGCTGCTCAACCCGTAGCAGCCAGCCTCAGCTCACCAGCCGCAGGCTGAGTCGGCGACGTACCGGCGCCATGCAGAACACCCGGTCGTAGAGGGTGGCGAGCAGCAGCTTGCGGTCGGACTGTTTCGACATTTCGTCCCAGGTGATAACAGAGCCGATGCGCGCGGTAATCGTGCTGCCGGACAGCCGGCGGAATTCGCGGATCAGCAGCGAGATGCGCAGCGTCATCGACAGCTTGCTGGCGATGTGAAACAGCGCGCCGTTCTGGCCTTCGAAATAGACCGGAATGACATTGGCCTTGGCGGCCTGGATGAGTTTTGCCGGAAAGATCTTCCACGGCAGGTCCTGGGCACGGCCGAAACCCTTCTTCGCCGTCGCCACGCCGCCGGCCGGAAAGACGATGACGGTGACGCCTTCTTTCAGCAGCCGCACCGCTTCATGGCGGGTCTGCATGTTGACGGCCAGCGCCTCCTTGGTCTCCTCGAAGGAGACGGGCAGCGAATAGGGCAGGATTTCCGGCACTTTCAGCAATTCGTTGTTGATCAGCACGCGGAACGGGCGACCAAGCTCTTCCGCCATGGCCAGAACGGCAATGCCGTCGCCAATGCCGAACGGATGGTTGGCGATGATCACCAGCGGACCGTCGGGCAGATTGGCCGGCGGCCATTGGCCCTGCAGGTCGAGGCGAACGTCGATCAGGTCCAGCATCTTGCCGAAAATGCGTTCGGTCTTGCCGACGATATCATTGCGCCAGATATCGTAGAGCCGGGCATAGCGATCACGGCCGGACAGGCCTTCGATCGAACGGATGAACCAGCGCTTCAGGCGGGGATCCCGCTCGTTGGCATAGGAAAGCTCTTTGAAACGCATGGTCTTCCTCCGGCAGTCCGGCATTGTCCACCGGAGCGATATATCAGAGACATGACACGGATGTGACGGATTGTTGACAGGGCCTGTCTGGCAGGCCCTGTCAAGGGTGGACGATCAGGCGCGGGCGGCGGCCTTTCGGGCAGCCTTGCGCTTCAGGTCCGGCGGCGTTGCTTCTGCCAAGAGGCTGGAAACGGCGTCATCCAGCGACATCGGCGTCTGGTCCTGCGAGCCGAGACGGCGGATATTGACCGTGCGTTCCTCGGCTTCGCGCTTGCCGCAGACGATGATCACCGGAACCTTGGTCACCGAATGTTCGCGGACCTTGTAGTTGATCTTCTCGTTGCGGAAGTCGGTCTCGACCTGGAGACCGGCCTCGCGCAGGGCTTCGGCCACTTCGCGGCCATAGTCGTCGGCCTCGGAGGTGATCGTCGCCACCACGACCTGCAGGGGCGCCACCCAGAGCGGCATATGGCCGGCAAAGTTCTCGATCAGGATGCCGAGAAAACGCTCCATCGAGCCGCAGATGGCGCGGTGGATCATCACCGGCTGGGTCTTTTCCGAGTTCTGGTCGATATAGAAGGCGCCGAAGCGTTCCGGCAGGTTGAAGTCGACCTGGGTCGTGCCGCACTGCCATTCGCGGCCAATGGCATCCTTCAGGGTATATTCGAACTTCGGACCGTAGAAGGCGCCCTCGCCCGGCAGGATGCCGGTCTTGATGCGGCCGCCCGACTGCTCCTCGATGGTCTTCAGAACCTCCAGCATCACGCCTTCGGCGCGATCCCATAGCTCGTCGGAACCGACCCGCTTGTCAGGGCGCGTCGACAGCTTGACGACAACCTCGGCGAAGCCGAAATCCTCGTAGACCGACAGGATCAGGTCGTTGATGCGCAGGCATTCGGCCGCCATCTGCTCTTCGGTGCAGAACACATGGGCGTCGTCCTGCGTGAAGCCACGCACGCGCATCAGGCCATGCAGGGCGCCCGAGGGCTCGTAGCGATGCACATTGCCGAACTCGGCCAGACGCACCGGCAGCTCGCGATAGGACTTCAGGCCATGCTTGAAGATCTGCACGTGACCGGGGCAGTTCATCGGCTTCAGCGCAAAGACGCGCTCGTCGTCGGTGTCGTCACCGGCAACCGTCACCTTGAACATGTTGTCGCGGTACCAGCCCCAGTGGCCCGAGGTTTCCCACAGCGACTTGTCCAGCACCTGCGGCGCGTTGACCTCCTGATAGGTGCCTTCCAGGCGACGGCGCATATAGGCGACCAGCGTCTGGAAAATGCGCCAGCCCTTGCCGTGCCAGAACACGACGCCCGGACCCTCTTCCTGGAAATGGAACAGGTCCATTTCGCGGCCGAGCTTGCGGTGGTCGCGCTTTTCGGCTTCGGCCAGCAGATGCAGGTAATTGTCGAGCTGCTCCTGCTCGGCAAAGGCCGTGCCGTAGATGCGGGTCAGCATCGGATTGTTGCTATCGCCGCGCCAGTAAGCGCCGGCCACCTTCATCAGCTTGAAGGCCGTGCCGATCTGGCCCGTGGAGGCCATATGCGGGCCACGGCAGAGGTCGAACCAGTCGCCCTGATAATAGATCTTCAGGTCCTGGTCCTCGGGAATGGCATCGACCAGCTCGACCTTGTAGGCCTCGCCCTTGGCGGCAAAGACCTCGCGCGCCTTGTTGCGCGGCCAGATCTCCTTGGTGAAGGGCTTGTTGCGCTGGATGATCTCCTTCATGCGCTTTTCGATCTTCGGCAGATCTTCCGGCGTGAAGGGCTCGTTCTTGGCGAAGTCGTAGTAGAAGCCGTTTTCGATGACCGGGCCGATCGTCACCTGGGTGCCGGGCCACAGTTCCTGCACGGCTTCCGCCATCACATGGGCGGCGTCGTGGCGGATCAGCTCCAGCGCGCGGCCATCGGTGCGCGTGACGATTTCGAGCGTGCCGGAGGTCACCGGATCGGACAGGTCGCGCAGCTGGCCGTCGAGCGCGATCGCCACGGCCTTCTTGGCCAGCGACTTCGAGATCGATTCGGCAACATCGCGCCCGGTCGTGCCGGCGTCGTAAACGCGGACGGAGCCGTCGGGAAATGTAAGGGAAATGGCTTCAGACATGGGTCTCTCCTTATCCAGTCCCGCCAACCAATGCGGGTGGTAAAAATGGCCGGCGCAGGGGCACGGTCGTGAACGGGCGGGTGATAGTGCGAAATGCGCCGGGAGTAAAGAATTTTAGCGGGTGGCGGGCACCTGCCAGAAATCGCGCGCGCCTTGCGGCAATTGCGACAGCGCCCGCTCGAACGCCGCGGCATCGACATGGCGACGGAGAGCCGCTGCGACGTCGCGGATGGCGGTCTCCGTCGACAGATTGTGATTGTGACGCAGCGCCTTGACCTCCAGCATCATCTCGCTTTCGCTCAAAAAGGGTCGGCGTTCCTCCGCGATATCCCAGTCGCTGACGAAAATCGCCCTGAGCACCGGCGGCAGGACACCGGCAAAGGCAATCGCCTGTTCGATCGTCAACCGCCGGCGAAAGACCTGCAACACCGCCTGCAGCATGGTATAGGCCTGGTGGGAGGTCCGCAGCATCGAGATGGCCTTCAAATCCTCCATGAACCGGTCGAAATCGACCGAGGCCTGACGATACTCCATGGGCATTGGCATGCTCTACCTGTCGATCTGGCTGCGATGCAGCCCTGCTTTCCAATAGCGCCACGGCGCCCACCAGCGATAACGCGCCTCCAGCGTCTCCGGCACCGGGTCATAACCCCAGGTTCCGCCCGGCCCGCAGCGGCCGACCCGGAACAGGGTCAGAAACCCGCCCGCCCACAGCCCATGCCGCGCCACGGCCTCATAGCCATATTCGGAACAGGTCGGCATATGGCGGCAGGAATTGCCGATGAAGCCGGACAAAGTCAGCTGGTAGAGGCGGATCAGGCCCATGCCGAGCAGCCGGTCGGGCGTCTTGCGAAACGGGCCGGGATAATTGCGGGATCGGGACTTCGGCTGGTCGGGCGGATGGGAACCCTCGCAACCCGGATTGTCGCACATGGCCTAGCCTGCCGCAGCGACGGCAGCGCTCTTCACGCCGATCTGGTCGAGACAGTCGACCACGGCATCGAAGGTCAGCATGGTCGAGGCGTGGCGGGCCTTGTAGTCCTTGACGGGTTTCAGGTAGCGCATGTCCTCGAAGCGGCCGGACGGTCCCTCGCCGTCGGATTTTAGCATGGCCAGCATGTCTTCGCGCGCCTGGCGGATCTCGGCGGCGGTGGCGCCGACGACGTGGCGGGCCATGACCGACGACGAGGCCTGGCCGAGCGCGCAGGCCTTCACCACATGGGAAAAATCGGAAATCCGCTCACCGTCCGTTTTCAGAAAGACCTTGACCCGCGAACCGCACAGTTTCGAGTGCTTCTCGGACACCGCATCGGCATTCCCAAGACTGCCAATACGCTCGATATTGCCGGCGAATTCCAGAATTCTGCTGTTGTAGATGTCGTCCATGGTCAAAAGACACTCCAAGGGTCATGTCAGGTCGTTGCCGATCGAGGCGATTATCGTCGCCGGCGCAACACTCTGTCGCGCCATCCTTTCTTCACAGGCGGCAAAACCGATCTATATAAGAGACCGTATTATAGAATAAGTGGTGCTGCGGTTCAAAGAGATCAACGGTGTCCACGACCGTTTGATGCACCCTCAAGAAGGATTGGGCTTGCCAAGATGAGCCGAGTTGCGCATTTACAGGCTAGAAACGCCAAACAGACACGTTCTAAGGTCGATGACCTGGAGGCCAAGGGCATGGATGCCATCGTGAAGAAGTTGCCGCAAGACACCGCCAAGCCGAGCCGCGAAGAGGCCGAGGCCGCCGTGCGGGTACTGCTGCGCTGGGCCGGCGACGATCCGCAGCGCGAAGGTCTGCTCGACACGCCGAAGCGGGTCGCCAAGGCCTATGAGGAGCTGTTTTCCGGCTACGGTGCCGATATCGATGACGTGCTCGGCACGACGTTCGAAGAGGTGGCCGGCTATGACGACATGGTGCTGGTGCGCGATATTCCGTTCTTTTCCCATTGCGAGCACCACATGCTGCCGGTGATCGGCAAGGCCCATGTCGGCTATCTGCCGGACGGCCGCGTTCTCGGCCTGTCGAAGATCGCCCGCATCGTCGAGGTCTTCGGTCGGCGCCTGCAGACCCAGGAAGCGATGACGGCGCAGATTGCCATGGCGATCGACGAAAGCCTGGCGCCGCGCGGCGTTGCCGTGTTCATCGAGGCCGAACATATGTGCATGGCAATGCGCGGCGTGCAGAAATCCGGCTCGACGACGCTGACGACGACGTTCACCGGCTCGTTCAAGGACAATGCCACCGAGCAGGTCCGCTTCATGTCCATGGTTCGCGGCCGCTAAACGGTCGCCCACACTTTCGGAACCCCTTCGCATGGCCATCACCTTTCAAGCCCCGCCCGCCGACAGCCATGCCCTGGAAGCTGCGGGCGGCTTCACGCCGAAATTTGACGCCAACGGTTTGCTGACGGCTGTTGTCACCGACAGCCGCGACGGCGAATTGCTGATGGTCGCCCATATGAATGCCGAGGCGCTGTCGCTGACGCTTGAGACCGGCATTGCGCACTATTTCAGCCGCTCGCGCGCAAAGATCTGGAAAAAGGGTGAGACCTCCGGCAATCTGCAGACGGTGGTGGAAATCCGCACCGACTGCGATCAGGATGCCATCTGGCTCAAGGTCGAGGTCGCCGGCCATGACGCCACCTGCCACACCGGCCGGCGATCCTGCTTCTATCGGCGCGTCGTCACCGATGATGGACAGGCCCGCCTTGAAATAACCGACAATCACCGGCATTTCGATCCTGAAGCCGTTTATACCGACAAACCCGAAAAATAAGCGTCTGCTCATTTATTGGACGACTCCCGGCAGGCGCTAAACGAATTCGTAAGCATCTGATGGTTTGATGATGTACTGGGAGTCGTTCAGCCAAAAAGGGTACGCAATATGCTGAACTGGAGTTTGAAGGGTCATGCTGCTGCGGCGCCGACGGCGCCCAAGGGCGAAACGCCGCTGAAAACCATTCTGCCTCCTGAAACGGCCCAGACACCTCCCCTCAAGACCAAGATCGCTTTGGCCCTCGGCGGCGGTGCTGCCCGCGGTTGGGCGCATATCGGCGTGCTGCGGGCGCTGGATGAAGAAGGCGTCGAAGTCGGCATGATCGCCGGCACCTCAATCGGCGCCCTGGTCGGCGGCTGTTACCTGGCCGGCAAGCTGGACGAACTCGAAGTTTTCGCGCGCTCGCTGACCATGCGCCGCATCGCCTCGCTGCTCGACCTGACGATCGGTGGCGGCGGGCTTCTGGGCGGCATGCGGCTGACCAAGCGCATGCAGGAACATCTCGAAGGCCTCAATATCGAGGATCTGCCGCGCCCCTTCGTGGCGGTGGCGTCCGAACTGCATAGCGGCCACGAAGTCTGGATCGACGGCGGCAACCTGGTGACGGCGCTGCGCGCATCTTACGCCCTGCCCGGCATCTTCGAGCCGGTGCGCTGCAACAACCGCACGCTGGTCGACGGCGCCCTGGTCAATCCGGTGCCGGTCTCCGTGTGCCGCTCCTACGAGCAGCCGCTGGTGATGGCGGTCAACCTGCACTACGACCTCTACGGCCGCTCGGCCGTGGTCAAGCACAAGGCCAGCAACCTTGGAATGATCGATGACACGCCGCGCTCGCAAGGGCGACTCGGCATGACCGGGGTGATGGTGCAGTCGTTCAACATCATCCAGGACCGCATCTCGCGGGCGCGGCTGGCCGGCGATCCGCCGGATCTGGCGCTGCATCCGCGCGTCAACGATATCGGCCTGTCGGAATTCCACCGGGCCGGTGAAGCGATCGACCGCGGTTATGACGAGGCCAAGGCAAAGATCGCCGAACTGCGCCGCATGCAGGACGCCTATATGCGTTGAGCCGAGCGGCTTTGCGCCGCTCAGCATCTGGCAACGCGCATCAAGCCCGATGACCGGCCGCAGGCGCGCTACGGCCGGACTGGTTCAGCCGGCGATATAGGCCTTGATCTGCTCGGATTCCAATTCGATCTCGCGGATGCGGGACTTCACCACGTCACCGATCGAAATAATGCCGCACAGCTTGCCGCCGCTCTCGACAGGCACGTGGCGGAAGCGCCGGGCGCTCATGACTTCCATCAATTCGTTCACGGTCGCCTCTTCCGCACAGCGATAGACATTGGCGGTCATCATGGTCGAGACCGGCTGCGACAGGCTGTCCTGGCCGCCCCGCCCGATGGCCGTGACCACGTCGCGTTCGGTGAAGATGCCGACGATGCGGCCTTCCATGCCCACCACGACGACGGCGCCGATGCGGTTTTCCTGCAGAATCCGCGCGGCCTCCGCCAGCGTGATATTGGGACCGACGGTCACGACGTCGCGCCCTTTTTCCTGAAGTATGCTCCTGACTGTAGCCGACATTTTATCCTCCTTCAAACGAGCCACCGCATGAACCATGCGGTCAGACCGCCGCCACCCCTCCCGCGACGCTGGTCCGATCCCGAAATGGTGCCCTTATTTAGAAAGGAATGCAATACGAAGTCGGCGTTCTGCGATCGCCAGAATCAAGCGGCTGTCGGCCTTGGCGAGCGATCGAAGAGAGAAAACAGCAGGAAGCCGAAGACGAAGCCGCCGATATGGGCATCCCAGGCGACGGCCTGAGACAGATCGCCAAACAGCGGTAGGCCGACCGCGATTGCCACATTGCCGAACAGCCAGGCGCCGACGAAGACCAGGATCGTGCGGTCGCCAAGAGCCTCAAGGATCGACAGCCGGCGGGCTCGCAATCGGTGATCCGGCCGACGTAACTGCCGGTCGCCCCCTAAGGCAAAGCGGCAGGCGGCCCCCATCAGCGCCGAAACGACACCGGATGCGCCGATCATCAGGGTCGGCTGGCCCCAATTGACCAGCGTATGCGCCAGCGCACCGGCGGCGGACGCGGCGATCCAGAACAGGACGAAGCGTGGCCCGCCGATACGCCGGTAAACCGGCGTGCCGAAGGCCGCCAGCCACAGGCTGTTGAACACCAGATGCTCGATGCCGCCATGCAGCAGGGAATAGGTGACCGGCGTCCAGAGCCACTCAAAACCCTGTTCGGACAGCGGATAAACATAGCGTATCGGCGAAAAGCCGAGCGTCGTGACAAACCACTCCTCGGTTGCCGCATCCAGCAGCAGCGATTGCACGGCAAAAATGCCGGCCAGCAACAGCAGCGAGACGAGGATGCCGGTCGGCAGATTGAAGACGGGTTCGCGTTTGGGCGGCCGCGGGATCTCGTCACTCCGTCGGCTTTCGCCTTCCGGCGGCTCGGGCATGGCATTCATGATCTGTTTCTCTTTCCTGGCGGAACGCGCCAACGGGTCTTAGCGCAGGCGCACACGAAAAAAAAGCCGCCCGGCTTGACCCGGACGGCTTCAGGGCCCCCGCGGGAATATCCCGTGCCCGAAATCTCAGTGCTGAACACCACGGCGTCGTGATGTCTTGGCGTTGAGATGCCACAGCCTGCCGCTGCCCGCAATCGAAAGCATTGATTAACCTTAATTTCACGGAGAAGAAACGGCTGCACCGAAAAAGCGAAGACTTGCCAAAACCTTCTGTTAACGCCTTGCGAGTAAGACTTTAACCATGGCGCAACGACGCAAGAAGTTATTGTATGTATTCGTTTCAGGCAACGCAGAACAGTAAAACCACGCCGGCCGCCACCCCGCGGGCCTTTCAGCGCGTGACTGTCAACCTGCAGGGCCGCCTGATGCTGGCCAGCCAGGACGAATATGTCTGCTCCGTCGTCGACATGTCGCCGGGCGACGCGCGCCTGGCCTGCGCCGGACGCCCGCGCACCCATGAACGGATCATCGCCTATATCGATCATCTCGGCCGGCTGGAAGGTACGGTCCTCAAGCTGACCGACGATGGCTTCGTGATGTCGCTGGTCGCCACCGAACGCAAGCGCGAAAAGCTGGCGGCGCAATTGACCTGGATTGCCAACAAGCACGAACTGGGCCTGCCCGAAGACCGCCGCCACGACCGCCTGACGCCGCGCCAGACGCTGACCGAGCTGACGCTCGACGATGGCCGGCGTTATCCCTGCCGGTTGATGGACCTGTCCCTGTCCGGGGCCGCCGTCGATATCGACTTCCGTCCGGCCATCGGCACGGCGGTTCGCCTCGGCAGCATGCGCGGCCGCATCATCCGCCATTTTCTCGAAGGCGTAGCCATCGAGTTCACCACGCTGCAATCGCGCGAAGCGCTCACAGAGTTTCTCTGAGCAGCCGCATGCGGGCACTTTGACGCCCGCCGCCCCGTTTTCCTTCGATTTGAAATGATAAGATCTGCTCCATTGGGAGTCCGTCTTGAGCGGCGATTTGCGCCGCGTCGGCCGCTCGCGGCATGTCCGCCTCGCCAAACTGCGTCAGTTCAGGACAATTCCGTTCGCCATCCGCACCATTATTCCGGCTTTGGCCGAAGTTTTTTGTCTCGTTTTGATAACAATATTCAATTCAGTTTGAATAAAATATGAATTACGCCGCATCCTGGGCAACTTTGTTGGTTTGCGAATGGGTAGGCCGGGGTGACGCCGCACCACCTAACGCGTCGTCTCCCCGATCGGGACCTTCCAATTTAATCTATATCTTTCAGTGCCTTGAATCCTCATCCAGCGAAATCTGGCAGTAGGATGGTTCGAATTTTGGTAAAATTTTCGTCAAGTTCGCAACAAATACAATTCGTATTTTATTCTCTGTTTATTCTTGTTCTACTCATTTTTTACTTGATTTAATACTGTATTTTAGCGCGATCCTTTGCGAGCGATAAAATTATCGGTGCCATTGTTTCCTCAACACGGGGAGACAAGAAATGACAAACAAGAAGACTTTGGGACTTTCCCTCCTGACTGCCCTTATCACCGGTGCGATGACGGTGCCGGCCGCTGCCCTGCCCGCCAATATGCGGCTTGCCGGCAAGGCCAATCCGCCGATCGGCCATTACGAATTCTGCAAGACCTATGGCAATGAGTGCCGCGCCACGCAATCGGATCCGGGTCCTGCGCCGCTCACCGAACTGCGGTGGAAGGAATTGCTCGACATCAACTATACGGTCAATGCGACGGTGCAGCCGCTGACCGACCAGGAAATCTACGGTGTCGAGGAACGTTGGGACTATCCAACCAGCGTCGGCGACTGCGAGGATTTTGCCCTGCTCAAGCGCAAGCTGCTGATCCAGCAGGGTTTCGAACCGTCCGACCTGCTGCTGACCGTGGTGCTGCAGCCCAATGGCGAAGGCCATGCGGTGCTGACCGTCAGGACAGATCACGGCGACTTCATTCTCGACAACATGCGCAACAAGGTGCTGCTGTGGTCGGATACCGAATACACCTATCTCAAGCGCCAGTCTTCCGATGACCCCGGGCGCTGGGTCAAACTTCAGGATGGCCGCGCCGTCGCCGTCGGCAGCGTCAAGTCCCAGTAAGCACAAGCAGACGACAGCCAATTCCCATTGGCCCGGTCAGTCCCCCCCGCATACCCGTCCCCGACCGGAGCCAAGAGCCGGTCCCGCTCCCCGCGGGACCGGCTCCCCCATTTTTGGCCCCGACACATAATCGACCGGCCATGTTGCAGCGCAACCGCCGCACAAGCCAGGACGGCCACGTTTACCGTCGATTAACCATATTGCATCAATTTTCAAATCTCTCGTGATCGACTGCCCCAAGGATTCGGCCGGAACGGCCACCGATATTGACGGGTTTTCAGTCGGTCACACCCAAGCGCGGGGCCTGCCATGGACAATCGCTTTTCATCAGGCCTTTCGGCGGACGAGCAGCCGCTTGTTTCCAACCGCTTTCTGTTCGGCACGGCCATCGTGATCGGACTGCTTGCTTTGCTGTCGGGCGGCATCAGCATCGCCGGCCACTGGTTCGGCGAGCGCCTGTCGCTGGCCGGGCACAGCGTCAGCAGTGACATCTATACGGTATCGATCGGCCAGGACCGTCTGAGACTGACCGCCAACACGATCCGCTTCGAAGGCCAGCGGCATGACGGGCCGGCGCAACGGGTGGATCTTTACCTCCTCTGGCCGGAGATGACCGGCTACCACCAGGAATATCGCCGCCGATTCGATGATATCTCTCTCTCAGACACCCTGCTTTTCCTGCAGATCTCGCAAAGCACCATGTCGCGCGACATGTCCGGACGGATCGAACCGATCTATTCGAAGCTCTTCAGCGGCCCGCCGGAACAGGGACCTTACGGCCTGACATTGCACCGGTTACGCAGCGAGACCGGCTATGAAAACGAGGTGCTTCTGACCGCCCCACGGCTTGGCCAGCCGGACTATGCGGTGCGTTGCATCCTGCCAAAACCGGGAACGCCGGCCTCGAGCGGCGACTGCCAGCGCGACATCCATGTCGGGCGCGATCTGTCCGTCCTTTATCGGTTCTCGAGCTCCCTGCTGGCCGACTGGGACCGCATCGACGATGCCGTCCGCTCGTATATGGAATCGCGGATCAGCGACGCACCCCATGCCGCGCTTCCATTCGATAAAAAACGCACGGACAACGAAACCTAATCTTCATCATAAACCACTTGGTAACGCTACGGCCCTAAACTCCCCTTTCAACGTCGTCGGGGGGCGGCTGGTTCAAATTCGAATGTCGGGTAAAGATTTTCGTGGTGAAACATACATTTCCAAGTCTAAATCGCCGGGGCTCCTCCTTCCCCCAAAGATCTCGATTTGCAGCGATCATGATGATGCTGTTTGCAGCCTGTTTCGCCATGGTGCAACCGGCCCAAGCGGCGCCGCGCTATGCCGGCATCGTCATCGATGCGAAAACCGGCAAGGTTCTTTACGACGAGAGCGCCGACGAGTTGCGCTATCCGGCCTCGCTGACCAAGATGATGACCCTCTATCTGGTTTTCGAAGCGCTGGAATCGGGTCGTATCCGTCTCGACACCAAAGTGCCGGTTTCGGCCCATGCCGCGGCAGAGCCGCCGTCCAAGCTCGGCGTTCGCGCCGGCGGAAGCGTGACCGTCGAACAGGGCATCCAGTCGCTGGTGACCCGCTCGGCCAATGATATGGCAACGGCACTGGGCGAATTCATCGGCGGATCGGAACAGCGTTTTGCCCAGCAGATGACCGCCAAGGCGCGGGCGCTGGGCATGACCAAGACGACCTATCGCAATGCCAATGGCCTGCCCAATACGGCACAGATGACCACGGCGCGCGACCAGGCTCGCCTCAGCATCGCGCTGCGCCAGCATTTTCCGCAATATTACGGCTATTTCTCCACCCGCAGCTTCACGTTCGGCAAGCAGGTGATCGGCAATCACAATCGGCTGCTCGGCAATGTGCGCGGCGTCGACGGCATCAAGACCGGCTACACCCGGGCTGCGGGCTTCAACCTGGCGACGTCAGCCGAAGCGGACGGTCGCTCGATCGTCGCCGTGGTGCTTGGCGGCCAGTCGGGTGCCAAGCGCGATGCCACCATGCGCCAGCTCGTCGCGACCTATATGCCGAAGGCCAGCCGTTCGGGCGGCAGCAACAACCTGATTGCCAAGCATGGCTCGACCCTGCCGAGCAATCCGGGTGCCGCCGTCGAAGTGGCTGCAGCCGAAACCGTGACGACAGACGCGCCGTTCGCCACCGATCGCTTTGCGCTGCCGAGCAACGGTCCGGTGCCGGTCACCCGTTATGACGACGGCACTGGCGAAGTCGCCTATGCCGCTCCGTCGCCGGCCAGTGCGGCCGCAGCGGCCCTGTCCGTCGTGGCAAACCCGGCGCCAAAGCCGGCCCAACAGTCCGTCGCCATGGCCCCGCCTGCCCAGGTCCTGAAGGCACCCGTGGCTCCAAGTGTTGCTGTCGACCGTACGGTCACCTCTTCGACCGCTCCGCAATCGGGCTGGATCATCCAGATCGGCGCCTCCCCGGACCAGAAGATGGCCATGGATCTGCTGCGCAGTGCGCAGGACAAGGGCGGCAAGGTGCTGGGATCCGCAAAGCCCTTTACCGTGGCCTATGGCGACGGGGCCGAGCAGCTCTACCGGGCCCGTTTTGCCGGCTTCGACAACCAGAAAACCGCGGTCAACACCTGCAAGGCACTGAAGAAACTTGGAATTGGCTGCTGGGCTGCGATGCAATAGCCCTGCCGTCTCCGCAACCCTCGATTTGTATTTTGTACGAGGCATTTGTTATGGCACTGAACGAAGACCACCTGGACGTCGGCAACCCGCCGGATAGTTCCAGGCGCAATCCGCGCCTGGCGCTCAACCCGCTGCACGAGGCGGCGGTCCGGCTCGCGGATTTCGGCCTGCATCGGTCGCGGTCCCGCACCAAGGAGCTGATGAATCTTCTGATGTGTCACGGCGCCCGTGCCTGGCGCTACTCGCAGCCGGAAGCCCGCATTCACCTGCATGTCGGCAAGCAGTCCGGACGCTATCCAGTTGTCATCCGGCTGCGTTGACCGTAGTCTGGCACTGGTCCAAATTTTCAGACGGCCGCCGCATCCGATGGCGGCCGTTTGCATGTTCCGGGAGGGATAACATGCCGCTTTATGCTCTGGGCACCCATCAGCCCAAAACACCGGAGGCCGGACGGTTCTGGATCGCGCCGGACGCCCATGTCATCGGCCAGGTCGAACTTGGCGAGGATGTCGGCGTGTGGTTCGGCGCCGTGCTGCGCGGCGATAACGAGCCGATCGTGATCGGTGCCGGCAGCAATCTCCAGGAAGGCGTCATGGTGCATGTCGACCCCGGCTTTCCCGTCACCATCGGCAGGGGCTGCACGATCGGCCATCATGCCATCGTGCATGGCTGCACGATCGGCGACAATTCGCTGATCGGCATGGGCGCCACCATTCTGAACGGTGTCAGGATCGGCGCCAATTGCCTGGTGGGCGCCAATGCGCTGGTGACCGAGGGCAAGGAATTTCCGGACAATTCGCTGATCGTCGGCTCACCGGCCCGTGCCATCCGCGTGCTCGACGAGGCCGCCATTTCCGGGCTGAGACGCTCGGCCGCCAGCTATATCGGCAACTGGCAGCGCTTTTCGAAAGAGCTGCGGCCGCTGTAGGCTGCTGGCCGTTCGGCTCAGGCGCAGGCCTGGCACAGGCCGCGGATCTCGATCGTCGTCTTCTCCGCCTTGAAATGCTGGCCCTTGGCCCAATCGGCGAGGCGATGATCCAGGGCGTGGTCATGAAACTCGATGACCTGGCCGCAACCATTGCAGATGGCAAAGGCCACCGTCCCGTGGCTGCCGCAATTGTCCTGCGGATGGGAGCAGGCGACGAAGGCGTTGATGCTTTCCAGCCGATGGACGAGGCCGAGTTCCAGCAGTTTCTCCAGCGCCCGATAGACCTGCAAAGGGGCGCGAAAGCCGTTGTCGCGCAGCTTGTCGAGGATGGTATAGGCCGACAGCGGACCTTCCGCGGTTTCGAGCGCGCCGAAGACCAGCGACTGGTTGCGGGTGAGCTTCGGAATCGTCATGGGGTTCTATCCTTTCAGGGCCGCGTCATCGGTCCGCTTGCGGGCAAACGGCAGCAGGCTTGCGACAAACAGGATCAGCGCGGCGACGACGATCGACGGACCGGACGGCGTATCGTAGCTGAGCGACCCGAACAGGCCGCCGACCACCGCGACGGCGCCGATCAGCGAGGCATAGACCGCCATCATCTCCGGCGTTGCGGCAAACCGGCGGGCGGCGGCAGCTGGGATGATCAACAGCGCCGTGATCAGCATGATGCCGACGATCTTCATGGCGATGGCGATGACCAGCGCCATCAGCAGCATGAAAATCAGGCGGGCGCGCTCGGGCTTCATGCCTTCCGCCTCGGCCAGTTCGGCATTGACGGTGGAGGCCAGCAAGGACCGCCAGAGCATGGCGATCACACTGACAACGAACAGGCCGCCGATCCAGATGATCGCCACATCGGTTGGCGTCACGGCGAGGATATCGCCGAACAGGAAGGCGATCAGGTCGATGCGCACCCAGGTCATGAAGGCGACCAACACGAGGCCGATGGCCAAGGTCGCGTGGCTGAGGATACCGAGCAGCGCATCGGCCGACAGACCCTGGCGGCGCTGCAGGGCCATCAGCAGCAGCGAGACGAGGGCGGCGACCAGAAAGACGCTGACCATCAGGTTCAAGGAAAACAGCAGCGACAGCGCCACGCCCAGCAGCGCCGAATGGGCCATGGTATCGCCGAAATAGGCCATGCGCCGCCAGATGACGAAACAGCCGAGTGGTCCGACGGTCAGCGCCAGGCCAATTCCGGCCAGCAACGCGCGGATGAAGAAATCGTCAAGCATGGGGATGGCCCTCGTGCTTATGCGCCGGCGCGTGATCGTGGGCGTGGCCATGGTCGTGATGGTCATGGTCGTGCCCATGATCGTGCGCGTGATCGTGATCGTGATGATGACCGTCATCCGGGTGGCAATGGTCGGTCACCGTGCCATCCTCATGCTGGACACGGCCATCCGGCAGATGGGTATGGTCATGATGGTGGTTGTAGACCGCCAGCGTGCGGCCGGCGGCGGCACCGAACAGGCGCGTATATTCGGGGCTCTGGCTGACGGCTTCCGGCGTGCCGCGGCAGCAGACATGGCCATTCAGGCAGATCACCGTGTCGGTCTCGGCCATCACCACATGCAGATCGTGGGAAATCAGCAGGATGCCGCAGCCGGTGCGGTCGCGGATCGAGGTGATCAGATTGTAGAGCGCGATCTCGCCGGTGAAATCAACGCCCTGAACCGGCTCATCGAGGACCAGCAGGTCGGGCTTGCGGGCGATGGCGCGGGCCAGCAGGGCGCGCTGGAACTCGCCGCCGGACAGGTTCTGCACCTCGGCGCCGGCCAGATGGGCAATGCCGACGGAGTCGAGCACCTCATCCACCTCACGGGCGGCAAGTTTCCCCGTCAGCGTCATCAACCGGCGCACAGTCAAAGGCATGGTCCAGTCGACGGCCAGCTTCTGCGGGACATAGCCGACCTTGAAGCCGGGGCGGCGTTCCACCCTGCCCTCGCTCGGCTCCAGCACGCCGATCGCCATCTTGGCGCTCGTCGATTTGCCGGACCCGTTCGGGCCGATCAGGGTGACGATCTCGCCGGGGCTGACCGAGAACTCGACGCCGCGCACCAGCCAGCGACCGCCGCGGGAAATACCGGCATTGGTCAGGGAGACGAGCGGCGGCTGACGATGGGATCGGGGAGCGTCCATGGATTTTCCAAATTTTCGCTGTTGCAAGAGGCTATGGCACACGTTATAGCATAACGCAATTGATGTAATAACATTACGTCGTCATATCAAGCCGGAGTAAGCTGATGTCCTTGTCAAAACTGTCCCTGCTGGCCGGCGTGGCCGGTCTGTCGCTTCTGCCGTCTCTGGCGCTGGCGGCTGCGCCCGAAGTCGTCGTGTCGATCAAACCGATCCACTCGCTGGTCGCCGCCGTGATGGACGGCGTCGGCGAGCCGAAGCTGATCGTCGAAGGGGCCGCCTCGCCCCATACCTATACGCTGAAGCCATCGAACGCCCGCGCGCTGCAGAATGCCAATGTGGTGTTCTGGGTGGGGCATGGCCTGGAAGCGTTTCTGGAGAAGCCGCTTGAAGCGCTGGCCGGCAAGGCAACCGTGGTTGAACTGGAAGAAGCGCCCGGCATCACGACCCTGCCCTTTCGCGAGGGCGGCGCCTTCGAGGCGCATGATCATGGCGAGCATGAAGACCATGACGATCACGCCGCGGAAGCGGGCCATGATCATGACACAGCCGAGGCCGGCCATGCCGAAGAGGGCCATGAAGACCATGATCACGAGCATGGCGGCCACGATATGCATCTCTGGCTCGATCCGATCAATGCCAAGGCGATGACGGCCGAGATCGAACAGACCCTGTCGGCCGCCGATCCGGACCATGCTGCAGCCTACAAGGCGAATGCCAAGGCGCTGTCCGACCGGCTGGACGCCCTCGACACGGAGCTGAAGGCCACCGTCGCACCGATCAAGGACAGACCTTTCGTGGTGTTCCATGATGCCTATCAGTATTTCGAGCACCGCTACGGGGTGCGGGTCGCCGGATCGATCACGGTCAGCCCGGAGGCGACGCCGGGTGCCGAGCGGATTTCCGAGATCCACAAGAAGGTGACCGAGCTTGGCGCGACCTGCGTGTTTGCCGAACCGCAGTTCGAACCGAAACTGGTCAAGGTGGTGACCGAGGGCACGCCGGCCAGAGCCGGCACGCTCGACCCGGAAGCGGCAACGCTTGCAGCCGGTCCGGATCTCTATTTCGAACTGATGCGCGGCATCGGCACATCGCTGGTCACCTGCCTGTCGCAGACCAACTGAGCGGGATTTGCATCAATAGGGCGGCCATCGTGACCGCCTCCGTTCTGAGCACGATAGGAAGCCGGGCATCGCCCTCTGCAGCGATGCAATCCCTTCCCGTCATCCCGGCCTTGCGCCGGGAACCAGCGTGATCAAGTTCTTGATCACACGAGACTCTTTGACGGCGCGGACGCGCCGTGGCTGGATTCCCGCTTTCGCGGGATGACGGAAAAGCGAGGTCTCCGTTAGCCCTGCGCAAGGCCCGCTGCCTAGCTTACCGGCTTTCATCGCAGTGATGCTCCGGGAGAATCGGCTTGCCTTTCAACGACAATCTTGCCAAGGCGCGGGCCGCTTTCGACGCCGGCGATTATAACGATGCGCTGACGGCGCTGAACGGCCTGATCGCCACCTCCCCCGATCTGGCCCCCGTGCTGCTGCTGGCCGAGACACTGCTGAAGCTGGGCCTGCCGACCGCGGCGGCCGAGACCTTCGAACATGCCGCCCGGCGCGATGACCATGCGCCGGAGATACACCTGCGGCGCGCGGCGCGGCTTTACTTCGACGCCGGAGAGACCGATAAGGCGGCGGCCCTGGCGCTCGACCTGCGCGGCCGGGTTCAGGACGATCCGGAAGCGGCCTATATCCTGATTTCCGTGACGCGGCGGCTTGGCCGGGATACGTTCGTCGAGGCCATGAAGAACGATCTGGTGGCCAGCGACGACCCGGCGCATCTGGCGCTGGCGGCGCAGCTGATCTCCAGCGATGCCCGCAACGAGAACAATCTGATCCTCTACAAGAAGCTGCGCCGGCTGCATCCTGACGACGCCCATATCCGCATGTCGCTGTTGGCCTATGCCCGCGAATTCTGCGATTTCGAGGTGCTGGAGGCCGAGGAAGCCGCCCTGCGGCTGGAATTTTCTGAGGGCCAGACGGCCGCCCTTGCCGCCGAGACACCCCATTACAATCTGATGTGGCTGGGCGACGAGGCGCTCAATCGGCTGGCCAGCAATGTGCCCGTTGCGCCGCCTCCGGGCGATGCCGCAGCCCGGCGCCGCGCCATGCCGCATCGCTGGGGCGACAAGATCCGCATCGGCTATCTCTCCAATGATCTGTGGGACGACCATGCGACGATGCGGCTGTTCCAGAGCGTTCTGACGGCCCATGATCCAGACCGGTTCGAGGTGACGCTGTTCTGCTACACCCAGGACCGTTTCATCGCCTTTGATGGCGGCAACCGCCAGAGCTGGGGACGGATCGTGCGCATCGGGGCGATGGACGATGCCGAGGCGATCCAGGCGATCCGGGCCTGCAACATCGACATCCTCGTCGACCTCAAGGGCCATACCAGCCACACCCGCTCGCAGCTGATGAACCAGCCCGTGGCGCCGGTGCATGTGCAATGGCTGGGCTTTCCGGGCAGTTGCGTGCATGTCGGCTGCGACTATGTGATCGGCGATCCCTTCGTGCTGCCGGACAGTTCGAAACCCCATTATCATGAAACGTTCTGCCGCCTGCCGGAAACCTACCAGCCGAACGACCCGCTGCACCGGGCATTGCCGACGCCAGCCTCGCGGCGGGCCTATGGACTGCCGACCGATCGTTTCGTGTTCTGCGCCTTCAACAGCCAGCGCAAGAATTCGCCGGAAACCATGGCCCATTGGGCAGCCGTGCTGCGCGCCAATCCCGACGCCATGCTGTGGCTGATGGTCAATGGCAATACGGCGCGGCAGAACACCGCCGACCAGTTCCGCCGGCTCGGCGTCAAATCCCACCAATTCCTGTTTGCGCCGAAAATGGCCTATGCCGCCCATATGGCGCGGGCGCAAGCCGCCGATCTCGGCCTCGACAGCTTTCCCTATAACGGTCATACGACGACCTCGGACATGCTATGGGCCGGCGTGCCGGTTGTGACCTTCAAGGGCAGCAATTTTGCCTCCCGCGTGTCGGAAAGCCTGCTGAACGCCGTCGGCCTGCCGGATCTGGTCGCGAACAATGCCGACGATTTCGTGGCGCTCTGCACGGCGATCGTCAATGAGCCCGGCCGCATCACCGCAATCCGCGAAAAGCTCGCCTACAATCGTTTCCGCGCGCCGCTGTTCGATGCCGAACGCTTCTGCCGGCATCTGGAAACCGCCTTCGCGACCATGGCGGAGCGGGCGCGCCAGGGGCTGGCGCCCGAGCCTTTCGACGTGCCGAGGCTTTCGCCGCGACTGGAGCCGTTTCTTTAGCTCTGAAGCGGCTCGTAGGTGAAGTGATCGAAATCGGCCGGCTTGGCCCGTCCGCTGGTGTCGAAGGCGAACAGTCCGGCAAAGGCGCCAGTGAAGGATCCGTGTTCGCCGCGGCCGCCCTCGTCGGAAATCACCCCGGCGTCGAGAATAGGGCCGATCGGCTGCCAGTCGTTAAAGCCGGCCGGACGCCAGGCGAACTGCAGGTCATTGTCGGAAATCTCCATCGACAGCTCGACCGGGCCGTCCGGCACCGGCACGCCGTGATCGACCGGAAACTGCAGGCGGCTATGGGGAAAGTCGCCCGGGCAGGAGAAGAGGGTGACCACCCGGCCGAGCTTTTCATGCAGGGTGACGGCCAAAGCATGGAACTTGTGGCGGTTATAATAATGGGTGAGGCCGGCGGCCTGCTGATAGGTGTCGGGGGCAAAATCGACAACGGTCTCGACGCGGAAACGATGATGCTCCTGCCGTCGGGCGACCAGCGATTGCTCGAACCAGGAGCCGATGCTCTCGCGGCCGAACAGGCGCAGATGCCCGGCCCGGGCCGAAAGGCTGAACAGGCGATCGGGCTCGGGGGTGCGCAGCCACTGAAAGTCCATCGGTAAGTCTGCACTGTCGAAGTCGATGCGGATAGGCGCCGTGCTGACCGCTGAGGATGCGCCGCCGGGCGCCTCGACCTCAAGTGCCGGCACCGGGCCGCCGCGCTGCAGATAGAGCCAGTCATCGTCCTTCCAGACGCATTTCTGCAGGGCGGTTTCGCGGCCCAGCGTGCAGCGCCGCTTCGGCGCCAGCGGACGGCCGCAGAGATGGGTGTGATAGGGCTGCCCGTCCGGCGTCTCGACATATTGGCCATGGCCGGCCCGCTGCAGCGGGGCTTCCGGGTGATCCTTGGCGGTGATCAGATGGATGTCGGGGTGCATCTCATAGGGACCGTCGATGGTCCGCGAGCGGGCCATGGTCACGGCATGATCGTAGCCGGTGCCGCCCTCAGCGGTGGTGAGATAATACCAGCCGTTGCGCTTGAACAGATGCGGCCCCTCGACCAGGCCGAGCGAGCTGCCGGCGAAGATATTCTTGATCGGACCGACAAGCGTCTTCTGCAACGGATCCCATTCCTGGCAGAGGATGCCGTCGAAGGCCGGATGTTTCGGCGAGCCGCCGTAGCTTTCGGTGCGGTGGTTCCACTGCATGTTGAGAAACCACTTGCGGCCGTCCTCGTCGTGAAACAGCGAGGGGTCGAAGCCGGAGGAATTGACATAGACCGGATCGGACCACACGCCATCAATGGTCGGGCACTTGACGATATAGTTATGGGCGTCCTTGAAATTGCCGTCGAGCCGCTTGACGTCCGTATAGACCAGCCAGAACAGGCCATCGGCATAGGAGAGACACGGCGCCCAGATGCCGCAGCTGTCGGGATTGCCGCGCATGTCGAGCTGGCTCCGGCGCTCCAGGGGTCGGCGCACCAGCGTCCAGTTGGCCAGATCGCGCGAATGGTGGATTTGCACGCCCGGATACCACTCGAAGGTGGAGGTGGCGATATAATAGTCCTCGCCGACCCGGCAGATCGACGGATCGGGATTGAATCCCGACAGGATGGGGTTTTGAATCATGCGGGTGTCCTCCCAAAAAATATCGGTTACCGGTCTAAATGCCCCTCATCCGGCCCTACCGGGCCACCTTCTCCCCGTAAACGGGGCGAAGGAGCGGAGACGCTGCGGCAGGTCCCTTCTCCCCGCCTGCGGGGAGAAGGTGCCGGCAGGCGGATGAGGGGCACCGGCGTTCTCTATGTCTTCTTCCGCTCCGGCCCCTTGCGCTCAGCGGATGCGGCCCAGAGGTTGATGTCGGCGTCCCTGGCATGAACATCGATCTCGGCCAGTTCTTCCCCGGTGAAATCCGGCCGGTCGAGGGCCTTGACGCAATCCTCGACCTGGGACGGTTTCGAGGCGCCGATCAGGGCGGTGGTGATGCGTCCGCCGCGCAGCACCCAGGCCAGCGCCATCTGCGCCAGCGTCTGGCCGCGCCGCTCGGCAATGGCGTTGAGCTTGCGGATATTGTCGACGTTCCGGTCGGTCAGAAAATCCCTGTTGAGCGACTTGCCCTGGGCAGCGCGGCTGGTCTCCGGAATGCCGCCGAGATATTTCGAGGTCAGCATGCCTTGCGCGAGAGGCGAGAAGACGATGGAACCCACCCCCAGCTCTTCGAGCGTATCGACCAGACCGTCCACCTCGATCCAGCGGTTGATCATCGAATAGCTCGGCTGATGGATCAAAAGCGGCGTGCCGAGGCGTTTCAGGATCGCATGGGCCTCGCGAGTGCGCTGCGAATTATAGGAGGAGATACCGATATAAAGTGCCCTGCCCGACCGGACGATGTGATCGAGCGCGGCACAGGTTTCTTCCAGCGGCGTATCGGGATCGAAGCGGTGCGAATAGAAGATGTCGAGATAGTCGAGGCCCAGGCGCTTCAGGCTCTGGTCGCAGGAGGCGATCAGGTATTTGCGGCTGCCCCATTCGCCGTAAGGTCCCGGCCACATGTTGTAGCCGGCCTTGGACGAGATGATCATCTCATCGCGGTAGCCTGAAAAATCGGTCTTCAGTATCTCGCCGAAGGCGGTTTCGGCGCTGCCGGCCGGCGGGCCGTAATTGTTGGCGAGATCAAAATGCGTGATGCCGAGATCGAAGGCCGTGCGGCAGATCGCCTGCTTGGTGGCATGGGGGGTGTCATTGCCAAAATTGTGCCAGAGGCCAAGCGAGATGGCCGGCAGTGTCAGGCCGCTCTTGCCGCAACGATTGTAGGCCATTTTGGCATAGCGGTTCTCGGCCGGGGTATAGGTCATGGGCGGTTCTCTCTCCAATGCGCGTCGAAGCGGGATTGCCCTTCATCCGGCTGCCGCCACCTTCTCCCCGTAAACGGGGAGAAGGCCGATGGGGTCGCCGCTCTGCCCCCTTCGCCCCGCCTGCGGGGAGAAGGTCCCGGCAGGGGGATGAGGGGCAACAACGCTTTATCTCAGCAAAGCCCGCGCTTCGTCCACCCCGAGAGCTGCCGGCTGGGTACATGTCGTCGACAGCGTCACGAATTGCCCCGTTTCGCCGGATTTCAGGATCGATACCATCACATCGACGCCGTGCAGGGCGCGCTCCAGCGAGCAGCGCGCGTCACGGCCGCCGAGGATCGCCAGCGCCATGTCGGCAAGCCCGGCGGTGCGATAATTGGCGCGCGGGCCGTTGGCATGTTCCTGGTTGTTGATGCCGAACGGATGGTCCCATTCGGCGAGCGGCGCAATCTCCTTGTTGCGGCCGCTGGCCTCGACGATGCCGCCGAAGAAATTCGGATCCGGCACATAGAGCGAGCCCTCGGTGCCGTAGAGTTCCATATTGGCGTGGCGGTGCGACCAGACATCCCAGCTTGCCGACAGCGTGATCGTCGCACCGTTCTGAAACTCCAGCAGCGCGTGGATATTGGTCGGCGTCTTGACCGGAATGGTCTCGCCGCTGCGCGGCTGGCTGGTGATGGTGCGGGTCTCAGACGCCATCGAAGTCAGCGCCGCCACCCGTTTGACCGGGCCGATCAGGTTGATCAGATTGGCGATATAATAGGGCCCGAGGTCGAGGATCGGTCCGCCGCCGGGCAGGAAGAAGAAATCCGGGTTGGGATGCCACATTTCCATGCCGGGACTCATCACATGGCAGGTGCCCGAGGTGATGCGGCCGATGCCGCCCTGGTCGATGAATTGCCGCGCCAGCTGGTGCGAGCCGCCGAGAAACGTATCCGGCGCGCAGCCGACGAAGAGGCCCTTCTCCCTGGCAATGCGCCTGAGTTCCTCGCCCTGCTCCAGGCTCAGCACCAGCGGCTTTTCCGAATAGACGTGCTTGCCGGCCTCCAGGATGCGCTTCGAGACTGCGAAATGGGCATCCGGAATCGTCAGGTTGACGATGATGTCGAGATCCGGATTGGCGAGCAGCTCCTCCATCGGCTGGGCGATGACGCCATATTCTTCCGCCCGGAGTTCGGCGGCATTCATGTTGAGGTCGGTGCAGGCCAGCACCTTCAGCCCCTTGAACAGCGGGGCCAGAGAAAAGTAAGTGGTCGAGATATTGCCGCATCCGATGATGCCGACGCCGAGTTCGCGTGTCATGGGGCTATCCAGTTTTTTCCAGAACAGGTTTCGATCAATAGGAATTGAAGGACGCAATGGAGCGGCTGATCAGCCGGCCAATGTCGTTCGGATTGTCATGCTCGACGACGAAGTCGCGCACCTTATAGGCCTTCAGCGCATCCATCAGGCCCTTCCAGTCGACGGTGCCATGGCCGACATCGGCCCAGCCATCCTCGTCCTTGTTCTCGCCGGGAGCGGCGATATCCTTGACGTGAACGGCGGAGATGCGTTTGCCGTAGCTCTCGATCCAGGCAAAGGGATCGGCGCCGCCACGGATGATCCAGGCGATATCGGCTTCCCAGAGCAGATCGGGGCCGCCGGCAAAGATCTGCTCCTGCGGCGTCGAGCCATCCTCCAAGGTGACAAACTCGAAATCGTGATTGTGCCAGCCGAAGCGCAGACCGGCATCGCGGATCGGCTTGCCGGCCGCCTGCAGGCGCTGGCCGAAGGCAAACCAGCCGGCCGCATCGCTCGGCCGCTGGTCGGGCAGCAGATAGGGGCAATAGACCGCCTCGATGCCGAGCGTTGCGGCAATCGTCAGAACGCGCTTCGGATCGCTTTCCAGGAGATCGAGGCCGAAATGGCCGGTCGGCATGGTCAGGCCGTTCCTGTCGAGATCGGCCTTCAGGGATTGCAGGCCCGCCTCGTCCACGGCGGCATACATGGCGCCGTAGCCTTCGACGGAGGCATATCCCGCTTCCGACAGAAGCGGCAGGATGGCGCTGAAGGGCTGGAAATTGCGGGCGCTGTAGAGCTGGAAACCTAGCTTGGTCATATCGTCTCCTCCTCGAGATCGGCTGCATCAACGGTCGGGTGCCATTGAGGCTTGTTGTGGTGGGTCATGGGCCTACGCTGCCTGCTGGCAGGACTGGAGATCGTAGGCGGTAAATCTTGGCTCCACGCCGCCCGGCATCGCGGCCGACGGCGTGAACAGGATGCGGCGGCTTTCACCGGCCGTGAGATCAAAGGCATTGTCGGAAAACCGACCCGGCACATCGCTGTTGATCATCACGAACAGGGCGAGGCCGGTCGCGCTGACGGTCAGCTCATAGCCGCTGCTGCTGAGCGGCGCTGCCGTGATCGTCAGGCCGGAGGGTTGCAGCTCCAGCGCCTTGTAGGTGCCGTGCACGTAATGGCCCTCGCCGCTCATGCCGTTGGAGGCGATAAAGCTCCAGACGATCAGTTGGCCCGGTTTGATCTCTGCTGTGTCCAGCGTCATCAGCGTGCCGGCGCGATCGGCTTCGCAGACATCGTTGGCGGTCTTCATGGGCACGCGCACACCGTCCAGGGTGAGCGCATAGAGGTTCATGTCGATGGTCAGCGGCTCGGCCGTATCGTTGACCATGGAAAAGGCGATCGACCGGCCGTCCTGCGCGGGAATGGCGGCAACCGCGACCGGCTGGAAGAAACGGCGCGCCATAAAATGCATCGCCTTCCAGCCGCCGCCATAGTCGAGGCTTGCCCAGGAGGCGACCGGCCAGGTGTCGTTGAGCTGCCAGTAGAGCGTGCCCATGCAATGGGGTTTCAGCGAGCGCCAGAAATCCACCGCCGTCTTGATGGCCAGGCCCTGCTGGATCTGGCTCAGATAGACGAAATTGGCAAAGTCCCGGGGAAAGCGGAAATAGCGGAACATGGTGCCGGCGATGCGCTCGTTGCCGCCGGCATTCTTCTGATGCAGTTCGATCACCGGCGAGGCGATGTTCATGTCCTTTGCCGCCGCAAAACTCTCGATCACCGGCAGGGACGTGTAGGACTGGAAGCCGAATTCCGAGCAGAAGCGCGGCCGGACGGTCCGGTAATTGTCAAAGCTCTTGTTCTCGTGCCAGACCGACCAGTAATGCATGTCGCCCGAACCATCGGCATGCCAGGCATCGCCGTAGTCGAGATAGCCGGACGCCGGACTCGACGGCCACCACAGGGCCTCGGGCGCCGCCTTCTTCAGCCCCTGCTCGATCACCTGGTTCAGGCGGTCGTAGGCGACCAGATAGCGGTCGCGGTTGTCGCGCGATGGCTTGAACCAGTTGAGCGCGCCGACCAGTTCGTTGTCGCCGCACCACAGCGCGATCGAGGCATGGGACGACAGCCGTTTAACCTGATAGTCGACCTCGGCTGCGACATTCTCCAGGAAATCCTCGCTGCAGGGATAGAGATTGCAGGCAAACATGAAGTCCTGCCAGACCAGAAGACCGAGCCGGTCGCAGAGATCGTAGAAATGGTCCTGCTCGTAGAAGCCGCCGCCCCAGACGCGGATCATGTTCATGTTCGCATCGACCGCCGAGCGCAGCAGGTCCTCGGTCTTTTCCGGACTGGTGCGCGAGAACAGGGCGTCGGCCGGGATCCAGTTGGCGCCGCGGCAAAAAATTTCGCGGCCGTTGATGCGGAAAGCGAAACGATTGCCGGCCGCGTCCTTGTCGGTCAGCAGTTCCACGGTTCTGAAGCCGATCTGGCGGTGGGCGGTCTCGCCGGGGATGTCGACCTCAAGCGCAGAAAGTGCCTGCTCGCCGCTGCCGGCCGGCCACCAGAGCCTGGGGCTGTCGATGTGGAAGACGTGGTTGACCACCGTCTCGCCGGCACCGATGCCGCAGTCGAGCCTGAGCCGTTCGCCATCGAGGCCGAAATGCACCGGCACGATGGCCGGGTCTTCGGAATAAAGCGTCAGCGCCACATGCAGATCGACGCTGCCGTCGCCATGATGGACCTGGCGGGTGACCAGATGCTCGATGCGGGCCGGGTCGAGCTTCTTCAGGGCAACGGTGCCGTAAAGACCGAGCGGTGCCAGGGCAATATTCCAGTCCCAGCCGAAATGGCATTGCGGCTTGCGCAGCATGTTGCCATTGGGGATCGGCGAGTTGTCGGTGGAATACGGCACGTAGAACGGCTGGCGGGCCTGGCGCTCGGCACCGGCGGTTATGCTCGAATGGATGTGGATGCGAATGGTATTGTCGCCCGGCTGCAGGGCCGAGGAGACATCGGGCCGGTAGCGGCGGAAACAATTGTCGGCCGACAGAACCGGGATATCGTTGACGAAGACGACCGCGACCGTGTCGAGATAGTCGATATCGAGATACCAGCCGGTTTCCAGGTCGCTGAGCGTGAAGGTCCGCTCCAGGATCCAGTCGCGCTTTGCCACCCATTGCCCGTCGATCTCGTTGCGACCCTGATACGGGTCCTCGATGATACCGGCCGCCTGCAGCGCCGAATGCACGTCGCCCGGCACCCGCATGTCCGTGGCATGCTCGCCGTCCGCCGAACGCAGCTGCCAGGTGCCGGAAAGATCGATGGTCTTGGGTGTAGCAATTATCATGGTCATCTCAATTTCGGGTCGTCGGCCCATTCCAATTTTCGCGGTCACAAGGGCCGCTGTCGCATGCCCCTCATCCGCCTGCCGGCACCTTCTCCCCGTTCACGGGGAGAAGGGACAAGAGGCACCACCCCGGCCGTCCCCTCTCCCCGCTTGCGGGGAGAGGGTCAGGGTGAGGGGCAGGTTACGCCGTCTCAGATCCGCTCCTCGGTTGCCGCGTCGAACAGCGAGGCGACCGACATGTCGAAGCTGAGGCGCACCGAGGCGCCCGGCGCGAAGCGGCGGGTGCCGCCGATGCGCACCGACATGATATGCCCGGCATGTTTCAGCCAGAGCAGGTTGTCGGCGCCCATCGGTTCCTCGATATCGACGACGGCGCTATGGATCTCGGCACCGGCCGGGATGTCGTCGTCGACCTTGATATGCTCGGGCCGGACGCCGAGGGTGACCTTGCGGCCCGCCGTCAAGGGCTCACCGGCGTCATAGCCGGCCAGCGAGAAGGTGACGCGGCCGGTCTCGAACACGATCGCGCCGTTGCGCTCGACCAGTTCGCCCTGCAGGAAATTCATCGAGGGCGAGCCGATGAAGCCGGCGACGAACAGATTGGTCGGGCGATTGTAGATCACCATGGGATCGTCAAGCTGCTGGATGACGCCGCTCTTCATGATGGCGATGCGGTCGGCCAGCGTCAGCGCCTCGATCTGGTCATGGGTGACGTAGATCATCGTATTCTTCAGCGAGTGATGCAGCCGCTTGATCTCGACGCGCAGTTCCGAGCGCAGCTTGGCGTCGAGGTTGGACAGCGGTTCGTCGAACAGGAAGACATCGACATCGCGCACCAGGGCACGGCCGATGGCAACGCGCTGGCGCTGACCGCCGGACAATTCGCCCGGCTTGCGATTGAGCAGCGCCTCGATCTGCAGGATTTCGGCGGCGCGGGCCACCTTCTCCTTGATCTTGTCGGCCGGCACTTTCGCAACGCGCAGGCCGAAGGACAGGTTTTTCTCCACCGTCATCTGCGGATAGAGCGCATAGGACTGGAACACCATGCCGATGCCGCGGTCCTTGGGCTCTTCCCAGGTGACGTTCTTGTCCTTGATGAAGATCTGCCCTTCGGTCGGCTCGAGCAGGCCGGCGATGCAGTTGAGCAGGGTCGACTTGCCGCAGCCGGACGAGCCGAGCAGCACCAGGAATTCGCCATCCTTGATGTCGAGGTTGAGGGTTTTCAGCACGGTGACGGCACCGAAGCTGAGCGAGAGATCCTTGATCGATACACTGATGGACATGGCTTAACCCTTGACTGCGCCGGCAGCGATGCCGCGGACGAACAGACGGCCGGAAACAAAATAGACGATGAGCGGAACGGCGCCGGTCAGCAGCGTCGCTGCCATGTTGACGTTGTATTCCTTCACGCCCTGGACCGAGTTGACGATATTGTTGAGCTGCACCGTCATCGGGTAATATTCAGGCCGGGTGAAGACGACGCCGAACAGGAAGTCGTTCCAGATGCCGGTGATCTGCAGGATCATCGCGACGACGAAGATCGGCAGCGACATCGGCACCATGATCTGCAGGAAAATCTGCCAGAAGCCCGCCCCGTCGATACGGGCCGCCTTGAACAGCTCTTCCGGCAGCGACACGAAGTAATTGCGGAACAGCAGCGTCAGGATCGGCATGCCGAAGATCGAATGCACGATGATCAGGCCGGTCAGCGATCCATAGAGCCCGACTTCGCGCAGCACGATGACGATCGGGTAGATCATCACCTGATAGGGGATGAAGGCGCCGATGATCAAAATGGTGAAGAAGATCTCCGCTCCCTTGAAGCGCCAGTTGGCCAGCGCATAGCCGTTCACCGAGGCAATGGCGATCGACGCGATGGTGGAGGGAATGGTGATGCGCACCGAATTCCAGAAACCGCGCGACAGGCCGTCGCAATTCAGACCCGTGCAGGCCTCGCTCCAGGCCTTCACCCAGGGTTCGAAGACGATTTCCACCGGCGGCGAGAAGATGTTGCCGAGCCGGATTTCCGGCATGCCCTTCAGCGAGGTCACGACCATCACATAGAGCGGCAGCAGATAATAGGCGGCCGCCACGAACAGCGTGCCGTAGAGCATGATGTTGCGGGGCGAGAATGTCGGCTTCGGCTTCTTGCCGCGAGGACCGTCCGCCATACGCGCGCTGCGCCCGGCAGCCATGGTGTTGTCAGCGATAGTGTCAGCCACGTTTGCGTCCTCCGCCAAATTCCAGATAGGCCCAGGGCACGATGATGATGGCGACCGTCAGCAGCATCATGGTGGAGGCCGCAAAGCCCTGGCCAAGGTTCTGCGCCTGAAACATGTAATCGTAGACATATTTGGCCGGCACTTCCGAGGCGATGCCCGGACCGCCGGAGGTCTGCGCGACCACAAGGTCGTAGACCCGGACGATGCCGCTGGCGATGATCACCAGCGTGGTGATGAAGACCGGGCGCATCATCGGGATGATGATGAAGATATAGGTTCGCCACATCGGGATGCCGTCGATGCGCGAGGCCTTCCAGATATCCTCGTCGATGCCGCGCAGGCCGGCCAGCATCAGGCACATGACCAGCCCGGTGCCCTGCCAGAGGGCCGCGATCAGGATGCCATAGATGACGATGTCGGAATTGTAGAGCGGATCGAAGGCAAAGCTCGTCCAGCCCAGCGACCGCACCACGGATTGCACGCCAAATTCCGGATTGAGGATCCATTGCCAGACCAGGCCGGTGACGATGAAGGACAAGGCAAAGGGATAGAGAAAGATGGTGCGGAAGGTGTTTTCGAAGCGGATCTTCTGGTCCATCAGGGCCGCCAGCACGAAGCCGATGAGCAGGCTGAACACCAGCGAGAAAAGCCCGTAGATCGCCAGGTTCTGGATCGACATGACCCAGCGGGGTGCCGCCCAGAGACGCTCGTACTGATCAAGCCCGGCAAAGGATAGGCGCGGCAGGAGCTTGGAATTGGTGAAGGAATAGAACACCGTCCATAAGGTGCCGCCCAGAAAGATGACGACGGAGGTGATGATCATCGGGATGGAGGCAATCTTGGAATTCAGATTGCGCAGCCATTGGTTTGGCCGGCCGGCGCGCGCTTGGCCCGTCATGGGTTGGTCCTCCTGGCTCACAACGACTTTGCTGATGGTGGCGACAGGTCAGCACACCGCGGCACGCTCTGCGAGCGATGGCGACGACCTGCCCGAGCCGGTCCCAGCGAAAGTGTTTCGGGTTCGATAGCCGGCCCCGCCATGCGGGACCGGCCTTTCAAGACAACGAACCTTTACGTTCAGTCGGCGGCGGCAATGATGGCGGTGAAGCGCTTCTGCGCGTCGTCCGGCGTCATCGTGGCCGTGGCAAAGAACTCCGAGAAAAGATCCTCGAGCTGCTTCTGGGTGTCGGCCGATACCAGCTGGTCGGTGCTGATGATGACATTGCCCTTGGCCAGGATATCAAGGCCCTTCTTCATGCAGTCGTTTGCCGTGGCCAGATCGACGTCGCCGCGAACCGGCAGCGAACCCTTCTTCAGGTTGAAGGCAACTTGCGTCTTGGCGCTGACCAGGGTGGAGGCGAGAACCTCCTGGGCCTTGGACTTCTCCTCGTCCTTCAGGACCGGGAAGTAGAACGCGTCGCCACCCGTGGTGATGATCTCGTTGACGCCCAGACCGGGAAGGCAGGTATAGTCTTTGCCCGCCACCTGGCCGGCCAGCTGGAATTCACCCTGTGCCCAGTCGCCCATGATCTGGCCGCCGGCCTTGCCGGTGATGACCATGTTGGTCGCCTGGTTCCAGTCCTGGACATTGCTGCCCTTGGACATGCGACGGGCATCGTCGGCGGCCTTGAAGACCTTGCCGATTTCAGGACCGCCCGCCATTTCGGTATCCTTGTCCTGGTAGACCTTGAGATAGGCGTCCTTGCCGCCGATCGCGATCATCAAGACGCTGAAAGCACCGGTGGCCTGCCAGGGCTGGCTGCCGATGGCGAGCGGCTGGATGCCGGCCTTTTCGAGCGCCGGAGCGGCTGCGACGAACTCATCCCAGTTCTTCGGGACTTCGACGCCAGCGGTCTTGAAGGCCGCATTGGACAGCCACAGCCACTGCCAGGAATGGATGTTGACGGGGGCGCAATAGATCTTGCCGTCGATGGTGCAGGAGTCCAGCAGGCTGAGCGGACGAATGAACTCCTTCCACTTTTCCTTCTCCGCGACATCCGTCAGGTCGCGCATCAGGCCGGACTCGGCCAGTTCCTCGGCCTGGCGGCCGTGATTGAACTGGGTGGCGGCCATCGGGTCGCCGCCGGTGATGCGGCTGACCATGATCGGCCGGGCTGTCCCGCCCGATCCGGCGATGGCGCCATCGATCCATTTGTTGCCGGTGGCATCGAATGCCTTGGCGAGTTCAGCGACCGCGGCCGCCTCCCCGCCCGATGTCCACCAATGGGTTACCTCCAGGTCGGCGGCATGGGCCGCCCCGAAAGGCAATACGACGCTTGCGGCTAAAGCTACCGCTACGCTACGAAAATTCATGAGTCTCCTCCCTCACTGAAACGTTGCCGTAAAAACCTAGTCGAATCATTTTCGCGGCGCAACCACTCGGCGCGATTTTTTTCTGACTGACCTTTTATACCCGCCATGATTGTTTTTCGCGATCTGCCTCACATACTGCGGATGCGACTGTTTTTGCGCTGCCGCATCGATTTTAAGAGTTGAAATCGCTTCGTTAAAGCCATTTAACGGCTGAATCGTCGTCATGAGAACAAAAACGGCATCTCGCGGCTGCACAACAACCTCGTCCCGTCCTTGCGACTCAACCTACGGTGTGATGCAGGCGTGTATGCGAAAAAAATGCTCGACAAAATTACTGTATCGTTACAGATTTGGTCTTTCCGGCAGTGACCCGAAAGGCAGCCGCACCCGTTTGCAGCAGGGGCCATGGCAACTATAGTGACAATTTGCAGGCAGTGACGGGGTAGGCATGAAACAGGAATTCGAGGGTGACAAGGCCGGCATCGAGGCGACGTCACGGGAGCGGCCAACGCTCAAGACCATCGCTTTCATGACGGGGCTCGGCATTACCACCGTCTCGCGCGCCCTGAAGGATGCCCCCGATATCGGCGCGGAAACCAAGCAGCGGGTGCGCATGGTGGCCCGGCAACTGGGCTACCAGCCGAACCGCGCCGGCGTGCGCCTCCGGACCGGCAAGACCAATGTCATCGCGCTCGTGCTCAGCGTCGATGAAGAGGTCATGGGGCTGACCTCCAACCTGGTGTTCGGCATTTCGGAAGTGCTCAACAGCACGTCCTATCATCTGGTCGTGACGCCCCATTCCAACAGCCGCGACCCGATGGTGCCGATCCGCTACATTCTCGATACCGGCTCCGCCGACGGCGTGATCATCTCGCGCATGGAGCCGAACGATCCGCGCGTGCGGCTCTTGACCGAGCGGCACATGCCCTTTGCCACCCATGGCCGCACCGATATGGGGATCGTCCACCCCTTTCACGATTTCGACAACGAGCGCTTTGGACGCGAGGCAGTGGAGCGGCTGGCGGCCAAGGGCTGTCAGCGCATTGCCATCCTGATGCCGCCACCGCAGCTGACCTTCTGGTCCCATACGCGGGCCGGCTATCTCGCCGGGCTGAAGTCAACGGGATGTGAAGAGGTCGCCATCCCTGCGGTCAACATCGACTCGCGGCTGGCGGCTATCCGCGATGCGGTGGAACAGGTGATGCAGGGGCCAGATGCGCCGGACGGCTTCATCTCCTGCAGCGGCAATTCCACGATCGCGGTGATGGCCGGTATCGAGGCGGCAGGAAAGGCGATCGGCAAAGATGTCGAGCTGGTCTCGAAACAGAACAGCGGCATCCTCAACTGGATCCGGCCGGAGATCATCACCATGAACGAAGATATCCGGACCGCCGGACGGGAACTGGCCAAGGCGGTGATCGGCCAGATCGATGGTGCCGGCCCGCTGACGCTGCAAAGCATCAGCGAACCGAGTTGGACGACAATGGCCTGAGGGCCAAACCGGGAAACTGAGGCCCGGTGCGGGGTTTACACCGCCCCGCTGCCCCAGGGACCATGCGGCCGGTCGACGCCGTCGAGGCGCTCGAAGCCATGGGCGCCGAAGAAGTCACGCTGCGCCTGGATCAGGTTGGCCGTGCCGCGACCGCGCCGATAGGAATCGAAATAGGACAGCGCCGATGAGAGGGCCGGAACGGGCAGACCGTTCAGCGCCGCATAGGAGACGACCCGACGCAGCGCGCCATCGGTGTCCTTGACCATCTTGGCGAAGGCCGGCGTGACGATCAGGTTGGCGACATCCGGTTCCTTGGTGAAGGCCGAGGTGATCTCGTCGAGGAACTGCGAGCGGATGATGCAGCCAGCCCGCCAGATGCGGGCGATGGTCGGCATCGGCAGAGACCAGCCGAACTCCTTGGAGGCTGTCGCCATCACGGCAAAGCCCTGGGCATAGGCGGCAATCTTTGCGGCCAGCAGCGCATTTTCCAGATCGGCGAGGAAGGCCATGCCGTCATGGGTCTGACCCTGGACTTTCGGTGGCAGGCCAAAGATCTTTTCGGCGGCCAGACGCTCCTGGCGCTGCGAGGAGAGCACACGGCCGGCGACGGCCGCCTCGATGGCGGTGGCGGCGACGCCCATGTTCTGCGCCTCGATCACCGACCACTTGCCGGTACCCTTCTGGCCGGCGCTGTCAAGGATGACATCGACCATCGGCTTGCCGGTGACCGGATCGCTGGCCTTCAGCACCTTTTCGCTGATTTCGATCAGGTAGGAATTGAGCCGGCCGGTGTTCCACTGACCGAAGACATCGCCGATCGCCGTGGCGCTCATGCCGAGGCCATCGCGCAGGATGCCGTAGATTTCGGCGATCATCTGCATGTCGGCATATTCGATGCCGTTGTGGATGGTTTTCACGAAATGGCCGGCGCCGTCATTGCCGAGCCAGGCGACGCAGGGGTCATCGTTGAATTTGGCGGAGATCGAAGTCAGCACCGGCTCGACCCGCTTCCAGCTGTCCTCGGTGCCGCCAACCATGATCGAGGGACCATGGCGGGCGCCCTCCTCGCCACCCGACACGCCCATGCCGATAAAGGTCAGGCCGCTGTCCTTCAGCGCATCGAACCGGCGGATCGTATCGCGGAAATTGGCATTGCCGGCGTCGATCATGATGTCGTTGGCGGACAGATGCGGCTTCAGGAGGTCCATCTGCTGGTCGACGGCGTCGCCGGCCTTGATCATGATAATGATCGGGCGTGGCGGACGAATGGCCTCGACGAATTCCTCGATCGTGGCGCAACCGATGATATTGCCGGCGAGATCACCGGCTTCGGCGACGAATTCCGCAGTCCGTGCCGGTGTCCGGTTGAACACTGCGATCCGGTTGCCCTTTTCCGCAATGTTCAGGGCAAGGTTCGATCCCATGACGCCGAGGCCGATCAATCCGATTTCCGCCTTTTGCATCCCGCTTCTCCATTTCCATTGAAACATGTCAAATCAAGGTGGCTTTTGTGGCACTCCTTGGACGACGCGGCAAGGGCTGCGGCGCGATGAGACGTAAACACAGTTTCTAAAAAAACGGATGAAACAGAGACGGGAGAAAAGGATCATGCCGCCGCAATCGGCTCCCTTTTCTTACAGCATGGGATCGCTGATCGTCAGGGCGACGGACGGTCGTCGTCGTCATCCAGGGCGCGCCAGGCTGCCCCGTCGAGATCTTCGTACTGGCCGCTCTTCAACGACCAGAGAAAGGCAAACAGGCCCAGACCGCCCAGAAACAGGGCGATCGGAATGAGATAGACGAGCATGTTCATGAGGCAAGCCTTGGTCCGGCGGCCACCACCGGCGGAAGGCGCAGCTCACCGGCCTCCGTCGACGGCTTGAGGCTCAGACGGTTCAGCCGCAGGGCATTGACCACGACGATGATCGACGAGGTCGACATGGCGATCGAGGCGATCAGCGGCGTTGCATAGCCGGCCAGAGCGATCGGCACGGCAATGACGTTATAGCCGATCGCCAGGGCAAAATTCTCGCGAATCAGCCGGCCGGCGCGACGCGACGCCTCGATGGCAAAGGGCACGGCCTCGAGGTTTTCGTGCATGAAGACGAAATCGGCAGCCTGGCGGCCGACATCGGCGGCGGTGGCCGGTGCGATCGACACATGGGCGGCCGACAATGCCGGGGCGTCGTTGATGCCGTCGCCCACCATCAGCAGCTTGCGGCCACGGTCGCGGGCCTCTGTGCAGGCCTCGGCCTTGTCGCGCGGCGACAGGCCGGCCCGCCATTGATCGATGCCGAGACGGCTGCTGAGTGCGGCCACCACGGCCGGCCGGTCACCGGACAGAATTCCGACGGCAAAGCCCTTGCGCTTGAGGTCCGACACCGCCTTCTGGGCACCGGCGCGCAGCGTGTCCTCGAACTGGAAGGTCTGCAGCTCCACCCCGTCCAGCGACAGCACGACCTCGGACAGGGAGGCTGGATCTGCAGCCGCATCATCCGCTTGACCACAGGCAAAGCGACGATTGCCAAGCCGATAGAGGCCCTCGGGACCTTGCGCCTCGACGCCGGAGCCGGGGATCTCGCGAACGCCGTCGAAATATTGCATGACGCCTTCGGCGGCCCGGAAGATGGCCCGCGACAGCGGGTGACGGGACAGCGACGCGAGGCCGGCGGCAATGGCGAGATTCTGCGCGCTGATCTCGGATCGATTGACCAGCCGCGGCCGGCCGAGCGTCAGGGTTCCCGTCTTGTCGAAGGCGATGGTGTCGATCTCGGCCAGCCGTTCCATGGCCGAGCCGTCCTTGACCATGATGCCGTGCTTGAACAGGCGGCCTGCCGCCACGACCTGCACGACCGGAACGGCCAGGCCCAATGCGCAGGGGCAGGTGATGATCAGCACGGCGATGGAAACCAGCATGGCATGCTTCCAGTCGCCGTCATAAAGCCCCCAGGACACGAAGGCGGTGATGGCCAGCAGATGCACGGCGGGAGAATAGTATTGCGCGGCCCGGTCGGCGATGCGGCGATAGCGCGCCCTGCCCCCTTCGGCGGCCTCCATCAGGCGGACGATCTCCGACAGGAAGGAATTCTGCGCCGTCGCGGTCGCCGAAATCGTCAGCGAACCGGTCAGGCTCAGGGTGCCGGCCTGCACCGCAGAGCCCACCGACACCGGCAGCGGCGCGCTTTCGCCATTGACGATCGAGACATCCATGTCGGTGGCCCCGGCAGTCACCATGCCGTCGACCGGCACCCGTTCGCCGGCTGTTATGGCGATGTGATCGCCGACCTTGATGTCCTCGACGGGACGATATTCGCGCGTCCGGTCGGCATGGACGACCATGGCGCCGCGCGGGCTGAGCCGGGCCAGACCGCTGATCGCCGAGCGGGCCTTTTCGCGCATGATATGGTCGAGCGTCCGGCCGATCAACAGGAAGAACAGCAGCGACACCGTGGCATCGAACCAGGCATGCTCGCCATGGTGGATCGTCTCCCAGAGCGAAACGAAATAGGACAGCGTGATGGCCAGCGCGATCGGCACGTCCATATTGGTGCGGCCGTGGCGAAGGGCGTTCCAGGCCGACTGGTAGAAGAAGCGGCCCGCATAGATCAGGGCCGGTGCGGCGATCATCGCCGAGATCCAGTGAAACATGTCGCGGGACGATGCATCGGCGCCCGACCAGACCGAGACCGACAGAAGCATGATATTGGTGGCGGCAAAGCCGGAGACGGCAACGGCGCGGATCAGCTTGTTGCGCAGCTCGTCGGATGCCCCCTCCGCCGCGGTAAACAGGTGGGATTCGTAACCGCTCGCCGCAATCGCCCGCACGATGACGGTCGGATCGGTCGGGATGTCGCCGACCTTGTCCTTCCAGACCACGGCAACGCGCTTGGAGGAGAGATTGACGCGGGCCCGCTCGACTTCCGGCAAGCCCCGCAAGGCTCTCTCCAGGGTCGAGATGCAGGCGCCGCAATAGACGGCGGGGACGCTCAGGTCGACCTGCCACAGCCCGTCGCCCAGATCACGGCTCGAAAGCCGCAGTTCCTCCGGAGATGGCAGGCCATGGCTGGCCCGCTCGATATCCAGTGCCCCTTCCGATCCCGCAGCACAGCAGCTCATTTGGCCTCTCCGATCACGGCGATGCGATTGGCCTCGTGCATGATGATCTTGTCACCCTTGACGGCGATCACCTCGACGATCCAGTGGCCGGGCAGGACCTCATGGCTGGCCGTGTAGCGACCATTGCCGACCGGCTGCATCTCGGCGATGAAATCCTGGTGCTCGCCGACCGGACGCTTGAAATGCGCCGTGACCTTGTCCGCCTCGACCGGGCCGCGGTCGGGGATGGCCAGTTCATAGAGGATTTCGCCCTTCGACACCGTCAGCTTTCCCCTAATGCCGGTTGCCAGCATGTCGCGGATCGACGCCGCCTTGCCATTGAATTCCTGGCTGGCGATATAGGTGTTCTGGACGACGAGGCCGCTCCAGGTCGACGTCGCGAAATAGGCCATGGTCAGGTTGACGGTGATGATCGTTCCGAAAAACAGGAACAACACCCCGAACATGTGCCATCCGGTGAAGACGAAGCCGGCTTTCTCCTGTCTCGCACTCATTTCTTGACTCCTGGTCCGTTGAAGACAGCGGTATAGACATCCTGTTCTTCGCTCGCGGCATCCTTGGCAATGACGCGGAACTCCTCCGAGGTCCATGCCACCTGATCGCCCGGCATCGTCACGAAGACTTTCAAAGTCGTCGCTTCATCGGGCTCGACCGAGACCGAGAACGAACGCACTTCGTCCGCCGCAAGACCGTTCACCTTCATCACCGCATCCGGCAGGCCGTCAATCGACACGATGATATTGCGCGGTTCGGGGATCATGTTCAAGATGCGAACGGTATACCCATTGCGGATCGAACCATCGGATTCCAGCACATATTGCGGGTTGCGATCGTGCAGCACATTGAGCTCGAGCCGGTCGCGACCGAGCAGCGCCACCACGAGACCGGCACCGACGGCCAGCCACACACCCATATACAGCAGCGTGCGGGCGCGCAGGATGACGCGCCAGTTGAAATGACGGATCTTGTCGCTGAAGCGGCCGTCCGGCGTGCGGACATTTTCCGGTATGATCGCGGTTGTGCCATTGTTGGTGGCCAGCGCCATATTGCCCTGATACTCGTCCAGCGTCGCATAGGCGATCAGGCCGCGCGGCTTGCCGATCTTGTCCATCACGCCATCGCAGGCGTCGATGCACAGCGCGCAGGTGATGCATTCGAGCTGCTGGCCGTCACGGATGTCGATCCCCATGGGACAGACCGCCACGCAGGCATTGCAGTCGACGCAATCGCCGATGCTTTCGCCGGCAGCGGCCGCCTTCTTGGCATGGCGGGTGCGCGGCTCGCCGCGCCAGTCGTTATAGGTGACGACCAGCGAATCTTCATCGAGCATGGCTGCTTGGATACGCGGCCACGGGCACATGTAGATGCAGACCTGCTCGCGCATCAGGCCGCCGAAGACATAGGTCGTGGCGGTGAGGACGGCGACGGTCAAGTATGCCACCGGTGCGGCATTGCCCTCGATGAACTCCATCGCCAGATCAGGCGCGTCGGCAAAATAGAAGATCCAGGCACCGCCGGTCAGCACCGCGACGGCCAGCCAGACGGCATGCTTGGTCACTCGCTTCCAGATCTTGTCGAAGGTCCAGGGCGCGGTCTCGAGCTTGATGCGCGCATTGCGGTCGCCCTCAATGAACCGCTCGATCACCAGGAACAGATCGACCCACACCGTCTGGGGACAGGTATAGCCGCACCAGGCGCGCCCGACCGCGGACGTGATCAGGAAGAGGCCGAAGCCTGCCATGACCAGCAGGCCGGCCACGAAGATGAATTCCTGCGGCCAGATCTCGATGAAGAAGAAATAGAATCGACGGTGGGCCAGATCGATCAGCACGGCCTGATCCGGCGCATAGGCGCCGCGATCCCAGCGCAGCCAGGGCGTCAGGTAGTAGATGCCGAGCGTGACCAGCATCACCAGCCACTTGAATTGCCGGAAACGCCCGGAGGCGCGCTTGGGGAAGATCTTGGCGCGGGCTTCATAAAGCGGACGACGGGTCTTGGCCGAGTTGACCGCCTCCGCATCCGAACGTTCGATTTCGGCGGATGCCGCCGCCCTGTCATTGGCTTCCTGCAAGTTCATTGGAAAGGACCTCTCGTTCTGGCGCTTCTTGTCCCAGTTCCGTTCTTATCCCGCCTTGACTTATATCAAGCAGCGACCAAGCGTCGCAATTCATAGGGTTTCTTCTATATCTAGCGATCGGAGCAGGTTTTCTTGGGATTTGCCGGAAAATGCGCCCATTCGAGCCGATCAAAGGCGTCTCGCAGCCGCTGGAAAGGCAAAAGCCGCGACAATATGCGCGGCTTTTCAAACGGTCCTGTCAAGAACAATCGGCAGGCGCCGGTCCCCTTGACGCAAGGGGACCGGCTGTTGTGCTTATTCGCCGCCGCCGAGCTGGTGCACGTAGATGGCCAGTTCCTTGACGGTGGTTTCGCCGAGGCGGGCGGTCCAGGCCGGCATGACACCGTGCTTGGGGGCTGAGACCTGGCTCACAATGCCGGCTTCGCCGCTGGCCTTCAGCCAGATGGCATCGGCAAGGTTCGGCGCCCCGAAATCGCGACCGCCCTTGGCATCTTCGCCGTGACAGGAGGCGCAATTTTCGGCAAACAGCTGCTTGCCGGGCTCCACCATGGCCGCATCGGCCGGGGTTCCGGTCAGGCTGACCACATAGGCTGCAACCTGCTTGACCTGTTCGGGCTCGAGAATGTCGGCAAAGGCCGGCATTTCGGAGACGCGGGTCTCCGGATCGGTGTCATAGCGGATGCCATGCGACAGGGTGGTGTAGATCGATTCCAGATCGCCACCCCACAGCCAGTCATCGTCATTGAGGTTGGGATAACCGGGACCGCCGGCCGCACCCGACCCATGGCAGGTGGTGCAGTTCACCTTGAAGGCGGCAGCACCGCCGGCCACGGCAAACTGGGCCAGTTCCTTGTCAGCGACGATCTCGTTCAGCGGCAGGGCTGCGATCTTGTCGAGATAGACGGCCTGGGCAGACTTCGCCGTGGACAGTTCCTCGGTCAGAGCCCCACGGTTGGTGTAGTTCAGCAGGCCCTTGGTATTGGTCGTCAGAAGCGGCCAGGCCGGGTACGCTATCGTGTAGCCGATCGCCCAGACGATCGTCGCATAGAAGGTCCAGACCCACCAGCGCGGCATCGGGTTGTTCAGTTCGCGGATGCCATCCCACTCGTGGCCAGTGGTTTCGACGCCACTGATTTCGTCAATATGCTTTCCAGACATCTCTTAATCCTCCTTGAGAGGGATGCTTGCCGCGTCGTCGGCGGATTTCTTTCCGCCGGGCCGAAACGTGAAGACGATTACGCCAACGAAGAACAAAGCCATGGCCAGGAGACCCCAGCTGTCGGCGAAGTGGCGCATGGCCGTGTAGGTTTCCATAACAGCCTCCTCAACGATATCCGGTTGCGTCATCATACGTGGTGAAGTCGACCAGCGTGCCGAGCATCTGGAGATAGGACACCAGGGCGTCCATCTCGGTCAGCACGGCGGGATTGCCGTCGAAATCACCGACCTTGGCCTTGGGATAGCGGGCCAGAAGCGCCGCCGTGTCCGCATTCGGGTCAGCCTGGGCTGCCAGATCGGCCTTGGCATTCTCAATCATCTCTTCCGTGTAGGGAACGCCGACGATCGCATTGGCCTTGAGGTCCATGCCGACATCGGTGATCTTCAGCGGCGTGTGCTTCAGGAAGGAGTAGCTCGGCATGATCGATTCCGGCACGACGTCGCGCGGCTCGGTCAGATGCTGGACATGCCATTCGTTGGAATAGCGGTCCCCGACCCGGGCCAGATCCGGCCCGGTGCGCTTCGATCCCCACTGGAAGGGATGGTCGTACATCGATTCCGCGGCCAGCGAATAATGGCCGTAGCGTTCCACTTCGTCGCGGAACGGCCGGATCATCTGGCTATGACAGACATAGCACCCTTCCCGGATGTAGATGTTGCGGCCGGCCAGCTCCAGCGGCGAATAGGGCCGCATGCCTTCCACCTTTTCGATCGTGTTCTCCAGGTAGAAGAGCGGAGCGATTTCAACGATGCCACCGATGGTGACGACCAGCAGCGAACCGAGGAACAGGAGGCTTGCGTTCTTTTCGAGAATTGCGTGTTTGTCGAGAATAGACATCTCAAGTCCTCCTTATTCAGCCGGCTGAACTGCAGCGGGCACGACCGATCCAGGGATCGGGGCTTCCTGCCGTTCATAACCCAGGATCGTCATCGCCACGTTGTAGGCCATGATGATAGCGCCAGCGAGGTACATGGTGCCGCCCACGGCCCGCAGGACGAAGTACGGGAACATGGCTGCGACCGATTCGGCGAACGAATAGACCAGGAAGCCCTGTTCATCGTATTCACGCCACATCAGACCCTGCTGGATACCGGCAACCCACAGCACAGCGGCGTAGACGACAATGCCGAGGGTTGCGAGCCAGAAGTGCCAGTTGACCAGACGCAGCGAATAGAGCCGGTTGCGGTTCCACAGCTTGGGCGTCAGGTAGTAGATGGCACCGAAGCTGATCATGCCGACCCAGCCGAGTGCGCCGGAGTGAACGTGACCGATGGTCCATTCGGTGTAATGGCTGAGCGAGTTGACCGACTTGATCGACATCATCGGACCCTCGAAGGTCGACATGCCGTAGAAGGCGATGGCGATGACCATCATGCGGATGATCGGATCGGTGCGGATCTTGTCCCAGGCGCCAGACAGCGTCATCAGGCCGTTGATCATGCCGCCCCAGGACGGCATCCACAACATGATCGAGAAGACCATGCCGAGGGTCTGCGCCCAGTCCGGCAGAGCCGTGTAGTGCAGATGGTGGGGACCGGCCCAGATATACATGAAGATCAGGGCCCAGAAGTGGATGATCGACAGGCGATAGGAATAGACCGGGCGTCCCGACTGTTTCGGCACGAAATAGTACATCATGCCGAGGAAGCCGGCCGTCAGGAAGAAGCCGACGGCGTTATGGCCGTACCACCACTGGGTCAGGGCATCCTGAACGCCGGAGAAGACCGAGTAGCTCTTCGAGCCGAGGAAGGACACCGGCATCGACAGATTGTTGACGATATGCAGCATCGCGATGGTGACGATGAACGACAGGTAGAACCAGTTGGCAACATAGATATGGCTCTCCTTGCGGGTCATGATCGTGCCCAGGAAGACGATCAGATAGGCCACCCAGACCAGCGTCAGCCAGATATCGACATACCATTCGGGCTCGGCATATTCGCGACCCTCGGTGATGCCGAGGAGATAGCCGGTTGCCGCCATGACGATGAAAAGCTGGTATCCCCAGAACACGAACCAGCCGAGCGATCCGCCAAACAGCCGCTGGCGCGAGGTGCGCTGTACGACGTAAAGGGAGGTGGCAATCAGCGCATTGCCGCCAAAGGCAAAGATGACCGCGGATGTGTGCAGCGGCCGCATGCGGCCGAAGTTGAACCAGGGCTCGATATTGAGGTCCGGAAAGGCCAGTTGCAACGCAACGACCACGCCGACGAGAAAGCCGACGACACCCCAGAAGACCGTGGCGATGACGCCGTATTTGACGACTTCGTCGAAGTATTCGGATTTCAGCTGCGCAGCTGTCTTGACGTTCGCGGGCGCAAAACTGGCACGACGCAACATGACGATCGTGCCGCCAAGCAGCGCGAAGAAGGCGACCCACATATGGGCGGCAAATAAGCTGTCATGGGCAAAAGCGACCCCGAGCAGCGCGGCGAAGGCCAGGACGGCCATCCCCATGGTCTCTAACGTATAATTCATTGTTGGAATCCCCCAACGGCTTGCTGATATCTCACAGATATACCTTCTGCCTCGTGGCATCGGGTATCTTCTGCCTTGTTTGCAGACTTGCCATTCATGGCGACAAGATACCTTGATTTAAATCAATGCAAGCAACACGCAGTTTGCACACAAAGAATAACGGCAAAGGTGCAGGCTGGAATCCGTGACGAGGCGTGTCGATCGCTCAAAGGCAGCGACGGCGCGAACGGGATTCCCAATACGTCCTGATCGCCGCGGTCACATTGTCATAAGCCCTTGCGGACCCTCAAGACGGAGATGCGGAGATGCAATCAAACAACGGCATAGGCGGCCCGAAGGACGCGGCAGGAAAGCCGGTGCCTTTCTGCGCCTTGATGGAAGGGCGATCGCTCGCCTGGCTCAACCGCGCCCATGATGAACAGCTCTCCCTGTGTCGCGAACTGGAGGAAATCGCCGATTCTCTGCCGGGCAGCATCGATCGGCAGAAGTGCATCTATGCGGCCAAGGCGCTGGGACCGCTGATCCGCGGCATCCATCACTACGAGGAAAACGTTCTTTTCCCATGGCTTGAGGGGCGCATTGCCAAGAGCCAGCCGCTCGCCGACACCCTCAGCCGGCTGAAATTCGAGCATTGCGAGGACGAGTGCTTCGCCGAGGAACTGACCGATGCCCTGCTGAAGCTCGGCTCCGGGGAACCGGTCAACATGGAGGCGGTCGGCTACATGCTGCGCGGGTTCTTCGAGGGCATGCGACGTCATATCGCATTTGAACGGGAGCATTTGCTAAAGGAGATTCCCGAAGACACGGTGGTGACCGGCCACAATTGACGGACCGCTCCGGGTCAATGCCCGGATCGGGTCTGTCAGACGTCGCCCTCACCTGCCGGCTCCGGCAGGTCGCGTTCCTGCAGGATTGCGCCGATGACAGGGCCGTTGCCGGCCTGCATGGGGATGAAACGTCGATAGACGGCAACGTCACCCGACGGAAGCCTTCGCTTGCCGCGGCATTCGACGGCCTGGCCGTCAAAGCTCCCGTCAAAATTCCGCTTCGCCTCTCTTTCGAAACACGCCTCGCCCATGACATCGCTAACATGGCGTCCAATCAGATCCAGCGGAACCGACTGGACGGACGCGGCATAGGCCGCATTTGCATAGAGGTAGCGATAGTCGCGGGTCAGAACAAAAATACGATCCGGAAGGGCGTCGAGGATGGCTTCGTTCAGAACGATGTCATTTTCAGACGACTGTCCAGCCGACCCTGCCCGCACGGGCATTTGCGGCGGCGCCCAATTGTCGAGCTGATTGCCGTCACCGAAATAGCGATCGAGAAGAACGGCGAGCGCTCCGGAATACCGCACGACGCAGGAGCGATCGTCAGCGTCCTGACGAACCAGTTCGCTGAAGAATCCGAGCTGCTGATGGACCTGCTGGGTGGTCTCCGCCCGGTACTCGACAATCGCCGATATCAGCGGATCCAGTTGGCGATCCAGCAACAGGACCAAATCGTCATTGCCGACCCGCACCGCCTGCTGCAGCTGCCGAGTCCGCAGCAAAAGCGCATCGAACAATACTGACAGATGGCCGTCCCGTCCTCCCTGTGACATTGCAGACGCAACTACCTTTCGAAAGATTGACATGCACTTCAAAGCTGAAACGCACTGAATTACGTCAAAACGGCAGGTCATAATGGCCATCGGTCCGTGCAATCGCATTAACATGAATAGGCCTCACATTCAACCAAACAAGTTTAGGGTGACTGCATAGCTGCCCTGCATCAAGTACATCGACGCGATGGCGGACGACGTTGTTATGCAACACCGCTTAAATAAGCACTTCAACTGATGTTAAATTAGAACTTCTATTTTGGCCTTGCCGCATCGACATGGGCATGCTGGCAAGGCAGCGGCATGCTACCGGCTCGGCTCCACAGCGCGATCGACCGGGTTCGTTCCACGCCGATCCTTGCGATCGGGGACTCTGCCTAAGGGATTTCAGAGTTGCCGCTTGATCGCCCAGCGGTCGTGATACCACAGCCATTGTTCGGGATATTCGCGGACCCACGACTCCACCTTGTCGTTCAGCAGCTGTGCGGTCGCCTGAACGTCCAGAAGCCCCGTCGGGTCGCGCGGTAGATCGACCTTGGGCTCGATCTCGAGGCGGAAACGGTTGTTGGGCAGACGAATACAGCGGGCCGGATAGATCTCGCAATTGAACTGGCGGGCGAGCTTGGCCAGCAGCGGATTGGTGCGGACGTCGCGACCGAAGAAGGAGGTCGGTGCGCCCTTCGTGAATTTCTGGTCGACGAGCACGCCGACACCGCCGCCCGCCTCCAGCTGCCTTGCCAGCGCGAAGGACGAGCCGGCATGGGACGGCACGAGCTTGCCCATGCGCGCCTTGCGGAAGTCAAAGACCTTTTCGGCGATATAGGGATTGTTCGGCGGGCGAAACAGCACGGTCACATAGAGGCCAAACGCAGCGCCGGCCACCGGCAGTAGCTCGAAACTGCCGGTATGGGCGGTAAAGACGATGAACGGCCGCGGGTTGTCGCGCAGATCCATGAAGATCGGGATGCCGGAGACCTCGATTCGGCCCTCGCTCCCCTGCTCCGGATCGAAATCGAAGATCTGGTCGAGGAAGATATATTCCGCCGCAAGCCGGCCCATATGGCCCCAGCTTGCCAGCGCGATCGACTGGATCTCCTCGTCGCTCTTTTCCGGGAAGGCATTGCGCAGATTGACCAGCATCAGCCGATGCCGGCTAAGCTTCGGCCCGATCCAACGCATCAGCCGATCGGCGAAGCGGATCGCCGGGTCGGCAGGCAGCAGTTTCAGGACGCTCAGGAAACCGAAGATCAGCTGCGCCACCAGCCATTGCTGGAAGCGCCTAAGTGCGAGCACGAGGCGGGTGAGGATCATCTTCACCGGGTCAATCCATCCGCAGGACGATTTTCCCGAAGACCTCGCGGGATTCCATGCGCAGCAGAGCCTGGTCGATCTCTTCGAGGCGGATCTGCGTGTCGATGACCGGATGCACCAGGCCACGGGCCATCTTCTGCATGGCATTGGCCATGTTTTCCATGCGGCAGCCGAACGAGCCGAGCAGTTTGAGCTGCTGCTGGAACAGCATCATCAGGTTGACATCGGTCGAGACGCCGGAGGTCGAACCGCAGGTGACCAGCCGTCCGCCGCGCTTGAGGCAGAACATCGAGGCAGCAAACGTATCCTTGCCGACATGTTCGAAGACAACGTCGACGCCCTTCTTCTTGGTCAGCTTGCGCACCACGCCTTCGAACCGGTCGACCCGGTAATTGATGACGTGATCGGCGCCCAGCGCCTTGGCCCGTTCGATCTTGTCATCGGAGCCGACGGTGGTGATCACCGTGCAGCCGATCTTCTTGGCGAGCTGGATGGCGGCCGAGCCGATGCCCGAGCCGCCGGCATGGATCAGGATGGTTTCGCCGGGCTCGAGCTTGGCATTGTCGAACAGCATGTGCTCGACGGTGCCGAAAGTGACGGGCGCAAGCGCTGCGGCCACGGCATCGACGCCGGGAGGGGCCGGGACCAGCAGGCGGGCCGGAATGTTGATCTTCTCCTGCGCGAAACCGTCGAGGTGGAAACCATGCACGCCGGAGACGTTCTCGCACAGATTGTCGCGCTTCTCGCGGCAGGGCTTGCACAGGCCGCAGGTGCGCGCGCCGTAGATGGCGGCCAACTGGCCCGGCAGGATGCTGCCGACGCCCGGCCCGATCGCCTCGACCACGCCGGAGGCTTCCGCGCCGATCACCAGCGGCATCTTGCGCTTGGCAAAGGCCATGCCGCGCCAGCCCCAGACGTCGATATGGTTGAGGGCCACGGCCTTGACGCGCAGCGTCACCTCGCCTGGGCCCGGAGCGTCCGGTTCCGGCAGATCGGTGATCTCAAGCTTGCGGTCATCGATAAGCTGCAAAGCGCGCATGAATTCCATCCTTCGCCCAAGGGCGTTATGTCGTACCTATACGTCGTTGCGGAGCCGATTAAGCCGGTTCACGCGCGTGAGCCGATTAAGCCGGTTCACGCGTCATGACAAGGCTGGCGTTCTGGCCGCCGAAGCCGAAGGAGTTCGACAGGACGGCAGACACGCTCTGATCCCGCTTCACGTTCGGCACGACATCCAGCACCATGGTCGGGTCGGGATTGTTGTAATTGATGGTCGGCGGCACCGTGCCGGTCAGCATGGTCTGCAGCGAGAACACCGCCTCGACGGCGCCCGCCGCCGTCAGGGTGTGGCCGATCATCGACTTGTTCGACGAGACCGGGATATCCTTCAGTGCCTCGCCGAACACCGCCAGCATGGCGCCATACTCCATCTTGTCGTTTTCCGGCGTCGACGTACCATGGGCGTTGACATAGCCGATGCCCTCTTCCGACAGGCCGGCATCGTCCAGAGCGGCGCGGATCGTGGCGATCGCCGGGCCGCCGTCCGGCGAGGAGCGGGTGCGATGAAAATGATCGGCCTTTTCGCCGCAGCCGCGCATGATGCCGAGCACTTTTGCGCCGCGCGACACGGCCGATTCGAGCGTCTCCAGCACCAGGGTCGCGGCCCCTTCGGCAATCACGAAGCCGTCGCGATCCTTGCTGAAGGGTTTTGAGGCGCGCTCCGGCGGATCGTTCTGGGTCGACAGCGCCGACAGCAAGGCGAAGCGGATCAGCGCCTCGGCGCTGACCGAGCCGTCGGTAGCAACCGTCAGGGCGCGTTCCGTGCGACCCTGGCGGATTGCCTCGACGCCGAGCTGGATGGCTGTGGCGCCTGAGGCACAGGCGGTCGACAGGGTCACCGGCAGGCCGCGCGTGCCGAAACGGTCGGCAAGCCGCTCGGAGATCGAGCCGAACTGCACCGCCTCGAGGAATACCGGATCGGGCCGCTCGCGCATCGCCGTCAGGAAGCGCTCGTAGGCGTCGCCCGGATGGCTTGGCGGCGGGGCACGGTCGGAAAGCGCGAAACGATCCGCCCATTCCGGCTCGACCGGCGGGGCGGCCAGGAACAGCGGTCCGGCGAAATCGCCCGACAGGCCGGCGGCGGCCAGCGCTTCGATGGTGGTTTCTCGCGCCATGGCATAGGAGCGCTCGACGGCGTTGGCGGCGGGCAGGTCGATGAAATCGACCGTGCCGCTGATCCGCGTCGAAAGCCCCTCGGTCGGAAAACGGTTGATGGCATGGATGCCCGACACGCCACCGGTCAGCGCCGACCAATTGTCCTCAAGCCCCTGGCCCAGCGATGTGATGACCCCCATGCCCGTGACGGCAACGAGCGGGCGTCCGAGATGATCCTTGAAACGGGACTGCGTCATGATGGCAACTCTCCTTACGCCTCGGCCGAAAGCATGGCCATGCCTTCGCCGCGGGTATAGCCGACCGTCGTCACGACGGCATGCCGCGCGCCGTGGGTCATGGCTGTTTCATGGGCTGGGTCGAAGGGCGGCACCTTGGCACAGGTGTCGATGGCGAGCGCTGCCAGCGCCAGGCCGAGCGGGAACTGCGCCTCCAGCGCGTGGCCGGTCATGCCGCCATAGGCGCGCAAGGGCGCAGCCGGAAAGGCTGCCTGCAGCGCCAAATTCTCGCGGGCCGACAGGTCATGCAGGCCGCTGGCCCCGGAAAACACGACCGTATCGCCCGACACGGGCTTGCCCATGTCCGCTGACAGTCGAGCCAGCCGGTCTTCCAGCTTGCCCGGATCGCGGCTGCCGCGGTCCCCTTCGATCGCGTCGATCGCTGCATAGATATGCGCACCACGGGCCTCGGCATGGGCGCGCGATTCCAGCACGAGGAAGGCGCCGACCGTGCCGAGCACCATGCCGCCGCCTTCGCCACCCTCGGCACGCGACCACAAAGGCTGCCAGTCTCCTGTGGCATGGGCATTGATGCCCTCGACCAGCAGGAAGATATCGGCACGCGCCGCGACAAAGGCGCCGCCGACCAAGGTGTGGGTCGACTGGCCGGCCTTGATGCGGGCAAAGGCGGTCTCGATCGCGGATATACCGGCCGATTCCTCGCCCATGAAGGTGCGCGACGAGCCGGTCACCTTGTGGACGATGGAAATATTGCCGGCCATCAGATTGGACAATTGCGCGAGAAACAGCGTCGGCCGCAGTTCGGTCGTCAGCTTCTCGTTGAGCAGCATGTCGCGGTCGTTGCGCTTCAGGCCCTCGTCGACGATCAGCGTATCGACATTGACGTCGCGCTCGCCGCCACCGGCGGCGACGATCATGTCCATGGTGCCACAGGCTTCCAGGTCGTCCTTGAGCCCGGCATCGTCCAGCGCCAGGCCGGCGGTGTAGACGCCGAGCCGCTGCCAGTTCTCCATCTGCCGCTGGTCGCCGCGCTTGGCGATCTGCTGCGACCAGTCGATCTCCGGCAGCGGATGGATCGGATAGGGCTTGAAGGCCTCCGCTTCGATCGGCGGGCGAGGCGCCGTCGGCGCGCTGAGCAGCGCGACATGCGGATCCTTGCCGGTGCCATGGCAGGTGACGATGCCTATGCCGGTGATCACCACATCGTTCGGCGTCTTGTCCATTTCATATCCTCTTGTCCGGAGCCCGGCGGTCCCTGGTCGACACCTGGTCGGCGGGGACGGCCGCTCCTTCTGGGCGCCCGAAGGCCGCCCGGCAGACGTCGCTTTAGGAATTCGCGGCGATGGCGTCCATCAGGCCGACCTCTTCGGCGCGTTTGCGCACGATATCGGCCAGCGGAATTTCATTGAAAGGCATGGTGCGCAGCTTGAGCTGGCAATCGCAGATCTTCTTGCCGCCCGAGGTGATGCGCGCCTTGGTCACGGCAAAACCGGAGCCGTCATGCTCAAGATCGGCCTCGATGTCCAGCACGGCACCCGGTTCGACAAAAGTGCGCATCTTGGCGCCGTCGACCGACATCAGGAAGGGCATGGCGGCGAAATCGGTCACGGCCAGCACGAGCATGCCCGAGGCCTGGGCCATGGTCTCGATCAGCAACACGCCCGGCACGAGCGGCATGCCTGGGAAATGGCCCTCGAAGACGGGGCTTTTCTCAGGCACGACCGAGCGCGCCTTGAGCTTGCCATCGCGAAGGCTGACCGCCTCCACCTTGTCGATCATCTGGAAATATTCCAGCAGCATGGGGACCTCCGGTCGCCGGGCTTGTCAGCCCTTGGCCGCCCTGAGTTCGTCAATCTTGGCGCAGAGATTCTTCAACACGAAATACGCTTCGGTCGAGACCTTGCCTTCGTTGACTTCCTGGGTCCACTGTTCCAGCGGGATCTTGATGCCGAATTCCTTGTCGATGGCAAAGACGATATCGAGAAAGTCGAGGCTGTCGATACCGAGGTCGTCGATCGTATGGCTTTCCGGCGTAATGGTCTCGCGGTCGATTTCGCTGGTCTCAGCGATAATGTCGGCAACTTTGTCAAATGTAGCAGTCACGCCAATTATCCTCGTAAAAATCCACTTCAGCGTCCCACATAGGCAAAACGATGCCAAAAGCCAATGGCCAGTTTGCGCCGTGGAACAAAATGGCAGATCAGTGTTGCCTAAACAGCAATCGAATGGCGCCCCTTGCCGTTCGACAGATAGCTGTCGAAGACCGCAGCAATGCTGCGCGCAAATGGCTTGCCGAGGTCGGTCAACCGGAGCTGATCGGCTTCGATCAGACAGATACCGTCCTGGTTGCCAGCCGCAAACCGCCGGACCTCTGCAATGATGTCTTCGGCAAGGGCCGGAAACAGGGTGCGGATTTCGGCAAAGGAGACTTCGAAGTCGCACATGATCCGCTCGATGACCCAAGCGCGCATGCGGTCGTCGTCCGACAGAGCGATGCCGCGCACCACGGTCAGGCCCTGGTCCGTCGCCAGCCGCTGATATTCGCCGGTGGCCGGCATGTTCTGCACGTAACCCTGCGGCAATTGCCCGATGGAGGAGGCGCCAAGCCCGATCAGCGCGTCGGCGGCGTCGTCCGTGTAGCCTTGAAAATTGCGACGCAGGCGGCCCTCTCTGGCGGCGATCGCCAGGGTGTCGTCCGGTTTTGCGAAATGGTCGATACCGATCGGCTCGTAACCGGCGGCCACCAGAAGCTCCGCGGCACGGGTCATCTGCTGGAACCGCTGCTCGATGCCGGGCAGGACATCCTCCGGGATCATGGTCTGGTGCTTCTTCATCCACGGAACATGGGCATAACCGAACAGGGCGATTCGATCCGGAGAGAGCGAAACGATATCGCGGACCGTGCTGGTCAGCGTCTCCAGCGTCTGGTGCGGCAGGCCATAGAGAATGTCGCAGTTGACGGAATGCACGCCCCTCGCCCGTACGGCCTCGACGACGGCGCGGGTCTGCTCGAAGGTCTGGATGCGGTTGATGGTTTTCTGCACGAGCGGATCGAAATCCTGCACGCCGAGACTTGCCCGCGTCATGCCGATTGCCGCCAGCGCATCGTAGCGCGGCTCGTCCAGATCGTTCGGATCCATCTCGACGCTGATCTCGACATCGTCACGGAAGGTGAAGGCTGACCGCAGGTCCGCCATCAGCGCGATCATGTCGTCCGGCCGCAGCATGGTCGGCGAACCGCCGCCGAAATGCACGGCGCTGACGCGCACCTCACGGCTGACCAGGGAGCCGATCTTTTCGATTTCCAGCTTCAGGGCCGCGAGATAGGCGGTGATGGGCTCATATTTCAGCGTGTGCTTGGTATGGCAGGCGCAGAACCAGCACAGCCGATCGCAATAGGGAATATGGATGTAGAGCGACATGTCGTTGCCGGAATGCAGTTCCTGCAACCACTGCGCATAAATGCCGCACCCGATCGCCTCATGAAAATGTGGCGCTGTCGGATAGCTTGTGTAACGCGGTACGGCGCTGGAATATTTGGCTAACAAAGCGTTGTTCATTTTTCCTCCGGACCCTTGCGAGGCGAACATCATTTGACTAGCTGATAACGCCGACAGGCCTTCCGGCCTTTGACTTCGATCAATTTCCTGCTACAAGCGGACATTGAATTAAACTAATCCGCATGATCTTCGTCCGGTCTCTTTCGGGCGGAGCTCTGGATACATTCGTGTCAAAGAGCCTCACATCATGCTTCGGCCATTTTGCCGAACCGGGAGCGGATATGGACACGCAGAATTCGAAGCCTTATGCCGATATCGAAGCCCCCCAGGTTTGCCGTGCCTGCGAGGCGCGCCATGGCGGTGTGTGCGGTTCCTTGACGGCAGCGCAGCTGGTCGAGCTGAACAAGCATTCGACCCGCCGCAAGGTGGAGGCCGGCAGCGAGGTGATCGGCCAGGGCGAGCAGGTGTCGTCCTACAGCAATATCCTGGGAGGCGTGGTCAAGCTGTCGAAGATGATGGCCGACGGACGCCAGCAGATCGTCGGGCTGCAGTTTGCCCCCGATTTCATGGGCCGGCCGTTTATCGAGGAAAGCAGCCTGACGGCGGAGGCGGCGACCGACGCGGAAATCTGCGCCTTTCCGCGCGCCCTGATCGACCGGATGGTCACCGAAGTTCCCGATTTCGAGCGCAAGCTGCATAGCCAGTCGCTAAAAGAACTCGACGAGGCCCGCGACTGGATGCTGACGCTAGGCCGCAAGACGGCGCAGGAGAAGGTCGCCAGCTTTCTCTATCTGATCGCCACCCATATCGACCCGATGAAGGCCACCAGCACGACCTTCGACCTGCCGCTGTCGCGCGCCGATATCGCCGACTTCCTCGGACTGACGATCGAAACCGTCAGCCGCCAGATGACCAAGCTGCGCAAGGAAGGCATCATCGTCATCGAGAACAACCGGCATGTCATCGTGCCGGACCCGCGCCGCCTGCGCAACGCCGCCGGCATCGACTGAGTTCATTCCACGTCCAGCCCTGTATCGAAATCGTCAACACCCGCCTCAGCGGGTGATGACGATCTTCGTGTTGCCGAGACCTGTGCGGGTCGCCATCGAGAAGAACCGGGCCGCATCGTCTGGATGCAGGCGCACGCAGCCATGGGAGGCCGGCTGGCCGAGCCGCTTGGTTTCATAGGTGGCATGCACGGCATAGCCACCCTTGAAAAAGATCGCGAACGGCATCGGCGCGTTATCATACTTGCGCGAGCGATGGTTCTTCGAGGCCCATTTGGCACTGTAGCTGCCGGTCGGAGTAATATATCCCTTACGCCCGGTCGACACTTTCCAGCGATACTTGACGAAGCCGTTTTCGGTGACCGTCATGGTCTGATCTTGCAGACTGATGCGTGCCACAAGGTTGGCACCCTCAGCGACGACCGGAAGACACTGGCTGAACAGAATTGCAGCCAACACAATCAAAATTTTCTTCATTGCTCCCCCCATCCGGATTGATCGATATCCGGTTCCCTTCAGTAGAGAACAATAGTCATTTGAAAATGTACATGGCTCGACTTGCCATTTATTCGTTATCGCTAACGCAAATGGTAAAATTCCGAGACGACAGGGGAATTTCTACAGCGCGACGATCAGCGCAGCGCCCACGGCAAGCCACAAGGAGAGCCAGGCGGCCTGCAGAACCGCAACCGCGGCGTCGATATCCGCAGACCCCAGATCGCGCCGACCCGCGCCGTTCATCATCGGCTCGCTGACCGGCTGGCCGGCATAGACCCTCGGACCGGCGAGGCCGATGTCGAGAGCGCCGGCCATGGCCGCTTCCGGCCAGCCGGAATTGGGCGAACGATGCAGGCCGTGATCGCGCAGCGCCAAAGAGAGCGACCGACCCGCCGCACGGCGCCCGCTATGCCACAAGGCCCCGGCCGCGATCAACAGCGCCGACAGGCGGGCTGCCGGCCAATTGGCCAGATCGTCGAGCCGCGCCGAGGCCCAGCCGAAATCGAGATATTTGTCCGACTTGTGGCCGATCATCGAATCGGCGGTGTTGAGCATCTTGTAGGCGAGGATGCCCGGCAGGCCGAGCGCGGCGTACCAGAGCGCCGGTGCGACGACGCCATCGGCAAAGTTTTCGGCCAGGCTTTCAATGGCCGCGCGGCAGACGCCGGGCTCGTCGAGCGTCTCCGGGTCGCGGCCGACGATCAGCGACACCGCCTTGCGCCCGCCGGCAATGCCGCCGTCGCGCAAGCCCACGGCCACCGCCGAGACATGATCCGTCAGGCTCTTTTGAGCCAGGAAGATTGCGGTGATGATGATCTCCAGGACAAAACCGAGCGGGCCGAGATGGCCGAATAGACGATGCAGGAACACGCCGAGGGCCAATGACAAAGCCAGAAGAATGACGATGGTCAGCACGCCGCCGAGCCGCCGGCGTCGCGGCGACCAGTGTGCCCGGTTCAGTCCTCGGTCGCAGGCGGAAATGGCCGCGCCGAACAGCACGACCGGATGCGGCAGGCGCTGCCACAGCCAGGGCGGATCGCCGACAAGCCGGTCGAGCAGCAGAGCCACCAGGAGCGTCAGGAATTGCATCATGGCCGGCGCTGCCAGGATTCAAGGGCCGCGGCCAGCCGCGCATCGGCCTTGTCATCCGGCGCCAGACCGAAACGCAGCCAGGTCGGCGCATAGTCGAAGCGGCGCGTCAGGATATGGGCTTTGCAGAGATGGGCATGGAGCGCGGTGGCGTCCGGTTCCTCGACCAGAGCGAACAACCCTGCCCCGCCGATCATCTGCAGCCCCGCTCCGCCCAGGATTCGCTGAAGGGCTGCAAAACGCTCGGTGATCCCGGCGTGGATCGTCTGACGATCCTGTGCAAACAACGCGGTGGCAACAGACAGTGCCGGCCCTGACACGGCCCATGGCCCCAGCCAATCGGCAAAGCGGGTCGTGACACTGTCGTCGGCAATGACGAAACCGAGCCTTACGCCGGCCATGCCGAAAAACTTGCCGAAGGAGCGCAGGACAATGAGATTGGAATCGGTCCGGCCGGCCATGCTGGCCAAGCTCTCCATGTCGCCGAAAGCCTCGTCGACGACGAGCCAGCCGCCGCTCGAGTGCAACCGCGCCGCCAGGGCCGCCAATTCCAGGTCAGAAAAGCTGCGCCCGGTCGGATTGTTGGGATTGACGACGACGGCCAGGCCATGCCGGGCGTCGATGTCGTCCAGCGATGTCACCGCATCGACGGCAAGGCCCGCGAGCTGAAAGGCCCTGGCGTATTCGCCATAGGTCGGCGCGACGATGGCGACGCGTTTGGCCGGATCGGTGAGGCGCGGCAGCAGCTGGATCGCCGATTGCGTGCCGGGCACCGGCAGCGGCAGGCGTGCGCCTGAGCGGTAGAAGCCCCTCGCCGCCTCACGCGCCGCCTCTTCCAACTCGCGGTCCGGCAGACGGTGCCAGGCGCGGGCCGGGATGTCCGGCAGCGCAGGCGGACAGGGATTGATGCCGGTCGACAGGTCGAGCCAGTCTTCCGGCCGCCCGCCATAAAGCTTTGCCGCCTGAGCGATACCGCCGCCATGGACGATCGCGCCGCTCATCAGCCGGCACTCGCGGCAAGGTCGATCAGGTGCATGAAGGAGCCCGCCACATTGCCGTGCCTGAGGCCGAACGATCCAAGCGACGTCCCCAGCGCATCCTCGACCTTAAACAGCCGGTCTCCCGCCCCTTCCGAGACGATGGTGGCGTAGTGGAACTCGTGGCCGTTGATCGGGCTTGCGAAGAACGAGCCGTCTACCGGTTTCAGCCGGCGATAGCCAAGCTGGCGGCGGCGCGTCTCGAAACTGGTGGTGAGCGGCAGCAGGCCGAGCATCGCATGGGCCCGGCCCTTGGCGTCGACCAGGCTGTCGCCCATCACCATGTATCCGCCGCACTCGCCGAACATCCGGGCGCCGCGGTCGCGGGCCGCCACCATGCCGTGGCGGAAATTGGCGGCTGCGGAAATCGTCTCGGCATGCAGTTCGGGATAGCCACCCGGCAGATAGACGGCATCGGCGTCTGCCGCCGGGGCCTCGTCGGCAAGCGGCGAGAAGAACGAGATTTCCGCGCCGCGGCGGCGCCAGCCGAGCAGCATATGCTCATAGGAAAAGGCAAAGGCCAGGTCCCGCGCCACGGCGATCTTCTGGCCGAGCGGCGGCAGGCGATCGATATTGGCGTCCGATGCGCGGGCGGGAATATGGCGGGCGGTGCGCATCAGCGCATCCAGGTCGCAATCGGCCGCGACAATCTCGGCCGCGCGGTCGATGAAGGCATCGAGTTCGGCATGTTCCCCCGCCTGCACCAGGCCCAGATGGCGCTCCGGCAGGCTCAGTGACTTGTCGGCGCGGATCACGGCAAAGACCGGCATGCGGATGCCGGCAAGGGCGCCGCGCAGCATGGCCTCGTGGCGGTCGCTGCCGACCCGGTTGAGGATGACGCCAACGATACGGGTGTCGACGCGGAAATTGGCAAAGCCGCTGACCAGAGCGGCGATCGAATGGGAGGCCCGGGCGCAATCAACCACCAGCACGACGGAGAGGCCGAGGATGGTGGCAAGATCGGCGGCAGAGCCCGTGCCGTCGGCAGCACCATCGAACAGGCCCATCATCGCCTCGATGACCAGCACCTTGCCGCCGGACATATGCAGGGCGGCATTGGCCAGCAGCAGTTCCGGCCGCATGCCCCAGGGGTCGAAATTGAGACAGACCTCGCCGCTTGCCGCGGCATGAAAGGCCGGGTCGATATAATCCGGCCCGGCCTTGCCCGGCGCAATGGCGAACCCTTTTGTCTTCAGCGCCCGCAACAGGCCGAGCGTGACCGTGGTCTTGCCCGCGGCGGACGACGGTGCCGCTATCAACAGGCCGCTCATGCGCTTTCCTTCCGGCCACGACCGGCGAACGGGTCGGGCTGCAATTGCCGGCCGGACAGAGCGCCCAGCCAGTCGAGCGACGGCCTGAGCCGCACCACTTCGCCGATCACGACAATGGCCGGCGGTTCGATGCCGGCCTGCACCATGGCGTTTTCGGCCTCGCCCAGCGTCGTCTCCAGCACCCTTTGATCGGATGTGGCGGCATCGCAGACGAAGGCCAGAGGTTCGTCGCTGGAACGGCCGGCGGCGATCAGATTGGCGCTGATGCGGCCGATATGCTTCATCGCCATATACATCACGATCACCGGCGATCCCTTGGCGATCGATGGCCAGTCGATCCGGTCGGGCACCAGACCGGACGAATCATGGCCGGTCAGAAAGGTGACCGTATGGTTGATCTCGCGATGGGTGACCGGAATGCCGGCATAGGCCAGTCCGCCGATCCCCGCCGTAATGCCCGGCACGATGCGGAATGGCACGCCGTGTTCGATCAGCGTCAGGGCCTCCTCGCCGCCGCGTCCGAACACGAAGGGATCGCCGCCCTTCAGCCGCAGCACGCGATGGCCGGCCTTGGCGAGTTCCACCAGGCGCAGCGAGATATCGCGCTGCTTGGCAGACGGCTTGCCACCGCGTTTGCCGGCATATTCGAGCAGCGCGCCGCTGCGGGCCATTTTCAGGCAATCGTCGTTGACCAGCGCATCATGGACGATGACATCCGCCTCGCCCAGAGCCTTGGCCGCCAGCAGCGTCAGAAGGCCTGGATCGCCCGGACCGGCGCCGGCCAGCCAGACATGGCCGGGCACCATCGACGGAAGATGCGAAAAGGGAGTGTCAGTCATGGTCCTGCTCTATGCCCGCCCTTTTGAAAATGCAATCCGCAAAGGCTGTTTCTGCCGCTTTCGAAGGCGCCCCGGCTCGCCTATAAGGAAGCCATGAGTGATCCCGCCAGCGCGCCTCCAGATCCGACATTTTCGACACCTGCGGGCGCCCGCCGGCCGGAGGGTGCGCTGAGGCGCGGCTGGACCACCGGCGCCTGCGCCACGGCCGCCACCAAGGCGGCGCTGACGGCGCTGATAACAGGCCAATTCCCCGACCCCGTGACGATCCGCCTGCCGCGCGGCGAGGAGCCCGCCTTTGCCCTGGCCATCGAGACGCTTGGCGACGGCTTTGCCTCGGCCGGCATCGTCAAGGATGCCGGCGACGATCCCGATGTCACCCATGGCGCCACGGTGATTGCCACGGTGCGGCCGCTTGCAGCCGGCGACGGCATCCGCTTTGTCGCCGGCGATGGCGTCGGCACGGTCACCAAGGCCGGCCTGCCGATCGGCGTCGGCGAACCGGCAATCAACCCGGTGCCGCGCGCCATGATGCAGGCCGAGGTCAAGGCGCTGTGTCGGGAACACGATGTTCCCGCCGATATCGAGATCACCATCGCCATTCCCGGCGGACAAAAGATCGCGGAAAACACCTGGAACCCGAGGCTCGGCATTGTCGGCGGGCTGTCGGTGCTCGGCACAACCGGCGTGGTCCATCCGTTTTCCTGCTCGGCCTGGATCCATTCGATCCACCGCGGCATCGATGTGGCGCGCGCCGAGGGGCTGACCCATGTGCTGGGGGCCACCGGCTCGACATCGGAAAAGGCGGCGCGCGATTTCCATGATCTGCCGGATGGCGCGCTGCTCGACATGGGCGACTTTGCCGGCGGGCTGCTCAAATATCTGCGCGTGCACCCGGTCCCCCGCCTGACGATCGCCGGCGGCTTTGCCAAGCTCACCAAGCTTGCCCAGGGGGCGCTCGACCTGCATTCCGGCCGCAGCCAGGTGGACATGGAATTTCTGGCGGCACTGGTGCCGCCGACCGCCGAGGGCGTGGCCCTGAAGAACCGTATCCTGTCTGCGAACACGGCGATGGAAGTGCTTGAACTGGCTTCGCAAAGCAGATTCGATATTGCTCATATAATTGCGACTAAAGCACGCTTAACGGCGCTGGATACGCTGCGCGGCGCGCCGATCGAGGTCGATGTCATCGTCACCGATCGCCAGGGACAGATCCTCGCCCATGCCCATTGAGAAAATCCTCATTCTCGGCGGCACGGCGGAGGCAGCCGAGCTGGCGGCGCGTCTGGTCGCGCAAGGCGGCGCAGAGGTGACGACCTCGCTTGCCGGCCGCACCAAGGAACCGGCACCGCTGGCCGGCGCGGTGCGGATCGGCGGGTTCGGCGGCGTCGAGGGGCTTGCCGCCTATCTCAGCGCCAATGGAATTTCCAGGGTCATCGACGCCACCCATCCGTTCGCAACGCGCATATCGCAGAATGCGCAGGCTGCCTGTGCCCTGGCGAACGTGCCCCTGGAGGTCGTGAGGCGCAGCGTGTGGCGCCGCGAACCGGGCGATCGCTGGGTGGAGGTCGACACCCTGGCCGCCGCCGCCGAAGCCCTGCCTGTCGGGGCGACCGTGTTTCTGGCGCTCGGACGTCAGTATATCGCGGCATTTGCCGGCCGCACCGATTGCCGGTTCGTGGTCCGCATGATCGATCCGCCGCTCGATGCGCTGCCGTTGCGCGACGCCATCGTTATCCTCGGAAAGGCGTCGGCCGACCCGGACGCGGAAAGAGCGCTCTTTGCGAACCATTCGATCACCTGCCTCGTCGCCCGCAATTCCGGCGGCGCTGCCGGCCATGGCAAGATCGCGGCTGCCCGGCAGATGGGGATCGATGTCGTGATAGTGGGCAGACCGGCGCCTTAGAGGCCCGTCAGCAGCGTATGCCGGGTCTTTCCGGAGACCGGCCAATAGTCGAGCTTGCAGCCATAGGGCCCACCGACATTGACCTCGACGACGGCAATCCCCTTCTCTGCCAGGAAATCCCGGGCAAAGGCGGCGTTCTGAAGCCCGACAGTCGAAAACGCGTTGAGCGGGCTCGCGCCGCCGAATATTTTCGCCTCGAGACAGTTGCGACTGGAGCCACGCTTGAACATCTCATCGACCAGCAGTTCCATGAGATAATCGCCGTAGCGCGCCGGATCGCCGGGGCTCTTGCTTTTATGTTGCGGGCCCGGCAACACGAAATGGTTCATGCCGCCGAAGCCGCGACGGACGTCCCGAATGCAGGCTGCAACGCAGGAGCCAAGAATGGTGGTGATCACCGCATCGGGATCGTCCAGCACCTCATATTGGCCCTGGCCGATCGTGACCCGTCGCACCGGCCTGACGCTTGCCGGAGTTGTGGTGCCACCATACACTTTGAATGCCATACTCACCAACCTTGCAACGCTGTCAGGTCAACGATACATCAGAAGGATAAATTTACTCATTCGAATATTATAAATCACAATGAAGTGTGCACCGGCTTTCGCAGCTCTGGCAGTGCGGCACAGCCATGCGGCCGGGGACAGGCAGAGAGGCGGATCAATCCTCCTTTACGGCAACGATCGTGTCGTGGATCAGCTTCAGGACGGCCGGCGCGTCAATGCCTATGCAGATTTTCTGGGACGGCAGATTGTCCCAGTCGCTGGGCCCAAAGCCTTTGTCATCCGGCTTCTGGATCGTCTGGCCGTCGGCCAGACCACCGCTGACGACGCGGATGGCGCCCGAGCGGGTCTCAAACAGCTGCGGCGCCACGACATAGGCGCAGGCGCAGCTGTCATGCACCACCATGCCGTCGGCGACGCGGCCCTCGTAGAACTTGATGTAGAACTGCGACAGATCGAACAACAGCTCGGCGCGCTTGCCGGCGGCATCGCGGATATCGGCGAGCGCCTGCTTGGTCATCACGGTCTGCAGCGTGACGTCGAGACCGACCACGACAACCGGCCAGCTCGCCGTCATCACCACGTCGGCCGCTTCCGGATCGCCATGGATATTGGCTTCTGCGGCCGGGGTGACATTGCCATTGGTGTCGAAGGCGCCGCCCATGATGACGACCTGCTTGACCAGGCCGACGAGTTCTGGATCCTCTTTGAGGGCATTGGCGAGATTGGTCATGCGGCCGACAGCGACCAGCGTCACCTCGCCCGGATTTGCTCGAACGGTTTCGACGATGAAGCGATGGGCAGGGCGCGGCTCGAGCGGCAGGTCGATGACGTCAGGCACGCCGATATTGCCCAGGCCATCGTCGCCATGAATGAAGGTCGGCGGCTCATGGCTGACGCGGTGCGGAATGAAGGTCTCGCCTGCCCCCTTGGCCACCGGCGCATCGATCTTCCATTCGCGCTTCAGGAACAGCGCATTGCGGGTCGTGGTCTCGATCCGGGCATTGCCGAAGACGGTGGTGATGCCGATCAGGTCGATCTCAGGATGGTGGTGGAGAAAGAGCAGCGCCATGGCATCGTCAACGCCCGGATCCGTATCGAAAATCACCTTATGCATGAAACGCCGCCCTATCGCTGAAGAGGAGAAGCGGCAAGACGTCTGCCGCATTGACGTCCCGCTTAGCGGAGGCCGGGCAACTGTTCAAGACGCAGGGATCCAAAGTGATTTTTTCGTCGCCGCATCGCGAGGCATCAGGGGGCGGATTAGCCATTTTCGCCGCAAAGGCACTATTGCCAAGTCTTGATGACAGAAACCTAGAGATCGCTCATGTTCGCACCTTTCATAAATTTTTAACCAAAAGATCCCAAGTATTGCGCCATATTGGGTCACTTTTCATTAAAATCCTAACAATTTCGTAAAGTCGAATTTAGCATCTCCGCTTTACTTTCATCTGCGAATATTGATGTTTCACAGCGGATTGATAGCTATGCCAGAGAATATAAGCCAGACTAAACACAAATCTATCGTTCCGTTGCTTCAGGAACGGACGGGCAATTTTGGCATCATGACAGCCATACTTTTGCCTGTGCTTCTCACCGCCGCCGGCGGCGCTGTCGACATGAGCCGTGCCTTCAACGAGAAAGCGCATCTGCAGATGCTGATCGATGCGGCGGTTCTGGCCGCGGCGCAAGAAACCGACCCGCAGAAACAGTTCGAGGTCGCCAAACAGTTCGTTGCATCGGCGGTCCCTGAGGACACAGAGTTCACGGATATACTGGGTATTGACACGCAATCCGACGGCAGCATCAAGGCCACGTTCGACGGCTCGATCGATACGCCGTTCCTCGGCCTGATCGGCATCGACACATACGACATCACGGTGACGGCGACGGCGATCGGTGGCGAAGACGAGCCGGTGGCGGCGGCCTGTCTCTACGTGCTCGGCAGCAAGGGTCAGGACGTGCTGATCAATTCCGGTGCCAATGTCTATTCCAAGGACTGCAGCGCGCAGGTTCACTCGACGGCCAATCCGGCCCTGATCATGAATTCCGGTTCGAAGATCGAGTTGGCCAAGGTCTGCTTGAAGGGCACCAAGTACATCAAGAACGGCGGCACGTTGTCAAACCTGGTCACCAATTGTGCCGCTGAGGCCGATCCCTATGCCGGCACGCTGCCGGAACCCAGCGTTCCAAGCCAGTGCACCACCAGCGGATGGAAGGACGGCCAGAAGATTTCCCTGAAGCCCGGCCTGCATTGCGAGACCGGCTTCAACGGCAGCCCGACCATCACCTTCGAGCCCGGCCTTCACATCATCAAGGGCCGGATGATCATCAACAGCAATGCCACCGTGATCGCCGAAGGCGTCACGTTCTATTTCCCGGACGTTTATAGCGAAATCCGCATCAATGGCGGTGTGAAGTTTACCGGGACGGGGCCGACCAGCGGCACCTACAAGGGCATCCTGATGTTCGAAAACACCTCGGACAGTTCGAATGCCGCCAACAAGCAACAGTATATCTTCAACGGCTCGCTGGGCGAGGTGCTGGAAGGCATCATCCATCTGCCCAACCGCGACGTGACCTACAATTCCACCACAAACCAGATCAGCCGTATCTCGCTGGTGGTGAACACGATGATCATGAACTCGGCAAACTGGCTGATCGAGCCCTATACCGGCAAAAGCAGCAGCACGGGGACGTCGACCGCGGTTCGACTGGTCAACTGACGTCCCGCTCAGAGCCGGGCAACGGCTCGAGATGTCGGGGGCCGGACATTCTTGGGTCCGTCCGCCGACAGATCCCGCCATTCTATCCGATGATCGATTGCGCGTAGGCCTGCATCAGCATGGGAAAATCCTCCTTGGGCGCAAACATTGCGTAGCTGTGAACGGCCGATGTCTGGGCCCATTCGAGCTTCTCACGGGTGCCGGTCTCGATAAAGGGCGCCAATTCGGCGACGTTATCGAGCATCGACGAGCGTATATTGACCAAGGGCCCCATCATCTCGGCGCGGGTAAACATCCAGCTCAGGCAATGGGGGCAGAAGTGATGGCGCATCTCACCGTGCATGCCGCCGATAACAGGCTCAAGCCCGCTGATGTCGACCACATCGAGCGGATAGAGGGCACTGAGCGAAAAGGCGCTGGATGTCATTTTCTGGCAGCCGCTGCAATGGCAGGCCATGGTGATCAGCGGTTTGCCGCGGACCTTTAGCTGCACCTGGCCGCACCGGCATGCACCGTTGTGGGTCGCTTCAGTCTCGGACATCCTAGTCTCCTCGTTTCAGGATGTTGGCCCAGCGGATTGCCGGGCTTGTTTCGCGTCACGGACATGATCGCGGCGTTGCACGAATGCCGAAGCGCGCGGCCGCGGATCATGAAGATACTGGTCGGGTCCCAACATTTTCCGCGCGTTCAGCGCCGCTGTGTCCAACAGGTCGACATCCACGGGTTCGATCCTGCTATGCCATCCCGGATTATGGGCTGACCAGCCTTTGTCATGGTGGGCAAGCAGCCGATCGCGCCGGCTATAACCGTGAAAATCAAAGGCGACGAAACCGTCCGTGGCAAACACATGGGCGCCGGCAAAACCATCATCCGGAACGATGCGCTCGGCAAAAAAGCCGGGCAGCGGCCTATGCTGCAGGTAAAAGCCGGCCAGGATATGGCAGGCACCGAAGCCGAAAAGATGCGGTCCGGCAGAGCCCACCGCCGCACCGGATCCTTCTTGATTCCCTGCTTTCGACGATACATGCGATCAGGGTAAAGCCTGATCGGGCAGCCACAATTGCAGAGCCCGGCAGTTCAACCCGCCACCTTGTTTTTCTTCTTGCCGGCATTGCGCAGCACATGGGTGAAGCCGGAATTGTAGAGATCGCTGTCGCGGAACTCGACATGGCCGAACACCTTGCCGACCATGATCAGCGCGGTGCGGGTGATCTTGGCCTTGCGCACATCCTCGGCCATGTCCTTCAGGGTCGAGCGGATCAGCAATTCGTCCGGCCAAGTCGAGCGATAGGCGATCACCACCGGGCAATCCTCGCCATAGAACGGTGTCAGCGTATCGCGGATATGGGTGAGGTTGCGGATCGACAGATGGATCGCCAGCGTCGCCCGGGATTTGCCGAGGATCTCCAGGGTCTCGAATTCCGGCATCGACGATGCCTTCATCTCGGTTCGGGTGATGATCACCGTCTGGGCGATTTCCGGCAGGGTCAGCTCGGTCTTGAGGCGTGCGGCGGTTGCGGCAAAGGCCGGCACGCCAGGCACCACGTCATAGGGAATATCGAGCGCTTCGAGCCGCCGCATCTGTTCGGCGATGGCGCCGTAGATCGACGGATCGCCGGAATGGACGCGCGCCACATCCTCGCCACGGGCATGGGCGGCGACAATCTCGGCGATGATCTCGTCGAGATGCATGGGGGCCGTGTCCTTGACGACGGCCCCATCCGGGGCGCATTTCACCGTCTCCTCCGGCACCAGCGAGCCCGCATAGAGGCAGACCGGGCAGCGCTCGATCAGCCGGAGGCCGCGTACCGTGATCAGGTCCGGCGCGCCCGGTCCGGCGCCGATGAAATAGACGGTCATGCTTGTTCTTCCTTATCCAATTTCAGTTCGCTCCGTTGCCCTCATCCCCAGCGCAACGCGTTGCCCCTCATCCCCCTACCGGGACCTTCTCCCCGTTTTGACGGGGCGAAGGCAGATGGAGCCGAGGCCGTGCCACAAGTCCCTTCGCCCCGCTTGCGGGGAGAAGGTCCCGGCAGGGGGATGAGGGGCAGCCGACACCCAGCACACGACCCCTTAACCCGCCTTCATGCCGCTCTCGGCCTTGCCCGAATAGCCGCGCGGCGTGTAGACCCAGGTCTTGCCGTCGCCGGTGGTGACCGTGCGGCTTTCCGAGGAACCGACCACCACCACGGTCAGCATGTCGACATCATCGACATTCAAGCTGCCGAGCGGCACGGTGCGGACATGTTCGCCGGGCCGGCCGAGATTGGTGGCGAGAATGACCGGGGTGTCGGCCGGGCGGTATTCCAGCAATTTGTCGCGGGCAAAGGCCAGTTGCGTGCGGCGCTTCATGGAGACGGGATTATAAAAGGCGATGACAAAGTCGCCCTCGCCGGCCGCCCTGACGCGCTTCTGGATATGCTCCCAAGGGGTCAAGAGATCCGACAGAGAGATGGTGCAGAAGTCGTGGCCGAGCGGCGCGCCGATCCGCGCGGCGGCGGCCTGCAAGGCGGAAATGCCGGGCGAGACCTGGACCTCGATGCGCGAGGCGGCATCGGAAATGCCGCCCTTGTCGAACAGCTCGAAGACCAGCGTCGCCATGGCATAGATGCCGGCATCGCCCGAGCAGACCAGCGCCACCGTCCTGCCCTCACCGGCCAGTTCCATGGCATGCACGACGCGCGCCTCTTCCTTGCCGAGGTCGAAATCATGGCGCGCCTTGCCTTCAACCAGGGGGCCCATGAGATCGAGATAGAGCGAATAGCCGACCAGGTCGGTGGAGGCTAAGACCATGGCCGAGACCTCCGGCGAGCGCCATTGCTCGCCCCCCGGCCCGATGCCGACCACGAACAGCGTGCCCCTCGCCCGGCCCACCGCCTGCGGGTCGACAACCTCAGCTGACCGGGCAATCGCCGCGGTGACGCCCTTCGACTTGATCTTGGCGAAGACCAGCTCGCTGTCCGGACCGGCTGCGGCCAGCGCCGCCCCTTCGGCAACGCCGTGGCAGCCGACCTCGGCAAACACCACATCCGACGGATTCTTCAGGCGCGGCGCTTCTTGTTCCAGCCTTGCGGCGGAGAAGAACCGGACCGGCACGCCGAAATGGCTGGCCACTGCATGGATGGCCGTCTCGTCGGCCTTGAGGTCGATGGAGGCGACGACGGCAAGGCTCTGGCGCGCCAGACCGCTGTCGGTCAGGGCCTGCTCGGCCAGCGTAATCGCTTCCTCGATCGAAGCATGGCGCTCACAACCCATGCCGAGAACGAGCGTTTTCGGGTGATAGACGAGTTCCAGCTCGCCTGCGGTCTTCTGTTGGTCGGTGACGGTCAGCGTTACTTTGGCCTCAGGTTGGAATGGCAGTCTCGATTGGGTGAGCCAGGCGGCGATGCCCCCTCCCCCCGCCGGGGGGGAGGGGGTGGGGGTGGGGGGCAGATCTCGCTCGTCGTGCAACGGCCCCTCATCCGCCCTTCGGGCACCTTCTCCCCGCAAGCGGGGAGAAGGACCGTTGAGCGTCACGCCAGCCCCCGCCACCAGTTCGGCCATCACCGCCTTGGCCGTGTCCGGATTGGCCAGCACATAGCCCTCCGGCGGCTGGTCGAGCGCCACGCCGAATTTCAGGTCGCCGGCGGTGGTGATGGCGGCATGGCCATCGATCGCGGCAGAAATGGTCCGCGCCAGATCGTTCGCGCCGTGATGGCCGCCGAGCAGCGGCACGACGGAGGATCCGTCTTCGGCGACGCAGATTACCGGCGGTTCGGACTGCTTGTCGGCCAGAACAGGCGCCAGAAGGCGGATGACGGCGCCCGACGCCATGACAGCGACGACAGGCCGGCCGGCGGCAAACAGCGCCTGCAGATGCGCCTTCACATCGTCGAACAGCACGTCGGCATCCGCCAGCCGCGCCTTCGCGCCATGGATCTCGCCGCCGATCGCCTTGGCAATCCGGCTCCCAAGCACGGCGGCAGACGGCGACAGAAGGATAACGGCCGGTTTCACAATCACAGTCATGAGGCACTTCCATTGCGGGCGCCGCTGGCAGGACCGGATGCCCAGCCCTCGCTGCCCTTGTAGATCAGGATCATCGAAAAATAAGGGGCGCTGGACTCTTTCACATCGGCCAGCGGCATGATGCGCTGTTCGGGCAGGCTGACGCGTTCGACATAACCGGCGGCACTGGTCAGCCCCATGGTGTCGATCAGCGCGCGGATCCGGGCGAAATGCCGGCCGACCTTGATGATCGCCACGGCGCCGGCCGCGTCGATGCGGGCGCTGATATCGGCGTCGTCGAGCGGCCCCGGCACCACGCTCAGCACATCGTTGCGGGCCGCCAGCGGCCGGCCAAGGGCTGCGGCTGCGGCCATCATCGACGAGACGCCGGGCACGATTTCCGTCTCATAGCGCCCGGCCAGCCGCTCGAACAGATACATGAAGGAACCGTAGAAGAAGGGATCGCCCTCACAGAGCACGGCGACGTCCGAGCCGGCATCGAGATGGCGCGACAGGGTCAGTGCTGCGGCATCATAGATATCCTGGGCTGGGAAGCGCTCGACGCGCATCGGCACGACGATCGGCACTTCTATCTGATTGCCGGACAGATAGGAGCTGGCGATCTGCCGGGCAAAGCTCGGGCCGGTATCGGGTGCCGGATAGGCAATCACCGGCGCCTGCGTCAGGATACGATGGGCCTTCAGGGTCAGCAGTTCCGGATCGCCGGGGCCAAGGCCGAGGCCATAGAGCTTGCCACTCATGTCACTCCGCCCCCTTCGTCACCGACCAGGTGGTCACCGGCATCAGCGATTTCCAGCCGCAAAAACGCCCGACCGGGGCGGCTCTCGCCACCGATATCCGGGTCAGGTCGCCGCCATATTGGCCGCGCAATTCGGCCAGCCGCGCCTCGCCCTCGATGGTGACTGCATTGGCGACTAGCCAGCCGCCGCTGCGCAGCGCTGCCCAGCAGGTCTCGAACAGGCCCTCATGGGTAATGCCACCGCCGATGAAGATCACGTCGGGTACGTCCAAGTCCGCAAGCGCCGCGGGAGCCTCGCCCTCCACCACCTTCAGATCCGGCGTGCCGAGGGTGGCGGCGTTGAAACGGATCATCGCGACCCGCTCCGGCTTCGGCTCGATGGCGACGGCCTTTGTTCCCATGCCGCAGCGCAGCCATTCGATGGCAATCGAGCCGCATCCGGCGCCGACATCCCAGAGCAGCGCATTGGGAAACGGGGTCAAGAGCGCAAGGGTCGCGGCGCGCACTTCGCGTTTGGTCAATTGCCCGTCATGGCGAAAGGCATCATCCGGCAGGCCCGGCACCGGCGACAGCAGCGCGCCGTCATAGGCGCAGTCGATGGCCAGCGTGTTGAACTCGGAAATCTCGGGCCGATGATCGACCATGCCCTGGGCGGTCATGATCACGGTGCGCTCTTCCTCGCCGCCCATATGCTCGAGCACCTGCAGGATGGAGGCGCCGAAGCCGCGCTCGACCAGCAGGTCGGCCGCCTGGTGCACGGTTTCCGCGCCTGACGTCAGCGCCAGGATGCGCGCTCCGGGCAGAATATGGCGGTTGAGGCTGGCGAGCGGCCGGCCATGCAAAGAGATCTGCGCCACGGATTGCAGCGGCCAGCCTATTCTCGCGGCGGCCAGCGAAAAGGCCGAGGGCGATGGAACGATATACATTTCCTCCAGCGCCACATAACGCCTGAGTGTCGCGCCGATGCCGAAATGCATGGGATCGCCGGTGGCCAGAACGGTGACCGGCGTGCCGCGCAGTTTCAGCACCTCGTTCAAGGTGTCGCGAAAACCGCCGCCCCAGTTGAGGATGCGCTTCAATTCCGGCAGGGCTCCGCCTTCCAGCACATGATCGAGCCGCTCGCCGATCACCACGGTCTCGGTCTGCCAGAGCAGCGCCTGGGCCTCCGGCGTCAGGCTCGACAGGCCGTTGTCGCCAATGCCGATAATGGTCAGCCAGCGGTCAGTCATTGGCGCCGAGCCCCCCGGCCAGGGCGTTGACGGCGGCCGATGCCATGGCCGAACCGCCGCGCCGGCCACGCACCGCAATGAAAGGAATGCCGAGGTCATTTTCGATCAGCGCGTCCTTGGATTCGGCAGCGCCGACGAAGCCGACCGGCAGACCAAGGATCAGCGCCGGGCGCGGTGCGCCTGCGGCGATGCGCTCCAGCAGCCGGAACAGCGCCGTCGGGGCATTGCCGATCGCCACCACCGCGCCGGAGAGATGCTCGTCCCACAGATCGACCTGCGCGGCCGAACGGGTATTGCCGATTTGCACCGCGATCGGGCGGACCCGCTCGTCGTTCAGCAGGCACAGCACCTGGTTGTCGGCCGGCAGCAGCAGGCGGATGATCCCGTGGCGGACCATTTCGACATCGCAGAGGACCGGCGCGCCCTTCGCCAGAGCCTGCGCCCCCGCCTCGAAGGCGCCGTCTGAAAAGGCGATATCGCCGGCCAGATCGGTCATGCCACAGGCATGGATCAGCCGGATAGCCAAGCTCTCCATGCCGCCCGAAAACCGCGCCAGATCCGCCTCGCGCCGGATCGTTTCGAAGGACTGGCGATAGATTTCGGCGGGGTCGCGGATGTGGTCGAGCGGGGTGGTCAACGCACACCCCCCTCTGCCCTGCCGGGCATCTCCCCCTCAAGGGGGGAGATCGGCAAGCAGCCAAATGTTCCGATTTCGGGCAATTGCATGCAGCTAAAAGTGAGGCGGTGCGGCAGATCGATCTCCCCCCTTGAGGGGGAGATGGCCGGCAGGCCAGAGGGGGGTAATCCGGTCACCAGACCCATCACGTCTTCTTCTGCATCGACTTCGGCCCCAGCGGATGGTCGGCATGGGGATACGGGGCGTGGTGATGACCATGATCGTGCGCATGGTCATGGTGATCATGGTGGTCGTGGTGGTCATGGCCATGATGGTCGTGCGCGTGACCATGATCGTGCCCATGGTGATGGCCGTGATCATGCCCGCAGCCGCAGTTCGGGCCGTGCTCGTGGGCCGCTGCCTTGCCGCTGGAGGGCGCGTTCATCACCGCTTCCAGGTCGGCATCCGGGCTGGCATTCATCAGATGGGCATATTTGCCGCCGAGCGTCGTCGACGGCGTGTAGTCGAAGGCAGGCTCCAGCGGGCGGGGTTCGGCATGGGAATGCAGCGGCGTCCAGGGCAGGCCGTGCTCGCGACAGAAATCCTCGTCGCGGCACGAGGCATCGCAATCGCCCTGGCACGGACAGTTTTCCAACCCGCCGCCGATGCCTTCGACATGGTGGTGATGGCTTTCCTGGGGCTGGCCGACATCGGCCTCGAAACCCAGCACCTGCTCGCGATATTTGCACATCTGGCAGTTCATCAGCGCCGCGCCGTCGAGGATCTCATGGACGCGATCCTGGAAAGTGTCGAGCACCAGCGGGTGGTCGTTGAGATAGCTCGCCTTGACGAACTGGATCTCAGGATAACGGGCGGCGACCTCGTCGGTATAGCTGTAGATGCGCTTGACCAGCACGCCGGTGAACAGGAAATACGGAAAGACGATGATGCGCTTGTAGCCGAGCTTGGCGGCATGGGTCAGGCCCGGCTCGACCAGCGGAAAGGTGACGCCGGAATAGCAGGTCTCGCCCCAGCCGAAACCCATGCCTTCCCACAGCATGCGCATGACCTTGGCCGCATTGGAATTGGCATCGGGATCCGACGAGCCGCGGCCGACCACCATCAGCAGCGTCTCGTGCTTGTCGACGGGCCCAAGTTCCGCATTGGCGGCATCGACCGCCTCCTGGATGCGGTCGCCGGCGGCGCGGATCATCTTTAAATCGATGCCGAGTTCGCGGCCATAGTTGATCACCATGCCGGGGTTCTGGGCCTGGTAGGTGTTGAGCACCGACGGAATGTCGTTCTTGGCATGGCCGGCGGCAAACAGCATGCCGGGAATGGCCAGCACCCGCGTCACGCCCTTGGCGCGCAGACTGTCGAGGCCGGCCGATATGACCGGATTGCAGAATTCGAGATAGCCGTATTCGACCGGCATATCGGGGTTGCGGGCCTTCAGGGCCTCCGCGATGACAGCGAATTCGCGGGCCGCATTCTGGTTGCGGCTGCCGTGGCCGCAGACCATGATTCCAAGTTTTTCAGCCATTGTTTTGATAGGCCTCCCTGCTTCGTTCCAACACTATGTACGAAGCGCCAGAACGCAATCGGTTCTGTGGCCATTGGGACAGCTCCGGATCTGGCCCCCTGACTGGGTCGGCCGCACCGGACTCATTTCCAGCCTGTCAAACAGGCGCCGTCGCACATGGCAAGAGGTTTAGCCAGTCGGCGTCATCAGGTCAAACCTGTTTGCGCCATTCTGTGGGCCATCCGCGCGCGAACCGGCGCCGCCGAGGGCACGATTTTCCCAAGACTGTTTCAGGTCGTCATGGAACTTTCGCGCGAGGACGGCATTATGAGGTGTTGTCCTGGCCTCAAGGACCATCCATCTGGAGAATTACATCATGTATCTGAGCCGTCCCACCCAGGCCGTTTTTGTCATTTCGATTGTTCTTGCCGTAGTCGCACTGCTGATATTCCTCAACATTCTGCCATTTGCCGCCATTCCATCGTTCTGGATCATGACGGCGGCCTTCGTTGTCCTGCTGCTGGGCAATCTCGTCAAAGGTCTGTGATGGTGTTGCTCCGGAGTGGCGCGCGATCTGCTCCGCGCTAGACGTCATGAGCGCTTGGAACGGGCTTTTGATGTCATCCGGTTTGTGCCATAGGGAGCGCTCAGGCGAACATGTGCCTGTCGTTTTCCTCCCGGCGGATTTTTCCCTTGCCCGACATCCTGTTCCCGACCCTGCTGCTGCTGTTCATCGCCGCCTTCTTCGCCGGCTTCGTCGATTCGATTGCCGGCGGCGGCGGGTTGATCACCATTCCGGCCATGCTGATATCAGGCATTCCGCCGCTGGAGACGCTGGGCACCAACAAGCTGCAATCGCAATTCGGTGCGGCATCGGCCACCATCGCCTATGCGCGGAGAGGCCATGTCGATCTGAAGGCGCAATTGCCGATGGCCGCCATGGCGACGCTTGGCGGAGCGCTGGGGGCAGCGCTTGCCATCCTCGTGCCCGGCGACGTGTTGCGCGCCATCATGCCCTTCCTGCTGGTCGCCATTGCACTTTATTTCGCCCTGAAGCCGAATCTCAGCGACCGCGACAGCCATCGCCGCATCACGGCCCTGCTGTTCGGCCTGACCTTCGTGCCGCTGATCGGTTTCTATGATGGCATTTTCGGTCCCGGAACGGGATCGTTCTTCATGCTGGCCTTCGTGTCGCTGGCCGGCTTCGGCATGCTGAAGGCGACGGCCCATACCAAGCTGCTCAATCTCGGCTCCAATGCCGGAGCCTTTCTGGTCTTCCTGTTCAGCGGCGTCATTCTCTGGAAGGTCGGCCTGCTGATGGGCCTCGGCCAGTTCTTGGGCGCCCAGGTCGGCTCGGGTTTCGCGATGAAGAGCGGCGCCAAGATCATCAAGCCGCTGCTGATCGTCTCGTGCCTTGCCATGGCCATCCGGCTTCTGGCCGATCCTGCCAATCCGGTGCGGGTGTGGGTCGGCGTCTGAGACGGACAACTTTGCAAGCTCTGCTGCTTGATCTATATTCGGATTGTTCTGACGACTGACCTCGGAGACGGACGATGGCAAAGACGGCCCTCAATCTCGGCCCCCATTGGGAAGATTTTATCGAAGCGCAGGTGACCAGCGGTCGCTACGCCTCGGCCGAGGAGGTGGTGCGCGATGCGTTGCAGGGGCTTGAGAAGCAAACCCAGCAACTCGACGAACTTCGTCGACTGGTCAATGAAGGTATATCCCAGGCAGACGCCGGGGAATTCGTGGACAATTTTTCGATCGAAGATTTGATCGACAGGCTTGATGCTGAAAGATGAACGGACATCATTATCGCATTACGCCCTTGGCCAATCGCGATATTGAGGAAATAGGTCGCTACACCGCAAAGCTTTGGGGACGAAAGAAGCGAAACATCTATTTGCGAGCACTCAGCGCGCGTTTCCTATGGCTATCCCACCATCCTCGTGCTGGCATGGAAAGATCGGAGTTTGCAACGCAGGTCTATAGTTATCCCGAAGGATCGCATGTGATTTTTTATCGCATGATCGCTGAAGGCGTTGAAATCCTACGCGTTCTCCACCAGCGAATGGCGCCGGAGAACAAAATTCGCTGACTCCGTCTCCCGCCCCCTGTCAGCCCTTCAGAACTCCACACCGATCTGTGCCTTGATGCCGGAGCGGAACGGGTGTTTCAACAATTCCATCTCGGTGACCAGATCGGCGATCTCGATCAGTTCGTCCTTGGCATTGCGGCCAGTCAGGACGACATGGGTCATCTCGGGCTTTTCGGTTTTCAGGAACTCGACCACCTCTTCAATGTCGATATAGTCGTAACGCAGCGCGATGTTGATTTCGTCGAGCAGCACCATGGCATTGCTCTCGTCACGGATCAGCTCCTTGGCCTTGTCCCAGGCGGCTCTGGCCATCGCCACGTCGCGGGCCTTGTCCTGGGTTTCCCAGGTAAAGCCTTCGCCCATGGTGTGGAACTGGCAGAGATCGGAAAAATGCTTCAGAATCAGATCGCGCTCGCCGGTCGACATGGCGCCCTTGATGAACTGCACGACCGCGCATTTCCGGCCATGGGCGATATGGCGAAAAATCATGCCGAAGGCGGCCGAGGACTTGCCCTTGCCCTTGCCGGTGTGGACGATCACCAGGCCCTTCTCGCCCGTCTTGGTCGCCATGATCTTTTCGCGAGCGGCCTTCTTCTTGGCCATTTTTTCCGCGTGGCGGGCGAGATCCTCGGGCGATGCGCCTGTGGTATCCTCAATCATGGTGGTCCTCCAATTGCTTTTCCATATTCTGCCTGGCAAGCGCGGTTAAGTCGAACATCGCCGAATTGCTGCGGGGCGTCCACAGGCCGCGATCGATCGCCTCCTTCAACCGTTCGGCCATTTCGGTCAGCGCCGCCGGGTTCTTGTCCGCCATGAAATCGCGGACCTTGTCATCCAGAACAAAGGCCTGGTAGACCGCCTCGAAATGGTGGTCGCGCACGGCGCCTGTCGTGGCCGAGAAGGCGAACATGTAGTCGACGGTGGCGGCGATCTCGAAGGCGCCCTTGTAGCCGTGGCGCATGACGCCGTCGATCCATTTCGGATTGACGACGCGGGCGCGCACGACCCGGGCGATCTCTTCCTCGAGGCTGCGGATGACAGGCTTTTCCGGCCGGGAGTGGTCGTTGTGGTAGACGCTGGGGCGTTTGCCGGCGACATGTTCGATTGCCGCCGTCATGCCGCCTTCGAACTGGTAATAGTCGTCGCTGTCCAAGAGATCGTGTTCGCGATTGTCCTGGTTCTGCACCACGGCCTTAACAGACCGCAGCCGCTCCTCGAACAGGCCGCGCTCGGCATTTCCTTCGCTGCCGGCACCATAGGCATAGGAACCCCAGACCAGATAGGCCTCGGCCAGATCGGCGCGGTTCTGCCAGCCCTTCTCGTCGATCAGCGCCTGCAGACCGGCGCCATAGGCCCCCGGCTTGGAGCCGAAGACCCGGTAACCGGCGCGGCGGGCGGCGTCGGTGTCGCTGAGGCCCTGCTGGATCAGGCGCGCCGTCTCGACCCGCATGCGGGCGGCGATCGGGTTGTCGGCATCGTCCTCGTCCAGAGCGCCGACCGCCCGCACCGCCTTGTCGAACAAAGCGATCTGCTCGGGAAAGGCATCGCGGAAGAAGCCGGAGATCCGCAGGGTGACATCGACGCGCGGCCGGTTCAAAACCGCCTGCGGCAGGATCTCGAAGCCGGTGACGCGGCGCGAGGCCATGTCCCACAGCGGCTTGACGCCGATCAGCGCCAGGGCTTGGGCAATGTCGTCGCCGCCGGTGCGCATGTTGGAGGTGCCCCAGGCGGTGATCCCGAGCGAGGTCGGCCATTCGCCATGGTCCTGGGCATAGCGGATGACCAGCAGCTCGGCGGAATTCTTGCCCAGTTCATAGGCCGCCGGCGTCGGCACGGCGCGACTGTCGACCGAGTAGAAATTGCGGCCGGTCGGCAGCACGTCCGGGCGGCCACGGGTCGGGGCACCCGACGGGCCGGGCGCCACGAAGCAGCCGTTAAGTCCGGTCAGCAGGCCAGCGATTTCGGCGGGGCCGGAGTGAATGATCGAGGGTTTCAACCGGGTCTCGATCTCGTCGAGCACGGCACGGGCTTGGGGCCAATGGTCGGGGCATGGCACCATTCCGTCGACCAGCCTTGCTGCCAGAAGCTCGATACGCTCGACGGTATCGCCCTTGGTGCGCCAGGGGGCGTCGTCGAGAGCGGCGAGGATGGCGGGTTTCGGGCCGGTCCAGGGATCGGACATGATGCAGTCGAGGGGGTCGAAAGGGGAATCTGTGCCGGAAATACCCCCCTCTGCCCTGCCGGGCATCTCCCCCTCAAGGGGGGAGATTGGGGATGATGCCACTCGGCCATTCTCAAGGTTTGCGGCAGAGGAAGCGAGGCCAACAGCTGTTCCAGATGACGCCGGGGTCGATGACGCAGGCGGTTGCCTCGCGCCGATCTCCCCCCTTGAGGGGGAGATGCCCGGCAGGGCAGAGGGGGGTGAACGCCGAGAGGTCTCGATTGCAATACCCCCCTCTGTCGGCTTTGCCGACATCTCCCCCTCAAGGGGGGAGATTGGGGATGATGCCACTCGGCCATTCTCAAGGTTTGCGACAAAGGAAGAGAGGCCAACAGCTGTTCCAGATGACGCCGGGGTCGATGACGCGGGCGGTTGCCTCGCGCCGATCTCCCCTCTTGAGGGGGAGATGCCCGGCAGGGCAGAGGGGGGTGAACGCCGAGAGGTCTCACTTGCAATCCCCCCCTCTGTCGGCTTTGCCGACATCTCCCCCTCAAGGGGGGAGATCAGATGGAGATCCGCCGCAATCGCCCGCTGCAGGCTCTGGTCGCCGCCCTCACCCAAGGCTCGCGGCACGCGGGCCAGCGCCACCGTCAGGTCGGTCAAAAGCCGTCCCTCGGGCGCCAGGCCGAAAATGTGCAAGCCGTCGCGGATCTGCATTTCCTTGAGGTCGCAGAGATAGGCGTCGAGCTTTTCAAGCGCCGTTTCGTCGGCCTCGCCCTTTGATATGCCGGCATCCTGGTCGAGGCCGATATCGGCGATCAGATCGAGGATCTGCTTTTTCAAGAGGCGCAGCCGCCTGGGATCGCCGCCGGCCGCTTCATAATATTCGTCGACCAGCGCTTCCAGGTCCTTCAGCGGGCCATAGCTTTCGGCGCGGGTCAGCGGTGGCGTCAGGTGATCGATGATGACGGCCGCGGTGCGGCGCTTGGCCTGCGTGCCTTCGCCGGGATCGTTGACGATGAAGGGATAGAGATGCGGCAGCGGCCCGAGGATCGCTTCGGGATAACAGGTCTCGGACAGCGCCAAAGCCTTGCCCGGCAACCATTCCAGATTGCCGTGCTTGCCCATATGGATCACCGCATGGACATCCATCGTCAGCCGCAGATAGGCGTAGAAAGCGAGATAGCCGTGCGGCGGCACCAGATCCGGCGAATGATAGGTTTCCTTAGGATCGATATTGTAGCCACGGGCCGGCTGGATGCCGACGACGACATGGCCGAAGCGCGACAGCGGCAGGGCGAAGCGTCCGTCCCGAAAGAACGGATCGGTCAGGGGATCGCCCCAGCGGCTGGTGATCGCATCCTGAACCGATCTGGGAAGAGATTTGAAGAAACTCATATAATCGTTGAGCGAAAGGGTTTCGCGGATTTCCCGGCCGCGGGTCGCCGCATTGGTCGGTCCGGCCATCAGATGGTTGATCAGCGCGTCGCCATCGGCAGGCAGATCGCCGACCGCATAGCCGGCCGATTGCAGGGCCCGCAGCACCTCGACCGTGCCGGCCGGCGTATCGAGGCCGACGCCGTTGCCGAGGCGGCCGTCGCGGTTGGGGTAATTGGCGAGGATCAGCGCCACCCGGCGCTCTGGCGGTGCGGCCTGGCGCAGGCGCGCCCAGTTGGCGGCGAGCCGCGCAACAAAGGCGCAGCGGTCGGCATCCGGGGCGTGGGTGACGATATTGGCTTCGACGCGGGCATCGAAACGGGCGGCGGCCTTGAAGGAGACGGCGCGGGTCATGACGCGGCCATCGACCTCCGGCAGCGCTACATTCATGGCGAGGTCGCGGGCGGAAAGCCCCTGCGAGGACGCGGCCCAGGCCTCGCGCGTCGAACTGGAAAACAGCGCCTGCAGCACGACCGCGCCGCCTTCGTCCAGAACCGTGGACATGCGCTTGGCGCCGGGCGCCGAGACGGCAAAGCCGGTGGCATTGACCACCACGGCCGGCGGTGCCTCGGCAAAGATTGCCCGCAGCGTCTCGACGGACACGGCATCCTTGAGGCTCGAGACGAATACCGGCAGGGCGATCAGTCCCTCCGCCCGCAGTGCCTCGATCATCGCCTCGACGGGTTTCGTCTCGCCGCTTTGCACCAGGGCGCGGTAGAAGCAGAGGGCGACGATGGGGGCTGGCCTGTGTTTACCCCCCTCTGGCCTACCGGCCATCTCCCCCTCAAGGGGGGAGATCGGACGCGGGAACCACGCTGCGTCACCTCCAGAGCTGGCATTTGTTGAAAGGGTTTCTGAAGGCGCGGTGCCGGATGAAGCTGGGGACGCATGCAGCGAGTCGATCTCCCCCCTTGAGGGGGAGATGGCCGGCAGGCCAGAGGGGGGTGTCACGGTACTCCGCGACAAAGACCCAGGATAGGCCGTTTGCCCAGCTGAGAGAGGAAGACCCGAAGCGGCGGGCGCGACATCTTGCACCAGTGATGAGGGGGCCGAAGCCACAAGGCCTTTCCACTCCTCCACGCCCACCACGCCCCTGCCCGGCCACCAGATGCCGGCTTTCAGCAACGGGTCAGCGGGCTGCGGGCGGTCGCCGTGGCCGATCAGGGCGCTGGCATAGTCGGTGAAGGCGCGGGCATTGGTCTCGCCGCCCTCGATCAGATAGGCCCACAGGGCGGCGAGGTCTTCAGGAGAGACGGTCGAAAACGCGGCGAGCCCCTCATCCGGCTTGTCGTCGCCGGGCAAGACGGCGATCAAAGCGCCCGAGCGGCGGGCCGCCGCATGCAAAGCCTCCAGCGCATAGTGGAAATAGCTGGCGCCGCCCAGTGCCCGCACAGCGATCAGCCGGGCATGGCGCGCCGTGCGCTCGACATAGGTGTCGACCGACATCGGATGCTTGAGGCTCATCAGGCTTGCCAGCCGGAAGCTCGGACCCTCTGCCCGGGCGGCCACGGCTGCGGCAATCGCCGCAAGCTCGGTATCGGCCGCCGACAGGAAGACAATGTCGCCCGGCGTCTGACCAAGGTCGATCGCCTCTTCGCCATCGGCAATCGAACCTTTCTGGGCGAGCAGCAGATGCATGGATCAGACCGCCTTCTCGACCGCCCCGACCACGGCTGCAAAATCCCAGTCATGCAGGCCGATCACCACCAGGCGCGTCTCGCGCTTTTCGCCGGAGGTCCAGGGCCGGTCGAAATAGGTGTCGATGCGGCTGCCGACGGCCTGGATCACCAGCCGCATCGGCTTGCCGGGCACGTCGATGAAGCCTTTCAGGCGCAGGATGTCATGGGCCTCGATGACCGGCACCAGCCGGTCGACAAAAGCTGAGGGATCGGCGATCGAGCCGAGCTTCAGCACGAAGCTCTCGAACTCGTCGTGATCGTGATGATGGTCATGGGCCTCGCCGCTGTCGTGCAGCGCCTGATGTTCCAGCTCGTGATGGGACTTGCGGTTGTCGATATCGTCCTCGGAACCAGCACCGAGACCGAGCAGCACCATCGACGGCACCTCGCCATTGCGAGCTTCCACCATGGTCGGCTTGCGCTTGACGCGCGCTGTCACGTCGGCCCGCACGGCGGCAATGCCGGCGGCATCCAGCAGGTCGGTCTTGTTGAGCACGATCAGGTCGGCGCAGGTCAACTGGTCCTCAAACAGTTCCTCGATCGGGCTGTCATGGTCGAGGCTGTCGTCCTCGGCGCGCTGCGTCGCCACCTTGTCGTGATCGTCGGCGAACCGGCCGGCGGCCACCGCTGCACTGTCGACCACGGTAATGACGCCATCGACGGTGACGCGGGTGCGGATATCCGGCCAGTTGAAGGCATTGACCAGCGGCTGTGGCAAGGCGAGGCCCGAGGTCTCGATGACGATATGATCGGGAAGCGTGCCACGCTCCAGAAGCTTCTGCATGGTCGGGATGAAATCGTCGGCCACCGTGCAGCAGATGCAGCCATTGGTCAGTTCGATGATGTCGTCCTCGGTGCAATTGTCGGCGCCGCAGCCCTTCAGCACGTCGCCATCGACGCCGAGATCGCCGAATTCGTTGATGATCAGCGCGATCTTCTTGCCGCCGGCATTCATCAGCATGTTGCGGATGATGGTCGTCTTGCCGGCGCCGAGGAATCCGGTGATGACGGTGGCGGGGATTTTTGATTGCAGCATTGGTTCAACCCTTCATTTTCAGCGGCAAGCCGGCCGCAACGAAATAGACTTCGGTCGCCTGTTCGGCGACGATCTGGTGCAGGCGCCCGGCGTGGTCGCGAAAGGCGCGCGCCATGGCATTGTCGGGCACGATGCCGAGCCCGACTTCGTTGGACACAAGGAGGACGGTCGCTTTCAGGTCCGGCAGCAGCGCTCCCAGGGCGGCACTGTCGGCCGCCACATCGCGCTCCTCCATCATCAGATTGGTGACCCACAGCGTCAGGCAATCGACCAGCACGACGCGGCCCGGATCGTCGATGCGGGTCAGCGTGTCGGTGAGCGCCAGCGGTTCCTCATGGGTGGTCCAGCCGCGGCCAGCGCGGTCAGCCTTGTGCTGCGCGATCCGGGCGCGCATCTCGTCGTCAAAGGCGCGGCCGGTGGCGATATAGTGGCGTTCCAGCCCGGTCTCGATGGCAAGACCTTCGGCGAAACGGGATTTGCCCGAACGGGCGCCTCCCAGCACCAGGAGGCTGCGGTGTGCTGTCTGATCCATGGGTCAGTCGTCGGCGCCAGGGGCGGCGTAAAGACCGCCGTCGCGCGGCGCGAAGGCCGGCCACGGGGTCGGCTGCCATTTGCCTTCAGGGTCGGCGAGCGAATTTTCTGACGCGGCACGGCCCGTCGACGCGCCCGTCGAGCCCGTCACGACGGAATCGGCAGGCTCGGCAAAGCCGCGCGGAAACAACGCGAATGCCAGCCCGGCCAGCACAAGCACGGCCGTGGCCATGATGGTCGCTTGAACATGGGAAAGGGTCATGGCAGCGCCTCCGGTCGCGGAGAGCCTGCGCAAGCATAAGAGCCGGAATACCGGCTGCAAGAGTGGCCGGAATACCGGCCGGCGCGGGACAGTCCTGTCCCGTTGAAACGATCTGTCGCCACGCCAACCTCCGTGCAGGCAACGGGGAAAACTCCCCCAGTCTTGGGCATGTGCCCGGCACGAAAGGCAGGTCTCCTGGCTCGCAGCTTCAGGCGCTCGAACCGGTGAATGACGTCGATTGACATCAATTCGTCCGGCTCAATGCCAGCGGGTCTTTCTCGCCTTCCCGGAGTGTCTGGCTTTGCGAAAAGGTGGACGATTCGTAGATGATAGAGGCGTCCAGCCCCGGCAGATCGCTTGGCCACTCCAGTGGCTTTTCCTTTTGTGCTCGCCGCGCCCCCTGCCCGCACCATGCGGACGATCGGCAACGCGACGGTGTCAAAAGGACGAAAGACCCTCGCTGTTCTACAGTCGCGGGGTCGGCTACTTCCGGCATGCCCGGATTGGGTCCATGCCGTCGTATTCCCTTTTGCTTCCCGATCCGCATCACACGGCTGCGGGAACCATTCGTAATCTCAGAAATAGGCGCAAGGCCGCGCGAAGTCAATCAATCGCGGCGGGCGCTCACGGCTTTGGCAACGGGCATGGCTGCCCTGGCGCGTCCTTGCAGTCGGCGGTTTTGGCCGGACCGCGACCCGACAGGTCGATGGTTGCCAGCGCCCCCTCTTCGGTGTTGGTGCCGGGCGAAACGGCATTGGTCTGGGGGGCCGGCCCCGGGGCCTCGGGCACGACCTCCACACCACCATCGGCCGGGGCCGACACAGGCTCGACCGCAATCGGCGCCGGGCTTGCCGCCGAATCCGAGACGTCGGGTGACGTCACCCGTCGAACCGCCGGCCTCGCCGGCTTCGGCAGCGACGGCGTGGTCAGCGAAAAGGCATAACGCACCCGCGCCGTGATTTCTTCGGCAAGGCTCTCCTCGGCCATCAGCGGATTGTCGCTGGTGCTGTAGACGTCGAACACGCCGGTTGCGACCGTTTCGCCATTCTCCACCGAAATGGCGGAGACGCGGAAGCGCGCCTCGTTCAACCGCCGGTTCATGCCGGTGCCCACGCTGTAGTTTTCGATGCGCACGGCCAGGACGACGCGCGGCAAGGGCACTGGCCGGCGTGTCGCGTCGATCGAGGCGGAGATGCGCCGGTCGATCCCGGCAATCAGCACCGGCGAGACCCGTGCACTGGCCATGACGGAGATGTCGCGGACATCGTAGTAAAGCGGCCGTTCGATCGGGCGGCGGTTGAACACGCTGCAGGAGGCCAGCAGCACGCAGGCAACCAGCACGACGGCAGCTTGAACGGTACGGCAAAGCATGGCGATCTTCCCCGACGGCGCGATGAGCATGCCGCGAAGTTTCGCCTGTTATGGTTAGCGAAGGATTAACCGTTTAACGGTTGGCGTCACTTCACTGGGCGCAGGGCGTTGAAAAGCCGGGCCGCCGCGTCGATATCCCGATAACGCGCCACCCGGCGGGCCTGCGCTTCCGTGTCGGCGCCCCAATGCTCGTCGGTCCAGTCCTCGTCGAGATGGGCCAGCTGCCAGATCGCGTCGAGCGACAGATGCTGATCGGCAAAGGCCAGAGCCAGCATCGCCGAGCCGGTCATGGCGGTCACCACATGCAGGCTGGCCAGTTGGAACGGCGTCGCATAGCGCGACAGCGCGTGGCGGAAGGCCGCAATGGCGGCGTCCGGCTGCGCCTGGTGGACGATGCCGGCGGCCAGGATGAACCGCGCGCCGTGGGTCGCCGCCAGCCATTCCAGCACCGGGTCCCAGGCCTGCGCCTGACGATCGACCAGTTCCTGCGGCGTCTCGGCGCGGTAGCACAAAAGGTCGTTGCCGGCATAGTGGACGATATCGGCGAACACGTCGTCGGCCTGGTCGGCGATCGCGTCGATGGCGGTATTGGCCAGCCGCGTCACCGGCATGGTGGCGGGCTCGATGATCTCGCCCTGGGCGCGCCATTCGGCAGCCACCAGTTCGGCGGCTGCAGCATTCGGCAGCGTCAGGGTCTTCTTGGCCGGCGTCTTGACGCTGCGGCCATCGAGCCGCACCGAGACGCAATCGGCCTCCGGCTGCGTGCTGACCCCGGTGTAGAAGCGCTTGATCTGCGGTTTCTTCATCTGGATCTGCGCCCGGCGGACCGGATCGGCATCGCTCAGTTCGGGACCAGGATCGCTCAGGATGTCGCGCATCGACTTGTGCCTCAGTAAAGGTGGGTCAGGATATCGGCCGGGTGATCGACGATCACGTCGGCGCCGGCCGTCTGCAATTGCTGGACAGAGGCATAGCCCCAGGAAACGCCGAGCGCCCTGGCGCCGGCCGCCTTGGCCATCTGCATATCATAGATCGCATCGCCGATGACAATCGTGTCGGCGGCCTGCATGCCGGTCTCGTCGCAGCATTCGGTGACCATGGCCGGATGGGGCTTGGAGGGGCAATCGTCTGCGGTGCGCGACACGATGAAATGCGGCTTGAAGCCGTGGCCGTTCAGCACCAATTCCAGCCCGCGACGGGATTTTCCGGTCACGGCGCCGATCAGGATGTCGTCGCGCGCCGCCAGCGTCGCGATCAGGTCTGCAATGCCGTCGTAGAGGCTTTCCTCATAACCGGCCTCGGCCCGCACGGTCGGGAAGAACGACTTGTAACAGGCCGTCATCCGCACCGCTTCGTCATCGGCATGCGGCCTGCCGAGCATGCGGGCAATGGCGATGTCGAGGGTCAGGCCGATGATCGACTTGGTGCTCTCGATCGTCGGCCGGGCATGACCGAACTCGGCAAAGGTGCGCACCATCACTTCATGGATCAGGGCCGCACTGTTGACCAGCGTACCGTCGCAATCGAACAGAACAAGCTTCATTCGTCGTCCCTGCGGCCATTTTCCATGTCGAGGCCGAGAAGGTTCCAGCTCTGCACCATATGGGGCGGCAGAGGTGCTGTGATCTTCAGCCGTCCGCCATCGGGATGGGGAATGTCGATATGACGGGCATGGAGATGCAGACGCTTCTGCATGCCGCCCGGGAAATCCCAGTTATGGTCTTCGTCGGCATATTTCGGGTCGCCGATGATCGGGTGGCCGATATGCAGGGAATGGATGCGCAACTGATGGGTCCGGCCGGTATAGGGCTCCATTTCCAGCCAGGCGAGGCTCTGCGCCGCGGTTTCGAGAACGCGGTAATAGGTAATGGCATGGTCGGCGCCGTCCTCGCCGTGCCGGGCGATGCGCATGCGGTCGCCTTCGTCGGTCTGGTCCTTGACCAGCCAGGTGGAGATCTTATCCTCGTGCTTGCGCGGCACGCCCTTGACCAGCGCCCAATAGGTCTTCTTGGTGTCGCGTTCGCGAAACGCGGCTGTCAGCTTCTGGGCGGCACCGCGGGTGCGGGCCACCACCAGCACGCCCGAGGTATCGCGGTCGAGACGGTGGACCAGGCGCGGCTTTTCGCCCTTGCGGCTGGTCCAGGCTTCCAGCATCTGGTCGATGTGTCGATTGAGGCCGGAGCCGCCCTGCACGGCAAGGCCGGCCGGCTTGTTCAGCACGATGACCTTTTCGTCCTCATGCAGCAGCATGCGCGACAGCAATTCGTGGTCGCCGGCATGTTTCAGGTCATGACCGGCAATCGGGCCGCCGCCCTTGGCATCGACATCCATCGGCGGAATGCGCACCACCTGGCCGGGCTGCACGCGGGCATCGGTCTTGACGCGGCCGCCATCGACGCGCACCTGGCCGGAGCGCAGCAGCTTCTGCAGCGGGCCGAAGCCGAGGCCCGGATAGTGCACCTTGAACCAGCGGTCGAGGCGCATGCCAGCCTCGTCCTCGTTCACAGTAATATGCTCTATGCCCGCCATGATAACTCTTTCAAAATCCGCTCGGCGCCCCGCGCCTTCTGTCCAGACCTGCAGCCTCTAGAGCATTTTGGCGGCAAGGGGAAACAGGAACCGACAAAAAACGCAGCGTTAAAGGCGACAGACGTCGCAATTCGTCAGAAAAACTGCCGTCCCAGCGCCAATCCGGCGATCACAGCCGCAATCGACAGGGTGACGCTGCCAACCACGTAGATCAGTGCCGAGGTGGATGCACCGCGCTCGATGAGCGAAATCGCATCGAGCGAGAAGGCGGAAAACGTGGTGAAACCGCCCAGAAAGCCGGTGATCAACAGCAGGCGCAGTTCCGGCGAGGCCGAAAACTTGCCCGCCACCATTTCGGCAAACAGGCCGATCACGAATGATCCCACGATATTGACGATGAAGGTGCCCCAGGGCAAGGCCGGACCTAACGTCCTGATGGCCCAGACGCCCACGGCATAGCGCGCAACGGATCCGACCGCGCCACCGGCGGCGACAAGAAGCATATGGTTCATGGCTTTAGTCCTTAGCCGAAATCTCAATCAGCGCCAAGGCCGGACCGGAGCGAATTAGCGCGTCGTCAAGACTTGATGGCCTTGATGAATTCTCCAATGAACACATCCAGTGCTGCCCAGTCGGTGAACTCGTGATCGTGGCCGACATCGGTCGGCGCGCCTTCGCGCTCGGCCATGCGCTTCATCATCCAGCGCTTGAAGAAGTCGTATTCGGTAAAGCGCAGCGCGCCGGCGGCGTGATGCACCTCACCCGGCATCCAGCCCGACTGGGCCATCAGGGCGTCGGGAAAATGCAGCGCCTCTTCGCGTTCCGCCGGATCGTCGCTGCGGATGAACAGCGACACCGAGACGAAAGCGTTCGGCACCGAAGAGAGCCAGTCCTTTTCCCGCTCGACGAAATCCACAAACGGCGCCGGATAGCGCCCGGCATGGATCGGCGCACAGAGAATGGCGGCATCGGGACGCTCCAGCGCATATTCTGCCATGGAGGCGACATTGAACAGGGCAGCCCGCTCGCCCCCTTTCTCGATCTCAGCCGCGACATGCTCGGCAATCTTGCGCGTCTGGCCCTCGATACTCGTATAGGCAACAAGAATGGTCATGAATGTCTCCTCCTCGACGCGGGTCTTTCCTTAAGGCCTCTGGCATTGCCGTGTACCGGCCCGCGCCCTCGCCCCAAGCTCGAACAAATCCGGACCTTTGGCAAGCCGGATAGCCCGTCCATTGGTCGACTGCGGCATTGTGAACAATCGCTAAAAATTGAGTCAAAATGAAAAGCGCAATTTAGAAGTGCGTCCATTCCTTCGGTGTACATTAGCGTCATGACAATGGACTGGTGATCCACATGACTCAGGTACTGACCGTTTCTGCGACGACTGCCGGCTATGCGAGCGACTTGCTGAAGCCGCAACTGAAAAACGTGCGCGAGAGTATCGTTGCGCAGGAAACGCGCATTATCGCCGAGAAGGCCTCGCGGAGTGAAGACTTCTCGCTGCGTGCCGTTGTCAACGTGATCCAGCCGCCAGCGCTGGCGCTTTATTTCCTGACCGCCAGCCAGCAGCATAACCAGCAGGCGACCCTGCAGCAAACGCTCGAAGCCTATCGCAACTCAGCCGCCTAACTCCTCCCCGGACGTAAGAACGCCGGGACTGCCCATGGGGCGGTCCCGGCGTTTTTTGATAGGCGCCTCTTCGTCGACTGGCCTTACTTGCCCTTGGCAGGGCCGATCGGCAGGACGAGATCGACCGTTCCGGCCTTCTCGAAGGTCAGCTTGACGTCGACCGTTTCGCCTTCGACGAAGGGCTTTTTGACGTCCATGAACATCAGATGCAGGCCGCCCGGCTTGAGTTCGACCATGGCGCCGGCCGGCACCGGAATGCCATCGTTCAGCTGGCGCATCTTCATCACGTCGTTCTGCATGACCATTTCATGCAGTTCCACACGACCAGCGGACGGAGATTCGACCGCGATCAAACGATCGTCGGTCGAGCCTTCGTTGTGGATGGTGACAAAACCGCCACCGACCGGCTGGCCCGGCAGCATGGCCTTGGTGAAGCCGCCCGAGAGTTCCAGATCGCCAATCTTGCCCGTAGAAGCATCTGTCGGCGCTGCGGCAGCAGCGCCGTGATCACCGTGGGCGCCATGACCGGCATGGGCGTCGGCTGCTGCGGCTTGTCCGTGGCCGGCATGGGCATCATGACCGCTCGAGGTCGCGGCGATCTTCAATACCGGCGCCGGGCTCTTCAGGGAATGCGGATCTGTCCCGGCCGGGGCGATTTCGTCCCAGGAAACTTTGCCGTCGGTGCCGCACAGTTGCGTGGTGACGAAGGGCAGGTCGGAGCCGCCTTCGATGCCCGACACTTTGCCATAGACCGTAAACGTATCGTAAAATGCGTCCGGCAGGTCGCCGTTCTTCCAGCGGATCTCGACCGCACCCGAGGTGATCGCCTTGCCGTGATTGTCGTAGCTCTTCTTGTAGTCGCCGGTGATCACTTCCAGATCCCAGCCCGCCTTCGGCATCGGCTTGGCGCTGATAAAGCCCTCGGGCAGCTTGATCTGCACTTCATTGGTGGCCTTGCCGTCGCAACCGTGCGGCACCTGCAGGACGGCGGCGACATAACCCTCGGGCTCGACCTCGCCATTGGCAAAACTGGCATGGGCGAGAGCCGCGGTTGCGGCAGACGAGGCAAGCAGCGAGACGGCTGCGAATTTCAAAAGGGTTTTCATGGTGTTTTCTCCTGACCAGGCCCATGCGGCGCATGTCCTGACCTGCCGATCGACGGCGGATCTTAGGGATTATTTTTCGACGAAGATCAGGAGATCGACGGTGGTCCACGTGACCGGGGATGGTCGACGGCCAGCGCGACTGGAATTTCAGACGCGGTCGCAGCGCTATTTTGCAGGCTTGCGAAGGAGGACAGCAGCCAGCCATTGGGATCCGGCGTCGGCAGCAGAGCCGTGGACGACAGCATGCAGGCTTCGCAGAACTGGTTGATCAGCGGATGCTTTGTGCCGGCCTCGCTGATGCACAGATCGGCATAGCTGCCGTCCGGCAATTGCAGCGACACGGTCTCGAATGCGGCGGCCATGACCTGCGGCGGCTTGTGGGCGAAGGCCAGCGACAGGAGCGCGACCGCACAGAGCGTGCGCAGCATTCCCGACCAAACCGTGTTGACAGCCCGCATGAAACTCCTCCGCCCGGCGTTCTCGTGCATAGACGCAATCGATCCGAAAATCAAAGCCCCGTTGGCTCTCGCAACCGACAATGATGCGGGTGAAGCCTCCGCACTTTGTCGCAGGGCAAACGGGACGGCGCTTTGGCCTGTCCTGTGCCTTGCGACAAAAAATTGCTTTCTAACGACACTTGCCTCTTGCCAAGCCGGGGGTGAGCCCGATAATGGCAGCCAACCTTGTCGGGAGAAACCGGTTCACTCCGGTGCCGAAGGAGCAACCGCCCCGGAAACTCTCAGGCAAAAGGACCACAAGGTGTCGACAAGACTCTGGAGAGAGGTCTTTCCTGCCATGGAAAGGCCGCGCCGAAGGGATAACAATCTCAGGCAAACGGACAGAGGGGGCTCATGAACCGGGCGTAACCGCGCCCAAAACTGAGCCCGCGCGTCAGCGCAAAAACCGGAGGCGTTTCGTGAACGACAGTTCCTCGAACGACACCCCTGCCCTGAAGAAAACACCCCTTCACGACCTTCATCTGTCGCTCGGTGCCCGCATGGTGCCGTTTGCCGGCTATGACATGCCGGTGCAATATCCGCTCGGCGTGCTGAAGGAACATCTGCAGACCCGCGAAAAAGCCGGGCTGTTCGACGTCTCCCACATGGGCCAGGTGATCATCCGGCCGAAATCCGGTGATATCAAAGACGCCGCCCTGGCGCTCGAAAGCCTGGTGCCGGTGGATATTCTCGGCCTCAAGCAGGGCCGGCAGCGCTACGGCTTCTTTACCCATGAGGATGGCGGCATTCTTGACGACCTGATGATTACGAACCGCGGCCACCACCTGTTCGTGGTCGTCAATGCTTCCTGCAAGGAGGCCGATCTCGCCCATCTGCAGGCGCATCTGTCCGAGACTTGCGAGATCGAGCTTCTCGACGACCGGGCGCTTCTGGCGCTGCAGGGACCAAAGGCGGAGCAGGTGCTCGCCGAACTCTGGGCCGGCATCGGGCAGATGAAGTTCATGGATGTGCGCGACATCGCCCTGCACGATGTCGACTGTATCGTGTCGCGGTCCGGCTATTCCGGCGAGGACGGTTTTGAAATCTCGGTTCCGGCCGATCGCGCCGAGGAGATCGCCAAGGCACTGCTCGGCCATCCCGACTGCGAGGCGATCGGCCTTGGCGCCCGCGATTCGCTGCGGCTCGAGGCCGGGCTCTGCCTTTACGGCAACGACATCGACACGACGACGACGCCGGTCGAGGCCGGTCTCGAATGGGCGATCCAGAAGGCGCGCCGCACTGATGGTGCCCGCGCCGGCGGCTTTCCGGGTGCGGCCCGCATCCTGTCGGAACTCGATGAGGGTGCCAGCCGCCGCCGCGTAGGCTTAAAGCCCGACGGCAAGGCGCCGGTGCGCGCCCATGCGCCGCTCTTTGCCGATGAGCAGGGCACGCAGCCGATCGGCGAAGTCACCTCCGGCGGCTTCGGCCCCTCCGTCGAAGGCCCCGTCGCCATGGGCTATGTGCCTACGGCTCTGTCTGCGCCGGGCACCTCCGTCTTTGCCGAGGTCCGCGGCAAGTTTCTGCCGATGACCGTCACCGCCCTTCCCTTCATCACGCCGACCTACAAGCGCTAAGCGGCGATGGCGGGCGTGCTGGGTATGGTCTGCCCCTCATCCGCCTGCCGGCACCTTCTCCCCGCATGCGGGGAGAAGGGACAAGCCGCAGCGCCGACACTCCCTCGCCCCGCTTGCGGGGAGAGGGTGGGGTGAGGGGCAGAGCCAAGACGCAATTCATTCGAAATTCCCAGACATCCACCGAGAGGAACACACAAATGCTGAAATTTACCGCCGAACATGAATGGCTGAAGATCGAAGGCGATATCGCCACTGTCGGCATCACGACCCATGCCAGCGAGCAGCTGGGCGACCTGGTCTTTGTCGAACTGCCGGAGGTCGGCGCGACATTTGCGAAAGCCGACAATGCGGCAACCGTCGAGTCGGTCAAGGCGGCCTCGGATGTCTATTGCCCGCTCGACGGCGAGATCACGGAAGTGAACCCCGCCATCGTCGACGATCCGGCACTGGTCAATTCCGATCCGCAGGGTGCCGGCTGGTTCTTTAAGCTGAAGCTTAAGAACGTCGCCGATGCCGATGCATTGCTTGATGAATCCGCCTACAAAGAGCTGATCGCATGAATACGCCCACCGAATTCCAGTTCACCGATTACCAGCCCTACGACTTTGCCAATCGCCGCCATATCGGCCCTTCGCCGACTGAGATGGACGAGATGCTGAAGGTCATCGGCTATAACAGCCTTGACGCGCTGGTCGATGCGACCGTGCCGGGCTCGATCCGCCAGACCACGCCGCTGGTCTGGGGGGCCGCGATGACCGAGCGCGAGGCGCTCGACGCGATGCGCGAGACGGCCAACAAGAACAAGGTCCTGACCTCGCTGATCGGTCAGGGCTATTACGGCACCATCACGCCGCCGGTCATCCAGCGCAATATCCTGGAAAACCCGGCCTGGTACACGGCCTATACGCCCTACCAGCCGGAGATTTCGCAAGGCCGGCTGGAAGCGCTTTTGAACTTCCAGACGATGATCACCGACCTGACCGGCCTCGACGTCGCCAATGCCTCGCTGCTGGATGAGGCGACCGCTGCTGCCGAAGCCATGGCCATGGCCGAGCGCGTTGCGAAATCCAAGGCAAAGGCCTTCTTCGTCGACGAGAACTGCCATCCGCAAACCATCGCCGTGATCCAGACCCGCGCCGCACCGCTTGGCTGGACAGTGATCGTCGGCAATCCGTTCACCGATCTCGATCCGGTCGACGTGTTCGGGGCGATCTTCCAGTATCCGGGCACCCATGGCCATGTCAGCGATTTCACCGGCCTGATTGCCCGGCTGCACCAGACCGGCGCGATCGCCACGCTGGCCGCCGATCCGCTGGCGCTGACGCTGTTGACCTCGCCCGGCGACATGGGCGCCGACATTGCCATCGGCTCGACCCAGCGCTTCGGCGTGCCGGTCGGCTATGGCGGGCCGCATGCCGCCTATATGGCCGTCAAGGATGCCTACAAGCGCTCGATGCCCGGCCGTCTCGTCGGCGTCTCGGTCGATGCGCGCGGCAACCGCGCCTATCGCCTGTCGCTGCAGACCCGCGAACAGCATATCCGTCGCGAAAAGGCGACGTCCAACATCTGCACCGCGCAGGTGCTGCTGGCCGTGATGGCCTCGATGTATGCCGTGTTCCATGGGCCGAAGGGCCTGAAGGCGATTGCCCAGCAGGTGCACCAGAAGACCGTTCTCTTGGTCAAGGGCCTGGAAAAGCTCGGCCTTGTCGTCGAGCCAAAGACCTTCTTCGACACGGTGACGCTGGATGTCGGCCATATGCAGGGCCTGATCCTGCGGGCCGCCGTTGCCGAAGGCGTCAACCTGCGCCGCGTCGGCACCACGAAGATCGGCATCAGCCTTGACGAGCGGACCCGCCCGGCGACGCTGGAAGCGGTGTGGCGGGCCTTTGGCGGCGATTTCCAGGTTTCTGACTTCGACCCGGACTACCGCCTGCCGCAGGACCTGCTGCGCAAGAGCGACTATCTGACCCATCCGATCTTCCACATGAACCGCGCCGAAAGCGAGATGACCCGCTATATCCGCCGGCTCTCCGACCGGGATCTGGCGCTCGACCGCTCGATGATCCCGCTCGGCTCCTGCACGATGAAACTGAATGCGACAGCGGAAATGCTGCCGATCACCTGGCCGGAATTCGCCGATATCCATCCGTTCGCCCCTCAAGACCAGGCGCTCGGCTACAAGCAGATGATCGACGACCTCTCGGAAAAGCTCTGCCAGGTCACCGGCTATGACGCCATTTCCATGCAGCCGAATTCCGGTGCGCAAGGGGAATATGCGGGGCTGCTGACCATCCGCAACTATCACTTGTCGCGTGGCGATACCCATCGCACCGTCTGCCTGATCCCGACCTCGGCGCATGGCACCAATCCGGCCTCGGCGCAGATGGCCGGCATGACGGTCATTCCGGTCAAAGCCCGCGACAATGGCGACGTCGATCTCGACGATTTCCGCGCCAAGGCGGAAGCGCATGCGGCCAATCTCTCCTGCTGCATGATCACCTATCCCTCGACGCACGGCGTGTTCGAGGAGACGGTCAAGGAGATCTGCGAGATCGTCCATGCCCATGGCGGCCAGGTCTATCTCGACGGCGCCAACATGAATGCCATGGTCGGCCTGTCGCGGCCGGGCGATATCGGCTCGGATGTCAGCCATCTCAACCTGCACAAGACCTTCTGCATCCCGCATGGCGGCGGTGGTCCCGGCATGGGGCCGATCGGCGTCAAGGCGCATCTGGCGACCCACCTGCCCGGCCATCCGGCGACCGACGGCCGGCCCGGCGCGGTGTCGGCAGCGCCTTACGGGTCGCCGTCGATCCTGCCGATTTCCTGGTCCTATTGCCTGATGATGGGCGGCGAAGGCCTGACCCAGGCGACCAAGGTGGCGATCCTCAACGCCAACTATATCGCCGCCCGGCTAAAAGGCGCCTATGACGTGCTCTACACCTCCAAAGCCGGACGGGTGGCACACGAGTGCATCATCGACACCCGTCCGCTGGTCGAAAGCTCCGGCGTCACGGTCGACGATGTCGCCAAGCGGCTGATCGATTGCGGCTTCCACGCCCCGACCATGAGCTGGCCGGTGGCCGGCACGTTGATGATCGAGCCGACGGAATCGGAAACCAAGGCCGAGCTCGACCGCTTCTGCGCGGCGATGCTGGCGATCCGCGCCGAAGCACAGGCGATCGAGGACGGTACGATGCACCGCACCGACAATCCGCTGAAGAATGCCCCGCATACGGTGGAAGACCTGGTCGGCGAATGGAACCGGCCCTATAGCCGCGAACAGGCCTGCTTCCCGCCCGGCGCCTTCCGGGTCGACAAATACTGGTCGCCGGTCAACCGCGTCGACAATGTCTACGGCGACCGCAACCTCGTCTGCACCTGCCCGCCGATGAGCGACTATGCTGAAGCCGCCGAGTAAGGCCACCCGTCCTTCTCCCCGCTCGCGGGGAGAAGGTGCCCGAAGGGCGGATGAGGGGCGATCTTGGACGGGAGGGGTTTGGTGTTTGAGGCTATGGGGATGTCGGGTTTGGGGCTACCCACTTACATCCGTGGTCGACGGGTCGCTTCGACGCAGATGCCCTCGCTGACTGTGGGCCTTCCCCACCTCAGAAAACGATCATCCTTCAGTCTCCGGCACGCTCTGCTCAGGAAGAGACAATACCTCTCCAAGGAAAAGGTAGACGTTCAAAAATAGCGCGAATGCCTCGGCGGCATCTACATCGTTATGAACACCTGTTGAAACTCTATCGAACAAGTTTTTCAGATTTTGACGCAATCGTGTTCTTCGAGATTCGCTATCTGTTCGTTGTGCAATGTAGGCATTCAATCGGTTTTGATGTTTAGACGCATCAAGAGATATTTGATTTCCACCTATCTCATATGTCCCTGCCTTTGGCGGGAATATTGCGTCAGCCAATGCTTCTAAGATACGTCTACAGGTAGTTAGCGCCTGACTAACAGCTTCACTATCGCCCTCCTTGAGGCGCGCGACAACCGAGGGCATCTTTATCAAAATTGCGCCTGCTTTTTCGGCGATTAGGATATCGACCGAGCGTTTGTAAGTTTCAAATGTGTCCGCTGCCACATTCGCGAACTGCCGCTCATAATAAATGCCGGATATAAAAGTATGAAGTAATCCCAGAACGCGTGACCGCACTCCTGTAAGCGCCGCTATCCGACCTCCCATCGAAGCATGCGCAGTCCTCGTGTCATTGGTAACACGGAAGGCCCAATCTCCTTCTACGCTAGTTATTTTTGTAGCATCGATGCGCGCCTTCAATATTTCTATTGTACTCTCGTGAACTGCTAAGGGCTCCCAATAGCCTTTCTTCTCTTTGAAGTCGGTCCACCTACCAGTGAGGTTCATATAGCGCAGCGAAACCTCCGCCGTGCCATTGTAACCCTGCATTTCATACCCCAACCATTCTCGGATTTCGTCCGAGCCAGTAAGTCTCGCTAGACGGTTGCACTTGAGCAATAGCTTGTCAGATGCCAGACGGTCTAGTTCGATGTCATCGAGCAATTCCCGGCTTAGCTCAAGGATATGCTCATTCTCAGTCAGGTTCACCATAAACTGTATGTCGCTTAATTAGTCGCACATCGACACACCATAGCACGTAACTTAAGCAAAGCGACTGTCTCGAAATCACTGCGTTCGTTCATCGCCGGGTTATTTCGATCGTCACTCGATAAACCACAGCTTCGGGAAACGGCAGTTGGAACCTTTAACGTCCGATAAGAAGGCGCAAAGCAGCCATCGGACACTCGCGCCATAAAGCCCCCCACCCCCCAACAAAATCAACCC
>NZ_JABAEF010000009.1 GCF_023701945.1 Rhizobium sp. CG5
TGCTTCAACCGCCTCAAACACTTTCGCCGTTTCGCCACGCGCTATGAACGAAGGACCATTCACTTCACAGGATTAATCCATCTCGCCGCAATCATGATCTGGAGTTGGTGAATGTCGATCGGTCCTACGCCGCGGCGGACGGAAAGATAGCGATCCAGCTCTTGAGACAGCGTGCTCATGCTGCACCTCCTGTGGTCGGCCACGGCTGAGCAATGGTGCGCAGACCCTCGACATCAAGCCTTGCGTAAATCATAGGGGTCGCACCGGAGCGATGGCGCAGCGTGTCGCTGATTTCCTCCAGAGAAGCGCCATTCCGAACCAGATTGGTCGCCAGACTGTGGCGCAAGATCTGGGCGCCGACATAGGGTGCCGGTGGCTTTAACCCCGTGTGTTCGTAGGCCTTGCGCAGGATCTGATTTAGAACTTGCGCATCCTTGAACGGGTGGTGCGGCGCTCGGTTGATTACAAACAGAGATCGAGACGTGGTCACCCGCTCAAGCTTGATGTATTCCGCCAGCGATTTTCCGACTTCGGGCAGCAGCGGCAATCTGTCGTGCCTGTCGCCTTTCCCACGGATGAGGATTTCGCCAGAGCGCCAGTCGATATCGTCGATCTGCATGGAGACGACCTCTTGAGGACGCAAAGCGAGGCGCGCCATCAACAGCACCATCGCTTAGTTGCGTAAGGTGGATGGTGCCGTGTCGCGCACCGCAGCCAGGATCATCTCAACCTGTTCGAGCGAGATATGACGTGGAAGCCGAGTTCCGAACCGCTGCGCCACACGCGGCACGGCGTTCGCCAGGTTTGTGGCTGTCTTCCCAGCCTTGAACAGGTAGCGGAAGAAGTTTCGCAGGTGGGACGGCACGGTCTTGTCGCGTGGTGCCTTTAGGACAACGCGCGCATGCAGGAACTGGGCGATGTCAGCGGCGGATATGTTCGCGAGGTCATCGGTCTCTTCAGGGAAGCGGAAGTCGAGGAACTGCCCCGCAAACCGCCAGCTATCGATGATCGTGCGTTCACTCAATCCCCGTTGACGGCGCAGATAGTCTTCATAGGCTGCCCGTAATTCCGGCCGCTGTGTGGCATTGAGACGGTTGGTTGCCCCGGAATGATACTGCGCTGCCACTTCCTCATCTCTTGCGCGAGCGGCCTTCCAGAGTTCGTCGCCAACGATGCGTATGGAAGGCACCTCTTTGACGATCCATTCGCTCCGGTCGTTGAGCCGAGCGGTCCTGCGCTCTGTGCCTGGGTTCTTCCGGCACTGCTGTTTGTTCCAGACGATACGTCCGATATAGCTCTCATTGTTGAGGATGCCGGTCCCGCGGCTCTTCCATCCGCGCACGGCCGTGTCACGCCAGGCAATGCCGTCGGGGCCCTCCAGTCCTTCGCTATTCAACAGGCTGGCAATATCCTGCCGCGACATGCCATCGGCATAGAGCCTGAAAATGCGTCGGATGATCTCTGCCTTGACGGGATCGATATCGCGCAATCCCCTGATCCGGTCACCATTCGCATCACGCTGCTGAGAAAGAACATAACCGTAAGACAGGCGCGTGGCTGCCTTGCCCTTCGTCACGGCTATCTTCATGCCCTCGCGTGTCCGGTAACGGATCTGTTCGACCAGTTCGTGGCTGAGTGCAGCACGCAGCGCCATCTCGAGATCCGTGACCGGCGTGCCGGCATGGACCGTCCAGATGTCGGCGCATATTTCGGTCGAGCCGGGATCGGTGAACGCCATCCCGGATGAGGCGCGCTGCACGGTCGATATCCGTCATCCCGATCCGGACAGGCTGAATGAACTCGAACAACTGGTTACGTCCACAATCGCGCGAGAGTCCGAACGACAGGGGTGTTCCATCTCGACTACACGCAGCTTCGACATGCCCCCCTGCACGTTTCCCGCCGATCTTCAGCAAGCCACAGAGAAGGCGGCGTAGGCGAGAGGCTTCAAAAGTACGCGGATGCTTTCAGGCGCTTTGCACGACGAGGCGGAATTCGTCGAACCCGAACATGTGGTCGCCGGCTGCCAGGTGCTTGCCCAGCTGCTGCGTTTCTCGCTGGCTGAACGGGCAATTGAACGTCCTATCAAATTGGATTGAAATATTTTCAATTCGGGTCTTTTGAAGTCAGGTGTTCTAATGAAAACGGATGTCCCGGATTATTCCGACGTGTAGTCCGAAAAATTGGAATAATGTTTCTTTGACGGCTGCCCAGTCCACCCATACGCTTTGAAGCGCTTCAATCGGCGGGGAAATGATGAAAAAAGGCCGTCCTACCATTACGGATGTTGCACGTACCGCCGGTGTTTCGGTCGGTACCGTGTCCAATTTCCTCAATGGGACAGTGCCGGTCAAAGCCCAAACCGCCGAGAAAATCCAGGCCACCATTCAGAAGCTCGCCTATCGGCCGAGCGTTTTCGCGCGTTCGCTGCCGATGATGTCGGCCCGCAAGGTCGCGGCTGCCGAGGGCAATCCGCGGCTTCTGGTCGTCGGTCATATCTGCGTCGATTATCTCTGCCGGGTGCAGGTTTTGCCCCATCGCGACGATCGGGTGGCGGCGAGCCACATCGACAAGGCGCTTGGTGGACCGGCCGCCAACCTGGCGGTTGCTGCCGCCGCCGTCGGGGCGCCCTACGGCTTGCAGATCGATCTCGCCACGGCCGTCGGCGATGATGCTGACAGCGAGTGGGCCATGGCCGAGCTTCTGGCGCACGGCGTCAACGTGCTGCCGATCCGCCGGCCGGGCAAGAACCGGCTGCCGCGGGCAATGGTGATCATCGAGGCCAATGGCGGCCGCACGATCATTCACGAGACCTTCGAGCTCAGCGACATCGATCTTACTGCCAACATGGATATCGCGCCCGGCCCGGTGCGGTCCTGCCTCCATATCGAAGGATTTCACTACGAGCGGATGATGCCGTCGATCGCGCGTTTTCATGAAGCCGGCTGGAATGTCAGCCTGCACACCGCCGGTCTGCCGGAAGGGTCGCGCAATCCGGAAGCTTTCGAACGCCTGATCGGACAGGTCGATCTCACTTTCATCAACGACGACACGCTGCGCGAAATCTACTCCATCCGCACGCCGCTCGCCTCGATGATCGAGGAAGCCACCCGGACGATCGCACGGGTGAAACGGCGCGGCGACGTGGTGCTGACGCTCGGTGAATTCGGTGCCGTCGTTTTCCGCAAAAGTGGCGGCCCACCGATCGAGGTGCCTGCACTGCCGGTCAGTCGGGTTGATGCGACGGGGGCGGGCGATGCGTTTGCCGGAATTTTCCTAAGCCTCTGGCTGCATGAACGGCCGCTGGTCGATGCCGCACGCCATGCGGCGGTCGGCGCAAGCCTCACCACCACGTCCGAAGGCGCGCAGGCCCGCACGGCGAACGCCCAGGAACTCGAAGCACTGCTTTCCGCCGTCGAGGCGAAGGCCGGGTAATTTTCTGAAACGACATGATCGAAAGCATAAGGAGACGGACATGGTGACGAAGGTTTTGCTGGTTGGGGAGAGCTGGGTCAGTTCGGCAACCCATTACAAGGGGTTCGACCAGTTCGGCAGCGTGACCTTCCATCTCGGTGCCGAGCCACTGGTTGCCGCATTGCAGGGCGACGAGTTCGATATCACCTATATGACGGCGCATGACTGCGTCGAAAAATTCCCCTTCGCGCTCGAAGGCCTGTCCGAATACCAGGTCATCCTGCTTTCCGACATCGGGGCGAATTCGCTGCAGCTGCCGCCGGCCGTCTGGCTGCATGGCAAGCCGGTTCCCAATCGCCTGAAGATCATCCGCGAATGGACGAAGGCCGGCGGCGGGCTCGTCATGGCAGGGGGCTATTTCTCCTTCCAGGGCATCGACGGCAAGGCGCGCTGGCGGCGCACGCCGGTGGAAGAGGCTCTGCCCGTCACCTGCCTTCCCTATGACGACCGGGTGGAAGTTCCGGACGGTTTCCATGCCGTCGTGACCGGGCCGAAGACCCATCCGATCCTCGAAGGCCTCGACGGCGAATGGCCGTTGCTTCTCGGTGCCAACGAGGTCGTCGCCAGGGAAGGCGATGGCGTCGAGGTGTTGGCTACGCTTCCGGAAGAGGAAGGTGGTCATCCGCTGCTCGTCACCGGCAGCTACGGCCAGGGCCGCACCGTCGCCTGGACCTCGGATATCGGACCGCACTGGGTGCCGCACGAATTCGTCGCTTGGGCAGGATACGCGACGATCTGGAAGAACATTTTTCGCTGGGCTGCCAACACAGCCGGCACGCCCAAGTGAACCTGCCGCAAACGCAAAGGACAGCACGATGACCGTTCCATTCCTGCGCGCAACCGGGATCACCAAACGCTTCGGCGCGCTCACCGCGCTGAAGGGTGTCGATCTCGAGATCAATGGCGGCGAAGTTCTGGCCCTTCTCGGCGACAACGGCGCCGGAAAGTCCACCTTCATCAAGATCCTCGCCGGCGCGCATCCCCAGAGCGACGGCGAATTGCTGGTCGAAGGCCAGCCCGTGCAGTTTGCCTCGCCAAAGGATGCGGCAAGCTCCGGCATCGCGACGATCTTTCAGGAACTCGCCTTATCGGAGAACCTGTCGATCTCGGAGAACGTGTTTCTCGGGCGTGAGCTGAAGCGCTCGGTGCTGGGCGTTCCGTTTCTGAAGCGCAAGGCGATGCGCGAAAAGGTGGACGGCCTGCTGTACGAACTCGATGCCCATATTTCCGATCCGGAAGCGCCTGTCGGCAGTCTTTCGGGCGGTCAGCGGCAGGCGGTCGCGATCTGTCGGGCGCTCAATCTCAATGCCCGGCTCGTCATCATGGACGAACCGACGGCGGCGCTTGCCGTCGCCGAAACCCGCAAAGTGCTGCAGCTTACCCGCAAGCTTGCCGAACGCGGCTGCGCGGTCGTGCTGATCAGCCACAACATTGCCGATGTGTTCGAGGTCGCCGACCGCATGGTCGTCTTCCGCCGTGGCCGAAAGGTCGCCGAGCGGCGGAAGGAAGAGACCAATCCCGAAGAAATCGTCTCCCTCATCACAGGCGCTCATCCCGACGTGCGGGCGCTTGAACAAAACAATCAATAAAGCGCGTCACTTGCTCCAGAGAGGCTCCCTATGTTTCCGAAAATCAAGACAGTTCTAATCATATCCGCATTGACGCTGGCGCTTGGCTCTTCCGCCTTCGCGCAGGACAAGCCGAAGGTTGCCTTCGTGCCCCAGCTGATCGGCATCCCCTACTTCAACGCCATGGAGGCCGGCGGCAAGCGCGCGGCACAAGATCTCGGCGTCGACTTCATCTATTCCGGCCCGGTCGACACCAACCCTGTCGACCAGCTGCAGATCGTCCAGAACCTGATCGATCAGGGCGTCAACGCCGTATCGGTCAGCGTGCTCGACGCATCCGCCATCGCACCGGTCGTCGAAGCCGCCAAGGCGAAGGGCGTCAAGCTCTTCACCAGCGACAGCGATGCGCCCGATAGCGGTCGTGCCGTCTATGTCGCGCAGGCGACCGACGAGGGCCTCGGCACCACGATCATCGACGAACTGGTCAAGCGCGTTGGCGAAGATGCCAAGATCGGCATCGTCTCGGGCGAGGCGACGGCCTCCAACCTTAATGCCTGGATCGGCTTCATGCAGAAGCAGGCCAAGGAGAAGTATCCGAAGCTGACGCTGCTTGAGCCCCAATATGCCGGCGGCACGGCCCAGCGTGCTGCCCAGATCGCCGGCGACCTGATGACCGCGAACCCGGATATCAAGGGCATCATCGCGGTGGCCTCCTCGACATGCCCGGGCGTCGCCCAGGCGATCGAGACGGCCGGCAAGATCGGCACCGTCGTCGGCACCGGTTATTGCAGCCCGAACACCGCCCGCTCCTATATCAAGAGCGGCTCCTTCGGCTTCTCGGTGCTCTGGGATCCGGCGCAGCTCGGCTACCTGACGGTCTGGGCCGGCAAGCAGCTGATCGACGGCAAGCCTTTCGCTGCTGAAAACACCGTGAAGGGCTTCACCTCGCCGGTCACTTACAATGCCGATAGCGGCATTCTGCTGCTCGGTCCTCCAGCCGTCTTTACCGCCGACAATGTCGACAAGTTCGACTTCTAAGGGCGGGTAAAGTCTGTGATGCGACAGTCGAGTCCACGACTTCTCGCCATCGGCGGACGTGAATGGGCGCTGCTTGGCGCGGTCATTCTCGCCACGATCGTCTTTTCTGTCGCGTCACCCTATTTCGCGACGGCAGGCAATGCCACGACAATCGCCCGCAACAGCACCGAGCTGATGCTGGCCGGTCTCGGCATGACCCTGCTGCTCGCCATGGGCAGTATCGATGTCTCGATCGGCATCCTGATGGGACTTGCTGCCATCGCCGTCGCCCACGCCCTGCTGGCGTCGGTTGCGCCGGCGCTGGCTTTGCTTGTCGGCCCGGTGACCGGTGCGGTTATAGGCCTCCTTACGGCGCTGGTTGTCGTGCTCGGCCGGGTGCCGGCGATCGTCGGTACGCTCGGCCTCCTCGGCGTCTATCGCATGGGAGTTTTCGCACTTCTCGGCGGGCAATGGCTTTCCGGCCTGCCCACCGGTCTCACCCAGCTCCTGTCCAGCACCGTGCTCGGCATTCCCATGTCTATCTTTGCGATTGGGTTGGCCTATCTGGCGGTGTGGTTGGCGCTTCGCCGCACGCCTTACGGTCCGCATCTGCTTTCGATCGGAAATTCGGAGGAGAAAGCGCGGCTATCCGGCGTGCCGGTAACCAAAGTCCGAATCGCCACTTTCATCATCAGCGGTGCCCTGACCGGCCTTGCGGCAAGCTTCTACGTCGCAAGCTATCGCAATGTCGAGATGGCGATCGGCAGCACCCTGGCGCTCGATGCGATCGCCGCCGTCGTGCTTGGCGGTACCAGCATCATGGGCGGGCGCTGCAGCCTTCTCGGCACGGCACTCGGGGTGATCCTCCTGCGCATCCTGCAGAACGGCTTGCTGCTGATGGGCGTGCCGTCGCTCTGGCAACCTGTCGTGACCGGTGCGCTGCTGATCGGTGTGCTCGCGCTCGAACTGCCGGCGTCGCGCATGGGTGAATTCAAGGCAAGGTGGATGCAGCGATGAAAAGCCTTCTGAAACGATCCGGTTCCAGCCGCATCCTGCTTCTGCTCGCCGTGCTGTGGATCGCCGTTATCCTGCTGTTCGCGGCGCTCAGGCCGACGATGTTCAGCGCCTCGACGGTCACAACCGTCCTGCAATTCTCGACCATCCTCGCGCTGGTCTCGCTCGGCCAGTGCCTCGTCATCCTGGCCGGAGGGGCCGGTATCGACCTTTCGGTCGGCGGCACCGTGTCGCTGTCGGTGGTTCTGGCCATGCTCGCTGTGAAGGCCGGCATGCCGCCCGCGTTGCTGCCGGTCGCCTGCGTCGTGGCGGGCACGCTGCTTGGACTGTTCAACGGCATTCTGGTCACACGGCTCAAGATACTCCCGTTGATCGCGACGCTCGGCACGCTGTTCGTCTATTCGGGCATGGCGCTGGCGCTGACCGGCGGCGGCGCGCAATCGGGCGTGCCGACCTGGCTACTGCCCTGGGGCCGGGGAATGATCTTGTCGTTGCCCATGCCGTTTGTAACTCTGGTCGTGCCGGTCTTCGTCATCGCCGCGGTGCTGCTTCTCTACAGCGCCTGGGGCCGCTGGCTTTTCGCCATGGGCTTCAACGAGCGCTCGGCACGCCTTGTCGGCATTCCCGTCGATCGCGCCCGGCTTCTCGTCTACGGCCTCAGCGGCCTGCTCGCCGGCCTGGCGGGGCTGGTGTCGCTCGCCTGGCTCGGAAGTGCCAGGCCAAATATCGGGCAGAACCTGGAGCTTGAATCGCTCACCGCGGTGATGCTCGGGGGAGTCGCCATAACCGGCGGTATCGGCGGGGTGGGGGGGGTGATCGCTGCCGTCACCCTGCTCGTCACCCTGAAGACCGGGCTCCTGCAGCTCAACGTCAACACCGTCTGGCAGGTCGGTATCGTCGGCGCGCTGCTGATCGCCGTCCTGCTCATCGAACGTCTTTCAAAACGCTGGAGTTAAGCATGCCATCCATCGAAGAACAGATCGCAGACCGCGTCGAGGCGGTGCAGGAGCGAATCGTCCAGACGCTGAGCGATCTCGTCGCCTTCCCGTCGATCGTCAAGTCGAACCCGAAGGAAGCCGGTCCAGGCGAACGCGATTGCCAGCTCTATCTGCAGAAGCGGCTGGAAGCCCTCGGTTTCACCACCGACCTATGGGATCCGGATGGCCCGGCGCTCTATGCCAAGTATGAAGGTCGCCCCGGTGCCAACAAGGGCCGCACCTTCGAGGGGCGTCCCAATCTCGGCGGCACCCTGAAGGGCACCGGCGACGGCCGCTCGATCATGCTAACCGGCCATATCGACGTGGTACCGCCAGGCGCTGCCGAACACTGGACGACCGATCCCTTCGTGCCGGTGCTGAAGGACGGCTTCCTGCATGGCCGCGGTACCGTAGACATGAAGGGCGGTGTCGCCTGCATGCTGATGGCGGTCGAAATTCTCAAGGAGATGGGCGTCGAACTGAAGGGCGATGTCGTCTTCACCACCGTGGTGGACGAGGAAATCGGCGGCATGGGTTCGCTCGCCATGGTCGATCGCGGCTTCAAGGCCGATGCCGGCATCATGACGGAGCCGACCGCCAACCGCATCGCGCCGCTCTGCCATGGCATCCTCTGGGGTAAAATCATCATCGACGGGATCGGCGGCCATGCCGAGCTGACGCCGAATGCCTGGTACACCAGCGGGCCGGTCGACGCCGTGCAGCTTTGCCGCCAGATGCTCGACGGCATCGACATCCTCAACCGTCGCTGGATGTTCGACCCGAAGAAGAACCATCCGCTTATGGATCTGCCCAACCAGATCATTGTCACCCAGATGACTGCAGGCGAGCATCCGTCCTCAATGGCCGGCCGCGCCGAGATCATCATCGACGCACAGTATCTGCCGAGCGAGAAGGACGAGTTCGCCCTCGGCGGTCATGTGAAGCGCGAGATCGAGGAACACGTCCGCAACGTCTGCCAGGCGGATCCCTATCTGCGCGAGCATCCCGCCCGCGTCGAATGGATTCTCGATGCCGATTGCGCCGAGATTCCTGCCGATAGCCCGTTCGTGTCGATCTTCCAGCAGGCGGTGGAGACGGCCAACCTGTCGCCGAAGCTCTCCGGCTTCGGCGCCCATAGCGACATCGGTCTACCGACCGGTCTCGGCAACACGCCGACCGTGAATTTCGGACCCGGCGATCCAGCGCAGGCGCACCAGCCGAACGAGCGAGTCTCGGTTCGCGACCTCGTCGACTGCACGAAGGCGATCGCTCTGGCGGTGCACAAGTGGTGCTACTAGATTGAAAAAGTGAGGGAGGTCGCCAAGAACGGGTGACGCGTTTTTGGGCCAATTAGTGTTAAACAATGAAGGGGTCGAAGGTTCGACTCCCTTCAAGGCAAACTAAGGCTTCGGCTGCAGTGCAGGCTCGGACAAATCTCTGCTAATGCAGGGGGAAACGTTTGCGTGTTGTCACGCTACCGGTCGCAGACCGGGGCGAAGTGTTCGTAGCCCTTGGAGTTTCGCCCGGCGATACGAGACGCCGACCAAATGCCTGATGCCGACCGCATCTAGACTCTGGCTCAAAGCTGTCGGGATGATGTGCCGCATGACCGTCAGCAACGATCGCGCAGGCTGTATGGAGGCAGCGCTATCCGAGATCGACCCGCACCTTGTTCATGAAATACTATCTTGCGGGCCGGATTGCGGTACGGGGTAAATTTTCAAATAGGACATCAGAGCCTGCATCGTTTTTGCCGCGACCATTTCGCGCGGGCCGTTATCGGACACCACCGTCACGTCGGCCAGAGCATAAGTTGGGTAACGGTCATCGATCAATTTGCGCAGGGCGCATTCGGGATCGGGCGTTTGCAACAGCGGCCGGTTGGCATGCCGGCGCACGCGGCGGATCAACACGTCGAAATCGGCTTTCAGCCATATCGACACCCCCTGCTCTGAAATCTGCGCGCGGGTCTCGGCATTCATGAAGGCGCCGCCACCGGTTGCCACAACTTTCGGCCCTTCGGCCAGGAGCCTCGCAAGCACCCGGCGCTCGTCGTCGCGAAAATAGGCCTCGCCGTGCCGGGCGAAGATGTGCGGGATCGTCGTGCGGTGCGCGGCTTCGATTTCGGCATCGGCGTCGGCAAAATCAAGCCCTAGCCGCGCAGCGAACAGCCGGCCGACCGAGGTCTTGCCCGAGCCCATCATGCCGATGAGCACAATGCAGCGTCCACCGAGGGCGGCGAGCAGGGCCGCCTCCTGCTGAGAATTCAAAGACACGTTCATGGCGCCCGCTACCAATTTCTTCAACGCTTGCCTTCCTCATTCCATAAGCGGCAGCAACTCGCTGCCCTGGCGCTCGAGTTCTCCCAAATAGGGCGTGTCCGACAGTATGAAATGGGTGATGCCGAGTGCCTCGTACTTGCGCAGTGCGCGGGCAACCTCTTCGGCCGAGCCGACCAGCCAGGTCGTTCCTGCACCACCGCCACCGTACTTGCCGGGCGCTGTATAAAGGTTATCATCCAGAACGTCGCCCTGGCGGCTCAAATCCAGAAGGCGCCGCTGGCCGACTGCCACGCCATGGCGATGATCCTGCCAACTGCCGGCCGATCCCTCGGCCATCCTGGCGACCTTCGCTTCCGCATCCGCCCAGGCCTGTTGCGACGTACCGCGAACGAGCGTCGTGATCCTCAGGCCGAATTCCAGGGGCGGCAGATCACGATCAAGCGTTGCGCTGAGGGCCTTCAACCGCTCGATGCGCTCGCGCACACCCTCCAGCGGCTCGCCCCAGAAGAGTTGCACGTCGGCTTCGGTGGCGGCAACACGCTCGGCGGCTTCCGAGGCTCCGCCGAAATACAGCCGGGGATGGCGGCGGTCGCCGATCTGGGCGAGGCGCGGCTGCACCGTGGAGCCGGCCACCTGAAAATGCTCGCCGGCGAAGGTCACGTTCTCTTCCGTCCAAAGTCGGCGGACGAGCCGCATGAACTCCCTGGTGCGGGCATAGCGCTGCGTCTGATCGCCTTCCTTGTCGCCATAGGCGGCGAGCTCGTCAGGACCGGACACGACATTGACACGCACGCGGCCGTTGCTCAGATGGTCAAGCGTTGCGGCGGCGGCGGCGAAATTCGCCGGTTTCCAGTAGCCGGGCCGCACCGCGATCAAAGGCTCGAACGTCGTCGTGCGGGCGACCAGCGCGGTTGCGACCGTGAATGTATCGGGCCGCCCCCACCCGGTGCCGATCAAGGCGCCCTTCCAGCCATGGGTTTCCATGGCTTTCGCCTGGGCCGTCAGCGTATCGAGGCTATTGTGATCGGGATCGGCCACATCGCCTCGGTGACCCGATTGGGTGTCGTTGGGAATGTACCAGAGAAAATCCGAACCCATCATGATTCATCCGTGATTTGATTGCGCAGCCTGCCCTCATCCAGCAGAATTCTGACCGTCTTCGCCGCATTCCGGCGCATTTCGATGGCCGCGTGGTCGGAGTAGAAGGCATTGTGCGGCGTGATCACCAGCCGTCCTGCGAGCCAATCCTCGCGGTTGCGCCACGCCGTCAACAAGGAATGGTCGCCGGGCGGTTCCTGGATCAGCGTGTCGATGGCGGCGGCGGCGATATGGCCGCTGCGCAGGGACTGCTCCAAAGCGTCGAGATCGGGGATCAACTCGCCGCGGGCCGTGTTGACGATAATGGACCCCGGCTTGAGCCGAGCAAGGCCGTCAGCATTCAGGATGCCGCGCGTCACAGCGTTTGCCGGGCAATGGAGTGTGACGATATCGGCTTGAGAGAAGAGTTCATCCAGCCGTTCGGGGCGTTCGTAGCCAATCGCCTTCTCATGTCCCGGCGGCTGTCCTGGGTCATAGCCGAGAATGCGGAAGCCAAAGGGCTTGAGCCGGTTCACGACGGCCGTTCCGATCCGGCCGACGCCGACGACCCCGACTGTCGCCCGGTTGGAACGGGCAAGGGGCTTCAGGCTATGGACCTGCCATCCCGCGGCATGTCCCCTGGATCGGTGATCGTGCTCCCAGAGGCGCCGGTGCAGGCTCAGGATCATGGCAAGCGCGTGATCGGCGACCTCTTCGGTGCCGTAGTCCGGATTGTTGGCAAAGGGAATGCCTGCAGCGGCAAGCGCCGCAAGGTCTATCTTCTCGTAACCGACGCCATAGCGCACGACGCCCTTGCAGCGCGTGAGATGCGCGATGGTTGGCGCCTGCAGCCGAGCGCCCCAGACCATCAGGGCATCGAGCCTTGCCAGACGATCGGGGGTGAGGGCGGATGCGTCGGTGCTGGCGAAGAAGTCGATCTCGACGTCTGGCCCGAGCACGTCCGCTTCGAGATCCGGCTTTCCGATCATGTGGTCGGTGATCCCGACCACATATTTCTGTCCTGCTGTCATTCTTGCCTGTCCTTATGACGCTAGCGCGTCATTCCCCATTTGATCACTGTCCGCTTCTCAAGCTGACGGAACAGGACGTTTTCGACCAGAAGACCGAACAGGATCACCGTGATCAGTCCGGCGAAGACCCGGTCTGTGTAGAGCTCATTGCGGTTCTGGAAGATGTACCAGCCCAGCCCGCCGCGACCGGAAGAGGCGCCAAACACAAGCTCGGCGGCGATCAGCGTGCGCCAGGCGAAGGCCCAGCCGATCTTTAGGCCGGCGATGATGGAGGGCAGGGCGGCCGGCACGAGGATCAAGAGGACGTAACGCAGGCCGCGCAGGCCATAGTTGCGGCCGGCCATGCGGAGCGTTTCCGGCACCCCGGTGAAGCCGGTATACATGTTGAGCGCCAAGGGCCAGAGCACCGAATGGATCAGCACGAAGACCAGGCTCCCCTGTCCCAGCCCGAACCACAAGAGCGCCAGTGGCAGCAAGGCAATCGGCGGCAGGGGATTGAGCATGGAGGTCAGGGTGGACAGCAGATCGCGGCCGACCTGGGTGGATACCGCCAGTGATGTCAGAACGAATGCCAGGACGACGCCAGCCACATAGCCCTTGATCAACACCTCGAGCGAGTTCAGAGCCCGGCTCGGGATGAGACCGTTCAGGGTGTCCTCCGCAAGGGCCTTTATGGCGGCGCTGAACGGCGGCAGAAGCAGTTCATTGCCTTGAAGTCGCGCCGCGATTTCCCAGATCAGAGCCAGACAGACCAGGATCACGCACTTGCGCAGCCAGGCACGCTGCCAGAGGCGCTGGTAGAACGGCAGAACCGTCAGGATGGTTGCTCCCGCCAAAGGCTCGAGCGGCAGTTCGTATTCCGGCCGGACGGGCGGGACCGGTCGAGTTGGCGTTTGTGTGCCCGTGATCAAAACGTCACTCATCGACCGCTCCCCCAACCGCATCCGCATCTTCGAAGAGAAGCCGGTGAATACGGTTTGCCGCTGCTTGGAATTGCGGGCTTCCGCCGCTTTTGAGATCCCATTCATGGCTGTTGATTTCAGCCCGCATGCGCCCGGGGTGCGGTGAGAGAAGCGCAATACGATTGCCAACCACCAGCGCCTCCTCGATCGAATGGGTGACGAACAGCAGGGTGAAACGCGCGTCTTCCCAAAGGGCCAGCAGTTCCTCCTGCATCTTACGGCGGGTGAGCGCATCGAGTGCTGCGAAGGGTTCATCCATCAGCAGCACGCGCGGCTCCATGGCGAGCGCCCGGGCGATCGCGACGCGCTGTTTCATGCCGCCGGACAGCGCGTTCGGATAAGCATCGGCGAAGCGGCTGAGACCGACCTTGTCGATATAGTGATCGGCACGCTCCAGGGCTTCCTTCCGATTGAGCCGCCCCGACACGCGCACGGGAAATGCCACATTCTCGCGCACCGTCTTCCAGGGCGGCAATTGATCGAATTCCTGGAAGACGACGATGCGATCCGGTCCTGGGCCATGGACCGGGTGCCCATCCAGCAGGATCTGCCCTTCCCGGGGCGCGATAAAACCGCCGACCGCCTTCAGCAAGGTCGACTTGCCGCAGCCGGAGGCCCCCAGCAGAATGAAGCGATCGGCCTCCCAGACATCGAAACTGACATTCTGGGTGGCACGAACGATCCGCCCGGCGGAGTGATATTCGAGCGTGATCCCCTGCACGGACAGCAGCGGCGGGGCAGGCGCAATATCGCCGTGCCGGACGGGCGCAGTCATGGCATCTACCTTCATTTCCATCAAGCGTGACGGGTCAGGACCGGATTGCCGCAGCAGTCCGGTCCTGACCGTGAACGTTCAAGAAGGGCGCTAAACCGCCGTTCTCGCCATGCGCCTCGGTGAAGAAGTAGTCCTTCCAGGAACTCGCCTCGTTTTTCAGCACACCGAGTTTGTGAAGCTCCCTTGCGTAGACAAAGGTGTTCTGCGGCACGATGGTGAAATCGTTTTCAGGGTCGTTGATGATCTCCAGGATCAGGGCCGGCGAAAGCTTTGACTTCTGCTGGCGGATAAAGGTGTCAGCGGCCTTTTCCTTATTGGCGTTGATCCAGTTCGCCGCTTCCTGCAATGCGGCGTAGAAGGCCGCGTAGGTCTTCGGATTCTCGTCGTGGAAAGCAGCGCTGGTATAGAGGACGTTGAAGGTTGCCGGTCCGCCCAGAATGTCATAGGAGCTGATGACCTTGTGCACCGCCTTGTTGCCCTGCAGCGCCTGATAGTAGAACGGTGCCGAGGAAAAATGCGAATTCACTTCAGTCCCACCTGATATCAGCGCCGCGGTCGCGTCAGGATGCGGCAGGCTGATGGAGATCTGGTCGAGCTTCTGGAAGTTTTCCTGACCAAAAAGCTTGGCGGCTTCGATCTGCAGCGTGCGCGACTGGAAGCCGACGCCGGCGGCAGGCACCGCGATGCGATCCTTGTCCGAGAAATCCTTAAGCGTGTGAACGTCCGGGTTGGTCGTCAGAAGATAGTTCGGCAGGGAGCCGAGCGCCGCAACCAGCTTCACGTCCTGTTTGCCCTTGGTGCGGTCCCAAAGGGTCAGCGCCGGGGGCACGCCTGCGGAGACGATGTCGAGATTGTTAGCGAGAAGCGCCTCGTTCATCGCGGTGGCACCGGAGATGCTGGCCCATTCGACAGCGATGTCAACGCCTGCCTCCTTGCCATGCTTTTCGATAAGTGCCTGGTCGCGAACAACATCCAGGATAAGGTAGGCGATGCCGAACTGCTGCGCGATCCGGATCTTTCCTTCCGCCGCGGCAGGCCCTGCGAGCAGGGTGGCGAGCACACCAAATGTGACACCAACTGCAAGATGACGCTTCAGACGAGCGGTGAATGTCGAACGGTATGGTGACGTCATGAAAATTCCTGTCTGAATGAAAAGAAACGGATGTTTCTTTGCGCGGGAGTGAAGGGCATCATCGCTGAGTGCCGCAAGCAGTTCGTCAGACAGAGTAAGCATGATAACAAAATCTATCAATTATATTGCATTCTCTTTTCGCGTTCGAAACGAGTGCAAATTTGCGCCACTTGGCCCAAGAGCCAAAAAATTAGCCTGCTGTGATAATCAGGGACCGTCCATCGACGCGGCGTAGCGGCGCTGTTCGGAGGTGGGCGAACCGCTACCAGTGGTCAGCAACGGCTGTCTCAGCGGAGCTGTCACTTTTCTCGCGGGGGCAGGCATTGGCCCTTGAAGGAGGCCGACAGATAGCTTTCGACAATCACAGTCGTCAAAGACGGATTGCGTCCGACAAAAAAGATGTTGGTCAGGCGTGACGGCGCCGGGGCAGGCCTTGCAGCAGGCGCGCGGAAATTCCGGCAACAAGCTGTTCGGCTTGGGCCGCGATCTCGGGCACGCCCGTCAGTTCGCCGAAGGTGCCGCGGGCCAAGGGACCGGCGATCAGCAGGGTCTCGATCGGGTGACCATCCAGACCGATGGCACGACTGTCGCCGTCGCAGGCGATGCCGAGGCCATGTTTGTCTCTCTGGATGCAGCCGGACCGTTCCAGTTCCGCCAGATAGGGTTGCCGGGTGACGACCGAAGCGTGGTCAGGCCCGGTGGCAACGACGACCCATTCGAAGTCGTGCCGTTCGACGACGCCTTCCGTCTTGACGATAAGATCGACACTGACAGTCTTTGCGCTGCGCTCCACCCGACAGATGCGGCCGGGGCGCATGAGCACGCGACCATCCCTTAGACCCTGATCGACTATGGTCGCGACCTGCGGCGGCATGCGGTAGCGATGGGTCTCGTAGCGACGGCGCAGATGACGCAGGAAGCGCTTCTGCTCGACAGGAGGCAGGTTTTGCCAGATCGTCTGGCCCTGCTGGCGAAGGGCGTCGAAAACGCTCTGCCATGGCAGACCCCGGCTCTGCGCCTCGGCCAGTGCTCTGCGCACCTGACGCAACAGGGCCAGCGCCGTGTGACAAGGCTTTGAGACGAAATCGCCGTGGGGTCCCAGTGTGCCGGCGGCCTGTTCCTGCGGCATCAGACCAGAGCGCGAAAAGGCAACGATCTTGCCCTCATGCCCGCGATGGCGCAGCGAGGTGATGATGTCGAGCGCGGTCAGGCCGGCGCCGATGACGAACACACGGTCCTGATCGCGGATGGCGTCGAGTGCGTTGGGTTGCGACGGGTCGGAAATGAACCTTGGATGTCCGTTCAGGGCGTAGGCGATGGGGCCCGGCGCCTTGGGTTTGGGATGGCTTGTGGCAATGATCACGACATCTGCCATGACTCTCGTGCCACCATCGCCGGTCACGCGCCAGCCGCTGCCGCTGCGCACCACGGTCTCGACCCGCTCGCGCACATGGCGGACCAGTCCGCCCTCGATGACAGGCTGCATGCGTTCGGCCATGAAGCGGGCAAAATCGGAACGGCGAGCATAGATCGCCCCATCGGCCGCGGTCGCATCGGGGTCTGCCGCCAGAGTGCCGCTGTCGTGCAGCCAGCGCAGGAAGGCATCGGGCTCGTCGGGAATGGCGCGCATGCGGGCGGCGGATACGTTGAGCCTTAGTGCAGAATCGTTCGTGTCATAGGCGAGACCCGAGCCCAGTTTGCCGCGCGGTTCAAAGACCACGATGTCATGCTCTTCGCAGTGACCGCCGATCGCCAGAAGGCGGGCGATCGTGGCGCCCGTATAACCGCCGCCGATGATGGCGACCCTGCACGGGCTTGCTTGCGGGATCAATCGTCTCTCCAGAGGGGTGGCAATTCTCAGCATGTCGTTCTCCTTTCGGTTCAACGAAGGCACGTCTTGAACAGGCACAGGCTTATTGTCTACAATTTATATAGAGTTTAAACGGTCCTGTCTACAGAGGTGGTCTGGCGCATTTTCGGTCCGGCTCAGCGGGGCTACGAGACCAGAGCCGCAGCGGTTCCGCTCGGGGTAGAGAGGCGATGGCTCGAAGATTGTCGGTGGACCCAGCCGCTATTTCGGACATCCGTCAAAACGGCACGCGACATAATGCATCCCACTGCCGCGTGGCCGGCGGTGCTTTATTCCTTAGACAGCGCCAAAATTGGAATGCGGTGCGCATACTTTGTCTATATTAATTGTAGATTTGATCATCATCATAGGAGGCTACCATGAAATCTATCCTTCGTTTGGCTCTTGGCGCGGCCTTGGCCATCGGGCTCTCGGGCGTCGCCAGGGCGGCGGATCTCTCGGAAATCCGCATTGACTGGGCGACCTATAATCCGGTCAGCCTCATTCTGAAGAATGACGGCATTCTGGAGAAGGATCTCGAAAAGGATGGCATCAAGGTCACCTGGGTGCAGTCGGCTGGCTCCAACAAGGCGCTGGAATACCTGAATGCCGGATCCCTCGACTTCGGTTCGACGGCGGGTGCTGCCGCCTTGATCGGCCGCATCAACGGTAATCCGATCAAGTCGGTCTATGTCTATTCCCGTCCGGAATGGACGGCGCTGGTCACACGCAAGGATACCGGGATTACCAAGGTCGAGGAGCTTAAGGGCAAGTCGATCGCCGTGACCCGCGGAACCGATCCCCATATCTTTCTGGTGCGCGCCCTGGCCGATGCCGGGCTGACGGAAAAGGACGTCAAGCTGGTCTTGCTGCAGCATGCCGATGGCAAACTGGCCCTTCAGCGCGGCGACGTGGATGCCTGGGCTGGGCTCGACCCGATCATGGCATCCGCGGAGGTGGAGAACGGCGACGTGCTGTTCCATCGCAATCCGGCCAACAACAGCTGGGGCATCCTCAATGTCCGCGAGGAATTTGCCAAGGAGCATCCCGACGTCGTCAAGATCGTCATCGGTGCCTATGAAAAGGCGCGCGCCAAGGCGCTGGCCGAGCCGGATCAGTTGAAGGCGGCCCTTGTGGCGGCGACCAAGCTGCCGGACGCGGTCATTGCCCGACAGCTGGAGCGCACCGACCTGACGCATTCGCGGATCGGCGATGCCCAGCGCGAAACGATCCAGGCCGCCGGCCTGGCACTGCAGGCCGCAGGCGTCGTCAAGCCGGACGTGGATGTCAAGGCCACGGTCGGTGACCTGATCGATCCGAGCTTCAGCGCCTCTATCGGCCAGTAAGCACGCAAGGGGAGACCGCGGATATGGCCGTCCTGGATCAGGCGCTATCCAAGCCAACCACGGTGGGTACAGAGGAGGGCCGGCGGCGCCGGTCCTCGCTTGGCGCTCATCCGGCCGTCGGGTTCGTCGTGCCCACTGCCATTCTGCTGCTGTGGGAAGCGCTCATTCAATTCGGTGTCGTCGGCGGCCGTTTGATGCCGCCGCCGTCCCGGATTGCGGCCACGGTCTATGAGCTTGCGGCCAGCGGCGATCTGTCCACCCATGTCGGCGTCACGCTTTGGCGGGTCACGGTGGGCTTCTTCCTGGGGTCTGTCGCCGGCACCGTCTTGGGCGCACTGACGGGTTACTCACAGACTATTTCGCGCTTTCTGGATCCCGGTCTCCAAGCGCTGCGGGCGATCCCGTCGATTGCCTGGGTGCCGCTTTTCATTCTGTGGTTCGGCATTTTCGAGGTATCAAAGATCGCCCTGATCGGCGTCGGCGTGTTCTTCCCGGTCTATCTCGGCGTTTCGGGCGCGGTTGCGGGTGTGGACAGACGGATCGTGGAAGTGGGGCGGGTGTTTCGACTTTCCGGGCCTCATCTGGTCTGGCGAATTCTGCTTCCGTCGGTGCTGCCCGGATATGTGCTGGCGCTGCGATCCGGACTGGGGCTGGGCTGGATGTTTGTCGTCGCCGCGGAATTCATGGGGGCGTCGGAGGGCTTGGGCTATCTGCTTGTCGATGGTCAGCAGCTTGGCAAGCCGGACCAGATCATGGCCGCCATCCTGATCTTCGCCGTGGTGGGCAAGGCCACCGATACGCTGCTGATCCTTGCGACGGCACCGTTCCTGCGATGGCAGGATAATCATGGCCGGAGAGCGTGAGATGCTAGAAATCCAGAAGCTCAGCAAGGTCTATCCCAATGGAACCCACGCCCTCGACAACTTCTCGCTGAATGTCGCAGAAGGCGAGATCGTCGCGATCATCGGCGGTTCGGGTTGCGGCAAAAGCACTCTGCTTCGGCTGCTGGCAGGTCTCGAAACGCCGTCGCGCGGCCAGATCAGGCTCGACAGCGCGGTGCTCCATGAGCCGAATGCGCTGGTCAATATCGTCTTTCAGGAGCCGCGTCTGTTTCCCTGGTTATCGGTCGCGGACAATATCGGTTTCGGGCTTCGGCAGCTGCCGGCGTCAGAGCGGGCGGAGCAGGTCTCGACGGCGCTGAACAAGGTCGGACTTGCCCAGTATGGCGGACGCTGGATCAAGGAGCTGTCGGGTGGGCAGGCCCAGCGCGTGGCATTGGCGCGCGCCCTGGTGACCAAGCCGGCTTTGCTGCTGCTGGACGAGCCTTTCTCGGCGCTCGACGCGCTGACGCGGGCAGATCTCCAGGATCATCTGGTCGATCTCTGGGCCGACAACGGCACCACAATGCTGCTTGTCACCCATGATATCGAAGAGGCAGCCGTGCTGGCCGACCGGGTGGTCGTCATGCGTCCCTGGCCCGGTCGTATTCTCGACGAGGTGCGCATCGGTGTGCCGCGCAAACGAGATCGCCGGTCTCGCGCCCTCGAAGACGTCAAGCGACAGCTCGGTGGCCTTCTGGAGCAGTCCCTGCAGGACGTGAAAACACGAGCGACCTTGGCCTGATATTGTGGGGAAAGGCGTGCCGGATCGGCTTCGGTTCAGTTTTGTTTGCGCGCCGCAATCCATGGACTAACGTTCCGCTTCGACAACGCACAATAAAATATTAATTTGGTAGATTATATTGATTTCAATAGGCTTACGGTCGACACTGCCACTGTAAAGTTGTTGGATTTCTGGAGCCCCGCATGCCGTCAACAAGATCTTTGCCCGTGATCGCCATTGTCGGAGGCGGTTTCAGCGGTGCGGCGCTGGCGCTGCATATCGCACGCTCGATGCGGTTGGGCCAGGAAGTCCGGATTGTTGTTTTCGAGCCGCGTGATAAGCTTGGGGCGGGTCTTGCCTATAGCACTGTTGAGCCTTCTCATCGCATCAATGTGCCCGCCGGCAAGATGAGCCTTTATCCCGATGATCCCGAGAGCTTTGCCCACTATCTGGAGCAGACGGAGGCGCTGGCCGGTGATCGGCAGGCGTATGATGCCCAGGGTCTCGCCTATCCGCAAAGATCGGTCTTCGGGGATTATGTCGGTGCGGAATTGGCCCCCCATGTCTCGTCGGGTGCCATTGAGCACCGACGCGCCACCGTCACCAGGATCGAGCGTTCCGGTTCTCGCTGGAGGCTGCAGGACGCGGCTGGCGCCTTTCTGACCGCCGATGCAGTTGTTCTTGCCGTCAGCCATCCGGCACCCGCGTTACCAGCGGCCCTGGAGCCTATCCGCCATCACCCGAAACTGGTGGTCGATGTCACCAAGCCTGGTGCGCTCGACGTGATCGGGGCAGGGGACCGGGTTCTCGTGGTGGGCAATGGTCTGACCTCGGCCGATGTGGTCGCCGCCCTGCACGGTCGTGGCCATGTCGGGTCGATCGTCTCGATTTCCAGGCGTGGCCTGCGGTCTCGGGGGCACGTTTCCCAGGTGCAGGAACCGTTCGGCGATTTCTCATCCCAGCCGAGCCACACTGCGTCGCACTTACTGGGCCGGATCCGGTTGACGCTGAAGGCGGCCGCCGCCCAGGGGCTGAGCTGGCATGCGGTTCTCGATGCCGTTCGCAGCCAGGGCCATGAGATCTGGCAGCATCTGCCGGTGGGGGAACGGCGCCGGCTGGCCCGATGGGTGCGGCCCTATTGGGACGTTCACCGATTTCGCATCGCGCCCCAGGTCGAGGCGGTGCTGGACACGGCGATTGCGACCGGCCGGCTGGACGTCCGCGCGGCATCGGTCAGGGCAGCCGCGGTCAGCGGCTCCGACATCGTGGTGACTTTCCGTGGACGATACCAGCAGGTGCCAGCCCCGCAGGCATTCGATGCCGTGGTGGTCACCACCGGCCCGGCCCATGGCGACGTGCTGTCGTCACAGCCGTTTCTGGCCGCGATGAGGGAGGCCGGGCTGCTGAGCGCCTGCCCGACAGGGCTCGGAATTGCCTGCGACTTGCATGCTGTCGCGCTTGGCGCTGACGGACAGCCGAACCCCGGTTTGTACGTGGTGGGTCCGCTTGCCCGTGGCACGTTCGGCGAACTGATGGGCCTGCCGCAGGTCACGGAGCATGCCGTTTTCGTGGCGGCTCAGGCGCAAACATTCCTATCGCACCATGCGGCGTCGCTGACCCTCGACAGGGCGAGTTGACGCCGCGCTTCGACCCAAGCTTGATAAAAGGAGACTGCCATGAGCAGCAAAGACAATCCGCTTGATTTCCTCTGGTTTATCCCGTCTTCGGGGGATGGGTCCTATCTGGGATCAGACGATCTGGCCCGGCCTTCCGACCCCGGCTATTTTCGCGAAATTGCCCAGGCGGTCGACCGGCTCGGCTATTCGGGCGTGCTGATACCCACCGGCGTCGCCTGCGAGGAATCCTTCATCCTGGCCGCCCATCTGGCTGCCTTTACCGAGAAACTGAAATTCCTGGTGGCGATCCGGCCCGGAACGGCGTCGCCGGCCTATTATGCGCGGCTGGCGTCGACCCTGGACCGGGTGTCCCAGGGCCGGCTGCTGCTCAACATCGTCGTCGGCGGCAGCGCCCAGGAACTGGCGGGGGATGGCATATTCCTGCCGCATGACGAACGCTACGACCATGCCGACGAGTTTTTCCAGGTGTTCAACCAGTTGATCGAGACAGGCAAGGCCCATCTCGACGGCAAATATATCCAAGCGCATCATGCTCAACTCGGTCTTCCCCCCGTGCAGACACCACGCCCGCCGATCTATTTCGGCGGGTCGTCCGATGCGGCGATCGATTTTTCCGGCGGTATCATCGACAAGTACCTGACCTGGGGCGAGCCGCCGGAGCAGGTGGGTGAGAAGATCGCCAAGGTCCGCAAGGCCGCCGCCGCTCACGGCCGGGAGGTGACGTTCGGCATCCGTCTCCACTTCATCGTCCGCGAAACCGACGACGAGGCCTGGGAGGCGGCAGATCGCCTGATCTCCAAATTGTCGGACGAGACCATCGCCGCGGCACAGGACGGCTTTGCCAAAAACTCCGATTCGGTCGGTCAGGCCCGCATGCTGGCTTTGCACAATGGTCGCCGCGACAAGCTGGAAGTCTCACCCAACCTTTGGGCGGGCATCGGGCTGGTGCGCTCGGGCGCAGGCACTGCCCTTGTCGGATCTCCCAAAACGATTGCCGCGCGGCTGAAGGAATATCAGGACCTCGGAATTGATACCGTCATTGCGTCAGGCTATCCGCATCTGGAAGAAGCCTACCGCGTCTCGGAACTGCTGTTTCCGGAAATCGGCCTTGGCGGACCCCGCAACCAGATCCGCTCGTCCTTCGGCGAAAAGCAGGTGTTCGGCGGCGGCGGACATGGGGGCAATCTCAAGGTCGTATCTGGCTCTTAACGGCTGCGTCTGGCAGCCCGCATGATCTGGGGCGCCCTCGACCGGCGTCCCAGTTCGCTTAAACTCCGCAACGGTTTTGCGCAGGAGAAAGACCGGATTTATGACACGTGACGTTCACTCGCAAGGCGCGCAGACACCTGCCGAGCTCGGAATTCTCGCCCAGCGCAAGATCGAAGCCGCGATCATCGCGCCCATCTACGAGAGCATGGTGGCCGAGATTGGCAAGCAGCGCGCCCAGGTCATCATCGATGCCGCCATCAGCAAGGCGGCGTTTGCTGCGGCCGAAGCATTTGCGGCAAATACCGAAGGCGGCACGAGCCTGCGTTCCTTCCAGGCGCTGCAACATCTGTGGACCAAAGACGATGCACTGGAGATCGAGGTGATCGAAGCGTCCGACACGGTCTTTGACTACAACGTGACGCGGTGTCGGTACGCTGAGACCTATCGCGCCATGGGGCTCGGCGACATCGGTCACCTGTTATCCTGCAACAGGGACAGCGTCTTCTGTCAGGGATATGATTCCAGGATAAAGCTGGAGCGCACGCAGACGATCATGCGCGGTGCCTCGCATTGCGATTTCCGCTACACGTTCGATCCGGAGCCGGGCCCGCAGACCTAAACCAGTTCAGGTTGCCGTTCTACGGCAGTCTGCTCTTCCGTGCCGTCCTTGTTGGCAAATTGCTCGAGCGTCATGTGGTCCAGCACCGACGCAATGGCATCTCGAACATCGCTCATCGATCGGCGTACGTGACAGGCCTGCGGATCGGCACAGTCGTCACAGGTCTCGAATGCCGTGCGGCTCGCGCATCGTATGGGCGCCAATGGACCGTCAAGCGTGCGGATCACCTCACCGATGTTGATGTGGGAGGCTGCCCGCGACAGACAGTATCCACCGCCGGGCCCCTTTTTTGACCGCAGAATTCCGACATTGCGCAGTTCCAGCAAAATGGTGTCCAGGAATTTCTTGGGGATGTTATTGCGCGTTGCGATCTCGCTGACGAAGGCTGTTTCGCCTGCATTCAAGCGAGACAGGTCAACAAGCGCCTTCAGCCCGTACTTTCCTTTTTTTGTCAGCATTGATGGAGAAGCTTTCGATTGATGTGAACGCTGAAATAGGTGGCGCAGGTTGAATTGTACGATTCAAATGCACCCAACGACAATCTGGCTACGCGACAATTGCGTCGGCCTCAAGACAACAATTGATTCAATGTATAGAAATGGTGAATAACATCATTTTTGCAAGGCTCCGAGCGGCCATTGACTATGGCGCCGCCACCTCTGATCTGCGTGGATTGCGGCCCCTGTTCACCGGGGCTCAACGCCGCGCCCCGACTGGCTGGGCCTGCTCGCCATCCCTGACGCGCACCGCACGCGATCTTAGGCATAATTTCTATCAAATATATGGACAATGAAATTCTATATCTGCGGACAGGCGTGATTGGCTGCTAGTTTGCGACATGACGCGACGTCAATTCTTCTCTGGAGAGCTTACATGAATATTACACAAGCAGCCTTCGGCCAGACCGCTCGCGAACCTGCGGCAGTGGCTATCGACTATGCCGTCGATGCCGAGGGTTTAAAGGCAGCGTTGCGCAATCTGGCCGGCGGCGTGAGCATCATCACGGCCGGGGAGGGCGAGCAGCGCTCGGGTGCCACCGTGACGTCCGCGACCGCTCTTTCGGTCGAGCCGGCCCGCATGCTGGTCTTGCTGAACCGGACATCGTCCACCTGGCCCGTGGTCGAGAGGTTTGGGCATTTCTGCGTCAACGTCGTCGGACCCCTTCATGAGGGCTTGGCAAGTCAGTTCGCAGGGCGCGGCGGATTGCGGGGCGCTGAGCGATATCGTGGATTTGGATGGACGACGCTGGCAAGCGGCGCGCCGGTTCTCGATGACGCGGCGGCGGCGATCGACTGCGAAGTGGAGGAGGCGATCGAACGGCACAGCCATGTCATCGTCATCGGTCGCGTGCTGGCCATCCGTGCCGCCGGCGGCGGTTCACTGGTCTATGGCAACGGACGGTATTCCGCCTTGCCCGGCAATTTCTAACCGACGGGTCGCAATCGCAGGCCGAAGCATAGCTGGTATGAAGCAGGGGGCTTTGGTGAATGACGCCGCGACGCTTGTCCTGCCCGGCCTTAACGGTTCGGGCGATGGGCACTGGCAACGGCACTGGGTGCTCGATCAACCGGATGCGCAACTGGTAGAGCAGGATAACTGGACCTGTCCCGATCTTCACCATTGGCGGCAGCGGCTGGAAGATCGGATCGCCGCGATCGGCGATGTCTGGATCGTGGCGCACAGCCTTGGCTGCCTGCTGACCGCAAACGTCGCCCGCAGTCCGCTGGGGGCGCATATCCGCGGAGCGCTGCTGGTGGCGCCTTGCGACCTGCAGGCGACGGAGCGGTTGCACCCTTGTGTGCTGAACTTCGGGGAGATGCCGCTCGATCCCTTGCCATTTCCCAGTTTGGTCGTCGCAAGCCTTGACGATCCCTATATGAGTTTCGGCAGCGTTCAGCAGGTTGCCCGATGCTGGGGCAGCCAGTTGATCGATATCGGTGCTGCCGGCCATATCAATATCCAAAGCGGTCATGGCCGATGGCCGGTGGCCTATGATTTGATGCGGCTCGTGCAGGGGTCGTCGCGGCGCCCTGTTCAAAGCCCGAGCCTTCAGGGAAAGCGCCGGGTGGAAGCGTTGGCAAGCCTTGTTATTCAATAGCCCACGGCGGACGATCGGCTCATGGCTGCGACGTTTTTCGTGGCGGGCCGGCGCGGTGGGAGAATCCTGCTCCGAAGTGCTCGAAATATAGAATACTAATTTTATGGAATATATTGACTTGGAACCCGGTAGCGGCGAAATTGTTAACGTCGCATCTGTGATCGTTCAAAACGGGAGACATGCATTATGCCCATGGGGATAGCGAGTTTTTCCTTCGATCTGTTCGGGCTTACCCGCCGCGAGGCTGGTGTAGAGCCGCAACGGCCTGAATTGGGCAAGCGACCGGCCAAGGTCGCCAACAAGGCCGTCGCAGACGCCGAGGCAAAGGAATTGCCACCACACAGGGACTCCGAACATGTCTTTTGGGGCATGTTTCCGGTCCTTTGAACCGCAACAGGAGATCAGATCATGTCCTATGCCTTTAGCGGTTCCGCGCCCAAGCGCCGTCTGGTAAAATCACGGCAGATCAGTCTGTCCTATTGCCTGCAGGCATCTTGCGTTGCCGCGGCATTTTTGTTCGTCACCGCAGCCGTGTTCCTGCTCTAGTTGGCAGATCACGGCGTGCAGCGTCACTTGGAGGGCGTTCAGACGGGAAGTAAGCTGCTTGTGGTTAATGGCTGGTTCGGCGCAGTCTGCATATCGGTCCTAAGGAGCAAGCGATGGGAACAGTAACGCATCTACACGAGCGATTGCGCACCGTTCCCACGCGAATTGGGGCCGAGGACGAAGTGCTGGGCATTGCGCGCAGCCTGGTCAGCGGTGGACAGGCGGGAGATCGGTCCGGTCCGTCTTGGGACGACCTGGTTCAGTCCGGCCTGTTTGCCATATCGATTCCGGTGGATTTTGGCGGGTTGGATATTTCCAACGCCGTGATGGCGGAAGCCGTGTCGATCATTGCGGCCACGTCACCCGAATCCGCGACTGCGCTTGCCGGACATTTCTCGACCCTTGAAGCCATCCGCAACGCCGGCAGCGAAGAACAGCGCCGTGCGATTTTCGCACGTGTCGCCTGCGGGGAATGTTTCAGCGGCCTTGTGCGTGGCGATGGTCCCGTCAGCGAGCGAGGGCTTCGCCTGTCGACCGAGGGCATCGGCTACTGTCTGGACGGCGAGATTGCCAGCAGCGCAGCACTGTCGGTCGACTGGCTGACGCTGTTGCTGGCGGATGAGCGGGGCGAGCCACGTTTTGTCCTGGTGCCACGCCATGCGCGGGAAATTGGTATAACGCCAGGCGAGCCCGGTCACCACCGGCTGTCATTCCAGCGGCTCCATGTCGCGGCAGATGCCGTTCTGAAAGCCAGTGCCGATGCGCGCCTGATGTCTGGCGCAACGGGCCAGCTGCTCGACGGTGCCCTGGTTCTGGGCCAGTCCACGCAAACATTTCTGTCTTCGATCCAGCGTCTTCGCGACCGGCGTCACGACGCTGACGAGAGCGACCTGCGCGTGATAAAGGTCGAGATTGCCAGGGCCTACGTAAAAATGGAGTCTCTCGCAGCTCTGATCAATCGCTGCGGCACCGAGATCGACATCGCCCAGGTGACACCCGGCGCCCGTACCATCACGCGGGCCGGTCAGCTGGCCAAGGCGCTTGCCATTGCGGCTACCCAGACGTTTGTGCAGACGGCAGACGGCCGATCCGAGGACGCGCTTGTCGAACTTGGGTCCGATTTGGCCAAGGAGACGCCTGGTCCTGCCCAGTCACAGGAAACGGACGGGGCGGTTGACAGGTGAGGTTATGGACGCGACGTCCAGCCTTCAGCCAGCCTGTTTTTCGCTGCTCACAACCGACACGGTGGTTTCGTCATTGACGAACTGCGCCAGCGTCATGTTATCGAGAATCATGGCGATCGCATCCCGCACCTCGCTCATCGAGCGACGCACCTGGCAAGTGTCGGGATCACGGCAGTCGTCGCATGCTTCGAACGCGGTGCGGCTTGCGCAGCGAATCGGCGCCAGCGGCCCGTCCAGCGTCCGGATGACCTGGCCGATCATGATCTCGGACGCCGGCTTGGACAGCGAATAGCCGCCATTGGGCCCCTTCTTCGAGCGCAGAATGCCGGTGTTGCGCAGTTCCAGCAGGATCGTGTCGAGGAATTTCTTCGGAATATTGTTGCGGGTCGCGATCTCATTGACGAAGGCAGTTTCGCCACTGTCGAGCCGCGCGAGATCGACCAGCGCCTTCAATCCGTATTTGCCTTTGTTGGTTAGCATTTTCAAATCTCATGTCGTGGGACGTCGAAACAGGGGTGGGCGTATAAATGCGATTGATCGCGCTTCGATTGAAACGCGATTGTATGTCCACAAACTAAATAGTTTTTACCAAATAATGACGCAAGCACAGAAAACTGCGTTTTTTGGTCGTTTTTTGTGTTGCGCTGTTGACGTGCAACAGTCGCGCTGGATTTCGACCAAAAAAACGACCGAAACCGGCAACTATGACCTGTTTGCCCAGGGCACGAGCGCGCGTTCGAGAACACGGGCCGCCAATTCCAGCAGGATAGCGATGAAAGCGATTACGGCGATTCCCGCGATCACGACGTCGGTGACGAGAAACTGGGCGGCGGACTGGATCATGAAACCCAGCCCCTGGCTCGCGGCGATCAGTTCCGCGGCGACGAGCGTCGACCAGCCGGTTCCCAGCGCGATGCGGATGCCGGTGAGGATGGAGGGCAGGGCGGAGGGCAAGATGACATGTGTGAGCAACTGCATTTCGCTGCCCCCAAACGAGCGCGCGGCGTTCATGTGATCCTTGGACACTGACCGTACTCCGGCGGAGGTCGACAAGACGATGGCCGGCAGCATGGACAGGGCGATGACCGTAATCTTCGAGCCTTCGCCGATTCCGATCCAGATGATGATCAGCGGCAGATAGGCAAGTGGCGGCAGGGGCCGCAGGAACTCGACGATCGGATCGAGAATGCCGCGACCGATGCGGCTGGTGCCGATCGCCAGACCGGCGGGCACGCCGACCAGAACCGAGACCAGGAGACCGCCGAGTATGCGCTTGAGGCTAGCGGCGACGTGTTCGGCCAGGGTGGAATCGACAAATCCGACGGTGACAAGGTTCCAGGCCGATTGCAGCACCACCGGCGGAGCCGGCAGAAACACCGGCGATACCAGCTTGTAGGCGGAGGCAAGCCACCACAGGGCAATCAGCGTTACAATCGTCAGGCAGGAATAGACATAGATCGGCACTTCGGGCCGGCGCAGGACGACGGGGGTCGCGTTTCGATCGACAAGCGCCTCGGGTAGTTCTGTCGATAGGGTCATGCGGCGTCCTCATTCGCATTCCTGTTGATGAGGCTGGTCAAGCCATCATGCATCCTTTTGTAGAGCGGCGACGACTTTATCTGAGCCGGCGACGCGCCAGCTAGAATCTCGCCCGCGAAGCCGACAGGAATGTCTGCAGCAAGCCGCCCCGGGTCGGGTTCCAGAACGACGACCCGGGTGGCCAGCAGCAGTGCTTCCTCGATACTGTGGGTGATCAGCAGGGCGCCGGCTCCGCTCTTTTGCAAGACATTCAGCAAGAAACCCTGCATGCGGCTGCGGGTCAGCGCGTCCAGCGCGCCCAGTGGTTCGTCCATCAGAAGGAAGCGGGGGTCCGAAGCCAGCGCTCTGGCAATGCCGACGCGCTGGCGCATGCCGCCAGACAGTTCCCATATCCGCCGATCGCCAGCGTCGGCCAATCCGACCAGCTCAAGCAGTTCGTCGGCGCGTACCCGGCGATGCTGACTGGCGACGTGTTGCAATTTCAATGGAAAGGCGATGTTGTCGCGTGCGTTGAGCCAGGGATACAGGGCATCGTCTTGAAACACCACGGCTCGGTCGGCGCCGGGGCCGGCGATCGGCACATCATCCACGGTGATCGTGCCCTCAGTCGGCGCGATGAAGCCTGCCGCGAGATTGAGCAGACTGGTCTTTCCGGAGCCCGAGCGGCCGATGATGACGACGAATTCCCCGGTGGCAATGCTGAGATTGATCCGTTCCAGAACCCATGGATGCAGCTCTCTGGAGCGGCCATTTTGCGGAGCATAGCGCAGCGAGATGTCACGGAAAGACAAGGTGCTCATCGCATAGACCTCGGGCATGAATTCATCGGAAATGGCCCGGCCTTTGAGAACCGGGCCATGATGGATCGGCCTGGGCCGATGGATCGGCCTGGGCGAACCGATCAGAAAGACAGCTTTGCGGCGTCGCTGACCCAGCGGGTCGAGACATAGGGAGTATACTCGGCGAGCGCTGCCGGGATCTTGCCCTGTTCCTTCAGGAAGGCCGCCGTCGCCGCAACCGCCTTGACAGTGCCGCCGCCCAGGAGATCGGCCTTGGCTTGTTCCTCAAGCGTCGGGAAGAGATAGCCCTTGAGCAGGGCGGGCACTTCCTCCTGTTTGGCGCCGGTCAGTCGGGCGATCTTTTCGGCCTCGGCCGAGGTCGGGCCCCAGGCCTCCGGATTGGATCGGTAGGCCGCCGTGGCGTCGCCTGTGACGCGAACGAAAGCAGTAACGATCTCCGGATGCTCATCTGCAAACTTCTTGCTGACGATCCAGGCATCGAATGTCGGTCCGCCCCACTCGGCCACGTCGGCGGATGTGGCGAGCACGGAGCCGGTCTTCTTGATCTCGGCCAACACCGGATCCCAGACATAGGCACCGTCAATGTCACCGCGTGCCCAGGCGGCGGCGATTTCCGGCGGGCGCAGATTGAGGATCTCGACGGTCTTGGGGTCGATGTTCCAGTGCTTCAGGGCGGTCAGCAGGCTATAGTGCGCCGTCGAAACGAAGGGGGTGGCAATCTTCTTGCCGGCCAGTTCTTCCGGCTTGGCGATATCCCGCACGGCCAGCGCCTCGGGCGATCGTCTCGATCGGCAGCTCGCGGCTGGCCGCCGCGGCAAGCGGCGAAGAGCCGACATAGCCGATATCGAGCGAGCCTGACGCGATCGCTGCGATCACGTCGGCGCCGCCGTCGAATTTCTGCCAGTTGATCTTGGCACCGGTGACCTTTTCATAGGTGCCATCGGCCTGCGGAACGCGCGAAGGCTCGACGATCGGCTGGTAGCCGATATTGAGCGTGACATCGGCGGCTCCGACAAGGCCGGTTTGAAAAATGGTCAAAAGAGCGGCGCCAGCGGCAAGGCCTGCCAGGCTTCTGCGAGTGAGTGTCATGGTGCTTCCCCTCCTAGGGACCCTCGGAGACCTTATCGCCTCTCGATGCACGCATGATGATACAGACGATAGATTTAGTAGAGAAATTTCCAACTCTTTTTGCCGCCATCTCTGTCAGGAATTTTCGACCGGTTCGACATTGGGAGATGTTCGATCCGCCCGCGCCGATGATGGTGCGGCCAAAATAAAGAGGTCGGATGTGGTGTTCACATCCGACCTCTCCGGTCTGCGTCAATGTGCGGATCGATGCCCGGCTACCTTAGTAGGCGGATGCGATGGCGTTTCCGGTGAGTTGCTCCGGCGTCAGCAGATCTGCATAGTGGGCGCGTGCGACATCAGGGTGCGAGCGCAGGCGGCTTTTCAGGACATTGCTTCCGACATCGCGGAAAATAGGGTTGAGCGGATCGACCGTGATGCCGCGTTCCTCGCGCTGCAACTCTTCCGGCAAGTCGATGACCGGAATGGTGGCATCGTAACGCGCACCCATGAAAAAGGCGACGGAGAAGCGCTCCGTGCCGGCCGGCGGCGTCACAACATCGTGCACGTCGGCGCGCACGAAGCCATTGGTTGCCAGCTCCAGCAGTTCACCGGTGTTGATGATGAAGGTGCCGGGTACCGGCGGAGCATCGAGCCAGACGCCGTCTTCTGTGCGCACGCGCAGGCCGGGGGTCACGTCCTGCAGCAGCACGGTGACGAAACCACCATCCTTGTGCGCCCCGACGCCCTGATCGCTCTGGGCAACATCGCGTCCGGGATAGCGGATGATTTTCAACAGCTTCGTCGGTTCCGGCTGATAAATAGCAGAGAAGACGTTCTCATCCTGGCCGAGTGCCACCGAGATGGCTTTCAGGACCTCGATGCCGATGCGGGTCACTTCGGCCTGATAGGCGAGCAGCAGGGGTTTGAGCGCCGGAAGGGCGGAAGGCCACTGGTTGGGGCCGATCAGCCGTGCCCAGGCCGGCGTGTCCGGGCCGATCTCCAACGGCTCGGACTCGTTGTTGACGTCGACCTGTTCGCGCCAGTCCTGCTTGCCGCGCGTATGTTCCAGTCCGGCCCTGTTGTAGCCGCGGAAATGCGGCGACTTGACCATTTCGATCTCCAGCTTGTCCCTTTCCGGCAGGGCGAAGAACTGTTTGGAGACGGCAATGACATCGGCGATCAGCTTGGGATCGACGCCGTGGCCGGTGAGGTAGAAAAACCCGTGGTCATGCAGGATCCGGCGCAGGTCGGCGATGAAACGGACGCGCTCCTCCGGCCCCGCATTGAACCGCGAGATATCGACGAAGGGCAGTTGGGTCGCAAGCGTGTGGATTGTCATGATGCTCTCCTTAGAGTGGCCGTTGCAAACGGCATGGCCAAAAATTCGATGGGCTGTTTTAGGCGCTTTGCCGGCTGCGGGCGATCCGGTGATTGACGAAGCGCGCGGCAAAATCGCCGGTCATCTGGATCGACTGGACGATGGCGACCAGAACCACGACCACGGCGACCATCACCTCGGGCATGAAACGCTGGTAGCCGAAGCGGATCCCCAGGTCCCCCAATCCGCCCCCGCCGACCGTGCCGGCCATGGCCGAATAGCCGATCAGACTGACCAGCGTGACGGTCTGCCCTGCGACGATGCCGGGAAGGGCCTCGGGCAGCAGCACCTTGAAGATGATCTGCAGCGGACTTGCGCCCATGCTCTGGGCAGCCTCGATCAGGCTCTGGTCGACCTCGCGCATCGCGGCTTCGGCGAGACGGGCATAGAGTGGCGTGATGGCGACCGTCAGCGGCACAATGGCGGCAAAGGTGCCGACCGTCGTGCCGGCAACCAGCCGTGTGAACGGAATGATCGCCACCATCAGAATGATGAACGGGGTCGATCGCACCAGGTTGACCAGGGTGCCGACGATACGGTTGAACAGCGGCCGTTCGAGAAACTGGCCGGGAGATGTCACGACCAGCAGCACGCCGAGCGGCAGGCCGATCAAGGTGGAGATCAGGGCAGCAACCGTCACCATAGTGACGGTCTGCTTGATCGATTCAAGAAGCAGCGCGATGAGCGCCGGGGATAGCAGACCGGACAGCATGACCGATGACCTCTCCATGGAGACCGAGGGAAGACAGATAGGACAAAACGCTCTCGAAGCCGGACCCGGCGCCTTCGGCAACCAGGGTCAGGACGCCGAGCGGTGCCCCGCCGATATAGTCGATGCGCCCATGCAGGATATTGGGGCGGATGTGGAAGCGCTGAACCAGATCGGCGACAACAGGCTGATGTGCCGAAGCGCCGGTAAAGGTGATGCGCAGAACCGGATCGGTATTTCCGGTCGCCGCCGGCAAGAGGAGTGCGCTCACCTCGGGCGGAAGGTCGTGGGCGACGATGCTCGACAGGAATGAACGGGCCGTGGGCGATTTGGGAAAGGCGAAGACATCGAATGTCGCGCCGCTCTCGATGATCCGGCCCCTTTCCAGAACGGTGACGTGATCGGCGATCTGGCGCACCACGTCCATTTCATGGGTGATCAGCACGATGGTGAGACCGATCCGGCGGTTGATATCCTTGAGCAGATCGAGAATCTGCTCGGTCGTCTCCGGATCAAGCGCGGAGGTCGCCTCGTCCGACAGCAAGACGCTCGGGTCGAGCGCCAGCGCACGAGCGATACCGATGCGCTGCTTTTGCCCGCCGGACAGTTCGGACGGATAGGACTCCGCCTTGTCGCTGAGGCCGACCAGGTCCAGCAAGGCCGGCACTTTCTGGCGGATGGTTTCCTTCGCCACGCCGGCAATCTCAAGCGGCAGCGCCACATTGGCAGCGGCGGTGCGCGACGAGAGCAGGCTGAAATGCTGGAAGATCATGGCGATGTTCTGCCGTGCCTTGCGCAGTTGCAGGCCCTTTAGCGCGCTGATCTCGTGGCCGGATACGAAGATCCGGCCGGAGGAGGGGCTCACCAGCCCGTTCAGGCAACGGACCAACGTGCTCTTGCCGGCCCCGGAGCGACCGATGATCCCATGGATCGAACCTGATGCGACCGACAGCGAAATGTCGTCGAGCACAGGGCCGCTCTTGGGGTCGTAGACCTTGCTCAGCGATCGGATCTCGATGACGGGACGTGCGGCTGTCGTTTCCGCTTCGGTTGACGCCGGGGAAGAAAGGGCAAGCTTCGTCGTGAGGTCGGTGCTGGTCCGTGCCAGAACGGTCATGTTACCAGCCCGCGATCACGTTGCCTTCGAACTTCTTGTCGATGAAGGCTTTGACCTCGGGAGACTTGTAGGCTTCGACCAGGGTCTTGACCCAGGGGGCGTCCTTGTTCTTTTCGCTGACTGCAATCAGGCAGAAATAGTCCGACAGTTGGTCTTCGATCAGGATGCCGTCCTTGCCGGGGTTGAGGCCAGCCGAGAGCGCAAAATGCGAGGTGATGACCGAGAAATCGACGTCTTCCAGCGAGCGCGGCAGCTGGGCTGTTTCCAGTGGCACGATCTTGATCTTCTTGGGGTTCTCGATGATGTCGAGTTCCGTCGCATTGAAGGTCACGCCGGGCGTCAGCTTGAGCAGGCCGCCGGCTTCCAGAAGCTTGAGCGCGCGGCCGGCATTGCTGGGATCGTTGGGGATCGTCACCTGAGCGCCCTCGGGCAGCTCGGCCAGGGTCTTGTACTTGCGCGAATAGCCGGCCATCGGCAACAGCACGGTCTTGCCGCCGACGGCGACGAGCGTCAGCCCGCGATCGGCATTCTGGCGATCAAGATAAGGCGTGTGCTGGAAGCCGTTGGCATCGAGATCGCCATCATTGGTGGCCGGATCGATCAGGGCGCCATCGGAGAATTCGACGATCTGGATGTCCAGGCCCTTGGCCTTGGCGATGGGCACAACGGCCTCGGCAATCTGTGCATGGGGGCCGGCGGTGACGCCGAACTTGATGGTTTCGGCCAATGCCGGCGCGTGGGCTGCAATCAGCAGGGCCACAGCAGAGACCGTGCCGGCAATCAGGGATTTCAGGCGCATTCAGTCAGTCCTTCCAGGAGTGTTGATGAGATCGGACGGGGCAGGGTCCGGCAGGATCTTGCCCGGGTTGAAAATGCCAAGCGGGTCGAGCGCCGCCTTGAGCTGGTGCATCAAAGCGACGGCGTCGGCGCCGTGCTCGGTGATCAGGAATTTGCGCTTGCCGAGACCGACGCCATGTTCGCCACTGGCCGTGCCGCCGGCCGCCAGCGCCCGCATGACAATCCGGTCGGCATAGTCGGCGACCTCGGCCTCCTCGTTATCGCGCAACATGAAGACGCAATGGAAATTGCCGTCGCCGACATGACCGACGATGTAGGCGGGAATGTCGGAGCCGGCGACATCCTCTCGGGTTTCCAGGATGACGTCGGCCAACCGCGAGATCGGCACGCAGACATCGCTCGGCCAGGAATGGGCGCCCTGGCGCTCCGCCTTGGCCCAGGCGAGACAATCGCGCCGCGTCGTCCACAAGGTTTGTGTCTCCGAGCCGGGTGCGGTCCAGGTCAGCTCCGTGCCGCCGTTGGCCGCGACGATCTCACCGACCGTGCCGGACAGCGACCGGATATCGTCCGTGGCGCCATGAAATTCGAAGAACAGCGTCGGCAGCGGTTCCAGCCGCATCTCGCCATGACGGTTGACGACTTCCACCAACGGCTGATCCAGAAGTTCGACGCGACCGATGGACAGCCCGGCCCGCTTGATGTCGGTGACCGCATTCACCGCCCCGGCCAGCGTCGCAAATCCGGCATGGGCAGAACGGGCTTCCGGGATCGGATGCAAGCGCAGAATGACTTCGGTGACGACGCCGAGCGTGCCCTCCGCGCCGACAAACAATCGGGTCAGATCGTAGCCTGAGGAGGATTTGCGGGCCAGGGAGCCGGTCCTGACGATCCTGCCGCCTGCGGTGACGACGGTCAGGCCGAGCACGTTTTCGCGCATCACGCCGAAGCGGACGGCATTGGTGCCGCTGGCGCCGGTCGAGACCATGCCGCCGATCGAGGCATTGGCACCGGGGTCCACGGGGAAGAACAGGCCGGTGTCACGCAGGGCGGTGTTGAGATCGAGCCGGCGAACACCGGCGCCGACACGGGCGATCATGTCGTCTGCGCGGATTTCGAAGATGGCATCGAGGCCCGACAGATCAACAGATATTCCGCCTGCTACCGGTATGGCGCCACCCTCAAGCCCGGAACCGGCGCCAAAGGCAACGACCGGGACCTGATGACGTGTGGCGATCGCAACGAGGTCGGCCACCTCCTGCGTGGTTTTGGGATAGACCACCACATCGGGCCGCTGCCCATGGTGGTGACTTTCATCGCGGGCATGCAGGTCGCGGATCGACTCGCCGGTCAGCGCGGCGGTGCCGAATCGGGCCTTGAGGTCGATGATGGCAGCTTCGACCGGCGGCAGCTGGACGTGGGAGTTCATCACGCCGCCTTCCAGCTTTGACCCTGGCGCCAGCGGGCCAGGCGATCCAAAGCGGTCTCAAGGGTTTCGCGATGTTTGGCAAAGCAGAACCGCACATGGCTTGTAACGTCGCGCGCGCCATAGAAGGACGAGACAGGGACCGGGGTGACGCCGGCCTCGACGGTCAGGCGGCGGCTGAAGGCGAGGTCGTCGCCGTGCGGGTCGAAGCCACGGATATCGGCCACGGCGAAATAGGTCGCATCGACCGCGGCAACATTGAACCCGACCTGCCGCAGGCCATTGACCAGCAGATCGCGGCGGTCCTCGAGCCCCGAGCGCAAATCGGCAAAGTAGGAATCGGGCAGGTTGAGGCCGGTCGCGATCGCGGCCTGCAGCGCCGGCGGAGTGGTGAAGGTCACGAATTGATGCGCACGCGAAATGGGCTCCAGCAGCGTCGGAGCAGCCGTGACGTAGCCGACTTTCCAGCCGGTCAACGAAAACGTCTTGCCGGCCGAGCCGATGCGCACGACACGATCGCGGATCTCGGGCAAGCCAAACAGGGAGACGAACGGCCGGTTGTCGAAGACCAGGTGCTCGTAGACCTCGTCGGCGACGATGATGAGGTCGTGTTTCAGGGCGATCTCGGAAAGCGCCGAAAGTTCCTGGGCGTAAAAGACCTTGCCGATCGGGTTCATCGGATTGTTGACGACGATGAGCTTGGTGCGCGGCGTGATGGCGGCCTCAAGCGCATCCAGCGGCAGCGCCCAGTCGGGTGGCGACAGGCGGACCGGCACGGGAACACCGCCGGCGCGCCGGATCAAGGTGCCATAGGCATCGTAGACAGGCTCGAAGACGATGACTTCGTCGCCCTGGTCGAGAAGGGCCAGAAACGTGTCCGTCAAGGCTTCCGTGGCGCCCGAGGTGACCAGCACTTCCCGTTCCCAGTCAATATCGAGCCCGAGGAACCGTTTTGCATTGTCGGCCACAGCCTGACGCAGACCGGGCAGGCCCATCATCGGCGGATATTGATGCGGACCGTCCCGCAGTGCCTTCACGGCGGCCTCGATCACGATCTCGGGCTCAAGTCCCTCGGGAAAGCCTTGCCCGAGATTGATTGCGCCCGTTTCCGTCGCCAGCCGCGACATGGACTCGAAGATCGACGTGCGTACGGTCGCGAAAATTGGATTGACCACGGTTGTTCCCAGCATGCTGATTTTATTGGGCGCAACATATAATCCATAAAATATATATACAAAGAATAGTTGGGTTTGGGTTGCGCCATTTTCAGGAATTTATTTCCGAATTTTGGCAATGATGGCGGGCATTTTTGCTAGGTCAGATTGTGCATAGACGGGGCGAGGCTGTTGTCGGTGTTTTCACGTTCAGTTGGCCAGGCTGAGAAAGACCATCGGGTCGCGGATTTTCAGGCAATACGGGCCACAATGTTCCAGGCATCGAAAGCTTCGAGCCGATGGTAGCGTATTGTTTGTGCGCCGCGTCCGCGACGGACCTGAAAAAAAACGGGGTCGCGGACTGCATGGAGACGAACCGTTGGAGCGCTCCTGGCGATCGGTGGCCTTGAATGGTTCGTTCCCGTTTTCGGAACGGCCGATGACTGTTCTCAGTCCGATTTATTCGACTTCGCGCAGAACCCAATTAAAGCGCAGATAGAGCCACCTGCGTCAGGACATGGACGAATATCCTGCCCATGGTTCGACAACCGAGAGGCGACGGCTGCGCGCCTGGCGCAATTCCACTTCGCGCGCCTTCAGGCGGTTGAGCAGCTCATAACCGAGAGGCCAGCGACCATGGCCGCTGCGGATGTTGATATGGCCGGCATTGCCGATATCGGCCAGTTCGCTGCCCCAGAGATTGGCGAACTGCCGGGCGGATTCAAGGCTCATATAGGGGTCATTGCGGCTAGCAACGACCATGCTGGGGAAGGGCAGTCGGCGAACTGGCATGCCACCGAAATTGACCACACAGGGATGCAATTCCTCCACCTTTGCCAGATCACAAGGGGCGACCAGCAATGCGCCTCTGATCTTCTTGGCAGACGGGCGCTCGGCGAGGTTAGCAGCAAGCAAGGTGCCGAGGCTGTGGGCGACAATCCAGATATTGTCCTGGCTGGCGAGCTCTTCGTCCAGCCGTTCCTGCCACTCCGCCAGATGCGGACAGTTCCAGTCGCGCTGTTCGATGATGCGGGCGTTCGTATTGTCGCGCGTCCAATGGGCCTGCCAATGGCTATCGCCCGAACCATTCAGGCCTGGCAATACAAATGTGTCCACCCGACTGCGCTCTTCCGACATCGACCAGGCTCTCCAGTTTCGACCCCTTGAGTATCATCCGATTATGCTGCGTTGCGAAGGAATCGTCACCTATTCTCTACATAAATAGTAGATAATATTTTTTCGATCGGCCAGCCACTGCAGCGATTCCTCATAAGGCGACATCTCCCCCCTTCAGGCGACGTTGCGCCGGATGCGGAATTTCCGGAACCGAATGCCGCCGAAACGACTTATGCAGAACGAAATTCCCAGGTCGGGCCGCTGAACCTAAAATATTAGATTTATCTTTCAATTTTTCCGGCCTGTGGATTGAAAATTCTCGCGATAATAGTACACTAAAAATGTAGACAACAGGAGAAACGACTATGTCCCATTCGCATCCGTTCCGCGTATCCGTGGCATCCACGATCGTTTCGGCTTCCTGTCGTCTCTCGCTCTCGCGTCAAATGCGCGGCACCACCGGCAGCCCATTTTCTCAGCCAGAGGCAGCGAGGCCATCATGGAACGGCAAGTAATCGAATATGGCGGGGTGCCCGTCGGGATAGCCGTGCAGCATGAAAACCGGCTGCGTTTCATCGCGGTCAAGTTTCATGTGATTGATCTGGACAACAGCCTGCATGGCAGCGCTTCAGAACTGCGGGCCGCCATCGGCCGGCATGTGATGGGGAGCAAGGCACTGGCTGCCTGAGAGTGTGAGATAGCGATCATCGCCATCAATCCGATGACCCGCCGCAGGTTCTGCGGCGGGTCGCCCGCATCAGCGGCGCTCGATGCGGGCGGCGAACCGGTCGCCGGCCCCCTGGATTCCACAGACGAGGGGGGTCAGGACGACAACGACCGCCATCATCACCGCCGTCTCGAAGCGCTGGTAGCCATAGCGGATGGCCAGGTCGCCCAGTCCGCCCGCGCCGATGGCACCGGCCATGGCCGAGGCGCCGACGAGCGTGACCAACGTGACGGTGAAGCCGGCCACGAGTCCTGGCAGGGCTTCGGGGACGAGGACCTCTCGCACGATCGTCCAGCGATTGCCGCCCATGGCCCGGACGGCATCGATCAATCCGCGATCGATCTCGCGCAGCGAGACCTCGGCGATGCGGGCATAATAGGGGGTTGCGGCGATGGCGAGTGGAACGATGGCCGCCCATGTGCCGAGCGCGGTTCCGACGATCAGCCGGGTGACCGGGATCAGGGCGACCAACAGGATGATGAAGGGCACGGAACGGAAGGCGTTCACCACCGAGCCGAGGATGCCGTTGATCCAGGGGTTTTCGGCAATGCCGCCCTTGGCCGTCGCGACGAGGGCCAGCCCCAGGGGCAGTCCGGCGACAAAGGAGATGGCGCCCGACGCGAGCGTCATTGCGACTGTTTCCCAGAGGGATTTCAGCAGCAGTTCAAACAGGATTGGTGACATAGCCGAGGGCCTCCATGCGCGCGCCATGCGCCGTCAGTGTTGTCTTGACCTGATCGATCAGCGCGTCATTGCTACGGACCGCAACGAAATAGCGAGCAACCGGATTGGACTGGATATGATCGATGCCGCCATGCACGATCCGCAAGCCGAGCGGCAGGAGTTTCGCCAGTTCCACCAGGACGGGCTGAACGGCATCCTCGCCGGCGACATCGATGCTGAAGATCGCGTCGCTGCCCGCCGCCTGCGGACCAAGCCGTTCCGTCCAGAATTCCGGAAGTTGTGGGCGGCTGCCCTGCAGCAAACTTCTGGTAATCTCGGCCTTCGGGTTCGAGAACACCCGCCAGACCGCGTCTTCCTCGACGATCTTGCCATTTTCGATGACGGCCACCCTGTCTGCCACGGCGCGGACAACATCCATCTCGTGGGTGATGAGCACGATGGTCAGGCCAAGTTTGCGGTTGATATCGCGCAGCAAAGCGAGGATCGAGCGTGTCGTCTCCGGATCCAGCGCCGAGGTCGCTTCGTCCGACAGGAGCAATGCCGGATTGGCTGCGAGCGCTCGGGCGATGCCGACGCGCTGCTTCTGTCCGCCTGATAGGGAGGCCGGATAGGCGCTCGCCTTGTCGGATAGGCCGACCAACTCCAGCAGTTCGCGGGCGCGGGCCAGACGCTTGGCCTTCGGCAGGCCCTCGATTTTCAGCGGCAGGGCGACATTTTCCTCGACCGTTTTGGCCGAGAGCAGGTTGAAGTGCTGGAAGATCATGCCGATGCGTCGTCTGAGCGGCTGCAATTCGCGTTCTGACAAGTGAACGATGTCGCGGCCCTCGATGCGGATCGCGCCGGCATCGGGTTTTTCGAGCCCGTTCAGGCAGCGGATGAGCGTCGATTTGCCGGCGCCGCTGCGGCCGATGATGCCGAGGACTTCGCCCTTGCCGACGGTCAGCGAGATCCCGTCGAGCGCCTGCACCTCGCCGAAGCGGCGGCGGATGTCGACAAGCTCAATGACAGCGGCACTGTCTGCCGTGGCGGGGGAGATCGGGCGCCTTTGAGTCTGGGTCTTCATGCGTTTCTCCAAAAACAGCTACGAGGCGGCAGGAAACCCGGCCGCCTCGCAAGATGGTATGGGGTCTGGATCAGTAGGCTATGAGACCGGTGCCCTTGTAGACCTTGTCGAACACTGCACGGACGTTCTCGTTCTGGTAGGACGCAACGAGAGACTTGACCCATTCCTCGTTCTGCGCACCTTCCTTGACCGCGATGAAGTTGCGGTACGGATTGTCTGCGACCGGCTCCTGGGCGATGCGCTCGGCCGGCGAAAGACCAGCCTTGAGCGCCCAGTCGGTGTTGACGACCGCTGCATCGAGGTCGTCGATCGAGCGGCCGACGATGCCGGCGTCGAGTTCCTTGATCTCGATCTTCTTCGGGTTCTCGACGATGTCGGCGATGGTCGCGAGGATGCCGGTGCCGTCCTTCAGCTTGATCAGGCCTTCGTTCTGCAGCACGCGCAGCGCGCGGCCTTCGTTCGACGGGTCGTTGGGCACGCCGATCGTTGCACCTTCGGCGAGCTCGGCGACCGACTTGGCCTTCTTCGAATAGAGGCCGATCGGCCAGACGCCGGTGTATCCGACCGACACGATCTTGTATCCGTGCTGCTTGATCTGGTTGTCGAGATAGGGCTTGTGCTGGAAGGCGTTGGCATCGATATCGCCGCGCTCCAGCGCTTCGTTGGGTTGGGTGTAGTCGTTGAACACCACTGTCTCGATCTTCAGGCCGCGCTTGGCGCCTTCTTCCTGGACAGCACGCCAGACGTCCTCGTCCTCGCCGCTGATAATGCCGACCTTGATTTCCTTGTCCGCGGCAAAGGAGGGAAGCGGCGCGGCGAAGCTTGCGACGGCTGCGGCGAACGCTGCGCCAAGACCAAGGCGGCGGGTGAAGGCGAAGGTGTTTCCTCTATTGTTTTTCATTGGTTTTTCCTGATGTTGTCACGTTTGGGAAGACAACACACAGAATGGCGAAGCACAGGGCTCTTGACCAAGCACCAGAGACTTTTGTTTCGCGTATGGGCGGAAAACATTTTGGTCCTTTTGGTCGGCCGTGAAATTATAATCTATAAATTTAGTGTACAAACTTTGAGCAGGCCGAGCTTTTCTCAGGAGTAGCTCGCGTTCCTAGTCGATCGACAGGCCGGGGAAGCGCCGGACATGGTCGGCTACCGCGCGGCCGGCGCCAGCCGCTGTCGAAGGTGGCGCCGCGGCGGAAATAGACGTCAGATGGGCGACCGGTCAGCCACTCATCTACTTCTGGAAAAAAATCCCCTTAAACAGTCTATAAAAAATATATAATGACTGTTTATTCTGATCGACATCGCGATGCTGTTGGCACCACAGCCTGATATCCGGATGGGATCGAGGAATGAGCAAGCAGATCCATTTCAACGCGTTCGACATGAACTGCGTTGGCCACCAGTCGCCGGGCCTCTGGGCGCATCCGCGCGACAAATCCTGGAAGTACAAGGATCTCGATTACTGGCAGGATCTGGCAAGGACGCTTGAAAAGGGGATTTTCGACGGGATCTTCATCGCCGATGTGATCGGCTATTACGACGTCTACAAGGATAACAACTACCACGCCATTCATCAGGCCGCGCAGATCCCGGTCAACGATCCGATCCAGCTCGCAGCGCCCATCGCGCTCGCCACGGAGCATCTGGGCATCGGCATCACGGCCTCAATCTCCTTTGAACATCCCTATCCCTTCGCGCGCCGTCTGGCGACGGCCGATCACCTGACCAAGGGTCGCGTCGGCTGGAACATCGTCACCTCCTATCTGGAGAGCGGTGCCAAGAACATCGGCCAAGGCGGTCTGCGCTCGCATGACAACCGCTACGAGGTCGCCCACGAATATCTTGAGGTCATCTACAAGCTGCTGGAAGGGTCTTGGGAAGAGGGCGCCGTGCTGCGTGACCGGGAGAAGCGGATCTTCACCGATCCGACGAAGGTGCACGAGATAGGCCACAAAGGGCGCTTCTTCGACGTTCCGGGTTACGGACTGACCGAGCCATCGCCACAGCGTACGCCGGTACTCTACCAGGCAGGCGCCTCCGGTCCGGGCAAGCAGTTCGCCGCCGAGCATGCAGAATGTGTCTTCGTTGCGGCCCAGACCAAGACCATTCTCAAGAACTATGTCCGGGACGTGCGGGCACGGGCCGCCGCCGTCGGACGCGATGCCTCCAAGTTCCGCATCTACAACCTGCTCACGGTGATCGTCGACGAGACCGACGAGAAGGCGCGTGCCAAGTTCCGCGACTACCTCGATTACGTCTCCTATGACGGGTCGCTGGTCTTCATGTCCGGCTGGACCGGTGTCGATTTTTCCCATTATGCGCCCGACGATCTCGTCCGCAAGGTCGAGACGAACGCGATCCATTCGGCGATCGAAAGCCTCTCGGAAGGCGATCCCAACAAGCGCTGGACGATCAAGGAACTCGCTGAGTGGGGTGGCATCGGCGGCATGGGGCCGGTGATCGTCGGTTCGCCCTCGACGGTGGCCGACGAGCTGCAGGCCTGGGTCGAGGAGACCGATGTCGACGGCTTCAACCTTGCCTATGCCGTGACGCCGGAAAGCTTCGAGGACATCGTCGGCTATCTGATCCCGGAACTGCAGAAGCGCGGTGTTTATCCAACGGAGTACCGTCCCGGCACGCTGCGCGAAAAGCTGTTCGGCGGTGGTCCTTACCTGCCCAAGGCACATCCGGCCAATCGTTACCGCGACATCGAGGCTTACAAACGCAACCAGGCGATCGCGCTGGCCAATGCCAGCTGAGATCGAAGGTCCAACCATCAAGAGGTTTTCCCATGGGAAGCATGAGCGACACCAAGATCGACTACAGCGTCCATCCGCGCGTCAATTCCACCGATCCCTTCACCGCGCGCCCGCGGCCTGCGAGGCCGGCGCATGTGATCAAGACCGACGAAGAGGCGATCGAGATCGCCGAGAAGCTCGCAGCGAGTTTCAAGGTCGGCGCGGCACTGCGTGACCGGGAGGGACTGCTGCCGATCGCCGAACTCGACGAGTATTCGCAGAGCGGTCTCTGGAGCATCAATGTGCCCAAGGCCTATGGCGGCCCGGAAGTCTCCTATGCGACGCTTGCCAAGGTGATTGCCACCATTGCGGCAGCCGATCCGGCCATCGCCCAGATCACCCAGAACCATCTGGCGATCGTCGCCACCGTCGACCTGGACGGTACGGAAGAGCAGAAGAAGCAGTTCTTCGGCTGGGCGCTGGAAGGCATCCGCTACGGCAACGCCTTCTCGGAATTAAAAAGCAAGACGGTCGCCGATTTCGAGACCAAGGTCGTCCACGCCGGTGACGACGTCATCGTCAACGGCGAAAAGTTCTACACGACCGGTGCGCTGCTGGCTCATATCGTGCCCATCGTCGGCGTCGACGAGACGGGGCAGGGCTATCTCGTTTTCGCCGATCGCGAGGCCCCGGGCCTGACCGTCACCAACAACTGGTCGAGCTTCGGCCAGCGGACCACTGCGTCGGGTTCGGTGAAGATCGAGAATGTTCGCGTGCCGAAGGCGCGTGCGCTGAAGGTCACCTCCTTCGACCATCCGACCGTCGGCGGCCCTGTCTCGCAGATCATCCAGTCGGCGATCGATGTCGGCATCGCGCGCGGCACCATCGACGACACAATCGAATTCGTCACCAAATACAGCCGTCCCTGGATCGACAGTGGCAAGGCAACGGCCGGTGAGGACCTCTTCACCATCGCCCAGATCGGCGACCTGAAGATCAAGTTGCATGCGGCCGAAGCCCTGCTGGAGATCGCCGGGCGCAGTATCGACGTCGCCCGCGCCAATCCGACGCTTGAGACGGTGTCCGAAGCGACGATCAAGACGGGCGAGTCCAAGGTGCTGACGACCGAGATCGCGATTCTCTCGACCAACAAGCTGTTTGAGCTCGCGGGCACACGCTCGACGCTTGCCGAGCATGGTCTCGACCGCCACTGGCGCAATGCGCGCGTCCATACGCTGCATGATCCGGTGCGTTGGAAGTTCTACCATGTCGGCAATTATTACCTGAACGGCGTGCATCCGCCGCGTCACGCCTGGAATTGAGCGCCACGATGAGCACGAATGATCGCAAGCTGCACCGGGAGGCAGCACTCACTGCGGGCCGACCGGCCCCGCATATCGCACCGCGCCGGACCCCGGCCCTTGTCATTCGGGACGATGCCGAGGCCATACAGGTGGCAAAAGATCTGGCCCGCGAATTTGCCATCGGCGCCGCCCAGCGCGACCGCGAACGGCGCCTGCCGCTCGCCGAGATCGATCGTTTCTCGCAAAGTGGCCTTTGGGCCATCAGCATCCCGAAGGCTTATGGCGGCGCCGGCGTCTCGGCCGTTACGCTGGCCGAAGTCACGGCCATCATCTCGGCGGCGGATTCCTCGATCGGGCAGATCCCGCAGAACCACTTCTATATGGTGGAGGCGCTGCGCCTGAACGGCAGCGAGGAGCAGAAGCGGCACTATTTCCGTCGCGTGATGGAAGGCGATCGCCTCGGCAATGCCTTCACCGAGATCGGCACAAAAACGCCCGTCGACTACAAGACGCATTTCGCCGAGCAGGACGGCAAGCTCTACCTGAACGGCCAGAAGTTCTACGCCACCGGCTCGCTCTTTGCCCATATCATCGTTGCCGTCGCCAAGGGGCCGAACGATCGTGTTCATCTGGTCTTCATCGACCGGGCGACCCCAGGTCTCGATTTCGTCGACGATTGGTCGTCCTTCGGTCAGCGGTCGACGGGCAGCGGTACCGTCATCTTCGACGATGTCGAGGTGACGCCGTTCCAGATCGTTGATCATGACGAAAGCTTCGAGCGACCGACGCCGATGGGTCCGTTCGCGCAGATCATCCATGCGGCGGTCCAGGTCGGCATCGCGCGCGGGGCGCTCGCTGAGACGATTTCCTATGTTCGGGCGCATGCGCGGCCGTTCTTCGAGCTGACGATCGAGCATGGCTACGAGGATCCGCACACCATCCACGGAGTGGGCGATGTGGCGATCCGCGTGCATGCGGCCGATGCCCTCTTGGCGCGGGCCGGCCGCCTTCTTGATCGTGCCACGGCCGAGCCGAATGCCAAAACGGTCGCGGAAGCCTCGATCGCCGTGGCGGAGGTCAAGGCGCTCGGCACGGAGGTGGCGCAACTCGCCGCGACCAAGCTGATCGAATTCGGCGGCGCCCGTTCGACGCTTGAGAGCTATGGCCTCGATCGCTTTTGGCGCAATGCCCGGACCCATTCGCTGCATGATCCGGTGCGCTGGAAATACCATCACATCGGCAATTTCTACCTCAACGGCACCCTGCCGCCACGGCACGGCGCCCTCTGACTTCTGGCAGGCCAACTTGCCGGCACATGACATCCTCATGTGCCGGATTTTCTTGTGAAATAGGACCCCCGCAATGACCTACCTCCCCGATCCCCGCCGCTACGATGATGCGACGTTTCGCCGTGTTGGGCGAAGCGGCCTGAAGCTGCCTGCCATCTCTTTCGGCCTCTGGCATAATTTCGGCGACACCACGCCGATCGAAACCCAGCGCTCGATCCTGTTCAAGGCCTTCGATCTCGGCATCACCCATTTCGACCTCGCCAACAATTACGGACCTCCCGCCGGCAGTGCCGAGATCAATTTCGGTCGTATCCTCAGCGAAGACTTCGCCGGCTATCGCGACGAGCTGATCATCTCGACCAAGGCGGGCTGGGACATGTGGCCGGGTCCCTACGGTCGCGGTGGCGGGTCCAAGAAGGCGTTGCTCTCCAGCCTTGACCAGAGCCTAAAGCGTCTCAATATCGAGTATGTCGACATCTTCTATTCGCATCGCTTCGACGCCGAGACGCCATTGGAAGAGACTGCCGATGCGCTGGCCCAGGCCGTGCGCCAGGGCAAGGCGCTTTATGTCGGCATTTCCTCTTATTCCGGCAACAAGACGCGCGAGATCGCAGCCCTGCTCAAGGAGCGTAACGTGCCGCTTCTGATCAATCAGCCGGCTTACAACCTCTTCAACCGCTGGGCGGAAAAGGATCTGTTCGCCGCGTCCGACGACGTGGGTGCCGGTGTGATTGCGTTTACGCCGCTGGCGCAGGGGCTGCTCACCAACAAGTATCTCACCGGCATTCCGGACGACGCTCGCGTCAACCGTCCGGGTGGCGATTTTCTGCGGCCTGAACATCTGAAAGAAGAGAACATCGTGCGGGCCCGCGCACTCAACGAGATCGCCAAGCGTCGCGGCCAATCGCTCGCCCAGCTTGCCATCGCCTGGGTGCTACGCGATCCGAGGGTGACCTCCGCCTTGATCGGTGCGAGTTCCGCCAAGCAGGTCGCCGAAAACATCGAGGCGTTGAAGAACCTCGACTTCACGGTGGAAGAGCTGGCGGACATCGATCGTCATGCGGTCGAGGGCGGCATCAACCTCTGGGAAAAGCCATCGCACGACGCCGTCGTTTGATCGGGTTCTTTGGAAATCAAGCGCCCGGTCGGATGGCCGGGCGTTTTCTGTTGCTGGTCGTTCAGACGTTAGATGTCTAGGCGACGCGCGTCGGCGGCCGGATGAGGGCTGGAGAGCCGCGGACCGGCGCCGAAAAGCTGGTGACGCAGGGTGCCACCGCTATAGGCCGTCTTGTAGAGCCCGCGTGCCTGGAGCTCTGGCACGACGAAAGTGACGAAATCCTCGTAGCTTTCCGGCACGACGGTGCGGGTCAGGTTGAAACCGTCAATCTCGCCCTCTTCGACAAAGCGTGCCAAGCTGTCGGCGATCTGCGACCCCGTACCGACGAAGGTGGGATAGCGACCGCCGAGCGCCAGGCCTTCCAGCAATTGCCGCTTGGTCAGCCCGCGTTTGCGGGCGGCCTCGATGCCCGACTGGATCGCATTGCCGGGCGCGCTGTCTTTCACGATCGGATCGTCCAGATCGAGTTGCGCGAGGTCAATGCCGGAGCCGGCAGAGAAATGCGCCATTCCCGCTTCGGGGCTCGCATAGCGGCGATAGTCCGCATATTTCTCCTGTGCCTCTGCTTCAGTCGCACCGGGTACGATCGATATTCCGACGAAGATTTTGATGTCATCCGGCTTCCGGCCAGCCTCGACGGCATCGGCCCGCAGAAGACGCGAAGTCTTCTGGGCGGTGGCGGCGTCGGGTGCCGAGATGAAGATGCATTCGGCATGGCGCGCGGCAAAACGGCGCCCGCGTGCGGACGTGCCGGCCTGGAAGATGACCGGTGTGCGTTGCGGGGAGGGGGCTGTCAGGTGATAACCTTCCGATTGATAAAAGCGGCCGGCATGGTGGATGGCGTGGACCTTGGCCGGGTCGGCATAGATCCGGTTAGCCTTGTCCTCTCGGACAGCATCGTCTTCCCAGCTTCCTTCCCAGAGCTTGTAGAGCAGTTCGAGCGCTTCCTCGGCCTGGTCGTAGCGGTCGTCATGGGCGGTCATGGCGCTGTTGCCGATGGCACGCGCGGCACTGTCGAGATAGCCGGTGACGATGTTCCAGCCCATGCGTCCGCCCGTCAGGTGGTCGAGCGTCGACATGCGCCGGGCGAAGAGATAGGGCGGTTCGGCATTGGCGTTGACCGTCACGCCGAAGCCGAGATGTTCGGTGACGGCCGCCATGGCCGAGACCAGCATCATCGGGTCGTGGACCGGCAACTGGATGCTTTCGCGCAGGGTCAGATCCACAGAGCCGCCATAGATGTCATAGACGCCGAGAATGTCGGCGAGGAAGATCCCGTCGAAGAGGCCGCGCTCCAGCGTGCGGGCGAGGTCGGTCCAGTAGCGCAGCGTGTTGAACTCGGTCGATCGGTCGCGGGGATGCGTCCAGAGCCCGTGATTGATATGGCCGACGCAGTTCATGCTGAAGGCATTGAAGAGGATCTGTTTCGGCATGGTTCCCCGCTTCGTGGATGGCTGTGTCGCGCCCGGTTCAGCCACCATACTCGATGATCTCAAGACCGGCATTGTAATCGGTGGCATAGATCAGCCCATTCTTGTCGACGAAGACGTCGGCCGACTGGATCACCTTCGGCCGTCCCGGTCTGCGGTCGGTCATGGTGACGGGATCGGCGGGCACCAGCGCACCGGTCTCGACCGGGTGGTAGGGGTCCGAGATGTCGAAGGCGCGAATGCCGGCATTCTGCCAGGTCGCAAAGATCAGCGTTTCCGATACGAAGGAGCCGGGGCGGTTTTCATGCAGGTTGTGCGGCCCGAAATGGCCGCCCTTAGCTGCGTAGTTGGCCTCTGACGGGATCGGCAAGGTCGAGATGCTGATCGGGTTTTCCGGCACGCGGATGTCGAAGATCCAGGTGTGCTTGCGGCCGTCTTCCTCGTTGTCGAGCACGGCCTCGTCTGCCACCACGAGCAGGTCGCGGCCGGGAAGCGGCAGTGGCGAATGCGTGCCGCCGCCATAAGGAGGCGACCAGTTGTGATGCTTGATCAGCTTGGGTGCGGAATGATCCTTGATGTCGAGCAACGTCAATCCGCCGTCGCGCCAGCAGGCATAGGCCGTGTCGCCGTGCACCAGCACATGATGCAGGGCAAAGCGCCGTCCGGTACCCCAGGCCGGTTCCTCGCCGGCAGCCTTGTTCATGCCGGGCAGCCACCAGCGGCCGACGATCTCGGGCTTTGTGGGGTCGCTGAGGTCGATGGTGACGAAGATATAATCGGTGAAGCCGTCGAGCAGGGCCGAGGCATAGGCATAGCGCCCGCCGACATACCAGAGCCGATGGAAGCCGATGCCGTCGACGTCGAGCTGGCCGATCTTGCGGGGGCTGGCCGGAGAGGAAATGTCGTAGACCGTCATGCCCGCCGTCCAGGCGCGCTCGCGCTTGCGGGCGGCGACCGTCTCGCCGACGGACTGGGTGTAATAGACCTTCTCGTCGACAAAGGTCTCGACATCGGCGAAGAGATCGAGCGCATTGATGACAAGCAGCAGATCGTCATGGGTCTGGAGATGGATGTTCCAGGTGTTGGCCGGTGCCGCCACGTAGTTGACCGTCTTCGGTGCCTTCGGGTCGCGCACGTCGACAATCGAGAAGCCTTGCGACCAGGGATGGGCGACATAGGCATGGCCGCGATGCACCATCAGTTGCAGACCGTCGCCCCGGCCGCCGATATCGCTGTGGCCGATCAGTTTCATGTTGCGGGCAAATTGCGGCTTGGGCAGGTCCGGGCTCGTCATCGTCGTCCTCATGCGAAATGGAAAGGGACGCGCCGCTTGGTCCAGCGCGTCCGTCTTGGGTCCTGAAGGGCTAGGACTACTGCGTAACGGTCGGGATCCAGGGAGCGGTTGCCGCATCGCTCTTCAGGAAGGCCGGGAACTTGGCCTGCAGCTCTTCGATCGTGCCGATCTTGTTGTTGATCAGGTCCTCGCGCGTGATCAGCGTCGGCTGCAGCAGAACCGAGCGGCCCGGATCCTGGCCGGCGATCGACAGCGACACGGCGCGCACGGAAACTTCGCCGACAACGGCAGCATTGGTGGCGGCAGTCGCGACCCAGGCACTGTCAGGCTCGGTGATCAACTGGATGTCGGCGGTCGAAATGTCGACGCCGTAGATCTTGACCTTCGAGGCGAGACCGAGTTCGTCGACGGCGAGCTTTACGCCCTTGGCGAATTCATCCCAGGGGGTGAAGATCACAGAGATATCCGGGTTTGCGGTGAGCACGGCCTTGGTCTGGTCGGCAACGGAGGCCGGCACCGTATCGTTGACCACGCCCCAGACAGCCTTTTCGGTCAGGTTGTGCTTGGCGACGTAGTCTTTCCAGACGGCGTAACGGCGGTCGAGCGGCGCAAAGCCCGCAACATAGACCGCACCGGCGGCAAAGCCGTCACCCTTGTCCTTGATCGCCTGATCCAGAACGAGTTTGGCCATGTCGGCATCGCTCTGCTCGATCTGCGGGATATCAGGATTGTCGAGGTTCACATCATAGGCAACGACCTTGATACCGGCGTCGAGCGCCTTCTGGGCGACGTCCTGCAGCACTTCCGGGCGGCCGTTGTTGATGATGATGCCGTCCACGCCGAGGTTGATCGCCTGTTCGACGAGGCTACGCTGGGTGTCGTTGTCGTTGCGGGCCTGGGAGATGGTCAGGTTGACACCGAGCGCATCAGCCTGGCGCTTCACTCCGGCCTCAAAAGCCTGCAGCCAGTCACCGCCGCCGAGGAAGCTGACGACGGCGATATCGACGGTCTCCTTGTCGAAAGGTGCTGGTGCACCGGCGATGCCGGCGGCCGAGGCCGGAGCGGCTGTGAGCAGCGATCCGGCGAGGATCGCGGATGTGATTGTCTTGAATGTCTGGAGCATGAGAGGTCCCCTTGTTCGAACAGTATGTTTGGCGATTGGAGCGTCAGGCGCGGCTGCGGCTGACGCCATAAGTCAGGGCAAGCGCACCGACGAGTACGGCGCCCTTGACGAAATCCTGGGTGTAATAGGGTGCGTTGAGCATGGTCAGCCCGTTCAGGAGCACGCCGACGAAGACGGCGCCGATCACGGTTCCTAGCACGTTCGGGCGGCGCAGGCCGAGGACCGCAAAGCCGATCAGCGAGGCCGCGACCGAATCCATCAGCAATGATGCGCCGGAGGAGACGTCGCCACGGCCGACACGGGCGGCGATGATGATGCCGCCGAGGGCTGCCAGCGTACCGGAGAGGATGTAGGCATAGGTCCTGATCCGGGCTGTGTTGGCGCCGGCCAGCCGGGCTGCAACTTCGTTGCCGCCGGTGGCATAGAGCAGCCGGCCGATACGGGTGCGTTCCGTCAGCACGAAGAGCGCGAGCGCCACCAGGACCATCAGGATGACAGGAACGGGGATCAGGCCGAACAGACTCGAGCGGCCGATCAGCAGGAAGCTGGGATCGACCTTGCCGGGGGCGGTCGTGCCATCGGGCAGGATGAGGCCAACGGAGATCGAACGGCCAGCGGTCGGGATCAGCTGCAGGCCCGTGAGCAGGAACATGACGGCCAATGTTGCCAGCAGATCCGGCACCTTCAGCTTGACGATCAGGAAGGCGTTGACCGCGCCGACCAGTGCGCCAAAGGCAAGCACGAGGACGACGGTCTCGATGGCGTTGAAGCCCAGCACGATCATCGCGTAACTCGCGGCCATCACGCTGGATGCCGCGACCGCGCCGACCGAGAGGTCGAAGCCGCCGATGGCGAGCGTCACGGTCACGCCGGCGCCGATGATCGCGACGACCGCAACCGCCTGCAGGATGCTCATCAGGTTGTTGATGTTGATGAAGGCTGGCTGCGCGATGCTGAAGAGCACGACAAGGCCTGCGAGCAGGATGAAAACGGCACCCCGGCGGACGGTTTCGCGCAAAAGTTCGGAGGTCGCAGGCTGCTGAGCGTGGGACTTTGAGCTGTCAGGGATTGTCGTCATGTGGAAAGGCTTTCGAGTGAGGATGAATGCCCAGCACCGATCTTGGCGGGACGAAGCGTGTGGTGATCGATCACGAAAACCCTGTCGGCCACTTCATAGGCTTCCTCCGGATCGGAGGTCGCAATCAGTGTCGCGCGGGCGCGGTGGCTGCGGATGGTGGCGATGATGTCCTGGCGGGCGCCGACGTCGACGCCCTGGAACGGCTCGTCGAGCAGCAGGAGAAGACCGGGTTCCACTTCCCAGCGGGCAAGCACCGTCTTCTGCTGGTTGCCGCCGGAGAGCGACCAGATGGAAGCATCGGGGCCGGCGGCCTTGATGCCGAGACGGTCGATGGCCCGCAGCGCTTCGTTCCGTTCGCGGCCGGAGAGCAGCAAATTCCAGGGATACCATTTCGGCAGATGCGGCAGGCTGATCGTCGCTTCGATGCTTTCGCCTGGCCAGCCCTTTGGGATCAGCGAGGAGCGGTGACGGTCTTCGGCCGCAAGTGCCACGCCACGGGCGATCGCTTCTGCCGGGTTTTGAGGATCGTAAGCTCGACCATCGAGCCGCATGCCGCCGCCTGCGAGGCGTCCGGCGCCGAAGAGTGCGGAGAGCAGCCTGCTCTTGCCCGCACCCAGCACGCCGGTGATCGCGATTACCTCGCCGGCATGCAAGGTGAGATCGAAGGGAAGGCTGTCCGGCAGGATCCGGGCGGCCTCGAGCTCCAAGACGGCCTTGCCGAAATCGGTTCGCCGTTCTGGTCGGGCCGCGCCAAGGGTGCGGCCGATCATGGTCTCAATTGCCTGGTCGAAATCCACTGGCCTCACGAAGCTGCCGGCATTGCGGCCGCCTCGCAGCACCTCGACCCGGTCCGCGATGGCGGCAAGGTCGGCGGTACGGTGGGAGATATAGAGGATGGCAAGTCCCCGCGCCTTCAGGTCGAGCAGTATCTCGTAGAGGCGTTTCGATTCCTGAGACGACAGGCTCGCGGTCGGCTCGTCCAGGATTAGCAGTTCGGCTTTGTCGGACAGAGCTCTCGCGATCGCCACCAACTGCCGCTCGGCGGCGCCCAGATCGGCGAAGTCGCGGTCAAGCGGCAGGTCGAAGCCGGCCTCGTCGAGAACCTGTCGGGCTGCGTGGCGCACGCTGCGGGCGGAGATGAAGAAGGGGCAGCCACCGTCGACATAGCGGTTGAGGAGCAGGGCATCTGCCACCGTCAGGCCGGGAATGCCGACGACATCGGTCGATTGGTGAACCGTCACGACACCCTTGCGCGTCGCTTCCGACGGCATCCTAGGAGCGAAGGTCTCGCCTTTGAAGGTGATGGTTCCCTTGTCTGCCCGGTCGACCCCGGACAGAATCTTGACCAGGGTCGACTTGCCGGCCCCATTCGCCCCCATCAGGGCGACGATCTCGCCGCGGTCGATATGCAGGGATGCGCCGGCAAGAGCGCAGGTCGAGCCGAATGTGCGGTCAATGTTTAAGGCGCTCAGAAGGGGCATCGCGGAGTCACCAATTGTGTCCCCTGTTTCCTAGAAGCTTCTCGCAGGCGAACAAGGGTGGCTGTTTCAATGTCTACCAAATCAATAGAATAAATTTCCAAATGACATTGCTGCGGCCTGTGTAGCGCGTTTGGGTGATGTCAGAGGCGACTGTTCGGCTGAGGTGAAACTTCCGTCCATGACACGAGGCGTAGCAAAGAAATCCGCCTCTCGCCAAAAATTGGCAAATCATAAGTCTATAAAAACTGTGTATTAATTGGATATTAAATCGGCGGATCAACTGTCTGACCTGATGGAGTTACAATGACCCACGCCCTTCGCCTTTTCGCCTTTACCGCCCTTTCGGCTTTCGCGCTCGTTCCCGCAGTCTCGGCCGAAGGGATTGCCGGCGCGCCGGCCCCCTTCGACAAGGGCGGCGTCAAGCTGGCGCTGATCAGCTATATCTCGGCCGGTGACTTTTTCCAGGCCTATCAGGCGGGTGCTGAAGCCCAGGCCAAGGCGCTCGGTGTCGACCTGCGCGTCTTCCCCGGTCGCCAGGATGCCGCCGAGCAGCGCGAGCAGATCCTCCAGGCGATCAATCTCGGTGTCCAGGGCATCGTGGTTGACCACGGCCTGCCGGAATCGCTGTCGGATGTGGTGCAGCAGGCGCTGGACAAGGGCATCAAGGTCGTCGCCTTCGACGTTAACCTCGACAATGCCAAGATCCCGCAGATCGAGCAGTCGGACCACAAGCTGGCCGAGGTCGCGCTGGAGCAGGCCATCAAGGACAATGGCGCCAGCTTTAATGCCGGCTATGTTTATGTCGCGGGTTTTGCGCCGCTCGATCGCCGCAACGAGATCTGGGACAAGGTGAAGGCCGCCCATCCGGGGATCGTCGAGAAGGCACGCTTCGGCAATGTCAGCGACACGACGGCGACCAGCACCGCCGACCAGGCAAAGGCCGTGTTCCAGGCGAACCCTGATATCACCGTCGTCTTCGCACCCTATGACGAATTCGCACGTGGCGTGAAGCTCGCCGCCGCCGATCTCGGCATCTCCAGCAAGTTGAAGATTTATTCGGCCGACATCTCGACCGCCGATATCCAGGAAATCGTCGAAGAAGGCAGTCCCTGGGTCGCGACCGCTGCCACCAACCCGGCGGTCGTCGGTGCCGTCTCGATCCGCGCTGCCGCGCTGCAGATCGCCGGCGAAGAAGTGCCGGCCAAGATCGTCGTCGATCCGGTGCTCGTCACGCAGCAGGAGTTGCGCAAAGCGGGCGTTAACACGATCGAGGACCTTGCCAAGAAGATCCCCGCCTTCTCGACCAGTGCGGCTGCAACCGCGTCCTGGATTCCGTCTGCAGCCTTCTGAGCATATCCTCCCAAGCAGGCTCGGCGCAGCGGCGGGGCGGAGATCAACGAGGGATCTTCGCCCCTTTCCGTTGGCAAAGGCTTAGCGGATCGAACGGGACATCATCCAAGCGTCTGCGCATCAATCTAAACAGTGAATCCCAAATTCAGCCCGTCGACGAGGAGTTTTGCAGCAGCCTGCTATACCTGCCCCGCCGGTGCCGCGCCGCGGGCACGCAGGAACACGTTTTCCATCTGCCAGTGTTCGTTGGTATAGCGGGGATCGCCTGCCCATTCGTCCCAGCCATGGTTGCGGCGAAATTCGCCCAGCAGGCCGGAAGCCAGAATGACGTCCTTGTCGACAGGCTCGGGCCGCTCGCAGTCCGGCCCGACATAGATGGCGTCATGCGGGCAATAAAGCTCACACATGTAACAGGTCTCGCACTCGTCCTGGCGTGCGATCCGCGGGATGCCGCCGGGAACAATAGCCAGCACGTTCGTTGGGCAGATTTCGACGCATTTGTTACAGGCCGCGCAACGGTCCTCGATGATAAGTTCGATCATGATGCACGCTCCAGGAGCTGCCCGCTTTCCCTGGCGGTCCAGACCTTATCGAGGCCGCCCACCAGAATGCGATGGTTGAGCCTGGGATCGACGTCCGGCCTGTCGTCGCGCTGGTGCATGCCGCGGCTTTCGTCGCGCGCCAGCGCCGATGCTGCCGACCAGCGCGCTGTTGCCAGCATGGCTGCGGTCTCCCGGGTGCGCAATACGGCGTCGTCTTTGCCGAGCGCATGCGCATGAAAGACGCTCCAGACATCTTCCAGCACTGCGCCGGATCGCTTCAATTTGTCGGCCGTGCGGAAGATGTTCTTGTCGAAGGACAGCATTTCGTTCTGGATCACCGAAAGCGTCGCCTTGAGGTCCACGTCATGCCGGGAGACCGGCCGTAGCCCCGCCTGCCCGATGGCACGGCCCGCATCGCGGCCCTTCTGGCGTGCGGCAAACCGGGTGGCGCCTTCCCCGGCCCACTGCCCGGAAGACACGGCCCAGGCCGAGTTGACATTGCCGCCGCCCGAGATCGCGCCCGCCACCAGTTCGCGGGTCGCGGCGTCCCCCGCCGCATAGAGCCCCGGGACGGAGGTGCTGCAATCCTCGGAGACGACGCGCAATCCCCCGATCCCGCGGACTGTGCCCTCGCCATGCATCGTGACCTCGAACTTGTCGGCATAGGGGTTGATGCCCCGCCGGCGGAAGGGAAGCATGAAATTGGGCGAGATGGTCGGCACCTGCTCCCTTATATCCTGCGGTGTGCGGCTGAGATCGCAGAAAACCTTGCCGCGCAGCATCGCCTGGGCCAGCGGCCGGGTCATGTCGGGCCCCGGCGGCAGCGGAATGACCGCACCGTCTTCGTCATAGTAGGTTGCGAAGGCATAGGACATCGACCGGGTCATGTTCGTGCCGGCCAGTGCCACCGTATAATAATTGGTGAACTCCATACCGGAAAGCTCGGCGCCCGCCTCGGCCGCCATGAGATAGCCGTCGCCGGTATTGGTGTGCGATCCCAGGAGGTGGGACAGGAACGAGGTTCCGCCCGTTGCCAGCACCACGGCGCCGGCATTGACCTGCCATTCCCCGCCCTTCTGCCGGCGAATGCCCCGTGCTCCGCTGATCGAGCCATCGGCGCGCTGCAGCAGTTCCAGCGCGGGACAGTGATCGAGCACGGTGACACCGAGACTGTCGACGATCTTGCGAAGGGCGCGCATATATTCCGGGCCGCGCAATTCGCGGTAGCGCGTGGCGCCGGTATTGTCCTTGGAGAAATCATAGAATCCCTGGAGCGTCGGCAGGCTTTCCCAGGTTTTTTCCAGGACACGCGCCATCCATTGCGGCTCGTTGATGCCGAAGCCGGTCTTCTGCCTGTTTCGGATGGCGTTTTCGCGCAGTTCCGGCGGGTCGGGCGATATCCACCAATGGCCGGGGCCGGCAGTGGCCGTGACGCCGCTCGTGCCGCAATATCCCTTGTCGGCAAGGATGACGGTGGCACCGGCGCGACGCGCGGCAGCGGCCGCCCAACAGCCGGCAAGGCCGCCACCGATGATCAGCACATCCGCACCGAGATGGATCGTGTGGTCGCTATGAGCGATGCTCATGTCAGGAATTCCCGTGCGTGCCGTGCCGTACGCCCAGCCAATCCAGCAGGCGGCCACGCGTGGCGGCAACCACCGGATCGGCCACGTCGCGCGGCCGCGGCAGGTCGATCCTCTCTTCATGGGCGATGACGCCATCCTTCATCACCAGCACGCGGTCGGAGAGCAGCACCGCCTCCTCGACATCATGGGTGACCAACAGGATGGCGCAGCCATGCCTTTGCCAGAGTTCGCCGACCAGTTCCTGCGCCTTGATCCGCGTCAGGGCATCGAGCGCGGCAAAGGGTTCGTCCAGCAGCAGAAGGTCTGGCTGGCGCACCAGCGCACGGGCTAGCGATGCGCGCTGGGCCTCGCCGCCGGACAGAACCTTGGGCCATTGCTCGGCCCGATGGCCAATCCCGACTTCGTCCAGCGCGGCAAGGGCCTGCTTGCGGTCGCCGCCGGGAAGCCCCAGCACGACATTGCGCCACACAGTCTTCCACGGCAGCAGCCTCGGCGCCTGAAAGGCAACCGCGCGGCGGCGCGGCACCTCGACATCGCCGACGAATTCGCGGTCGAGATCGGCAAGAATGCGCAGAAGCGTGCTCTTTCCGCAGCCGCTCGCCCCCAGAAGCGCCACGAATTCGCCGGGCGCAATGTCGAGGTCGAGATCCTGCAACACCTCCCGCGGGCCGAACCGGCGCGTCAGGCCCCGCACCTTGACGGCGCTCGGAAGTGCCACCGGTGGGATAGGATGCGGGCTGCTCACGTTCCGTTGAAGGCCGGTCGCCATGACAGAAACACCTTTTCAAGAGTACGGACGATGAAGTCGACGGCCAGACCAAGCAGAGCGTAGACCACGAGACAGACGACGATGACATCGGTCTGGAAGAACTCGCGGGCATTGGCCATGAGATAGCCGATGCCGGCGGTGGCATTGATCTGTTCGCCAAAGACCAGTGCCAGCCAGGCGATACCGAGCGAATAGCGCAGCCCGACCAGCGCGCTCGGCAGGGCGCCGGGCAACACCACGTTGAAGATCATCCGCGCCCGCGACAATCCAAGCGTCCTGCCGACCTCGATCAGCGACTGGTCGACATTGCGGATGCCGGCATAGACGTTCAGATAGAGGGGAAAGGCCGTTCCCAGCGCGATCAGCGCGATCTTCGGGGCTTCGCCAATTCCGAACCAGATGATCAGCAGCGGGATGAGCGCAACATTGGGCACGGTGCGCAGCATCTGCATGGTCGCATCGATAAGATCCTCACCCAGCCTGAACAGGCCCGACAGCACGGCCAGCGTGACGCCGATCGAGCCGCCGATCGCCAGCCCCGTCAAGGCGCGACCAAGCGACACGCCCATGGCCTGCGGCAGTTCTCCGGTCTCGATCAGCTTGGCCGCGCTGGACAGGACCGTTGAGGGTCCGGCCAGCACCTCTCCCGGCAGCACGCCCGTTACCGATAGCACATGCCACAGCGCCACGAGAGCGACCGGTCCCGATGTGCGGCGCAGCCAGCGGGGCAATCCTCGCCTTGCCTCCGACACCGGTTCGATCTTCTGCAGGGAAAGACCTTCTGGGCTGTGTGCCGCTTCAGGCTCCTGACGCTGCGCGGCATCCTCGATGAGGGGTAGACCTATCGTCGCAAAAGCCATGGATTATCCCTCGCGTTTTGCTTAGTTGGTCGGAATGCCGCGATAGACGTGGTCGGCCAGATTGGCCTGTCCCGTCAGCACGCCGGCTTCCTTCCAGGTCTCGAACACGTTCTGAAGGGAGGCGACAAAAGCATCATCGATGGGCTGGCGTTTGTAGGCAGCCTCGTCGGGGTAGATCTTCTCGATCGTCGCCTTGTCCTGCTTGGCAAAGCCTGCATAGAACTCGACATAGGCGTCCTTGTTGTTGAGCGACCAGTCGTAGCCCTTTTCAAGGCGCGAGGAGAAATCGGCGATGGCTGCGACCTTGCCGGGATTGGCCAGCGCAGTCTCGGTCGCGCTCAGCACGTAATTGCCGGTGCTGATACCCTTGCCGTCCAGCAGGACGTTTGCCTTCAGCGTGCCGATCGTGCGGGCCTTGTAGACACCCCAGGTGCCCCATGCATCGATGCTGCCGGCCTGGAAGGCGGCGCTCGCATCGGCAGGCGTGAGGAAGGCCAGCTTGACATCTTCAGCCTTCAATCCTGCCTGTTTCAGGGCGCCGATCGTCAGATAGTGGGCGACGCTGCCGCGGGTGGTCGGAGAGATGGTCTTGCCCTTGAGGTCGGCCAGCGTCTTGATGGGGCTGTCGGCCGGCACGAGGATGCTGCTACCCAGACCGCCATTGGAGAAATTGGCGACGACCTTGATCTTGGAGCCGCCGGCAATGGCGCTGACGGTCGGCGAGTCGGCCGCTTGGCCGATATCGACCGCATCGGCCTTCAATGCTTCGTGGAGGTTGACGGCCGCCGGAAAGACCGACCATTCGATCTGGTATGGCACGTCCTTCAGCAGGCCGGCAGCCTCCAGCTTGGCGCGCGTTGCGCCTGTCTGGTCGCCGACACGCAGCGTGACTTTGCTAAGGTCTTCGGCGGCATAGACCGGGAAAAATGCACCGAACGAAAAGGCGGTGACGAGACCACCAAGTGCGGTGTTGAACAGGCGTCTGGAGATGTTTGTCATGGTTGCAGCTTTCAAGGAGTTCGGGATCAGATGGCGATGGGAGGCGTCATTCCGCCGCGTCGGCGACGGGTTGGCGGGCGTGGCGATTGGCGGGTGCGGGAATGCCGAGGTTTTCGCGGAAGGTCTCGCCCTCGTATTCCGTCCGGTACACACCGCGTTTCTGCAGGATTGGCACGACGGTCTCGACAAACACCTCAAGCTCCTTCGGCAAGGAGACATTGACGACGAAGCCGTCCGAACCCCGCTCTTCAAGCCAACGCTGAAAGGCGTCGGCAACTTGCTCGGGCGTGCCGACGAAATCCGTGCGCGGCGTGGCAAAGCGCAACGCCGTCTGGCGAAGCGTCAGGTTCTCGGCGAGGGCGGCGGCGATGATTTTGCCCGACGTGCTCTGGTTGCTGTTGGCGCCCTGTGCCGCCACGTCGGGGAATGGCGCATCGAGATCGTGCTGCAGAAAGTCATAGTCGTTGAACGGCCGGCCGAGCATCGACAGGGCGTTCTCAATGGAGGTGAGACCGGCGAATTCCTGATACTTGCGCTCAACCTCCTCCTCGGTGGAGCCGATCACGGGGCGGACACCCGGCAGGATGAACAGATGGTCCGGATCCCTGCCGGAGGCCGCCGCGCGGGTCTTGATGTCGTTGTAGTAGGTCTTGCCTTCCTCGATATTCTCGTGATGCACGAAGATCGCATCGGAACGACGGGCAGCGAAGTTCTTGCCGTCTTCGGAAGCGCCGGCCTGGAAAATCACCGGCTGGCCCTGGCGCGAACGGGCGATGTTCAACGGTCCCTTGACCTGGAAGAACTCGCCCTTGTGGTTCAGCGTGTGCAGCTTGGCGGGATCGAAAAATACGCCGCTCTGCTTGTCATGCACCAGGGCGTCGTCTTCCCATGAGTCCCAGAGACCCTGCACGACATCCAGATATTCTGCGGCCTGGCGATAGCGCGTGTCATGGGCCAGATGCTTCGACTTGCTGTAGTTTTCGGCGCTGCCTTCAAGCCAGGAGGTCACCACGTTCCAGCCGGCGCGGCCGCCGCTGATGTGGTCGAGCGAGGCAAACTGGCGAGCGACGTTGAAAGGTTCGGTGTAGCTGGTGGTGAGCGTTGCGACGAGGCCTATATGCGATGTAGCGCCGGCAAGCGCCGAGAGAATGGTCAGCGGCTCGAAACGGTTGAGATAGTGCGGACTGGACTTCGCGGTGATGAAGACGCTGTCGGCAACAAACAGGAAGTCGAACTTGGCGGCTTCTGCCAGCTGCGCCTGCTTCTTGTAATAGGCGAAGTTTGTGCTCGCTGTCGGATCGGCGTCGGGATGGCGCCAATCGCCCCATCCCATACCGACACCATGCAGCATGAACCCCAGCTTCAATTGACGTTTTGCCGACATACCGCTCTCCCGTGTTGCCAGACCAACATGAGAAAAGCTTATTGTATATAAAATCTATGTAATAGACATTATATTGCAATTTATCAAGTTTGAGGAGAATGGAATTCCGGTTTCAACGTCTCCGCAGGCACCGCCTAGCGGACCCGTGGCGTCACGTCGAAAATATCGGTCAGCGTGATCGATCGGAATTCGGTCACCAGAACGGTTGCTCGCACCACCCAGAAACCATCCAGCGGAAGCACGAATCCTTCGGCGCGAAACCGCTGATCGTCGATCCTGCGGGCCGGCTGGGTGAACGGGCCGATGCCATAGGAAGGTTTGCCGAGTTCGATTTCGACCGAGAGGGGATCGACCGGCTTGCCGTCCAGCTGGAGATCGCGGATCTCCACCACGGCAGGACCTGGAACGGCAGGGGTCAGCGTCAGGATGGCTGTCAGACCATCCTTGGTGGACCTGATCTCCTGCGACTGGGCAGTCGCTGCGGCAAGGGAGCGGGGCGGTGGCGTAAAACGCCAGAGACCTAGCACCCCGAGGACAAGACAGCCGAGAACGACCTCCACGACAATGCTGCGTCTCAGGTGCCGCGCGGCGGAAGCGCTTCCTGCAAGGACCGGCCCGGTCAGCCAGAAACGGTTGAACGCCCCAAGCGCCAGCAGGCCGGCAACAAGGACAAGCTTGGCCACCAGGACCAGGCCATAGGCGGTTGTCCACAGCGCCGCGAAGCTTTGCAATTGTACCACGGCCAGCACGATACCGGACAGCACCAGTATTCCGATGACGGCCGGAATGCCGGTCGAAAACCGCTTCAGGGCAAAGTCGGCATCATTGCCTCCCCGCAGAAGAAGCCGGCCCAACGGGATCAGCGCCCCGATCCACAGCGTGGCGGTGACCACATGCAGGAAGAGCGCCGGCTTGGTGAGCGTCACGGGCGATGCGGTCGCGGCGTGGCCCGCGCTGGCGGCCGCCACCCCGACGACCAGCAGGGCGACAGAGGCCAGCACCTTGGCCGTCCTCCCGCCCTGTATCGACCGGGCGGCATAGGCGAGAATTACGGCCGTCGCGCCGAGCAGGGCAGCATGGCCAAAGCTGGTGGCAAACAGTCCCGCGCTCCAGGTCGTGGCCTGGAGCAAGGCAAAGACCGGCTCGCCCAGCACATCCAAACCCTGGAAGCCGATCAGGATAGGTGTCGCCAGCAGGCCGGCAATCGTCAGCGTGATGGTCACGCGATCATCGATCAATCTGGTTCCACGCCCAAGCAGGATGGTAAACACGGTACCGCCGACGCCAAGCACCAGAGACAGCAGAAATATCAAGCGCGAAGCCCAAAGCCCCGATCTGACGACGATATCGGCCTGTTGGACGGTGACGGGTGCGACGGCGCTTGGTGCTCCCACGGAGAAAACCAGGCCGCCACCGATCGGGTGACCATCGGACGACGCCACCCTCCAGGACAGGATGTATGTTCCCTGCTCCAGATCGGCGGGGAGGGTCAACAGGATGGCGTTGCCCTTCTCGCCGATATCCCTGAGGAGATCGGTGCGTCCCGCCGGACGGGTAAGCCTGGCGACCAACGGCCGGACGGGCTCCGAGAAGTGCAACGTCACCGCCCTGGGAGGCATGTCCTCGACTGCCCCGTCGCTCGGCTCGGAGGCAATCAAACTCGCATGGGCAAACGCCGCGCCGACACATGCCAGAGACAGCAGCGCGGCAACAAGCGCCATTGCGGCCCATCTGGCCGGGCGTGCCACGGTCAGGGTTGAACGCGGACGGACGGAGCCGGGTACTTGAGATCGTCGGAAGAGGCGCCGGCAGCCGGTATCTCGATCCAGCGATCGGTGCCGCTTTCGCATTCCTGCACGATCGGAACGAAGATGCGGTCCGTGGCCGTCTTGCTCACCGTCGCCCGGAATACGAACTCGTCGTAATAGGCGTCCTCCAGCTTGCCGCCGGTCCAGGACACTTCCTTGACCTGTGCTGCGCCGCCATGGGCGTGGGCCGTCTCGGCGGAAGCCTTGTGCAGCTCGTCCGTGGCGATGGAAAGGTTCCAGCCCGGCTTTGGCTGCGGCTTGACCGATGTCAGTTGCTCGGGAATGGCGATGCGCAGGCCAGTTGTTGCCGAGCCGGAGCAGCCATGGGGCAGCCGCAGCACGAATTTCACCGTGGCGCCCGGCGCCACATCCTTGTTTTCCAGCGTCACATGGGCCTGTGCCGCGCTTGCAACGGCCATGATTGCGACAGCGATGAATGTTGAACTCTTGAAGGCTTTCATGTCTGCAACTTTCTTACCAGGTTGAGGCCAGACCGAGGTGGCCGAGGGCTTCGCGCCTCAGTTCGGCCAGCCGCGGATCGCCACGGTGACGGGGATAGGGAAGATCGACCTTGATATCGGCAACGATGCGCGCCGGGCGCGGCCCGAAGATGAGAACGCGCTGCGACAGGAACAGCGCCTCCTCGACATCGTGGGTGACGAGGATTGCCGTCAGTCCGGCCCGCTGCCAGAGGCTGACGAGTTCGGTCTGCATCGTCAGGCGGGTCAGGGAGTCGAGCTTGCCCAGCGGTTCGTCCAGCAGCAGCAGGCGCGGCTCGTTGACCAGCGCGCGGGCCAGAGCGACACGCTGCGACATGCCGCCGGACAGTTGGTGCGGATAGGCCTTGTCGAAGCCCTGCAGTCCCACCAGCTCGATGGCGTTGTCGACGCGCTGGCGCGACCGCTTCAGCACGCCCTGCGCCTCCAGTCCCAGCGCCACATTGTTCCAGACGGTGCGCCATGGAAACAGCGTCGGATCCTGGAATACCAGGATGCGGGAGGGATCGGGCTCGCCGATCTCGGTCCCATCGACGCTGAGCGTGCCCTTTGTCGGATGGTCCAGCCCGGCCAGAAGCCGGAGTAGTGTCGATTTCCCGCATCCGGACGGTCCAAGCAGAGCCACGAAGGATCCTGGCTCGACCGAGAAGTTCACATCGTCCAGCACCGGCAGCGGTGCGCCTTCCAGTTCGAACCGATGCGAGACGCCGCGGATGTCGATCTGCTGGCCGGCGGGGGCAAGATCCGCCGCCACAGTTTCGAGAGCTACCATCGGACAAGGCCTTTCTGCCAGGACAGCGACCAATCGCGGACGCGGAAGAGGATGGTGATCAACGTCGAGCACATCAGCGCCATGACCAGCAGCGCCGCATACATATTGGCGTAAGCCGCCCAGCCCTGAGCCCATTGCAGGTACCAGCCGAGGCCCGCCTTGACGCCCAGCATCTCGGCCACAACCAGAACGGCAAACGAGGTGCCGAGGCCCATGAAAAGTCCGACGAAGACATGGGGAAGTGCGGCGGGGATCGCAACCTTGAAGATCAGGAACAGCGGCTTGGCACCGAGCGTACGGGCAATGTCGTAATAGTCGCGATTGACGCTGGCGATGCCCGACCAGGTGAGAATGATCACCGGGAAGGCCGTGGCCAGCGCGATCAGGAAGACGCTGGCCGAACCGCTGGTCGGAAAGATGAAGAAGGCGAGCGGCAGCCAGGCCGTGGCCGGCAGTGGCCCGATCAGCCGCAGCACCGGATGCACCCAGTAGCTGGCCGCACGCGACCAGCCGATGGTCACGCCGGTCAGGAAGCCTGCGAGCGCGCCGAAGAAATAGCCCTTGGCCAGCAGCAGGACGGAATAGAACACGCTGGTGCCGAGCCGGCTCCAATCGTCGAAGAAGACTTCGAGAATGCTCTGCGGCGAGGAGAAGAACGGCACGGGCAGCAGGCCCGTCTTGGCGGTGACGATTTCCCAGCCTGCGACGATTGCGGCCGCGGCCAGGAACCATGGCCCATAATAGCGGACGACCAAGGAGAACTTGCCACCCAATCGGCCCGTTGCGGCGACGACGAACAGAAGCAGGGCGATCACCAGCGCACCCACGGCCAGCTCCCGGCCATAGGGTTGTGGAATGATCTCCGGCCACAGCTCGATGAGCGCTGCGGTGGCAACCCAGGCGAGGCCGGCCGCAAGGCCGGTCCACCACAATGAGGCTGCCGGGCGAACGGACGCGCTTTCGCCAAGCGCGCCGTCGGAGAGGGTCGGGTCAACGGAGGCCATGGTCGTGCCTCCCGTCAGGCCGAGAGCACGTCGGCATAGACCCGATCGGCAAACTGGGTCGGATCCGTCGAGTTCTTGAACACCTGCACGTCGCGCAGCTCCTGGGCATAGAGCGCGATTTCCTGGCGCAGGTCGGCGCCTGTGGGATTGTGGTTATGCGTCTGTGCCAGCAGAACACCGACCAGATCTTCGATCGATTTGTCCTTCGGTGCGTTCGGAAGGAAGGCCCTGGCGGCGTCTTCCGGCTTGGCCACGGTCCAGTCCTGGGCCTCCAGCAGGGCGCGGGTCAAGGCGGCGGCCGTTGGCTGGTCGTCGCGGATCAGGCTGCCGCGCAGGCCGACGATGCAGCAGACGCGGTTTTCGAAACCGTGGTCGAGATTGGAAGCGATCTGGATATATTTGGGGTCCTGCAGCCAGAAATAGGCCTTGGGATCGCCATCGGCGATGGCATGGACTTCACCCTTGTCGGCAGCCAGCTGCAGCAATTCGCCGGGATACTGGCGCCATTCGACGTCAGCGACCGGATCCAGGCCTTCCTTGTGCAGGAGGATCGAGAAGAAGTTCTTGCCGGGGCTGGCGAGGTCGGAGATCCCGATGGTCTTGCCCTTGAGCTGCGATAGCGTCGTGATGCCGGTCTCCTTCAATGCAACTAGGCGCGAGCATCCGCCGTGGGTACCGGCGGTAATCTTGACGTCAAAACCCTGTTCCAACGCTTTCAGCCAGCGCAGCGCCATGCCCACGCCGCCATCGGCCTTGCCCGTCGCGATGGCTTCCAGCAGCGCTTCGGTCGACGCACCGAAATTGACGAGTTCGACGTCCAGGCCGTATTTCCTGAAGATGCCGTGGTCCTGCGCGACGAAAACGGGGGCCAGGCAGATGGCCGAAGCATTGGTGGCGAACTTGATCTTCTTCAGCTCGCCGACGGGCGCGGCCGTCTGCGCCAGAAGGCTGCCGGCGGAAAATGCCCCCAGCGGCGCGGCGATGCCCAGCGCGCCGGCGGTTCTCAGAAACGAACGGCGATCGAAGCTATTGCGGGAAATCAGGCTGTTAACTTGGCTGCTCATGTCGGAAGCCTCCTGCCATCGCGGCGTTTGAGAAAAGACGAAAAGTTATTCTGCTGCCTGCACGCCGATGGTGCCGGCATCGCGGGCTGCCACTAGAGCCCTCAGACGCGGGATCAGATCACGCCCGTACTGGAAGGCATCCTCCAGCGGATCGAAGCCGCGGATAAGGAAGGTGGTGATGCCAAGGTCGTAATAGTCCAGCAGTGCCTCGGCCACCTGGTCCGGCGTGCCCACCAGCGAGGTGGAATTGCCGCTTGCCCCGGTCAGCGCCGCCATCTCGGTCCACAGCCGCTTGTCGAGCCGTGCGCCTTGAGCCGCAGCGGCCAGCAGCCGGCGCGAGCCTTCGTTCGGCGGCTGGTGATCGCCGGCTTTCGCATGGATGTTGATCAGCCGTTCGCCCGACGCCGTTGCGCGCAGGGTTTTCGCCCTTTCGAGAAGTCGGGCAGCCTTGGCCCAGGCCTCCTCCTCGGTTTCGGCAAGGATCGGCCGCAGCGACAGGCTGAAGCGCGGGGAGCGGCCATAGGGCGCTGCCGCTTGGCGTACGCGGTGGATGGTTTCCGCCACCTGCGCATGGGTCTCTCCCCAGAGCGCGTAGATATCGGCATGCTTCCCGGCAATCGTCAGTGCGGCCTCGGAAGACCCGCCGAAATAGATCGGGATCCCCTCGGAATTGAGCGGCTTCACATTGGAGAAACCGCCGTTCACATGGTAATAGGTGCCATCATAGTCGAACGGCTTCTCACTGGTCCATTCCTGGCGAACGATGTCGAGATACTCGCTGGTGCGGGCGTAGCGCTCGTCCTTGGTCAGGTGATCCCCGTCCTGGGCCAGTTCCCGGTCGTCACCGCCGGTGATGATATGCACGGATACCCGGCCGTTGCTGAGATGATCGAGCGTGGCGAGTTGCCGTGCCGCCAGTGTCGGCGCCGTGAAACCGGGTCGGTGCGCAATCATCAGCTTCAGCTTGCGGGTACGCGCCGCCACGTGCTGGGCAATGAGGATGCTTTCCGGCGACGTGGAATGGAACGCGAAAAGCACGCGGTCGAAACCGCCGTTTTCATGGATCGCCGCCGCCGCCGCGATATGCTCCGCATTGATGACCGGGCTTGCGGCCGGTATCGTCTCGGAAGCGTTGTGATTGCCGATATATCCGATGATTTCGACTGGCATTGTCTCTCTCCTGATCAGAGGGCTAGAGCCCGAGGGCAAGTCTGCCTGCCCCTGTTCGAACGGTGTCTTCCTGGGGACTGTGAATGCGGCCGCACAGCACGTCGCGATGATGGCGCTCGAGCGGGTTGTTGCGGGAAATGCCGTGATTGCCCGTCAGCTTCAGGGCCTTCTCGACAGCGAGAATGGCATTTTCCGTGGTGACGACCTTGATCAAGCCGGATTCCGATTGGCTCACGCCGCGGCCCTCGTCGATATCGCGCGCCGCCGAAGCGATCAGGCGCCGGTTGACCGCCAGCAGTTCCTCGATTTCGCCAACGGCCTGCTGGATGCGCGGTACCGTGGACAGGGGCTGGCCAAGATTGCTTGGCACTCTGTTCTGCAAGAAGCCGACCAGCCAGTCGCGCGCGGCTTCCGCAACGCCGGTGTAGAGCGCACCGGGTAGCATGCCAAACCATGCCGCCTGGCCTTCGCCCCTTGCGTCCCATTCGGATGGCGGCCGGATATCGACGGCGTGATCGGTTGGGACGAAGACCTCTTGCAAAACCACGTCGTGGCTGCCCGTGGCACGCATGCCCAGCGGGTTCCAGGTTTTCTCGATGCGAAAGCCTGGCGAATTGACGGGAACCAGAAAACCGCCGAGCCGCACGTTTTCCTCGTCGGTCCGGGCCCAGACGATAGCCCAGGTCAGACCCTCGACGCCGGTCGAATAGATCTTGCGGCCGCTGATCGACCAGCCACCGTCCACGCGCCGGGCGGTCGTCGCCGGCAGACCGCCGCGTATCGGCGTTCCGAGTTCGGGCTCGACACGCAGCGCGTTGATCAGCGCACCCTTCTCAACCGCGTCGGCGATGACTTGGCGAACGAGATGGGCGGGCCAGCGGCTTGCGGGAAGGGTGGCAAGATTGATGTACTGCATGATGAGGATCAAGGCAGTGGAGGGTTCGCCCCTCGCGATGAGGCGAATGACCTCCGCGGTGTCGCCAAGGCTCGCGCCATGTCCGCCAAGCTCCGATGGAGCCGTAAGTGCCGAAAGGCCCGCAACGTGCACCAGCCTTAAGTTTTCATGCGGAAATGTCGCACTCTCGTCGTATTGTCCGGCAGTTCCGGCGAAGGCCAGAGACAGATCACGAGCGACGTCCAGCGTTCGGCTCAACGGTCTTTCCGCCAAGGTACGGAGCGGTGTCACGGTCATAGGCTGGGATCTCCAGAGATCGACGTCGCCGATATCGATTGAGCGGCAATTATGCCCGCAGCCTCGACATCTCTTTAATTGATAATATCTATGGACAATATATATAAAAGAGATCGAACTTGTGATCTTGGGTAGCAATTTAGAAAATCCTGCCCCTTCTCTTGCGAATTATCAAAAAACATCCCTCGTTTGCGCCGAGCTCGGCAACATATGATCAGAGCGCCGCTACGAAACGCCCCTAAAGGAAACAGATCATGGCCTCGGAACCGTCCCTCAATCAGGCGCTTTCTGACTTTCAGGAGAAACGCGCGGCCAGCATGCCGGCCGAAAAGCTGAAGGTGAATGTCGATCAGCGTCGCCTGCTGGTCGAGACCGCCGATCGCACGCGCTTCGTCAAGGCAGGAGACAGCTTGGAGCCCTTCACCTTGACCGAGGTGGACGAGGGCCCGCAGACCCTGGATGATCTGCTGCAGCGCGGACCGCTGGTGCTCGTTTTCTTCCGCTTTGCCGGCTGCCCTGCCTGCAATATCGCGCTGCCTTATTACAACCAGTCTTTGGCGCCTGAACTCGCAAGGCTTGGCGCGACGCTGGTCGGCGTCAGCCCGCAGGTGCCGGAGAAACTTCGGGACATCAAGGATCGCCACACGCTGTCCTTCAAGATCGCTACGGACGCCGACAATGTGCTCGCCCATCGCTTCGGTATCGTCTACGCTTTCGATGAGCCGTCGCGCCGGCAGTCGCTGCAAAGCGGCAGTTCCATCGGCGAGGTCACGGGCACCGGAACCTGGGAACTGCCCATGCCGGCGGTCGTCGTCATCGACCAGAGCGCCGTGGTCCGATTTGCCGATGTCAGCCCGGATTGGCTGGTGCGGACGGAGCCGACGGATGTCGTGGCCGCGGTTCGCGATCTTGAATCGCGCGCGGCCGCCTGAGCCTGCAGAAGTGGAGACTATCGTGACCGACCACCATCATCCCCATGACCATGATCATGATCATAGCCATGAGCATTCCAATGAACCACGCTGGAAGCACGACGGTATTCGTGTGATCAAAGGCGACCAACTCGATCCCAACACGGCCCAGACGCCCGGCATGCTGCGCCAGGCGGCCATCAACCATGCTCGTGTCGGGGCCCAGAAGATCTGGGCCGGCACGGTGGCGATCGAGCCCAATGCCAAGACCGGCGTTCATCATCACGGCGAACTTGAAAGCGTAATCTTCGTCATCCGCGGCAAGGCGCGCATGCGCTGGGGCGATCGCCTGGAATTCGTCGCCGAGGCAGGTCCTGGAGATTTCATCTTCGTGCCGCCGTATGTGCCGCATCAGGAAATCAACGCCGATCCCGACAATGTGCTGGAATGCGTCCTGGTCCGCTCCGACAACGAGGCGGTCGTCGTCAACATCACGGATATTGATCCGGTGGAGAACCCCGAGCAGGTCTACTGGGTGGACCCAATCCACCGCCATCCGGGTTGAGGCGAATCTCACGAGAGGAAAAAGGTGTCGATCTCACGGTTACCCCGGTAGTGCCGTAGAAATCCGTTCAGTTCGGCCGCCATTGCGCTGCAATTTTCGATTGAGCGCCTTGTCGCGAGGTCGCACAATACATCCGCCGCAAAATTAAACGGCTCGCGAACAGTGATGTGCATGGTTGTTAGAACGATATGCCTGAATGCGGCCGGCAACTGGTGGCAAAAAGGCGGTCAAGTTGCTCCGTCACGTCCGCGGAGGCTGTCTTGATGCGCCCTGCCGCATGAAGATTTGCTGCCGATTGTGCGCCAAAGATCAGTGTGGTCAGCTCTGCGATCGCGACGTGAGCCTCCGGCTTGCTGTTGCTGCGTTCCGCACCCTGTGGTCCGAGGGACCAGACGCCGCGATTGTCAGGGAATACCTCATCCTCGACCGCAATCGCGATCTGGCGCGAGCCGCCATAGGAGCGGGCGACAAGTAGGGCTTCAAGGTTGAGGGGCCGTACCCAGCTTTCGTCGCGCTGGCCGGATATTTCCAGGGTCCGCGGATTGTGCAGGAGGAGCGGCAACGGATCATCCACGGGCCGGGACGGAAAGACGGCCCGGTGCAGAATGTCCTGCCTGAAGAGATAGCCAATGAGGCATTGCCAGGCTTCGTTGTCGTGGGCGACAAGGTCGTCGATGACGACACTGCGACGCGGCGACGTGAACCAGTTGTCCGCACTTTCGACATGGAACCGCAAGAAGCCGCGCTCATTGCCTTCGGGTCCGACGACGACGGCGTGATGGGGCGTTGGGCCATGGATGGTACGGTACTCCTGGATGGCCCGCCAGCTGTCCCAGCGCGACAGTGTTGCGGGTCGTGGCGCCGGGTCGGCTTCAGCGATTTGCCTGAACAGGGGGAAGCTGTCGCGAACATCGACGATGCGGAGGCCTTCGCGTGGCGGGGAGACTGCAAGTGCGGCGCGGCTCAGATCGAGTTCGTGCTGGACCGACCAGGAGGCAACGCCATAGCCGTGGCGGCCATAGATGCGGGCATCCGATGCCCTTAAACCTGCGACTACATAGCCGTCCGCACGGGCGCGACGAAGCTGCTCTGTCAGGAGCTGTCGCGCGATCCCGCGGCGTGTCGCGTCCGGAGCGACGCCGACATGGGTAACGGAAAGGTGTTTGACGCGTCCGCCACCGGGCAGGACGATCGACGAATCGTAGCCGTTGACCACCCCTCGCAGATCATCGCCCTCGAAGCCACCCAACGGCTTGCCCCCTGCCAGATAGCGGGCTTCGGTTTCAGGGCTGCTACGACCCAAATCACCTATTCCCAGCAGAGCCTGGCGAAACAGCGCAAAGGCCTTCCGGCGATCGCCGTCACCCTTCAGCGTGCGGATGTCAATGCGAGCGTTGTCTAATGTCATGTTGCGGCTTTCGGTGGATCAATGTTCAGCGCCAAGGAAAATTCCGGGATGCGACGGCATAGGCCGCTCCTCAGAACTGCGGTGAGACCGGAGCGAGAAGGCCCCGCGTCCTAAGCAGCGCGGCGGCGCCCTCGCCGAAATGCCAGGCCTCCTCGACATGGGGCTGGCCGGAGAGAATGAAGTGATCGAAACCGACGCGATGATAGGCCTCGATGAGGTCGGCGACCTGTTTGTGGCTTCCGACAAGCGCCGTACCCGCTCCCCCGCGCACCAAGCCATAACCGGCCCACAGGCCAGGATGGATTTCCAGTTCGCGGGCCGAAGCGGGCACGCCTTCGCGACCCCGATGGAGTGAGGACATTTGGCTCTGGGCTATCGATTCGGATTTTGCGAGGAGTTCCTGGGCCTTGCGAACATGCTCCGGCGAAAGCCAGGACAGAAGCTTGTCGGCCGTGGCCCAGGCTTCGTCCTCCGTGTCGCGGGAAATGACATGCAGGCGGACGCCGAAGCGCAACGAGCGACCTCGGGCAGCTGCCCGCGCTTTCAGAGCGGCTATGTTTTCGGCCTCGATGGCGGGCGGGCGCCCCCAGACGAGGTAGACGTCCGCCTGCGCGGCCGCCACCTCCTGGGCCGCGGGGCTCGCGCCGCCAAAGAAGATCTGCGGCAGGCCATACGGACTGGCACCGATGCTGGCTTCGCGGATGTCGTAATGCTTGCCCTTGAACGAGAAAGGCTGATCCGCAGATGCGGACGTGACCCCACGCACCACGGCGAGGAATTCTCCCGTTCTTTCATAGCGGGCGTCATGATCCAAATGGTCGCCGAAGCGCGCCTGCTCGAAGCGATCACCCCCCGTGACGACATTGAGGAGCAGCCGTCCCCCGGTCATGCGCTGGAAGGTTGCCGCCTGGTGGGCGACGAGCGTTGGCGAAATGAGTCCGGGCCTGAAGGCGACCAGGAACTTCAGTCGCTCCGTTTCGCGGGAAAGTGCGGCGGTGGCAATCCAGGCATCTTCGCACCAGGTGCCGGTTGGCGTCAGAACGGCATGAAACTTTTGTGCCTCGGCGGCACGGGCCACTTCGCTGAGATAAGCGAGCGTCGGGGCGCGGAAGCCACCGGAAAATTCCACGAGATGGCTATCGTTTCCCGAGCCGGTCAGTCCCCGGCTGTCGCCATTGGTGGGCAGATACCAGTGAAGATGGATATTGCCGCTCATGCCGGATCTTTTCCATCGGTGACGGCTGGGGGGACAGAGATCATGCTATTCCTCGCTGAAGAGATTTTGGATGTGTGACGCCAACCTCATGAACCCGCCCCGGTATGGCGGCGAGCAGGGCCCGAGCGTAGGCAGATTGCGGCTGGTGTAGAATGTCGGCCGCTGCGCCTTCCTCGACGATCCTGCCGTGCTGCATGACCGCAATTCTGTCCGCGACGTTTGCTGCAACCCGCAGATCATGGGTGATGAACAGCATGGCGAGCCCGAGATCGCGCTGGAGTTCGGCGAGGAGATCCAGCACCTGCGCCTGAACCGATACGTCGAGGGCTGAAACCGGCTCGTCGGCGATCAGCAGTTTCGGCTGCAGCATCAGCGCGCGGGCAAGGCCAATGCGCTGGCGCTGGCCTCCCGAGAATGCGTGCGGCTTTCGATCCGCTGCCGAAGCGTCGAGACCGACGCGGGCAAGAAGCCTCATCATCCGCGCTTCCGCCTCTGTCTTGCCGAGGCCTGACTGAAGCACAGGCTCGGTGAGGATGCGGCGAATGCTGTGTCTCGGGTTGAGAGAGGATTGCGGATCCTGGAAAACCATCTGTACCGCAGGTCGCCGCGCAGGTGCAAAAAGGTCGCCTGCCCGCTGGATCTTGTCGCCCAGCAGCTGAAAGCGCCCATCGTCCCGCTCGAGCAAGCCGGCAATCACCTGTCCAAGCGTCGATTTTCCAGAACCGCTTTCTCCGACCAGTGCAAGCGTCTCGCCTTCGCGAAGAACGAGGTCAACACCATCAAGAGCGGCTACCGATCGGCCGGCTGCTCCGAAAAGCCTGCGGCGGGCGGCGTGGGTCTTGCGGATGCCTTCGAGCTCGAGAAGAACTGGACGGGTGCCGTCTGGCGGCCGCCTGGTCGAATCGAGACGCGGGACCGCGGCCAGGAGCCGCCGCGTATAGGGATGCTGCGGGGCGTCAAGCAAGGTGCCCGCATCCCCGGCTTCCACGATCTCGCCATTCTGCATCACGACGACCCGGTCGGCGATCTCCCGGACGACGCCGAAATCGTGGGTGATGAACAACACTGTCAGCCCGCGACTGATGCGCAGATCGAGGATCAGCTTCAGGATTTCCGCCTGGGTCGTCACATCGAGGGCCGTGGTCGGTTCGTCGGCGATCAGCAACTCCGGACCGCAGGCGATGGCTATGGCGATGGCAACGCGCTGCCGCTGTCCGCCGGACAGTTCGTGCGGATAGCGCCGGCCGATCGTGTCCGGCTCGGGCAGTTGCATGGCTGATAGCAATTCGGACACTTTTCCCGGCGACGCGGCGTGGCCATGTGCCTCGAGCGCTTCGGCGATCTGGCGGCCCACTGTCAGAAGCGGGTTTAGTGCCGTCATCGGCTCCTGAAAAATGTAACCGATCTTGGCGCCGCGCAGCTTTCGAAGCTGGGCTTCGTTCAGAGACAGCACGTCTTGCCCGGCAAAAGACAGCCGGCCCTTGGTGACCCGCAGCGCGTCACCCGGCAAAAGTCCGGCGATGGCGGATGCGAGCACGGATTTGCCCGAGCCGCTTTCACCGACGATGCAGAGCACTTCGCCACGCTCGATCGAGACCGTTGCGCTGGAGACAGCAAGCGCCCGGTCGCTGCCCTTAGGCAGGGTGATGTCGAGGTCTTCGATCGATACGAGCGGGGTGGACTTGTGTGCCGGCTGCGTCATGATCCTGCCCTCCCGCCCCGTTTCGGATCGAGCCAACGTTCCACCCCGTCGCCGACGAGGTTGAAGGCAAGCACCGTGAGGAAGATGGCGAGGCCAGGAAGCGTCGAGAGCCACCAGTTGACGTTGAACGCAGTGCGTCCCGATCCCAGCAGGAAGCCCCACGACACCGCGTCTCGATTGCCGAGGCCGAGGAAACTGATTCCGGATTCGATCATGATGGCACCCGCCAGAAGCAGTGAGGCTTGCACCACGATGTGCGGAAAGACATTCGGCAGCACATGCAGGATTGCGATGCGGGCATGGGAAAGCCCGCTCACCCGTGCCGCGCGCACCCAGTCCCTCCGGCGAAGCGACAGGACCTCGGCGCGAACGACACGGACAATCGGCGGCCACGAAATCAGCGTGATCGCAAGAATGATCGTCCAGCGCGTCGGCGACAGAATGGCGACGATCATGATCGTCAGCAGGAAACCGGGAATCGTCTGGAAGAATTCGGTGATGCGCACGATGATTTCATCGACGGTTTCGCCGAGATAACCGGCGGCCAGCCCCATGGCGGTTCCGAAACTCACCGCGAACGCGACGACGCTGAAGGCCACGGCAAGTGTTGCCCGGCTGCCGTGAACGAGGCCCGCGGCCAGATCGCGGCCGAGCATGTCCGTTCCTGCCGGAAAGCCGGGCGAGAGCGGCGGCAGATTGGGGCGCGCCACCATCCGCCAAGGATTGCCGGGATAGAGCAGGTCGGCGAAGGTGACGCAGCCAAGCAGAGCCGCCAGTACGGCGAAGCCGAACAGGGCGGGTGGTGTCAGCAGCGGATGGCGCGAACGGGACCTCATGCTGCCCCCTCCCGTTCGAGGCGCGGGTCTATCAACCGGTAGGCCGCCTCGGCGACCAGGTTGGTGATGATGACGCCGAGGGACGAGAGGATGAAGACGGCGAGCAGTACATTATAGTCGCGGCTGGCCAGCGCGTTGAAGGCGAGACGACCGATGCCCGGCCAGGCAAATACCGTTTCCACCAGGATCGACCCGCCGATCAGATGACCGGCCTGCAGGGCGGCGACGGTGATGGTCGGCAGCAACGCGTTGCGCAGCAGATGGTCGCGCCAGATCCGCCATGGCGACAGGCCCTTGGCGCGGGCGGTGCGGATGAAGTCCATGGCGGAAATCTGCAGAAATGCCGTGCGGCTGACCCGCGCGTGGATCGACATGTAGAAGAGTCCGAGCGTCAGGACAGGCAGCACCATATGGGCAAGCCTATCACCCAAAGCCTTCCAGCCGCCTTCGGCGGCCGCGGCCGCGGTTTCCATGCCATAGGACGGCAGCCAGCCGAGCTTGACCGAGAAGATGATGATGAACATCAGCCCGACCCAGAACATCGGCATGGCAAAGAAGGCGACGGAGAGCATGGTGATCGCGCTATCGACCAGCGATCCGGGACGGCGCGCCGAAAGAGCCCCCAGCATCACGCCGAGGATGACGGAGAACAGGAAGGCCGAGATCGTCAGGAGAAGTGTGGCAGGCACCTTTTCCAGCACGATATCGAGAACCGGCCGCTGGTCGCGGTAGGAAATGCCGAAGTCAAAGGTCGCGACGCTCCGCAGATAATGCCAGAGCTGGAGATAGACGGGACCGTCAAGGCCGAGATGGCGCCGCAGTTCCTCGACGAATGCCGGATCGCTTCCGCCCTGGTCGCCGGCCAGGATCAGAGCCGGGTCGCCCGGTGCGAGCCGCAGCAGCACGAAGCTCAGGATCACCGTCGCCAGCAAGGTCAGCACCGCTTTGACGATCTTCAGCGCGACGGCCCCGATAAAGGCCGTCGCGTGGCTCTGCTGCTGGGGCATCCGGCTCATTTCTTCAGCCAGACCGGGGCGAAGTTGTCATCGGTGCCGAGCGCTGTCGTGATCAGGTCCTGGACCTTGTCGCGGTAGAGCGTCGGGAAGACGATGTCGTGGGTCCAGACCATCGGTACATCACGCGAGAGGATTTGCTGGACCTTTGAGTAGATCAGCTTGCGCTTGGCGTCGTCTGGCTCATGGGCGCCCTTGTCGAGAAGCGCATCGATTTCCGGATTGGAATAGCCGTTGATGTTGCCGCCGGTGCTGCCGGCATTGTCGCCCTTCACGGTCCTGTAGCCGTAGGAGATGCCGATGCCGGGATCGGCAGTCGTGTAGACGAAGTTCTGCGCGATGTCGTAGTCGAATGTGGTCAGCCGCTTGAACCAGCCGGCGACGTCGACCGAGGCGATCTCGACCTTGATACCGACGGCGCCGAGCGCCTCGCGCAGGTACTCCGCCTGTCGCGACCAGAGTTCGCCATAGGGCAGGGGAACCAAGGTCACCGTGAACCGTGTACCATCAGCGCCAACCTTGTAGCCGGCCTCGTCGAGCAGGGTTGCGGCCTTCGCCGGGTCATAGGGATAGACCGTCTCGACGCTGGTGTCCTTGTAGGCGGAATAGCGCGAGAAGGGACCGCTGATCGGCTTGCCGTAGCCGGCGAAAATCGTGTTGATGATGAAATCGCGATCAATCGCCTGGACGATTGCCTGCCGGACCTTCTGATCGGCAAGAATCTTGTTGCGGTTGTTGAGATGGACATAGCCGATCGGCTGCAGGAATTCCCAGCCGGCCTCGCTGGTCTTCACGCCCTCAAGCGCTGCCAGTCTTGGAATGTCGAAGTTTTCGACGTCGCCGGAGCGCAGCACATCGACCTGTCCGGTCTCGAAGGCAATGGCACGGGAATTGGCGTCCGGAACGATCTGGAAGTTGATGCCGTCGAGATAGGGCTTGCCCGTGTCCCAGTATTTGTCGTTGCGCACCAGGCGGATGCTGCTGCCCTTCTTCCATTCGGCGAACTTGAACGGGCCCGTGCCGATGAATTCGGAATTGGCCGGCGCCTTGCGGAAATCGGTGACGCCGACATATTTGTGCGCTGGAACGATCGCGACGTTCAACGACCGGATGAAGCCCGGATAGGGTGCCTTCAGGATGAAGACGACTGTCAGATCGTCGGGCGTTTCGATCCGGTCGATTTCGCCGCGCAGGTCCTTCGAGCGGGCGTGCTGGACGGGAAGAAATTCGCCGATGCTGAAAGCAACGTCCTTTGAGGTGAAGCGCTCACCATCATGCCATGTCACGCCGTCGCGGAGCTTGAAGGTGTAGATCTTGCCGTCCTCGGACACCGTCCAGCTTTCCGCAAGCCGCGGCACGGGTTTGATGTCGTTTGCGGAGTAGCTAAGAAGCGAGTCGTAGATCTTGTCGCCCACGAAAGTTGCCGGGCCGAGACGGTTGATGCCGGGGTTCAGCGATATCGGTTCCGGCTGGACGATCAGGTTGAGCGTGCCGCCCCTCTCCTGGGCCACGGCTATGCCGGAGATGAGCGTCAGCCCCAGGAGGGCGCCCAGAAGGCGTGAAACTCTATTTTTCCAATGTCCATTTATAACCATGATGGGTTTCCAATTATTCTCTATAGAATTTATGTATTTATGCTACGGAAGATGACGCTTGGCGCGGTCGATCTGTTCTAAAAAGTCCGTTCGCGGAGAAAAATCGTTCTCAGTTTTCACGTTGTGACTGGTTTCCAACGGTTCCCCTCAACGCAACTTGCGTGTCTGGGACAATGTCTCGCCGCCCCATTGCAGACGGCTCAGGTGGTATTGTTTTTCGCGATTGCCCATTTATTAGACGGTTTATTTTATGACCGGCCCTGGGGCTGGAACACCATGCCGTTTCAATAATCTATAAAAGCTATAGAAATAATCATATCAACCATCGAGCTGAGGCAAACCGCATGTATGTCACCGTCCTTTACCGATCCGCCAAGCGGCTCGCCATTCCGCTTCTCGCGGCCTACACAGCACTGTGCGCTCCGACCATGGCCGACGAGCCGAAATTCGGCGGCACCTTGCGGATCGCCTCCCTGCAGGCCGATCTCGACGCCTTCGACCCGCTCACAGGCTACAGCGTTGATTCCTGGGAGATCCTGCGCGCGGTAACGCGCCAGCTCGTGACCTATCCAGGCTCTCCCACCGACATCAAGGACGACACGCAGCTTGTGCCCGACCTTGCCAAATCCTGGGACATCAGCCCCGACGGCAAGACCTATACCTTCCACCTGAAGGACGACGTATTCTACTCCGGCCCGACGGAGCGCAAGATCGTGGCAAGCGATTTTGTCTATGACATCAAGCGCTTCTGTGATCCGAACAAGCAGGTCGCAGCGATCAACTACTTCAACCTGGCGATCTCGGGCTTCGCGGATTACTGCAAGGAGTTCGCCAAGGTGCCGACCGGCGATCTCGCGGCAACCAAGGCCTTCATCGATAGCCATGCGATTTCCGGGGTTTCGGCACCGGACGACCAGACGCTGGTCATCAAGTCGGACACCAAGAACTACGACTTCCTCAACATCCTCTCGATGAACTTCGTCTCTCCGCTGCCGCCGGAGGTTGCGTCCAAATATTTCCCGGACTCGCTGGAATTCCGCAAGAACTTCCCCTCCAGCGGCCCCTATTACGTCGAGTCCTACCAGGACGGCCAGAAGCTCGTTCTGAAGAAGGCGAAGAACTTCAAGCCGGAAACGGATCAGGCGCGCAAGGCCTATGTCGACGAAATCGAGGTCGATTTCACTGCCAATAGCGAGGATGCTATTGTCCAGAAGATCGAGGCTGGAGAGGCCGACCTTTCGCTCTATCTGGAAGTGCCGCCGCGGACGGCGATCCGTCGGTTCCAGAAAGAGAAGCCGGGGCAATTGTATGCTTCCAACAGCGGCGCCGCGAACTTCATCACGTTCAATGCCCGACCTGAGGCACAAGGCGAAGGCAATAACGCACTGCGCAAAGCGGAAGTGCGCCAGGCTCTGACCTATGCCATCAACCGTGCCCATCTGGTGCAGATCCAGGGCGGCTCGGTCGCGGCCGTCCCGTTGTCGCAGATCATCACCTCGACAATTCTTGGCTACGAACCGTTCGATCCCTATCCGACCGAAGGAAACAAGGGTGATCCTGAAAAGGCCAAGGCGCTTCTTGCAAAGGCTGGCTTTCCGAACGGACTGAGGCTCGATGCGGTCTATCGCACGACGGCGCAGTTCGAAGCGATCGCCGTCACCGTCAAGGAGGATGTCGCCGCCGCAGGCATTGAGCTCAATCTGATCGCCATCCCGCCGGCGCAGTGGAGTGCCTACATCCAGGACCCTAAGAGCCGCTGGGATATATCCCTCGGCGCTCAGTTCGCGCCCGACTGGCAGGGGCCGAGCACCCGCATGCTGCTGGGCGGCTGGCTGAATTCGGACGCATCGCCCTGCGGCACGGGCAATGTCCATGCCATCTGCTACAGCAATCCGGAACTGAACAAGCTCGCCGCCGAAGCCTTCCCTTCGGATAACCCAGGCCCGATCTGGACCAAGGCTGACAAGCTGGTCTCGACAGACCTGCCGTGGATCCCCCTGTTCGAGAAGCGCAAGATCGCACTTACCTCGGACCGTATCACCCATTGGTCATGGTCTTCGCTGGCGGTACAGGCCGACATCACCAACATTGCGGTGAAGACCACGGCGACTGACTGATGTCCGTCTTCTCCATACACGATCTGCGCGTCCGCTTCGGCGGCATCCAGGCGGCGAAGGGGGTATCCTTCGCCGTCGAAGCAGGAAAGACGCTGGCCATTGTCGGCGAGTCCGGATCAGGCAAGAGCGCCTGCCTGCTCGGCGCGACCGGGCTCCTGCCAGCTTCCGCGACGGTCGAGGGCAGTGTGCTGCATCGCGGCCAGGAGATCCTGGGCTTGCCCAACAAGGCATTGCGCAGAATTCGTGGCGCCGAGATCGGGTTCGTCTTCCAGGATCCACTCAGCAACCTGCATCCGCTGAAGACAATCGGCGAACAGATCGGCGAGGCGATTGCCGTCCATAAGCCTGTGGGGCGCAGGCAATTGCGCGAGCGTGTCCTGGCGCTTCTCGACGAGGTCGGCATTGCCGATCCCGAGGCTCGGCTCGCGGATTACCCGCGCCATCTCTCCGGTGGAATGCGCCAGCGGGTGATGATCGCCATCGCCATCGCGCTCGATCCCGGCCTGATCATTGCCGACGAACCGACGACGGCACTCGATGTCACGGTTCAGGCGGCCATCCTCGATCTTCTTAAGCGGCTGCAGGAGGAACACGGCACCGCGCTGGTCTTCGTCAGCCATGATCTTGCGGTCGTATCCGACATCGCCAACGACGTGGTCGTCATGCGTGACGGCCTCGTCGTCGAGAAGGCGCCGGCGGCGGAGATTTATCTCCGTCCGCGCCAACCTTACACCCGCGAACTGCTGGGTGCGGCGCGCCTCGGTGGCCCGAAAGTCTATGCAGCGGGCGAGGGGCCAAAGGCGTCCCGCCCGCTGCTTGCGGTGAATGCCGTCTCCCGTTCATTCGGATCTTCGCGTCCGGTCCTCGATGGCGTCTCCTTCACGATCGGGCAAGGAGAGATCCTTGGCCTCGTGGGAGAATCCGGCTCCGGCAAGACAACGATCGGACGGCTGGTTGCCGGTCTGGACCGACCGGACGCGGGCCATATCAGCTTGGACGGAAGGGAATATTCGCGTCCCGGCTCCGTTGGAGCGGTGCTGCAAGGCGATCTGCGCAAGTCTATCCAGGTCATCTTTCAGGACCCCTATGCCAGCCTTAACCCGAGACGGCGGATCGAGGCCATTCTGTCCGATCCTTTCGTTATTCACGGTGCAATCGACGGGGCGGAATTGCGCGAGAAAGTGAAAGAGCTGGTGGCTGACGTCGAACTGCCCCAGGAGATTCTGGACCGGCTGCCGTCACAATTGTCTGGGGGCCAACGGCAGCGTGTCGCCATTGCGCGGGCGATCGCACTCCGGCCCTCCCTGATCGTCGCGGACGAACCAGTGTCCGCCCTCGACATCACCACACAGGCGAAGGTCATTCGGTTGCTTGCCCGCCTTCGCGACAAGCTCGGTGTCTCCTTCCTGTTCATTTCGCATGATCTTGGCGTCGTCGGCGAACTCTGCGACCGGGTGATCGTCCTGGAAAAGGGGCAGATCGTCGAGAATGGACGGACACGACAGGTCTTCGAGAGCCCCACCCATGATTACACCTGCCGGCTGCTCGCATCCATTCCGGGACGAAGCCGTCTGCCTGCTGATGCCAAGCTCGAGGCTGCGAGCGTGAGCTATGGCTGATCCCATTCAGGCCCCTGTCGGCTTGCCTCTATCCGGCCGATCGCCGTCACCAACCTTCCCGTTGTTGAAAATCCTGTGGCGTGAGCGAACGGTGCGCGCCGGCGCCATCATTGTCGGCTTCGTGATACTGGCGGCGCTGCTGGCGCCGGCGGTCGCCAACTTGCTGGGACATGGTCCCACGGAGCAGTTCCAAGATAAGGCGCTCGATGAAATGGGTCTGCCCATCGGCCCAAGGCTGGAGTTTCCGCTCGGCGCAGATGGAAACGGGCGCGATGTTCTGGTGAGAACCCTCTACGGCGCGCAGGTTTCGCTCATCGTCGGCATACCGGCGACGACGATCGCGATGATCATCGGCACGGCCATCGGCCTTGCCAGCGGCTTTTTCGCAGGCAGCACCGATCGCGTCATCTCGCAGGGCATCGACGTCGCTCTTTCCTTTCCCTTTGTGGTGACGGCGCTCAGTCTCCTGTCGCTCAATCGCGGAGGGACGGGCCAGCCGATCATTCCGCCCCTCGTCGTGGTGATTGTCGTCATTTCCCTGTTCTCATGGGCATATTTTGCGCGGCTCACACGTGGGCTCGTGCTGGAACTGCGCACCAGTCCGATGGTGGAAGCCTCCCGCACCATGGGTGCGTCACGGGCCCGGATCATCTGGTTCGACATTCTGCCGAACATCCTTCCAACGGTCTTCGTCTATTGGGCCGTTCAATTGCCCGCCAACATCATCGCGGAGGCGACCCTTTCGTTCCTCGGCGTCGGCATCCAGGCGCCGATGCCGAGCTGGGGCAACATGATCGCGGAAGCGCAGAGGTCTTCGCTCTATCAGGATCAGCCCTGGTTCCTGGCCGGCCCTGGCCTCGCCCTGTTCCTCACGGTTGTGGGCTTCAATACGTTGAGCGCCGGCCTGCGGAATGTACTCGACCCTCATCGCAGGGGAATCTGAGATCATGACGAAGCAGTTTTCCACCGTTGTCTTGCGTTCTTTTTCAACGCTGTTGATCGTTCTCATCCTGTCGTTCTTCATCACCCGGATCGCCTACCGCAATCCGGCCGCCATGCTCGCTCCCCGCAACGCGACACAGGAGTCGATCGACGCTGTCGCACGCGCGCTCCGCCTCGATGAACCTTGGTATCTGCAGCTCTGGTACTATCTGTCCCGTGGCCCCGACATACAGGGCGCGCCGATGGGGCTGATGCATTGGCCGCCGGCTCTCGGCTTTTCCTTTCGCAAGCAGGCGCCCGTTACCGATCTCATTCTGGCCAAAGCACCTGTGACCTTGTCGCTGGCGCTCGGCGCTGTCGTGATCTGGATGTCGATCGCCATCATTTCCGGCGTCGTCGCAGCGCGCTGGCAGGGCCGGCTCATCGATCATGCGCTCGCCTTCTTCGCCTATGTCGGCCTGTCGGTTCCGACTTTCCTCAGCGGCATTCTGATCTCCTATTTCTTCTTCTTCCAGCTCTCGAACTACGGCATTTCCTGGTTCCCCAGCAGCGGCTACGTCCCCTTGAGCGATGATCCGCTGCAATGGGCACGGCATCTGGCGCTGCCTTGGGCAACGCTGGCGATCGCGGAAATCGGGATCTTTCAGCGTATGGTCCGGGCGAGCATGCTCGACGTGCTCGGTCATGATTACATCCGAACGGCACGGGCCAAGGGCGTTTCCGAACGCCGGATCTATTTCTCCCACGCCCTGAAATCGGCCCTCAACCCGATACTGACGATCGGCGGGCTGGAACTTGCTGCCATCATGGGCGGCGCCATCGTGACGGAAACGATCTTCGGTCTGGATGGCATTGGCCGCATGGCGATTGCCGCGGCACTCGATGGCGATTTCCCCCTCGTCATAGGCACGACGATCTTCGCGGCCGCCGCTTTCATTCTCACCACGCTTGCGGTCGATCTCATCGCGCGGTGGCGTGATCCGGCAAATCGAACCTGAACATCACCACACGTGGCCGCGGTCGAAAAGCCGGGAGTCACATAATCCCAATTTTGAAGCAGCACCACGAACGAGGAGATAACAAGGATGAACGCAGTGGATGCCCGGACTACTTTAACCTACCTGCGCCCCGCAACGGCGAGGGAAAAAGGACTCGTGGCGCGTTTCCAGCCGATCTTTGATCGTATCGCCGAGGGCAATGTCGAGCGCGAGCGCAATCGCAGCTTCCCGCACGAACAGGTGCAGTGGCTCAAGGAAGCCGATTTCGCGCTGGTGCGCGTGCCCGAAGAGTTCGGCGGGTGGGGCGCCTCGCTGGAACAAACCTACTATCTCCTCGCCCTGCTGGCCGAGGCCGATGCGAACGTCGCCCACGTCTGGCGCAATCACCTGGCCTTCGTCGAAGACCGCCTCAACGCGCGGCCATCGCCGACCAACGATCGCTGGTTCCAGCGCTTCCGCGACCGCGAATTTGTGGGTGGGGGTTGGACGGAGGCCAACAATGGCACCTACGCGAACATAAAAACCACGGTGACTCGCGTGGACGACCACTACACAGTCACCGGTGCGAAATTCTATGCCACCGGCAGCCTCTTTGCCGATTGGCTCGACGTGATCGGCAAGGGTGAGGACGGCTCGCTCATTACAACGCTGGTGAACCGGCACCAGCCGGGCGTCGTGCTGAAGGACGATTGGCCGGGGTTTGGCCAGCGCACCACGGCGAGCGGCAGCGCCACCTATCAGGACGCCATCGCGCATGAAGGCGATGTCTTCCGGGCGAGCGAGCGTGTGGTCTACCAGGGGCATTTCTACCAAACGGCGATCCTTGCCGTGCTCACTGGCATCACGCGCGCTATCCTGCGCGACGGCATCGCGGCGCTCAAATCGCGCGGGCGCAACTATCCGCAGGGTCTCAACCCCGTGCCGGCACTCGATCCGCAACTGCTGCAGGTGATTGGCGAGGTATCGGTGCGGGTCTTCTCGACCGAGGCCGCGCTGCGCCTTGCCGCAAGCTCGCTCGATCTCATCGCCGCCGCCCATGCTGCCGGCGACGTCCCATTGCGCGACAAGCGTTCGGTCGATGGCGAGGTAGCCGTGGCGCAGGCCCAGCTCGCGATCGTCGACGGTGCTCTCTTTTCGGCCACGCATGTCTTCAACGCCCTTGGCGCCTCCGCGACTTCGGAGGAAACCGCGCTCGATCGCCATTGGCGCAATGCGCGCACGCTCGCGTCGCACAATCCGGTCGCCTACAAGGCACGCATCCTCGGTGACTACCTGGTCAACGATACCTCGCCCGTGTCGAGCATCGCCCGGCTCGGCCGCGGCGGCCAAGGCAACTGAGGAGAGCAACCATGACCAAGCCATACCTTGCGCTGGGCCTTGCCGGACCGCATCTCGTGGAACTCACAGCAAGCCAGACGCTGCTGTCGCGGTGGGACGCATTGCCGCTTGCCTTCACCGTGTTGGGGATCGATCGGATCGACGGCAGCGCGCCGGCGCCGGTCACGCTCGCGAGCAGTGCGGTCGGTGCGACCTTGTCGAGCGCCACGAAATACGGCCGCTTCTTCATCACCGCGGCGCCGCAGCGGGATCACCCCTACAACATCGCACGTCGTGTCGCCTCGCTGGCCCACCTGTCAGGTGGCCGCAGTGGCCTGTTGATCGGAGTGCGCGATACCTATGCACCCGAGGGCCCGAAGGATGCCCCGGCCTGGGGCGGTGCGGGGCTTGGCGGTGGTGCGCCGCTCAGCGCCCAGACGGCCTTCGACGCAGCCCGCGCGGTGCGGGCGCTCGAGCAAAGCTGGCCGCACGACTCGATCATCGGCAACCGCGAGACCGGCATTCTGGTGGAGTCAAACCGCATCGTGCATGTTGATATCAACAACAGCTTCTCGATCGCGGGGCCGCTCAATGCACCCGAGCCGGCAACGGGAGCGTCGGTCATCGCGTGGCACGCGGCGACGGCCGCCGATCTTCCCCCAGTGAGTGCCGACGACCCGATCGACCTTGTCCTGGGTCGCGCGGGCACCGTCCCGGTGGTGGCGCTTGGCGATGAGCCACCCGCGGGCGCGTTCCCGGGCGTCGTGTTGCGCGCCGATTTCGAACAGTCGGTGAGTGATCTGCTCGACGTCGCCGAGCGATGGCTTGCCGACGGTTTCGCTCCGGTGGCGCTCGGAACGCCGCTACGTGCCGCCCTGAACCTGCCAGCACCAGGGCCGCTGCCGACCACGGCACGCGCCGCCTTTCCTGTTCCGCGACCGCACGTCGCCCTGTAGAGAGCCACGGAGAACATTACTCATGACAAACAAAAGGTCTGGTCACGTCCTCCTCGGGATCAATGTGTTGGTGCTTGGCTATCTGCCGGCAGCCTGGAAGACGCCGCTATTGAAGAAGGATTCTTTCATCGACCCCGGTTATTGGGCGAACCTCGGCAAGACCGCGGAGCGCGGCACGCTTGATGCCCTCTTCCTGGCGGATGGTCCGCTGCTGGGCGATCCCGCCTACGACGCCAATCCGATCCGCCTGGAGCCGACCGTGAACTGGGGTCAGGTCGCTGCGGCAACCTCGCATGTCGGTCTGGTCGCCACGGCGTCCTCAACCTTCAATGATCCCTTCGAACTCGCTGAACGCTTCCTTTCCTTCGATCACCAGACAGGTGGCCGCGCCGCATGGAATGTTGTCACGACGCGTGGCGTACCTGCGGCGCGCAATTTCGGCATGCCAGACATTCCCTTCCGCGAAGACCGCTACGAGCGTGCGAGCGAGTTCGTCGATGTCGTGCAGGCATTGTGGGCCTCGGCGGCCACGGGCAGGAATGTGCATCACCACGGCGAGTTCTTCGATATCGACGGTCGTCTGCGGGTGCCGCCGTCCAGACAGGGCCGCCCGGTCATCTTTCAGGCAGGCGGTTCGCCGCAGGGTCGGGCGCTGGCCGGCCGCGCAGCGGAAGGCGTCTTCGCCGCCGAACTGACCAAGGATCAGGCGATCGAACACTACCGCCTGGTCAAGGGGTTCGCACGGGACAATGGCCGCTCGCCCGACGATATCAAGATCCTGCCGGGCCTGTTGCTGAGCCTGGGCAGCACCGAGGAAGAGGCGCGCCGCCGCAGCGATGAGATCCATGACGCAGGCCCTGCGTCATATTCCATCGGATGGCTATCGCAGGCGATCGGCTACGATGCGTCTAAACTCGAACTCGATGAGCCGTTTCCCGAGGAAGTCCTTGGCCCCATCAAGGACAGTCAGACATTCCTGGGCAGCATTGGCTTTCGCGAATCGATCATAACGCAGATCCGCAAAACCAATCCGACGGTGCGCGAATACCTCAAGCAGACGCGATATACCGGATCGGGCCATGCGGGATTCGTCGGCACGCCTGAGAAGCTCGCTGATCACATCGAGGATTGGTTTCACGCGGGCGCCGTCGACGGGTTCAATCTACAGCCGGATCGCTTGATCGACGGGCTCGACGTGATCGTCGATGAACTCGTGCCGATCCTGCGCAAGCGCGGCCTTTACCGCCACGAATACGAGACCCAGACGCTGCGTGAACACTTCAAGGCAGCTTCTCCGACGCTTGCCTTCTAGTGTTCTACATGCTTGGGCGTGCGTCCGCCTTGCTGATCATATTGCAGCGACCGACAACGTGGTTCGCAAGCTGATGCGGGAGTGTAAGGCCTCTTTTTCTGCGGGCCTTTTGTTTTCGCTCGGCCATTCAAGCTGGGGATCGGCAGAGGCTGGCCGGCCCGGGTGAAGGGCATGGAGCGGTGACCAATCGTCATCTCTCGACGGAGTTTCTGGAAAAATTATCTCAGCACCTCAGTTGCTCGCCGCACCGGTGGATTAGAGAGTGTCCTTAGCGGCCAGTAACGGCGCAGCGCAGGACTGGCGCAGAATGATCTCCGTTGGAATATGGATGGAACGGACGTCGCTACCGATCCTGCCGTCGATCCGATGCAGGAGCAGGTCGACGGCCTGCTGTCCCAGGGCGGTCAGATCCCAGCGAATTGTTGTGATCGGTGGCTCGTTCGACTGTGCAATCTCGGTGTCTCCAAAACTGATCAGCGAAATGTCCCTGGGGATGTTCAGGCCGCGATCGCGGATTGCTCTGAGCGTTCCGGACAGCGCCTGGCTCCCGGGCGCCAGGATGGCTGTCGGCGGCTCCGGGCTGTCCAACATGGCAAGCGTTGCGGCATAGGCCTCATTGCTGGTCCGGCATTCCGGACGAATGGAGCAGTGTGCGAAATCGAGGCCAGATTCCTCATAGGCCTTCTGCATTCCCGCAACACGTTCAAGGCCGGGGCGCAGATGGCCTGCGGCGGTCAGCAGACCAATGCGCCGGTGGCCGAGACCGATGAGATAGCGGGCAGCCGCATGCGTCCCCGCCCGATGATCGACCATGACGCTGTCCGTGCCGGCTGGCGCTTGCCGATCGAGCACCACCACCGGCGTGTCGAGACGCTCCAGTGACTGGGCGAGGTCGGGATGCGTCTCTTCGCCGAAACAGAGGATGGCTCCGTCGACCCGCCGTTCACGCAGGAGCGTGAGAAGTTCCTGCTCCCGGCGTGCATCCTCCCGCGTGCTGGCCATCAGCAGCGTATAGCCCAACTGCGCGAGCCTTGCCTCCGCTGCGGCGACAACATGCACGTAGAGAAGATTGACGAAATCGCCGACAAAAAAGCCGATCAGGCGCGTCGCCTCCGACGACCCCGGTTGCGCCCGTCCGTGCGGTTGGTAGTCAAGCTCCCTGACCGATGCGAGAACACGCTTGCGCAGGGCATCGCTGACCCTTGCGCAAGGGCGCGACCTTGAAGAAGCGGCGACATCGCTCGGCGCCAGCGGTTGGCGAACCTTCAGAGCTTTGGAAACCGTGCTTGTCGACAAGGCGATTCCTGCGTGGGTCGATTACTGGGGCGGGGATGTGAATCACGACTGGCAGTGGTGGCGCTTGCAGATGGCCTATTTTCTGGAAAAATGGCTGGCTGAGGAAGCCTGTTGCGGTCGAACAGCCGATCTGTCCGGCGGCTCCGCAGCGGAGCCGCCGTGTCGTCCGATACTTCAGGCAGATGGTTGCTTGGTCTTGCGGAGGTAGGGAAGCACCGTCTCATAGCTTCCAAAACGAGTGATTGCATCCTCGTTTGACACCGCGGCGGTGATGATGACATCGTCGCCCTGCTGCCAGTTGGCAGGCGTCGCGACCTGGTGCTTGCTGGTCAGTTGAATGGAATCGATGGCCCGCAGGATTTCATGGAAATTTCGGCCGGTCGTCATCGGATAGGTGAGGATCAGCTTGATCTTCTTGTCGGGTCCGATGATGAAGACGGAACGGACGGTCGCATTGTCGGCAGGCGTGCGGCCCTCAGAACTTTCGCCGGCGCTGGCAGGCAGCATGTCATACAGTTTGGCGACCTTCAGTTCCTTATCGCCGATCAGCGGATATTCGACATCAAAGCCGGTTGCAACCTTGATATCCTGCTTCCATTTGCCATGGCTTTCCACTGGATCGACGGAAATTCCGATAATCTTTGCGCCCCGCTTCAGGAATTCCTTCTCCAGTCCTGCCATGGCGCCCAATTCTGTCGTGCAGACCGGGGTGAAGTTTTTCGGATGTGAAAACAGGACGGCCCAACCGTCGCCGATCCATTCATGAAAGCTGATCGGCCCGATCGTGGTGTCTGCCGTGAAGTCCGGGGCAATGTCGTTGATACGCAGGCTCATTGTCTCATCCACCTCTCTGTTGGCGATGCTACCTGCGAGATGCTACTCCCTAGGCTCATCGTGAAATCCGGCCAAAAAATAGCCCTTGCTTTCGGGATGTCAATTTCTATTATTTTAGTAGAGAATTAGCTCGTCATGGCTGTCCCCATCCGTTCGTCTGATGCTACTCCGCATGGTTCGACACGGGAAAGGAACCGATGCATCACGCTCGTCCGCGATCCCTTTTGAGGGACGTCTTGCGGCCAGTCAGGCAAACGTGTTCCTACCGGTCGATGTCGTGGCTGGCGAGCTTCGGCGCCGGCCGGTCGTCGGTGCATAAGTGAATCCTGCCGAAATATCGCCTTTCAATGATCGGCTGCATCGTTTCTGAAGAAACGATTGCCGGGCCGGGGTAGTCCGAGATGTTCGCGCAGGGTCGTGCCCTCGTAGTCGCGCCTGAACAGCCCCCGCCTTTGCAGCTCCGGCACCAGTTTCTCGGCCACATCGATCAATCCCTGCGGAAGATAGGGGAATACGATGTTGAAGCCGTCGCTGCCGTTCTCGAAAAGCCATGTCTCCATTTGATCGGCGATCGTGGCCGGCGTGCCGACGAAGGCGAGCCCCGAATATCCGCCATATCGCTGCGCAAGCTGCCGCACGGTCGGGCCCTCCCGCTCCGCCAGCCGCAGAACATGCGCACGTCCCGTCTTGCTGGCATTTGTATCAGGTATGTCGCGCGGCAAGGGCGCGTCGGGATCGAACCCGGAGGCGTCGTGGCCCAACGCGATGGACAGCGAGGCGATGGCGCTCTCGTAATGCACCAGGCTGTCAAGATAAGCGCGTTTGGCCTTCGCTTCCTCGACGGTATCGCCAACGACCACAAAGGCGCCCGGCAACACTTTCAGATGGTCGCGGTCGCGACCGATCTTTTCCATGCGGCCTTTGACATCGGCATAGAAATTTTTGCCTGCCTCCAGGTCCGGTGAGGATGCGAAGATCACCTCCGCCGTTTCGGCCGCAAGCTGGCGCCCCGGTTCGGATGCTCCGGCTTGAACGATAACCGGCCAACCCTGCGGCGGACGCGCGATGTTGAGCGGACCACGCACCGACAGATGCGCGCCCTTATGGTTCAGCACATGTAGTTTTTCCGGGTCGAAATAGAAGCCGGACGCTGTGTCACGAATGAAGGCATCATCGGCAAAGCTGTCCCACAGTCCGGTGACGACGTCGTAGAATTCGTGGGCGCGACGGTAGCGTTCGGCATGCTCGATATGATCCTCAAGGCCGAAGTTCAACGCCGCATCGGGATTTGATGTCGTGACAATGTTCCAGCCTGCGCGCCCCTCACTGATGTGGTCGAGCGACGCGAAGCGCCGGGCAATGTGGTAGGGTTCGTCGAAGGTGGTGGAAGCTGTTGCCACAAGGCCGATCCGGCTGGTCGTCGTCGCCAAGGCCGACAGCAGCGTGAACGGCTCGAAGGATGTCACCGTATGGCTACGCCGTAGCGCCTCGATCGGCATGTTGAGGACCGCCAGGTGATCGGCCATGAAGAACGCGTCGAATTTCGCCCGCTCCAGCGTTTGCGCGAAGCCCGTGAGATGGCGGAAATTGAAGTTGGCATCCGGATAGGAGCCGGGATAGCGCCAGGCCGCCGTGTGAAGGCTGACCGGGCGCATGAAGGCACCGAGATGAAGCTGGCGGGCTGTCATGGACTTTGTCTTTCGAATGGACGTGTGCACTTGCAGAAGTGACGACGCTGGTAAGTTGAGAATGCGTCAACGGCCCCTTCCGCATATCCAGGCCGCGGTGGCCTGGATCATCCGGAACTTGGCACGACGATTTTAGCCGAGCGTCAGACTATTGCCCGGCCGGCCTCTGTCGCGGTCTCGACCTCGTTGATCCGTCCCGTCTTGACGTCATAGATATAGCCGTAAATAGGAATATGCCCGGCAACGAGCGGGTGTTCACGGATGCGTCGAACATCCTGCACAACGCTGCGTTCATTGTCCGAAATCGTATGCCACTTGATGAACTGGCCGTGGGCACAGCCATTTCCATGTTTCGGGTTACTCCAGGTCGCGCCGTCGAAGGCCGCTGTCTCAAGATTGTCCTCCAGAAGATCGCCAATGATCTCGTCGGAGAAGAGTTCCATCCCGCAATTGGTGTGGTGGATGACGAACCACTCCTTCGTGCCGAGCAGCTTGTGGGAAATCACCAGCGAGCGGATGGCATCATCGCTGGCCCGCCCGCCCGCGTTTCGGATCACATGGGCATCGCCTTCTGAAAGGCCGGCATATTTGGCAGGATCGAGACGTGCATCCATACAGGTCAGGATGGCAAATCCGCGTGCAGGTGGCAGGGCCAGATCGCCTTTGTCGCCAAACGATGCAAGTAGTCTTCGTTAGCGCTCAGGACTTCCCTGTGGACCTGTGTCAGTGAATGCTCGGACATGTATCCTCCAAACTGAGGGGTTCGTTCGACGTCTGTAAACCCTATCATTCCGCAGAGATCGCTTTCAGACCATTGCGTTGCCCCGCTCGGGCCAGCCAAGAACCGCCGGGGCAATGTCCCGTCGCGCTGCTTAGGAGGACCGCGATAGAAAATTGTCGTCGCGTTTTTTGGGCGCCCCTAATGTGCTATTGTCTATGGTATTTGTAGAGTAAATTCATTTCATAGATGGTTCATTCCGGAAACATTTTTACCCTACTGGCGGAGTCGGGTCTGGTTGCCGTGCAACGAGGAGCGCTGAACGCAATTTTCAATGAACTCCGAAAAATTAGAAATTCATTACTCTACAAAAATGCTAGATAATCGATGCTGACTCCGATGCAGCCGCCGTCCTGCGCCTGTGTCCCGAAGGAGGAGGCATCCATGTCACTTGCCGTTGAGTTGAAGAAAACCGCAGACTCTTTAAAGGCCGCATTGCCGGCGGATATCTTTGCCGCAATCGGGCAGTCCATTGCGGATCTGAAGGCGACCGGAATCACCAAGAGAGCTGCGTCGGTCGGGTCGATCATTCCGTTGCCGGTTATCAAGGATTTCGATGGGAACGAAGTTGATCTCGGTACGCTTGCTGCCGATGGTCCGCTTGTGATCAGCTTTTATCGCGGCGGTTGGTGCCCTTACTGCAATGTCGAGCTGCGTGCTCTGTCCCACGCGCTCGGAGACATTGAGGCTGCGGGGGCAACTGTTGTTGCGATCACGCCCGAAAGCTCCGGCAATGCGCGCGAGACGGCCGGTAAGAATACACTCGGCTTTCCGGTTCTGATCGATGAGGGCAACCGCTATGCCCGCGAACTCGGGATTGTCTTCTCGTTGCCGGAAAAACTGCGGCCGCTCTATCGCGAGATCGGAATCGATCTTGTGGATTGGAATGGTGACGAAAGCTATGAGCTGCCGCTCGCGGCGACCTACATCGTTGATTCAAACGGCACCGTCGTCTGGGCCTTCGTCGATGCCGATTTCACTCTGCGTACAGAGCCTGCCAACATCGCGGCTGCCCTGCGCCGTGTCCTGGCCTGATCACATTCAAATCCATTTCTGAAAGGGAGATATCATGACATTGAAAACCACGCGCCCGGAAACGCTCGCTCTTCACGCCGGCTGGCGCGCCGATCCGGCCACCGGCGCCGTTGCGGTTCCGATCTACCAGACGACGTCGTTCCAGTTCCGCGATACCGAACACGCAGCCAATCTCTTTGCGCTGAAGGAACTGGGTAACATCTATAGCCGCATCGGCAATCCAACGGTTGATGTGCTGGAACAGCGCGTTGCTGCGATCGAGGGAGGTGTGGCAGCCCTGGCGCTTGCCTCGGGGCAGGCGGCGTCAGCTTTTGCGATCCAGAACCTTGCCAAAGCCGGCGACAACATTGTGAGCTCGACCGATCTCTATGGCGGGACTTGGAACCTGTTTGCAAACACTCTCAAGGATCAGGGGATCGAAGTCCGCTTCGTCGATCCGACCGACCCGGAGAATTTCCGCAAGGCAACCGATGAACGGACGAGGGCCTATTATGCCGAGACGCTTCCCAATCCGAAGCTGACCGTGTTTCCTATCGCCGAGGTCGCCGCCATCGGCCGCGAGGTCGGCATTCCGCTGATCGTCGACAATACGGCGGCGCCTCTGCTTGCCCGGCCGCTCGATCACGGTGCTGCAGTCGTCGTCTATTCGACGACCAAGTATCTCGGCGGTCATGGTACCTCTATCGGCGGCTTGATCGTCGATGGGGGTAATTTCGATTGGGCAGCCCATCCCGAACGCCAGCCGGCGCTTAACACACCGGACAAGAGCTATCATGGCGCGATCTGGACGGAAGCAGTCAAGCCGCTGGGACCGATCGCCTATATCATCAAGGCGCGTGTGACGCTGTTGCGCGATCTTGGTGCGCCGCTTTCGCCGTTCAATGCCTTTCAGATCATCCAGGGCATCGAGACGCTGCCGCTCCGGATCGAGCGCCACGTGAAGAATGCCGATGCGGTGGCGGATTATCTCTCGACGCGGCCGGAAGTGGCGAAAGTGATCCATCCGTCCAAGCAGACCGGCCTCTGGCGAGAACGTGCCGACAAGTATCTGAAGGGCGGCTATGGAGGGCTGGTCGGCTTTGAGCTCAAAGGTGGCCTGGAGGCGGGCCGGCGTTTCATCGACAGCCTGGAACTGCTCTATCACGTCGCCAATATCGGCGACGCACGCAGCCTGGCAATCCACCCGGCCACGACCACACATTCCCAGCTTTCGGGCGAGGAGCAACTGGCCAGTGGCGTGTCACAAGGCTATGTGCGCCTGTCGGTCGGCATCGAGCATATCGATGATATTCTTGAGGACATCGAGCGCGGTCTCGATGCAGCCTCCGGGGTCGGCAGCGACCGTCAGGTTGCCTGATTTCAGACCTTCGCCGGACCGCCGTGCGAGGGATGCGGCGGCTGGCTCTCTCCATTTACGGAGCTTGCGATGTCGGTCGAGCCTAGCCGGAGCGTCCGGTTCCATGTCGAGACGAGAAGACTGGAATGGCCGACCGTCATTCTGTCCGTCGAAATCAAACTGACGGAACCGACCTTTGCTGTGTGATGAGCTTACTCGCTTATCCAGGATTGCTTCGAGCAGGCCGGAGATGGCGACATTTGTGACGCCACCTCCGGCATGGTGACGTCGTGCCTTCAACTGATCTGCGCCATCAGCTTCATGATGTTCATCACGCCCCAGTGGTCGGTGATGACGTCTCCCTTGACCCTCAACACGTCGATCACGTCGAACGTCACAGAGCGCTCGGTCGGCGCGACGCCAAGGAATGCTCCCTTGTGGGTGGCGACATAGATCTTGCGTGTGGTGACGAGATCGCCGTCGTTGAGCTGGAACTCAATGGTCGCGGTCATATCGGGAAAGGCCGCTCGGAAGACATGGTACAGGTCTCTCGCGCCGTCCCTGGTGGGTGCGAAACCGGGCGAGGGCGTGTGATCCACGAAATCCGGGTGCATCAGGGCGTCGAAGGCTTCGAAGTCGCCACCGACCTGAACCTCCTCGACCAGCCTGCGGACGATCCTCTTGTTATGGTCGCTCATGGTTGGTACCCATCCGTGTCGGCCAAAAAGGCGAACTTGCCGCGAAAGGCAGATTCGGTGATCGGACGGCGGGGGCTCGGCGTCTCGCGGTTGCGCAAAACCTCCGGAAGAGTCTCGGCGCTTGCCCTCTTGCCGACGGCAATGACGACCTGCATGGCATATCCGTCCGGCATTGCGATAGCCTCGGCGGCGCGTTCGGCGTCGAACCCGCCCATGGCATGGGAAGACCAGCCGTTCAGGTGAGCCTGGATCGCGAAATAGCCCCAGGCGGCGCCCGCGTCGAAGCCATAGGACGGGTTGACGATTTCCTTGTCGGCTCCCGGCGGGATCAGCGTGGTCTTGGCGGCTACGGCGATCAGGGCCGCGGCGTTCTTCGCCCAGACTTGATTCCCTGTCCAGAGCGACGCCAGGATCGCATCAAACTCGACCTCGCCGCGGAAGCTGTACACGAAACGCCACGGTTGGGCATTGAGGCCTGACGGTGCCCAGCGCGCCGCTTCCAGCAGGCCGAGCAATTCCGGTTCCGATACCGTCTCTGCCGTGAAGGCCCGTGGCGACCAGCGGGCGGTGAAAAAATCCTCGATCGGATGATCGGCGGATCGAGAGACTGTCCGTGCATTCATTGGCAAACCTGCTTCCTTTTTGTTACCATCTGGTTCAAACTATTTGGCGGAAGCAAACCACGCAAGAAAGGGAGCGAGATATTACCTGGTCACCACGCCGTAACCGGGTTGATCCACAAGACCATGGAAACACTGGAAAACAATCTCGAAGACTGCCCGATCCGCGACGTGCTGCATCGTGTGTCGGACCGCTGGAGCATGCTGGTGCTGCTGTATCTCGAACAGGGAACCCTGCGGTTTTCCGAGCTTCGCAGGAGCATTCCGGATATCTCGCAACGGATGCTTTCGCAGACGGTCAGGCGGCTGGAACTGGACGGACTGGTGAAGCGAACGGTCTATCCTGTCGTTCCGCAGCGCGTGGAATACGAACTCACACCGCTCGGCGTCTCGTTGCTCGGGCCGGTCAACCTGATGAAGGCGTGGGCCGAATCCAATCACGAGGCCATACGGCAATCGCGGTCTGCGGGGCGTCCCAGCGCAAAATAAAGTCGACGTTGCCGAGCGTTGGTTAGGGGATTCGACTGCGCCGGCGTCAGCGTCGGCGCAATGTGTCTTGGGCAGATCGCCAGAACCGTGCCGCAATCGGCGGTGAATGAGTAGCCATCGCGCGGAATATCGCGCCCTTGCGTAGAAACCGCGGGCCATGCCCCATCAGGATGAGCACTACGTCTACGCTATAGCCCTCGAATGCCGCCCTTTCTCACGAGTCGATCAGGTGGATAGGCATGAACGCCTCGACGAGCGCATCCACCACGACCCGCACCTTGGGAGCCAGGTCCCGCGAGCGCGGCCAGAGCGCGGTTATCGGAGCATCCTCCGCGGGGGTGGCAATCGGCACCACTTCAAGGCGCCCGCTGCGGAGGGCGTCCCCCGCCAGCCAGGTCGAGAGATAGGTGACGCCAAGCCCGTTCACGGTTGCATCTCGCAAGGCCTCGCCATGGCTGATCGTATGGCGCGGTTGGATGACGAACGACCTGACCAGTCCGTCCGGGCCGCGAACCGCCCATGGCAGCGGGCGGCCATCTTTGGCGAAGGTCGCCCTGTTCGGGCTTCAAATCGCCCAGGCTTTCGGAGCCCGCGTGATCGTCACCTCGCGGAGCGCGGAGAAGCTTGAGCGCACGAAGGCGCTCGGCGCCTTCGGCGTGATCGACACGCGTACGAACCCGGACTGGACCGCTGCAGCGCTGGACCTGACCGACGGGCGCGGCGTCGATCATGTGCTCGAACTGATCGGCGGCGACAATATCAGCCAGTCGGCAGCCGCACTGACGAGCGGCGGGCGTATTGCCCAGATCGGCTTCATGAAGGGATCGGAGATCGTGCTGTCGGCGGTTCCCATGATGCTGAAGAGGGCCATCATCCAAGGCATCTCGGTCGGCCACAGACGATCCTTCGAGGACATGAACCGCGCCATCGACGAACACGGCATCAAGCCGGTGATCGACAGGGTCTACGGGTTTGAGGACGTGCGTGCGGCGTTCGATCATCTGGAACGCGGACCGTTCGGCAAGGTTGTGGTTCGGTTGGCGAATGAAGTTGGAAACTGATCCTCAATTCCGCCTTGCCGTGCCGTGCGGTGATCGGCGGCGTTTGCGCAGCTATGGCGTAGAACATCGCGCCACAGCGCATAATCGGCGGGGCTGGCGGGCCGGCAGGGATTCCAAACTGGGCATACGTCGAGAGTCTAAGCGGCTAACCTCGGCAGAGGGTTTTCCACCAATTGCAGGAATCGTTGGTTGTGAGTCCCCGCAACCAGTTCAAACATAACTCAATATCCGCTCCCATCTGATGGGGGCGGTTTTTGCGTTTGAGGGGCCGGTTTGTGCGTAGCATTCTCCCAATTGTTCACGCGCGTTGTGATCTGAGACCCAATTTCCCTCCAATTTCTGGGGATCAGAACACAGAGCACGATCTGAGGCATTTCATGCCGCCCTATGGAGAACTTTGGACCTCGACTGCGTGACTGACACTGCTGGCAAATCTTCACCCGAAAAGACTTTATTCGAGACCAATATCTACACGCCGATACGCTTCCCTGCCTGTTCGCTCTAGTCTGCGCGCAACTTTATAGATGCGGTGCAACAAAAGATCGCTCGACGTTTGAGTATAAGCCTTTCTCAATTTTTCCGTCCGAGGCTCGGACCATCAAGGCCGGTCGAGACACCCTCGCTTCGGGCCGCAGGGCCAGCCGGAGGTTCAATCCGCGCCGGTCATGCTGTTAAATTTCGGGCATGGAGCCCAAAGATTATTTTAGGAGAAAGAAATGAAGCCTATATTGCTGGTGGATGATTCCACGACGATGTTATCCAGCCTGTCGAGCATCCTGGCAAAGGCCGGCCTTGCTTTTTCAACGGCAGCAAACGGTCTCGACGCTATCGATATTGTCAATCGTGGCCTGTCGCCTTCGCTGATCATCACGGACTATCATATGCCGGGAATACACGGTGTCGAACTGATTTCTCGGCTGCGGCGACTTCCGCAAACGCGCTTCACGCCAATGCTGGTGCTGACCACCGACTCTCAGCAGGACAAACGCGCCGCGGCGAAAGCGGCCGGGGCGACAGGCTGGCTGGTGAAGCCGGTCGATCCGGCGGCCCTTCTCCAGGTGGTCCGCCAAGTTACGGCCGCCTAACTCCGTCCAATGTAGTGAAGTGAGCGGCCATGCGCGTCTTATCGACCCCGCGATTCCAATTCATGTTTGCGTTTTTATGCGGCATGGCACTCGTTGTGCTTGTCAGCTTTTCGTTCACCGCAGATTCCACTCTTATGCTCGTGTTCGCCGGCATGGTTTTGGCCGTCTCGGCCGCAGCGCATCTTGCGGGCGCAGGCAATGCGCTGAAGACCGGATCCCGCGGAACGGGACCGCTTACGGGCCGTAGCCCGCAAGATCCCGGTTGCGAAATCGCGATCGAGTCCGTTGAGCTGCCATCTGACGAGGCGCCAGCGAATGACAATATTGTCAGCCTTGACGATGAGCGGCAGCTTCGAATACAGGCTCAGCAACCGGCAACATTGCCTCATGATTTCGTCGTGTCACAGCTTGGCGAATATCCGACCTATGTCGAGTTGCTGACGCTGCAACTCCAGTCAGTGTCCCAAGTCAGCCAGCAGGCGGCTGAAAAGTTGATGACAAGTCTTCTCGACGTGGACCAGCGCGTCACGGTGCTTACGGCTTTTCTACAGAAGGCCGGCTCCGACGACAGTTCCGAGCAGATTCTGGGGCGTATCGAGCATCAGCTTTCAGCCTGTCGGCAGCATCTGAGCCACCTCAGTGACCAACAGGAGAGGGAAGCATCCGAGGCCATCGCTTTCCAAGACAAATTGTCGGACGAGACGCAGAGCGTTCTGGCGGTTCTGAACGGCGTTCAGCGAATCGCGCGACAGACCACGATGTTGTCGCTCAATGTCTCGATCGAGGCAGGCCGTGTCGGCGAGGTAGGAAAGGGCTTTGCCGTGATCGCGCAGGAGATCCGGTCGCTCGCGGGAGAAGTGCGCCTTATGGCAGACGATGTTCACGAGCGCGTCTCCGGCCTGATGTCTTCGGTGCATATGGACCTTAAGGAGCAGGCGAGGCGCCGGCAGCACAACGAAGCGGCTGCGATGGGCAATGTGTCCGAAGGGCTCGGCATCTTGAAGGCGAATCTTACTCTGCTTCTCGAGCATCAGCGCGAAGTTCTGGGACGCATCACTTGCGAAGCGACGGTCACCAACGAGAACATTGCGCAGCCGATCACATCGATGATGGGTAGCATCCAGTTTCAGGATATCGTCCGCCAGCAGATCGAACAGGTCATAGACATGGCGGAGAAGGTGAAGACGCATCTCGATTCAGTAAGGGCTGCTTTGCAGAACCCCGCTGGCTACGAAGGCGTCGAACTGATCGGCGAAGTGCTGGGAAGGCTCTTTTCCACCTATGTCATGCGGGAGCAACGGCAGATACATGGCACATTGCTCGGCCACGTCTCTGCGTCAGAAGAGCCCGTGGCCAGTATCGAACTCTTCTGACCTGTTCGAAGGCTCGTTCTTATACCCCCCTACCAGTGACGAGCGTGATCGCGTAGACGCTGTGTCCCCGTTCGAAGAGAGAGTCTCGCGGTTAAGGTCCTCGCGGAAAATATCTGGAATCTACATCAGTTAGCTTTAACTAGACGTCCGAACGAGAAGGTAAAGTGTAAAATACGGCATCATAGAGAAATTAAGTGAATTACTTGATAAGTCGAACGGCCATCGGAGCATAATAAATAAATGTAAAATGTATAAGTCGGCAAATTTATTGGTGGTGCCGTAGTATGTATCCGTCTCGATATTATTTTTAATCTAGATTTGGGGCCGAGCATGGGGAGGATAGATGATATTCCTCTGTTTTTAGACCGACCCAGGCCTTACATTTTCGGCCCAAATGCCGATCCTGTCCTGGATTTCAGCGGCTCGCCTGAGGCGCCTAAATGGCGGTTGCGGATCGGCGACATCGCTTTTGAATGGTCGATCCTGACAAATGACAGCAGCCTTGTCTTTGAGCTCCAAAACGAGAGCAAGACCTTTCTGTTTGTGGGCAAAGGTTGCGCCCATATTGATCAGGGGGAACCCGACGGCCAGTCTATTGCCGTGGCCGTTTTCCCGGCTCAGCGCATGGAAAAAATCATCGTGAAGGGCGGCAGCAGCTACGGCCTGGTGACCATACCAAATGCCTTGTTCACCAACAGGTTATCCAGCCTGCTGGGAGCGCCTGTGGAAAAACGGCTGGACTTCGTCCATTTTCCGGATCCCAGCAGAGATAGCGTGCAGGTGCTGCGGGACCAAATCTTCCAACTGCCTTCTTCCGGTCTCGTGGCGGTGACGACGCTCATGGGAGCGCGCCACCAAAGCGTTATCAACTTGCTGGTCGACTGCATCCTGATGCTGTATCCCAACAACTACTCCGGCATATTGCTGGACGCACCGCCAAGCATCGCGCCTCGACATGTCAGACGTGCGCTCGACTACATTCACAGCAATCCTCATCGCCAGATAGAGCCGCAAACGCTTGCCGACCTGAGTTCGGTAAGCAAGCGGACTTTGCAGTATTCGTTTGTTGCCGTAACGGGATTGACGATCAGCGACTACCAGAGGGTTCTCAGGCTGCGCCGCGCTTATGACATGGTGGTCGGCAGTCCCAGTGTTCCGCTCAAAGTCATAGCCGGCATGTGGGGCTTCGGCTCGCAAGCGGCCTTCGGGCAGAGCTTCAAGAAGGCTTTTGGCATGTCCCCCTCGCAGGCTAGACGCAACAGGGACGGCCTCAATATAAAGTCGCAAAGCAAGTGAGCAGGTTGGAGGGGGCGGCTTATGCTTTCGACAGATCTGATGGCTCTCGGCCTTAGCGGCCGCAATGGCCGGCGTGCCGCGTTCGCCCGGAGTGGCCGGCTGATCGGAACGAGAGCGGCAGACTGCAGGCCACGCCTTTCTTCGTTATGCCCCATCGTAAAGTCTCATCCCGATTGACGCTGCGTCTCAGCTTGATGGTCGCCGCGCTCACTCTGTCATCTTGTCACGGTTAGGTCTGAGCGGCATGGCCCCAGCTGTTGGGAGGGACTCCAAATGCATGAAAGAGGCGGCAGGCCAGGCATCCAGGCGTCTTAACCAGTTTAACGAAAACCGATGGATTTGGTCTCCCGCCCCGATTAATTCAATTGGCCACACGCGATCGGAGGCACAATGCAGTCTGTTTATATAACACGCAAAACGTTTTCTGATTTGGCCGACAATCCCCGGGTAACAGATTTCGAGTTCAGTGCCCGCAGAAGCTGTGGCCGTCTGCGCCTGGCCGTCTCGACCGATCGCGGCAACGGCTGGATCACCATCGATTTTTCCCCACTGCGACTGGAGGCGCTGTTCAGCGCAGATGATGATACGGTGCTGTTGTGTCGCCTTCCCGAGGCCGGAAACCGACGCCATATCGCCGATCAGATCGAAGCCGTCCTCAACGACCCTGCCGCGCTGCTTTGGCAATTGTCAAAACGCGATCACGAGGGCCTGCCCAGAGCGCCATGCTCGCCATCCCCGCCATCCCCGTCCTCAGAGACACTGACGATAACCGCTGCAACCATCCGCTCCCTGCTGTCCCAATCTCTCGTCAGGGACTTTGTCGTGGGTTCCGATGGAAAAGAGTGTCTGTTTCAGTTTCAGCCGAACCCCAATGCCTTTTTGGACGTGTCGTCGCGTGCGCCAAATGATTGGGTCGGATTTGATTTCAACGAAACCCAGCTGGATTGCAGCTGGTTTGACCTTAACGACACCTACCACATTTCCAGTTTCAACAGCCTTAAGGCCGAACTGGCGTCTCCGCTAAACGATCCCTTAGGGCATATGCTAGTGAGTGCCAACACCGCAAATTTCAGTTCTGCCGCCGGTGGCAACAAGAATGAAGTTTTCGCATTGCAGGCCAGCCTTCGGGACGCCTTCCAGTAGGGGACTGCAGTCAGACCTGCTGGCCGGCCTCGTCGTGCCGCACTGGGCACCAATCGCTCGATCGAAAAGCGATCTATACTTCGTGACCATCGATCGCATTTGATTTTCGAGATCACGACGAACCTCATTCGCGCCAGGAGTATGGACCTTGGCAACCTTCCTTTGCGATCAACCTGGTTCGGCATCCGGCTTCATTTGTTTTCCTTGCCTGACAGGCGGCCTTCTCTGTCGAAATGCGCAATTGCATTCCAGTAGCCACGACAGCAACCGCGTCACCTTGTGAAATAATGAGACCCGCTTTCGGGGTGATCGACGTTCAAAACGTTTGGCGCCGCCTGACGTCTTCCCGTTTCCGAGCTCAGCCAAAAATTTGCATTATCGACAGCTAAATCAATATTCAGTATAAAATATAGATCTGAATAAGTTTAGAATATAATTCTAAGATGGAATATTGTTTGATTTAAGATATAAATTCTATGCAGAAAAATCCTACTTTTAATATTAGTAAATTAATAATAATGCAAATAAATTGATAATTGTTAAGAAAATATAGGCATTTGTGAAATTTTCTATTCTAGTAAGTTTCGGGCAAGCGCAAATTTCTAAAAATAAACCGGAAAGATAGTGGAACCGTGGGCTTAATCGGAGACTTATTTTATGGCAATTTTAAAGAAATTCAGGACGAATTCTGATGAGACAGGCAGGTCCATCACGCCAGGTTCTCGCCTGAGCGGTGGCGCCGTGCGTGACGCCGAAGTGCAGCGCAAACGTGCGAGGACCCTTGCCAAGCAACAGCAGGCCGCCGAGCGGATCGCAGCGGCAACCGCCGAAATCTCATCAGGAATCAACGAATCTGCTTCGGCCTCGGAAGAGCTGAAGCGCGCCGCCGATCAAATTGCCGCGGGCGCCGAGGAGTCGGCCGGCGCGGCCCAGGAATCGCTTGTCGCCTGCCGCCAGGTGATGGATTCGCTGACGCGGCAGGTCCGGGCTTCGGAACTCAGCCAGGCGAAAATGGAGGCGACGCAGACTCTGGTCCAGCGCACATCTGGCGATATCGGCAGCCTGATTTCGAAAGTCAGCATTGCGGCGCAGCGCCAGGCGGGCTCGGTGCAGCTCATCTCGGAACTCGAGAAACAGGCCGCCAATATTGGCGACATTGTCAAGGCCGTCGGGCGAATTGCCGATCAGACCAATCTCCTGGCCCTGAATGCAGCCATCGAAGCTGCGCGCGCCGGCAAGCATGGCAAGGGTTTCGCCGTCGTCGCCGATGAAGTTCGGACACTGGCCGAGACATCGGAAAAAAGCGCCAAGCAGATTGCCGACCTCGTCGGACAGATCCAGGTCGACGTGACGACCATTACCGAGGGCATCAATTCATCGGCAAAGGCCGTCGAAGGCGAAGTCGAGCGCGGCAAGCAGATCACGCAGCAGTTGGAGCAGATCCGGGTTGACGCCGTCGAAATCGTGGCAGGCGTCAGCGAGATCGCAACCGGCGCGATTCAGTCCAACGCAGCGGCCGTGCAGGCCCTCAAGGGCTCCGAAGACATTGCAGCGGCGGCACAAGAGCAATCGGCGGCTGCGGAAGAATCGGCAAAGACGGTCGAAGAGCAGGCCACCGCGCTGTCCCAATGCGAACAGACGGCACAGGCGCTGACGGAATTGACCGAGGACCTGAAGAACTCCACCGACATCACCAAGAGCGCCGAAGAGGTGGCGTCCGCGGCCGAAGAGCTTTCCTCGGCCATTCAGGAAATCAACCAGTCCAGCAGCCAGATCATGACGGCTCTCGAAGAGATCCGCAGGGGATCGCAGACTGCCGCTGCCGCCACGGCGGAATCCGCAGCAGCCATGGGCCAGATCGAACGGGGCCTTGAAATTGCCCAGACGCGCGCCACCAACGGTCTGGAAAAGCTCGTGTCCATCAAGGGTCTGCTCGGCCTCAACAAGACCGCCGTCGACGGAATGATCAACGGCATCTTCTTGTCAGCCGACAGGACCCGCGCCAGCATCAAGCAGGTCAAGGAACTCGAGGTCGTCTCGCGTCGGATCGACAAGATTGTGGAAGCGATTTCCAATGTTTCGATCCAGACCAACATGCTGGCCGTGAACGGCTCGATCGAAGCGGCACGGGCCGGCGAGTTCGGCAAGGGCTTTGCGGTCGTCGCCACGGATATCCGCAACCTGGCGCGTGACTCGGCGGAAAATGCCGACCGCATCAAAGATCTTGTCAAAGCCGTTCAGGATCAGATCCAGGCGGTCAGCCGCGACCTTGACGAGATTGTCGAATCCGCCGTGAGCGAAGTCGAAAAAGCGAAGGTGACAGCAGAGAGCCTGGTGGTGATCGAAAACGATATCACCGATGTCGAGCGCGGCTCCGAGGAAATCCTGACGAGCGCAAACGAAATCGCCGTCGCCATCAGTCAGGCCAAGAAGGGCGTCGAGCAGATCGCGGCCGCTTCCGAAGAGGCCGAAAAAGCTGCAAGCGAAGCCGCCACGGCGGCCCGCCAGCAGACCCAGAGCGCCGAAGAACTTGCTACCGCGGTCGAGGAAATTGCATCCCTTGCCGACGAACTGCAAACCGCAGCCTGATCGGAGAACGAGCAATGTCCTATGAAGACGCGGCCTTCGACAGCGACGACGCTGGATCGACGGATAAAAATGACAATCAATTTGTGACGTTTTCGGTCGAGGGCGAAATGTTCGCTGCGCCCATGGCTCCGGTCCAGGAGATCATTCGCGTGCCGGAACTGTCACGAGTTCCTCTAGCTCCCGCAAGCCTGCTCGGTCTCGCGAACTTGCGCGGTCGCGTTCTTCCTATCGTCAACCTGCGCCATGTATTCGGCTTGTCGGAGGTTGCCAGTACCGACGCGACGCGTGCCCTGGTCATCAATTTGGGGACTCCGATCGGCTTTGTGGTCGATCGGGTTGCAAGCGTCATTGCGGTCGATGAGGGCAACATTGAATCCGTATCGGGCATCTCATCGTCGATCGATACGGATCTTCTGACGGGCGTCGTCAAGAACTCCACCGGCGAGATGACGATGATACTCGATTTCGGTCGCCTGATTGCAAACGAGTTTTCCTCGGTGGCGCTGGGCGCGAAAGCCATCGTAAGCGGCGGTTCCGAAGACACGATGCATCGCGGCGACGACGATGAGCTACAGGCGAGCGACGAACTGCAACTCGTTTCCTTCACTGTCGATGGTCAGGAATATGCGGCGGAAATTGCCTCCGTTCAGGAGATCGTACAAGTTCCGCCCCGTACGGTCCTGGTGCCAAATACGCCCGGTCATGTGCTGGGCCTGATGACCCTGCGCGAGCGGTTGCTGCCCCTGGTATCATTGCGCGTCATGCTGGGTCTGCCACGGGTCGCTGTCGATGAAACCCAGCGTATCGTGGTTCTGGGCCTTGCAGGCGGCCAGTCCGTCGGTGTGGTCGCGGATTCGGTCGACGAGGTTCTTCGCATCCCTCGCGATCAGGTCGAACTGATGCCATCACTGCTGTCAAAGAGCGGCGGACTTGAGGAGGTTTCCTCGGTCTGCCGGCTCGATGGCGGCAAGCGCCTGGTATCCGTGCTCGACACGACGCGCATGTTCGACAGTTCCGCAATGAAATCGGTGCTTGCTCAGGCAGCCGAGCTGGAGAAAAAAGTGGACGGTTTTGAAGGACAGGACAGCGAAGACCTCGACAGCGTCGAAGACGATGAACAAGTGGTGGTTTTTCTCTTGGGCGATGAAGAGTTTGGTGTGCCGATCGCCGCGGTTCACGAAATCGTTCGGGTACCGGAAAAATTGACCCATGTCCCCAAGGCTCCGCATTTCGTCGAGGGCGTGATCAATCTGCGCGGTGCTGTACTTCCAGTCATCGATCAGCGCCGTCGCCTTGGCTTGGCCGATTTGGAACGCAACGATCGTCAACGCATCATGGTCTATGCGTTCAATAACACACGCACCGGCTTCATCGTCGATGCCGTGACCGAAGTCCTGAAGATTCCGAAGAATGCCATCGAGGAAACGCCCAGTTTGTCGGGCGAACAACAGCGCATTCTCGGCCGGATCGCCAATCTGGAAAGACAGAAGCGCATGATCATGCTTCTCGACCCAGCGGCACTGCTGTCCGATACCGAAGTGGCCAATATCTCGGCGATAGGGTGACGGCTCTATGGGGAAAAAAGTCCTTGTCGTCGACGATTCCGCTTTGATGCGCAAACACATTGGCGGCCTTCTCAAGGATGCCGGCTTCGAAACCTTCCTTGCCCGCAACGGCAAGGAAGCAGTCGAGATGGTCATCGAAGTGAGACCGGACGTCGTGACGCTTGACATCAACATGCCGGAGATGGATGGACTGACCGCGCTGTCACAAATCATGACGGCGCGCCCGACCCCCACCATCATGGTCTCGTCGCTGACGAACAAGGGCGCCCTGGCGACCTTGGAAGCCATGGCCATGGGCGCTGTGGATTATGTCGCCAAACCAAGTGGCACCATATCCCTGTCGATCGATTCCATCGCTGACAGCCTGGTTGCCAAGGTCCAGGCGGCAGCCACGGCGCAGGTCAAGAGTTTGCGCACGCGCGCACAGGTCACGGTTGCGCAGATGCAGCCCAAACCTGTCGCTCTGCGGGCTCCGGGGCCAAGGAAACTGACCTCCACCGCCTTCGGACTGGTGCTGATCGGGGTGTCGACAGGCGGCCCAAGAACGCTTGAGGAAATATTGCCGCTGCTGCCGGCAAGCCTTCCCTGGCCCGTCCTGGTTGTGCAGCACATGCCGGCATCGTTCACAGCGCCGTTCGCGACACGGCTGAACACGCTTTGCCAGCTTCATGTGAAAGAGGCGGCCGCCATCGAGGACATCCAACCAGGCACAGTCTACATCGCCCGCGGCGGATCCGACATGGCGGTGGGGGAGAGGGCCGGCCGGCTTATCATCATCACCAAGCCGGAATCGTCGAAATTTCTGTGGCATCCGTCTGTCGATGTGCTTGTGGCATCGGCGCTTACCTGCGTGCCCCCAGACCGCCTGATCGGCGTCCAACTCACCGGCATGGGTTATGACGGTGCCGAGACGATGGCGGAGCTGAAACGGCGCGGGGGGCGGACTATCGCGGAAAGCGAAGAGACGGCCGTGGTGTTCGGCATGCCCAAAGAACTGATCAGCCGTGGCGGTGCCACGACTGTTCTTCCTTCAGGCAAGATAGCAAGCCATATCGACCGCTGGCTGAGATAGGGAAATCGAAATGCCGCTGATCAAGCCTGCCCGAAGACGCCAACCGCCGGAAACTCCGGCGAGCGACACCCATAGCGTGGGCGACCTCATGCTCATGCTGGAGAGTGACGAGCGCGATATACGACGATCCGCGATTGGCGCCCTTTCCCGTCACCCCGAGGCTGCCCTCGCCCTGTGCCAACAGCTGGAGGTGGAGACGGACGAAGCCATCAGCGAAATGATCGCACTCTCATTGACCAGAATGGGGGGATCCATGGTCGTTGACGGCCTGCTGCCGATGTTGCGATCCGACAATGCAACGTTGCGCAATACAGCTATCGATATCCTCAAAGAACTGCCGACGGAAGTTGCCCCGCATATGGAGGCTCTCCTCGACGACCCTGATCCGGACGTTCGTATCCTCGTCATCAATGTGCTTGAGGCGTTGCGTCACCCCAAAGTTGAGGATTGGCTCATTGCTGTCATCAGCGTCGATGGCCATGTGAACGTCGTTGCCACTGCCCTCGACCTTTTGGGCGAGGTTGGCACCGTTGCCGCCATATCGGCATTGGCCAGCGTCAACAGAAGATTTCCCGATGAACCCTTTATTGCATTTGCGGTGACCAATGCTCTGAAGCAAATACAGAGTGCAGATTAGATGGCGCAACCAGCGATAAGCGAGGCTGACTTTACCAAATTCAGCGAGTTTTTCTATCGGAAAACCGGAATTCTGTTCGACGAATCAAAGCGCTATTTTGTCGATAAACGCCTGATCGACAGGATGGAAGCGACGAGCAGCCAGAATTTCAATTCCTATTTCAGCATGCTTCGATTTCAGGCATCCGGTGCCGAAACCCAGATTTTGACCAATCTTATGACGGTCAACGAAACCTATTTTTTTCGTGAGGCCTATCAGTTTGACTGCCTGGTCAATTCTATGCTGGAGGAAGTCGTTCAGTATAAAGTTCCGGGCGATACCATCCGTATCTGGTCGATCCCCTCTTCGTCTGGCGAAGAGCCTTATTCCATCGTCATTTATCTTCTGGAGCACTGGGCCAAGATCAATCAATTCGATGTCGAGATCATGGCCTCGGACATCGACACGACCATTTTGGAAACGGCGCAGCGCGGCATCTTTGCTCCGCGTTCGGTCCAGAACGTCAGTCGCGAACTGCTCAAGAAATATTTCAAGAAAACGGCAGACGGCAATTGGCAGATCTCCCAGGATTTGCGCGATTCCGTCGATTTTTCGCGGGTCAATCTCGTGGAATCGGCCGATACGCGGCGCTTCAGCAGGATCGACGTCATCTTCTGTCGCAATCTCCTCATCTATTTCGACGACGTCTCGCGCCGTGCCGCAGCCAAGATCTTTTATGACACGATGAGCCCGGGGGCCTTCATCTGCCTTGGGCATTCCGAATCCATGAGCCGGATGTCGAGCCTGTTTGCTGTGCGCAAGTTCAAAGATGCCATCGTTTACCAAAAGCCCTTGAGAGGTCAGGCATGAAACAGGTCCTCATCGTCGATGATGCTGCCACCGTTCGCATGTATCACCGGAAATTGCTCCAGGAGGCAGGATATGGCGTCGACGAAGCCATCAACGGCATAGAGGCGATCGAGAAAGCCCTGTCAAAACAGTATGATTTGCTCGTCGTGGACGTCAACATGCCGAAGATGAATGGATACGCATTCCTGCGTGAGATCAGGTCGAAAGCTGACCTTTATCAGGCTCCCGCCATCATGGTCTCGACGGAGGCCGAGGAGAAGGATCGTCAGGCTGCTTTTCTGGCCGGTGCAAATTTCTATTTGGTCAAGCCGACCAAACCAGGTGAACTCCTGGATTCGGCCAGACTGTTGACGGGAGGTGCGATATGAACCCTTTGCTGCAGCAGTTTCTGACGGAAGGCCGGGACTTCCTCGAGCAGATCGGCCAGAAGCTATTGGTTCTGGAAGAGTCTCCCGGGGATGAGGCGGCCGTCGGTGAGTTGTTCCGTTTCGTGCATACGCTCAAGGGCAATTCCGGGCTGTTCGATCTGCCGATCCTGACGCGCGTCGTGCACGCAGCGGAGGACCTGCTCGACCGCGTGCGTGACCACGAACTGACCGTCACGCCCGAACTGACGGATGATCTACTTTCCGCGACCGATTTCGTGGGGCAATTGCTGGATGAGATCGAGGACAGCGCCAGCATTCCGGACACTTATCTGCCTGAGGCCACGGACCTGATCGAACGCCTGCGCAGCCTTCTGCCCGAACGTGAGGATTTCGACGACGAGGTCAGCGTTCCAGCCGCCATGCCGGCGCCCGGCAACTGGCTCTGGCTGGCGCGCGTGGCCGAAGAGCAGCGCCTCAATACGATTGCCCAAGCCACCGCTGGACGCGCCATCTGGGCCGTGTATTACCTGCCCGAGCAGCAATGCTTCTTCAAGGGCGAAGATCCCCTTCTGCTGCTCAAGCATCTTCCGGGCCTGGCCGGTTTTTCCATTCGTGCGGCACAGCCCTGGGCTGCGCTGGATGAACTGGATATCTATGCAGCCAATATCGAGATCGATGCGCTGAGCACGGCAAGCCGCGGAGAACTGGACGAGCATCTTCGCTACGTGCCCGAGCAGGTTGTGGTGTATGAGCTTCCCCTTTTCGCCTTGGCCATTGCCGAGGGAGAGGCGAGCGATGTGCCCGGCGTCTACGGCGATTTCCTCGAAAAGGCCACCGACTGCCTGGCGCACAACGATCTGGTCGGCTTGCGGGCCTCCATCGATGCGATGCTGGACATGCTCAACCCTTCGCTATGGATTTCGTCTGCGCTGCGGTGGAGTTTGCGCCTTCAGGAGCTTGGCTTTGACGCCGCAGTCTTGCGGTTCCATCTTGAGGCCACAGCCCGGCGAACGGTGCCGGATTGGTATCAGTTTCACATGTTGCAGGGGGCTTCGGCCCATTCCCCGGTTCAGCCAGTCCTTCCGGAAGCCGCCGCCGCGGCGACAGTACCGGCCTGGAACCTGACGGGCGAGGAACTTGGTCTTTGGGACAGAATTTTCGAGACACAGCGCATGGTGCTGGCCATACCTTCCACGTCGTCCCATCGCGCCGGCCGTCTGGCATCGGTCTATAATACGCTGAGCAGTCTCCTGACCGTGAAGGGCGACATCGCTGCCTGCGAAGCACTTGAGATTGCTGCTGCTGCTGCAACCAGGGAGCAGAGCGTCGATCCGTTGCTGGAATTTCTTGATGCCCGCACGCCGATTGTCGTGCAGAACGTGGCTCAGCACGTCGAAATCCCCGACGCCGTGGTCGAAGATGCTATTGCGCCGATGGTTGTGGAGCTTTCCGCGCAGCGTCAGGTCCTGCAGCAGGATCGTCGTGTCGGCGAAGTCGGGATGGAGAGTGTTCGCCGCGTCGCCGACGGGTCGACTGACAAGGGCGTACGGATCCTCAAGGTGCCTCAGCAAAAGGTTGACCGGCTGATGGATCTGATCGGTGAAATGGTCGTGGCAAAAAATGCGCTGCCTTATCTCGCGACGCGCGCCGAGGATCTGTTCGGCTCACGGGAGCTCGGCCGCGAGATCAAGTCTCAATATGCCATCATCAACCGTATCGCGGAGGAGATGCAGGACGGCATCATGCAGGTGCGCATGCTGCCGGTCGATGCCATATTCCAGCGATTTCCGCGCCTGGTGCGCGATGTGGCAAAACAACTGGGCAAGAAGGTGCGCCTGGTCGTCGAAGGGGAAGACACCGAAGCCGACAAGAATATCATCGAGTCCCTCGGTGACCCGATGATTCACATTCTTCGCAACAGCCTGGACCACGGCATAGAAATGCCCGACGTTCGCCTGGATCACGGGAAGGCGGAAGAAGGCCGGCTGACCGTGCGCGCCAGCCAGGAAGGCGATCGCGTTGTGATCGAGATCGAGGATGACGGCAAAGGCATTGACCCTGATGTGGTCAAGCGTAAAGCCTTTGAAAAAGGTCTCATCGACGAACAGCGTCTGGATACGATTTCCGATGTCGATGCCGTGCAACTGGTTTTCGCCGCGGGATTTTCGACCGCCGAAACAGTCTCCAGTCTGTCGGGTCGCGGCGTTGGAATGGATGTTGTGAGGAGCAGCCTCGAAAAGGTCGGCGGCCAGGTCTGGTTGACCAGTGAAAAGGGAAAGGGAACGAAAATTGTCCTATCCCTGCCTTTGTCGATGAGCGTTTCCAACGTCATGATGGTTGAGGTCGACGGGCAGAATTTCGGTGTGCCGATGGACGTGGTCGTTGAAACCGTCAGAATCAATGAACGCGATATCCATGCATTCAAACAGAGGCGCACCGCCGTGCTGCGCGGACGTATCGTGCCGCTCTATAGCACTGACGAATTGTTGTCGTGCCGGAATCCGCCTCGGCCCAACGCCGATGGAGAATATGCCGTATTGGTGGCGCGCGTTCACGGTGAAACAGTCGGCATCCTTGTCGATGGTTTCGCTCAGACGATCGATGTCATCTTGAAACCGCTCGAAGGACCGCTCGCGGCGCTTCCAGGCTTTGCCGGAAGTGCGCTTCTGGGAAACGGTGGAGTTCTCTTGGTTCTCAATCTTAAGGACCTGATCTGATGCCAGCCAAATTCGACACGACGAAGGCCGAACTATACGAGAATTGCACCGTGGAGGACGCTGAACCCATTTTTGATTGGCTGCGCAAGACGGCAGCCGGCGTGCTTGATGTTGCCCATGTTACGCATCTCCACACCGCCGTGCTGCAGACGATCATGGCCACAGGAAACACCGTTGGCGGGTTGCCGGCCGACCATTTTGTTGCCGAGTGCATACGCCAAGCCAAACTGTCTCAGATTTAGGAACATACGCATGAAAACGATATTGGTTGTCGATGATTCCGAGCTGGTCCGCTGGGTATTGAAGACTGCTCTGGAGGGCGAAGGCTTCAAGGTGGAGTTGGCGGAGGACGGTGCCAAGGCCGTGGACATGGTGACGAAAGGCTTGAAGCCTGATCTGATCATCACCGACGTCAATATGCCGAACATGGATGGACTGGGGCTCATTGCCAACCTGCGGCCGTTGCTCCGCTTCACACCGATACTGGTTGTTTCAACCGAAAGCCAGGCAAGCAAACGCGACGAGGCCAAAAAGCTGGGCGCAACCGGTTGGCTGACAAAACCGGTCAACCCCGAGGATCTTCTTAAAGTTGTCCGACGGATCCTGCCAGGAAGCTAAGGCCATGAGTTTCGCAATGACCTGTATCTTCACTTTCGACCTGCATCAGGTCATGACCTTCGGGACGTATCAGTTGTCCGACTGCCGTTCTGTCAGAAATTTTCCCATTTCAGGTTGCTCGCCAGATCCAGTCATCCGACAGGCTGGCGCCCGATGACCCCATTTGTGATGGCCGTTGCAAACAGGAAAGGCGGAACCGGCAAGACGACGACGGCTGTCAATCTGGCTGTCGGCTTTGCAAGACGTGGTGTGAGAACGCTCCTGGTGGATCTGGATACGCAGGGCCATGCGGGGATCGGGTTGGGGGTGGTCGCAGCCAGAGATCAGCCAACAGCCCATGACATTTATACGATTGGTCCTGAAGCACTGAGCCGTGCAATTCGCCCCACGCATAATCCGTATCTCGATATTGCGCCCGCACACATGCAAATGCTTCATCCAGGGCAGGGGGTTCCACCTGGCCTTCTGGCAGAAGCGATTGCCCTGAGCGGCGAAAAGCGAGACTATCAGCTTGTCATTGTTGATACCCCGCCATCGCTCGATGCCTTGATGGTCACGGCCCTGGCTGCAGCGCATGGCGTGATTATCCCGTTCCTGCCCCATCCGCTGTCGGCCGAAGGTGTGCAGCAGTTTGCCAAGGTTTTTTTCAGTGTTCGCCTTTCCAACAATCCGGCGCTTAAGTTTTTTGCCCTGACGCCCGTGCAGGCCAATCTCAATGTACTGATCCACAAGAACATCATCGAGCAGTTGCGCAATCAATACGGTGCCGGCCGTCTGACTGTTCCGATTCGAACCGATATCAAGGTTGCTGAAGCCTTTGCGTTTCAGCAATCTGTACTGGATTATGCCCCAACCAGTCGCGGCGCGCGTGACTATGATTTGCTGACAGAGGAAATCGGCAGAAGCTGGAGCATTCTGGAGGCCAATACACCCCCGCTGGAATGAAGCTCGGATATTGCCCCTACATGATCGGCTCGCCGGTCGTGGCGAGCCGATGCTGCGGGAGGGGGCTGCCGGTCGATTCGTGTCAGCCGATCAGCCCCTCGCTCGTGATGCCCTTCGTCAGTTCCAGCGCTTGGCGCTCGAACAGTCCGCGGTAGATCCCGCTTTTGCGCCGGATAAGGCTGGCATGGGTGCCTTCCTCGGCGATCTGTCCGTGTTCAAAGACCAGCAGCCGATCGAGCGCGCGCACCGTCGACAGTCTGTGCGCGACGACGAGCGTCGTGCGTCCCTCCATCAGCCTCTCCATTGCCTGCTGGATGAGCATCTCCGATTCCGAATCGAGACTTGAGGTCGCCTCGTCGAGGATCAGGATCGGCGCATCGGCCAGGAATGCGCGGGCGATGGCGATGCGTTGCCGTTCGCCGCCGGACAGCTTGATGCCGCGTTCGCCGACAAGCGTTGCATAGCCCTTTGGCAGCGCCTCGATGAAATCATGGGCGCTGGCAAGCCGCGCCGCCGTCTTGATCTCCGATAGCGTGGCCGTCGGCCTGGCATAGGCGATGTTTTCCGCCAGTGAGCGGTGAAACAGGATGGGTTCCTGCTGCACAATGGCGATCTGGCGGCGAAGAGAGGTCTGCGCCACCTGGGAAATATCCTGCCCGTCGATCGAGACCGTGCCGTGGTTGACGTCATGCAGGCGCTGGATCAGCTTGATGAAGGTCGTCTTTCCAGAGCCGGAATGGCCGACGAGGCCAACCCGCTCGCCCGGCTTGATGGTGACCGAGAAATCCTTGTAGAGCGGCGCACGGTGATTGCCGTAGTGAAAGGTGACATGATCGAAGGTGATCAGGCCGGCCTTCACATGGAGAGCCGGCGCGCCGGGAATGTCCTCCACGCCCAAAGGCTGCGCATGGATGGTGACGAGTTCCTCCATGTCGTTGACCGAGCGCTGCAGGTTGCGGATATGCATGCCGATTTCACGCAGATAGCCCTGGAGGATGAAAAAGGCGGTCAGGACGAAGGTGATGTCGCCCGCATTGGCCTTGCCGTTGGCCCAGAGCCAAAGGGCAAGGCCCAGGACGCAGCCGCGCAACAGGCTGAGCAGCGCATTCTGCGAGGTGCCGTTCAGGGTGCTCCGCATCCAGGTCCGCCCTGTGCGATCCCGCCACTTGCGGGTGACCGATGACAGACGATCGTCCTCCCGGTCTTCAGCGCCAAAGGCCTTAACGACGGCATTGCAGGTCACCGCATCGGCGAGCGCGCCGCCAAGGCGTGTATCCCAGCTATTGGCCATGCTGGCCATGGGCGCCACATAGCGCAAGGCCATGGTGGCGGTGAAGGCGATGAAGAATACGGACCCGGCACCGACCAGCAATCCCATCATCGGCCAATACCATGTCATCAGGATGGTCGAGCCGATGAGCATCACCAGCGATGGGAAAAGTGCGACGAAGACGGTGTCGTTGAGCAGGTCGAGTGCCCACATGCCGCGCGTCACCTTGCGAACGGTGGAGCCGGCAAAGCTGTTGGCGTGCCAATCGCTCGAAAAGCGCTGGATATGGAAGAAGGAGTTCGCCGCGATCTCCGCCATCGACTTCAGCGTGAAGCCGATGATGACGGTGAAGGTGGCATGCCGCAGGATGACGGCGCCGACCGACAGTGCCATCAGCCAACAAAAGGCGTTGAAGGCATTGTTCCAGTTTGCCGCGTCGCTGGCGGGGCCGGATACCACGGCATCGACAAGCCGGCCGGAGAACAGGGGCGTGAGCACATCCGCAAGGGTGGACAGCATTGCTGTGAACAACATGAAGGAGGCGCGGCCCGGCTGATGCTTCCAATGAGCCCAGCAATAGAGGAAAACGCTGCGAAAAGCACCGCCGCGGCGGGATTTGAAACCAAGAGCCATTGATGTATCCGGCTTTCGCCGGCTCCGTCATAAGGAAAAAAATGTCCGCGCAAAACCGCGCGAAATGGTTTGGTGAGGAACGATCGACGGAAAGGTTGGCGCGAGCCGATCAGGTTCTGTCGCGTTGGGAAACGCTGCCGGCTTTAGGCAATCTGTGCGCAAGCCACTGGGGAGTTTGAAAAAACAGCCATCGAAAACTCCCTAGAACCGTGTTGATGATGATCAATCCTAGATCGGTTCGGCGCGCAGGCCAAGTCACGCCCGGAGCAATTTTCGGCTAAGCCTTGAGATGCGGCATATCTGCAACATCACCAGGTTGGCCGTTCGTATCGTCTCAAGGCGATGGCGACTGACGTCCAATCCGATGCGGCGTTTGTTTCCGCACCGGCTTGGACGATGTGGACGGGCTCCTGCCCCGGCGCGTGAAGTGTGCTATGAAGCGGTTGTTAGGCGCCGTAAGGAGAGCCTGCCACCTCATCGGGCCCATGTAATTCCCGCTAAGCGCCTTCACCATTACGACCATCTACCGCCGTTCATCGTTCATCTAATAGCAGGCGCCACCCCTCACTCCGATGGGCTGATGACGATGGTCCTCGTCTCGCGTGCGCAACAGCGGATGATCCTGTCCACCATATTCGCAGCCTGGGTCGCAATCTCGGGCACGCCGGTGAGTTCGCCCAGCGCGGCGCGGGCGGGTGGACCTGCGACGAAGAGGGTGGCTTGCGGGGTTCCTGCGACGGTGAGTGATCGGCCTGCCGTGTCGCAGGCCAGGCCCAGACCGAGCGGGTCCGACTGGATCAAGCCTTCTCTTTGCATTGCCAGCAAAAACCTCTGGTGCGCTGCATAGTCCCGGTATTCCGGCCCTGTGGCCAGAAGGATGTGGCGACAGCGAACCGAAGCCTCTCCGGTGCAGGTTTCGATTGCCGCCAGCAGGTCGTCACCATCTCGAATGATGGATGCAAGATCGCCCTGCTCCACCATGACGCGGCCTGTGTCGAGTCCCATTGCCAGAATCGCGGCGGCCTGCGGCGGCATGCGGTAGCGGTGGACGTCGTACCAGCGGCGAAGGCGTCGCAGAAATTTCTGCCGCTCGCGCATGGGCAGACCCTGCCATAGCTCCTGCGCATGCTGACGCACGGCATCGAAAACGGATTGCCAGGGAATGCCCTGCGCTTCCGCATCTGCGATTGTTGCTCGCACCTCCGCCAGAAGCTTTCTGGCGGAGGTGAGGTCGGCGCCGCGAAAGTCACCGAACGGGGAAAAGCCTCCGCCGGCATGGGGTCTCGGCATCAGGCCGGAACGAGAAAGAAGCGTGATCTCCCCATCGTGGCCCAGCGCGTCCAGACGGGTGAGTGCATCGAGAGCGGTAAGGCCTGAACCGACGATCAGGATCGCATCGGATTTGCCGATGCCATGGAACGCTTTCGGGGCAAAGACATCGCTCACCCGGACGGCCGTAAGAGGATCGAGCCGGTCGATCACGTTTGGCCGCGAAGCGGGAGGATGCCCTGTGGCGAGAATCAGGATGTCGGCGAGGATCACAGCGCCGCTGGAGCCAGTGATTTGCCACTGCTCGTTCTGGCGATCGACGGCCCGAACGGTCTGCTGAACGTGGTGGATCGCGCCATTGTCTAGGTGAGGCACAAGTTGTGCCTGCATGAAGCGCCCAAAGTCCCTGCGGCGGGCGAAGATGCCTTCCGGTGTCAGCGCCTGCGGATCGACGGTGAGTGTTCCGCTGGTCTGCAACCAGTCGAGAAAGGCTGTCGGGGCGCCTGGAATCGCGCGCATTCTATGGGCTGCGACGTTAAGGCGGACATCGGCGTCCTCGACATCATAGGCAAGGCCACCCCCCAGATGCTCCCGAGGTTCGAAGACGGTGACCTCTTCGATGTGGCGCGGCCCGCGCTCGACCAGAAGCTTGGCAATGATGGCACCCGTATATCCGCCGCCGATGATCGCGACGCTGGAGGCGGGGCGTTTCGTTTGCGCCTGCTGTCTCGGCGAGGACATCCTGATCTTCAACATCGCAGTCTTCCTTCCGGTTCCGGGACAGAGTCGAACATATTTTCTATAAAATATATTGATATTAAAAACCCTTGTCTACTGCGTGAGTTCTCCGGCTGTTATCCATTCCTTAGATGCAGTCTGTACGGAGAGGTAAGATGAACGTTTTTATCGCGAGCGAGTTCAGTGAGAGCCGCAATCGCCCTGTGTCAGATCGTCCTGCCGACGCGGCTAGTTTGAAGGAAGCGTTGAGAACGCTGGGCGGCGGTGTCAGTGTGATCACGGCAGGTGAGGGCGCAGAACGCTCTGGAGCAACGGTCACGTCCGCCACCGCATTGTCTGTCGATCCTCCGCGCATGCTGGTGTCGCTCAACAGATCCTCCTCCACCTGGCCTGTTGTCGAGCGCTTTCGCCATTTCGCGGTCAATGTGATTGGTGCCGACCATCAGGAGGTCGCAAACCGGTTTGCGGGCGTCGGGGGATTGAAAGGGCCGGAGCGCTATGTCGGGGCCGAATGGACGAGGCTTGCCAGCGGAGCGCCAGTCCTGGAAGATGCGGTTGCAGCACTCGACTGCGAGGTCGAAGAGGCAATCGAGCGACATAGCCATATCATCTTGATTGGCCGAGTGCTTTCGATACGCCTCGGCGGTGGCAGTTCACTGCTGTATCAGAATGGCAAATACCACGCGGTGACGTGACATCTGTCCTTGTGGAGGAGAGCCTGCTTGAGGGTCTCGACAGCTGATCGATTGCGACCCGTGCCGCCTGTTCTGACAAGGGAGGGCAATATCTTGGCCGCATTCGATCGCTTGGGAACGTTGGCGACCCGTCGCAATCCAGGCCAGGCATCCATTCTGCCCGCAAGCGGGCTCCTCGCCATGTCTATTCCCGCGAGCTTCGGTGGAGCGGATATATCGAACCTGATCGTTGCAGAGACCGTCAGCCGGCTCGTGACGTGGAACACCGCAGCGGCCGAGCGACTGCTCCGGTATCTTGTCGCCTTGGACCTCGCCATCCAACGCGGAGGCTCTGCACCGCCGGGGCTGCTTCGGTCGGGTCTGGCCGTCGCTCTGGAGCATGTGGACCGGATCTCGCGATCACTTCGGCTGACTGGAAAGTCGTAAGAGCATCTCGCACCGGTTCTGAACCGGTCGCCGCCATCCTGGGCCACGCGCGGCTGTCATTGCGCGACGAACACGCCACGTCGGATCTGACGGTCCACCCTGACTTTAGTCTGTCCGCGGAGAAATGCAGAAAGTCTCGCGCGTCTCATTTTCATGAACGAAGCGTTCAAGCCATTTCCGGGTCAGAGACAGCCAACGCCCTCAGCCGTGTCCCGTCGTCGTCGGAGATGCCTCACACAGGCCCGAGATTCGCAAATTCATTTGCCGTCCTGCTGAATCTTCGCAATTCTATTTCTATATATAAATTATAGACAATATAGACTTAACTCATTCAATCATCGACTGTGAGAGGACCAGCCATGACACGCAAGATCAGACTAGGAGCATTCCTTCCCGGTGGCGGACAGCACATCGCCTCCTGGCGGCATCCGGATCAGCCGGTCGACGGTGCTGTCAGCCTCGAGTTTCACAAGCAACTGGCGCAAACGGCGGAGCGCGGCCTATTCGACGCCTACTTCCTGGCTGACAATCTTGCCATCGGTTACGGCAGCGCGCGAGAAGGTGGCAATGCGCGCGTGGCAGGCTTCGAGCCGGTGACGCTCTTTTCGGCGCTCGCACCCTTCACCACTCATCTCGGCTTCATTGCGACAGCATCGACGACCTACGAAGAACCTTACACCACCGCCCGCAAATTCGCGTCGCTCGATCTGATCTCCGATGGTCGCGCCGGCTGGAATGTCGTCACCACGACGGGCGATGCCACCGCCCAGAACTTCAACCGCGACACGCAACTGCCTCATGCCGATCGCTACAAGCGCGCCGCCGAATATGTCGAGGTGGTGAAAAAGCTGTGGGACAGTTTCGAGGACGATGCCTTTATCCGCGACAAGCAGACCGGCGTCTTCTTCGATCAGACCAAGCTGCACGATACCAACCACAAGGGCGAGCACTTCAAGGTCAAGGGACCTCTGAACGTCTCTCGCTCGCGCCAGGGGCATCCGGTGATCGTCCAGGCGGGCCAGTCCGACGACGGGCGCGGTCTTGCAGCAGCAACGGCAGAAGTGATCTTCACCGCGCACCAGCACATCGAGACAGCCCAAGAATTCTACCGCGACATCAAGAACCGTGCCCGTGGCCTTGGGCGTAATCCCGATCACATCCTGATCATGCCCGGCGTCTCGCCCTTTGTCGGTCGCACCGAAGAGGAAGCGCGCGAGAAATACGATCGCCTGACCTCGCTCATCCTGGAAGAAGACGGCATCGGTCTGCTGAACGGCCTGACAGGTGGCACGCTCGATCTCAGGGGTTACGATCTTGATGGTCCGCTTCCGCCTGCTCCGCCAACGGAAGGCATGAAGAGCCGCCAGGCGCTGATCCGCCAGATTGCCGACGAGAACAATTTCTCGATCCGTCAGCTCTACGAATGGGTCGCTTCGGCCCGCGGGCACTTCACCATCGTTGGAACGGCCGGGCAGATCGCCGACACCCTGCAGCAATGGTTCGAGAGCGAAGCGGCGGACGGCTTCAACATTCTGCCGCCATGGTTGCCGACAGGACTCGACGACTTTGTCGACCTGGTCATTCCCGAACTGCAGCGCCGCGGCCTGTTCCGCACTGATTATGAGGGCCGGACGCTCCGCGAAAACCTCGGCTTGCCGTTCCCCATTAACCGCTACGCCGCCGACCGCTCGGTCGTGCAGGCTGCCGAGTGAGGTCCGCCATGTCCTATGAAGATATCCATCACGGAAAGGCCTATGGCCTCGACCTCTCGCCTGATGCGGTTCATGAGCCGCGTTGGCTCAACCAGGCGACAGCGGCAATCACGCCGTTTCTGTCGCGCTACGGTCTCGTCATCGCCTTCCTGGCTCTCTGGCAGGCGTCATCCACCTTCGGATGGGTGAACGCATCCATCTTTCCGCCGCTCGACCAGATCCTTAGCGCCCTGTGGACCGCGATCGCCTCGGGTGCTTTCGTCGACGACATCGCCATTAGCCTGCAGCGATCGGGCATAGCCTTCGTCGCTGCCGTCGGGCTCGGCGTTCCGCTTGGTCTCTTCATGGGGCAGGTCAGGGCGGTCGAGCGGGCGCTCGATCCTCTCCTGCAGTTTTTTCGCCAGACCTCGGCGCTGGCCCTCTATCCCGTTTTCATCCTTCTGCTCGGTCTGGGCGAGACATCCAAGGTCTTCGTCATCTTCTGGGCGACGCTCTTCCCGATCCTGTTGTCGACCATTGGTGGCGTCAAAGAGGTGGATCGCAAACTGATCGAGATGGCCCGCACCTATGGTGCCGGGTCGCTGCAGATCTTCCGCCGGGTGGTTCTGCCGGCCTCCGTTCCCGCCATTTTCGTCGGCTTGCGCCTCTCTGCGACGACGGCGCTGCTGCTGCTGATCGCGGCCGAGATGATCGGCGCCAACAAGGGCATCGGCTTCCAGGTGATGAATGCCCAGTACAACTTCCAGATCCCGCTGATGTTCGCAGCCATTCTGCTTCTGGCGCTGCTCGGTCTCGCCGCCAATGCCGCCCTCGTCCTGCTGCAGCGACGTCTCTGCCGCTGGGCCTGAGCCGACATCTCATTCGTCCCTCATCTCTCGTCATTCAAAGGAAACTCGCATGACATTCCATCCTCGTAAGCTCGCCCTCTCCGCGGCCCTCGCATTCACCCTGTCGGGCTCGGCCTTTGCCGCCGAGGAGGTCAAGTTCCGGTATCTCGCCAGCCAGGGCGGACTGTCCGCCCATGAACTTGCCGCCGAGCTCGGATACTTCGATGGCACCGGCATCACCATCGAGAACGTCGGCTACGCCACGGGCGGTCCGGCCTCGCTCATTGCGCTCGCTTCGGGCGATGTCGAAATCGGCAGTGCCGCCACATCTGCCGTGCTGAATTCGATCATCGGCGGCAACGACTTCGTCGCCGCCTATCCGTCGAACGGCATCAATGACGAGGTCCAGTCGATCTTCTACGTGCTGGAAGACAGCCCGATCCGCGACATCAAGGACATTGCCGGAAAGAGCATCGCGGTAAACACGCTCGGCGCCCATCTCGATTACACGATCCGGGAAGCGCTGCACTCCGTCGGTTTGCCCACGGACGCCGCCAACCAGATCGTCGTGCCGGGCCCGCAGCTCGAACAGGTCCTGCGCTCGGGCCAGGTGGACGTGTCGGCCTTCGGCTACTGGCAGACGACCTTCGAGGGTGCGGCCAAACAGAAAGGCGGCCTGCGCGCGATCTTCGACGACACCGATGTTCTCGGCGAAATCGCCGGTGGCTTCATCGTCCTGCGACGCGACTTCATCGAAAAACATCCCGAGGCGGCAAAGACCTTCGTCGAGCAGTCCGAACGAGCCCTCGACTACGCGCGCGAACATCCAGAGGAAACCAGGGCGATCTTCGCCAAGGCGCTGGCCGAACGCGGCGAGAACGCCGACATCGCCCGGTACTTCCGGGGGTATGGTGTCCGTCCGGGCGGCAAGGCCGTCGAGCGCGATCTGCAGTTCTGGATCGATGTCCTGGTGCGCGAGGGCAAGCTGAAGGAAGGCCAACTGTCGACCGACGACATTCTCTATTCCTCCGAGACGGCGAGCAACTGATCCATGGCGCTCGCTCGCTCCAACACCATTCGCGGAGAGGTGACGATCCGTCACCTCTCCAAGACCTTCACGCTCAACGGACAACTGCTGCCGGTTCTGAAAGACCTCAATCTTACCATCCGCTCCGGCGAGAGCCTGGCGATCGTCGGCGCCAGCGGCTCCGGCAAGACCACGCTTCTCAGGATCCTCGCGGGCCTCGAGGAGGCAGATAGCGGCGAGGTGCTGATCGACGGCCGTCGTGTCCGTGGCGTCGGCACCGAACGGGCGGTCATCTTCCAAGAACCGCGCCTTCTGCCCTGGCTGACCGTCATCGACAACATCGGCTTTGGGCTTGAGACGAGAGGCCTGTCCCGCGACGACGCGCGTTTCATCTCAAAGCGTTATGTCGACCTCGTCGGCCTGAAGGGCTTCGAAACAGCTTATCCGCGGCAGCTCTCTGGCGGCATGGCACAAAGGGTCGGCATCGCCCGCGCGCTCGCCGTCCAACCGGAAATCCTGCTGCTCGACGAACCGCTGGGGGCGCTCGATGCCATGACCAAGATCGGCATGCAGCAGGAACTGGCCCGTATCTGGAAGGAGGAGGACGTGACGACGGTGCTTGTGACCCACGATCTTGAAGAGGCGATCTTTCTCGCCGATAGGATCCTGATCCTGCCGCGCGAGAAGGGCGGCGAGCCCAGGCTGATCGACATCGACCTGCCGCGCCCCCGAGATCGCAGCGCCTCCGGCTTTGTCCGACAGCGAGAGGAACTGCTCGGGCTGTTTGGACTGCATTGAGGGGGTGAACAGCACGACATGGTCGATTGCATCTATGCGAGCCTTCGATCAGATCGTTCCGTCCAACTGGCGCCCAGCATGATTGGAAAAAATGAACCCGTCCGCTCCGTAACGCATGGCAATTTCCGCGTCGTCCTCGTGCATCACGCCCTTGATCGCCAAGCTTCCTTTCCAATGTATCCCTGATACGCCGCACATCGTCGGCGACATGCTGGGACCAATACATCATATAGGTTCTCTCATCGAGACTTGATTCTCGTCGGTGTACGGACTGTCCTTTGCCGTCGCCTCCTATCCGGAGCTTTCCGCTTCACATCCATGCCGCGAATTGTACTTTGTCATGGGCGCTGCGCGTGCCGTGGTGATTGTCTCATTCGGAGTGCCAAAAACGACGCGGCAGTCTTGACATACAGTTGGTGTACTGGAATGACGGGATGGTTGCGAAGCGTCATAGGGCTTGCCGACGGTGTGCTTTGCCATGGTATTTTGATCGAAAAGATTGGTCGGTGTCTCGGTCAGGGCGCCGATAGGACACGGATCTGCGGGGCCGAGCTTGATGGAGGCTCCTGGAAGGGAATTGCGCGATGAGTAAACCGCTCGCCAAACAGGCCTATGGCAGCATCATCGAGATGATCCTTTCGGGTGCCTTGACGCCGGGTGATCTGCTGCAGGAGGGCAAGCTCGGCGACGAGCTCGCCATGTCGCGCACCCCCGTGCGTGAGGCGATCAAGCGGCTGGAGGCGGAGGGGCTTGCGGTCCAGGAGGGACGGTTCCTCAAGGTCCGCACCCTGACGATCGCCGAGGTCGAGGAGATCTTCTACCTGCGGCGGGTTCTGGAGCGCCAATGCGCGCGTCAAGCGGTGACGATCGCCCCGGCCATCCTCGACGGTCTGGAGCAGCGTGTGTTGCACCTGCAGCAGGAAGGTCCCGGCGAAGAGGAAGAGCAGCGGCAGGTGGACGATATGTTTCATGGCGCGATCGCCCGGGTTGCGGGCAACCAGATGCTGGTGCGCACCATCAGCGATCTGCGCCGCCGGACCTGCATGTTCGACCACAGCCAGGTCCCGGAGCGTTTCGGAAAAAGCTGCCAGGAGCATCTCGAGATCATACAGGCCTTGCGTGGTGGGGATGGCGAGCGTGCCGCTGTTTTGATGGACGACCACATCGTTCATGCCCGCGACGCCATCCTCGCGCGCCTTCGTCTTTCAAGCCAGAGAAGCCAGTGATGAAGTATTCGATCGTCCAACCTATCCATGCGGGTCGTTGTCGTTTGGAAGAAGGGCAGGTGAGGCGATGAGCGACAAGGAAACCCTGGCGCAGCAGTTCTACCGCGCGCTCAAGCAGCGCATTCTCGAAGGCCGCTTCTCGTCCGAGGAGATGCTGACGGAGCGGACTCTGGCGCTGGAGTTCGGGATCTCAAGAACGCCTTTGCGGGCGGCGATCTCCCGCCTGGAAAAAGAGAACGTCATCTCGCGACTCCCGAACGGCGCCCTGATGGTTCGCACCGTCACCGTGGAACAGCTGCTGGAGATCGTGCAGATCCGCAGGATGCTCGAAGGAGCGGCGGCGGCGAAGGCTGCGACATTCGCAATGACGCCGGAGCTTGTCGAATCCCGTGAACGGATGCGCGCCTATGCTAAGGGTGGCGATATCGCCTTCGACAATTTCTGGCTGGACGACGATACGTTTCACCTGGCCGTCGCGCAGGCCGCCGAGCTGCCCCTGCTTTCGACCATGCTGACGGAGATGCGCAGCATCGCGCGTCGTTGCACCATTACCCGGACGCATGACCGGTTTGATCAACAGGCCCGCGAGCATATCGCGGTTGTCGATGCGATCGAGGCCGGCGATAGCGATGCCGCACAGGCGGCCATGGAAATGCATTTCGACAGCGTGAAGGCGCGTTTCCTGGGCTGGCTGGGGCGCGATTGAACCGGCCTGTACCATCCCCGCCTTGATCCAATCGGACGATATCAGAACATGCTCGGGGAGCGCGTCAGCAGCTCGTTGGCATTCTCGCCGATGATGATGATATCCTCGTAAAAGGCAGCGCCGACGCCGTCCAGCGACAGAAATGCCTCGACGCCGAACACCATGTTCTGTTCGACGATATCGTCCGGCATCGACATGACTGTCGAAATACGCGGCAGTTCGAAGCCCAGCCCGATGCCGTGGCCGTAGAACGGAAAGTTCTTCATGATCGCCGAGATCGAGCCGCCAAAGGCGGCGGTCATGCGATCGCCTTCGGCGGCGACATCCAGCAGTTTCACGCCCGGCCGCAGCATGTCGGAGAGGCGATGCACGATGCCGCTCGCAGCCTCGATCAGACGCCGCTGCTCGGGATTGGCCGGACCGCGGACGGCCGTGCGCCCCGGATCGAGATAGTAGCCCTGGTAGAGCGGGCCATGCAGCGTGCCGGTGACGATGTCGCCGACGGCAGGCGTGTCGGCGCTATATCCGGTCAGCGGAAAACGCTGGTCGAAGCCGAGCGTCTCGCCGTGATTGGTGCCGATCATCTGGATCCGTCCGCCGCGCCGCACCGTCTCGCGCGCCGCTTCGCCGGCGGCCTCGCGCTCCGACATGCCGCTGACCAGGCTTTGCATCAGGACGGTCATGCCGGCGGTCGCGGTCTCGCCGGCGATGCGATAACAGTCGAGCTCGCGGGCACTCTTGATGCGCCGCACGGAGCGAACCAGATCGTCGACCGGCACCCATTCGATGTCCGGTGCCGTTGCCTCGAGTTGGCGGTAGTATTTGACCGGAATGAAATTCGTACCGACCAGCGCCACCCGTCCCTTGACGCCGCGGTCCACCAGAGCTTTTGCGACGCTTTCGAACGGATGGTTGCTGCAGTGGACGTCCTCGATCGAGACGAGGTCGCGCCGCACCTCCGGCTCGTCGATATGCAGCTGTGGCGCGCGTCCTTGCTGGAGGATCACCCCGGCAAAGGAGCGTGCGGTCCAGATGCTGGAGTCCATGCCGCTGCTGATGGCGTAGTGATTGGAGAGGTAGAGAACGTCGCCGCAGTTGTCGGTGGTTCCGCCGGCGCGTGAGAAGACCACGGCCGTCTCAAAGCCGCGCGCCTTCATCTCGTCATGCAGGCGGTCCCAGCGCTGTTGATATTCGTCGAGCGGAAAATAACGATCCATCATGTCACTCCAGATGCCGTGGCTGTCGTGTCGGCCGTCTTGATCGCCGCGCTGACAAGAATAGGCCCAAAAACCAGCTGTTGAATTTCGGTACACCGACTGTATCCTATCGTCAATCGGGCGCGTACCCTGTTTGCAGGGGGCTGCGAAATATTAAGCGGTTCTGATCCGAAATGCGTAAAAAGTAAGCATCTGCGACCTAATTTTAGGGCAATCGGATTATTATATGGGCCATAAAATGTTGAAATCGCTACTTGAATTCCACTGGTATACTGAATAGGCTTTAAGGAAGGCAAGTAAGTCCGGGTTCTCCCTTGTGCCCAAGCACGCCGGGACAGGCGCAGATCGTACCGCGAAGACGAGTAGACATGGATTTCCAGACACAGGCTGTACCCGCGACCCTGGGGCGCGCATTCCGGATGAAGGCCGGGCAATTTGCCCGTATCGTCAACACGCACGGAAATCAGGTCGTCGACACCTGGGCGATTGCCGAAAGTGATCCCTGCGAGGTCTCCTCAATGGACCACACCCGGTCCGTCAACAGCAATATCTTCTTCACCGAAGGAATGAGCCTGCAGAGTTCGCGGCGGCGTTCGATGTTGACCATGGTTGCCGACAGCGCCAAGGTTCGCCATGACACCTTGCTCTGCCCCTGCAGTGCAGACCTTTATCGGCAGCTCGGCTGCACCGAATATCACCGCAGCTGCACCGACAATTACCACGAGGCTCTCTCGGTAGAGAGCATCAGCCATGACTTCACGCCGGCCTCGCTCAACCTGTTCATGAACGTCCCGGTCAAAGCGGATGGAAGCGTCGATCGTGTGCCACCTTCAACGGCTGCCGGCGATTACGTGGTGCTGAGGGCCGATATCGATCTTCTGCTGGTGTTGTCGGCCTGTCCGCAGGACATCACGCCGATCAACGGTGCGGCCCGCACGCCGAAGGATGTCGCGGTCTGCATCGCAAGTGCGTTTCCGCTGGAGGAGGTCCGATGAGCGCTCCGCTCCTGCACCTGCGCGACATCCGCAAGAGTTTCGGCGACAACGAAGTGCTGAAGGGCGTTTCGCTGGATGTGCAAGCCGGCGAGGTGGTCTCGATCATCGGCGCCAGCGGCTCTGGAAAGAGCACCTTTCTTCGTTCCATCAACGCGTTGGAAATGCCGCAGGCGGGTTTCATGGATTTCGAGGATCTGTCCTTCGATTTCCGTGCGGACTCGCGCTTCTTTCCGACGCCGGCGCAGCTGCAATCCCTGCGCGCCCGCGTTGGCATGGTGTTCCAGAGCTACAATCTTTGGCCGCACATGACGGTGCTGGAAAATGTCACCCATGCGCCGACCAAGCTTTTGAAACTGCCGCGAGGGCAGGCCATTCAGGATGCGGAAGCGCTGCTGTCGCGGATCGGGCTTTACGAAAAGCGCCATAGCTATCCCGCACGCCTTTCCGGCGGCCAGCAGCAGCGGGTGGCGATTGCCCGTGCCTTGGCGATGAAGCCGCGGTTGATGCTGTTCGACGAGGTGACCTCCGCCCTCGACCCGGAACTGGTGCACGACGTGCTGGTGCTGATGGCGTCGCTGGCATCGGACGGCATGACGATGCTGCTGGTCACCCATGAGATCGCCTTTGCCCGCGACGTGTCCTCGCGGGTGCTGTTTTTCGACAAGGGCGTGATTGCGGAAACGGGATCGCCGGATATCCTGCGCAATCCCGAAAGCGAAAGGCTGCAACAGTTCCTGCACCGCATCCTGCATGACAAGGTCGGTCATGCCATTTCAAACGACAGCGGCCGGGGAACGCAGGCGTGATGGGCAATGTCTTCAACGAGTTCAAGATCTACGGTCCAGGCTTCCTCGAAGCCTCCTGGACGGTGTTCGGCATTACCATCCTGACCATCGCGGTCAGTTGGGTCTGCGGCCTCGCGGCGGCGCTGGCGCAGCGTTCCGACTGGAAGGCGGTGCGCCTGTCGGCGGGCTTTTACATCTGGTTCATCCGCGGCACGCCGACGCTGATCCAGGTGTTCCTGATCTATTTCGGCCTGCCGCAGATCGGCATTCGGCTTTCCCCCTTTACCGCCGGTGTCCTGGCGCTCGGGATCAACAGCGGCGCCTATGTCGCCGAAATCGTCCGTGGCGGCCTGACGGCGATCCAGCGCGGCCAGACGGAATCGGCGCTTGCTCTGGGCTTCAGCCCTGCCGAGACGATGCGGACGATCATCCTGCCGCAGGTGTTCCGCATCATCCTGCCGTCGATCACCAATGAGGCGATCTCGACCCTGAAGAACACCTCGCTTCTGTCGACCATTACCGTCGTCGAACTGACGCTTTATGCACAGACCCTGATCGCCTCAACCTTCCGGCCCTTCGAGTTCTATATCGCGGTGGCGGTGATCTATCTTGTCCTGACAACGGTGCTCACCTTCGTCGCGTCGTGGCTGGAGCGCCGTTATGCCAATCTTGGGTAAGGCGGCCATGACCGTTCCGTTGGCCGATTTGCGGCCCTGCCTGCTTCCCGGTGATCCTGCGCCCCGGGTTGAAAATTACTGCAAACCTAAGAAACCGAACGACCTCATCCGTCACCAAAAAGGGAACTGAACCATGAAGCTGAAGTCTTTGATTATCGCTGCCGCCGCCTTTGCCGGCCTGGCCATTCACCCGATCGCCAATGCTGCCGACCTGGAGCTGCTGGAGCCCGGCAAGCTGATGGTCGCAACGGAGGGCACCTATGCACCGTTCAGCATGCGGGCGCCCGACGGTAAGCTCGACGGCCTGGAAATTCGTGTGATGCAGGAGGTCGCAAAGCGCCTGAACCTTGAATACACCCCCGTTCTGATCAAGTGGGATTCGCTTCTTGTTGGCCTTGAGGCCGATCAGTACGATGTCATCAGTGCAGCTATGGACATCACCGAAGCGCGCCAGAAGCAGGTCACCTTCTCCAATGGCTGGCTGGAGTCCGGCGGCCGCGTCGTGACCGCAAAGGATTCCAAGATTGCGACCTCGGCCGAAATCAAAGGCAAGACGGTCGGGGCTCTGGTTGCCTCCAGCTGGACCAAGATCGCCGAGGAAAAGGGTGCAGCGGTCAAGGGCTACAAGGCGGAATCGGACGCCATGCAGGACCTCGTCAATGGCAACGTGGATGCTGTCATCACCGACTCGATCGCCGCTGCCTATGCCATCAAGTCCGCCAATATGCCGCTCAAGATGACCGATGACTATGTCAGCCATGTCCAGAAGGGCTTTGCCTTCAAGATGGGCAAGCCGAACCTCGTCGAGGCGGTCAACAAGGCACTGGCCGACATGAATGCCGATGGCACCTATGCCAAGCTGACGACCGATCTCGTTGGTTTCGATCCGGCTCCGAAGGACCCGATCAAGACAATCAAGTAAGACTGAGCGTTGCAGCAGGGGGCTTGCCGCCCCCTGTCTCACCACAAACCCGGTGGCGCCTGCGAAAAGTGACTTTGACTTTGCCGGCGCCCTTTTGAATAGGCAGGGCGCAACGCCTATCCATGCATCGTGTGCATGGCCGACCTGAACTCCTGTGTCTTATCGAAAGGCGGGCAAGGATCTATATTCCAACCATCGAAACGACGTTGGAACCGAAGCAAGGTTGCTGGCGTCAAGAGACCTCTTGAAAGGGGATTATCATGAACGTAGCACGCTCCTTCAATACCTGGCGCAAATATCGTCAAACCGTTACGGAACTGGGTCGCATGACATCGCGCGAACTGCAGGATCTCGGGATCAATCGCGCCGACATCCCCAGCATTGCCCGCCATTCGGTTGCCCGCTAAGCGACGATTTTCCATCGGCCTCGATTGTGTGACGCCCGCTGACGACGCGGGCGTTTCTGTGTCGGACAGGCTATCGGGGCCTCTTTCCGTGACAGGTTCCATCCGGGATGGAGTGCTCGTCTTTTTGCATAGCTGCAGTGCAGCAATGTCTGTTTATTGTTCACCGAAATCCAGTATTGTCATTTTTATCGAAGCAATGCACCTCCTCCCGCAGAGCTTCGGTTTCAGACGGCCCACTCCTCCTCCCAAAGGGGCGTCTGTCGGAACAGCGGCGCTCCTCCTCCCAGTCGTTGTTCCAGTTCTTTTCGAAAAGCCTGCCGCACCTCCTCCCGCGGCAGGCTTTTTGCTTTTCAGGATCGTGTGGTTTCAATTCCGGGATAGGGTCGCTCTGCCAATTGAGCGATGAGGTTTGCCCAGAGCAAGAGCGTGCCTCTTGCTTCCGTGGCTCGGCATGGTTCGAACAGTGCAGCACGCCGCGCGACCTGCGGGCAGGTCGGCCTTCGCATCATTCCTGCCGATCGATTTGCAACAGGGCGCCGCGGATCGGCTGCGCCGGTTCCTTACCCGCGCATGCCAAAGGGATCCGCCTGGCGGCGGATGCCCTTCATCCGATCTGGTGTTCGCCGTCCTTGACGTCCATCGGACGCTGCCCGAGGATCTCGCGTTTGCCGACGTGATTGGGCGCACCGACCAGGCCGTCCTTTTCCATGCGCTCGACCAGGGACGCGGCGCGGTTGTAGCCGATCGACAGGCGCCGCTGGATATAGGATGTCGAGCATTTCTTGTCGCGCTGGACGATCTTGATGGCGCGCTCGTAGAGTTCGTCGCCGTCGCTGTCGCCGCCCATGGCGGTGTCATCGAAAACGGGCGTATCCTCTTCGGCCGTCGCCTCGTCGTCATCCTCGGTAACGCTGCCGAGATAGGCCGGCTGGCCCTGGGTCTTCAGGTGCTTGACGACATTTTCCACTTCGCGGTCGGAGACGAAAGGACCATGGACGCGGGCAATGCGGCCGCCGCCGACCATGTGCAGCATGTCGCCCTGGCCGAGCAGATGTTCGGCGCCCTGTTCGCCCAGGATCGTGCGGCTGTCGATCTTCGAGGTGACCTGGAAGGAGATGCGGGTCGGGAAGTTCGCCTTGATCGTGCCGGTGATGACATCGACCGACGGGCGCTGGGTTGCCATGATCAGGTGGATGCCGGCGGCGCGTGCCATCTGGGCAAGCCGCTGGATAGCGCCTTCGATCTCCTTGCCGGCGACCATCATCAGGTCGGCCATCTCGTCAACGATGACGACGATGAAGGGCAGGGCGGTCAGGTCGAGGGCCTGATCCTCGAAGGTCTGCTCGCCGGTGGCGCGGTCGAAACCGCTCGGCACACTCAGCATGATCGTCTCGCCGCCGGCTCTGGCCTGGGCGACGCGGGCGTTGAAGCCATCGATATTGCGCACGCCGAGCCGCGACATCTTGCGATAGCGCTCTTCCATCTCGCGCACCGCCCATTTCAGCGCCAGCACGGCCTTTTTGGCGTCGGTCACGACGGGGGTCAGCAGATGGGGAATGCCGTCATAGACCGATAGTTCCAGCATTTTCGGATCGACCATGATCAGCCGGCATTCCTCGGGCCGAAGATGGTAGATCAGCGACAGGATCATCGTGTTGATGGCGACCGACTTGCCGGATCCCGTGGTGCCGGCGACGAGCAGATGCGGCATCCGGGCAAGATCGGCAATCACCGGCTCGCCGCCGATGGTCTTGCCAAGGCAGAGCGGCAGGCGATGGTCGGTGCCGACATAGCTGCCGCTTTCGATCAGTTCGCGCAGATAGACCGTCTCTCGCTCGGCATTGGGCAGTTCGATGCCGATCACATTGCGACCGGGCACCACCGCGACGCGGGCCGACAGGGCCGACATCGAGCGGGCGATGTCGTCCGACAGGTTGATGATGCGCGACGACTTGACGCCGGGTGCCGGTTCGAATTCGTAGAGCGTGACGACGGGACCGGGACGAACGTCGATGATCTCGCCCTTGACCCCGAAATCTTCGAGAATGCTCTCCAGCAAACCGGCGCTCTGCTCCAGCGCCTCCTGGCTCATCATGCCGACCTGGCGCGGCGCACCGGTCTGCAGAAGATCGACGTCGGGGAAGAGGTAGTCGTCTGTCTGCACAAAGGACAGCGGTCCGGGGGTGCGCTTGGCGGTGAGCCGGGTGGACGGAACAGGCACCGTAGCGAGAGCCGGTTCGCAGATTTCAATCGGTTGCGTCACCGCGTCAGGGAGACTCACGGGCTCGGCGAGGGGAACCGCGCGGTGCAGGGTGACCTGCCGGTAAAGGTGCACGGCCGAAGGCGCCTCAGGCGAGGCCGGCGTCGTTTCGGGCGGCTTGGCGGAAACCGCAAGAGGTTTCAGATCGTGGCGCACCGCCGGGATTGCTGGCGCTTGTGCGACCGTGGCACTTGGGACCGTTGCCGGCTGCGGCAGATTCACGGGTGCGTGCCTCTCCGGTGCCTGGGCAGCGGACCGCAATTCTGCACCGTCAGAGGCGCCCAGGCTCATCATTTCCCAGATGAGATGATCCGGAATGGTGGTGGCAAGGCGCGCAGGCGTTGCGGCAGGTTTGGAGACGATCGGTTGAGCGGGCGTCAGGACGGATGTCGGTTGCGGCAGCGGTGCCTCCACAGGTAGGACGGATGTCATGGCCGGTCTTGCCGTTGGCAAGGCTGTCGCGGCGATCGGTCTGGTGGCCGCCCGGTCGTCGTGACCGAGGGTCGGCTGCACAAAGCCGGAGTTGCGCGGTTGCGGCACGGGACGCTTGGGGACAATCAGGGGCGCCCCGGTGCGGATCTGCGGTATGGCGGCCTGGGCCTTGAGAGACGTTGCCTCTCTCAGGTCTTGCTCCGGCGTGCCCTGAAGGGCCTGGCCGAGTTGCTGTTGCAGATCCCCGACCGGCGAGGCGGTCTCAGACCTCGACCGGAAAGCCGGGTTGCCACGGCCGATGATATAGGCTGCGTCAGCAGAGGTCTGCAGATTTTGAGCCGCTGCCGATGCACCCTGTTGCGCCTCGATCTGGGGCTGGACATGGGCTGTCGAGGGAGTGCGGGTAAACCGCACGTTTGGCCCCAGGACAAACGCTCTTTGCCAGACGGGAAGCTTCTCCGGATCGAGAACGACTCCGTCGGGATACGGTTGCGCAACCTGCTGCGACGTCACGCCCTGCTCCGGACGGGGCTCGGGCGTTTGGTCGCTATTGGGATCGGTCGGCAGAAGGGAAGGTGCAATACGGGAAGGGGGAAACTGCATGTTACGCAAGACCATCAAACGAGTTGTCACGCCAGACCCGTTAATAGAAAGAAAACCTTAACCAGGTCTTGCCAAAACCGCATCAACCCCGTCTTTCGATGGCCAAACAGCGGGCAGGCGGGAAAATTTTCATTTGTCGCTAAAATGTGAATCCGTGCCACAAAACTGCCGTGAACGGCGCTTCGCAAATAGCGCGTAAGAAAGTGCTGGCTCGGACCTAGCGAGGCCCGGAGGGACGACCGACGGCGCGGCGACGCAGGAGCGCTGTTGTCTCGCTCAGATCGTTGCGGATTGCGGTCGCTGCCACGGCGGCCTGGCCCATTGCATGGCTCATCTGATCCAGACCCAGCACAACGTCTCCTGCCGCATAGAGGCCGTGAATATCGGTTCGCTGATGGCTGTCGACCTTGAGGCAGCCCGCGGCCGTTCGCCCAAGATCGAGGTCGGTGGTCAGTTCCGAGCGGATGTCGGACCCGAGGGCTGGATAGATGGACGCAAAGGTACTCCGGCCTTCTGCGTGCGACACGGTGATAAAGTTCTTGCCAAGCTCGAACCGTTCGACAGGACCCGTCAGGATCCGGATACCAAATCGGTTCAGACGCTCAACGTGGTCCGCGGTAAGCCGGTGGTCTGCATTCGGCGATACAAGGGTGACGTCATCCGTGTAACTGCGCAGAAAGACCGCCTCCTCGACCCCTTGATCGCCGGTGCCGATCACCGCCACGGACTTGTCGGTGATCTCGTAGGCATCACAAACCGGACAGTATCGGATCTGCCCGTTGGCGACCGCCTCGTCATGCAGAGCCATGTTCATGGCCGGGCGGCGATTGACGACACCGGTGGCCAGCAGGATTGTCCTGGCGGATATGCGTTCGCCGTCCAACGCGACGGAAAACCCATCAGTATCTTTCACAAGGGCGCTCGCACATCCATGGCGAAAGGCGACGCCGTACAGTTCGGCCTGTGCCCGCATGCGGCCAAGGAGGTCGACACCGCTGATGCCGTCCGGAAAGCCGGCATGGTTGCGGGTAAGCGGTATGGTCGCGGCACGGCTTCGGCCATCCTCAATGACCAATATCCGGAGGTGATAGCGTGCTAGATAAATCGCGGCGGTCAATCCGGCAGGCCCACCCCCGACGATAATACAATCACGAGCCTGCTCAGCCACGGGCCTGATCGCCGATCCTAATCACACGAAGCGTCGGCAGAGCTGGCGGCGGCAGTTCGGTCGCCTTTCTGCTGCGCGGTCGTATCTTGCGCAGAGGTTGCGAGATTGGGATCCTGCGCCATCGGCACCGTTGTTCCGTCCTTCTGGATGGCATTGGGCTCGCTGCTCCGCGTGGTCGTTCCCACCGCGCCACCAGGCTGTGCCTGTGCTTGATCCTGCGTTTCCAACGGCGTGTGGGTGCCATCCTTGGAAATTCCGCCATCCGGGCAGGCCGCCATGGCGGGTGTGGCCATGAGAAAGGCAATCATCGATAATACAGCGTTTCGTTTCATGTCAGTCGTCCTCCCATTGTGATAGAGGGCAAACTCCTTTTGTTCGGGAATGTTCCAGGATGGAAGGTGCGTGTGTAACCTTGGTGGGCTTGCTCGGCTTACACGGCGCGCCGCCGATTTCGGGTCGAACATCGGTGGCGGCCGCAGCGTGGCCGCGAATGCGCCTCTGACTATTGCACGAAGATCCCGACGCTCGCCGCCCGTCCGACAGCGTCGATGACGGTCAGGGTCGAATAGCCGGCACCTTCCGGTGTCCATTGGCTGGTGCGGGTGCGGGTCGAGCCTTCCAGTGGTTTTCCGTTGGCAAGCCAGCGAAACGGCGCCCGGCCGGCCTGGAGCTTCAGCACCAGAGGCAGCGGTGAACCGTCGGGGCTGAGGCCCAGTTCCACATGGGCGCCTTCCGGCGGATAGATGATCTGCGGCGGCTTTTCGCGGGTCGAGGCGCTGAGCAGGCCGTTCGGATCGATCGAGAAGCGGCGCTGGCTGATCGGCAGTTCGGCAAGGGCGATCCGGGATGCGCCGGGCGGTGCGGGCGGCAGCGGTGTCCCGGCAACGCCCGATCTCGAAAAGGCTTCAAACAGGATCGGTGCCGCGGTGGCATAGCCGGTCAGGCCGGGAATGGCGGCGTTGTCCGGCCGGCCGACCCAGACGCCCAGCACATAACGTCCATCGAAACCGACCGACCAGGCATCGCGGTAGCCGTAGCTGGTGCCGGTCTTGTAGGCGATGCCCATGGGCCGGCTGCCAAGCGGCGGGGTCACGCCGGCCAGCGCGTCGGTCACGGTCCAGACGGCGACGGGTTCAATCAAAGGCGGGCCGTCGATCGGGGCGGCCGTGTCGCGTACGCCATCGCCGAGCCGCACCGGCCTGCCGCGATTGGCGAGCGCCGCATAGGCCTGAACCAGATCCTTCAGGGTCATGCCGACGCCGCCAAGCGCAATGGCCAGGCCCGGCGCCTCGTTCTTCGGCAATTGCATGGCCACCTCGGCGCGGCGCAGCCGCACGATCAGTTTGGTCGGGCCAACGGCGTCGAGCAGCCGCACGGCCGGCACGTTCAGCGACAGCTGCAGGGCCTGGCGAACGCTGACATCGCCCTGGTAGGTCATGTCGAAATTCTTCGGCCGGTAGCCGAAGAAATCGGCCGGGCGATCCTCGATGATGGTTTCCTGCGACACCATGCCTTCCTCGAAGGCAAGGCCGTAGATGAACGGTTTCAGCGTCGAGCCCGGCGAGCGGTTGATGCGGGTCATGTCGATCCAGCCGGACCGGGCGGCATCGAAATAATCGGCGGAGCCCAGTTCGGCGATGATCTCGCCGGTTGTCGCGTCGGCCATCACCATGGCCAGCGACACTTTCGGATCGAGCTTTTCGGCGGCCTGGCGGGCGACCGTCTCCAGCTCCTGCTGCACGCTCCGGCGCAATGTCGAGCGATGCACGGTCGCCGCCTTGTCCAGACGTCTGGCTGCTTCGGCCAGATGGGCGGCAAAGGCGGGCAATTGCAGGCGCCGCGACGGGATATCCGCCCGTTCGGCGCGGGCAATCTCGCTTGCGTCCATCAGGCCGACCGAGCGCATGCGCTCCAGCACGCGGCTGCGGGCGAGCGTGGCGTTCTGCGGGTGGCGGTCCGGCCGGCGCAGTTCCGGCAGTTGCGGCAGGGCAACCAGAAGGGCTGCCTCGGCGACCGACAACCGGCGCGGTTCCTTGCCGAAATAGGCAAGGCTTGCGGCCCGCACCCCTTCCAGATTGCCCCCGTAAGGCGCGTGGGTCAGGTAAAGGTCGAGGATCTCGGGCTTGCTCAGGCGCCGCTCGATCTGGATGGCGCGGGCGATCTGGATGAATTTGGTCAGGAACGAACGCTCGCGGCCGGGTTCGATCAGCCGCGCTACCTGCATGGTGAGCGTCGAAGCCCCTGAGACGATCCGGCCATTGCCCAGCAATTGCCACGCGGCGCGGCCAAGCGCCAAGAGGTCGACGCCGGAATGGCGCTCGAACCGCCGGTCCTCATAGGCGACCAGCATGGCGAGGAATTGCGGATCGACATCGGCGGCGACCGTCTTCAGCCGCCAGCGCCCGTCGGGCATGGCAAAGGCTCGCAGCAATTGCCCTTCGGCGTCCAGGACCTCGGTCGAGACCGTGGCGGCACCATCGAGCGGCGGCGGAAAGGCCCGGTCGGCGGCCTCAAGCGCGATGAGGCCGCCGACTGCAAGCGCCAGGGCTGCGGCGATGCCGGTGCCGATCTTCAGCCAGGTCCGCATCAGTCGGCTACCCGAACCTCCATGCGGCCCGTTGCCGAGCGCGCATAGAATTGCGGGCGGTACATGTCCTCGACATGGGCGGCGGGGTGATCGTAGGCGCCGGGAGTCACAGCACGCACCACATAGGCCAGCGTGATTTCGCTGTTGTCATCGGCCGGACGGTCGATTGCCGCGACGAAACGGTCGTTGCGGAATTCGAGATGGGCGGTCTCGGTCTCGCCAATCCAGTCGAAATTGGTCAACTGGGCACTGTCGACGAGGCTCGGATTGTCGATTTCGAAACCGGCCGGCAACAGGTCGGTAATCAGCAATTGCTGCGACCAGCTGTCGGTCTCCGTCACCTGGATGACCACGACATAACGTTCGTTCTGTGCGGCTTCGCTGACATTCGCCTCTTCGCCGTCCATCGTGTAATAGGTCCGGACGATATCGAAGCCGTTGCCGCCGGCCGGCAGCGGCATGGCCGGGGCCGCAACCGTGGTCACCGCTGCCGACACCGGATCCGGGCTGCGATTGGTCAGAACGACCGGGTGGGCCAGCAGGCTTTCCCCGGTCATGCGGGCGCTGTAGCTGCCGGTATAGTCGGCGCCGTTGACGTCAAGCCTGATGCCGTCGTCACCCTTTTCCAGGGCACGGGCGGCGAGCAGCGCCCAGGTCTGTTCCTGCGTGCTGGTATAGTCCTTCTGCTGCCATTCCTTCGCGACGATCTTTGTCAGCATCGGCACGATTGGCGGAACCGGGCGGCTTTCGGCCGCCAGCGCCAGCACGGCGGCGCCATCGCGCAAGGACGAGCCGTAATCGGTGCGGGAGAAACTGACGGGTGTCAGGACTGCCTGTTCCGACATCTGGGCGGCTTCCAGGAAGACCGCCTCGGAGCGCTGGGCATCGCCATAGAGCGACAGGGCGGCGGCCAGATGCGCCTTTGCCAAGGGTGACGGGAAGTCGTTCAGCATCGTATCGGCATAGTAGCGCAGATCGCTGATGGCGGCTTTCTTGTTGCGGGCCAGGACATAGAGACCATAGGCGATCTCGTTGCCGCGATCCCTCACATTGGTGTCGTAGCCGACCTGGTTCTGCAGGTTGTCCAGGGTCTGGATCATCGCCTGGTCGGGCACGAGATAACCCTGCTCGCGGGCCCTAGTCAGGAAGTCGCCAATGTAAGCGTCCAGCCACATATTGCCGTAGCCGGGGCCCCAGAGGCCGAAGCTGCCGCTCGACGATTGGAAGGACAGGACGCGGTAGATCGCATCCTGCACGCGCTTCTTGACCTCATCGCGCTCCGGCAGGCCCGAGACGGCCGAGAGTTCGCTGAAATAGAGCAGCGGCAGCGCCTTGCTGGTGGTCTGTTCGGCGCAGCCATACGGATAGCGGTCGAGGCTCATCAGCAAAGCCGGAATGTCGAAGCCGTCGGCACGGGTGACGTTGAGGCTGACGGCGGCATCCTGCAGAAGACTGTCGGCCAGCAGTTCGCCGTCCACCGTCAGGCTGCTGCCGCTAGCAAGGTCAAGAACCCGGCGCTGGGTGACCGGCAGCGATGCCGGCCGGACGGGGATGTCGAGCGCTTGTTCCAGCGACATGTCGGCCTTGTCCGACAGGGTGACGGAAATCGTGCCGGCGCCGGCTTCGACGGCGGTCAGCGGCAGGGTCAGGGCCAGCGTCTTGCCTTGGGTCAGCGCCACCGTCTGGGCAGCGGACTCCTCCGCCACGTTCACCATGGAATTGCTGGTGACCAGCAATTCGTAATCGCCGGACGGCGCATCCGTTGCGGCGAGTTCGAGGCGCAGTTGTGACGTGTCGCCGGGAGCGAGGAATTTCGGCAGGCTGGCGGTGACGACAACCGGATCGCGGATGATGACGTCGGTCACCGTATGGCCGACGCCGGTCTTCGACCAGGCAACCGCCATGATGCGGGCCGTGCCGTTGAACTGTGGAATGTCGAAGCTCACCTCCGCCTTGCCGTCGGCGTCGAGCTTGACCGGGCCGGAGAAGAAGGCGACGAGCTTTTCCTTCGGCGGATTGCCCTGCAGGGGCATTTCCGATCCGTCGCCGCCGGTGCGCAGCCGGCCGGTCGCGCCGAGCGAACCGTCGATCAGGCGGCCATAGAGATCGCGCATTTCAAGACCGAGACGGCGCTGGCCGAAATACCAGCCATCCGGATCGGGTGCCTCGTAGCGCGTCAGGTTGAGAATGCCGACATCGACGGCGGCCAGCGTCACATAGGCCTCATCGCCGACACCGGCGCCGCTCACCGAGATCGGAATGGTCAGCGGCTGGCGCGGCAGGGTCTTTTCCGGCGGCGTCAGAGTGACAGCGAGCTTGTTGTCGCCCGGATCGACTGTCAGCCAGGTGATGCCGATGGCGCGCATCGGCATGCGGCTCTCCTGAGCCTCGCCGGGACGATAAAACGTCGCGGTGACATAGGCGCCGGCACCCCAATCGGCGGTGATCGGCAGATCGACCTCGCCGCCCTCGGCGGCAATGGTCGCGGTCTTGGTGGTGACCAGATCCTCGGTGCCGATGGTCAGCAGCAGTTCGCCGGCAAAGCGCGGCGAGACCTTCAGCTTCGCCGTTTCGCCGATCGCATAGCTCTCCTTGTCGAGGGCGATTTCGAGCGCATCGGGGGTCTCGGTCGATGTCGCCTCGACATACCAGCCGGCATCGAACTCGACGCTGCTGGTCGGTCCGTTGACCTCGGTGGTGTCGATTTCCAGCCGGTAGCGACCCCAGGTAACCGGAACCGATATCTCGCCGCCGTCCTGGGTCAGATCGAGCGTACCATCGGCCACCTGCTTGGTGGTGACGATTGGTTCATAGCGCCAGGACGTGCCTTCGCGATACCATTGATAATTGCGCTCCAGGCTGACGAGCTTCCAGCCAAGGCCCGACATGGCCTGTTTTTGGCCCTGCGGATCGACGGCGATGACGTGGAATTTGCCGATGGAGTTTTCCGCCAGATCGCCGGTGAATTCCGGCTTGATGCCGATCATCGGCGTTTCGGAGCGGATCGGCAGGGTCAGCTTGCGCTCGACGGCCCGTCCGCCGCCCTCGCGCATGCGGATCACCACTTCGGCATCCAGCATCTGCGTCGTGGAAGGCACCTCGTCGACGAGAATGTCGACAGTCGCCTTGCCGTCATCGTCGAGGGGCAGCAGGCCGTCCAGCGCGATGCGCGTGTCATCGACGGCTTCCTCGTCGGCCAGGCCGAACTGGTAGCGCTCGAAATCGGGGCTGGTGCGGGTCGGCTTGATGTTCATCTCGCCTTCGATCGTGAGACCCGCGGCCGGCGCACCATAGAGATAACGCCCATCGACACTGACCTGCAGCGACGCGCCGATTTCGGCATGGGTGGCGTCGCTTGCAAGATTGAACTCGATCCGGTCGGGGGCGAAATCATCGACCAGAAACTGCTTTTCGCCGATCGCCGCCTTCTTCGGATCGGTGTAGATCGCCATGGTCCAGGTGCCGCGCATGGCATTGGCCAGGAGCGGCAGGTCGAGCGCATGGCCGCCCAGGGCCTCGCCATTGCTGACGATGCGGCGATATTCGACGCCATCCGGACGGTTGAAGATGAAGGTCAGCGGCAGGGTCTCGATCGCCTTGGCCTCGATGTCGCGGGCAAGTGCCGCGGCATGCACGGTTTCGCCGGGGCGGTAGATGCCGCGCTCGGTCCAGGCCAGAATGTCGATGGCGCCGGGGGCAGGGCGGCCGGTGACGCCGCGGTCGGAGAGATCGAAGCCGGCGCGGGTCATGTCGAGGAAGACATAGTCCTCGTCGCCATTCTTGGCGGTGATGACGGCCGGGGCTAGCGCCGCGCTGGCGCGCATCAGTCCGGCGGTAAAGCTTGCCCGGCCGTCGGCATCGGTGGTGGCAGTGCCCAGCACCTCGTTGTTCTTGGCGAGCAATTGCAGCTCTACGCCGGACAGCGGTTTGGCGGTGGCGAGCGACCGGGCAAAGACGTTCAGTCCGTCCGTGCCGGCATAGGTCGACAGGCCGATATCCGAGACGACGAACCATTGCGTGGCGCGCGCGTTCCAGTCGTCATTGCTGGTGTTCGACACGGCGGCCGTCAGCACATAGACGCCGGGCCGGCGCTTCGGCAGAGCCTCGTCGACCGGGAAGCTGGTGACCACATCCTTGTTGAGATCGGTGGCGATATCGATGGCGCCCTGCCAGATCAGTTCGCCGGATTCGGCTTCGATGCGGTCGGCGCTATAGCCGTCCAACTGCGTCAGGAATTGCGAGGAGGTCAAAAGCGGCGCGATATTGCGGTCGCCGATGCGGTAGAGCTTCAGGTCGGCGCTTGCGGCGTTGACCGAAACCAGCGGAATGCCGCGACGGGCCGTTGACGGCAGCACAAAGCTGTCGCCGGTAAAGCGCACCGAGGCGGAGCGATCCTTGACATAGATGTCGAGGTTGACCTGCTCCGGCAGGTTTTCCTCGACGGAGGAGGGCAGGCCGGCGCGCAGCGACAGCTTGTAACGCTCGCCGTGCGCCAGACCCTCGACGCAGATCTGGTTGTCCTTGGCTTCCACAGCCTTCGGGGCGGTGCCGTTCAGCAGCACAAAGGGCGTGTAGTCGACGCCGCGCTTGACCAGCGGGTCGGAAAACTGAACGCAGGCGCGCGGCGTCACGCCATCGGAATCGATGGTATTTTCGACGATGCGGAAGCCGCGGCGCGAGCGCAGGTCGTCATAGGCCACCTTCACGGATTTGGTGGCAACAAGGGCAAGGCTCGCCTTGTAGGCGCTGAGGGCAGGGCGGTAGTTCTCGCCGTTTTCAAAGGCCTTGGCCATCACGGCCAGCGCATCGGCGCGGCTCTGCTTGGTGCGGCTGAGCTCATAGCCGTTGATGGCGGCGAGAAGCCCATCAGATGCGACGGTGCCGTTGCCGGTCACGGTATTGGCGGCGCGGGCGACCTTGATCCACAGGGCCTGGTTGTCCGGTTCGATGGAGAGCGCCGCCTTGAAGGTGACGAAGGCGGCATCGACATTGCCGACGGCGAGTTCCGAATAGGCCTGGGCGACCAGGCCGTCGAGGCCGATTGCCTGCTGCTCTTCGGTTATGGTCAGATTGGCCTTGGCTTCGCGTGCCTGCTGGCGCAGGTCGTCGGAGACGAAGTCGAGCCGGGCCGGCGCGCCGATATCGGGCTTGGTCGTGGTTTCGACGATCTTGCCAGCGATGGCGCCGGCAAAGCTATTGAGCTGGCTGAAATCCGATTTCAGAAAGCACCATTTGACCTTGGGATTATAGGTGAAGGCCTTGCAGGACTTGTCGCCAATGCAGCTCTTTTCGCATTGCTCCAGCGAGACATTCTGCTCGGTGCGCAGGTCGAAGCCGAAATAATCGCCGTCCTGGGTGGTGACGATGCTGCGCTCGGTGTCGGCCGCCGTCGCCGGTGGCGCCAAAGCGATCATGATCGATGCGAGTGCGGAAAAAACGATAGACCGGCGCTTAGACATTGGTCTCCCCCCACGCTGTCTTTTTTGTGCTGGAGGGCACTCTTCTGCGTTAGCGCTCGCTTGTCAACGTGGTCCGTTATGCTCCGCGCGGCCTTTATGGGGCGTCGTCGGCAATGGTGCGGACATTGACCTGGAGCGGCCGCCCGGCACCCCAGCCATTGACGGCGACGCCGACGCCAAGGGCGACAAACAGCACGGCACTCATGGCGAAACTGCCGGTCCAGCTCTTGATCAGCCCGACCAGAAGCGGGCCGATGGCGGCGAGCGAATAGCCGACGCATTGCGCCATGCCGGAGAGATGGGCGGCGACATGCGGATTTGCGGAGCGCAGCACGATCGCTGTCATGGCGAGTGCGATCAGGCTGCCCTGGCCGATGCCCTGGAGTATGGCCCAGACCCAGACGGTCGACAGCGGCGCAAACAGAAGACCGAGGAGAGCGATGACTGCGATGCCGGCCATCGACGCGTTGATCAGGCTCTGGCTCTTGCCGCGCACGGCGACCTGCGGGGCGACGATGCAGGAGGCGGCCTGCACCATGACGGACAGCGAGACGATGCCGCCGGCCGTGACGCCATCCAGGCCGCGTTCGCGCAGGATCGGCACCAGCCAGCCGAAGACACAATAGGCCAGCGCCGATTGCAGGCCCATGAACAGCGTCACCTTCCAGGCGAGCGGATCGCGCCACAGGCCTTCGACGCGAAAGCCGCCGCGTTTGGTCCTGGCGCCGGCGCTGAAGGTCTGTGGCAGCCAGATCAGGCCGACGGCCAGGGCCGGCAGGGCCCAGGCGCTCAGCGCTGCCGCATAGGAGCCACCAAGGGCGGCCTCGATCGGCAGGGTCAGGCCGGCCGCGCCAGCCGCGCCGCCGCATAGCGCCATGGTGTAAAGACCGGTCATCAAGGCGGCGCGATCGGCAAAATCCCGTTTGACCAGGCCCGGCAGCAGGACATTGCCAACCGCGATGCAGGCGCCGGCCAGTGCCGTGCCGAAAAACAGCAGCGGCACGGAGGACAGGCCGCGCAGGCTTGTGCCGAGCGCCAGCAGCAGCATGACCGCCAGAAGTGTGCGCTCCGAGCCTATGCGGTTTGCCAGACGGGGAGCAAGCGGCGAGAACAGGCCGAGACAGACCACCGGCAGCGTGGTCAGCAGGCTGGCACCGATGGCCGAGAGCCCGAGTTCGCTGCGGATTTCGGGGAGCAGAGCCGAGGCGCTGGAAAAGACCGGCCGCAGGTTGAAGGCGATCAGCACCAGGCTGAGACCGAGAACGATCCGGCCGATCGGCCCCTGCGGCAGGATGGCCGGCTGGGGTGGTGGATCTTCTGCGTCGATCAACAACTCGTCGGCAAGACCCATGGGATGGGTGGCGCCGGCCGTTGGTGGCGAAGATTGCAGGGTCATGGCTGCAGCATCCGGTCGAGATGGTCCAGCACCGGCGCCATGAAGGCGCGCACGGCGGTGTCGGCAATCTGGGGGTCGCCGGTGGCGATGGCATCGACAATGGCAATATGGGCAGCCATATCCGGCTCGGGCAGGCCGCCGCCGGTGGTCGCTTCGATCGTCTGCATGATCGATGCGGAGAAAAAGTCATAGATCTCGACCATGGCGCGATTGCCGGAGGCGGCGATCACCGCCTTGTGGAAGGCGATGTCGCGGGCAATGAAACCGGCTTTGTCCGCATCGGCATCGGAATTGCCGCGCTGGTCGAGAAGGGCGCGCAGCCTGGCGATCATTGCCGGGGTTTGTCGCAGGGCGGCAAGCCGTGCGGCTTCCACATCCAGCGCGCAGCGCGCCTCCAGCCGGTCGCGCAGGCTTGCCTGGCGCGCCCGGTCGAGCGGTAGGGTTGCGTCGGTGGTGGTCAGGACATAGGTGCCGGAGCCCTGGCGGGTTTCCAGGAAGCCTTGCGACACCAGAACCCGCACAGCCTCGCGAACCGTGCCGCGGCTGACGCCGAGCATGGCCGACAGGTGGGCCTCGTTGGGCAGGCGTTCCCCGACCGGCCAGCGACAGGCGAGGATTTCGGCCTTGATGGCCGTGACGGCCGTATCGGCCAGATTGACTTTGAACAGGGGCTGCATGGGGAATTGATAAAGTCATCGGATGACTTGGTCAATATATTTGCCTTTCTTCATTCGGGAATCCGATTTTTCTGTAGGAGGCGGCAAAAGACAGCTTCATTTTCCCAAGAGCTGTATTATAGCTTTTGGGAAGCTAGGAGATATCCATATGCAGCCGAGTCCGGATGGGTCGCTTCCCTCAGGCGATTTCGTCACCAGTGCGATTGCCTCGATCACGCGATTGATCCGCGACAAGGATCTGAAGCCGGGCGATCGTCTGCCGGCCGAGGCGGCTCTGTCGGAGCAGCTGCAGGTCTCGCGCACGGTGATCCGCGAGGCGCTGCGCTCGCTGGCCGCCCTTCGTCTCGTCGATCTCGGTGTCGGCAGGCGGCCAACGGTCGCCCAGCTCGACGATGCCTCGATGGCGCTGATGATCGAGCATGGCGTGATCACCGACCAGATCGACATCCAGCAGATCTACGACGTGCGGCGCACCATCGAGGTGCGCACGGCAACGCTTGCGGCACTGCGGCGCACCGAGGCGGAAGCGCTGCTGATTCTGGGCCATGCCCAGGCGATGGAGCAGGCCTTCGGCGATCCGGTCGAGATCATGGAACATGATCTGGCCTTTCATGTCGCGATTGCCCGCGCCTCGCGCAATCCGGTCTTCGCGCTGATCATCGGTGCCTTTCAGGGTGTGACCCGCCAGACCTGGCCGATCGGCTGGAAAAGCCGCACCAGTGACGACGAGCGCCGGGCGATGAATGCCCTGCATGTCGAACTCGCCCAGGCCATCGTCGATGGCGATCCGCAAGGTTCCGCCGCACTGATGAACCGGCATTTCGATCAAAGCATCAAGGCGCTGCTGACGGCAGGCCTCATCTGACCATCCAACGAGGATAATTCCATGAAAATCACCGGACTTGAAACCGTGCGCGTTGCGGAACGCGCCAATCTTCTCTGGCTGCTGGTTCATACCGACGAGGGTATCACGGGTCTGGGCGAGACGTTTTTCGGTGCCGCGACCGTCGAGGCCTATGTGCACGAATATATCGCGCCACGGGTGATCGGCCGCGATCCGCTGCAGATCGATCTCCTGGCTGCCGACCTGGTCGGCTATCTCGGGTTCCGCTCGTCGGGTGCCGAGGTGCGCGGTAATTCGGCCTTCGACATCGCGCTCTGGGACATTTTCGGCAAGGCGACGGGCATGCCGATCGCGCAATTGCTGGGCGGCTTCACCCGTCAGGAAATCCGCACCTACAATACCTGCGCCGGCACCGAATATATCAAGAAGGCGACCGGCCAGACGACGGCCAATTACGGTCTGTCGGAAGGTCGCGACTACGACGATCTCAACGGCTTCCTGCACAATGCCGACGAGTTGGCCCATTCGCTGCTCGAAGAGGGCATTACGGCGATGAAGATCTGGCCCTTCGACGCGGCTGCCGAAAAGACCCGTGGTCAGTATATCTCGATGCCGGACCTGAAGCAGGCGTTGCAGCCGTTCGAAAAGATACGCTCGGCCGTCGGCGACAAGATGGATATTATGGTCGAGTTCCATTCCATGTGGCAGCTTCTGCCGGCCATGCAGATCGCCAAGGCGCTGACGCCCTACCAGACCTTCTGGCACGAAGACCCGATCAAGATGGACAGCCTGTCGAGCCTGGCCCGCTATGCCGCCGTGTCGCCGGCGCCGATTTCGGCGTCCGAGACGCTCGGTTCGCGCTGGGCGTTTCGCGACCTCCTGGAAACGGGTGCGGCCGGCGTGATGATGCTCGACATTTCCTGGTGCGGCGGCCTGTCGGAGGCCCGCAAGATCGCCTCGATGGCCGAGGCCTGGCACCTGCCGGTGGCGCCCCATGACTGCACGGGACCGGTGGTGCTGTGCGCCTCGACCCATCTGTCCCTCAATGCACCGAATGCACTGGTTCAGGAAAGTGTGCGGGCTTTCTATCGCACTTGGTACCGGGATCTGGTAACGGCTCTGCCGGAGGTGAAAAATGGCATGATCACCGTTCCGCCAGGCCCCGGCCTTGGCATGGAGCTCAATCCGGACCTGGATCGCGCCTTCACGGTCAGCCGCCGTCTGTCGGACGCGGCCAGCCTTTGAAGGCTTGAACAAAAAGACAAACTGGGAGGCATTCCGTGACGAATATTGAAACCCGCGCCGCCGGATTGGGAGTTTCGGCGATGGCGGGCCCGCTGATCATGCTGCTCGGCATGCTGATGTTTGCGCTGAACGACGCCATGGGCAAATGGCTGGTGGTCAATTACGGGCTTGGTCAGGTCATCCTGATCCGCAGCCTTGCGGCGCTGATGATCATCGCGCCGTTCATCTGGCAGGCGGGCCTGAAATCGATCATCTCGGTGGAGCAGCCGTGGATGCAGTTCGCCCGCGTGACGTTTTCCACCATGGAGGTGTTCTGCTTCTACTATGCGGTGATGTATCTGCCGCTGGCGGACGTCATGACCTACTGGCTGGCGGCACCAATCTATGTGGCGGCGGCGTCGCCACTGCTACTCGGCGAAAAGGTCGGCTGGCGGCGCTGGTGCGCCATTGCTGCCGGCTTCGTCGGCGTCATCATCACGCTGGAGCCGTCCAGGGCGATGTTCACCCTGCCGGCGCTGATCTCGATCGTCGGCAGCGGCGCCTTCGCCTTCATGCTGCTGTCGGGTCGCGGCCTGCGCAACACGCCGGACAAGACGCTGGTATTCTTCCAGGTGGCCGGGGCGGGTGTCGCGGGTCTCATCTTCGCCCCCTTCGACTGGGCACCGATTGCGTCCGGTCTCGATCTGGCGCTGCTTGGTCTATTGGGCATTGTGGCGATGGCGGCCCATATGCTGGTCAACCGCGCGCTCAAAATCTCCGATGCGGCCACCGTGGCACCGCTGCAATATACGCTGCTGCTGTGGGCGGTGGTGTTCGGCTGGATGTTCTTCGGCGATGTGCCGCGGCTCGGCATGGTGGTCGGCGCAGCGCTGATCGTCGCCTCAGGGCTGTTCATCTTCTTCCGCGAACGGCAGTTGAAGAAGCGGGATACGGTCTTGCCGGCGGTTCCGGAATGAGCTGAACCGGATCATACGAGATCTGGACCGTGCATAAAAAAGGGGACCGAAGCGCTGGGCTCGGTCCCCTTTTCCATGTCTAGAACCGCGTTGCTTACTTGCGGATTTCAGCCAGTTCCGCGAGGATCGCGTCGACAACGTCAGCACCGATTTCGGCCTTGTGCTTTTCGTAAACGATCATCGACTTCTCGCGGATGCGAACCTGCTCTTCCGGCGACAGCGTGTTGACGGCGAGGCCGGCTTCCTTGATCTTGGCCAGCGACTTCTGGTTCAGATCCTGGATGACCTTGCGCTCTTCGTCACGGCCAACCACGGCGCATTCGCGGAGCGCTGCCTGTTCTTCGGGAGTATAGGTGTCGAAGATTGCCTTGGAGAACAGCAGCAGGAAAGGCGTGTAGGCGTGGTTGGTCTCGGTGACGTATTTCTGGACCTCGTAGAACTTCGAGGTATCGATCGTCACGTAAGGGTTTTCCTGGGCGTCGATCGCGTTGGTTTCCAGAGCCGAGAACACTTCACCGAAGGCCATCGGGGTGGCGTTGGCGCCGAGGTTCTGGAAGGTGTCGAGGAAGATGTTGTTCTGCATGACGCGAACCTTCATCCCCGAGAAGTCTTCCCACTTGGTGACCGGGCGAACGGAGTTCGACAGGTTGCGGAAACCGTTTTCCCAGTAGGCGAGATTGACGAGGCCGGCAGCAGCCAGCTTCTCGTTCATCATGTCGCCGAACTTGCCGTCCAGCACCTTGTAGGCTTCCTGCGGCGTGCCGAACAGGAAGGGCAGGTCGAAGACGCCGAGCGCCGGGATGATGCCGACCAGCGGAGACGACGAGGTGACGACACCTTCCTGGACGCCCGAGCGCAGGGCCTGGGTGGCCTGAAGGTCGCCGCCGAGCGCGCCGCCCCAGAAGGCGGTGATCTTCAGCTTGCCGCCGGACTTCTCGTCCAGGCAGGCCTGCATGGCCTTGATGCCATTGCCGACGGGATGGTCGGCGTTGATGCCGTTGGAGATGCGGATATTGCGGTCGTTGAACTCGGCAAAGGCCGGAGCGGCAGCCGACAGGCCGAAGGCGATGGCGGTGGTGGCTAGAAGCAGTTTTCTCATAATATCCTCCCTGGATGGTTGAGTGAGACTGTGGTGGTGCCGGCTGCTAATGCAGCCAGCGGGCGGGCACGAGCACGAGGTCCGGGAACAGGACCAGGATGAAAAGCACGAGCGTCTGAGCCAGCAGGAACGGCCAAACGCCGGCGGTGACCTTGCCGAGCGGGATGCGACCGACGCCGCTGACGACATTGAGCACGACGCCGACCGGCGGGGTGATCAGGCCGATGCAATTGTTCATGATGAACAAGACGCCGAAATAGACAGGGTCGATGCCGGCCTGCTTGATGATCGGCATCAGAACAGGCGTCAGGATCAGGATCGTCGGTGTCAGGTCGAGCGCCGTGCCCACGACCAGAACCAGGATCATGATGACGAACATCAGCAACATCGGGCGGTCGATCAAGGGCTCGATATAACCGGCGATTTCAGCCGGGATATTGGCGGCGGTGATCAGCCAGGCCGAAACGAGCGCGGCGCAGACCAGGAACATGATGACCGAGGTCGTCTTGGCAGCCTGAAGGATGACCCGCGGCAGGTCTCTCGGCTTCAGTTCGCCGTAGATGACCATGCCGACGAACATCGCATAGGCGGCCGCGATCACAGCGGCTTCGGTCGGCGTCATGATGCCGGCCTTGATGCCGCCGAGGATGATGACCGGCATGCCGAGTGCCCAGAGCGCCCGGCCGGTTGCCGTCAAACGTTCCGACATCGGCGCCTTGGGCAGCGGCTCCACCTTGTCCTTGCGTACGACGATCAGCCAGGCAACGACAAGGGACACGCCCATCATGATGCCCGGCACGATGCCGGCCATGAACAACTGTGTGATGGAGACGTTTGCGGCGACACCGAAGACGATGAAGGCCATGGATGGCGGGATGACAGGCGCAATGATGCCGCCGGCCGCAATCAGGCCCCCGGCGCGCGGCACGTTGTAGCCGGCCTTTGCCATCATTGGCAGCAGAATGGCGGCAAGCGCTGCCGTATCAGCCGCAGCCGAGCCGGAAATGCTGGCCATGATAATGGCGGCCATGATGGCGACGATGCCGAGGCCGCCGCGGATGTGACCGACGCAGGCGATTGCGAAATCAATGATGCGGCGCGACAGGCCGCCGGAATTCATCAGTTCGCCGGCCAGAATGAAGAAGGGAATGGCCAGCAGCGTGAAGGTGTCGGCGCCGGCGATCATGTTCTGCGCAATGATCTGCGTGTTGAACATGCCCATGAACCACATGAGAATGACACCGCAGAACATCAGCGCAAAGGCGACAGGGACGCCGATTGCCATGGCGCCGAGCAGGGACCCGATAAATACGAGAAGTGTCATCAGGTACGCTCCGCCAGCTGTTCGATTGTCAGGTTTTCGCCGGCGAATGCGGCAATCTCGTCATCTGTGACGCGTCCGGTCAACAGACGGATCAGGCGTTCCAGCGCGATGATGACCATCCCTGCACCCGTGAAGAGGCCGATGCCGTAGATCCAGATCATCGAGATGCCCGTCACCGGTGACGACATGCTGGCATTGATCGGGAACTGCTTCCATGTCCCCCAGAAGAAGATGGCCGAACAGATGATGACCACCAGGTTTGAAAGGCTCATGCAGACGATGCGGCCGCGACGCGACAGGAACATCACCAGGGTCTCTATGCCGAGATGGCCGTGCTCGCGGAATGCAACGACGGCGCCGATGAAGGTCAGCCAGACGAAGAAGTAGCGCGACAGTTCCTCCGAAACGTTCAGACCGGAGTTAAAGCCGTAGCGCATGATCACGTTGATGAAGACCATGATCGCCATGCCCGACAGCAGGAGGATCAGCAGAAGTTCAAGGAAGCGGTAAAAAAGGTTTATTGCCTTTTGCATGGTGTCCTCACGCCTTGTCCAGAAGACCGCGGCCGGCCAGGTTGCGAATGAGAGCGCCGACACCGAATGTCCATTCGGGGCAGGCATCGCTGCGCTCTACCCAGTTAACTAGGCGGCCGAGCTTGCTTGTCGATATTTCCACCCGATCGCCGACCTCGTGTGTAAAGCCGAGGCCCGCGCCGCGCCGGTCCTTGACGGGCGCAAACATGGTGCCGAGAAACAGGACGGCACCATCCGGATATTGATGGTTGCGGTTGCGAAGTTGTGACGCGAGGTTTTCCGGCGAGCGGCTGATGGCTTCGAGCGGGCTTTCACCCTCCATCTCAAAACCGTCTTCGCCTTGCACCAGCAGCAGAACCTTGACGCGGCGAAGATCGTCGATCGTGAATTTCTCGTCGAACAGGCGGATGAAGGGGCCGATCGAACAGGACGCGTTGTTATCCTTGGCCTTGCCGAGCAGCAGCGCCGAGCGGCCTTCGACATCGCGCAAATTGACGTCATTGCCAAGCGTTGCGCCGACGATCGTGCCGTCAGCGCGAAGCGCCAGCACGATTTCGGGTTCCGGATTGTTCCACTGCGAAATCGGATGGATGCCGACCAGGGCGCCGCAACCGACGGAGGACATCGGCTGGGACTTGGTGAAGATTTCAGCGTCGGGGCCGATGCCGACTTCCAGATATTGCGACCAGAGGCCCATGTCCTGCAGCAGGCTCTTGACCTTGGCGGCCTGCTCGGAACCGGCAACCAGACCGCGCAGGCTGTCGCCGAGTACAGGCGCCAGCCTGGCGCGGATATCCTGGGCGCGCAGCGGATCGCCCTTGGCCTGCTCTTCGATGACCCGTTCCAGCATGCTGTCGGCAAAGGTCACGCCGGCGGCCTTGATGGCCTGCAGGTCGACCGGAGCCAGCACCATGCCATTTTCGCCAGACAGGAAGGTGTCGAGGGCGCCAAGGTCCGGCAGATCGGAGGCAGTGCGCAGGAGGACGGCGAGATTTTCTGTCTCGAGGAGGGCCGACATGGTGGCGGCAAGGCCCGACAGGTCAAGAACGCGGCCGCCCGAGATCATCACCGGGCAGGGACCAGCGCTTGCCTTCGACCAGACGCGTCCGACCAGAAGAGCATCAGCGGCATCATCCGGCAGGATGGTCTCTGCACGCAGTAAACGTTTGGAATTCAAATGTAGTCCTCCACATTATCCGCCAAGCCTGCCCTCCAGCACTGCTTGCCCTATTGTCAGGATGTCTGACAACGCTCCAGTTGCGGTTCTAGTATGACTTATTCGACCTGTCCAGAGCCCAAGGCGCAAAGCCGACAAAAACCTGCAGGTATCTTGTCCGCGCCGATCAGCCGGAATAGCGCCTTCAGAATTTTTCGAGTGTCAGGTCGAGCCGGGCCGCGGCCCCCATGATGTGGTGGCGCATCGCGGTGCGGGCCTTGAGCGGATCCCGTGTCGCGACCGCATCGCGGATGGCGACGTGTTCGGCAATGGTGATCTCGACGATTTCCTCAAGAATGGCGGTGGCGCGCGCGGCATTGATGGCGACGCTGATTCGCTCGGCGATGAAACCGACGAACAACGGGAAATATTCGTTGTGGGTGGCAGCGGCCAGGGCGCGGTGAAAGACCAGGTCGGCAACGATGCCTTCGTCGGTCCATTTCTCGGCGCCGGTCATCTGGGCGAGCGACTCATCGAGCTTTTTCAGATCGGCCTCGTCGTGGTGGACGGCAGCAAGGCCTGCCGCTTCGATCTCCAGCGGCATGCGCAGCTGGAACAGGCTGCGAAAGCTCTCGCGATCGTGCAAATCGGTCTGCTCGATGCGAATGGAGCCGCGCCCAAGGGTTTCCGTCACGAAGGCACCGACCCCCTGACGGGTCTCGACCAAACCCTCGTTGCGCAATTGAGCGATCGCCTCGCGCACCACGGAGCGGCTGACGCCGAAGGTCTTGGCCAGTACATGCTCGGTCGGCAGCTTTGCTCCGGGTACGATCCGGCCCTCGACGATTTCCTTGCCGATATGGCCGGCGATACGCGCCGGGAGATGCTCGATCCGTCTAATCTGGCTGAAGTCCGCCGTCATTCTATTGCCCGCCCCTGTTGATGCCAGACTATTCTACGATATGTCGGGGGAATTCAATTGGCAGCCGGGGTTCATCACCATGGACGGATCAATCGCCTGTTTCAGGGCGGTCAGCAGAGCACGTCGCGACGGATCCAGCCGCTCTTCGAAATCGGCACGCTTCAGGCGGCCGATACCGTGTTCGGCGCTGATGCTGCCCTTGTAGCCGTCCAGCACCTGGTTCACCACGGTCTTTGCCTTGTAGATTTTGGCCGCGGCTTCGTCCGGCGGGCTGCCGGAGGGCGGCAGGACGTTCAGATGCACATTGCCGTCGCCGACATGGCCATAGGACACGCTGATGCAGTCGGGAAGGGCCTCCGACACCGCCTGTTCGGCGTCGCGGACAAAATCGGCAAGGCGGGAGAGCGGCACGGAAATGTCGGTCCGCATATGCGGGCCGCGCTTGGCCTGACCCTCGTTCATGCCTTCGCGGAACAGCCAGAGATTGCGGGCCTGGGCCTGGGATGCGGCGATCACACCGTCGACGACAAGGCCGTCCTCCATCACGCCGCCGAGGAAGCGCTCCATCAGGTCGGCGATATCGACAAGGCCCGAGCCGGAAATTTCCATCAGCACATAGGCCGGATAGTCGCCCGAAATCGGCATGGGCAGATCCGGGATCGCCTCGCGCGCCAGCACGAAGGCCAGCGGCGGCATGAATTCGAAGGCTGACATCAGGTCGCAGCAGTCGCGCCGAGCGCGGCGATAGAGCTTGATGGCATCGTCGAGGGAATTCAGTCCGAGCAAGGCGGTCGCCACCTGGTCCGGGAACGGCATCAGCTTGATCGATACGGCGGTGATGATGCCGAGCGTGCCTTCGGCGCCGATGAAGAGCTGCTTCAGGTCGATGCCGCGATTGTCCTTGCGCAGGGTCGACAGGCCGTTGAAGATCGTGCCGTCGGGCAGCACGACTTCCAGGCCCAGCACCAGTTCGCGGGTCATGCCATAGCGCAGCACGTTGATACCGCCGGCATTGGTCGAGACATTGCCGCCGATGCGACAGGAGCCCTGGGCACCGAGCGCCAGGGGGAAGTACATGTCCTTTTCGGCAATCCGGTCTTTCAGCTCCGACAGGATACAGCCGGCTTCGACCACGGCCGAAAAGTCGTCGGCGTCGATATTGCGGATGGCGCTCATGCGCTCGAGGCTGAGAACCACCTGGTTTTCCGGGTGATCGGGGATGCCGCCGAGCACCAGCCCGGTATTGCCGCCCTGCGGGACGATCGACAGTCCGAGGTCCCGACAGGCACGCACGGCTGCGGCGACCTCTTCGGTGGAGCGCGGCCGCAGCACGGCGACGGCGCTGCTGGTGACGTCGCCGTGCCAGTCGCGGCAGAAGCGCAGCATCTCGACTGCGTCCGCCAGCACCCTATCGTCGCCCAGTGCCGCGCGCAGGGATGTCTGCAGATCCGCAGTGCTCATGACGTCCGCCATTGTCTTGCCTTTCCTCCCGGACTGCCGCTTCGAGACCGTGTGCCTTCTTGCGAAAGGGCAGGAGATTTCTCGTGGGCGTTCCAAATATTCTGTTTTCAAGCGGATCATATAAGGTTATCAGACAACCTTACAATAGAAATTTTGTCCGCCTTTCGTTGAGGTGATACCAAGCGTTTCAGGGCGGTCGAATCCAGGGAGGAGAGACCTGATGCATATCCTGATCATCGGTGCAGCCGGCATGGTTGGCCGCAAACTCGCAGCCAAGCTGACCGCAGACGGCCAGCTGGACGGCAAGCCTATTACCGAAATGACCTTGGTGGATGTCGTGACGCCGGAAGCGCCCGCGGGCTTTACCGGCAAGGTCAACGCCAAGGAAGCCGACCTTTCTGCGCCCGGCGAGGCCGAATCGCTGGTTGCGGCCCGGCCCGATGTGATCTTCCATCTGGCGGCGATCGTTTCCGGCGAAGCCGAACTCGATTTCGAGAAGGGCTACCGCATCAATCTCGACGGCACGCGCTATCTGTTCGATGCCATTCGCCTGGCCCATGGCGTGGACGGTTACACGCCGCGCGTCGTCTTCACGTCGTCGATCGCCGTCGTTGGCGCACCGCTGCCCTATCCGATCCCGGACGAGTATCATACGACGCCGCTGACCAGCTATGGCACCCAGAAGGCGATCTGCGAACTGCTTTTGTCCGACTACAGCCGCCGCGGCTTCTTCGACGGCATCGCCATCCGCCTGCCGACGATCTGCATTCGTCCGGGCAAGCCGAACAAGGCAGCCTCCGGCTTCTTCTCCAATATCCTGCGCGAGCCGCTGGTCGGAAAGGAAGCGATCCTTCCCGTCTCCGAAGACGTTCGCCATTGGCACACCTCGCCGCGCTCGGCCGTCGGCTTCCTCATCCATGGGGCAACGATCGATCTGGACATGGTCGGACCGCGCCGGGCGCTTTCCATGCCGGGCCTCAGCGCCACGGTCGGCGAACAGATCGAAGCTCTGCGCCGGGTGGCCGGCGACAAGGCCGTTGCGCTGATCCGCCGCGAGCCGGACGAGATGATCATCAAGATGGTCGCCGGTTGGGCTCCGGGCTTTGAAGCGACGCGCGCGAAAGCGCTTGGCTTTACCGCCGAAACCTCCTTTGATGAGATCATCCGCGTGCATATCGAGGATGAGCTGGGAGGAAAGCTGTGAGCCAAGCAGGACCGGGACAAAGCCCAACGCGGCGGATCGCCTTTCTCGGAACGGGGCTGATGGGAGCGCCGATGGCGCGCCGGCTGCTGGCGGCTGGCCATCAGGTCACGGTCTGGAACCGCGATGTTTCGAAGGCGCAGGCCCTCGTTCCGGACGGAGCTGTCGTTGCTGACACGGCCGCTGCGGCGGCCAAGGGGCGCGACATCGTCATCACCATGCTCAGCGACGGCAAGGCCGTCGAGACCGTGCTGTTTGACGGCGGCGTGGCGCAGGCTCTGGCCAGAGGCGTCGTCGTCGTCGACAGCAGCTCGATCTCGCCGCCGGTCGCCAAGGACCATTCGACCCGCCTCGCATCCCTTGGCATTGCCCATATCGATGCGCCGGTCTCCGGTGGCGTGGTCGGAGCGCAGGCCGGAACGTTGGCGATCATGGCTGGCGGCGATGCCGATGTCATCGAAGGGCTTGCGGACGTGTTTGCAGCGCTTGGCCGGGTGACCCATGTCGGGCCGTCCGGCGCCGGGCAGATCTGCAAGCTCGCCAACCAACAGATCGTCGCCGTCACGATCGGCGCTGTTGCCGAAGCGATGATGCTCGTCGAGGCGGGTGGAGCAAGCCGCGAAAAATTCCGCGAGGCGATCCGCGGCGGGTTTGCCGAGAGCCGGATCCTCGAACTGCATGGTGCGCGCATGGTCAACCGCGATTTCGTGCCCGGCGGACCGTCGAAGTTCCAGCTGAAGGATCTCGATGCGGTGAAGGCCATGGCCGATCTGTTTTCGCTGGACCTGCCTTTGACCGAGCAGGTGCGCCGCGAGTTTTCCGATTTCGTGGCGGGTGGCGGCGGTGATACGGATCACAGCGCCTTGCTGCTGCATCTGGAAGCAATGAATGCCGCCAAGGGCGGGGAGGGGAAATAATGGCTGAGGACAACAAGGCGCCGCGTCGTCTGCGCTCGCAGGACTGGTTCGACAATCCCGATCATCTCGACATGACGGCGCTCTATCTCGAACGCTTCATGAACTACGGCACGACGCCGGAGGAACTGCGCTCCGGCAAGCCGATCATCGGCATTGCCCAGTCGGGCAGCGATATCAATCCCTGCAACCGTCACCATATCGAGCTTGCCAAGCGCGTCCGCGACGGCATCCGCGATGCCGGCGGCATACCGATCGAGTTTCCGACCCATCCGCTTTTTGAAAACTGCAAGCGGCCGACCGCGGCCCTCGACCGTAACCTCGCCTATCTCGGCCTGGTCGAGATCCTCTATGGCTACCCGCTCGACGGCGTTGTGCTGACCACCGGCTGCGACAAGACCACGCCCTCGGCGCTGATGGCGGCCTCGACCGTCGATATTCCGGCAATCGTTTTTTCCGGCGGCCCGATGCTCGACGGCTGGCACGATGGTGACCTGGTCGGCTCCGGCACGGTGATCTGGCGGTCGCGGCGCAAGTTTGCGGCCGGCGAGATCACGCGCGAAGAATTTCTGCAGTCGGCGCTCGATTCAGCACCCTCGATCGGCCATTGCAACACCATGGGCACGGCCTCGACGATGAATGCCATGGCCGAAGCACTCGGCATGTCGCTGACCGGCTGCGCTGCCATCCCGGCTGCCTATCGCGAACGGGGCCAGATGGCTTATCGCACCGGACGGCGGGCTGTCGAACTGGTGCAGCAGAACATCAAGCCGTCGGACATTCTGACACGCGAGGCGTTCCTGAACGCCATCCGGGTCAATTCGGCGATCGGCGGATCGACCAATGCGCAGCCGCATCTGGCCGCCATGGCGAAACATGCCGGCGTCGAGCTGCATCCCGAGGACTGGCAGACCCACGGCTTCGACATTCCGCTGCTGGCCAATGTGCAGCCGGCCGGCGCCTATCTCGGCGAGCGCTTCCACCGGGCCGGCGGCGTGCCTGCCATTATGTGGGAACTGCTCAAGGTCGGTAAGCTGGACGGCGGCTGTCCGACGGTCACCGGCAAGACCATGGCGGAAAACCTGGAGGGCCGGGAATCCACCGACCGCGAGGTCATCCTGCCGTTCGACGCGCCCTTGAAAGAGCGTGCCGGCTTCCTGGTGCTGAAGGGCAATCTGTTCGATTTCGCCATCATGAAGATGAGCGTCGTCTCGGCCGGCTTCCGCGAACGCTATCTGAGCGAGCCGGGCAAGGAAGGTGTGTTCGACGGCAAGGCGGTGGTGTTCGACGGGTCGGAGGATTATCACAAGCGCATCAACGATCCGGACCTGAATATCGACGAGCGCACGATCCTGGTGATCCGCGGTGCCGGCCCGCTCGGCTGGCCGGGTTCGGCCGAGGTGGTCAACATGCAGCCGCCGGATCACCTGATCAAACAAGGCATTCTCAGCCTGCCGACCATCGGCGACGGTCGCCAGTCCGGCACGGCCGACAGCCCGTCGATCCTCAACGCCTCGCCGGAAAGTGCAGCCGGCGGCGGTCTGGCCTATGTGCGCAGCGGCGACATTATCCGCATCGATTTCAACAATGGCCGCTGCGACATGCTGGTCGAACCGGAGGAGATCGAACGGCGCAAGGCAGACGGCATTCCGGCCGTTCCCGCCGATGCGACGCCGTGGCAGATGCTCTATCGTCGCACGGTGACGCAGTTGTCCGACGGCGCCGTCATCGAAGGTGCCGCCGATTTCCGCAAGCTGGCCGAAAAGCTGCCGCGCCATAATCACTGAGACTGCGGATATCCATTGACGAGGGCGGCCATCGAGCCGCCCTTTTTGCGTTCAGGCACTCGGTTCCGGACGCGTCAGCACGAATGCCGCGCAGGCGATGAGGATCAGGCCGATGCCGCCGCGCCAGGTGGCGGAAAGCGGACTTGCGAACCACATGATGGCGAAGCTTACGCTCATCAGCGATACCGAGGCGATCTTGGCGGGGCGTGAGATAGCGCCGCTTTTGCGCCAGTCGGTCAGCGGCTTGCCGTATTTGGGATGATCCAGCAGCCATTTTTCAAAGCGCGGCGAGGAGCGGGCAAAGAGGGCGGCGGCGAGGATCATGAAAGGTGTCGTCGGCAGGACTGGCAGAAAGACGCCGATAATGCCGATCGCCACCATCAACCATCCCAAAGCCAGAAGGACGATCCGCATCTTCACGTTCCTTCCATGGGATGATGGCAAATGCCGCGCTGTCCTGAGCGCGGCATGGGATTGTAGTCAAACAGGTTGGCGGTATCAGGGCAAGGGGCAACAGCCCTGCCGCGGCAGGGCCGATTGACGCTGGAGACTTCAGGCGTTCGATGCCGTGGCAGCTTTGGCGCGGTCGTAAGCGGCGACCAGCGCCTTTGCCTTGGCGCGCACGGAGCTTGCCTGTTCGCCCGGCTTGTAAAGGCTGGTGGCGATGCCGAAGCAGGAAACGCCAACCTTCATATAGTCCTCGAAATTGCTTTCGCCGACGCCGCCCACGGCCCCCAGCGGGAAATTTGCCGGCAGGATGGCCTTGATGGCCGAAATGCCGGCGGCACCCAGTACACTGGCGGGGAAGAACTTGAGCGCCGAGGCGCCTGCCTTGATGGCGGAAAGCGCTTCGGTTGGGGTGAAGGCGCCCGGCATGCTGATCATGCCGTGGCTGACCGCCTGCCGGATCACCGACGGGTCTGTGTTTGGGGTGACGATCAGGTTGGCGCCGATGCCGGCCAGCCGATCGACATCCTCCGGGCTCAGAACGGTTCCGGCGCCGACCAGAATGGACGAGGGGGCGAGCTTGCGGGCCATCTCGATCGAGGTGAAAGGCTCCGGCGAGTTGAGCGGCACTTCGATGGCCTGGAACCCTTCCTCCAGCAGCGCCGACACGACGCTTTCGATATCGGCCGGCGTTATGCCGCGCAGGATGGCGACGAGATTGCGGTCGAGCGTCGGCCAAGCGATGGTCTGGCGGGTCATGGCACTATCCTTTGTCAGTGGGTCGCAAGCAGGGCACGGGCGGCGGCAAACAGGCCGTTTCGCACCAGGGCGCTGCCGTCGAGTGTTTCAGGCTTTGCGCCGGCCAAAGCCAAGGCCTTGGTGTAAAGCGCATTCAGGCTCTCAGAGCCGATCAGGTGAACCGCATCGCCGGGCGTGAAGAAATCGCGCATGGCGGCAATTTCGGCGCCGATCAGGAAGCCCGAAAGACGGGCGGCGGCTTCGTTTTCGACCGGCGTCGACAGCAGGCCGGCAGCACGGATGGAAAACAGATTGGCCGTCAACGAAAATCCTTCGCCCAGCGCCTGCTGGACCGCCTCGGCAAACACCGGATGGTCTGGCGTGCTGCGGTCGGTGGCCGCGATCGACAGGCGCAGGATCGACTGCTTGCTGAGCAGCTCGTAGAGTTCGCCGGTCATCGAGGTACGGAAGCGCAATACGGTGCCGTCGCGCATATCGACCCATTTGGAATGGGTGCCGGGCAGGCAGAACAGGCCGGTCGGATGGCCTGTGGCGGCCGCGCCCGCAAGCTGGGTTTCCTCGCCGCGCATCACGTCGAACGGGCCCGTCACCTTCTGGCAGAGGCCGGGCAGGATATGGACCGGTCGCGAGGCGGATGGCGAGACGGCATGGTTCTGCAGATGGGCAAGCGGTGCCGGGGTCTCGACATAGGCCGCTTCCATCCAGCCGGCGCGCGCACCCGCCATGCCGGCAATTACCACCGGCAGGGAGGCAGGTGCTGACAGGTCAGCGAGATTTTTCTCAAGCACGGCGGCAAAACGATTGTCGGCGGCGCAGGCCGACATGCCGTCGGGCGACTGGCATTCGCCGAGCACTTGGCCGTCACGGTCGACCAGCCAGAGCCGGAAATTGCTGGTTCCCCAGTCTGCGAGCGCAACATAAGCTGTGCCCGCTGCGGTTTCGGCCGGATCGCTCATCGTGTCGCGGCGTCCTTACTTCAGGTCTTCCGGCAGCAGGGCGGCCGGGATGTTCTGATAGCTGACCGGCCGCAGGAAGCGGCGGATGGCCATGGTGCCAACCGAGGTCGCGCCGAAATTGGTGCTGGCCGGATAGGGACCGCCATGCACCATGGCATCGCAGACTTCAACGCCGGTCGGGAAGCCATTGGCCAGCACACGGCCGGCCTTGCGCTCCAGAACGGGCATCAGGCGACGGCCGAGTTCGGTGTCGCCATCGTCCATCTGCAGGGTGCAGGTCAACTGGCCCTCAAGGCTTTCGGCAACCTTCAGCATCTCGTCCTTGTCGCTGACCGTGACGACGACGCCGAGCGGTCCGAAGACTTCCTCGCCGAGTTCGTGATTGGCCAGCCATTCCTTGCCGGTGGTGGCAAAGAGATAGGGCGTGGCATTGCGCAGGTCGCAGCTGGAGGTCAGCACGGCCTGAACGCCGGCAGTCGCGGCAATCTTGTCGGCACCCTTGCGATAAGCATTGGCAATGCCGTCGGTCAGCATGGTCTGCGGCGCGACGCCGGCAAGACCGTCCTTGGCAGAGGCGACGAAAGCCTCGGCTTCAGCGCCTTCGATCAGCACGGCGATGCCGGGATTGGTGCAGAACTGGCCGGCACCCATGGTGAGCGATCCGGCCCAGCCCTTGGCGATTGTTTCGCCACGGGCGGAAAGCGCTTCCGGCAGCAGGAACATCGGGTTGACCGAACCCAGCTCGCCGAAGAAGGGGATCGGCTCGGGACGGCTGACGCACAGATCGAACAGGGCGCGGCCACCGGCCAGCGAACCGGTGAAACCGACGGCGCGGATCAGCGGATGCTTGACCAGCGAAATGCCGACATCGTGGCTGCCGCCCTGGACGAGCGAGAACACGCCCGGATGGATGCCGAGGCGCTTGATGGCCGCGTCGATGGCCTGGGCGACGATTTCGCCGGTGCCGGGATGGGCTTCATGACCCTTGACGACAACCGGGCAACCGGCAGCCAGCGCCGAGGCGGTGTCACCGCCGGCGGTCGAGAAGGCCAGCGGGAAGTTGGAGGCACCGAACACGGCAACCGGGCCGATCGGGCGCTGCATCAGACGGATGTCGGGGCGCGGCAGCGGCTGGCGATCCGGCAGGGCGGCATCGTAGCGGCGGTCCAGATAGTCGCCCTTCAGGATATGCGAGGCGAACAGGCGCAGCTGGCCCGTGGTGCGGCCGCGCTCGCCATTGAGGCGGGCTTCCGGCAGGCCGGTTTCCTGCGTGCCGATCAGGGTCAGGTCTTCGCCGCGTTTGTCGAGTTCCTCGGCAATGGCTTCCAGCAGGGCAGCGCGTTCGGCACGGGTCGAGTAGCCGAAGGTCGCAAAGGCCTGCTCGGCGGCCTTGACGGCGCGGTCGACGAGGTCGGGCGTGCCGATGGAGAAGGTGTGCGCATCGCCAGTGGCGGGCTTGGAGGTGAAGGTCCCGTTGCCTTCGACCCATTCTCCTGCGATCAGGTGTTTCCCGGTCAAATTCAGCGTCATCCTGCTATCCTTTCAAATCATTTGGTTATCGCAGAGCGACTGGCCTTGTCGGCCGCCACGTCTGCCGAATGCCTTCGTCTGCGATCAAGGTCCCCGGCACCGGCTGACTGCCGGGGCCGTTTTACTCGATGAAGGCTTCGACTTCGTGACGCTCTGCCGTGAGGAAAGCGTCGGCCACAAGCCGCAACGGCTGGAAATCCGCATCGCTGGTCCGGCTGCGGACCAGTTCCGCAAAGCGCGTGTAGATGCGGGCATATTCCCGATCCGGCCCTTCGATGGTCAGCGTCTCGTCTATATAGAGTTCCGCACCGCCCTTTGCGAGCCGCAGGGTGCCCTGATCCGTCGTAACGACGATATCCCAGGTCTGCGGCCCTTCCTGGCGCCAGTCGAATTCAGCGGTGATCGGCGCCCCTGCGGCACTTCTCATCTGCAGGCTGGCGGCAATCGGCTGCTGGCGATTGGCGGGGAAGGACAGCGATGCCTTTTCGACAAGGGTCTGGCCGGGAATGATGGCGGTCAGGATCGACAGCGCGTTGATGCCGGGATCGAAAACGCCGAAGCCACCGGCTTCCCAGATCCAGGCCTGGCCGGGGTGCCAGCGCCGCACGTCTTCTTTCCAGGTGATCTCGATCCCGGCGATTGTCTTGTCGGACAGCCATTCGCGGGCCGGCTCCACGCCGTTGGCAAAGCGCGAATGCCAGGTGGCAAACAGCGAGACGCCGGCTCTGTCGGCGAGTTCAGCCAGAGCCTGCGCTTCGCCGATCGTGGCAGCTGGCGGCTTCTCGAGCAGCACGTCGAGACCGGCGGCGATCGCCTTCTTGGCCATGTCGAAGCGCACTTCCGGCGGCGTGCAGAGCGAGATGGCGCGAATGTCCGGCCGTGCCGTCAAGAACGCGTCATAGCTTTCGAAGTTCTCGGCGCTGTCGATCTTGCCATGGCGGCTGATGGCGGCCTCTATGACGAAATCGCCGCCATTCTCTACCGATGGAATGTGCTGGTCGCGGGCAATCTTGCCGACGCCTGCCAGCGCCAGTGCAATGCGATCCGTTGCGGTCATGATCCCAATCCGTTCTTGGCGTTTGTCAGGGATGTTCGGTTTGCCCGAAACGACAAACGAAAACAAAAGAAGCTTAAGCTGGCCCGGTTCACTTGGAACCAGGCCAATCCTTTAGTGCGAATCCTTGCCGACGTCGCTGCCGCGGCAACCCTTCAGGAAGTCGAAATCGGCGCCGGTATCGGCTCCTTCGACATGATCGTGGAACATGCGGGCGTAGCCGCTGGCCGGGGGCTCGACGGACGGACGCCAGGCTGACAGACGCAGCTGCATTTCCTCGTCGGTGATGTCGAGGTGGATGCGGCGGTTGGCGACATCAAGCTCGATCATATCGCCGTTGCGAACGATCGCCAGCGGACCGCCGACGGCGGCTTCCGGCGAGGTGTGCAGCAGAACCGTGCCATAGGCTGTGCCGGACATGCGCGCATCCGAAATGCGGATCATGTCGGTGATGCCCTTGCGCAGAACCTTCGGCGGCAGGCCCATATTGCCGACTTCGGCCATACCCGGATAGCCGCGCGGACCACAGTTCTTCAGCACCATGACGCAGTTCTCGTCGATGTCGAGCGCCTCGTCGTTGATCTTGGCCTTGTAGTCGTCGATATCCTCGAACACCACGGCGCGGCCGCGATGCTGCATCAGATGGACCGAGGCCGCAGACGGCTTCAGCACGCAGCCCTTCGGCGCCAGATTGCCGCGCAGAACGGCAATGCCGCCCTGCTGGGTCAGGGCTTCGCTGACGGGACGGATGACGTCCTCGTTCCAGTTGCGCACGTCCTTGACCTCGTCCCAGATCGGGCCGCCGGAGACGGTCAGCGCGTCCTTGTGGAGCTTGCCGGCTTCGCCGAGCATCTTCAGGACAACCGGAAGGCCGCCGGCATAGAAGAATTCTTCCATCAGGTATTTGCCGGATGGCATCAGGTTGACGACCGTCGGGATGTCGCGGCCACAGCGGTCCCAGTCGTCGAGGGTCAGGTCGATGCCGACGCGACCGGCCATGGCCAGCAGATGCACGACGGCATTGGTCGAGCCGCCGATCGCGCCATTGGTGCGGATGGCATTCTCGAAGGCTTGCTTGGTCAGAATGTCGGAAGGCTTCAGATCGTCCTTGACCATCTGCACGATGCGGCGGCCGGAGAGCTGCGCCATGACGCGGCGGCGGCTGTCGACGGCCGGGATCGCGGCATTGCCGGAGAGCGCCATGCCGAGCGATTCGATCATCGAGGCCATGGTCGAGGCCGTGCCCATGGTGTTGCAGGTGCCGGTCGAACGCGACATGGAGGCTTCGGCCTCCAGGAACTCTTCCTGGGTCATCTCGCCGGCCTTGACGGCTTCGGAGAACTTCCACAGATGCGTGCCGGAGCCGACCCGTTCGCCACGGAAATAACCGTTGAGCATCGGGCCACCGGTGACCATGATCGACGGGATGTCGGTCGAGGCGGCGCCCATCAGCAGCGATGGCGTGGTCTTGTCGCAGCCGACCAGCAGGACCGCGCCGTCGATCGGCTGGCCGCGCATGGCTTCCTCGACGGCCAGGGCCGCGAGGTTGCGATACATCATCGCCGTCGGGCGGAAGGTGTTTTCCGAGGCCGAGAAGACCGGGACCTCAACCGGGAAACCGCCGGCTTCCCAGACGCCGGCCTTCACCTTTTCGGCCAGGTCGCGCAGATGGCCGTTGCAGGGGGTCAAATCTGACCAGGTGTTCATGATGCCGATCACAGGGCGACCGTCGAAGAGGTCGTGGGGGTAGCCCTGGTTCTTCATCCAGCCGCGGTGATAGATGGTATCGCGCGACGTGCCGCCATACCAATGCTGCGACCGGAGTTTACGGGGCCAGGCTGCTGGCTTGAAAGCGCTCATGGCGTGTCTCGATTCTGTTCAATGCGGTCGTGATGGGCCGCGATACGGCGGCCCGGAGCTCAAAGCATTTCGATGCGAAGATTGTCTTCTTCCGCAATCTTCAACGGGTTCTTCAATGCCAGGCCGAACTGCGGCGAGCTGATCTCGAAGACATCGCCGGCTTGCGTCGTGATGCCGTCGGCGACCGACAGGGTCGCGGTGCCGAACATGTGCACGTGCAGGTCGCCCGGCTGGCGGAACAGGCTGTACTTGAAGTGGTGGTATTCCAGGTTCGCGAGGGTGTGCGACATGTTCGCCTCGCCCGACAGGAAGGGCTTTTCCCACAGGACTTCGCCGCCACGCCAGATGCGCGAGGTGCCGATCACTTCGTCCGGCAGGGCGCCGACCAGCATTTCCGGACCGAAAGAGGCCGGACGCAGCTTGGAATGGGCCAGGAACAGATAGTTGATCTTCTCGGTGACGTGGTCGGAGAATTCGTTGGCCAGCGAGAAGCCAAGGCGGAACGGCGTGCCGTCGGCGCTGATGATATAGTAGCCGGCAATCTCGGGCTCTTCGCCGCCATCGAGCGCAAAGGACGGCGAAACCAGGGGGTCGCCTGGGGCAACCGCCATCGTGCCGGTGCCCTTGTAGAACCATTCCGGCTGAACGCCCTTTTCACCGGGCTTGGGCTTGCCGCCCTCCATGCCCATGCGGAACATCTTCATGCTGTCGCTCATGCCGGCCGTGTCGGCATGCATGCTGTCGCGGGCCGAGGCCGAGCCGGTATGGGTGAGGCCGGTGCCGGTCAGGGCCATGTGGCCGGCGTCTGGATGGCGCACCGGACAATCGAGCGCGCCCTTGTCGGCCAGCGCTACCAGATCGACCGTCTCGCCAAGGCCGCGCCGCTCGACGGCGAGGGCAAGGCTGATGCCGTCGGCAATGGCGGCTGTCGCCAGATCATAGGTGCTCGACACGCCGTTCACCAGCCGCGCGACATCGCCTTCGCGGCTGATGACGCCGCCGGTCTTGAGTTGCGAGAGATACATGTTCGTGCTTCCTCAGACTGCTTTGTTCTTGTTGTAGACGTCGAAGAACACGGCAGCGAGCAGCACCAGTCCCTTGACCAGCTGCTGGTAATCGATGCCGAGTCCCATGATCGACATGCCGTTGTTCATGACACCCATGATGAGCGCGCCGATGACCGCGCCGGTGATCTTGCCCACGCCGCCGGACGCCGAGGCGCCGCCGATGAAGCAGGCCGCGATGACGTCGAGCTCGAAGCCGACGCCGGCTTTCGGCGTTGCCGAGTTCAGGCGGGCGGCGATGATCATGCCGGCAAGGGCTGCCAGCACGCCCATGTTGACGAAGGTGTAGAAGGTCAGCCGCTCGGTGTTGATGCCGGACAGCTTGGCCGCCTTCTCATTGCCGCCCATCGCATAGATACGGCGGCCGATCGTGGAGCGGGTGGTGACGAAAGCATAGAGTGCGATCAGCACGCCCATGATGACGAGAACGTTCGGCAGGCCGCGATAGGTGGCCAGCTGGAAGCCGAGGAAGACGGCAACGATGCTGATGATCGCCATCTGCGCGGCAAAGAACACGAAGGGTTCGTTCTCTGTGCCATGCTGCTCGTTCACCTGACGATTGCGGAAGCCGGAATAGATGGCGGCAGCCACGAGGACCAGGACGACGACAAGGGCAAAATAGTTCTTGATCAGGCTGGTCGCAGGATCCGAGAAGGACAGCAGATCCGGGATGAAACCGGTCGAGAGGATCTGGAATTCCTTCGGAAACGGACCGATCGGACGGTTCTGCAGCACGAGATAGGTCAGGCCGCGGAAAACGAGCATGCCGGCCAGCGTGACGATGAAGGCCGGAATCTTCTGATAGGCGACCCAATAGCCCTGGGCAGCACCCATCATGCCGCCGAGAATAAGGCATAGCGGAATGACCAGGGCAAAGTGCACGCCCCATTTGACCAGCATGATGGCCGAGAGTGCGCCGACGAAGGCAACGATCGATCCGACCGACAGGTCGATGTGACCCGCCACGATGATCAGCAGCATGCCGAGCGCCATGATGACGATGAAGGAGTTCTGCAGCACCAGGTTGGTGATGTTGACAGGCTTGAACAGCACGCCGCCGGTCACGATCTGGAAAAACACCATGATGATAACGAGTGCGACAAGCAGGCCGTATTCGCGAATGTTCTTCCTCAGATAGTCCCCGACGGATGTTTTGGACGTTTCGGATTTGGCTTCGGTGACCATTAATGTTTCTCCCCGGAGCGCATGATGGCGCGCATGATGGATTCTTGGCTTGCTTCTTCCTTTGAAAGCTCAGCGACGATACGTCCTTCGTTCATGACGTAGATGCGGTCGCAGGTTCCCAGAAGTTCGGGCATTTCCGATGAGATCATCAGGATGCCTTTGCCTTCGGCGGCAAGCTGGTTGATGATGGAGTAGATTTCGAACTTCGCCCCGACGTCGATGCCGCGGGTTGGTTCATCGAGGATCAGAACGTCCGGGTTGGTGAACAGCCATTTGGACAGAACGACCTTCTGCTGGTTGCCGCCCGAGAGATTGACCGTTTCCTGATAGATCGAATGCGAACGGATGCGCAGCTTGGCGCGGTAGTCTGTGGCGACCTTGGCTTCCTTGCGGTCGTCAATGATGCCATTGGACGAGACGTCTTTCAGGTTCGACAGGGTTGTATTGTGCATGATGTTATCGATCAGCACGAGACCGAGGTGTTTGCGGTCTTCGGTGACATAGGCAAGGCCAGCGTCGATCGCCTTCGGAATGGTACTGACGTCGACCGGCTTGCCGCGCATCGAGACATCGCCGGTGATCTTGTGGCCCCAGGACTTGCCGAACACGCTCATGGCGGTTTCGGTGCGTCCGGCACCCATCAGTCCGGCAATGCCGACCACTTCGCCGGCCCGGACGTTGAAATTGACGTCATGCAGGAACTGCCGGTCGCGATGGTTCTGGTGGTAGACGTTCCAGTTCTTCACTTCCAGCAGCGTTTCCCCGATATTGGGAACCCGCGGCGGATAGCGGTCTTCCATCTCGCGGCCGACCATGCCCTTGATGATGCGGTCTTCGCCGATATCTTCGCTGTGACAGTCGAGCGTTTCGACGGTGCCGCCGTCGCGCAGGATGGTGATCTTGTCGGCGACTTTCTTGATCTCGTTCAGCTTGTGCGAAATGATGATCGAGGTCATGCCCTGCTTGCGGAATTCGATCAGCAGCTGCAGCAGCGCGTCGGAATCGGTTTCGTTGAGCGAGGCCGTCGGTTCGTCGAGAATGAGAAGGCGGACCTTCTTGGAGAGCGCCTTGGCGATTTCCACCAGCTGCTGCTTGCCGACGCCGATATCGGTAATGCGGGTCGCCGGCGAATCCTTGAGGCCGACCTTGTCCAGCAGCGTCTTGGTGCGCGCGAAGGTCTGCGGCCAGTGGATGACGCCCTTGGTGGCGATTTCATTGCCAAGGAAGATGTTTTCGGCAATCGACAGGAGCGGGACGAGCGCCAGTTCCTGGTGAATGATGATGATGCCGAGGTGTTCGCTGTCGGAGATGGTCGAGAAGCGACGGAGTTCGCCGTCGAAGTGGATCTCGCCGTCATAGGTGCCGGCTGGATAAACGCCGCTCAGCACCTTCATGAGGGTCGATTTGCCGGCGCCGTTTTCACCGACAAGCGCGTGAATTTCGCCTTCGCGGACCTTCAGATTGACATTGTCCAGGGCCTTGACGCCCGGAAACGTCTTGGTGATGCCCCGCATCTCGAGAATGATTTTGTCCATGTGCAAGAATTCCACGCCAGCCTGCTTAACGATCAGGTCAGACCGACAATGCAAGCTCCCTCATCATGATAGAAAGGGGCCCGCGACGGATCGCGGACCCCGGAAAAACTGCAGATCTTAGTTGTTGATCTGGTCTTCGGTGTAGTAACCGGCGCCAACCAAAACTTCCTTGACGTTCGACTTGTCGACGGCAACCGGCTTCAGCAGGAAGGACGGAACGACCTTGACGCCATTGTTATAGGTCTTGGTGTCGTTGATTTCCGGTTCCTTGCCGCCGATGATGGCTTCCACCATTCCGACGGTGACCTTGGCGAGTTCGCGCGTGTCCTTGAACACGGTCGAATTCTGTTCGCCAGCCAGGATCGACTTGACGGACGGCAGTTCGGCGTCCTGGCCGGTGACGATTGGCATCGGCATGTCGCCGGAACCATAGCCTACGCCCTTGAGAGCCGAGATGATGCCGATCGACAGGCCGTCGTAAGGCGACAGAACACCGTCAACCTTGGCGTCGGTGTAGGTCGAGGACAGCAGGTTTTCCATGCGGGCCTGGGCCACGGCACCGTCCCAACGCAGCGTGCCGACCTGGTCCATGCCCATCTGGCCGGACTTGACGACGATCTTGCCGCTATCGATCAGGGGCTGCAGAACCGACATCGCGCCATCATAGAAGAAGAAGGCGTTGTTGTCGTCCGGCGAACCGCCGAAGAGTTCGACATTCTTGGCTTCAGTTGCGGCGTCGAGGTTCAGGCCCTTGACGAGCGAGGTTGCCTGCAGAACGCCGACCTGGAAGTTGTCGAAGGTTGCGTAATAGTCGACATTGCCCGAGTCGCGGATCAGGCGGTCATAAGCGATGACCTTGACGCCGGCATCGGCAGACTTCTGCAGGATGTCGGACAGGGTCGTGCCGTCGATGGCGCCGATGATGAGAACCTTGGCACCCTTGGTGACCATGTTTTCGATCTGGGCCAGCTGGTTCGGGATGTCGTCATCGGCAAACTGCAGGTCCGGGGTGTAGCCGGCTTCCTTGAACAGCTTTTCCATGGTCTCACCGTCAGAAATCCAGCGGGTCGAGGTCTTGGTCGGCATGGAGATGCCAACGGTGCCCTTGTCCTGCGCAAATGCGGCGGTGGACAGAAGCGATGCGCCCAGAGCGATGGACGCGATTATAGCGGTGAACTTTTTCACAGGAACCTCCCAATGTTGCAGGCGACCCCAGCTCCGTCTGCCAGCCGCCCGAAAAAGAACCAGCACGCAGACAGTGCGGCTTGATCCGGTCGCGACTCTTATCGTCCGGGGCATATCGATCAAATGAATTATTTGACATACTGCATACCATCATTGATATGTGACCTATGACCGACACGCTTGCCAGCCGTTTGCAGCCCAAACATTTTAGCTTGATCAAGGCTGTTGCCGAGACCGGCCAGCTCAGTCTCGCGGCCCACGACCTGTCGATTACCCAGCCGGCGGCATCCCGGATGCTGGCCGATGTCGAACGGCTGGTGGGCGCTGCTGTGTTCATCCGAACGCCGAAAGGCATGGAGCCGACGGCGGTTGGAATGGCGCTTGCGAGACGGGCGCATGGGCTTCTCGAAGAGTTCCGCGAGGCGGCCCGCGAGATTGATGCGATCAAGCGCGGGCTGATCGGCTCGGTTAGGGTTGGAGCGGTGACCGGCGGGGCTCTCGGCTATATCGTACCGGCAATCCGGGCCTTGAAGGCCGAAGCCCGGACTGCCGATATTCATGTCGACGTGGGGTCCAGCGGTCAGCTGATTTCCGACCTGCGCTCGGGCCAGCTGGACTTCATTCTGGGGCGAATTCCGGCCGGGATGGATGCACGGCAATTTGATGTTCGCCACGCCCGCATCGAAGAAGTGGACCTGCTTGTGCACCAGAGCCATCCGCTCGCCTTTGCCTCCAAACTTGAGATGAACGATCTGGTGCATTTCTCCTGGGTCATGCAGGGGCCTGGTGCACCGGTGCGCCAGGCCGTGGAAAACGCCTTCATCGAAACGGGTGCGGCAATTCCTTCGGATATCGTTAACACGACGTCACTTCTGGTGATGATCGCCATGCTCGCCACCTCGTATGCCATCGCGCCGATGTCGAACGAGGTGTCGGATCTGCTCTGTCGCCATACGACGGGGTCGGGTCTCTGCCGGCTCGATATCCGCACGCCGATCATCGTTGCGCCCTATCACCTCATCACCCTCAAGGGCAAACGCAGCACGCCGGTTGCCGAGCGGCTCTGCGATCTGGTGCTGCACGAGTTCATGACACGGCGTGGGGAGTGAGTGTTACGGGGCCTGACGGATCCAAAGCGCATTGGATTTTCAGCGCCATTTGCCCATCCCGTCGCCGCGGAAAACCGGGGGGCGGGCCATGGCGCATCGTCGCATTTCGGACGTAATCTGCATTTTTTGCGACAGACGCCGTAAACCTGTTAAATCAGTCCCGTTGGCGGGGAAAAACCGCCATTATGCGGGCGGATTGGGCTGGACAGACGGGGCGCCTTCTGATCGTGTCCGCTTTGAAATGATGACTAAAGTTCACTGAAATGACTGTCTTGGACTAAGGGGAGATTGGCTTGAAAATCGGTTCGCCAAGGGAAATTTTTCAAGGGGAGGCGCGGGTCGCCATGACCCCGGACAGCGCGGTCCAGCTGAAGAAGCTGGGCTATGATTGCGTCATCGAAACGGGAGCCGGCAAAGCGGCCGGCTTTTCCGACGATGCGTATCGTGCATCCGGAGTAGAGGTGGTGGAGACTGCCGCAGCGCTGTTTGCAACGGTTGACGTGATTGCCAAGGTGCGTCCGCCGGAACCGGCGGAAGTCGAGCGGCTTTCGTCCGGCAAGACGCTGATTTCGTTCTTCTATCCGGCCCAGAACAAGGACTTGCTCGAACAGGCCAAGTCGACCGGTGCCAATGTGATCGCCATGGATATGGTGCCACGCATCAGCCGCGCCCAGAAGATGGATGCGCTGTCGTCGATGGCCAATATCGCCGGTTATCGCTCCGTGATCGAGGCCGGCAGCAATTTCGGCCGCTTCTTCACCGGCCAGGTGACGGCTGCCGGCAAGGTGCCGCCCGCCAAGGTTCTGGTCATTGGCGCCGGCGTCGCCGGTCTTGCGGCGATCGGCACGGCCACCTCGCTCGGTGCCATCACCTATGCCTTCGACGTTCGCCCTGAAGTGGCCGAGCAGATCGAGAGCATGGGCGCTGAGTTCGTCTATCTCGATTTCGCCGAGGCCCAGGATGGGGCTGCGACCGGTGGTTATGCCGCGCCGTCCTCGCCGGAGTTCCGCGAAAAGCAGCTCGCCAAGTTCCGCGAACTGGCGCCGGAGATCGACATCGTCATTACCACGGCGCTGATCCCCGGCCGCGATGCGCCGAAGCTGTGGCTGGCCGACATGGTGGCCGCCATGAAGCCGGGCTCGGTGGTGATCGACCTTGCCGCCGAACGCGGCGGCAATTGCGACCTGACCGTGCCGGACCAGAAGATCGTCTCCGACAATGGCGTGACCGTGGTCGGCTATACGGACTTCCCGAGCCGCATGGCCGCGCAGTCCTCGACGCTCTATTCCACCAATATCCGCCATATGATGACCGACCTGACGCCGGCCAAGGATGGCAAGCTCGTCCACAACATGGAAGACGACGTCATCCGTGGGGCGACGGTCACCTATCAGGGCGAGATTACCTTCCCGCCGCCGCCACCGAAGATCAAGGCGATTGCGGCTGCCAAGCCGAAGGAAAAGGCCAAGGAACTCACGCCCGAGGAAAAGCGCGCCAACGAGATTGCCGCCTTCAAGGCCCAGACAAAGAGCCAGGTCGGCCTGCTGGTGGTTGCGACGTTGCTGCTGTTGTTTGTCGGCGCCTATGCACCGGAAAGCTTCATGGGCCATTTCATCGTCTTCGTGCTGGCCTGCTTCATCGGCTTCTCGGTGATCTGGAATGTCAGCCATTCGCTGCACACGCCGCTGATGGCCGTGACCAACGCGATCTCCGGCATCGTCATTCTCGGCGCCCTGCTGCAGGTCGGGTCGAGCAACTGGCTCGTCGTCATCCTCGCCTCACTGTCGGTGTTGATCGCCACGATCAATATCGTCGGCGGCTTCCTCGTCACCCGGCGCATGCTCGCCATGTTCCAGAAGTCTTGAGGGGGATAGATTGATGACGATCGGTATCGTTTCCGCCGCCTATATCGCTGCGGCTGTTCTTTTCATTCTGTCGCTCGGCGGCCTGTCCGGCCAGGAGAGCGCCAAGCGCGCCGTGTGGTACGGCATAACCGGCATGGGCCTGGCCGTGATCGCCACGGTGTTCGGCCCCGGTGTCGGCAACTGGTTCATCATTCTGCTGATGATCGCCGGTGGCTCGGTCATGGGCTATTACGTGGCAAGCCGCGTCCAGATGACCGAGATGCCGCAGCTTGTTGCGGCACTCCACTCCTTCGTTGGCCTCGCCGCCGTGTTCATCGGCTACAATGCCGAGCTTGAACTCGGAACCGTTCTGGCCCTCAAAGCCGCCGGCGGTGATCTGACGACACTGGCCGGCTTTGCCGAAAAGCTTGCCCATAAGGATGCGGTGGAAATCGCCATCCTCAAGGTCGAGGTCTTCCTCGGCGTGTTCATCGGTGCCGTCACCTTCACCGGCTCGGTCATCGCGTTCGGCAAGCTGGCCGGCAAGGTGGACGGCAAGGCGAAGAAACTGCCCGGCGGGCATGTCCTCAATGCCGGCGCGGCGATCGCGTCGCTTGTCCTGCTAATCCTGTTCTTCAACGGCGCCGGCATCTGGACCCTGGTGCTGATGACCTTGCTGGCCTTCTTCATCGGCTATCACCTGATCATGGGCATCGGCGGCGCCGACATGCCGGTGGTGGTCTCCATGCTGAACAGCTATTCCGGCTGGGCGGCGGCGGCCATCGGCTTCTCGCTCGGCAACGATCTCTTGATCGTCACCGGCGCGCTGGTCGGCTCGTCGGGTGCGATCCTCTCCTACATCATGTGCAAGGCGATGAACCGCTCCTTCGTATCGGTCATCCTCGGTGGTTTCGGCACGGTGAGCGGACCGGCCATGGAGATCGAGGGCGAACAGATCGCCATCGATGCGGAAGGGGTTGCCTCGGCCCTCAACGAAGCCGACAGCGTCATCATCGTTCCGGGCTACGGCATGGCTGTCGCCCAGGCACAGCAGGCGGTCTCGGAACTGACCCGCAAGCTGCGCGCCAGCGGCAAGGAGGTGCGTTTTGCCATCCATCCGGTGGCCGGCCGCCTGCCGGGCCACATGAACGTGCTGCTGGCGGAAGCCAAGGTGCCTTATGACATCGTCATGGAAATGGACGAGATCAATGACGACTTCCCGAATACGGACGTGGTCATCGTCATCGGCTCCAACGACATCGTCAACCCGGCGGCCGAAGAAGACCCGAACTCGCCGATCGCCGGCATGCCCGTGCTGCAGGTGTGGAAGGCCAAGCAGGTCTTCGTCTCCAAGCGCGGCCAGGGCACCGGCTATTCCGGCATCGAAAATCCGCTGTTCTACAAGGAGAACACGCGCATGTTCTACGGCGACGCCAAGAAGTCGGTGAGCGATCTGCTGCCGATGATCAAGTAGGGCAGTTTTTTAAGCGAGGATTGATGAAGCCGGGCGGAGACGCCCGGCTTTTTCGTGGGCGCTATCGAAAGAGTGTCGCGATGCAGCTGTGACCGATCGCCGATTGTTCGTTACATCACCGCCCCCAGCTGCCACGGCACGAACTCGTTGTCGCCGAGGCCGCAGAGTTCGGACTTGGTCTTGTTCCCGGAGGCGGTGGCCAGGACATGGGCGAGGATTTCGCGGCCCTTGGCTTCGATCGACACGCCGGCGCTGACGATATCGCCGCAGTTGAGGTCCATGTCCTCGCGCATGTCGTCATAGAGGCGGCTGTTGGTGGCGACCTTGATGGTCGGCGCCGGTTTTGAGCCGAAGGCCGAGCCGCGGCCGGTGGTGAAGACCACGAGCTGGGCACCGCCGGCAATCTGGCCGGTGGCCGAGACCGGGTCGTAACCGGGGGTGTCCATGAAGACGAAGCCTGGCGTCTCGATGCGTTCGCCATAGTTCAACACACCGGTCAGCGGCGTGCTGCCGGCCTTGGCGGCGGCGCCGAGGGACTTTTCCAGAATGGTGGTCAGTCCGCCCAGCTTGTTGCCGGGGCTCGGGTTGTTGTCCATCGAGCCATTGTTCATGCGGGTATAGTTTTCCCACCAGTCGATCCGCTCGATCAGCTTCTCGCCGATGGCGCGCGAGGCGGCGCGGCGCAGCAGCAGCTGTTCGGCGCCGTAAATCTCAGGGGTTTCCGACAGCACGACCGTGCCGCCCATGGCCACCAGCCGGTCGGAGGCGATGCCGAGCGCCGGATTGGCGGTGATGCCGGAAAATCCGTCCGATCCGCCGCATTGCAGGGCGAGCTTCAGCTCCGAGGCATGGATCGGCTCGCGCTTGATATCGTTGACTTCCGGCAGCAGCGCGCGGATATGATCGACGATGCGGGCGATGGTGGCGAGCGTACCGCCGCTGTCCTGAATGGTGAGTGCGAAGAAGCGGCTATTGTCCTCGCCGCCATAGAGCGATTTCATCCGGGCGATCTGCATGACCTCGCAGCCGAGCCCAACGAAGACGGCGGCGCCGACATTCGGGTGAGTGGCATAACCCCATAGCACCCGCTGCAGGACCTCGATGCCCGCACCACCCATGTCCATGCCGCAGCCGGTGCCGTGGGCAAAGGCAGCCACGCCATCGATTTGGGGATATTGGTCGAGAATGCCGGACCGGTTGATCTCGTCGGCGGCGCGGCGGATCACGGTCGCGGAACAGTTCACCGTGGCGCAGATGGCGATGTAGTTGCGCGTTCCGGCCTGGCCGTTCGGCCGGCGATAGCCCATGAAATGGGCCGGCTCGACCTTCGGGATGGCCGCCAGTGCCTTGTCGTAATCGACGCCGATCTGGTAGTCGCGGTCGTGATCGCCAAAGGCACAGTTGTGGGAATGCACATGGTCGCCGGCGGCAATCGGTTGGCTGGCATAGCCGATGACCTGGCCGAACTTGGTGATGTCGCCGCCTTCCGGGATGTCGACCCTGGCAATCTTGTGGCCGCGCGATACCGGCTGGGAAAGCGGCCCGCCATGGCCGAGCGGACAGCTGCCCGCCGGGGCCGGGTCTGTGAGGATTGCGACATTGTCCTGGGGGTGCAGCAGAAGGTGGGCAATGGTCTCAGGCATGGGGCATGCTTTCATGGGATAGGGCGCGGATCACGCCGCGCAGTTCAGCAAGGCCGCGCAGGCGGCCGATCAGCGGATAGCCGGGATGGGTGCCCCGGCCGATGTCGTCGAGCAGTTCATGGCCATGATCGGGCCGGAACGGGATCACCGCATCTTCGCGCCCGGCCTGCACGCGGCGCTTTTCCTCGGCCAGCAGGGCGGCGACCAGCGACACCATGTCGGTATCGCCATCCAGATGCGCCGCTTCCTGGAAGGAGCCGTCAGGGTCTTTCGAGACGTTGCGCAGATGGGCGAAATGGATGCGCTCGGAAACGAGCCGGGCAATCGCCGGCACGTCATTGGCCGGATTGGCGCCGAGCGACCCCGAGCAGAGCGTCAGCCCGTTGGCAAGGCTTTGCTGCTGCTTCATGATCCAAGCGATATCCTCGACATTGGAGACGATGCGGGGCAGGCCGAGAATGTCGCGAGGCGGGTCGTCCGGATGCACGCAGAAGCGCATGCCCAGCTCGTCGGCGGCGGGGATCACTTCGGACAGGAAGCGGGCATAGTTGGCCTGCAACGTATCGCGGTCGATGCCCTCGTAGCGCTTCAGGGCTTCGCGCAGGCTGTGGATGTCGTAACGGTCGAAAGCGCCCGGCAGGCCGGCCATGATACTGTTCAGCAGGTTTTGCCGCAGTCCTTCGCTGGAGGCATCGAACCAGTCTTTGGCCGCCCGGCGCACCGGTTCGTCATAGTCGGCCTCGGCACCGTCGCGCTCCAGCATGTGGATCTCGAAGGCGGCCATATGCGGCTCTGAAAAGCGCAGCGCCGTGCCGCCGCGCGGGGCCGGGGCGTCGAGCTGGGTGCGCGTCCAGTCGAGCAGCGGCATGAAATTGTAGCAGATGGTGGTAATGCCGCAGGCGGCCAGATTGCGCATGGACTGGCGGTAATTGGCAAACAGCCGTTCCAGATCGCCTTCGCCGCGCTTAATATCCTCATGGACCGGCAGGCTTTCGACGACGTTCCAATGCAGCCCGAGCCCGCGGTTCTCGGCAATTTCGGCCTGGCGGTCGGCAATCAGCTCTTCCGGCCAGACTTCGCCATAGGGGATTTCATGCAGGGCGGTGACGATGCCCGAGGCTCCCGTCTGGGCGATGTCCGGCAGGGTGATGCGGTCATAGGGACCGTACCATCGCCAGCTCTCGATCATCGGCAGGCCTCCTCCGCCATGCGCCTGGCACCTCTCTCGATCAGGCCCTGATAGGCGCTGACCAGCGTTTGCCGGAACGTCTCGTTCGTTGCCAAAGCCGGCGGGAAGATGTCGCCGACCGAAAGCAGTGCTGCCACCTTGTCTGCAGGCGTCGTGGCCGTTTCGCTCAAGGACTTGAGCCGCGCTGCCAGCGGATCCCGCACATCGATGCTCTCTCCTTTTTCATCGACGGCGCCAACATAGCGCATCCAGGCGGCGACGGCGAGAGACAGGCTGGCAATCGGCCTGCCGGCGCCCAAATTTTCGCCGATCGTCGACAGAATGCGCTGCGGCAGTTTCTGCGACCCGTCCATGGCGATCTGCCAGGTCCGGTGCCGGATGGCGGGGTTCGAATAGCGCACGAACAGGGCCGCCGTATAGGCGCTGAGATCGACGCCTTCGGGCGGCGCAAGGCCGGGCACGATTTCCCGCGCCCACACCTGCTTGCAGAAGGCGGCGAACACCGGATCGGCCACGGTGTCGCTGATCGTCTCATGGCCGGCGAGATAGCCGAGATAGGCAAGCGACGAATGGGTGCCGTTCAGGCAGCGCAGCTTCATATGCTCGAAGGGCGTGACATTTTCGACGAGCTGAACGCCTACGGCGCCCAAGTCGGGCCGGGCGCCGTCGACGAAGCGGTCCTCGACCACCCACTGTCGGAAAGGTTCGTGCATGACCGGCGACAGGTCGAGCGTGCCGGTCTTCTGCGCCAGGCGCTCGACATCCTCCGGCTTGGTGGCGGGAACGATGCGGTCGACCATGGTGGAGGGGAAGGCGCCTTCCGCGGCGATCCAGTCGGCGAGATCAGGGTCGACCAGACGGGCGAAATCGAGAACGACGCCGCGCACCACTTTGCCGTTTTCGGGCAGGTTGTCGCAGCAGAGCACCGTGAAGGGGCGCAAGCCGGCGTCGCGGCGGCGCTGCAGCGCGCGCGTCAGGAAGCCGATGGCCGAGCGCGGCGCGTCGGGGTGCTCGAGATCATGAACGATATCGGCGTGGCCGGCATTCAAGCGACCGGTGGCCGGCTCGTGGCAATAGCCCTTTTCGGTGACCGTCAGGCTGACGATGCGGGTCGTGGGAGCGCTCATGGCGGTCAGAACCGCATCTGGATTTTCCCGGGCGACCAGCACGTCGTTGATGACGGTAATGACCCGCGGCGTTTCGCCGTCGGGGCCGAGTTCGACGGCGGTATAGGCAAAACCTTGCGGGGCCAGCAGGTCGCGCTGGTCGGGACGCACCAGGCTGACGCCGATGATGCCCCAGTCGCCGCCGGATTTTTCCATGGCTTCAGTGATGTAGATGGCGCCATGGGCGCGATAGAAGGCGCCGAGGCCGAGATGCACGATGCCGGTCGCAGCGCGGTTGCCGGGTGGCCGTGTCAGGCGCGAAAAATTATCGGGCAAGCCAGCCTCCGTCGACATTGAGGATTGCGCCATGGATATATTTGGCGGCGGGCGAGGCGAGGAAGACGGCAGTGCCGCCGATATCCTCGGCATCGCCCCAACGTCCGGCCGGGATCCGATCAAGGATCGCCCTGTTGCGGGTCTCGTCACTGCGCAGCGCCTCTGTATTGTTGGTGGCGATATAGCCCGGTGCGATGGCGTTGACGTTGATGCCCTTGGCGGCCCACTCGTTGGCGAGCAGTTTGGTGAGGCCGGCAACGCCGCTTTTCGAGGCGGTGTAGGAGGGCACGCGGATGCCGCCCTGGAAGGACAGCATCGAGGCGATGTTGACGATCTTGCCGCTCCCTTTGCGGGCAAAGACGGACCGGGCAAAGGCCTGGCTCAGGAAGAACACGGCCTTCAGGTTGACGTTCATGACGTCGTCCCAATCGGCTTCGGTAAAATCCACCGCGTCATTGCGGCGGATGATGCCGGCATTGTTGACGAGGATATCAACCGGGCCGAGGCCTTCAAAGACATCGCGGCCGGCCATGGGATCGGCGAGGTCGAGTTTCAAACCTTCGGCCTTGCCGCCGGCTTGTGAGACAAGTTCGATGGTCTCCTCGACAGAGGACCGGCCGGCGCAGATCACCGAGGCGCCGGCTTGCGCCAGCGACAGGGCGATCGCCTGGCCGATGCCGGTATTGGATCCGGTGACGAGGGCACGCCGGCCGGACAGCGAGAAGATATCACTCACTTCAGCGTCTCCATGGAGACCATTTCGACATCCTTGTAGTCGACATTGTCGCCGGCCATCGCCCAGATGAAGGTATAGGCGCTGGTGCCGGCGCCGCTGTGGATCGACCAGGGCGGCGAGATGGCGCCTTCCTCGTTTTTCAGCACCATATGGCGGGTCTCGTCCGGCTCGCCCATCATGTGGAAGACGCGGGCCGTCTCCGGCAGGTCGAAATAGAGATAGGCCTCCATGCGGCGATCATGCACATGGGCCGGCATGGTGTTCCAGATCGAACCGCTCTTCAGCTTGGTCATGCCGACGACGATCTGGCAGGATTTCATGACGTCGGGATGCACGAATTGGTAGATCGTCCGCTCGTTGGAAGTCTCGGCCGAGCCGAGCGTCACATTGGCGGCCTCGCCGATCTTGATCAGCCGTGACGGATAGGTGTGGTGGGCGGGCGCCGAGAGAATGTAGAAGCGGCCTTCGCCGGAAAAGGTCACCGGACCGGCACCCATGCCGAGATAGAGCATGTCGCCCTTGGCCATGGCATAGTCACCATCGGCCTTGACGGTGCCGGGACCGCCGATATTGACGATGACCATTTCGCGGCGGCCGAGGATCGAGGCAGTGCCGCAGGGCTTGACTTCATCGAGCACCAGCGACGCGCCATCCGGCACGGCGCCGCCGACGATCATGCGGTCGTAATGGGTATAGATCAAGGTGATCTCGCCGGAGCGGAAGATATCGCCGACATGGAAATTGTCCCGCAGCTCCGTGGTGTCGAAGGTCTTTGCGGTCTGCGGGTCGATGGCGTGGCGGATCTCAACGCTGAGCATGGGGAACTCCTGTAAAAGTCAAAGAAAATCGTCGCGGCGCGGGGTGAAGGTATCCACCAGCACGCCGGGTTCGATGGCACGGCAGCCGTGGACCGCCATGGAGGGCACGACAAAGCTGTCGCCGGGGCCGACTTCGAAGGTGGTGTCGGCAATGGTGAATTCGAAACGTCCGGATTTCACATAGGTCGACTGGACATGGGGATGGTTGTGCGGCGCGCCGATGCCGCCCTCGGCAAAGCGGAATTCGACCACCATCAGTTCAGGGCTGTCGGCCATGACCTGGCGGGTGACGTTGTTGCCGGCATCGACAGCGGGAAAGGTTTTGACGAAGGGTTCGGTCATGAAAGCTCCTATCTGAAAACGGACGGCAGCCAGAGCGACAGTGCCGGGATGTAGGTGACAAGCAGCAGCGTGGCGACGCCGGCGCCGTAGAACGGCCAGATCGATTTCATCGCCTGACCGACGCTGATCTTGCCCACCGCGCAACAGACGAACTGCACAGCCCCGACGGGGGGCGTGTTGAGGCCGATGCCGAGATTGAGGATCATGATCACGCCGAAATGCACGGGGTCGATGCCATAGGCCTTGACGATCGGCAGGAAGATCGGCGTGACGATGATGATCGTCGGGCCCATGTCCATGAAGGTGCCCAGCACCAGCATGATCACGTTGAGCATCAGCAAAATGATGATCGGGTTGTCGGAGATGGTGTTCATCCAGTCGATCAGCATGGTTGGCACCTTGTGATAGGCCATCAACCAGGAGAAGGCGCTTGCCGTTCCGATGATCAGAAGCACCATCGCGGTGGTCCGAACGGCCCCGAGCGTCGCCTCGACGAAACCGTGCCAGTCGAGCTGGCGATACACCAGTGCCGCGATCAGCAGGGCATAGAGAACGGCGATGCAGGAGCTTTCCGTCGCCGTGAAGATACCGGAGCGCACGCCGCCGAAGATCACGGCAATCAGCAGCAGGCCGGGAATGGCGATGAAGCCGAGGCGCAGCACCATGGCAAAGCCTGGAAACGGCTCTGTCGGATAACCGCGATGGCGGGCAACGATATAGGCCGTGACCATCAGGGACCCTGCCAGCAGCATGCCGGGAATAATGCCTGCGGTGAACAGATCGGCGATCGAGATCGTGCCGCCGGCCGACAGCGAATAGAGGATCATGTTGTGGGACGGCGGGATCAGCAGGGCGATCAGGGCCGCCATGGAGGTCACGTTCACCGCATAGTCGGCGCCATAGCCGCGGGCCTTCATCTGCGGGATCATGATGCCGCCGACGGCAGCGGCTTCAGCCACGGCCGAGCCGGAAATGCCGCCAAACAGGGTGGCGGTGGCAATGTTGACCTGTCCGAGGCCGCCGCGGACATGGCCGACCAGCGAGCCGGCGAGCGAAATGATCTTGGTGGCGATGCCGCCGCGCACCATCAGGTCGCCGGCGAAAATGAAGAAGGGGATGGCGATCAGTGCGAAGGCGGCCATGCCGGAATTCATCTGCTGGAACACCACCATGGGCGGCAGCCCCATATACATGATGGTGGCCATCGATGCGATGCCGAGGCAGAAGGCGACCGGCGTGCCGATCAGCAGCAGGATCGTGAAACTTCCAAAGAGGATCGTGAGCGCCATGGGTCAGACTTCCGTCGGCAGGGCTGGATTGGCCTCGTTCGGAAGCTGGGCGCCGGACGCGCGCAAGGCTATGCGTTCGAGAGTGAAAAGGGTGATCAGCAGTCCGCCCGCGATCAGCGCCAGAAAAGCGACGCCACCCGAATAGCCAAGCCCGGGAATGGTCGACTGCCAGGTCTTGGCGGCCATCTGTCCGCCGTAGAAGGCCATGCCGGCACCGAAACTCAGGACGGCAAGGTCGGAAATATAAAAGAGGACGCGGCGTCCACCATCCGGGAGCACGTAAAGCAGCACCTCGAAGCTCATGTGATACCCTTCCCGCACGCCGACGGCGGCGCCGAGGAAGATGAACCAGCTCATCAGCAAGATCGCCATGGGTTCCGTCCAGGAGGGGCTGTCGTTGAGAATGAACCGCGCAAACACCTGCCAGCCGATGAAGACCGTCATCAGCACAAGGCCAATACCCGCCAGGTAAAGGGCGAGGCGGGAGACCCAGCCCAGCACCACCACTGTCTTGTCCAAGAAAGCCTGCACGTCCCACTCCTCCCCAATTCAAGATGGCCCGCAGCGACATGCCGCGGGCCACCGATCTCATTATTCAGTTGCCTGAATGCGGGTCACCATGTCCTTGAGCTTGTCCGACTTCAGATACTTTTCGTAGACCGGCTTCATGGCATCCATGAAGGGCTTCTTGTCGATGTCGGTGATGATCTCGGCACCGGCGGCGCGGATCTTTTCTTCCGACTTCTTTTCCTGGGCGGCCCAGAGTTCGCGCATGTAAGGCACGGATTCCTTGGCGGCAGCCTTCACGGCCGTCTGTTCTTCCGGCGTAAGGCCGTCCCAGGTCTTCTTCGACATCACAAGCACTTCCGGCACGATCAGGTGCTGGTCGAGCGTGTAATATTTGGCCACTTCGTAATGGCCTGAGCTGTCGTAGGACGGCCAGTTGTTTTCCGCGCCGTCGATGACGCCGGTCTGGATCGACGAATAGACTTCGCCGTAAGGCATCGGCGTGGCATTGGCGCCGAGCGCATTGACCATGTCGACGAACATGTCGGACTGCATGACGCGGAACTTCATGCCCTTCAGGTCGGCCATGGATTTGACCGGCTTTTCCGAGTTGTAGAAGCTGCGCGAACCGCCGTCGTAAAAGGCAAGGCCGATCAGGTCATGGGCGGCGAAGGCATCGAGGATTTCCTGGCCGACCGGGCCGTCCATCACCTTGTGCATGTGATCGACCGAGCGGAAGATATAGGGCAGCGAGGGGATCTGGGTTTCCTCGATGATGTTGTTGAACGGCCCAAGCGAGACGCGGTTCAGGTCGATGACGCCGAACTGGGTCTGTTCGATCGTGTCCTTTTCCTGGCCGAGCTGGGCCGAATGGAACACTTCGACGCCGAGCTTGCCGCCGGTCTTTTCTTCCAGCAGCTTGCCCATCTGCTTGACGGCTTCGACCGTCGGATAACCGTCCGGATGGGTATCCGACGAGCGCAGGGTGCGCTCCGCGGCATTCAGGCTTGCCGCGGTGGCGATGATCGCGACCGAGGCCATGAAGGCTATTCCCATTGTCTGCAGCAGTTTCATTTCCGTTCTCCTCCCGTTGGAAACTAGGCTGTCCTCACAGCCGGTAAGCTTGTTTTGCCAGGCGATAGGCAAGATCGTAGGCAACGTCGGCTGCTTCGTCCTCATCGAGGCGGCCGGTGGCGACAAGCGTCGCCAAGTAAGCGCAGTCCACCCGGCGGGCCACATCGTGACGGGCCGGGATCGAGCAGAAGGCGCGGGTGTCGTCGTTGAAGCCGACGGTGTTGTAGAAGCCGGCAGTTTCCGTGGTCAGTTCGCGAAAGCGGCGCATGCCCTCGGCGCTGTCGAAGAACCACCAGGCGGGCCCGAGCTTGAGGGCCGGATAGGCGCCGGCCAGCGGCGCCAGTTCGCGCGAATAGCTGGTCTCGTCCAGCGTGAAGAGGATGATCGTCAGATCCGGCTCCATGCCGACGGCGTCGAGCATCGGCTTCAGGGCGCGCACGTAATCGGTGCGGGTCGGGATGTCGAAACCCTTGTCGCGGCCGTGCATGGCCATGGTGCCGGCCGAATGGTTGCGGAACGAGCCCGGATGGATCTGCAGTACCAGCCCGTCGTCCAGGCTCATGCGGGCCATCTCGGTCAGCATATGGCCGCGGAAGGCGTCGGCTTCGTCTGCCGTGCAGCGGCCGGCCAATGCTTTTTCAAAAAGCGCGGCGGCATCTGCCTGGCTGAAATTCTCCGTGCGGGCCGTCGGATGGCCGTGGTCGGAGCTGGTGGCGCCATAGGATTTGAAGAAGGCGCGGCGGTTGCGGTGGGCCTCGAGATAGCCGTCCCAGGTGGTGGCATTGGTTCCGGCCAGCTCGCCGAAGCGCTCGATATTCTGCGCAAACCCTTCGAATTCCGGATCGACGACGCTGTCGGGGCGATAGGCGGTGACCACCTTGCCCTTCCAGCCGGACTGGCGGATCATCTCATGCCATTTCAACTCGTCGAGCGGACTTTCGGTGGTGGCGATCGCCTCGATGTTGAAGCGCTCGAACAAAGCGCGCGGCCGGAATTCGGGTTTTGCCAGGCATTCGGCGATATGGTCGTAAAAGGCGTCGGCGGTTTTCCCGGAGAAGCGCTCCGTCAGGCCGAAGACATCGGCGAAGGCCTGCTCGACCCAGATGCGGCTCGGGGTGCCGCGAAACAGATGGAAGTTCTCGGCAAACAGTTTCCAGATCTTGCGGCCGTCGGTTTCGGTCGGCCCGCCATCGATGCGCGGCACGCCGAGCGCCGTCAGCGGAATGCCCTGCGAGCACAGCATGCGGAAGACGTAATGGTCGGGCGTCACGAACAGCTGGGCCGGATCGGGAAAGGCTTCGTTCTCGGCATACCATCTGGGATCGGTGTGTCCATGCGGGCTTACAATCGGGAGATGGCGCACCTGCCGGTAAAGCTCTCTCGCCAGCCCGCGCGCCGTCGATTCGATAGGAAAAAGCCGATCCTCATTCAGCAATGCCATAGCCTCCCAGCTACTCACTCACTATGGTTGCGAAAGGCAGATTGCATTTCGCGGACAAACTAATATGTTAGTATGCAAAGTGAGTCAATGGAGGTTTCATGGCTGATCAACTTCAGCTGCGCACGGTCGAATCCCTGCGCGGACCTTCCGTAACCGAGCTTGTTTTCGAGCACCTCTATCATCAGGTCGTCGAACTGGAGCTGCCGCCCGGCACCAAGCTGTCGGAGGTGGAAGTGGCCAAGCAGATGGGTGTTTCGCGCCAGCCGGTGCGCGACGCGTTCTACCGGCTGTCGCAGCTCGGCTTCCTGCTGATCCGGCCGCAGCGCGCCACCGTCGTCACCCATATTTCGGAGGAGGGCGTGCATCAGGCCCGGTTCATCCGCACGGCGCTGGAAATGGAAACGGTACGGGCGGCAGCAGATCGGCTGACGACGGAGCAGATGGACCGGCTGGACGCCTTGATCGAACGGCAGCAGGCGGCGATCGACAGTGGTGACAGGGTGCTGTTCCATGCGCTGGACGATGATTTTCACAAGCATATCTGCGACATGTCCGGCCATGATTTCGCCTGGGCGCTGATCCGCGAGAGCAAGGCGCATATGGACCGGGTGCGGTATCTCAGCCTGTCGTTCGGCGCCCAGAGTGCGCTTGACGATCACAAGGCGATCATGGCAGCGCTGCGCAGCCGGGATGGCGATCAGGCGGCGGCCAGCATGCGCATCCACCTGTCGCGCATCAAGACGATCATCAGCCGGATCCGCGAGAGCCACGGACAGCATTTTGCAATGGACGAGAAATGACCGATATGCAGACAGACATCATGACCATCGGCGAATGCATGGTCGAACTGGCGCCGCGCGAGGATGGCGCCTTCAACCGCAATTTCGCCGGCGACACGTTCAACACCGCCTGGTACCTGCGCCACGTCCTGCCGGTGGAAACTCGGGTCCACTACTGCTCGGCGCTCGGCACCGATCGCATTTCGGACCGCATGCTGGCCTTCATGCAAGCCGCCGGGATCGGCACGGACAGGATCCGGCGCATCGCGGATCGTACCGTCGGCCTCTACATGATCGAACTCGACAAGGGCGAGCGCAGCTTCATCTACTGGCGCGACAGATCCGCCGCCAAGCTGCTGGCCGAAGACCGTGACTGGCTGGCGAGCGCGGTGGCCGGCAAATCGCTGCTGCTGTTTTCCGGCATCACGCTGGCGATCCTCTCCGACGACCACCGCGCCATCCTGCTGGAGGTGCTGGCAAGTGCGCGGGCCGATGGTGCGTCGATCGCCTTCGACCCTAACATGCGGCTGCGGCTCTGGCCGGATGCCGACACCATGCGCCGCGCCGTGACGCAGGCGGCAGAGGTCGCCGATATCGTCCTGCCGTCCTTCGACGAGGACAGTCCGAATTTCGGCGATGCCTCGCCCGAGGACACGATCGCCCGGTATTTCAAGGCGGGCGCGTCGACGGTTGTGGTCAAGAATGGTGCGGGGCGGGTCTTTGCCAGGAATGCGGACGAGGGCACGGTGACCTTCGATCCGCAGCCGGTGACGGATGTGGTCGATACGACGGCGGCCGGCGACAGTTTCAATGCCGGGTTCCTGGCGGCGCGTCTGTCGGGCGCGCCGATGGCCGAGGCCATTGCCAAGGGGGCCGCGCTTTCCGCCAGGGTCATCCGGCAGCGGGGGGCACTGGTCGATCTCGCGGGGTGAGAGCGTTCAGCCCTTGAAGGTGTAATCCGCTATCGACTGGGCCTTCATCTCGATCGAGAAGCCGGGCAGGGAGGGCGGCATATAGGCGGCGTCCTTGATCACGCAGGGGTCGAGGAAATGTTCGTGCAGGTGGTCGACATATTCGATCACCCGGCCGTCCTTGGTGCCGGACACGGCGATATAGTCGATCATCGACAGATGCTGCACATATTCGCAGAGGCCGACGCCGCCGGCATGGGGCCAGACCGGCAGGCCGTATTTCGCGGCCATCAGCAGCACGGCCAGCACCTCGTTCAGCCCGCCCATGCGGCAGCTGTCGATCTGCACGATGTCGATGGCGCCACCGGCAATCATCTGCTTGAAGACGATACGGTTCTGGCACATCTCGCCGGTCGCCACCTTGACCGGGGCGATCGCCTCGCGGATCGTTTTGTGGCCGGCGATGTCGTCCGGGCTGGTCGGCTCCTCGATGAAGAACGGCTTGTAGACGCTCAATTCCTTGACCCAGTCGATCGCCTGGCCGACCTCCCAGACCTGGTTGGCATCGATCATCAGGTGGCAGGTGTCGCCGATCACTTCGCGGGCGATGCGCAGGCGCCGCTTGTCGTCCTCAAGATCGCGGCCGACCTTCATCTTGATATGGGTAAAGCCTTCATCGACGGCGTCCTGGCAGAGCCGGCGCAGCTTCTCGTCGGGATAACCGAGCCAGCCGGCCGATGTGGTGTAGCAGGCATATCCGTCGCGCTTCAGGTTGGCGATGCGCTCGGCCTTGCCGGGTTCGGCCTTCCTGAGGATAGCCAGCGCCTCCTCCGGCGTCAGGGCATCGGTCAGGTAACGGAAATCGACGATCGAGACGATCTCCTCCGGGCTCATGTCGGCGACCAGTTGCCAGACCGGCTTGCCGGCCTGCTTGGCCATCAGGTCCCAGACGGCATTGACGACGGCGCCGACGGCCAAATGCATGGCGCCCTTGTCCGGGCCGATCCAGCGCAGCTGGCTGTCGCCGGTGATATGGTGCCAGAAGCGGCCGGGATCGGCCTTGACCCAATCGAGGTCGAGGCCGATCACCAGATGCTTCAAGGCATCGATCGCGGCGCAGCAGATTTCATTGCCGCGACCGATGGTAAAGGTCAGGCCATGCCCCTCCAGCCCGTCCTGATCCGTGCCCAGAATGACATAGGCGGCCGAATAGTCGGGATCGGGGTTCATGGCATCCGATCCGTCGAGACTCGCGGATGTGGGGAAGCGCAGGTCGATGCTGCGCAGGCTGGTGATCTGGGTCATGGGTCTGCCTTGGCGTTCTCTATATTGCGTTTCGATCAGGCGTCGGCGCGAAACGTCTGCTTCTGGGTGCCAAGGCCTTCGATGCCAAGTTCCACGACGTCGCCGGCCTTCAGGAAGCGCTGCGGCTTCATGCCCATGCCGACGCCCGGAGGAGTGCCGGTGGAGATGACGTCGCCCGGATGCAGCGACATGAACTGGCTGAGATAGGAGACGACATGGGCGACGCCGTAGACCATGGTCCTGGACGAGCCGTTCTGCATGGTTTCGCCGTTGACTTTCAGCCACATGCCGAGGTTCTGCGGATCGGCGATCTCGTCCTTGGTGACGAGCCAGGGGCCGATCGGGCCGAAGGTGTCGCAGGACTTGCCCTTGGTCCACTGGCCGGCCCGCTCGGTCTGGAAGGCGCGCTCGGAGACGTCATGGCTGACGCAATAGCCGGCGACGTAGTCCAGCGCATCGGCTTCCGAGACATATTTCGCCGTCTTGCCGATGACGACGCCGAGTTCGACTTCCCAGTCGGTCTTTTCCGAACCGCGCGGGATCAGAACATCGTCATTGGGGCCAACGATGGCCGAAGTCGCCTTCATGAAGATCACCGGCTCCGGCGGAACCGTAGCGCCGGTTTCGGCGGCGTGGTCGGAGAAATTCAGGCCGATGCAGATGAATTTTCCAGTCCCGGCGACGCAGGCGCCGATGCGATCGGCGGTGAGTTCCGGCAGGGTGCTCGGATCGATGGCGGCCAGCGCCTTCAGGCCTTCGGGCGAAATGGCGGCACCACCGATATCGGCGACATGGGCGGAGAGATCGCGGATCGTGCCGTCAGCATCGAGAAGGGCCGGCTTTTCCTGGCCCACAGGGCCTACGCGCATCAGTTTCATGGTCAAAGTTCCTTTGATATATTCGGTCAGATGGTCCAGCCGCCGTCGATGGCATAGGCTTGGCCCGATGTGTAGGTGGCGCCGGCCAGATAGACGGCGAGATCGGCAATTTCTTCCGGCGTGCCGAGACGGCCCATGGGCTGGCGGGCAATGAAGGCAGCGCGGGCCTCGTCGTAATTGCCCTGGGCCTTCATGCGGTCCTGCAGCGATGGGCTTTCGACCGTGCCGGGGCATATGCAATTGCAACGAATGCCTTGGGCGACATAATCGGCGGCGACCGACTTGGTCAGGCCGACCACGGCCGCCTTGGTCACCGTATAGGCGCAGCGGTTCGGCACGCCCTTGATGCTGGAGGCGACCGAGGCCATGTTGACGATAGAGCCTTCGCCCTTGGCGATCATGCCCGGCAGAACGGCGCGGATGGTGCGGATCATGGCGCGGACGTTGAGGTCGAAGGCGAAATCGAGATCGCTGTCGGCCATGTCGAGAACCGAGCCGCCATGCACGAAACCGGCGCAATTGAACAGCACGTCGACCGGGCCGAAATCGGCCACGACGGCCTGAACGGCGTCATTGTTGAGGACGTCGAGCTTGCGCGTTTCGATGCCTGCCTCGTCGGCGAGGGTGGCCAGTGCCGCCTCGTTGATATCGGTGGCGCAGACAACGGCACCGGCGCGGGCGAAGGCGAGCGCGCTGGCCCTGCCGATCCCCTGTCCGGCGGCTGTGACCAGCACGCGCTTGTGTTGAAGTGAGGCCATATGAACTCCCTTTTCATTTTGTCATGTTGTCAGACCACCTGAGGTCTGCGGTCGACAATGTGAATGTGATCGGCGGCAAGCACAACCTCACCCTTCTGATTTATTACCTCCGTGCGCTCCACGACACGCCCGACGCCGGCCCGTTTCGGGTCGTCCTCGCGGGAATGGATGGTGACGCGCGTATGGATCGTATCGCCGATGAAAACAGGGCGAATGAAGCGCAGCCGGTCGTAGCCATAGGAAAAGGCGGCCGGGTTGATGACGCTGGCCGTCAGGCCGATGCCGATTGAGAATACCATGGTGCCATGGGCGATGCGCTGGCCGAACGGCGTCGTCTTGGCGAATTCGGCATCCATATGGTGCGGAAAGAAATCACCGGTATGGCCGGCATGCACGATGAAGTCCGTCTCGGTGATGGTGCGGCCGGTGGTCTGGCGCTGTTCGCCGAGCACATAGTCCTCGAAATATCTCAGCTGTTCCATCTGTCTTCCTTAAGGGCGTATGGCAAGCGGTGTGGCGGGGGCAGCGCTGGACGTATAGGCCGCCTCGACCAGTGCCATGGTCATCCAGGCATCTTCCACGGAAGAAACCAGTTCACTGTCTTCGCTGCTCGCATAGCGCTGCAGATTGGCCATGCGGCCGACAAAGGCATCGGGAAACCAGGTGCCCTGCAGCGGAACGGTGATCCACCCGGACCCGCCCTTGGGATAGATTTCCAGAATGTCCGGTTCGCCGCGCGGATAGTCGAGATTGACGCCGAGCTGAACGTAAGCCGCACCTTCCGTTCCGCAGACGCGGAATTCGCAGGCCTGGTGGCGGCGGCCGAATTTGTGGTCGTGGTTGATCGACAGCGCGCAACGGACGCTCTCGCCATAATCGAGGATGGCGGTGGTGCGGGTCTGGGCCATCTTGTGGTTCGGATGGCCGATCGACTTGGCATGCACGCCTGCGGGGTCGCCGAGGATCTGGCGGATGGCGTCGAGATAGTGGATCGAGTGCATGGCGATCTCGATGCGCGGCAGGTGTTCGAGGAAGGACCACAGCTGCCAGGGCGTATCGAGCGCTAGATGGGCCTCGAAATCGACGACCTCGCCAAGCAAGCCCTTGGCGATCGCATCTTTCAGCGCCAGCATCATCGGCGCAAAGCGCAGCTGGAAATTGACGGCGGCCTTCAGCTTCTTGTCCCGGCAGATTCGTAAGATCTCCGTTGCCGCCGCCAGATCGCTGCCCATCGGCTTCTGGATCAGCACTGCGGCGCCGTCGGGAAGGGCGGCGAGAACCCTGGCATGGGCGGCCGGCGGCGTGGCGAGATCAAAGATGGCGTTGTCGACGGCGGCCCCTTCCTCAAGCGATGCATAGGCCGTCACGCCCCATTGATCGGCCAGCGCCTTGGCCTTGGCCTGATCGGGATCATAGAGGCCGGCAATCGGAAAGCCGCCCTTGGCATAGGCCGGAAAATGCGCGTCGCCGACGATCGATCCGGCCCCGAAGGTGACGATCGGGCGGGGGCTCGAGGGCAGCGGCCAGGACTGGGCGAGGGAGGAGGGGTCGAAGGTCATGGGTGAGTTCCCCAAGTTGGAATTGTGGCCGAAATACCCCCCCTCTGCCCTGCCGGGCATCTCCCCCTCAAGGGGGGAGATTGGATGGAGCAGTGTCTCGCGACCCAAAGAATGAGGACGTGTCAGGGAAGCTCGTCTTTCACAGACGCTGCGAGTGGCAAGGATGGCGCGTCTTGCCGATCTCCCCCCTTGAGGGGGAGATGCCCGGCAGGGCAGAGGGGGGTATTCCACAGGCACAACCTCACGCATGATAAAACACCTCCTCCATCTCCGCCCACCATTCGCCCTCTTGGCGGGTGGCGAGCGGTGCCTGGCAGGGCATGCAGACGGACCACCATTCCTGGGTCTTCGGATCGGCGGCCATCTTGGCCATGTCGGCGTCGAAATCGTGGCCGTGATATTCGAAGAAGGAGAAGAGCAGGTTTTCCGGCTCCTTCAGGAAGATCGAATAGTTCCTGATGTTGCAGGCCGAAATCATCGAAAGCACGTCCGGCCAGACGGCGGCATGCAGGCGCTTGTATTCGGCGATCTTTTCGGCGTTAAGCCCGATGACCATTCCCTTGCGTTGCATCTCTGCCTCCATCAACGGATCTCGTGGTTGAACTCGGCGATGCGCCGGCCGGCGATCGCCTCCCAGTCCCATTCGATGCCGAGGCCCGGTGTCATCGGCGCGAGCGCCTGGCCGTCCTCGATCCGCAGCCTCGATGTGGTGATGTCGTCGAGCTGCGGAATATATTCGACATATTTGCCGTTCTGAACGGCGCAGGTCAGGCTGACATGCAGTTCCATCAGGAAATGCGGGCAGATCGGCATGTCGAAGGCTTCGGCCGCATGCGCCACCTTCAGCCACGGCGTGATGCCGCCGATCCGGCCGGCATCGACCTGGACGATCGAGCAGGCGCCCTTTTGCATATATTCACGGAAATGGCGGATCGAATAAAGGGATTCGCCAACCGCGATCGGGGTCGATGTCGAGCGGTTCAGTCGCACATGGCCGTCGATATCGTCGGCCGCCAGCGGTTCCTCGATCCAGGCAAGGTCGAGATCGCGCAGCCGGTCGGCGCGGCGGATCGCCTCGTCGAGGGCAAGACCCTGGTTGGCATCGGTCATGATCTCATAAGCGTCGCCAACGGCCTTGCGCACCGCCGAAAGCCTGGCGACATCCTCGGAGCCGTGGGCCCGGCCGATCTTGACCTTGGAGCCGCGGAACCCTTGGGCCTTGGCCTCCACTGCATCCTCGACCAGTGCCTCGACGGGCAGATGCAGCCAGCCGCCCTCGGTGGTGTAGAGCGGGCAGCGGTCCTTGGCGCCGCCGGCCAGCTTCCAGAGCGGCAGGTTCTGCTTGCGGGCGCGCAGATCCCAGAGGGCCGTGTCGATGGCTGCCAGCGCAATCGCTGTAATGGCGCCGATGGTGGTGGCATGGGTGGCAAATTCCAGCTCGTGCCAGATCGCCTCGATCTGGTCGGCATCGCGGCCGATCAGGCGGGGGCCGAGATGATCGGCGAGCAGCCGCATGACCGACGAGCCACCGGTGCCGATGGTATAGCTGTAGCCGGTACCCCTGGCGCCGTCGCTGTCGGTGATGGTGACCAGCGGCGTTTCCTGGCTGACGAAGCTCTGGATGGCATCGGTGCGCATGACCTTCGGGCGAAGGTCGACCATGCAGAGCTCGATACGTTCAATTCTGGCCATGGTTCATGCCCTCAGGGATTTGCCGGTGTCCCGGTCGAACAGATGGGCCTGGGACAGGTCGAAGCAGAAGTTCAGGGGTTCACCCGACTTCAGCTGCCGCGGATTGAGCATGCGGCCGACCCATTCCGATCCGCCGAATTCGGAGAAGACCAGCGTCTCGTTGCCGAGCGGCTCGGTGATCGTCACCTTCAGGTCGGCGCTGTGCACCGCCGCCTCATGACCGGAATGAATGCCGTGCCCCGTCGGATAGAGATCGTCTGGCCGCAGGCCGAAGGTGACCTTGGCGCCGGCACTGACCTGGCTCTCGAACTGCTTGGGCAGCGGCAGGCTGTCGCCGTTGGCGAAGACCAGCCTGCCGTCGGCGACATCCGCATCGCGCAGGTTCATTGGCGGGGAACCGATGAAACCGGCGACGAATTTGGAATTGGGCCGCTGGAAGACATCCTCCGGCGTGCCGATCTGCTCGATATAGCCATCGCGCATGATGACGATGCGATCGGCCAGCGTCATTGCCTCGACCTGGTCATGGGTCACGTAGATCACCGTCGACTGCACCTTGGCATGCAGCTTCTTGATCTCGGTGCGCATCTGCGTGCGTAGCTTGGCATCAAGGTTGGAAAGCGGTTCGTCGAACAGAAAGACTTCCGGGTCGCGCACGATCGCCCGGCCCATGGCGACGCGCTGGCGCTGGCCGCCGGACAGCTGCGAGGGGCGGCGGTCGAGAAGGGCGGTAAGGTCGAGGGTGCGGGCGGCTTCATCGACGCGCGGCGCAATCTCGTCCGGCTTCATGCCGGCGATCTTCAGCGAGAAGCCCATGTTCTCGCGCACCGTCATGTGCGGGTAGAGGGCATAGGACTGGAACACCATGGCGAGGTTGCGGGCGCGCGGTGGCAGGTCGTTGACGACGCGGCCGCCGATCCGAAGTTCGCCGCCGGAGATCGGCTCGAGACCGGCAATCATGCGCAGCGTCGTCGACTTGCCGCAGCCGGAGGGGCCGACCAGGGCGATGAATTCGCGGTCGGCGACGTCGAGGTCGATGCCGTGAACCACTTCCAGGGCGCCGTAGCGCTTGACCAGCTTATGCAGGGAGACGGTTGCCATGACTTATCCTTTGACTGCGCCGGAGGTGAGGCCGGATACGAGATGCTTCTGGACGACGAAGGTCAGCGCCAGGGCCGGGACGATCATCACCACGGCCAGGGCACACATCCCTCGCCAGTCGATGGTGAATTCCGAGGTATAATCGAGCAGGCCGACCGGCAGGGTCTTGGAGGTGACCGAGCGGGTCAGCTGCGAGGCCAGCGCAAACTCGTTCCAGGAGGTGAGGAAGGCAAAGATGCCGGCCGACGCGATGCCGGGGCCGGCCAGCGGAAATTCCACCTGCCAGAAGGCCTGCCAGCGGGTGCAGCCGTCGATCTGGGCAGCTTCCGCCAGATCCTTCGGCACCTGGCGGAAGAAGCCGTCGATCAGCCAGATGGTGAAGGGCACGTTGAGTGCCACATAGACGAGGATCAGCCCGAAATGGGTGTCGATGATGCCGAGCCGCGCATAGACGAAGAACAGCGGCAGCGACAGGGCGATGCCGGGCACGGTGCGGGTCAGCATCAGGCCGAGGAAGATCGCCGACTTGGCCTTGAAGCGGTAGCGGGCAAAGGCATAGCCGCCGGCCATGCCGATGGCGATCGAGATCACCGTCGAGGTGACCGAGATGATCAGCGAATTGCGGAAATAGCTGATAATCGGAATGCCGCCCTGGCCCACGCCGGAGAACATCGCCGTATAGGCGTCGAGCGACAGGTCCTGCGGGATCCAGACCGGCGGCTTGGCCATGATCTCGACCGTCGGGCGGAAGGAGGACAGCACGATCCAAATGCCCGGCATGCAGATGATCAGCATGGCGAGGAAAAGGGTGACGGCGTGGGCGACGGCCAGCGCATTGCGCTTCAGGCGGTGTTTTGCGTTCTCGTTCATGATCACCAATCCGCAGCGATTTGGGTGCGCGCGGCTGCGAGCTTCCGGTAGAAATAGACGGTAAAGAGGATCGACAGCAGGATCGCCACATAGGCCATGGCATTGGCCAGGCCCATGCGGGCGTCGGAATAGGCGGTGCGCGCCACCAGCGTCCACAGCAGTTCGGTGCGCTTGGCCGGGCCGCCGTCGGTCATGATCTTGACGATGTCATAGGCGCGCGCCACGTCCAGCGAGCGGATCGTCATGGCGATATAGGCAAAGGGCATGATGAAGGGCCAGGTGACATAGCGGAAGGTCTGCCAGGGCGTGCAGCCGTCGACGCGGGCGGCCTCCAGCGGCTCCTTCGGCATGGCGAGCAGGCCGGCAAGGATCAGGATGGCGAAGACCGACGTGGAGGACCAGACCTCGGCGATCAGGATCGCATAGAAGGCCAGCTGCCCGTCGATCAGCCAGGGAATAGCCTGGTCGGTCAGCCCCAGCGACTGCAGGGCATTGTTGATCAGGCCGATATTGTCGTTGAACATGAACTTGAACTGGAAGCCGACCAGGATTGGCGAGAACATCATCGGAAACATCATGATGGTTCTGAGCATTCGCTGGCCGCTGGTCGCCTTTTCCACCAGCATGGCAAGGCCAAGGCCGAGCAGCATTTCGAGGTTGAGCGCCACGGTCAACAGCAGCACGGTGCGGCCGAAGGCGGTCCAGAACTCGAGATCGGTCAGGATGCGCTGGTAGTTGCGAAAGCCGACAAGGGTAAACAGCGATGCCGGCTGCGTCAGCCGAAATGCGGTGAAGCTCGAATAGAGCGAAAGCAGCAAAGGCAGGATGACGACGGCCGCCAGAACGATGAAGGCCGGCAGCAGCAGCAAAACCGGTGCCGGGGGTCTCCAGCCTTTCATGAAATGCGTCTCCTGTAAGCCTTAGAAAAATATTGGTCGTGTGCTTGCCCCTCATCCCCGGTGCAACACGTTGCACCTGACCTGCCTGCACCTTCTCCCCGCGAGCGGGGAGAAGGGACTTGCCGCAGCGTTTCCGTCCCCTCTCCCCGCTTGCGGGGAGAGGGTCAGGGTGAGGGGCATTTCTAGCTCTCGTGCGGGCCTTACAGCGCCCCGGCATCCTCGAGGATTTCGGTGGCCTTCTTGGCGGCGTCGTCAAGCGCCTGCTTGGACGTCTTGTCACCGAGAATGGCGGCCTGCAGTTCCGGATAGACCGCATTGGAGATTTCGATCCACGACGGCGTCTGGGGAACCGGGAAGGCGTGCTTGGCCGCCTCCTGGAAGGCGCTCAACACTTCCTTCTTGTAGGGATCGTTGGCGGCTTCGGCGATATCCCATTCCCAGACGGCGGTGCGGGTCGGCAGCGGGCCGGCCTTGGCTTCCAGCTTCTGGCTGTCCTCGTTGGTCAGGAACCAGACGAGCGAAGCTGCGGCTTCCTTGGTGGCGCAGCTCTCGGTCACCGAGAAGCCGTGATGGCCCGACCAGCCGGTGCGCTTGCCGGACGAGCCGGCCGGCTGCACGACAACGCCGACATTGCCGGCCACCTTGGACGACTTCGGATCGTTGAAGAAGCTTGCCCATCCAGGCCAGTCGAGATTGAGCGCGATGGTGCCCGAGGCAAAGCCTTGGCCAAGATCGTCCCAGAGATAGTTCGTCGTGCCGGCCGGAACGGCCTTGGCCTTGTACATGTTGACGAACCAGTCGAGCGCCCGGACGCCGGCGTCCGAATTGAAGGCCGGCTTGCCGTCGGCGTCGAGATATTCGCCGCCCTCGGCCACCACCATTTCATAGAAGCGGCCGTTGATGGCCTCTTCCTTGCCGGCAAACTGCGTGCCGTAGAAATCCGGCGGGCTGGAGAAGAAGATGGCCTGGTCGGAGACCTGCGCCCAGGTATCGGGCGGGGTCAGCTCATAACCATATTTTGCCTTGAAGGCGGCCTTCTTGGCGTCGTCCTGATAGAGGCTCTTCTGATAGTAGAGCGCCGAGACGTCGAACTGGGCGCGCGGCAGCATGACCAGCTTGCCGTCGAGCGTCGAAGCCTTGATATTGGCCGGCACGAAGGCATCGATTTCGTCCTTCGGCAGCAGGGCCGAAAGGTCCGTGTAGATATCGGGATATTGCGGGGCGAAGGATGAATGGTTCGAGCCGACGCACCAGGAGATGCTGCCTGTTGCGATATCCGACTTGATTTCCTTGTCGAGCTCGAAGTGGTTCTTCTTCGAGATGACGTTGACCTTGGCGCCCGTCGCCTTTTCCCAATCGGCAATGCGGGCATACAGGGCTTCGTATTGCTGGCCGCCAATCAGCTTGGCGTCGATCGAAACACCGTCGAACTTGCCCGGCAGATCGGCAGCGCCGGCCACCAGGGCTGTCGACGCGTAGAGCAAGGCTCCGGCTGCTACGCCGGCTAAAAGTTTTGACATTTTCTCCTCCCAGATGGCTGTCGCCAAACTCTCACCCATGAGAGCTTCATTTATATACAAACCAAATAAACGAAAGGCGTCAAGTTAAAACTATTGTGGACCGCCATTTCTGCGTATATGAATGGTTGCATTCACTGAGGATATCGAGCGTGACCGAAGACGAGACCGATCGCTACCGCGCCCCGGCGCTGGACAAGGGCCTGGACATCCTGGAACTCCTGGCGGCGGTCGACGGCGGATTGACGCAGGCCGAAATCGCCAAGCGGCTGGACCGCAGCCCCAACGAATTCTATCGCATGCTCGACCGACTGGTGAAGCGCGGTTACGTGACGCGCATCGATGGCGACCGCTTCACGCTGACATTGAAACTGTTCGGCCTGGCGCAGCTGCATGCGCCGGTGCGCCGGCTGGTATCCTTCGCCATTCCGCTGATGCGGGAACTTGCCGAAGCCTCGCGCCAGGCCAATCAGCTGGTGGTCTTCGACCGCGGTTATCCCGTGGTGATCGCCCAGCAGGAAGCGCCGGGCTACTGGGGCATTTCGATCCGCGTCGGCTCGCGCATCAGCCTGTTCGACACCGGCTCGGGCCATGTCCTGCTGGCCTTCCACAGCAAGGACGAACGCGAGATGATGATCGCCGAAAACCTCGGCAGCAGCGGCGATCATGCCAAGGTGACGCCGGAATTCCTGGCGCGGCTCGACCAGATTCGCACCCGCGGCTATGAGATGATGCCGAGCGCCCAGACGGCGGGGGTGATCAACCTCTCGGCGCCGGTCTTAGGCGCCGATGGCAAGGCGATTGCGGCGCTGACCGTGCCCTATATCACGCTGATCAATTCGCCCAGTGCGCCTGATATCACCAACTCGATCCATCTGGTGGTCGAGACGACGCGCAAGCTCTCCGAGATGACCGGCTCCGATTTCAAACCGGACGCATAAATTCGTATTTGAAGGATCGATTTTTCTGTGGCACTTTGCCCGCGGTTTCAGGGAGGAGGCCGTCCATGATCATCGACACCCATCTGCATCTGATCTATCGCAACGTGCTGCGCTATCCCTGGCTTGCCGGCGTGCCGGCTCTGGATGCCGATTTTCCCTATGAAACCTATGCCACGGAGGCAAGGCGGCTCGGCATTGCAGGGGTGTTGCATATGGAGGTCGATGTGGCGGACGAGCAGATGGAGGCCGAGACCGGCGTCATCGAGCGGCTGTCGCAGACGGACGGCAGCCTGCTGCGCGGCGCCATCGCGGCCTGCCGGCCGGAAAGCCCCGACTTCCCGGCTTATCTGGAGCGCCAGCGTGCCAATCCCTTCGTCAAGGGTTTTCGCCGCGTGCTGCATGTCATGCCGGACGATCTGTCGAAGGCTCCGCTGTTTCGCGCCAATATCGCAAAGCTGTCCGGTACGGGCCTGACATTCGACCTCTGCGTGCTGCCGCACCAGGTCGGTCAAGCCGCAGCGCTCGCCGATCTGGCACCGGATGTCTCCTTCATCCTCGACCATTGCGGCGTACCGGATATCAAGAGCGGTGCCTTCGGGTTCTGGAGCAAAGACGTCACGGAGATCGCCCGTCGGCCGAATGTCACGGTCAAACTCTCCGGCATTCCCGCCTATGGCGATCCCGACAGTTGGACGCTCGAGGATCTCAAACCCTATTTCGCCCATGTGGCGCAGAGCTTTGGTTTCGAGCGGATGATCTGGGGCAGCGACTGGCCGGTCTGCACGCTCGGCGGCGGGCTATCGACCTGGGTCGGCGCGACCCATGCGCTGCTGTCGGGCGTCGGCCTGGAGGACAAGGCTCGGGTGCTGTCGGGCAATGCTGCAGCGATGTGGCGGCTGGGGTAGGGGCGGTTGTCCCTCTGGTGGCCCCTCATCCGCCTGCCGGCACCTTCTCCCCGTTATGACGGGGAGAAGGAGACGTGCCGCGGCGCTTTGCTCCCTCTCGGACGAGAGCGTCGGATTGGTATTGGTGTGTAGGGATGCCAGGTATGAAAATGGTTCGTGGGGCACGTCCCCTCGCCCCGCCTGCGGGGAGAGGGCTAGGGTGAGGGGCCGTTTTGCCCGCTACGCTCCGAAACTCTCGCGGAACATGCCGTTCAGCCGTTCGACAGCTGCTTTCGCGGTGATCCCGCCCGTGACCGCATCGTTGATCACATGCGACGCCGCTTCCTGGAAGGGCATGTAGCCGTTGTGGCGCGGGCGCAGCCAGGCGCCGTTGAGCGTGGCGCGGGTGCCGGTGTAGAAATTGCGCGTCGCAGCGTTGGCGACCTTGCTCTCCCAGCCCTCGGCATGGCCCGGCTGACCGCCGGAGCGCCAGTAGAGTTCGGCCTGGACGGGGCCGCTCGCCACCCAATAGGCAAAATCGACCGCGGCCTGCCGGTTGGCGCTGAAGGCCGAGACGGCAATGCCGGTGCCGCCCAGCGCCGAGCCGATCGGGCCAGTTCCCCCAAGCGTCGGCATGTCGGTGAACTGCACAGGATGGAGGCGGAAACCATCGAGGCTATAGCTGACATAGCCGTAGATCAGCGGCGACATTGCGGCTTTCGATCCGGTGTCGCCCATGCGGTCGAGCACGCCGATCGGGTCGAGGGTCAGGCAGGCCGGGTCGACCAGGGCGGCCAGTTCGCGGATCGCCTCCAGCGCCTGCGCGCCGATCTCGGCATCGGCAAAGTCCCGGTCTCGCTCCACCGCGCAGGCCCGGCCGAGATTGCCGCAAAGCGTGAAGAAGCTCATCAACGAATGGGGTGGGCGCAGCGGCAGCAGGACATGGCCGTGCCGGGCAAACTCGATCACCTCGGCCCATGTCGTAGGCGGCGTACCGATCAGGTCGGGCCTATAGGCCATCACCTGCGTCGCCGCATCGATCGGGAAGGCCCATTGCCGGCCCTGCCAATGGTAGCTTGGAAAGGAGGCCCCGACGCTGCCCTTGGCCAGGGCCGTGAACTCGGCTTCGCGGCCAGACACGTCCAGGGGTGCCAGGCAGTTTTCGGTGGTGATCTGGCCGACATGCGGGTGATCGATGACGATAAGGTCGTATTGCCTGGCCAGTTCCTCGACCGGAAAGCTCTCGAAATCCTGCAGCGAGCGCTTGTCCCAGTCGATCGTCACACCGGTTTGTCTCAGCCATTCGGCGGAACAGGCGACCATCGGATCAAAACCGCGCGGATGGCTCCAGGTCATGCCTTTCAAGCGAGGCGCGCTCATCGGGCGAACTCCGCCCGGATCTGTGTCGTGTGTTCGCCGACCAGCGGCGCTGCTCGGCCGCCCTTGGGACGCTTGCCGTTGACACGGACCGGGCAGCGGGTGGTGCCGACCGAGACATTGTCCTCGCGGGTCACCGTCTGCAGCATGTCGAGAATGCCGAAGCCGTCGCTGTCGAGCAGTTCCTGCCAGTCCAGCACCTTGGAACACCAGATGTCGGCGGGCTCCAGAATGTCCAGCCAATGCTGGACGGGCCTGGTGGCGATCCGCTCGGCGATGATTTTCTTGATGGCGTCGCGCTCGGTAAACCAGGCCTTGGCATCGTCGCGGAACGGCGCCAGTTCCTCAATGCCGAGCAGGTCCTGCAGCCGGCCGATCGGCGTCATGGCAATGGCCAGATAGCCGTCGCTAGCCGGATAGACACCATAGGGCGCCGAGAGATAGGCATGGGCGCTGCGGAAGTCCGAGCGTTTCGGCCGGCGGCGGCCGTCGTTCAGATAGGTGGTCAGCACTTCGAACTGGAAATCGACCAGGCTTTCGAGAAGACTGGTCTGGATATGGGCGCCGCGACCGGCAATGCCGCGCCGGACGAGTGAGGCGAGAATGCCCTGGCAGGCGTTGGAGCCGGCCAGCATGTCGGCGATCGCCAGGCCGAAGGGCACGGGGCCCTGGCTTTCGTCGCCGTTCAGCCACATCATGCCGGAGCGCGCCTGTGCCAGCAGGTCCTGGCCCGGCCGCATGACCCAGGGGCCTTCCTCGCCATAACCGCTGATCGAGGCATAGACGAGACGGGGATTGATGGCCCTGACGGTCTCGTAGTCGAGGCCGAGCCGTTCGATCACGCCGGGCCTGAAATTCTGGATCATCACATCGGCCTTACCAAGCAGATGGCGCAGGAAGGCGAGGTCGTCGGCATTCTTCAGGTCGATGCCGAGGCTTTCCTTGCCGCGATTGATGGCGTGGAACAGGGTGGAATCGCCGCCCACTTCGGTGTCGCTGAGGTAGAGCCGGCGCGACAGGTCGCCGCCATCCGGCCGTTCGACCTTGATCACCCGGGCGCCGAGATCGAGCAGCCGCAACGAGCAATAAGGCCCCGACAGAAACTGGCTCATGTCGATCACCGTCAGGCCTTCGAGCGGCAATCCATTGTCGTCCTGCATGCGAACCAACCTCCCGTCGGGCACCCGAAAGCCGGTGCCTTTTGCCGCACGCCTTCGGGCAACCTCCCGCGCCCTGGGGTGAGTGGCATTCTTATGTGAATTTATTTTTCACATATGGGTGGCTATTGCAAGAATAAAGATGCCTGCTGCGCGGCGCGATGACGACCGGCGCGAAAGCCATTGAACTTCGGGACAAGGAGGCGGGACGCGATCAGGCCGCTTCGGTCAGGCGCCGCAGATAGTCCTGGGTGGCGACGATCAGCGCCTCGACGCTTTCGCGGGCCAGATCCTCGTCATGCAGCGCGAAATTCTGCAAAATCAGGCCGTCGATGCCGATCAGGATGAAGCGGGCGATGGCCTTGCCGATCCGCTCGCGCTCGGTCGGCGGCACGTCGGCGTCGTCGAGGATCAGCCGGCTGTAGAAATCGATATAGGCGTTGTACTGGCGCTCGGCCAGCCATTCGGACCCCTTGGTGCGCAGGGCATAGAGCGTCAGCTCGATCTGGGCGATCTGGTGGTCGCGGGTCTCGCCGATATAGTGCCAGATCAGCCGGATCAGGGCGGCGATGCGCTGCTGCGGGTCGTCGGCAAAGGGGCGGGCCGGATGGTAGCTGGAGGCCATGTCGGCAATCATGTCTTCCAGCACGGCGAGAAGGATGGTTTCCTTGCTGTCGAAGTAATAATGCAGGGTGGCCAGCCGGACATTGGCGCTGGCGGCGATCTTGCGGGTCGTCATCGCATCGATGCCGTCATTTTCCAGCGCCTCGCGCGCACCCTTGATGATGCGGGCGCGGGTCTCCACGCCCTTCTTCGTCGCACCGGCGGTCCTTGCCACCGATGTCTCCGTCGCTGTGCTGTCCTTTTGTGCCATCCGGGTTTTATGCAGCCTCGTAGGTAATGCGTCCATCGCAGATTGTCAGGACCGGCTTCACGTCCGCCACCGTGTCGAGCGGGCAGGCCTCGATGTCCTGATCGAGCATGACTATATCGGCGAGATAGCCTGGCTTCAGCTGGCCCTTGCGATCTTCCATGAACTCCACCCAGGCGCCTTCGGCCGTGTAGGCGTGCAAAGATTCCGGCAGCGTCATGCGCTGGTCGGGATCGCCCTCTTTCCAGGGCTTGCGGGTCAGGGCGTTCTGGATGCAGCCGAAAGGCGAGACCGGGGAGATCGGCCAGTCCGTGGCAAAGACCAGCCGGGCGCCGGCATCTTTCATCGTGCGCCAGGCATAGGCATAGGGAAAGCGCGCCTCGCCGAGACGGTGAATGGTCGGCTCCAGGGGGAAGCATGAACCGCCCGGCACATGCACCGGCTGCATGGAGGCGACGACGCCGAGTTCGGCAAAGCGCGGCACATCTGTCGGGTCGATGATCTCGATATGCTCGATGCGGTGGCGGCTGTCGCGGGCACCATTGGCCTTTGCGGCGGCCTCATAGCCGTCGAGGGTCTGGCGCACCGCCGCATCGCCGATGGCATGCACGGCGATCTGCAGACCGAGGCTGTCGGCTTTCACGGCCACCGCTTCCCAGGCCTGCGGCGTGAACAGCGGTTCGCAGCAGAAGTCGGGGCGATCGGCATAGCCTTCCAGCATATAGGCCGTCTGGCTGTCGATGACGCCATCCATGAAGACCTTGACGAAATCGCCGCGCAGCATGTCGGAGGCAAAGCGCTGCTTCCAGGCGGCGGCCGTCTCCAGCATGCCGATCTCCATGAAATTCTTCATGTGGAAGGGAATGCGGATGCGCACCGGCAATTCGCCTGCTGCAAGCAGGTCTTCCATCAGTTCCAGCTGGTAGAGATTGCCGTCGAAATTCTGCACCGAGGTAATGCCTTCCGAGGCACAGTAGTCGAGGCCGCGCTTCAGCACCGCCCGGTCGCCGGCGCGCTGTTCGGGCGTAACACTGTCGGGATCGCCACCGGTCAGGATGCCGAGGCCCTCGCGTCCGCCGGTCGATGCCAGCTGCACGACAGGGCTGATGGCGTTGGTCTCGCGCAATTCGCCGGTTGCCAGACCGTCGTTGCCCATCACCACCTCATTGCCGACGCCGACATCGCGGCCGTTCAAGAGGTCGGCAAGCTTGAGGGCTGCGGTATTGGCCCAGGCGGTGTGATGGTCGGGCGCGTACATCAGGAAGGGACGGTCGGGCAGCACGCGGTCGAGATGGTGGCGGGTGATCTCTTCGCCGGCGCCGAGAATGGTATAATCGGCCGATTGGGCGAGCAGAACGGGCTCGTCGGGATTGGCGGCGGCATAGGCCTTGATCGCCTCGCTCATCGCCTCGAAGCCACGCACCCCGTAAAGGCTCAGCTGCTGCAGCGATAGCGAACCCATGAAGATATGCATATGGGCTTCATTGATGCCGGGCATCACGGTGGCGCCCTTGGCATCGATCACGCGGGTCGAGGCGCCGGTAAGCGGGGCGATCTCGGCATCCGTGCCGAGTGCCAGGATGATATTGCCGGACAGCGCGATGGCCTCAGCATGGGGTGCCGTTTCGTCCATGGTCAGGAGCTTGGCATTGCGGATGATGATGTCGGCGTGCTGCGCCATGGATTGGGTTCCTAATGATAGATATGAGACGAATTATGCGGCGAGCCGGCTCACGGTGCGGAAGAAGGCCAGATTGTCCTGCTTCAGCTCGTCGTCCAGCGGATTGGGTTGCGACGACAGTTTGACGATGACGGTCTCATGGGTCGGATCGACATAGAGCCATTGCCCGTGGATGCCGATGGCGCAGAAGGCGCCGTCGTCTTCGCCGGACTGGTACCATTGGCTGCGATAACGGCCCTTCGGCATCATGTTGGGCTCTCCGGCGAGCCAGGCATCGTGGTCGCCGGCGGTCAGCATGTCGGTCAGCCAGCCGTCCGGCACGATCTGCCGGCCATCGACAGTTCCGCCATTGCGCAGCATTTCGCCGACGCGGGCGAGATCGCGCGCCGTGACGCAGATGCCGCCGGCAGCCCGCGCCGAGCCTTGCGCATCGACGCTGACAAGAGCGTGGTTCTTTGCGCCAAGCGGTGCCCAGAGCAGGTCCGACATCAGGGTGCTGAAGCGCTTGCCCGTGACGCGTTCCAGCACCAGGCCGAGCAGGTCGGAATTGGGCGAGGCGTAGAAGAACGGGCCACCATGCGGACGATCCGCCTTGGGCAGGGAATAGATGAACTCGGCCATGCTCTCGGCTCGCGTGTCCGGCTCCGGCGGGTTCCACAGCGTCGAGCGGCGATAGCGGGCATAGGCGCCGTCCTTGTTGAGATAGGCTTCGTCGAAATCCAGGCTGACGCGCATGTCGAGCACGTCGCGGTAGCGGCAATCGCCATAGGCGCTGCCCTTTGTCTCAGGGAGATAATGGCTCACAAGTTTCTCGGGGTCGATGACGCCCTGCGCCTCCAGAATGCCCGAGACGATCGCCGTCAGCGACTTGCTCACCGAAAACACGATATGCGGCCGGTTCTCATGCGAATGGGGCGGGTAATATTCGGCGACGACCTCGCCGCGTTTCATCAGCACGAAGGCGTCGGTATGGGCAAAGTCCAGGAATGCCCGCGCCGTGCGGGCCTCGGCCAGACCGGTGTCGATGACTGCATCGAGCATGGCCGCACCGGCCAGGGCCGTCTCCGGCGTCTCAGAGGCACAGCGGATCGGGCTGGTCGGCACGATCTCGCTGACATGCTGGAAGCTCCAGCGGCTGAAAGGGGCCGCGCGCCAGTTGGAAAGCGTCACATCCTGGCGCTCGAAGCCGTAGGTGGTCTTGAAGTGGCTGGTCATGGGTAAAAGCATCCCGCTTGTGCGGGAGAGCCGATCAGCTCTCCCGCATCTGTTGGTGATCTCGGGCCCGCTGCGTTTACTTCTGCAGTTCGGTCCAGATCTTGGTGTAGAGTTCCTGGACTTCCGGTGCGCAGGCCAGGTTGAAATAGCCGGCAGCCTTGGCGGAGTCCGGAATGTTGACTTCCGGTGCGGTCTTCATGTCTTCCGGCATGAAGGCTTCCGATCCGGTGATGCCGTTGGCATAGCGGGCGAAAGCCGACAGCATGGCGGCATTTTCAGGCGCCATGATGAAGTTGAGGAAAAGTTTTGCGTTCTCGACATTCTTGGCGTCCTTCAGGATGGCGGCATTGTCCATCCAGATCGGGTAGCCTTCCTTCGGGTAGCCATAGACGATGTTCGGATTGGCCAGGCGACCGCGGAAGGTCGCGCCGTTCCAGTCGACGGAGGCCGCCAGATCGCCCTTGGTGTATTTCTCGACGGTGCCGTAATCCATGGAGATCCACTTCGGCTTGGCGGCGACCAGCAGGTCGCGGGCCTTCTTCAGCACGGTCAGGTCGCCGGTGCAGGGCGTGCCGCCGGCATAGGTCACGACCATGTGCATGACATCCGACATTTCCGGCACGACATTGACCTTGCCGACCAGCTCGGCCGGCGGATCGAGGAAAATGGCCGAGGTGTTCGGGTCGCCCGCGTAAACCGACTTGTCGACGGCAATACCGGTCGTGCCCCACTGCCACGGAACCGAATAGTGACGGCCGGGATCGAAGGGTACGTCGACCCATTTGGGATCGACATTCTTGAAGTTCTCCATCTGGTCGGGACGCGATTCCAGCAGCAGGCCTTCGCTGATGAAGATCGGCAGGGCGCTGGCGGACGGAACGACGATGTCGAAGCCGTGGCCGCCCTGGCGCACCTTGGCAAGGGCGGTGTCGTTGCTGTCGTAGTCGGTGATGGTGACCTTGACCTTGTAGGTGTCCTCGAACTTCTTGATCATCTCCGGGCTGGTGTAATTGCCCCAGTTGTAGAGGTTCAGTTCGCCTTCCGCATGGGCAATGGCCGTCGACGCCATCAGGGCGATCGCGGCTGCCGCGAGCTTCATCGTATGCTTCATGTTCCCACTCCTGTTTATTCGGATTTTTCGTTGGTTCTGCTGAGAAAGAAGAAGATCGTGACGATCAACAGGGACAGCAGCAGAAAGACTGTCGAAATGGCATTCATTTCCGGGGTGATGGCGCGCCGCAACTGACCCAGCATATAGGTCGGCAGGGTGTCCTGGCCGGCGGATTTGACGAATTCGGTAATGACCACGTCATCGAGCGAGATGACGAAGGCGAGCATCAGGCCGGCGAGGATGCCGGGCCAGAGCAGCGGCAGGGTGACGAAGCGAAACACCTTGAACGGCGTCGCATAGAGATCGGCAGCAGCCCTCTCCAGCGACAGGTCCATGTTCTCAAGCCGGGCCCGGATCGGCAGATAGGCAAAGGGGATGCAGAAGGCGGTATGGGCCATGATCAGGTAGCCGAGGCCGGAATAGCCGGTGGCGACCTTGATGCGCGAGAAGAAGATCAGCAGGGCGACGGCGGTGACGATTTCCGGCACCATCAGCGGCATGTTGATGAAGGAATATTTGAAAGTGAGGCCGCGATAGGCCTCGGTTCTCGTCGTGGCGATGGCGGCAAGCGTCGCCACGGCCGTGGCAATCACGGCAGAAATGGCGGCAATGCGCACCGAGCGCCAGGACGCTTCGATCACCTGGCTGTTGTTCCAGGCGGCCTCGAACCAGCGCAGCGAAAAGCCTTCCCAGACGGCGATCGAGGTGCCGGAGTTGAAGGCATAGACCACCAGCGTGGCAATCGGCAGATAGAGGATGAAGAAGCACAGCATGGCAATGGTGGCAAAGCCCGGCTGGACGCGCACGTCGAATTTGCTACGCATGGCCACCTCCGGTCTTTCCGGCATTCTTTACGTAATAGAGCATGGCGGCCAGGACGATGATGACCAGGGTGATCGACAGAGCAGCACCCAGCGGCCAGTTTCGCCCCTGGCCGAATTGCAGCTCGATCAGGTTGCCGACCATCAGGTTCTTGCCGCCGCCCAGGATGCGCGGAATGACATAGGACGACAGCGACGGGATGAAGACGAGGATCGAGCCGGCGATGATGCCCGGTTTGACCAGCGGAATGATGATCCGCCGCAGCACGGCAAAGCGGGTGGCGTAGAGATCGTAACCCGCCTCGACCAGCCGGAAATCGAGCTTTTCCATGCTGGCATAAAGCGGCAGCACCATCAGCGGCAGATGCACATAGGCCATGCCGAGCAGGATGGCGAAATCGGTATAGAGCAACTGGATCGGCGCGGCGATCACGCCAAGCTTCATCAGGACGGTATTGACCAGTCCTTCGTTGCGGATCATTTCCTGGATGGCGAAGCCGCGGATCAGCAGGTTGGTCCAGAACGGAATGGTGATCAGGAACAGCCAGATCTGGCGGTAATTGGCCGGACGGCTGGCGATGAAATAGGCGGTCGGGAAACCGACGATCAGCGTGAACAGCGTGGTGGCCACCGCCAGCTTGATGCTGCGCCAGAGGATCGACACATGGGCATCCGCCAGGGACAGCGTGTTGTCGAAAATATCGCGCGACAGGAAGACGTTGAACCAGGCCTCGGTCGAGAACTGCCATTTGACATCGCCGTAGTTGCCGGGCGCCAGGAAGGAATAGACCAGCACGATAAACAGCGGTCCGACGCCGGCGATCGCAATCAGCAGGAGGGCCGGCGCGCTGAGCAGCCAGCGATTGCGGATATCCTGTTTGCGGAAGGTTTCACCGGACTGTGTAGCGTCGTTTGCCATGGTCAGTCCCTCAGGATCTGCGCGACATCGTCGCTGAGGGCAATGCTGACGGGGTCATTCTTGGAGAAGCCGCAGGGACCGCTGCGGCTATTCTGCTGGCGCACGGTAAAGGATGTGCCGTCCTGCAGCCGGATGTGGAAATGGGTGTCGGTGCCGAGATAGACGATATCGTGGATCACGCCGGACAGCGCGGTGGAGGAGGGGGACGTGACCTGCGCATGTTCGGGCCGGATCACCACCGTGACCTTGCCGGACGGAGTGGTGCCGTCCGGAAAGGTTGCCGGGATTTTCGCGCCGGATGACAGCCGCACCCTTGCGCGGTCGCCTGAAACTGAGACCACCTCGGCGGCAAGGAAATTGGTTTCGCCGATGAAGTCGGCCACGAAGCGTTCGGTCGGGCGGTCGTAGATGTCCCAGGGCGAGCCGACCTGGCGGATCTCGCCGCTCGACATCACGGCGATGCGGTCGGACATGGTCAGGGCTTCTTCCTGATCATGGGTGACGAAGATGAAGGTGATGCCGGTTTCGGCCTGGACGCGCTTCAGCTCGATCTGCATTTCCTTGCGCAGCTTGTAGTCGAGCGCCGAAAGCGGCTCGTCGAGCAGCAGAACCTTGGGCTTGGGGGCGAGGGCCCGGGCAAGGGCGACGCGCTGTTGCTGGCCGCCGGAGATCTGGCTGACGGCACGGTCGCGCATGGCTTCCATATGCACCAGCGCCAGCATCTCGTCGACGCGGCTCTTGACCTCGGATTTCGGCTTGCCGAGCATTTCCAGGCCGAAGCCGATATTCTGGGCGACCGTCATGTGGGGGAAGAGCGCGTAGCTCTGGAAGACGGTGTTGACCGGCCGCTTGAAGGGGGGAAGCGGGGCAATGTCCTCGCCGTTCAAGAGGATCTCGCCACTGGTCGGGAAGTCGAAGCCGGCGATCAGCCGCAGCAGCGTGGTCTTGCCGCAGCCGGAGGGGCCGAGAAGCGTGAAGAATTCGTTCTGCTTGATGGTGACGAAGACGCCCTTGAGCGCTGCGACCTGGTAGGGACCCGATCCGTAGATGCGGCTGACGCCTCTAATGTCGATGGCTGGCTTCTGCGCAGTTTCAGTCAAGAGATTCCCCCGATCTTGCCTTGCTTGGTCCGTCATTCCGGCATTCGAGGTCAAGCCATGCATGGCCGCTGCCGGGTGTGCTGCCCTCAACCGACGCAATATGCATGCCACCTCCCGGAGCCCGCGTCCGAGCCTTGCAACGGCAGGTTTTTCGCCGTGGTTCGGCTGAAAAAGCCCTGTTTTCGCAATGGACCGGTTCTGCCTCCCAACGAAACCAAAGGCATGGTGCCTTAAAATTGGTCACTTGACCATTTTTTATTTTGGCCGATCTCGTTTTTATTCTGTGGGCTTGCCGAGTTCGGATCCGTGCTTGACGACAGGCCCCGGCAGCGGTCTGATGGACCCCGGACGATGGACCGACGGGGCAATGGAAGGGTGACCGATGACGGAGATCACAGCGCTTTCGGCAACGGAGCTTTCGGCGAAAATCCGCTCCGGCGCGGTCTCCAGCGTCGAGGTGGTGACCGCTTATCTCGAGCGGATCGATGCGCTGAACGGCGAGATCAACCCGATCGTCAGCCGGGTCGATACCGATCTCGTTCTTGCCCAGGCAAGAGCCTGCGACGCGGATCTGGCGGCCGGACGCTGGCGCGGGTTCCTGCATGGCATGCCGCTGGCGGTCAAGGATCTGAGCGAGGTTGCCGGCATCCGCTGCACCTATGGCTCGCCGCTGTTTGCCGATTTCATACCCGATGCCGACGATATTCATGTCGAGCGCATGCGCGCCGCCGGGGCAATCTTCATCGGCAAGACCAATACGCCGGAATGGGGTTTCGGGTCCCATTCTTACAATCCGGTGTTCGGCACGACGCGCAACCCTTACGATCTGACAAAGAGTGCCGGCGGCTCCAGCGGCGGGGCGGCGGCGGGGCTTGCGGCGCGCTTGCTGCCGCTCGCCGATGGCAGCGACATGATGGGCTCGCTGCGCAATCCGGCCGCCTTCAACAACGTGGTCGGCTTTCGTCCGAGCTTCGGCCGCGTGCCGTCCGGGCCGGGGCCGGATCTCTACCAGCACCAGCTGTCGACGGCCGGGCCGATGGGCCGTTCGGTCCGCGATGTGGCGGCCCTTCTGGCCATCCAGGCCGGCTATGATGTCCGCGATCCATGGTCGCTGCCGCTTGAGCCGCTGGATCTGGGCGGAGAGCCCAATTGGCGCGGTCGCCGGGTCGGCTGGCTTGGTGATTTCGGCGGCTATCTGCCCTTCGAGGCGGGCGTGCTCGATCTCGACCGGTCGGCGCTCAAGGTGTTTGAAGGCCTGGGCATGGCGGTCGACGAGGTCCTGCCGGATTTCGACATGGACAGGCTCTGGTGGGCCTGGACGACATTGCGCAGCTGGCTGACGGTCGGCAGCATGCAGGACATCTACGAGGATCCGGCGCGCCGGGCCCTGCTCAAGCCGGAAATCCTGTGGGAAATCCGCCATGGTCTGCGCGTCACGGCGGCGGAGGTCTATGAAGCCTCGAAAATCCGCAGCGCCTGGTACAAGGCCTGCCTTTCCCTGTTCGAGACCTATGATTTCCTTGTCCTGCCCTCGGCGCAGGTCTTCCCCTTCGATGCCGAGATCCCCTGGCCGCGGGAGGTCGCCGACCGCAAGATGGATACCTATCATCGCTGGATGGAAGTGGTGATCGGACCCAGCATGGCCGGTCTGCCGGTTGCCGCCATGCCGGCCGGATTTGGCGGCAATGGCTCATCTGCACTGCCAAACGGCATCCAGATCGTCGGACCGCCGCGGGGCGATAGGGCGACCTTGCGGCTGGCGCTGGCCTATGAAGAGGCGACGGACTGGCTGACACGCTCGGCGCGATAGAGGAAAGTGGACTGGGTCGTTTTGCCGCTTGAATGCAGTGCGGTTTTGGTTCTACCATTAATATTCAAGGATATTTCCTCCCACGGCAAGTCTCTCCCGTGCCGCGCCCCACGAACACATTCGCATCGTCAGGATTACGTTTTATGGACTTGGTATTCGATGGACACAACGACGTCCTGTTGAGGCTCTGGCGCAACCGGGCGACCGGTGCCGACCCGGTGGCTGAATTTACAGATGGTGTTTCGGATGGGCATATCGACGGTCCGCGCGCCAAGGCCGGTGGTCTGGCCGGCGGGCTTTGCGCCATCTACATCCCGTCAACCGAGGAATTCGTGCTTAAGGAGCCGGACGAAAACGGCCATTACGCCACGCCGCTGGCCGCGCCGCTCAACCGCGAGCCGTCGCTCGACATTGCCCTGCAGATGGCGTCGATTGCGCTTCATCTCGATCGCAGCGGCGCCTGGCGGCTGTGCCGATCGACCGCCGATATCCGCTCGGCGATGGATGCAGGCGTGTTTGCGGCCGTGATGCACATGGAGGGTTGCGAAGCGATCGATGCGGATCTGACCGCACTCGACGTGTTCTATGCGGCCGGTCTGCGGTCGCTCGGCCCGGTCTGGAGCCGCAACAACTTGTTCGGCCATGGCGTGCCGTTTGCCTATCCGATGTCGCCCGATAGCGGCCCTGGCCTCACCGATGCCGGTTTCGAACTGATCCGCGCCTGCAACAGCATGGGCATTCTGGTCGATCTGGCCCATATCACCGAAAAGGGCTTCTGGGACGTTGCCAAGACCACGGACCAGCCGCTGATTGCCAGCCATTCCAATGCCCATGCGCTGACGCCGGTGGCGCGCAACCTGACGGACAGACAACTCGACGCCATCAAGGAGACCCGCGGTCTGGTCGGCCTCAACTATGCCGTGACCATGCTGCGCGACGATGCCCGCGACGACGCGGCGACGCCGCTCAGCGACATGATCCGCCATATCGATTATCTGGTCGATCGCATGGGAATCGATTGCGTGGCGCTCGGGTCCGACTTCGACGGTGCAACCATTCCGGCCGACATCCGCGATGCCGGCGGCAACCAGAAACTGGTTGCGGCGCTGAAAGGTGCCGGATACGCTGATACCGATCTTGCTAAAATATGCCGGGACAACTGGCTGAGGGTTCTGGCGTCTGCCTGGCACGAATGAGCCGGCAGACCTGGATTTGTGACAACGAAAAAACAGGGGATACTGATATGATGCATGTTTTCAATAAGCGGATGCGTCTGATGACGAGCAGTGCGGCCTTGGCCCTGCTGCTGGCGGCAGCACCGCAGGCGTTTGCCGAGACACCAGCCGACACGCTGGTCGAAGGCTTTGCCTTCGACGACATCATCACGCTCGATCCGGGCGAGGCTTTCGAACTGTCGACCGCGGAAATCACCGCCAACAGCTACAGCAAGCTGGTGGCTCTTGATCCGGCCGACACTTCGAAGGTCATTGGCGAAATCGCCGACAGCTGGACCGTTTCCGACGATGGCCTGACCTATACGTTCAAGCTGAAGCCCGGCCTGAAATTCGCCTCCGGCAATCCGATCACCGCCGAAGACGTCGCCTATTCCTTCGAGCGCGCCGTCAAGCTCGACAAGTCGCCGGCCTTCCTGCTCACCCAGTTCGGCCTCTCCGGCGACAATGTTGCCGAGAAGGCAAAGGCCGTCGACGAGGGCACGTTCTCGATGACCGTCGACAAGCCTTATGCGCCGAGCTTCGTGCTGAACGTTCTGACCTCGACGGTGACCTCTGTCGTCGACAAGAAGGTGGTCGTGGAAAATGCCAAGGCGGTCACGCCGACTGCGGAATACAAATACGACAACGATTTCGGCAACGAATACCTGAAGACCGGCTATGCCGGCTCCGGCCCGTACAAGATCCGCGAATGGCGCGCCAACGAAGTGATCGTGCTCGAGCGCAACGACAATTTCTTCGGCGAAAAGGCCAAGCTCGCCCGCGTCATCTATCGTCACATGAAGGAAAGCTCAGGCCAGCGCCTGGCGCTTGAAAACGGCGATATCGACGTGGCGCGCAACCTCGAGCCCGGCGATGTCGATGCCGTGGCCAAGAAGGACGGCATGGCGACGACTGAGGCTCCAAAGAGCACCATCTACTATTTCAGCCTCAACCAGAAGAACCCGAACCTGGCCAAGCCTGGAGTGGCCGAGGCCTTCAAGTATCTGGTCGATTACGATGCAATCGGCGAAACCCTGATCAAGGGCATCGGCTCGATCCACCAGACCTTCCTGCCCAAGGGCCAGCTCGGCGCGCTCGACGAGAACCCCTACAAGCTCGACGTTGCCAAGGCCAAGGAACTGCTGGCCAAGGCCGGTCTGGCCGATGGCTTTACCGTCACCATGGACGTGCGCAACACGCAGCCCGTCACCGGCATTGCCGAGAACGTCCAGCAGACGCTGGCCCAGGCCGGCATCAAGCTGGAGATCATCCCCGGTGATGGTAAGCAGACGCTGACCAAGTATCGCGCCCGTACCCATGATATCTACATCGGCCAGTGGGGTTCGGACTATTTCGACCCGAATTCGAATGCCGAAACCTTTACCGCCAACCCGGACAACTCAGACGAAGGCAAGACCAAGACGCTGGCATGGCGCAATGCCTGGGACGTTCCGGAGCTGACCAAGGAAACGCAGGCAGCCCTGCTTGAAAAGGACAGCGCCAAGCGCGCCGCCATCTATGAAGGCCTGCAGAAGAAGGTTCTGGAAACCAGCCCCTTCGTGATCATCTTCCAGCAGACGGAAGTGGCCGGCTATTCCGCCAAGCTCAAGGATTTCAAACTGGGTCCGAGCTTCGACACCAATTTCGTCTACACGGTCTCCAAGGAATAGTATCCCTTGGCCACCATCGCAAAGAAGACCGAGGCGCGGCGCGCAAGCGCGCGCGCCTCGGCGTTTTCGTGGTCCGTACTGCGGTTTCTCGTCACCGTCGTCACGACCTTTCTCGGATTGCTGGCGGTGACCTTCTTCATCGGCCGCGTCATCCCGATCGATCCGGTTCTGGCCATTCTCGGTGACCGGGCGCCCGCCCATGTCGTCGACCGCGTGCGCGAGGAACTGGGTCTGAACCTGCCGCTCTGGCAGCAATTCCTGATTTATCTCCGCCAGGCGCTGACCGGCGATTTCGGCACGTCGGTGCTGACCACCAATCCGGTTCTGACCGATATCCGACGGGTGTTTCCGGCCACGATCGAGCTTGCCACCGTCGGCACGATCATCGGCTCGGTGCTGGGCGTGCCGCTTGGCGTGCTGGCCGCCGTCAAGCGCGGCAGCCTGATCGACCAGATCGTCCGCATCATCGGCCTGATCGGCTATTCCGTGCCGATCTTCTGGCTCGGTCTGCTGTCGCTGCTGCTGTTCTATGCGCAGCTGCGCTGGGTCGCCTATCCCGGCCGCGTCGATATCATCTACGAATACAGCTTTACGTCGGTCACCGGCTTTTTCCTGCTCGATGCCGCCTGGCAGGGCAAATGGGACGTGATGTGGGACCTGTTCCGCCACATCATCCTGCCGGCCTCGCTGCTCGGCTATTTTTCGCTCGCCTATATCAGCCGCATGACGCGCTCGTTCATGCTCAACGAGTTGAGCCAGGAATATATCGTCGCGGCGCGGGCCAAGGGGCTGACGGAAACCCGGATCATCTGGTTCCATGCGCTGCGCAATGCCGCAGTGCCCTTGGTGACCGTCATCGCGCTCTCCTATGCCGGCCTTCTCGAGGGCTCGGTGCTGACCGAGACGATTTTCGCCTGGCCGGGTCTTGGCCTCTACATCACCAATTCGCTGCAGAATGCCGATATGAATGCCGTGCTCGGCGGAACCGTCGTCATCGGGTCGGTCTTCGTCGGCATCAACCTGCTGTCGGACCTGCTCTACCGCACGCTTGATCCAAGGACACGCAGCCGATGAGCGAGACCGCGACGACACCTCCACCCTCCCTTCGTGAATGGCTGACATCCGACCGGCCGCAATCGCGCCGCCAGGCCCGGCTGGGGCGGCTCTATGTCATCTGGCAGCGCTTCTCTGAAAACAGGCTGGCACTGGCCGGTCTCTGCATCATCCTGCTGCTGCTGTTCATCGCCGCCTTTGCCGATGTGCTGGCGCCCTATTCGCCGGTGCAGGGCGATCTGCGCAATGCTCGGCTTTTGCCGCCGGGCTCGGCCGGCTATCTGCTCGGCACCGATGACCAGGGTCGCGATATCCTGTCACGGCTGCTGCACGGTTCGCGGCTGACGCTGTTCGTCATCTTTCTGGTCGCCATCATCGCAGCCCCCATAGGCCTGATCATGGGCACGGTGTCGGGTTATGCCGGCGGCTGGATCGATGCCGTGCTGATGCGCATCACCGATATCTTTCTCGCCTTTCCGAAGCTGGTCCTGGCGCTGGCGCTGGTCGCAGCCCTTGGTCCGGGCATCGAGAATGCGGTTCTGGCCATCGCGGTGACCTCATGGCCGCCCTATGCGCGCATAGCCCGCGCCGAGACGATGACTTTCCGGAACTCGGATTACATCTCCGCCGTCCGGCTGATGGGGGCGTCGCCGCTGCGCATCGTGCTGTTTCATATCATGCCGCTGTGCATGTCGTCGCTGATCGTGCGCGTCACGCTCGACATGGCCGGCATCATCCTGACCGCTGCCGGCCTCGGCTTCCTCGGCCTCGGCGCCCAGCCGCCGCTGCCGGAATGGGGCGCGATGATTGCGTCGGGCCGGCGCTTCATTCTCGATCAATGGTGGGTAGCGGCGATGCCGGGCTTTGCCATTCTCGTGGTCAGCCTCGGGTTCAACCTTCTCGGCGATGGATTGCGTGATGCGCTCGATCCGAAGGAGGCCGGCCAATGAGCCCGCTTCTCGATGTCCAGAACCTGAAAGTCGGCTTCCCGACCCGCACCGGCCTTGTGGAAGCCGTGCGCGGCGTCAGCTTCACGCTCGGCAAGGAGCGGCTCGGCATCGTCGGCGAATCCGGCTCCGGCAAGTCGCAGACCGGCCGCGCCATCATGGGCCTGACGCCGGGTCACGCGAAAATCTCGGCGGACCGGCTGCGGTTTGGCGATAGCGATCTCCTTTCGATCTCGCCCAGCGAGCGGCGCACACTGCGCGGCAAGAAGATCGCCATGATCCTGCAGGATCCGAAATATTCGCTCAACCCGGTCATGTCGATCGGCAGGCAGATCGTCGAGACGCTGTCGACCCATGAAAGCCTGTCTTCGGCGGAGGCACGCCGGCGGGCTCTGCTGATGCTGGAAGCGGTGCAGATCCGCGATGCCGAACGCGTCTTCGACCTTTATCCGCACGAAGTTTCGGGCGGCATGGGCCAGCGCGCCATGATTGCCATGATGCTGGTCTGCGGACCGGAACTGCTGATCGCCGACGAGCCGACCTCGGCGCTGGATGTTACCGTGCAGCTGGAAGTGCTCGATATTCTCGACAAGCTGGTGTCGGAGCGCGGCATGGGCCTGATCTTCATCAGCCATGACCTGCGGCTCGTCTCGTCCTTCTGCGACCGGGTGCTGGTGATGTATGCCGGCCGCGTGGTCGAGGAACTGCCGGCCGGCGAACTGTCCAAGGCCCAGCATCCCTATACTCAAGGACTGTTGAACTGTCTGCCGCAGATCAGCGGCGACCGGCATCCGCTGCCGGTGTTGAAACGCCAGGCGGAGTGGTCCCTATGACGATGGCTCTTTCGGTTCGCGACATGGTCGTCACCTTCGATGGTTTCCGGGCACTCGATACGGTCAGTGTCGATGTCGAGCATGGCGCCTCGTTCGGCATTGTCGGCGAATCCGGCTCCGGCAAGTCGACGCTGCTTCGGGCCGTGGCCGGGCTGAACAGTTTCGAGAGTGGAACCCTGGAGGTCGATGGCCGCCGCTTCAAGGGCAAAGCGCGGGATCGCGATTTCTATCGCACCGTGCAGATGGTGTTCCAGGATCCCTATGGCTCCCTGCATCCGCGCCAGACGGTCGATCGGCTGTTGCTGGAGCCGCTGGCCATCCACGGCTTTACGGACGTCGACCGCCGCATCGAGCGGGCGCTGGACGAAGTGGGGCTTGGGACCGGTTTCCGCTTTCGCTATTCGCACCAGTTGTCGGGCGGCCAGCGCCAGCGTGTGGCGATCGCCCGGGCGCTGATCGTCGAGCCGAAAATCCTGCTGCTCGATGAGCCGACCTCGGCGCTTGATGCCTCCATCCAGGCGGAAATCCTCAACCTGCTCGAACAGGCCCGCAAGGACCGCAACCTGACCTTCGTGATGGTCAGCCATGATCTGGCCGTCATCAGCCATATGTGCGAGCGGCTGGCCGTCATGCGCGACGGCGAGATGGTCGAGCAGTTCAGCGTCGAGGACCTGCGCTCGCGCAGCTTCTCGACCGATTATACCCGCCAATTGCTGAAGGCCAGCGAAGGGTTCCGGCGTGTGGCAGTCGGTTGAGAGTGAACGCAGAGCCTGATCTGACATTCGGCTCGCCGCTCGACGGACCTTCGCCTCGACCTCTGCGTTTCAGGAGATCGGAAACAGGACGAATGCCATGCGCAAAAGCGATCTCGCCTCGGTCTACCGCGGCTATATTGCCTGCCTGAACGATCAGGATTGGTCGAATCTCGGACAGTTCGTCGACACAGAGGTCACCTACAATGGTGTCCAAATCGGCTTGTCGGGCTACAGGGCGATGCTTGAAAACGACTTTCAGAGCATCCCGGATCTGCAGTTCAACATTGAGTTGCTGATCTGCGATCCGCCGTCCATCGCCAGCCGTCTCCACTTCGACTGCTCGCCACGGGGAATGTTCCTCGGCCTTGCGCTGAATGGACGGCGCGTCACCTTCAGCGAGAATGTCTTCTATGAATTCAAGGCCGGCAGGATCGTGCAGGTTTGGTCGGTGATCGACAAGGCGGCCATCGAAGCGCAGATTCTGGCCGGCTGACGGCCGCTATGCTACCCGCACGCCCTGCCGCCAGATGGTCTTCAGGAAGGGATGGCCGTCATGGGTGCCGACGCGCAGCAGGTCGGCGCGTTTGCCGACGGCGATTTCGCCGCGATCCTTGAGGCCAGCGGCTTCCGCTGGCGTCTTGGTGACCATGCGCAGGGCGGCCGGCAGGTCGAAGTCGAGGTCCTCATCGGCGGCGATCATGAAGGCGGCGTCGAGCAGCGAGCGCGGCACATAGTCCGAGGCCAGGATATCGACGAGATTCTCAGCCAGCAGATCGCGCACGGCGACATTGCCGGATTGCGACCCGCCGCGCAGGATATTGGGGGCGCCGGCAACGGTCAGCATAGACCGGGCGCGGGCCTCGCGGGCCGCCTCCATCGTGCAGGGAAATTCGGAGATCAGCACACCTTCGTCGGCGGCCATGTCGACATGTTCGATATCGGTGTCGTCATGGCTTAAGAGCGGCAGGCCGCGCGATTTGGCAAGGGCGACGACCTGCGGCCGCACGATTTCGCCGATATGGCTCTTCTCCTCAACCAGCAGCTTGATCTTCTCGCGGACGATGTGATGACTCTCGCCGGTCGATTTCGAGGCCCGCGAGACATAGGCATCGATGTCGCGGCTTTGCCGCAGGCCCGGCAGATGCTCCATCACGGACACGACCTTGACGATGGCGCGGTCGATATTGGCAGCCGTCAGGGCCACGGTCTCGGGGTCGGTGATCTCGCAGCGCAGATGAAGGAAATGCTCGGCGCGCAGCATGCCGGCGGCCTGGGTCTTCTCCAGCGCGTCGATCATCGGTCCGAGGATCTGGGCGCGTTCCGGATTGTCGGTCGTGGCGCCGACGCAGAGACTGTCGAACACAGTCGTCACGCCGCCGCCGATGATCTGCGCATCGTGCGCAAGGGCTGCGCGGGTGTAATCCCAGCGCACATGGGCGCGCGGATAGACATGTTTCTCGAAATGGTCGGTGTGGATGTCGACAAGGCCGGGCAGCAGGTAATCGCCGTCGAAATCCAGCGCATCCTTGCCGTGCAGCACCTCGTCGATGGCGGTGATGACACCGTTTTCGACGGTGATGCTGCCGGTGACGATGCGGTTGGCAAGAACGATTCGGGCGTTGGTCAGGAGGAAGCTTGCCTCGTGGGCCTTGGACCATGGGCCGGATATCGTGTTCATCACCTTGAATTCCTTCGGCGTTCGATGCCGGCAGCGGCGGCGTCGTTTCATCTGCCGTCGTGCGGCGCGGATTGAGGGAGTTTAACCTCGGTTTTGCTGCAAGACTACAGCATGCGCCCTGCATATCGATGCCGTATGTCGGTTATGTGTCAATGCCGGCATTTTCGGATCGTTCGGCAAGGCGCCGTGCCGTGGTTCAGCTGTCGAGAACGCTGATCGCCTCGTCGGCGATCACCTGTTCCTCGTCGGTCTCGATCACCAGCACGGCAACGCGACCCGCGGCGTCATGGATGCTTTCGGAATTGGCGTCATTGGCCTCCTCGTTGAGCGCGATGCCGAGCCATTGCAGGCGGCGGCAGACCGCGGCGCGGATCTGCGGCTGATGCTCGCCGATGCCGGCGGTAAAGACCAAAGCGTCGAGGCCGCCGATCGTTACCGTCAGCCGGGCGATCTCGCCGGCGATGCGCAGGGTGAAGATCTCGATGGCTTCGATTGCTTCCGGCTCGTCACTTTCCAGCAGGGCCCGGCTGTCGGCGCTGAGGCCGGAAAGGCCGAGCAGACCGGATTTGTGGTAGAGGATGTCTTCCACATCCTCGCGGCTGAGGCCCATCTGCCCCATCCAGTGCAGCAGAACGCCGGCATCGATGGCGCCGCTGCGGGTCGCCATCGGAATGCCGTCGAGCGTCGAAAAGCCCATGGATGTGTCGCGGCTCAGCCCGCCCTCAACGGCGCAGAGGCTGGCGCCGCTGCCGAGATGGGCAATGATGGTCTTGCCGCCGGCAAGGTCGGGCCTCAGCCGCGCCAGTTTGTCGGCGATATAGCGGTAGGACAGGCCGTGAAATCCGTAACGCTTGATGCCCTGATCGAAATACTGGCGCGGGATGGCGAAACGCTGCACGATCGGCGACTGGGTGCGATGGAAGGCCGTGTCGAAGGATGCGGTCTGCGGCAGGTTCGGGCGCAGGTCGCGGATCGCCGTGATCAGCCGGACATTTTGCGGCTGATGCAGGGGCGCCAGCGGCGTCAGGGCGTCGATGGCGGCAATCGTCGTGTCATCCAGCAGGACAGGGCCGGAAAACATGTCGCCGCCATGCACCACCCGATGGCCGACGGCGGTCACGGCATCCATGTCGAAATGGGCGGCAAGCCAGCCAAACGTCTCCTCCAGCACCTCATGCAGCACATCGCCGGCTTCGGCCTCGAGCGGAACGTCGAAGACCTCGGGGCCTTCCACCAGGTGAAAGGTCAGCGGCGTGTGGCGAAAGTCGATCATGCCCTTGCCGATGCGGCGCGCCTTGCCGTCCTCGTGCAGGAAGAGCCCGATCTTCACCGTCGAGGACCCGGCATTGAAGGTCAGCAGCAGCTTGTCGGTCATCGGGCCGGCAGTCCCTGTGCCAGGCTGCGGGCGGCCACGAGCTTGGCAAGGGCCGCCGAGGCGATGCGTACCTTCAGGCTGTCGGAGCGGCTTGTCAGGATGATCGGCACCCGGGCGCCCAGCACGAGGCCGGCAGCGTCCGCTCCGGCAAAGTAGAGGAGTTGCTTGGCCAGCATGTTGCCCGCTTCAAGATCCGGCACGAGCAGGATATCGGCCTGGCCTGCCACCGGCGAAACGATGCCCTTGGTGCGCGCGGCGTCCATGCTGATGGCATTGTCGAAGGCGAGGGGGCCGTCGACGCGGCCGCCGGTGATCTGGCCGCGGGCTGCCATGACGGTCAGGGCCGCGGCATCGAGCGTCGCCGGCATCTTGTCGTTGACGGTTTCGACGGCGGCCAGCACGGCGACCTTGGGCTCCGGATTGCCGAGCAGATGCAGGAGATCGATGGCGTTCTGGCAGATGTCGCGCTTGTGGTCGAGCGTCGGGGCAATGTTGATCGCCGCATCGGTGACGATCAGCAGCTTGGTATAGGCCGGCACGTCCATGACATAGACATGGCTGATGCGCCGTTCGGTCTTGAGGCCCGATCCGGGCGCCACGACCGCCCCCAGCAATTCGTCGCTGTGCAGGCTGCCTTTCATGATGGTTTCCACCCGGCCGGCCACGGCCAGTTCGACGGCGCGGGCCGCCGCCGCGTGGCTGTGCTCGACGGAGATGATCTCGAAGCCGTCCAGCGAAACGCCGGCTTTGGCTGCGGCGGCCCTGATCTTCGCCTCCGGGCCGATCAGAACCGGATCGAGAAGACCTTCGTCGCGGATCTCGAAGGCGGCCAGGATCGCTTCGGGCGAGCAGGGGTGGACGAGGGCGGTGCGCAGCAGCGGCAGGCGGCGTGCTTCAGCCACGATTGCGTCGAACCGGTCGTGGCGCTGCACGGCGATATCGGGAAGAATGGTCTGCGGCCAGGCGACATGCTCGGGTGGCGCCATGACGGTCGCGGTGCCGGTCAGCACATCCTCGCCGGCCTGGTTGACGCAGCGCGTATTGAACAGAACCACTTGGCTCTCGGCCCGCTTTTCCTGCACGGTGACCGTTGCCGTAATGGTGTCGCCCGGTGAAACGGGTTTCAGAAATGTCAGGTCCTGGGCGAGATAGACCGTGCCGGGGCCGGGCAGCTTGGTGCCGAGCAGCGCCGAGACCATGCCGGCGGTCCACATGCCATGGGCGATGATATGGCCGGTCCGGGTGTCGGCCGCGAATGCCGTGTCGAGATGGGTCGGATTGAAATCCCCGGACGAGGTGGCAAAGAGATCGATATCCTCCTGCCGCACGGTGCGAACCAGCGTGGCGCTGTCGCCGACGGAGAGCTCATCGAAGGTGCGGTTGGTCATCAGCGTCTGATCCATGTCAGGCCTCATCTCTGCAATACATAGGTGCCGGGCGCGGCTTGGTCGGCGACATCGCCGTTTTCGCTGGAGCCGATCGGCGGCGGGGCAACCTTTTTTGCCGCGGAATGGCCAGCCAGCCAGTCCGACCAGCTCGGCCACCAGGAACCGTCCTGCGAGCGGGCCTCGGCCGCCCACTCTTCCGGGCTGACGCACGGATCGCTGGCGCGCTTGGTGGCCATGCGGAAATGGCGGTGGGCATGGCCCGGCTCGCTGACAATGCCGGCATTGTGGCCGCCGCTGGTCAGCACGAAGGTGACGTCGGTGTCGGCGAGGTAGTGGATCTTGTAGACCGATTTCCACGGCGCAACGTGGTCGCGCTCGGTGCCGACCACGAAGGTGGGCACACGGATATTCTGCAGGGCGGCGGGGTGATCGTCGACCATAAAGCGGCCCGCGGCCAGTTCGTTGTCGAGATAGAGCCTCTGCAGATATTCCGAATGCATGCGGAACGGCATGCGTGTCGTGTCGGCATTCCAGGCCATCAGGTCGATCATCTCGGAGCGTTCGCCCATCATGTAGTCATGCACCATACGCGACCAGATCAGGTCGTTGGAGCGCAGCAGCTGGAAGGCGCCGGCCATCTGGTCGGCGGACAGATAGCCCCGATTCCACATCACGCTTTCCAGGAAATTCAGCTGGCTATCATCGATGAACAAAGCCAGTTCGCCCGGCTCGGTGAAATCGGTCTGGGCGGCAAACATCGTCACGGAGGCCAGGCGCTCGTCTTTGGCGCGTGCCATGGCGGAGGCGGCGATCGCCAGCAGCGTGCCGCCGAGGCAATAGCCGGTGGCATGTATCTTGCGGTCCGGCAGGATGGCGCTGATGGCGTCGAGTGCCGCCATCACGCCCATGCGACGATAATCGTCCAGCCCAAGATCGCGGTCGGCGGCATTCGGATTGTGCCAGGAGATGCAGAACACCGTATGGCCACGGCTGACCAGATAGCGGATCAGCGAGTTTTCCGGCGAGAGGTCGAGAATGTAATATTTCATGATCCAGGCCGGCACGATCAGCACCGGCTCGGCATAGACGGTCTCAGTCGCCGGGGCATACTGGATCAGCTCGATCAGCCGGTTGCGATAGACGACACGCCCCGGTGTGACGGCTACCTCCTTGCCCGGCCGGAACGCCTCGGTGCCGGCAGTGGGCTGCTTGGTCGCCTGGCGGTTGAGGTCTTCGATCCAGTTGGCAAAGCCCTTGGCAAAATTCATCCCGCCGGTCTCTGCCGCTCGCTTCATCACCACGGGATTGCTGAAGGGAGAATTCGACGGGGAGACCATGTCGAGGATCTGGCGGGCGGCAAAGGACATCACGTCCTGATGATGAGGGGCGACACCCGGTACGTCATGGGTGACATTGTGCCACCATTGCTGGTTCAGCAGAAAAGTTTGCGCCATGATGTTGAAGGGAAAATGCTGCCATTCCTCAGTGGTGAAGCGCTCGTCGCCGGGGAGCGGCTCGATGCAGGGCGGCGTTTCGGGATCGATGGCAGCCGCTGCCAGATGGGCGGTCAGCCTGCCGGCCTTGCGCAGCGCCTTCTGGGCAAGTTCGGCGCGCTTGCCGGGCGCCATGGCCAGATGAATGGCCCAGTCGGTCAGCGCCAGCGTCAGGGCCGCTGGTGACAGGCCGCCGGTGGCAGGCGCCAGCAGCGCGTCGCTCATCCGGTCCAGCGCCCGGTACCCTTCCAGTTCGGTCGGTTCGCCCACGCCAAGAGCGTCCAGCGCCGTGTCGATAGTGGCGGGAGGCGGGGGGGGGGGGCTGGCAATGTTTTCTTACGACATGGGACACCTCTATGGAAACAGGTATGACGGAAAGGGCAAAGCCTGGCCCAAGCAATAGGGCTTTCGTGTGACGGCCGGACGAAGGACGTCGCGCGGCTTGCCAATCGTCAATTTCTCAACTTTTTCATGGTTTTGCATGCCCGATCGGGGCTGGCTCAGACGTCGTGTTCGGGTCTTCTGCCGCATGCATTGAACTCGCAGGTTGCTGCAGTGCAACGTTACGCCTGAGCTTCCGCCCGGTCAACCGAAGCGGTCGTGCCAGGAGGCCTGAGCGCCCTCGACGGGCAGGGCCGTTGCCTCGAAAACGCCGCGGGCGATGGCGCGGGCCATGACCAGCGTCGCCAGATGGCAAAGCTCCATGAAATCGGCCGAGGTTGCGAGCGGCCTTGCATGGGTAGCGGCCGCGAAGATCGTATCGCCATCGGCCGGCAGATGGGCCGGCAGCACGCCGCGGGCCAGGCCGTCATGGGCCATGATCGACAGGCGGTGGGTCTGCGCTTTCGTGAGCGCCGCATCGGTCACCACGGCGCCGATGGTGGTGGCCGTCAGGTTGATGCCCTTGGCGCGCAGGATGGTATCGGGCGAGGAGAAGTTTTGGGGGTAGCCGATGCCGCCGAATTCGCCATCCACCTCGAACGGTGCGGCCCAGAAATGCGGACCGTCGCCGACGGTGGCGGAGCCCATGGCATTGACCGCCACCAGGGCGGCGACCGTGAGGCCGCTGGACGAGACGGCGCTGGCCGAGCCGAGCCCGCCCTTCACGGTGGCCGTGGTCGCACCTGTGCCGGCACCGACGGTGCCGAGGGAAAAAGCGCCTTTGGCGGCGGCCTGGAAGGCGTCAAATCCCATATCGCGATAGGGCGAATGAAGGCCCCAGTCCTTGTTGCCGCCATTCAGCAGGTCCATCAGGATCGCCTGCGGCACGATGGGCACACGCGTAGCGCCGAGCGGAAAACCCCGACCGATCGACCGCAAGCCGGCCTGCACGCCGCCGGCCGCATCCAACCCGAAGGCCGATCCGCCCGACAAGACAAAGGCATCGACCTGCTCCACCGTCATCGACGGATCGAGCAGTGCCGTCTCGCGTCCGCCCGGTGCGCCACCCAGCACGCTGCCGGAGGCGGTTGCCGGCTGATCGAAGACGATCACCGTGACGCCGGAGCCGAGCGCCAGGTCCGTCGCATGGCCCACGGAGACGCCGTCGATGTCGGTCAGCAGGTTGAGAAGAGGGGGCATGGGGGGATGGCCTCAAAACAGCAATTCCGGGTAGGGCTTAACGCAAGTCGCCCGAAAGCGGACACGGGTTTCGGGATAAAGACAAGCAACAAAAGAGATAAAGCGTGACGAGTTGATCTGAAAGAGCGCAATACGCATTTAGGGCGTGTGCGTTGAACTGGGATAGGTGTCCCCCACAACCGTTCGGCTTAAGTTTGCGAAGTCGCGCCTGAACAACTGGAAGGCCGTGATTGCCTCGCTGGCGCGTTGTCCAACGATTTCCGAGTCGAGAGCAAGGCCGTAGGAATTGCGCTCACGATGCCTGAAGGCCCTGAGGTCGTTCAGGGCGTCGTACGTGTCATCTGCAAGCAAGGCTTCACGGACGCCCGGAAACGCATTGTGCATCCGCCTTAAGAGAGTTGCGTGCCATCCTTGGTCCCGAGAGATCGGGCTCTTGTCAAGTTGAACGGCGATCGTTGCCATGATCCGTTCACATCCCGTGTAGACTTTCTCAATGCCCGAGGCCAAGCCAGCGATATGAAGCCAGGCCATTTGCGGTGTTAACGTTGATTTGGTTGCCTCATGTTCGGCGGCACTGAGCCTCAGCATCTCGACTTCATCGGCAAGTTCCTGAAGTTCGTTGGCAAGATCAATGAAGATCGCTTGCATCGACGGATTCCCTCGTGAACCTTGCCAGTCGATGCGGGGGAATTTCATCGCAGTAGACGACATCGAAAAGGAAGCCGTCCAGGGCGTCTTCGACCATAGCCTCGATGCGGTATTTGAGCCGATAGGGGCATTCCATCACCAAGATGTCGATATCCGACTCCGGTCCGAAGCTTCCATTGGCAAGAGAGCCGATGATCCGCACCGAAACGCCCAGCTCGATCAGGTCTTGAACAAGTGTCTTCGTCAGGGAGATTGCTCGCTCCCTGCGGAATGCAACATCCATGTGGTCTTGCGGTGTTGTGGCAAACATCGCGCTCCCTTTCGTTGGGAGAAATTATATCATGGCTGGGCAAGGCGAAGTCAACCAGCTTGCGCTCCTGTAGCCCGGCCTGCCGGCATCTGATCCTGGGCGACCCCGATGATCGCCCAGGTTCAGGTTCTGCCTCAGCGAACGGTTTTGGTGCCGCCGAAATTGGCGGCGATGCGCATCTGCAGGTAGTCGTTGGCGGTCATTGGCTCGTATTTCTTCTGCGGACCCTGGATCACCGCATCCTTGTTGGCCTGGCAGAAGAAGGCCATGGAATAGCGGGGGCCGTGGGACTCGTCCGGCTTCGGCATCCGCACCCGATGCAAGCGACAAGGTGGTTGAGATATCCTTTGCTTCTGCCTGGCGCCACGACCGGCACGCGTTCCTGGCGACCGATCTGCGCTTGCCGGGCTGATGATCCTAATCCAAACTCGATGAATGAAGATGCGCTCTTTGCGCGGCCGATAGGAGAAACGACATGACCGTCATTACGCCGGATCGCATGATCAAGTTTGAAGAGTCCGCCGAAAGCTCCTGCGGTCCCAATCTGCAACACTGGATCAGCGAAGCGGGAGGACTGACCCAGTTCGGCGCCTTCATCCAGATCCTGCCGCCCGGCTCGCGATCGGCGACCAAGCACTGGCACCAGTCCGAAGATGAAATGATCTATGTGCTGGAGGGCGCGATCACGCTGATCGAGGGCGACACGGAAACGCTGCTGCAGGCCGGCGATGCCGCCACATTCAAGGCGGGTGATCCGGTCGGTCATTGCCTCGAGAACCGTTCATCGACGCCGACCAAATGCTTCGTGGTCGGCACGCGGGCGCCGGTCGATACGATCACCTATCCCGATCATGACCGCGTCTGCCACCGCGATCGATCGCTGCCGGAAGATACGTGGACCGATGGCGCGGGCCATCCGGCATCCAGCCTTTAAGTATCATCCCATCTTGCGCCGAGATGGAAAGCCGCCCGCCGCGAATACGGCGGGCGGCGGTCGTCTTACATCTTCGGGCCGCCGAAATTGGCGGCGATGCGCATCTGCAGGTAGTCGTTGGCGGTCATCGGCTCGTATTTCTTCTGCGGTCCCTGGATCACCGCGTCCTTGTTGGCCTGGCAGAAGAAGGCCATGGAATAGCGGGGACCGTGGGATTCGTCGGGCTTCGGCATGCGCACCCGGTGCAGGGTCGACTTCAGCTGATCATCGCTCCAGCGCATCAGCATATCGCCGATATTGCAGGTGACGACGCCCGGCAGCGGCGGAATGCTGGTCCAGGACTGGCTTTCATATTCGTGACCCGGGCAGACCTGCAATCCGCCCTGGCCGGGGCGCTGGTGCAGCAGCGTCAGGCAATCGTAGTCGGTATGGGCGCCGGCCCGCCAGAAGGCGTAGTCCTCGGGCTTGGGATCGACCAGGGCCAGATAGTGCAGCAGGCGCAGCGTGCTCTGATATTCTGGCGAGGACGGCTCGTGGCGGGTGGTGAAGAAGCTCTCCTCGAAGCCGAGCTTCAGGGCGAAGCAGGAGAGAACCTTCATGCCGAGTTCCCAGTTGGCGCGCTCGAAGGCCATCATCTTTGCCTTGAAGTCCGCGACTTCGTCCTCGGTCGGCCAAAGATCGCCCATGCGGGGCAGGGTGATCTGGTAGCTTTCCTTCTGGTCGGCGGTGCCGGTGGAGGGACGCACCTGCGCCTTGTATTCCCAGCCGGCATTGGTGCCGGACCTAAGCGGATATTGTGCCTTGGTTTCGGGAGTGAGCGCGAAGAACTTTGCCTCCAGCTCGAAAGCCTCGTCGATCTGGGCCTGCGGGATGCCGTGGTTGATGAGCTGGAAGAAGCCGACCGTGGTCGAGGCCTCCCAGAGCTGATCGGCGATCTCGGACTTGCGGTTCTCGAAATCCGACATGTCGATCTGGCGGATCTCGCGATCGGTTTCCTGGCCCTCACCGCCGATCGTGGTTTCCTTGTTGAGTTCGTTGAGGCCGTAGGCTGTGACACTCATTTCAGTCTCCTATCAGTGTAGCGATGCCGGCCTGTCCGGCATCTTCCAAAAGGAGCAATGACCCGGCGACGCTTTTGATGCGGCGCGTGACTGCTTCTACTCCTGCTCCGGCACGGCCTTGATATGGCGGTGCCGAACTCGTGGCGGGCCTTTGGCCCGCAGATCTTTCGTCCGTTACTGCGTCTTGGGGATGCTCCACGGAAAGAACAGTTTTTGCGCCAGCGCTACCAGCTGGAACAGGATGAGCGACATCAGCACGAGGATGCCAAGGCCCGCCCAGGCCTGCGGCAGCTTGAAGAAGGATGTCGAGAACTGGATGAAATAGCCGATGCCTTTTTCGGCGGCGACGAATTCGGCGACAACCGCGCCGATGACGGCCAGCGTGATCGAGATCTTCAGCGCCGAGAAGATGTAGGGCACGGCATAGGGCAGGCGGATCTGGGTGATCTCGCGCCAGACCGGGGCTTTGAGGCTTTTCGACAGCTCGATCAGTTCCGGCGGCGTTGCCATCAGGCCGGTTGCGGTGGAGACCACCAGCGGAAAGAAGGTGATCAGGCAGGTGATGACGATGCGCGGCGCATCGCCAGAGCCGAGCACGACGATGATGATCGGCGCCACGGCAACGACCGGGGTCGACTGGACGACGACGAGGATCGGATAGAGGGCACGCGACAGCATTTTCGACTTGGTCAGCACGATGGCGATCGGCAGCGATATGGCAATCGAGATGAAGTAGCCGAGCAGCGCGACGCGCAGCGTCGCCCAGACATGGTCGAGCCAGCGCAGCGCGGTGATCTCGCTGAAGCCCGTTGTCAGGATACGCGAGGGGGCCGGCAGCATATAGGTCGGGATGGCGAAGAGGTGGCAGGCGATTTCCCAGAAGGCCACCACCAGCACGAAGGTGCCGACCGGCAGCACGCCTGGCGTATCCAGCCAGCGGTGCAGGACCTGGCCGATCGTCTCACGATCCTCAGGCAACGCGCTTGAGGAGGAGATTGCGGAGGTGTCCGGTGTAGTCATGCATCACCTTTGTGCTGGAAGTCTCGACGCCGCGCGGGCGCGGAATGCTGATCTCGATGTCCTCGATGATGGTGCCTGGCCGGCCGCTCATGACCAGGACCCGATCGGCCAGCAGCACCGCTTCGCTGATCGAATGGGTGATGAACAGCACCGTCTTCGGCTGGGCTTCCCAGATCCGCAACAGCTCGAAGCCCATCTCTTCGCGGGTCAAAGCATCGAGCGCCGAGAAGGGCTCGTCCATCAGCAGGATATCGGGATTGAGATGCAGGGCGCGGGCAATGCCGACGCGCTGCTGCATGCCGCCCGAGAGTTCGGCGGGCAGGCGTTTTTCAAAACCGGTGAGGCCCACCTTGTCGAGCAATTGCTTGGCCCGCTGCCGGTCTTCGGCGGATACCCGGCCGGTCTTGTGGCGGACGGGGAAGACGATATTGTCCTCGATATTGGCCCAGGGCAGCAGCGTCGGCTTCTGGAAGACGATGCCGACATCGTCGCGGGGTTCGCTGACCTTGTAGCCGAACACTTCGACCGAACCGGATGTCGCCGGCAACAGGCCGGCAATCGAGCGCAGCAGGGTCGATTTGCCGCAGCCCGACGGCCCGAGAACCGCCACGAACTGGTGGCGGCTGACGTCGAAGGTCACCCCGCGCAGGGCCTCAAGCGGGCCGGAGGAGGTCTTGTAGACCTGCCCCATGTTCTTGAAGGACAAAGCGGGAGGTGAGAGGCTCGAGCTCATCGGCTCATTCCGCCAGGAAGCTGCGGTTGACCATGGCTTCGGGGTCGAGCGCTGCCGGCTCAAGCTTCTGGGCGGCGGAGACGCGCTTCCAGGTTTCAGCCAGACGGGCCGTCTCAAACACGCCGAGGCCGTCCTTGTCGGTGACATCGTTGAATTCGAGGATCAGGGTATCCATGATGGCGCCCTTGACGTCGTCGACCGACAGTTCCGGCACGATCTTGTTGACCGCAACCGCCGACTCGTCCGGGTTGCTCTTCACATATTCGAGCGATTTCTTGAATGCCTTGACGAAACGCTTGGCAACATCGGGGCGCTCGGTGATGAACTTGTCGGAGGCCAGCAGCGAGGCGGAATAAAGGTCGAGGCCGGCGGAATACCACGGCAGCACCTCCAGCTCCTTGCCGGCGCTTGCCGCCTGCTTGGTGAAGACGCTGACATTGGTCATCCAGGCAATGATCACTTCCGAGGCGCCGGTCATCAGCATGGGGCCGAGCGCGCCGGGATCGGCCTTGGTGAGTGTGATGTCGGCTTCGGTCATGCCCTTGTCGGCCAGAACCAGCGGCAGGAAGACGTTGGAGGAGGTGAACGGCGAGGTTGCCACCTGCTTGCCCTTGACGTCCTCGATCTTGGTGACGCCGGTGCCCTTGATGGCGAAGAAGGCATGCGGGCCCTTGTTGAAGATCGACATGATCGCCGTGATGCCGACCTTTTCGGTGACCTTGGCGGCCATCAGCGCGCCGATATCGGCGGAGCCGACATCGGAGGTTCCGGCGGCAAGCCGGGTAATTGCTTCCGTCGATCCGCGGCCGGGCTCGATCGCCACTTCGATGCCTTCGTCGGCGCAGAAGCCCTTGTCGATGCAGACATAGATCGGTGCCTTGTCGCCGCCCGGCAGCCAGTCAAGCTGGAAGACCACCTTGTCGGCGGCAGCCGCAGATCCTGCGGTCAGCAACGCGGCGACGGTGGCGGCGGATAGCGTTTTCGAAATGCGTGCAATCGACATTGGCAGATCGTCTCCTGTTGATCCTGATAGCGTCCGACCGTCGGATCTGGCTTGCCGTCTGCGTGCGCCGGGATGCAGGTTTTCGGATGCTGGCAAAAGCATGGCGCGGCAATGGGCGGCAAACCGGCCGTGGGCCGGCATGTCTCGAGCAATGTCCCGGGCTGTTCCCTGACCGCTTCTACTCGGTTTCAGGGGTGCAGTTTTCATGCCAGATGGCTATGTGGCGCCTGCCTTGGGTCTCGGCGGACAGCCCGGCCTGGCGATGTGGAGCATTGTCTAAAATAAGGCCAGACCGCACCAAGGCGATGATTAATATTTGGTCAATTCGCCCACTGCCCGGGATTTTGGGCATGGCGGGAGCGCCGGCGCTGCCGGACAAAAAGCCTGGTGTAGTATGGCGCTAATACCCGTTGATCTGACGGAATTGCTAGCATGTCCGTGACATTCCACAACGGGAGGATGATGCTATGTCGACCAAGAAAATCCTGATGATCACCGGTGATTTTGCCGAGGATTATGAAACCATGGTGCCGTTCCAGACGCTGCTTGCGGTCGGACATACGGTGCATGGGGTGTGCCCCGGCAAGAAGGCGGGTCAGATCATCGCAACCTCGATCCACGATTTCGAGGGCGACCAGACCTATTCGGAAAAGCGCGGCCACAATTTCGCGCTCAACGCCACTTTCGCCGATATCGACCCCAAGGACTACGACGCCCTGGTCATCCCGGGCGGGCGGGCGCCGGAATATCTGCGGCTGGATGCCAATGTCATTTCGGCCGTGAAGCATTTCTTCGATGCTGACAAGCCGGTGGCCGCCGTTTGCCACGGTGCGCAGATTTTGGCCGCGGCCCGGGTGCTTGAGGGGCGAACCTGTTCCGCTTACCCGGCCTGCCGCCCCGAGGTCGAGTTGGCTGGCGGCATCTATGCCGAGATTGCCATCGACGCGGCCGTCACCGACGGCAATCTGGTCACCGCGCCCGCCTGGCCGGCGCATCCGGCCTGGCTCAAGCAGTTCATGGCCGTACTCGACGCCTGAGCTGCCGTCTGTCGGCGGAGAGACAAGGAGGGGAGGGCTTCCGGGCCCTTCCGTTTCGCGTTAGTCTCCGTCTTGTCCTTCAAAGACATGCGCATCCGGGAGGAAACCATGTGCAAGCTCTTCATCCAGGCCGACCCCACCCTGTGGGAGAGCCATACCAAGTCGATGCGGATCGACGGCATGGTGACCAGCGTGCGGCTGGAGAATTTCTTCTGTATGACGCTGGAGGAAATCGGCCGGCGCGACGGAATGAATACCATCCAGCTGATCGCCAAGCTCTACAATGAATCCATCGATGCCGGCCATGATCTCGGCAATTTCACCTCGTTCCTGCGCGTCTGCTGCGGCCGTTATCTGGCGCTGCAACTGTCCGGCGACATCCCCGACAACACGGACCTGCCGATCAGCTCGCTTGATGCCGACCGGATCCTGACGGCCGAAAACTCCAAGTATCACTGATCGGCGTATCACTGATCGGCTTGTCGGTCCTGGGTTTGCAGATCGCGTTCGCCCCCTACCGTTTCAACATGCGCGGATCGAGCGCATCGCGGATCGCGTCGCCGATATAGTTGACGGAGAGCACGGTCAGCGAAATGGCAAGCCCCGGCCATAGCACGCGCGATGGGGTGATCTGCAGGAAGTTGGCGCCATCGAACAGCAGCCGGCCCCAGGTCGGGAAGTCGGAGGGGAAGCCGAGCCCGAGAAAGCTTAGCGCCGATTCCGTGATGATCGCCGAGGCGATGCCGAGCGTTGCCGAAACCATGATGGAGCTCATGACATTCGGCAGGATGTGCTTCAGGATGATGCGATACTGGTGCATGCCGCTCGATTTGGCCGCCAGGATGAACTCCTGGCTTTTGACCGCCAGCACGTCGCCGCGCACGATGCGGGCGGTGTGCATCCAGCTGGTTATCCCGATGACGAAGACGATCAGGATGAAGATGCCGGTTTCCGGGCCGAAGGCGGCTCGAAGCGTGTCGCGGAACAGCATGATGATCACCAGCAGCAGCGGCAGCAGGGGCAGGGCGAGGAACAGGTCGGTGATGCGCATCAACAGCCCGTCGATGCGCCTGAAAAAGCCCGAGAGCACGCCGACCAGCGTTCCGAGAAACAGCGCCAGCAGCATGGCCGTCATGCCGACCGCCAGCGAAATCTGTCCGCCAGCCAGAACCTGGGCCAGCATGTCATGGCCGAGATTGTCGGTCCCGAACGGATGGGCAAAGGACGGCCCCTGGTTCTTGGCGCGGATGTCGATCTTGTTGGGGTCGATGGTATGGATCAACGGCCCGAGATAGACCGCCACCACGATGAAGGCGAACACCGCCAGCCCCGCCACGCCGCCGGAATGGGCCCTGAACTGTCGCCACAGGTCGCCGGCAAAGGATCGTGACGGGCTGTCGACCGTCTGTGTCGCATCAGTCATAGCGGATCCTCGGGTCTAGGATGCCGTAGAGAACATCGGCAATCAGGTTGAACAGGACGATGAGGACGGCGAAGATGAAGGTCAGCGTCTGCACCAGCGGGATATCGGCCCCCTGGATGGCGATGATCAGCAATTGCCCGAGCCCGTTCACCCGGAAGATCTGCTCGGTGATGATGGCGCCCGAAAAGATCGTCGGCACGCCGAGCGCGATGACGGTGACCACCGGGATCAGGCTGTTGCGCAGGACATGGACCAGAAGCACGGTCTTTTCCTTGACGCCCTTGGCGCGGGCGGTGCGCACATAGTCCTGATGCAGGTTGTCGAGCATGGAGGCGCGCACGAACCGGCTGATCTGCGAGGTATTGAACAGCGTCAGGACCAGCACCGGCAGGAACATCTGCTTGACCTGCAGGACGAAACTCGACCAGTCGTTGACCACCAGATTGGTGTCGTAGATCGACGGGAACCATTGCAGGTAGGACGAGAAGATGACGATCAGCAGCACGCCGGTGAAGAAGGTCGGAACGGAATAGCCGACCATCGAGACGAAGGTGCCGATCTGGTCGAAGATCGAATATTGCTTGTAGGCGGAGATCACCCCGATCGGAATCGCCAGCAAAACGCCGAACACATAGGACAGGCCGACGACCCACAGCGTCTGCGGCAGGCGCTGCACGATCAGGTCGACGACCGGGCTGCGGGTTGCCCAGGACAGCACACGCATGCGTTCGCCCGTGCCGATGGTCAGGCCGGTCAGTTCCTCGAAGATGTTCAGCGGTTCGTTGATGAAGAACTGCTGCAGCCATTTCAGGAAGCGGATGAGGAAAGGCTGGTCCAGGCCCAGCGCCGCGCGCATCTGTTCGCGCACTTCCGGCGGAATGGTCAGGGGCAATTCGCCGAGCGGATCGTTGGGAGCCAGATCGAGCAGGGCGAAAATAACGAAACTGATAATCAGTAGCGTCGGGATTGCAAACAGCAATCGCCGCAGCGTGAAGCTGAACATTGGATGATCTCCGAACTGTCACGAAGTGAAATGCGATCGCCGGGCCAGAGCGTTGCACTGGCCCGGCAAAGAGGCACTTACTTCTTGCGCGACCAGTCGGCGACGTTCCACAGCTCGCTATCCCAGGCGTTCATCTTGACGCCTTCAAGGGTTGCCGAGACAGCCGAGGGCTGGCCGCGATGGATCAGCGGGATCTGCGCCACGTCATTGCTCAGCATGTCGTTGAGCTTCTTGGCGATCACGGCCCGGTCCTCGAGCTTGCCGGTCTTGCCGAGTTCCTTGACGAGGGCATCGTATTCCGGGTTGCAGTAGCGCACGATGTTTTCACCCTGCCAGCCGTTGGCCGGGCTTGGAATCTTGTCGCACATCCAGCCGGCCATGTATTTCTCCGGATCGGTGCCGTCGAAGTTGTTGGTGTACATCTGCACGTCGGCATAGAATTTCTGAAAGGTGTCCGGGCTGGCCGGATCGCCGCCGAAGAACACCGAGGCGCTGACATTGCGCAATTCGCTTTCCACGCCGATCTGCTGCCACATGTCCTTGACCAGGGCCTGGGTGGCCTGGCGAACGGAATTGGTGGAGGTCTGGTAGAGGAAGGAGAGCTTCACGCCGTCCTTGGCGCGAATGCCGTCGGAACCCTTGACCCAGCCGGCATCGTCGAGCAGCTTGTTGGCCGCATCGACATCCTGCTTCAGGCACCAGTCAACGGCGGTCGACACATAGATATCCGGGGCCGGCAGAATGTTGCAGGTCGGCTTGCCGTTGTCGCCATAGCCGGCTTCATCGATGATATCGCGATCGATGGCGAGCGACAGCGCCTTGCGCACCGCCGGATCTTTCAAAGCCGGGTGGGGGCCGGCTTCCTTGGTCGAGCGCTTGTCGCCGAGCGAGGAGTCGACGGCAAACGGGTTGAGATCGATGCGCTCGACTTGGGTGCCGAAGGCGACCTCGATCTTGCCCTTGCCGGCGGCCATCATGCTGGCCAGCACTTCCGGCTCCACCTGCATGTTCCAGGCATAGTCGAACTCGCCGGTTTCCAGAACCGAGCGGGCGGCCGAGGCGGCGTCGCCGCCGCCCTTCAGCGTGACGGAGGCAAAGGCGGGCTTGGCGGCATCGCGGTAGTTCGGGTTGGCGGTAAGCGTCACCACGTCATTCGGCTTGAATTCCTTGACGACGAAGGGGCCGGTACCGATCGGGCCAAAATTGGCCGAGGTGCATTCCGGCGCCTTGATGCCCATGCAATCCTTGAACTGGGCCGCCTGGATCAGCGGCGACTGGCCTCCGACAAGGGCACTGTAGGGATACGGCTTGGGATCGGTGAAGGAGATCTTGATGGTGGAAGGATCGACGGCTTCGACATTGCTGACGCCTTCGAAATAGGCGGTCTGGGCGCAGCCGCCATCGGGGGCCGTGCAGTATTTCCAGGTGAAAATCGCGTCATCGGCGGTCACAGGCGTGCCATCCGACCATTTGAGGTCGGGCTTCAGCTTCCAGGTGATGCTCTTCAGGTCGGCTGCCACGCCGCCATTTTCAACCGTCGGAATCTCGACGGCCAGCATCGGCACCAGAGCGCCGGTCTCGTCGTAGCGGGCCAGCGGCTCAATGACCATCGAGGCGCCGTAGACTTCCTTGGTGCCGCCGGACAGGTACGGGTTGAGCGTCGAGACGGCCTGCCAGAAGATGATCTTCAGATCGCCGTCGGTGCCGCGTTCGGCCAAGGCGGGCGAACCCGCCAGGGCCATGGCTGCTACCGAGGCTGCCAAAAGGATTCGGTATGTCTGCATCATGTTGTTCCCCTTATTTTTTTGTTTGGAGCTGTGATTTTGAAATACACCTGATGTCCACCACAAATGACCTCAGGAAACCAATGCCAATCCACTAATATACTGACATGATTTTGTAATTTTGATTGCGCCGCCTCCAATGCTTCGGTGTATCCAGCGCCAGCCGCGGATGTATCCCAGCGGACTTGCTCAAAATTTGTGCCATCTAAACACAGGGCTATTTTTCGTTCAAGGCCGAAAATTGCGGCTTGCAAAAGCGCTTTGACACAGCGCACTATGCCGCCCAACCCATGAGCAGGAACCAAAAACGATAATCGAGGACTGTGCCTATGCCGCTATTGAACCGCGCCAGCGAGATGCAGGAAGAGGTGGCTGGATGGCGCCGGCATTTGCATCAGAACCCGGAACTTCTGTACGATGTGCATGAGACGGCGGCCTTCGTTGCCGACAAGCTGAAATCGTTCGGCTGCGATGTCGTCGAGACGGGAATTGGCCGGACCGGCGTTGTCGGCATCATCAAGGGCAGCCGTGGCGATGGGCCAACCATCGGGTTTCGCGCTGATATGGATGCCCTGCCGATCCTGGAGGCGAGCGGCAAGGAATGGAGTTCCAAGTCCCCCGGCAAGATGCATGCCTGCGGCCATGACGGGCATACGTCGATGCTGCTGGGTGCGGCCAAACATCTGACGGAAACGCGCAATTTCAAGGGATCGGTCGCGGTGATCTTCCAGCCGGCCGAAGAGGGTGGCGGCGGCGGGCTTGCCATGGTGAAGGACGGCATGATGGAAAAGTTCTCCATCCAGGAAGTCTACGGCATGCACAATCACCCCGGCATGGCGGTTGGCGAATTTGCGACCCGCAAGGGTTCGGTGATGGCGGCCGCCGACCAGTTCGACATCGAGATTTTTGGCCGCAGCGGCCATGCGGCGCAACCGCACAAGAGCATCGACCCGGTTCTGGCTTCTGCGCAGGTTATCGTGGCACTTCAGTCGATTGCAGCGCGCGAAGCCGATCCCCTGCAGTCCGTCGTGGTGACGGTGACGAAGATCCATGGCGGCGACGCCTATAATGTCATTCCGGACGGCGTCAAACTCTCCGGCACGGTGCGGACGCTGCTGCCGGCGATGCGCGACATGGCGGAAAGCCGCATCAAGGAGATCGCCTCGGGGATCGCCATGGCCATGGGCGCCCGGGCCGAGGTTCGCTATCATCGCGGTTATCCCGTCACCTTCAACCATGCCGATCAGACAGAATTCGCCCTCGACGTGCTGCGCAAGGTGGCTGGCGACAAGGCCGTCAGCGATGATTTCCCGCCGGCCATGGGGGCGGAGGATTTCTCCTACATGCTGGAAGCGCGGCCAGGGGCCTTCGTGTTCATCGGCAATGGCGACACCGCCAACCTGCACAATTCCTCCTACGATTTCAACGACGACGCCATTCCCTATGGCATCAGCTACTGGGTGACGCTGGCTGAAACCTCGCTTGCCGCCTGATTGAGGCGGCGATCCGCATCTGCATTGTCTTCGTGTCGAGAACGGGAAGGTCTATTCATGGCGCATGGGATTGAAGGCAATGGCGGCAAAGGGGCTCAGGGTCCGGTCCTGTCGGTCAAGAACCTGACGACGTCCTTCCGGATCGGCGATCATTGGCGGCCGGTGGTGCGCGATGTCAGTTTCGACATAGGGCCGCGCGAAACCGTAGCCATCGTCGGCGAGTCCGGTTCCGGTAAGAGCGTCACGTCGCTGTCGATCATGCAATTGCTTCCCAAGAATGCCGCCAAGATCGAGGGCAGCATCAAGATCAACGGCCGCGAACTGCTGACGCTCGACAGTGAATCGATGCGCAAGGTTCGCGGCAATGATATCTCGATGATCTTCCAGGAGCCGATGACCAGTCTCAACCCGATCTTCTCTATCGGAAGCCAGATTGCCGAGGCGCTGACATGCCATTCGGATCTATCGCGGGCAGACGCCCGGGCGGAAGGGATCCGCCTTCTGGAGAAGGTGCGGATTCCCAATGCCAAGGGGCGCTACGACGAATATCCGCATCAGTTTTCCGGCGGCATGCGCCAGCGCGTAATGATTGCCATGGCTTTGGCCAGCAAGCCGAAATTGCTGATCGCCGACGAGCCGACGACGGCCCTCGATGTCACCATCCAGGGGCAGATCCTCGATCTCATCAAGATCCTGCAGGAAGAGGAGGACATGTCGGTTCTGTTCATCACCCATGACATGGGCGTGGTGGCCGAAGTCGCCGACCGCACCATCGTGATGTTCCGCGGCGAGGCGGTCGAGAGCGGACCGACCGAGGACATCTTCCATCGTGGCCAGCATCCCTACACCCGCGCACTGCTGTCGGCGGTGCCGCGACTCGGGTCGATGGAGGGGCGCCAGCGACCGATGCGCTTTCCGGTGATCGATATCGCCAGCGGCGCAACGCTCGAGCCGGAGGCCGAAAGCGGCGTACTCGATATCGGCAAGCGGCCGATCCTCGAGGTGCGCAACCTGACGACGCGGTTCGATATCCGCTCCGGCCTGCTCGGGCGCAAATCGGGCGCCGTGCATGCGGTCGAAAATGTCAGTTTCGATCTGCGGCCTGGCGAAACACTGGCTCTGGTCGGGGAATCCGGCTGCGGAAAATCGACGACCGGCCGTTCGATCACCCGTCTGGTCGAGCCGTCGAGCGGTTCCATCGCCCTTGACGGCTTCGATGTCGTCAATCTCGACCGGGCCGATCTGCGCAAGATGCGGCGCAGCGTCCAGATGGTCTTCCAGGATCCGTTCGCCAGCCTCGATCCGCGCATGAGCGTCGGAGCGGCGGTCATGGAGCCGTTCATCGAGCATGGGCTTGGAACCAAGCGACAGGCGCGGGAAAAGGCCGCCGATCTGCTGGAGCGCGTCGGCTTGAGCGCCGATATGATGCGGCGCTATCCCCATGAATTTTCAGGCGGACAACGGCAGCGTATCGCGATTGCCCGTTCGCTGATCCTCGATCCCAAGGTCATCGTTGCGGACGAAGCGGTGTCGGCGCTCGATGTGTCGATCAAGGCGCAGGTGTGCAATCTGCTGCTGGATCTGCAGCAGAGCTTCAATCTGGCCTATCTGTTCATCAGCCACGACATGGCCGTGGTGGAGCGGGTCAGCCATCGCGTCGCCGTCATGTATCTGGGTGAGATCGTCGAGATCGGACCGCGGCAAGCCGTGTTCGAGAACCCGCAACATCCCTATACCAAGAAACTGATGGCGGCGGTTCCGGTACCGGATCCGGCACGGCGCTTGATCAAGCGGGCGGTGTCGACGGACGAAATCAAGAGCCCGGTCCGGGCGGTCGGCTTCGTCCCGCCTACCCGCCGTTACAACCAGATCTCCGAGGGGCATCTCGTCCAGGCCTGAACTTCTCGGCCGTGACGGCGGTCGGCTGATCGGATTGTCCAACATCGGTCATTGTGCGGTGCTACAACCTTCTTACATATGATCGGTGAAACGTGATCGGCAGGGAGCCGGAATGACTTTGGACGAGCAGGAGCAGTGCGACGACAGCCGGGACTATCGGGCGTCGCGCAAACGGGGCGGGCGGCTGTCGGAGATCCTCAACGCTATTGCAACGGACCAGACGAAGGCCAGGGTGTCGGTGTCGGATATTTTCCAGGCGATGGGCGACCGGGCCTTCGGTGCGCTGCTGCTGATCTTCGCGCTGCCGAACGTCTTTCCGACGCCGCCGGGGACCTCTGCGGTGCTGGGTGCGCCGCTTGTGTTTCTGTCAGCCCAGTTAATGCTGGGCCAGGCGCCGTGGCTGCCGAAGATCATCGCCGATCGCTCCATGACGCGCGAGGATTTCGGGTCGATCGTCACGCGAATTTCGCCGTGGCTGGCACGCGGCGAGCGGATGTTGCGGCCAAGAGCGGTGTTTCTCGTCTATCCGCCGATGGAATATCTGATCGGCTTCCTCTGTCTTTTTATGGCGATCATCCTGGCCCTGCCGATCCCGCTGGGCAATATTCTTCCCGCACTGGCAATCTGCCTGTTTGCCTTTGGAATCCTTGAGCGCGACGGTTTCGTGGTGGTGGCCGGTTTTGTCCTGGTCGGCGTGTCGATCGCCGTGGTTGCCAGCGTCCTGGTCGCCCTGGTCAAGGGGTTCATCTTCCTGCTGACCACGTCAATGGGCTGATCTGCCGCTTCCGACCTTGGTGTCGCGCCGCGTCTTGATCCTCGACAAGCCTCGCGAAAGCTCGATCGCCTATCCTCAAAAAGGATCGTCGGCTCATCTTGTGCCGGCATGGGCCAGATGATTTGGCGACGAGGGACGGCGGATGGGCGTGAGCAAGCGGATCTTGGTGACGGGCGGTGCCGGTTTTCTCGGCTCCTACCTGTGCGGGCGTTTGCTGGCGCAGGGACACGATGTCATCTGCCTCGACAATTTCCATACGGGCTCGCTGGACAATATTGCCGCCTATATGGGCTCCGATCGCTTTCGCCTGGTGCGGGCGGATGTCTGCGAGCCTTTCCATGCGCCGGTCGATCAGATCTTCAACCTGGCCTGCCCGGCCTCTCCTGTCCATTATCAGGCCGATCCAATCCGCACCATGCGGACCAATGTCATCGGCGCGATGAACCTTCTCGATCTGGCGACCCGGACCGGGGCGCGAATCCTGCAGGCGTCGACATCGGAGGTTTACGGCGATCCGCTGGTGCATCCGCAGCCCGAGGATTATCGCGGCCATGTCAGCATCACCGGCATTCGCGCCTGCTATGACGAAGGCAAGCGCAGTGCCGAAACGCTGTTCTACGACTATAATCGCTGCCACGGCACGGATATCCGCATCGCCCGGATCTTCAATACCTACGGGCCGGGCATGCGCGCCGACGACGGGCGGGTGGTTTCCAATTTTATCGTCCAGGCCCTGAAGGGCCATAGCCTGACCATCTACGGCGACGGCCGCCAGACCCGGTCGTTCTGCTATCGCGACGATCTGGTCGATGGTCTCATCCGGCTGATGAACAGCGATCAGGCCGAGCCGCAGGCCATCAATCTCGGCAATCCCGGCGAGTTCACCATGCTGGAACTGGCGGAAATGGTCATCGATCTGACCAGCTCGAAGTCGCGCCTGCTGTTCATGCCACTTCCTCAGGACGATCCGGCGCAACGCCGTCCCGATATTTCCAGGGCGCAGGCCCTGCTTGACTGGCAGCCGTGCATCGCATTGCGGGCCGGACTGAAGGAAACCGTCGCTTATTTCGAGCGCGCGCTCAACGTTGTGGCGGCTTGATGGGCGTGGTTTTTCCACGTTCAGCGGTCGGCGCGATATTTTGACAATTCAGCATACTGATCAGTCTGGGGTCAGCTTGCGACTTTAATGTTTTTATGAATCGCCGGCCGACCTCTTCGGCCATCACCTGTCTGATTGGCGGCCTTGGTTTGTCGTCACCAACCCAGTAACGGGGAATAGCTGTGGCTACGACTGGCAAAACACTCACCGTAACAAATCTCGATACCGTGACGGGGACATCCGCTGCGGATTTCATCACCGTCTCCACCCAGGTGGAAGGCGCCGAACTCAATCTGGGCGGCGGCCTGGACCGGCTGGTTCTGGGGAATTTCGACAACACGGTCACGCTCTTGAATGTCGAATCCGTTATCGGCGGCACATCGAGCGACCGACTGGTCTACGACACGGCGCTGACGTCAGGGAAGCTTGATCTGAAGGCCGGAAATGACAGAGTTAACCTGTCGGATGCAGGCGCGACCGCGACTGTCAGCAATATCGAGACCATTGTCGGTGGTGACGGCAAGGAAGTCATCGTCGTTGCCACGCAGATGACGGGTGGGCATTATAATCTTAACGATGGGGCCGACAAAGTAACGCTGGCAAAGTATGCCAACACGATCACGCTGTCCAATGTCGAGACGGTTTACGGAAACACCAAGAATGACACGGTCACGCTGCGCGGCGAAATCACATCAGGCCGTATCGATCTTGGAACCGGGTCCGACTACGTGCATCTTGGGGATGACGGTGTCTCCTTTGTCGTGGCCAATGCCGAGACGGTCGTCAGCGGCGATGGCGACGACAGGGTGTCATTGAATACCAACGCGTCCAAGGCCGTGGTCGATCTCGGAGATGGAGAAGACACGCTCCTTCTCGGTGCGTATACCAACAAGCTGACGATTTCCAATGCCGAGAGCATTGTCGGCAACAAGTCCGCGGATACGATTACGATCGGGTCTATTTTCACCGGTGGCTACGTTTCGCTGGGCAAGGGCAACGATATCCTGACGCTTGGCAATTTCGTCAACACCGTGAGCATTTATGGGGTCGAGACGATTTACGGCGGTTCGAATGACGATATCGTGACGATGATGGAGGTAAAGTCCGGCGGTCTGATCGACCTTCGAGGCGGCGACGATACGCTGGTGTTTTCCGAGGATGGCGGCACAACCACGCTTAAGAACGTCGAGACGGTGATCGGCGGGGAGAGCAAGGAATATATCGTGTTTGGAACGGCCGTGACCGGCGGCAGTTTCGATCTGGGCGATGGCAGCGACCGTGTCCTGCTCGGAAAGTTCAGGAATACGGCAATTTTTTCCAATGTGGAAACCATTTCCGGCAACGCGTCGTCCGATGTCATTACCGTCACGACCGAACTGACGAACGGCGTCATCAATCTGGCTGCAGGTCTCGACAGCCTCACCCTCAGCGACGAGATCAACACGATCAGGGCTTCCAATGTTGAAACGTTGACCAGTGGCGCGTCCGATGACTGGATTGGCCTGGCCGTCTCGACCTCTGGGGCGACAATTGATCTCGGGGGAGGCGATGACTATCTCGCCCTTTCGGGAACGGAAAGCAAAGTCACCATCAAGAATGTCGAGAGCATTATCGGTAGTGCCGGCAGCGAATTGGTCACGATCACGGGCCAGCTAACCGGCACCCTGATCTCGCTCGGAACCGGCAAGGACAGCCTGACGCTCGCCAATTACATCAACACCGTATCGGTTGCGTTGATCGAGACGATTACCGGCAATGCCAAGGCGGATAACATCATCTTTACCAGCGCGATCGCCGGTTCAGAAATCGATCTGGCCGGCGGTATCGATACGCTGACACTTCTTGCCGGCGGCACGGTGACGGTTACCAATGTGGAAACCATCCTTGGCGACGATGGCGTCGATTCCATCGTGTTCGACGATACGGTCACGGGCGTCTATATCGATCTTGGTGCCAAGACGGATAAGGTGACGTTCGGAAGCTACAACAACACGGCCACGATCCTCAATGCCGAGACGATCGTCGGCGGCAAGTCCAGCGATATCATCACGCTTGGCTCGGAATTCACGTCCGGCTCGATCGACCTTGGTCAGGGCTATGACAAGCTGACACTCAGCGACGACGGCGCCACCGTGACGGTCTCGAATGTCGAGACCGTCATCGGAGGAACGTCCGATGATGAGGTGACGCTTGGCGGTACGGTGACCTATGGTTACGTCGATCTGGGCGCCGGCGAAGACACGCTGACCACCAGCGGCAATGTCACCTTCACAGTGAGCAATGTCGAGACGATCACCGGCGGCAGCGGAATCGAGAAGATCATTCTGTCCAACTCCTTCGATGGCTCGATCGACCTGTCCGCCGGCAACGATACCATTCTGATGGCCAATGGCGGCAACACCATCACGATTTCCGCCACTGAGACGATTACCGGTGGGACGGGCTCGGATCTCGTGACGATCGACACAGTCGGCGGTGCAACGATCATCGACCTGGGGACCGGCAACGATACGCTCGCCTTCGGCGACAATGGTGGCTCGGTCACCGCCGTCAACGTCGAGACGATCACCGGCGGCATTGGCGCTGAAACCATCGTGTTCAAGTCGACGGTCACCGGTGTCGAAATCGATCTCGGCGAAGGGGTCGACAGCGTCATCTTCGCCAACTACGTGAATGTGGCCACCATATCGAATGTCGAAAACATTACCGGCGGCACGAATGGCGACAAGATCACGTTCGGCACGGCCGTGACCGGCATGACCCTTGATCTTGGACTTGGGTCCGATCTGCTGACCTTCTCGGCGGATGGCGGAACAGTCACGATCGCCAATATTGAGTCGGTCATTGGTTCGGACATGAACGATATCGTCAGCCTCTCGACCTATATGACGGGGGGATTGATCTCGCTCGCCGACGGCGAGGATCTTCTGACCTTCAACGATCTTGGCGGCACGGCGACCGTCTCCGGTGTCGAAACGGTGACCGGTGGCGCCGGAAAAGACTTTGTCACCGTGTCGGCCGGCGATACCGGCTTCATCGACCTGGGCGAGGAAAATGACCGTCTGGCACTGTCTTCAACCGGCAACACGCTGACTGTCTCCGGCATTGAGACGATCACCGGTGGCGCCGGCAACGATGACATCGTCTTCTCCAAGGGGGTCACCGGCGCGATCATCAAACTGGCGGGCGGTACCGATACGCTGACCCTGTCGGAATATGGCGGGACGATTTTGGGCGCCGGCGTCGAATCGATCGTCGGCAATGTCGGTGCGGGCATGATCACCATGACCGAAAGCTATACCGGCGGTGAAATCAATCTGAAATCCGGCGTCGATACCCTGGTCTTTGCCAATTCCAACAATACGGCGACCGTGCAGAACGTCGAGACGGTGACGGGTGGTACGCTCGCAGATCGCATCACGCTCTCGGGAACCTACAGCGAAGGGTATCTCGACCTCGGCAGCGGCACCGATGCCGTCATCTTCGGCGATAATGCGGCGACGATCACGATTGCCGGCGTCGAGTCGCTGGTCGGATCGACGGGCGACGATCGTGTCACGATTTCCGGATCGACCGGCAATGGCATTTACAACTTCGGCGATGGCCAGGACGAGATTGCCTGGACATCCGGCCTGACGGCAACGCTGTCCAATGTCGAATCGATCTCCGGCGGCACCTATGCCGATGCGATCACGCTGGCCACCCAGTGGACAGACGGTCATATCGATCTTGGCGACGGATCGGACAGGCTGATCCTCGCCAATGCGGCCAACACCGTGTCAGTCAGCGGTGCAGAGACCATTACCGGCCAGGGCTTCGATGATATGATCATCATCACCAGCGCGACCCACAGCGGTCTGATCGCGCTTGGCGACGGACAGGATGAGTTGCAGCTGGGTTCAAGCCAGAACACGGTGTCGATCACCGGTGTTGAAACCGTGCTGGGTGGCTCGGGTGCCGACAAGGTGACACTGTCGGCGGCCGCGACCGGTATCGAGATCGATCTGGCGGACGGCACCGATACGCTGACGCTCGGCAGCTACACGAATACGGTTTCTGTCTACAATGTCGAATCCATCGCAGGGGGCAGCAACAGCGATACCGTGCTGGTGATGGAAGCGGTCACCGATGGCCAGTTCTTCCTGGGAACGGGTATCGACAGCATCACCTTCACCAACGGTGGGACGGCCACCTTGGCCAGCGTCGAAACCATCGTCGGCTCCAGCAGTGACGATACGATCACGCTGTCCGGTATCTTCAGCGGTGCGCCCATCGACCTGGGAGCCGGCGACGACTATCTCAAGCTTGGCTCGGGTTCGACACTGACCGTTGTCGATGTCGAGAATATCACCGGCAGCAGCAGCAGCGACGTCATTGTGCTCACCGGCAGTTCATCGATGATCGTCGATCTCGGTGCCGGCAGCGATACCGTGACCTTCAGCGACAACCGCGATACGGTCACCGGCGGTGACGGATCCGATCTGTTCACCTTCACATCGGCCTCGCAATCGACAGGCTCGAATGCCGACAAGATCACCGATTTCGTCCATGGCACGGACAAGCTGGTGTTCAAAAGCCTGTTGTTTGGTACCTTCAGCTATCTCGGCACGAGCACTACACTGTCGGCGACCGGCAATTCGGAAGCCTATTTCACCGACGGCACGTCCACCCTGTCCGTGGATACCAATGGCGACGGATCGGTGGACATGAATCTGACGCTGACCGGCAAGACCGCAGACGATTTGACGGCCAGTGACTTTAGTTGGAGTTGATAGCGCTCGATGCGGGCGCTAATTTCGTGACGCGAATCGGAGGACTGCAATGATTGAAGTTCCGGTGTCATGGGGTGAGCTGATCGACAAGATCACCATACTCCAGATCAAGGCCGAACGGATCGAGGATGGCGAGAAGCGTGCCAATGTGCGGCGCGAGCTCGTCCTGTTGACGGAAAAGCTGGCGCCCGTCGAGGGCCATGGCGGCGTTCAGGATATCATGGGCGAGCTGCGCGCGGTGAATACCTCGTTGTGGACGATCGAAGACGAGATCCGCGATTGCGAACATGCCGGCGATTTCGGCGAGCGGTTCGTTTCGCTGGCGCGTTCGGTCTACGTGACCAATGACCGTCGCGCCGATCTCAAGCGAAAGATCAATGTCGAGCTCGGCTCGTCGATCATCGAGGAAAAATCCTATCGTCCGTACGGCGTGCAATAGGCGTGCGACCGGTCGCCTGTGATCTGCCTTCCGGGTTTGGGGGCGGATCGTGTTGCCTGTAACCGATAGTCCTGATGGCGGCGGCACCGGTGTGCCGGGCATTGCGGAGTGCTGTGCGCTGATCGGCGCGGGGCGCCTTGCGGAGGCCGTGAAATGGTTGGAGATCCATCACCGGACTTCGCCGGACGATACGGCCATCAGCCATTATTTCGGTCTGGCGCTTCATCTTTGCGGCCGTTCCGCAGAGGCGCTCGGCTATTTCGAGGCAGCGCTATCGAGCATGCCGGACGATCCTGCCATCCTGCAGAACATCATCCTGCCGCTGATCGCGGTCGGTCAGAACGACCGGGCCATTGCGATGGCAAGGGCCGGCCTGGCGCTGGAGCCGCTGTCCCGCGGCCTGCATGGCAATCTCATTCTGGCGCTGTCTTCGGCGGGGAAATGGCCGGAGGCGAAGGCTGCCTGCATGGCGGCGCTGGCGGTCGACGCCGAGGATTCGGGTTTCCTGACCCAGGCCGGCCATGTGCTCCTGCAATCCGGCGACGTCGAGGCAGCAGAACTGTCGCTCCGCCGCGCTCTGGAAATCCAACCACAAAGCCCGGAGGCGGCTTTCAACCTCGGTGTCGTGCTGCAGGGCCAGATGCGCGAGAACGAGGCTGTCGCCTGCTACGAACAGGTTCTGGCGATCGAGCCGCACCATCTCGGTGCCGCCAACAATCTGGCGACGTCGCTGCGCAATCTCGGCCGCCTCGCGGAGGCCGAACGGGTGCTGCAGGATCTGGTCGGCCGGGACGGTGGACAGACGCTGAGCCGGTTCAATCTTGCCTGCGTGCGGCTGCTGGCCGGGAAATGGCAGGCGGCCTGGGCGGACTACGATCTGCGCGACGAGGCTGGCCAGACGCCGCCCGCTCCACACCTCACCCAGGCGCCGCGCTGGCGGGGCGAAGACATGTCGGCCAAAACCCTGCTGGTCTTTCATGAACAGGGCCTTGGCGACACGATCCAGTTCCTCCGCTTCCTGCCGCGCCTGATGGAGCGCGTCGGGCGTCTGGTCTTCGTCTGCCAGCCGCAGCTTGAAGCCCTGCTGTCGACATTTGCGCTGTTCCGCGATCCCTCGGGCCGTGCCGTGCTGCAGGCCGACGATGGGACGGCGCCGGCGGCCGACTATTGCCTGCCGCTGCTGTCCCTGCCGGGGATCTTGGGGATCGGGCCGGAAGAGGTGGGTTTCCCCGTGCCCTATCTCCAGGCCAATGCAGGGCGCTCCTTCGTCTTCAACGATCCGTCCGTGCCTCAAAATGACGCGCCGCGCCTGCGGATCGGAGTGGCCTGGCAGGGCAATCCGCAGGCCTTTGGCGAGAAGGGCCGCTCACTGGCGCTTGGCGAACTGGCACCGCTGGCTGCCCTGAATGCTGACGCGACCTTCGTGTCCCTGCAGCGTGGCTTCGGCAGCGAACAGATGGCACCGGAGGGACTGCATCTCTTGCAGCCGGGCGCCAATTTTGACAGTGGACCGCAGGCCTTCCTCGATACCGCCGCCCTGATGCTGTCGCTGGATCTGGTCATCACCACCGATACCGCCATCGCCCATCTGGCCGGAGCGCTTGGCCGGCCGGTCTGGCTGCTCCTGAAGAAGGCGCCAGACTGGCGCTGGGGCATGGAGGGCAGCCTGACCGACTGGTATCCGACCATGCGGCTGTTCCGGCAATCGGAGAAGGACCGCTGGCCGCCGGTCTTGGGCGCGGTGGTCGATGAGTTGCGCCTGTTATTGTCCATGCCGGTGGCAGGAGCGCCCGCGGCAAGCGACAACGACGCGGATCTGGACGGCGCCATTGCCGCGCACCAGCGCAAGGATTATGCCGCCGCGATCGGGATTTATCGGCATTTGCTGGCGGTCGGCTATCGCGCGGCCTTTGTGCATAACCTCTTGGGCATGGCCCTGCTCGAAGCGGGCGGCCGGCGCGGCGCGGTCACGCGTGATGCGGTGGTGCTAACGGCCCGCTCGGTGGGCCTGGCGCCTGATATTGCCGATCACTGGAGCAATTTTGCCGTGGCATTGGAGAGTGCCGGCCATGCCGCCGATGGCCTGCGGGCCCTTCGCCACGGGTTGCAGGCCGATCCCCTGCATCTGCCGAGCCATATGGCGCTGGCCCGGCGGGAGGTGGCCTCCGGCAAGGCGGAACAGGCGCTGGAGCGGACGCGGTCCGTGCTGGCGCGATCTCCAAAATCGGCCCATGCGCTGTCGGTCTTTGCAAGTGCCGCGACCGCTCTCGGTCGGCTTGACGAGGCGGACAATGCGTTGCGTCGGGCGGTCCAGATCGAGCCGGGCAACGCCGCTACGCTGGTGCAATGGGGCGCCGTTCTGCTGAAGCTGCAGCGACCCGATGCGGCCGCACGGGCTTGGGAAAAGGCGATCGTGCTCGAGCCCGGCAATGCCGATGCCTGGAGCAATCTTGGCGTCGCCGAGCGCAATTACGGACTGGCCGATATCGCCTGCTGGTTCCAGCGCCAGGCCACCAGGGCCGTGCCCCATCATGCCGAGAGCTGGAGCAATCTCGGCATCAGCGAAATGGATGCCGGTCGCGAGGAGGAGGCAAAAGCGGCCTTCCTGCAGGCGATGGCGCTGCGGCCCGGTTATGCCGATGCCGAAATGGCGCTCGGCATGGCGTTGATGAACGAGGGCGACTATGCCCGCGGCCTGCCGCTCTACGAACGCCGGCTGGATGTCGAATCGCTGGGGATTGCCAAGGACCGCGTCAGGCTGCCGGCCTGGAAGGGCGAAAGTCTTGCCGGAAAATCCATTCTGGTGCTGGCCGAACAGGGGTTCGGCGATGCCTTCCAGTTCATCCGTTATGTGGCGCAGCTCAAGGCATTGGGTGCGACCAAGGTCATTGTCGGCTGCCGGCGCAGAATAGCGTCGCTGATCGCCACGGCGCCCGGCGTCGATGGCGTGATCGGCGAGGCCGAAACCGTGCCCGCCCTCGACTATCACGTCTTCATGATGAGCCTGCCGCTTTATTGCGGAACGGTGGTCGAGCGCATTCCGGCAGCACCCTCCTATATGAGTGCCGATGCGGCCCGCGTCACCCGCTGGGCCTCATGGCTTGCGCCAAAACCCGGATTTCGCGTCGGGCTGGTGTGGCAGGGCAATCCCGATCCGAAGGTGGACAAGGGGCGCAGCTATCCGCTGGAGGTTCTGGAGCCTCTGGCCGATATTCCCGGCCTGCGGCTGATCGCCTTGCAGAAAGGTGCCGGCGAGGAACAGATCGCAGCGCTTGGCGGTCGTCTGTCGGTCGAGACGCCGGATGAAGATTTCGACAACGGTCCGGATGCCTTCGCCGACACGGCGGCGCTGATCATGAACCTCGATCTGGTGATCACCTCCGACACCGCGGTCGCCCATCTCGCCGGGGCGCTCGGCAAACCGACCTGGGTCATCCTGAAATCCCATGCCGAATGGCGCTGGCTCAGAGGGCGCAGCGACAGCCCGTGGTATCCGCGGACCCGCGTATTTAGACGGGTGGAAGGCGAAATCGAGAGCCGGCCGTTCGCGGGAGCCGCTGCAAGGGTGGCTGCTGCGTTGCGGCAACTGGTGGGCGGCGATCGGTCGGTGCTGTTCGAGACCGCCGAGCCACTCGTTCCGACCCGTCCACCGGCCGACGAAGCGACTGCCTTTGGGGACGCGCTGGCCCGACACATAGCGGGCGATCGCTCGATAGCCGAGGCCGGCTATGCAGCGCTGCTGCGGTCACCCAGCCATGGCGCCGAAGCCCTGCATATGCTGGGCGCCCTGGCGCTGGAGGCGCAGCATTATCACCGTGCCTCGCTGTTTCTGCAGGCGGCGGATCGTTTGGGCCTTGGCACCTCCGCCTTCCAGACCAATTATGCCATTGCGCTGCGCCATATCGGCAAGGTCGAAGAGTCCGAGCGCCTGCTGCGCCTCAGCCTTGACGCGGCCCCTTCGGCCGAGGCCTTTATGACGCTTGGCAATCTGTTGCGCGATACCAACCGTTTCGAGGCGGCGCTCGCCGCCTACGAGTCCTCCCTGTCGCTGCGGCCGGATCTGGCCAAAACCTATCGCGGCAAGGCCAATGCACTGAAGGATCTGGGCCGTTGCTCAGAGGCGATTGCCGCCTTCGACACGGCGCTGGAGCTGAGCCCCGGCGACGCCGAAACCCTGATCGACCGCGGCCATGCGCATCTGATGGCCGGCAACCTGCCGAAGGGTTTCCGGGATTACGAATACCGCTGGCTGGGCGCCGAAATGGTGCCGCGGACGTTTGCCGTGCCGCGCTGGCAGGGCGAGGACACGCAAAAGGTTCTGCTGATCCATGGCGAGCAGGGTTTTGGCGACCAGATCCAGTTTGCCCGCTTCGTGGCGCAGGCGGCCGGCCGCGTCGGCCATGTGCTCCTGGAATTGCGCGAGCCGCTGATCAGTCTGTTCAACACACTTGTCTTTGAAAAGAACAATGTGACGATCCTGCGCCAGGGCATCGACAGCATCGACGCTGCCGATCTCGAAGTGCCGATGCTTAGCCTGCCGCTGGCGCTCGGTACGACGCTGGAAACCTTGCCGGCACCGGCCCGTTTCCAGCCTGCGGCGGAGCGGATCGCCGCGTGGCGTGAGCGCTTTGCCAAGTCTGACACGGTGCGGGTCGGCCTGATCTGGCAGGGCAATCCCAACGCCCGGGCCGACCAGGGCCGTTCGCCGCGGCTGGAGGCTTTGGCGCCGCTGTTTGAGGCTGAAGGCGCCCATTTCGTCAGCCTGCAATATGCCGATGGGCTGGAGCAGGTGCGCGGCTTTGCCTATGCCGATCGGATCGATGTGCCCGGCGCCAGCCTTGGCGATTTTGCCAGCACGGCAGCGGCGATTTCCGCTCTCGACCTGGTGATTTCTTCCTGCACCTCGACCCTGCATCTGGCGGGCTCGCTGGGGGTGCCGACCTTTGCCCTGCTCAAATACAATGCCGACTGGCGCTGGATGGCACATCGCACCGACAGCCCCTGGTATCCAAGCGTCCGGCTGTTTCGCCAGCCGACGCCCGGCGACTGGGGCAGCGTGGCGCGGCAGGCGGCCGCGGCGCTGGCTGGTTTCGTCGAGGCGCGCCGATGAGTGGACCGACAGCCGAAGACCTGCTGAAGACCGCTTTCGAACAGCATCGCTTAGGCGATGCGGCCGGGGCAGCCGTGTTTTACGATGCGATCCTGGCAAAACACCCCGATCATGTCGACGCCCTGCGGCTGCTGGCCTCCGCACGACGGTCGCTCGGTGATCTGGCGGGCGCGCTGACCCTCTACGAACGAGTGCTGCGGCTGGCACCGGACAATGGCGAGATCGGGGGCGAGATCTGGTTCAATTTCGGCAATGCGCTGGTCGATGCCGGCCGATCGGCAGAGGCGGTGCCGGTCTATCAGCGCGCCGTTGCGCTGCAGCCCGGCAATGCCGATGTCGCGGCCAATCTCGGTATTGCCCATGCCAATGGCGGTGAATTCGCCCTAGCAGCCGAGGCCTATCGCCTGGCGCTGTCGATCGATCCGGCTCACAAGACATCGCTGCACAATCTCGGCAATGCGCTCGGCGAATTGGGCGATCCGTTCGGGGCCGTCGAGAACCTGCGGGCCGCCGTCCGTCTCTATCCCGATCTGGCGGAAGCCCATTACAATCTGTCCCTGGCGCTGCTGCGACTTGGCGATTTCGCGCAAGGTTTTGCAGAATACGAATGGCGCTGGAAGACGCCGGGATTTCCAGCGGTTGCGCGCCACCAGGCGATTGCCGACTGGGATGGCCGGCCGTTTGCCGGCAAGCGGCTTCTGGTGCATGCCGAGCAGGGGCTTGGCGATACGATCCAGTTCGCCAAGCTGCTGCCTTTGGTCCAATCGCTGGGTGGCGAGGTCATCCTGCAGGTGCCGGAACGGCTGGTGCGGTTGCTGAGGAATGTCGCCGGCGCTGACCGGGTGATCTGCGAGAATCCGCCGGAAGGCGCGGTCGACCTGCAGGTGCCGCTTCTCGGTCTGCCGCATCGCCTGCAACTGACACCGGGGTCCGTTCCGTCGGCTGTCTCCTATCTGGCGGCCGAGCCGGAGCTTGTCGACCTGTGGAGACACCGGCTGGCGCTCGACGCCGGCGCAAAGGCTATCGGGTTCGTCTGGCAGGGCAATCCGGCCTCGCCGGTCGAGCGCGGCCGCAGTCTCGATGGACCGCTGGCTCTGGCGCCGTTTGCCGTGCGACCGGGCCTGCGGCTGATCGCCCTGCAGAAGCTTGAGGCGGACCAGTTGGAGCCGGCGGAGACGCCGTCCGGCTGGAAGGTTGCCGGGCTGCCATTCCTGCTCGAACATCCCGGTCCCGATTTCGACGGCGGGCCGGACGCCTTTGTCGATACCGCCGCCATCATGACCTCGCTCTCTGCCATGGTGTCGGTATGCACCGCGCCCCTGCATCTTGCCGGTGCACTGGGCGTGCCGTCCGTGGCGCTGTTGAAGCGCGTGCCGGACTGGCGCTGGATGATGGAGAGGCGCGATACGCCCTGGTATCCCTCCATGCATCTCTGCCGCCAGACCGATGAAACGGGTTTTGCGCCTGCCATCGAGACCGCCGCCTATGAGATCGGGCGACTGCTCGGGGTTCAGGCGTAGGATTTGACGATGCGCTTCATGGCATCGGCGGTGCGCGACCAGGTCAGGCCGGCGATCTTGGCCGCCCCCCGTTCGGCACGGCGCCTCGCATCGTTGCGGTCGGTATAGGCGCGCTCCAGCGTTTCCTCGATTTCGTCGATGCTGCTGTCTCCCCAGCCGGCCACCGTGCCGACGCCGCTTCCGGCACCGGCGACCGCCGCCTGGTTTTCCAGCGCATAGCAGTTGCGGCCGTCGATCAGGTCGAGATGGCCGGTATTGGCCGAGAGAATGGTCGGCACGCCGCAGGCCATACATTCCATCGCCACCAGATTGGTGCCGCCTTCGCTGCGGTTGGGAAACAGCGCTACGTCCATTTCCCGCAGGATCGGCGGCATCAGCGCATTGGGCACCGGCCCGAGGTCGATGAATTGCGACGGGGCGATGCCGTTGGCGGCAATCCAGGCGGCCTGGTCGATGCCGCCCTTGTCGTTCAGCGCAAGCGGCGCCGTCTTGCCGGATTCGTTCAGCGTCAGGGCAAATTGCGGCCAGGGGCTGTGCCAGGCGCTGACCAAAAGCGCATCCGGATGGCGTTTGGCGAAACGCGCGAAGGCGGCGACCACCAGGTCCTGGCCCTTGCGGAGTTCCAGCTTGCCGCCCGAAAACACCAGGAAGCGATCAGCCAGCACGCCCTGTTTCTGGGCGGGGTGAAACAGCGTCTGGTCGATGCCCTGGATCACCGTCGTGACATTGCTCAGCCCGTGGGCGCGCAGGATGTCCTCGTTCCAGGTCGAGCCGGCGACGATCAGCGGCAGGGCGCGGGCGCGCTCCAGCGTCTGGCTGCTCAGTTGCGGCAGTTCGAAAAACACCACGCCGATGGTCGGGCTGCCGGAAAGCGTTACATTGTGGGCGCCGGATGCCATCTGGAAATCGTTGCCGAGCGCGCCCAGCACCGGAACATTGACCGAGATCTGCTTGCCGGCGTTTTCCTGAAGTTTGCGGACCAGGTCGGCCGAGCTTGCGGTAAAACCGGCCAGCGCCCTTTGCCGCAAAGGGTCGACGACGATCTGGTCCTTCTGCAGCGGGAAGGAACTGGCCGGCTCCAGCTCCGGATCGTTCGACCAGTTGAGCGCCAGATTGAGGCCGTAAATCCCCCATCCGAAAAAGCTGGAAATGCCCCAGTGGATGATGATCGGCTTTTTCCGGCTTGGTGCGGTCATGGCTTTGGCTTCTGTTTTTTGTGCTGTCGGGCGATCTGATTCTCGGCCCTTCGAACCTAGTGTGCTTGATGGCCGAAGGGAATCGCATGATCGCTGGGCCTGGCGGTTATGCACCGTGGCTTGGGCGAGGCCGTTATTCCCGCAGAAAGGCCGATCACTCCAGCATCGCGAAAGCTTGCCTGCCTAGGGTCGGCTCTGTTGGGGCCATCAGTCCGTCTCGAAACGGCTTGGTGTGTCCCCTTTACGGGTGCGCATGGGCTGCTGTTGCGGCAGCTGCAATTAGGGTGAGGTTCGTTCCATGGATGGTCAGGAAAGGGATTTGGCGGCGCAAGACAATGCCGGGTCCGCTTTTGCTGCATTGGTTGTGGCAGCGCAACGGCTTGGGCTGTCGCTGTCGGTCGAGCAGTTGCATCGAGACTACGGCGATCAGGGGTTCAATCCGAGTTTTGCTGCTCTGGCGCAGATTGCTGCCGAACACGGCCTGAAAGCCAAGCCGATCCGCCTGTCCTGGAAGATCCTCACACGCCTTGAAGGCGACGTTTCGGCGCTGATCCGGCTCAGGGACGGCACCATCTTGGTCTTCGACCGCTTCATCGACGATCGCGACACGCCGCAGATGGTGTTGCGCGATCCGGCCGATCCGCGCGCGCCACGGCTTGTGGTCGACGAGTTGCGCCTGACCGAAGCCTGGGACGGCTCGGTGCTGCTGTTGAAGAAAGAGGCGGCCGTCGAGGCCGAGCAGGAGGATTTCAGCTTCTCCTGGCTTGCCCGGCAGGTGTTCCGGGAAAAGCGGCTGGTCCGCGATATCTTCATTTCCGCCATGGCGCTCGGCGTCCTGGCGATCGTGCCGTCGCTGCTCTACATGGTGGTCATCGACCGGGTTCTCGTCCATCACCGGGTGTCGACCCTGACGCTGATGGCGCTGGCGATTGCCGTCGTGCTGGTCTTCGACATGGTGCTCGGCTATCTCCGGCGCTCGGTCACGGCGATTGCCACGGCCAAGCTCGAGGTGCGGGTCAATCTGCATATCTTCGACCGGCTGTCGCGGCTGCCCATCGAGTTCTTCGAGCAGAATGCCACCGGCGGCATCGTGCACCGGCTCGGCGAGGCACGGCGGCTGCGAACCTTCATCACCGGCCAGCTGTTCGGCGCGATGCTCGACATGCTGTCTCTGCTGGTCCTCGTCCCGGCGATGTTCATGCTGAGCCCGGCGCTGACCTTCTGGGTGATCGGCATTGCCGTGCTGATGAGCCTCGTGCTGTTTGCCTATATGGGACCTGTGCGCCGCGCCTATGGCGAGGTGATGAACAGCGAGCACCGCCGCACGTCGATGCTGATCGAGACGATCAACGGCATCCGCACCATCAAGTCGCTGGCGCTCGAAGGCCGGAAACGGCGCGAATGGGACCAGCGGGTGGCCGAATCGGTCAAGCGGCAGACGGAACTGCTGACGCTCGCCAACCAGCCGCAGACCCTGCTGGCGCCGCTCGAAAAGCTGATCTATGCCGGGTCGCTGTGCATCGGCGCCTATATGGCGATCACCGACCAGCAGGCGGTGATGACCGGAACGCTGGTCGCCTTCACCATGATCGCCATGCGCGCCACCCAGCCGATGGTGCAGATGGCGGGCATGATGCAGCAGCTGGAAGAGGCGCGCGGTGCGCTCAAGCAGGTGGCGTCGATCGTCAATGTAGCGCCCGAGGCGCGGCGCGAGGCGGGCGTGCGGCCGAAGATCGCCGGGCGCATCGAGTTCGAAGGGGTAAGGTTCGCCTATCCCGGCACGGCCTCGCCGGCGCTCGATGCGGTCAGCTTCGGCATCAAGTCGGGCAGCATCGTCGGCGTGATGGGCCGCAGCGGTTCGGGCAAGACGACGATCACCCGGCTCCTGCAGGGGCTGCACCAGAATTATAGCGGACTTATCCGCATCGATGGCGTCGAGCTGCGCGAGATCGAACTCTACCATCTGCGCACCCATATCGGCGTCGTGCTGCAGGACAGTTTTCTGTTCCGCGGCTCGATCCGCGACAATATCCTGGTCGGCAAGCCCGACGCGTCGCCGGAGGAAATGGTCGAGGCGGCGCAATTGGCCGGCGCCGACGAATTCATCGAGCGGCTGCCGCGCGGCTACGACACGATGCTGGAGGAGCATGCCAGCAATCTCTCCGGTGGCCAGCGCCAGCGCCTGGCGATCGCCCGCGCCCTTGTCGCCAATCCGCCGGTCCTGGTCTTTGATGAGGCGACCAGCGCGCTCGATCCCGAAAGCGAGGCGATCATCCTGCGCAACCTGCAGCGCATTGCCGCCGGGCGCACCGTGCTGATGATCTCGCACCGGCTCTCCTCGCTGGTCGATTGCGACCAGATCCTGGTGCTTGATCGCGGGCAGCTCAAGGATTGCGGCACCCATGGCGAATTGCTGCGCCGTTCGACCGACTATCGCCATTTGTGGAACCAGCAGAACCGGCATCTCGGCCCAGGAATTGACCATGACCAAGACCTTATCGCTGTCGCCTGACGAACACCGCTATGCGGTGCGCACGACGGCGGAGTTCCTGTCGGAAAGCGCCGGCATCCTGCATGCGACGCCGCCGCGCAGCGCGCGGCTGACAATTACGGCCCTTGCCGCCCTGATCGCCTGCGCCATCGGCCTTGCCGTGGTCATGCCGATCGAGCGGGTGGTGAGCACCAAGGGCCGTGTCGCCTCGCAGGCGCCGCATATCGTCGTGCAGCCGTTAGAGACGTCGATCGTCCGGCAGATCGATGTGCGCGAAGGACAGGTGGTCAAGGCCGGCGACATGCTGGCGACGCTCGATCCGACCTTCTCGCAGGCCGACCAGACCACCGTTCGCCGCGAAGTGGCCAGCCTCACGGCAGAGGTGCTGCGGCTGCGCAGCGAGATCGACGGCACCGACTATCTTCCCACTGACGGCGACAGTTTCAGCCTGCTGCAGCGGCGGTTTTTCCAGGCGCGGCGGTCCCAGTACCAGGCAGCGCTTGAGAGCTATCGCAGCCGGTCGGCGGCTCTTTCCACCAATCGGGCGCAGCTGCAATCGGAGCTCGACCTCTATCGCCAGCGGTTGGCACTGAGCGAAGAAAGCGAGGCGATGAAGGCCGAGCTGGTCAAGAAGAAGTTTGCCAGCCGCGCCGAGGCGCTGCAGGCGGCCGACCTCAGGCTCGACGTGCAAAGCACGGTCGCGGAGCTTGACGGACAATTGCAGAGCAATGTGCACGAGCTAGGCGCCCTGAAGGCTCAGGAAGAGAACTATGTCCAGCAATGGCGGTCCGACGCCATGTCCATGCTGGTCACCCAGGAGGGCAAGCTCAACTCGGCGCTGGAACAGCTCGCCAAGGCCGACAAGCGCCATGACCTGATCGGCCTTCGCGCGCCGCAGGATGCGGTGGTGCTGCAGATCGGTGACATCTCGATCGGCTCGGTGGTCGAGACGGCGCAGAAGATGTTCATCCTGGTGCCGGCGGATTCGGCCCTCGAGGTCGAGGCGGAAATCTCCACCCAGGAGCAGGGCTATATCCAGGTCGGCCAGGAGGTCGAGATCAAGCTCGATGCCTGGCCCTATGCGCGCCACGGCTCGCTGCGCGGCCGGGTCCGCACGATCAGCGCCGACAGCCTGACGGTGTCGCAGGGCAATAGCGCCGACCGCTCCGTCTATCTGGCCAAGATCGACATCACCGATCCGACCTTGAAGACCCATCCGTCCGACTTCCGGCTGATTGCCGGCATGACGCTGACGGCGGACGTTGTCGTCGGCGACCAGACCGTGGCGGCCTATCTGTTCGACCGCGTCGTTCCGGTGGTGACGGAAGGCATGCGGGAGCCATGACGCTTTCTCCCGGGGTTACCATCCAATGGGCGGCCGCCTTCCGGTTTCGCCGCGCCAAGGCAAAGCTTGCCGCGGGACGAAGAGCGCAGGCCGCGGGCCTTTTGACCCGTGCGGCCAAGGCCGGGCATGCCGAGGCAGCCTATGAACTGGCCCGGCTTTACGAAAGCGGCAAGGGCGTGATCTGCGACCTGTCGATGGCGCGCCATTGGGCGAAATCAGCAGCCGACGCGGGCTGCGTGCCCGCAATGGCGCTGCTCGCCCGGCTTTATCTTCTGACGCCGCATCCGGCGCTCGGCTCCTCGCCGGCCGCCGCCAGGCTCTATCGGGGGGCTGCGAGACTGACCGCCGAGCCCGAGGCGGCACGGGCCTATGCGCTGAAAGCCGCAGAGGTCGGCAATATCGACGGAATGGCGCTGGCCGGCTATCTCTATGCCTCCGGGATCGGCGGCGAGGTCTGCGCCCAGACGGCGCTTGGCTATTATCGTCCGGCCGCTGCGGCGGGCCAGATCGAGGCGCATCTTGGTCTTGGAACGCTTCTGGCCGGCGGTCATGTCGGCGAACCGGACTATCTGGCGGCACGGCTGCATTTCCGGATTGCGTCTGACGGCGGCAACCTGACGGCCCGGCACTATCTGGCCCTGCAATTGCTGAAAGGTCTGGGCGGCGAACAGGATCAACGCGGCGCGCTGCGGCTTTTGCACTCCTGCGCCGTCAAAGGCTATCGCGCCTCGATCGAGGAGCTGGCGAAATACTATCTCGCATCCGGACGAACTGATACCGACAAGGGCCGCGGCATCCGCTGGCTGTCGACGCTGGGACGCATGGGGGACCGGCGGGCCTGCCGCGATCTGGAGCAGCGCTATCGGCACGGGATCGATGTCGTAGCGGATGCGGTCGAGGCGCTGTTCTGGCTCGAAAAGGCCGCCCTTTGCGGCGATACGGCCGCACAGTTCCAGATGGCGGTGGCCGCTGCGACGGGAGCGGCGGAGGTCAGCGAGAACCATCAGCAGGCCCGGCATTGGTTCGCCATGGCGGCGCGCAACGGCCATACCATCGCGATGATCAATCTCGGCCGCTTCCTGATGAAGGGCATCGGCGGTCCGGTGGATCTTGCCCAGGCACGGGTGCTGCTTGAGGATGCGCTTGCCGCCGGCGATCTCGCAGCCCTGTCGGCGCTCGGCGAATTCTACGGCTTCCATGCCGATCCGCCCGAGCCGGATGCGGCCCGTCAGGTCCTCCAGCAGGGCGCCGATCTCGACGATGCCCTGTGCCGCCAGCTGCTGCAGCGCATGGAACATAGCCAAGCTTCCTGGGTGGCCTGACGTCGTCGTTCCCCTTGCCGATAAAACTGCGGCATCCTGGCGCCCTTGCCCGGCCCGCATGGCGAACCTACATCAGCCTTGCTGTCGAACGGAGACCAGACATGATACTAGACGCGGCAAGGCTTGCATTGTCCAATCTTTTGGCGCCCGAGACCCGCTCGGTGTTCTGGAAGGTCATCGGCCTCACACTGGTCGTTCTGATCGGCTTATGGTTCACGCTGCGGGGATTTTTCGTCAGCTTCATCCTGCCGATGTTCGACGGGATCTTTACCGGCATGCCGGGATGGGCGGGATGGCTGACATTCCTGTTCGGCATTCTGGCGAGCATCGGGTTGGCGCTGGCCTTGGCGCTGCTGCTGTCCTCGGTGACGGCGATCATTGCCGGCCTGTTCCTCGACGATGTGGCCGAGGTTCTGGAAAAGCGGGATTATCCCAATGATCCGCCGGGCATGGCCATGCCGCTTGGAGACGCGCTTCTGTCGTCGCTGAAATTCTTCGGCGTCGTGCTGATCGGCAATATCATCGCGCTGTTTCTGCTCTTCGTGCCGGGCATCAACATCATCGCCTTCTTCCTGGTCAACGGCTATCTGCTCGGCCGGGAATTCTTCGAATTCGCCGCGATGCGCTTCCGCACGCCGACCGAAGCGCGGCTGTTCCGCTCCAAGCATTCCGGCACCGTCTTCGTCGGCGGGCTGGTGATCTCGGCCTTCCTGGCCATTCCGATCGTCAATCTGCTGACGCCGCTGTTTGCCGCCGGCATGATGGTGCATCTGCACAAGCTGCTGTCGAAGAAGGATCCGCTATTCGCCGATCAGCTGCGCCGGTAGCTCGACCAGCGGGGCCGGCACGTCGCAGGTCTTTTCCGGCGATTTGCAGATGTCGGCGATCACGCAGCGCTCGCATTCCGGCTTGCGGGCCTTGCAGCAGTAACGGCCATGCAGGATCAGCCAGTGATGGGCGTGGAACAGGTAGGGTTTCGGGATCACGCGCATCAGCCCGTCCTCCACCTCGTCCGGCGTCTTGCCGGGCGCCAGCCTGATGCGATTGGCAATGCGGAAGACATGGGTATCGACAGCCATAGTGGGGATACCAAAGGCCATGGACATCACCACATTGGCAGTCTTGCGGCCGACGCCGGGCAGTGTCACCAGCTCCTCGCGGCTCATCGGCACTTCGCCGCCATACTCGTCGATCAGCCGGCGACACAGCGCAATGACGTTCTTGGCCTTGTTGCGGTAGAGGCCGATGGTCTTGATATAGTCGCGCACCGTGTCTTCGCCGAGCGCCAGCATCTTTTCCGGCGTGTCGGCCACCTTGAACAGGGCACGGGTCGCCTTGTTGACGCCGGCATCGGTGGCCTGGGCCGATAGCGCCACCGCGACGATCAGCGTGAACGGATTGACATGCTCCAGCTCGCCCTTCGGCTCGGGCCGCTGGATCGAGAAACGCCGGAAGATCTCGTCCAGCTCGGCCTTGGAATAGGCGCTGCGCGGCGCCCGCTTCTTTCGAACGGCGGCGGGATTTGACTTTTTCAAAGTTTCGGTGCTGGATTTCTTGATGGGAACCGTCATCCTCAATCTATAATCGCGCACGACAAGGGAAGGCAACGTGGACCAGACCATCGAACAACCGATTTTTGCAGCCGAACTCGTGCCGCACCGCTCGCTCGGGCGCAAAGGCTTCCGCATCCTGCTGCTGTTGACCGGCAGCGTCTGCCTCCTCCACGCCCTGTTTTTCGTGATGACCGGCGCCTGGCCGATCGGCCTGTTCTTCGGCCTCGATTTCCTGCTGCTCTATGGCGCCTTTCTGCTGAACTACCGCTCCGGACGGGCGCGGGAGGAAGTGGTGGTGTCGCGCAGCCGTCTTTTGATTCGCAAGTTCACGCCGTCGGGCCGCATGACCGAGCATCGGTTCAATCCGTTCTGGGCACGCTTCTTCGTGCGTCGCCACGAGGAGATCGGCATTACCTCGATGCTGGTGACCGGCGAGGGACGGCGCACCGATGTCGGTTCGTTTCTCAATCCGGACGATCGCGAAAGTTTCGCCAAGGCCTTCCGCTTGGCGCTGGCCACGGTGAAGCAGCGCATCTGAGGCTCTAGCTGTGGCAAGAATCGGGTGGCGCGGGCTGGCGGTCCGTGGTGAAGTCCTCCGACGATAGAGGACTGCACTATGACCCTTGCCCAACAGATCGACCTGTCCGCCACCACCGACATCACGCCCGACGGCGATGATTACGAGACCGTTCGCCGCGTCATCGAGATGCTGACGGTCGAATACCAGAGCCAGCCGTCGCTGGAGACGATCGCTTCGGCGCTGCGCCAGTCGCCGACCCAATTGCAGAAGACCTTTACCCGCTGGGCCGGCCTGTCGCCGAAAGCCTTCCTGCAGGCGGTGACGCTCGATCACGCCAAGCGGCTGCTGCGGCAGGAAGACCTGCCTTTGCTGGAGACCTCGATTGAACTTGGCCTGTCCGGCCCCGGCCGGCTGCATGACCTGTTCGTCACCCATGAGGCGATGTCGCCCGGCGAGTGGAAGTCGAAAGGTATGGGGCTGACCATCCGCTACGGCTTTCATCCGTCGCCTTTCGGCCAGGCGCTGGTCATGGCGACCGATCGTGGCCTCGCCGGCCTTGCCTTTGCCGATGCCGGCGGCGAAAAGGCCTGTTACGACGACATGGCCTGCCGCTGGCCCAATGCCGAATTCGCGGCCGACCAGATCGCCACCGCGCCCTATGCGGCCCGGGTGTTCGATCCCGGTCGCTGGTCGCAGGAGGAACCGTTGCGCGTCGTGCTGATCGGCTCGGATTTCCAGGTGCGGGTCTGGCAGAGCCTGCTGCGCATTCCGCTCGGCCGCGCCGTCACCTATTCCGACATCGCCCAGCAGATCGGCCAGCCGACGGCCAGCCGCGCGGTCGGGGCTGCTGTCGGCCGCAATCCGATCTCCTTCGTGGTGCCCTGCCACCGGGCGCTCGGCAAGAGCGGCGCGCTCACCGGCTACCACTGGGGCCTGACCCGCAAACGCGCCATGCTCGGCTGGGAGGCGGGCAAGGTGTAGTCGGATCAAAAAAAGTCCCTCTCTGGCCTGCCGGCCATCTCCCCCACAAGGGGGGAGAAGACTCACGGCCACGTTTCGGCTCGATCACCAAGGGCAAGGCTGGGTTAGGCCCTCCCCCTCAAGGGGCAGGGCTATCGCATATGGCCGAGAGCGGTGATGAGATAGTCGTCGTTCCAGGCGCATTTCTTGATGCGATGGCTGATCGGAATCTTTGGGCCGTCGATGCTCTGGAGGATGTTTCGAGCGATCCGG